>NZ_SMLB01000026.1 GCF_004349105.1 Jiangella aurantiaca
GGCCCCCATGACCGACACCGGCACCCCCACCGAGCCCACCTCGCTGCACCGCTATTTCAAGATCACCGAGCGCGGCTCGACCATCGGCCGCGAGGTGCGCGGCGGCCTGGTCACGTTCTTCACGATGGCCTACATCATCGTGCTGAATCCGCTGATCATCGGCACGGTCGCCGATGTCGACGGCAACTTCCTGGGTGGCGGCGAGACCCCGGACCTCGCCGCCGTCGCCGCGACGACGGCGCTGGTGGCGGGCGTGCTGACGATCGCCATGGGCGTGGTCGCCAACTTCCCGCTGGCACTGGCGACCGGCCTCGGCCTCAACGCGTTCGTCGCGTTCGGGCTGGCGTCGCAGATGACGTGGGCCGACGCGATGGGCCTGGTGGTGATGGAGGGCCTGGTCATCCTGGTCCTCGTGCTGACGGGGTTCCGGCAGGCCGTGTTCGGCGCGGTGCCGCGTCAGCTGAAGACCGCGATCAGCGTCGGCATCGGCCTGTTCATCACGCTGGTCGGCTTCGTCAACGCCGGGTTCGTGCGGTCGACGGGTAATCCGTCGCCGCCGATCGGCATGGGCGAGGGCGGCTCGCTGACGACGTGGCCGGTCGCGGTGTTCTGCGCCGGGCTGATCGCCGTCGTCGTGCTGTACGCGCTGAAGATCCGCGGCGCGATCCTGTGGACGATCATCGGCACCGCCGTGCTCGCGGTCGTCGTCGAGACGATCGCCGACCTGGGTCCGTCGGCGGAGAACCCCGGCGGCTGGAACCTCAACGCGCCGCAGCTGCCCGACCAGATCGTCGATCTGCCGGACTTCTCGCTGATCGGCGACTTCAGCCTGCTCGGCTCGTGGGAGTCCGTCGGCGTCGTGAGCGTGCTGCTGTTCGTGTTCACGCTGATGCTGGCCGACTTCTTCGACACGATGGGGACGATGGTCGCGGTCGGCGCCGAGGGCCACCTGCTCGACGAGAACGGCAACCCGCCGAAGACGACGCAGATCCTGCTGGTCGACTCCGTCGCCGCGGCGGCCGGCGGTGCCGCGTCGGTGTCGAGCAACACGTCGTACATCGAGTCCGCCTCAGGCGTCGGCGAGGGCGCACGCACCGGCCTGGCCAGCGTGGTGACGGGCATCTGCTTCCTGCTCGCGACGTTCCTGGCGCCGGTCGTGGCGATCGTGCCGAACGAGGCCGCCGCGCCGGCGCTGGTGCTGGTCGGAT
The DNA here is from genome assembly GCF_004349105.1 of Jiangella aurantiaca. GTDB lineage: Bacteria > Actinomycetota > Actinomycetes > Jiangellales > Jiangellaceae > Jiangella > Jiangella aurantiaca. Next base: position 1,209 of record NZ_SMLB01000026.1, read on the forward strand.
TCCTGATGATGGGCCAGGTCCGCGAGATCGCCTGGGACGACGTCGAGATCGCCATCCCGGCGTTCCTGACGCTGGCGCTGATGCCGTTCACGTACTCGATCAGCACTGGCATCGGCGCGGGATTCCTCTCGTACGTGATCATCAAGCTGGCCAAGGGCAAGGCCCGCGAGCTGCACCCGCTGCTGTGGATCATCGCCGCGCTGTTCGTGGTCTTCTTCGCGATCACGCCGATCGAGGACCTGCTCGGCGTGCGGTGACCCGACCTTGTCGGTGCCCTCCGATAGAACCGAGACATGACCGAGATCGTGCTGTTCCACTCCGTCCTCGGGCTCCGCCCCGGGGTGCTGCAGACCGCCGAGCAGTGGCGCGCGGCCGGTCATGTCGTCCACCTGCCCGACCTCTACGGCGGCGCGGTCTTCGACGGCTACGACGAGGCGTTCGAGTTCATGGAGAAGTACGGCGGCCAGGCCGAGCTGCTGCGGCGCACCGACGCCGCGGTCGACGGCGTCCGGCCCGACGTCGTCTATGCGGGGTTCTCCAACGGCGTCATCTCGGTCGTGCACCTGGTCACGTCGCGGCCGGGTGCCTGCGGCGCAGTGGCGTTCCACGGTTCGGTGCCGGTCCGGGCGGTCGGCGCCGACCTGTGGCCGTCCGCCGTGCCGGTCCAGGTGCACGAGGCCGAGCTCGACCCCTTCCGCGACGACGACGCCAACCGCGAGTTCGCCGAGACCGTCGCCTCGTCCGGCGCGTCGTACCACTACTTCTCCTATCCGGGCGTCGCCGCGCACCTGTTCGCCGATTCGTCGCTGACCGGCGAGTACGCCGCGGAAGCGGCCGGCCTCATGCACGGCCGTGCGCTGGAGTTCATCGCGGCATGTGAGGATCGGGGGGCGCGATGACCCGACGGTGAGGAGCAGGCATGCGGCTGACTCTCCCGGCGGCCGCACTGCTCGTGGTCGCCGCGACGGTGCTCGGTCCGGCGACGGCTGCGAGCACGACGTCCGCCGCGACGACGTCCGCGGCGCCCGCCGCGAGCGAGCCGGCGCCCGGCGGCTACCCCGGTGATGTAGCCATGGCGTGGGCGTCCGCGCCGGTGTACGTCGACGAGACGCAGGCCAGCATCGTGTCTGCCGACGACGCCGAGCGGCTGGCCGACCGCGTCGACGGGCACTCGCCCGCCGTGTACATCGCCGTCGTCCCGGCGACCGCGCTGTCCGACATGCCCGGCGGCGACGACGACGCCCGCGGCGCGGCGTTCCTCGACGCCGTCCACGAGGCGGGCGGTCCCGACGGCGTATACGTCGTCGTCTTCGGCGGGACGGCCACGTACGGCGCGGCCTACGACGTCGACGCGCCGGTGCAGGAGGCGCTCGAGACGGCGATCGAGCGGCACACCCGCTCGCAGCAGGTGGCCATCCTCGACGACACGCTCACCGAGCTGGGAGTGTCCGGCGCGCCCGAGGAGTTTGGCGGCGCCGGCTGGGTGTGGCCGCTGGTCATCGCGGTGGTGGTGCTGGCCCTCGCGGCCGGCGGACTGTTCTGGTGGCACCGGCGACGCACGCGCGACGGCGGCGAGGGGCCGGCGCTCTACCGGCCGTCCTTCGACGTGCTGGACGACGAGGCCGACTCGCTGGCTGAGCGGCGGGAGCTGGCCCGCGAGGACGTCACCCGCTTCGGCGAGGAGCTCGATGCCGCCGACGCCGGCGTCACCGACCCCACAGTTGCCGCAGATGTGCAGGCCGCCATGGACGCCTACGCCGAGGCCGGCGCGGCCGTCGACGGCACGCCTGACGACCACGTGCTGCGGGCGGTCCGGGCGACCGTCGAGTACGGTCGGTGGCGCCTGGCGTGTGCGCAGGCGCGGCTGGCCGGCCGTCCACTGCCCGCGCGACGGGCCGACTGCTTCTTCGACCAGCGCCATGGAGTGTCCGTGACCGACTGGCAGTACACGCCGCCCGGCGGCCGCGCCCGCGAGGTCCCGGTCTGCGCCGCCTGCCGCGACCGGCTGGCCGGAGCCGCCCGATGAGGCCGGCCGCACGCGTCGCGGCCACGCTCGCACTGACCACCGCCGCCGCCCTCTCGGCCGCGGTGACTCCGGCTGCCGCCGACGAGGCCGACGTCGACCGCTACCTCGACGAGGTCGCCGTCGAGCTGGCCGAGCCCGGCGTCTGGGTCGACCCCGATGCCGCCGACGCCATAGGCCGGGACGACGCCGCTGACCTCGACGAGGCCGCCGCGGCCGCGCCGGTCGACATGCGCATCGCCGTCGTCCCGGCGTGGAGGCTCGACCCCGAAGGGCAGGACCGCCTCGTCGGCCGGGTCCTGCTCTACGAGGGCGAGGAGCTCGCGTCGCAGCTGTACGACCGCGTGGGCGTCGACGGCGTGTACCTGGTCATGTCGGTGGCCGACTCGTCGTACGACGGCCGCGGCGTCTGGGCGGTGCAGCACAGCGAGGACGGCCCCACCTACTACGTCGAGGACGCCATCGACCAGGCCATCGACTGCTGCGCGCCGGACTACGGGCCGATGATCGACCGGTTCATCGAGCGCGCCTCGGAGGTCGACCATCCGCTCTACGTCGACGTCGCGCCATGGGCCGGCGGCGCCGCCGCGGTCGCCGGCCTCTGGTGGGGCGGGACGGCGCTCGGCGCCCGGCGCCGCCGCCGCGCCGAGGAGCAGCGCCACCTCGACGTCGTCCGGCCGATGCTGACCGAGGAGGTCATCGAGCTGTCCGACCGCGTGTCCGACCTGCCGACGACCTCCGACATCGCCCAGGCGACGCTGACCAAGGAGATCCTCGACACCGTCGAGAAGGCCCGGCACCGGCTCGACAAGGCCGCCACCGACGACGACGTCCAGGCGGTGACCTCGCTGCTCGGCACCGCGCGGTACCAGATCGCCTGCCTCGAGGCGCTGCAGCAGGGCCGGCCGGTTCCGGAGCCGACGCCGCCGTGCTTCTTCGACCCGCGGCACGGCCCGAGCACCCAGGCCCGGCAGTGGACGCCGGCCGACGGCGCGGAGCGCGAGGTGCCGGTCTGCGACCAGTGCGCCGCGCGTCTCGACGCCGGCGAGGCGCCCCAGGCCCGGCAGACCGGCCGTGGCAGCTACTGGGAGGGCGGCGAGGACCTCGTCGCCTACATCGAGGGCTACTGGAACGGCACGACCGGCGCCTGGCGCTTCCCGCACGACGACCATTCGCGCGCCCGCGGCTCGCTGTGGAGCCGGTGGGAGTCGCGACGGCCGCGCGCCCGGCTGTCCAGCTTCGGCCGGTCGCTGAGCAAGGCCGCCAGCTCGGCACGGACGTCGTCGGGCGACGGCTCGGACTCCGGCGGCTGGGGCGGCGGTGGATTCGGCGGCGGGTCCGGCAGCGGCCGCAGCCGGGGGCGCAGCTTCGGCGGCGGCTCCAGCCGGCGGTCCTCCCGGCGCTCCGGCGGCGGCCGGCGCTTCTGACGGCTCCGACAGGTCAGTCGAAGGCGTCCTCGGCGAGCAGGCCGGGCAACGTGTCCGGGTCGGCCAGCGCCTCGGCGAGCAGCCAGCGCTTCGCCCACTGACCGGTCGTCCAGGCCAGCCCGCGGGCCAGGCCGTCGGTGGTCGCGGCGTGGACGTCGTCGCCGTCGGGCCACCAGGCGACGGAGACGCCGCCGACCCGCAGGTCGTCGTGTTCGACGTAGGTCGGTGGCGCCGCGCCGAGCACCGAGGCGACGGCGTCAGGCACCGGCTGCCGCCGCCCGGTGCCGGTCACCGCGGCGTCGTGCACGTCTGACGCGAGGTCGACGTCCAGGAGGTCGGCCAGGGCGACCGGCCCGGGGACGAGTCCGGGCAGGCCGAGCTGCAGCCAGTGCGGTCCGTCGCACACCACCACCGACGACGCTCGGACCACGCGGCTGCCGACGCCGTCCGGGACCCGGATCCGGTCCGGCGGCCGCACGCCGGCCGGGTCGTGCGCGGCCAGCGCCGCGTACACCTGCGCGAGCGTCGCGGCCGGCAGGCTCAGGTCGTCATCGGCCAATCTGGTGAGGACGGCGTCCGGGTCGAGGTCGCCCGGCGAACGCGCCAGCCCGACGGCGGCCGCGAACGCGTCGTCGACCGGGACGTCGGCGACCGGCAGCACCGCCCGCACCACCGCGTCGGCGTCGGGCAGCGCGAGCCCGGTCAGCGGCCGGCCGCCGATCCGGGCGTGCCGCCGCAGCCACCAGGCGGTGTACGACGGCACGTCGCGCTGGCCGCCGCCGGCAAGGGTCAGCCGCACCGGCGACACGACGGCGGCCCGCGCGTCGGCGTCGGCGGCCAGCCATTCCAGCACGTGCGGCCAGGCGTCGTCGCGGACCAGGTCGAGATCGGCGACGGCGGTGAACTCGCCGGTGAGGGGTGGCACCGGCTGGCCCGGCAGGCCCGCCAGCACGTCGTCGACCCACCGGTCCTCGTCGTCGAGGTCGTGCCAAGTGTCCGGCTCCAACGTCACGTCGGTGTCGCGGACGACGGCGAACCCGTCGCGTACGCCGGCCGCCCGCAGGACGGCCGGGTCGAAGCGGCCCACCAGGTCCGGCGCGACGGTGAACTCGGCCGGGTCCGCGTCCAGGACCGCCAGCAGCGGCGATCCCGGCAGCAACAGCTCACGTGCCGGGACCGCGGCGCCCGTGGCGTCGGTCAGCGGCAGGCCGGCCAGCCACGGCTCGTCGGCGACGTCGAGGCCGGACTCGGCGAGCAGCCCGAGCACCGCCTCGGCGACCGGCGCGGGATCGTCGTCGCTCTCGGCGAGGTCGGCGACGGCGCCCTGGACCAGCGGGTCGCGCAGCACCGAGGCGGCGGTCGCGTCGACGGCGCCGAGCCGGTAGAGCAGCGGGTGGACGGCCTCCGGCGCGACGACGCGCAGGTCGAACGGCGCCAGCAGCTCCGGGCGCACCTCGCCGGGCACCAGCAGCCCACGCGGCCCGCGGACCAGCCGCCCGTCGGCCAGCGGCACCGGCAAGGCACCCAGCGACTCCTGGTCCGACCCGTCCAGCGCGTCGTACAACGCCCGCCACGCCGCCGGCGTCTGCCGGTCCCCGGCCAGCTCGTCGACCACATCGGCCAGCGGCGTCACCGATGCGCCGAGCCCGGCCAGCACGTCCGGGCGCCACCAGTCGGTCGCGGGCAGCCCCGGGACCACCCCGCGAAGCGCCGCCGGGTCGCCGGTCCGGCTCAAGCCGTCGACCAGGGTCACCTCCTCCGGACGCAGCCGCTCGCCGTCGGCGCCAGGCACGAACGGCGTGGCCGCCAGCGCCGTCCGGACCGCCCGGTGCAGCACGGCGTCGATCGCCTCGACCCCCAGCGGCCCCGGCACCAGCCTCAGCACACCCGCGCCCGGCACGGGCGGGACGAACGACGCGACCAGTCGCGCGTACACCTCGCCGACCTGCGCCGCCAGATGATCGAGCAGCGCACCCGGCACGACCCGGCGGCGCGAGGAGTCCAGCGGCAGCCCGGCGATCACCAGCGCCGGCAGGTCGGTGCGGTCGTCGGTGGGTGTGGGCGCGTGCACGACGGCCGGCAGCGACGGCGGTAGCGCGGCCGGCGCCCGTACCCCGGCCTCGTCGGACACCGGCACCGCGACCGTCACCGACCAGCCCGGCCGGGACCGCTCCTCGAACGGCCGGTCCGCCATCAGTTCGTCGGGCGCGACGCCGGTGCGGGTCGCCAGCCGCCAGGTCCGTGTGCCGATCCGGCGCTCCACCAGCCCGTCCGCCAGCTGTGTCGGCGCGCCCGCGTCGAGCCGGCGGATCTCACCGTCGATGTCGACGACCAGCTCGCCCAGCCATGGCAGCGCCAGCAGCAGCGCGTCGTCGATCTCGGTGAGCAGCCGGCGGACCAGCCGGACGGCGGCGTCGTCGCGCAGCGGCAGCTCGACCGCGGTGTCGTACCCGTCCGGCACCGCACCGGCGGCCGGGAACGGCAGCCGCAGCACGGGCACCGCCTCGCCGCGCCGGGCCAGCTCGGCGGCCAGCCCCGGCACCGACGCCGCGGCCGCGCCCGCCTCGGCCCGCGACCACCGCACGCCGCCGCCGGACGCCGTCAGCACCTGCGGCTCGTCGGTGACCGCCAGCACGGCGGCGAAGCCGACCCCGAACCGGCCGACGGTGTCGTCGTCGCGCTTGGTGGACGCGCGCAGCGTCGACAGCCCTTCGACCCCGGCCGCGTCGAGCGGCGCGCCGGTGTTGGTGGCCAGCAGCGTCGAGCCGTCGAGCCGCAGCAGCAGCCGCACCGGCAGACCGATCCTGGCGCCGGCGTCGGCGGCGTTCTGGGCCAGCTCGACGACCACGCGGTCGCGGTAGGCCCCGCGGGCCAGCTCGTCCTCGGCGTTGGCGTCCTCGCGGAATCGGGCGGGCGACGCGGACCAGGCCGCCAGGACGCGCTCGCGCAGCGCCGCGGTGTCGAAGACGTCCACGGGCTGTTTTCCCTTTCCCTTGTGGGACTCTCCACCGCCTGGGACCTCGCGGTCGGCTTGGGGGCGGTTCCCTACGGCGCGTCGAGCTCCAGCGGCACCAGCTCGTAGCTGAGGGTGTCGACGACCGGCTCCGCGGCGTCGTCGGACGGCGGCGGCAGCCGCACGTCGGAGTGCCCGCCGCAGCCGTGCGCGTGCGAGACGACCTTCCCGTCGAACGGGGTGCGCTCGTTGGTGCACACGCCGAAGGCGTGGCCGAGAGTGCCGGCCAGCAGCACCGAGAACCCGCAGCTGCCGCACCGGCCGGGCGCCCCCTTCGCGATGTCGGTGTGCGGGCCGGTGTCGCCCTCGTACCAGCGCAGCGCGGTGTCGTCGCGGCCCTCGCGCGACAGCACCCACTCGCGACCGAGGCCGAGCTCCCGGACCACCTCGAGGACGTCCTGGTCGTCGGCCGACAGGTAGCCGGGCTCGATGCGGTAGTCGTCCTCGGCGACGGGCAGCAGGTCGCCGGGGCCGAGGTCCTCGGGCTTGACACGGTCTTCCCACGGCACCCAGGCCGGTGCCAGGACGGCGTCGGCGCCGGGCAGCAGCACGCACTCGCTGACGGTGACCACCTTGGACCGCGACGCCCGGGTGACGGTGACCGCCCACCGCCAGCCGACGTACCCGGCCAGCCGGCAGGCGAAGTAGTGGGTGACGACCCGCTCACCCTCGGCGTCGTGGCCGAGGTGGTCGCCGACGGCGTCCTCGCTGCCGACGTCGACGGCCGCCGCTCGCGCTTCCTCGACGGCCTTGACGAGGACGGAGTCGGCCTTGGCGGGGCGGGTACGAGACGATGTGGCGGTCACGAGGATCGATTGTCGCAAACTCGCGCCATGATCGACACATCCAGTCTCCTTCATGAATCGGGTTATGCAACGACCGCGAACTCTCTCCAGTCGACATCCGCCCTGGACCGAGGACTCAGGGGGACCTCCGGCCCCCCATCGCCCGTCGGTTTTGCATAACCCTCATCGGGCCAGATGCGGGGACATCCTCGGGGCCGGCCGGGTCGATGCGGTTGGATGGGGGTGTGGCTGAGACGGATCCGCTGGCCGGCCCGCCCGGGGAAGGCGGGGGTCGCGGTGCGCGCGGCGACGGCGGGGCGTACGAGTCGCCGTTCGCCGGTCGGGAGCTGCCCGGCGACGGCCGTCCCGCCGGCGACGACGCCACCCGTTCGATGCCGCCTCCGCCGACCGCCGGCGCGCGGATGCGCCGGGCCGCCGGGGCAACCGGCCGGGCCGCCAGATCCGCCGCCTCCGGGACGTCGCGCGCGGCGAGGGTCAGCGCCAACCGCCTGCACCGCGCCGCCGAGGCGCAGGGCGCCGGGAAGACCGGCCTGTCCCGGCTGATCGAACTCAACGCCGCCAGCGCTTTCGCCGACGCGCTGGTGACGGTGGCGCTGGCCGGCACGCTGTTCTTCTCCGTCTCCACGACGGAGGCGCGCGGCAACGTCGCGCTGTACCTGCTGCTCACCATGGCGCCGTTCGCGGTCGTCGCGCCGGTGCTCGGCCCGTTCCTCGACCGCTTCAGCCATGGCCGCCGGTGGGCCATCGGGTTCACGGCGGCCGGCCGCGGGTTCCTCGCCTGGGTGGCGGCCGACGCCGTCATCGACGGCGGGGTGTGGCTCTACCCGGCGGCGCTGGGCGTGCTGGTCGGGCAGAAGGCATACGCCGTCGCGCGGGCCGCCGCGGTGCCCCGGCTGCTGCCGGAGGGCTGGACGCTGGTGGCGGCGAACTCCCGGCTGCAGCTGGCGGCCACGTTCGGCACACTGGTCGGCGCGCCGGTGGGCATCGGGCTGGCCCAGATCGGCGACGACTGGCCACTGCGGGCGGCCTTCTTCGCCTACGTCGGCACGACGGTGCTGGCGATCCTCCTGCCGAAGCGGGTCGACCTGTCGGCCGGCGAGGAGCCGGCGTCGCTCACCGAGGGCGGCGGCGACGACGCGTCCGCGCCCGGCAAGCCGCGCAAGTTCCGGGTCGGCGCGACGGTGGTCCGCGCGCTGCGGGCCAACGCGGCGCTGCGCTGGCTGTCCGGATTCATGACGATGTTCATGGCGTTCGTGCTGCGCGAAGAGCCGGTCGCCGGGCTCGACGACCTCGTCCTGCTGGGCATCGTCGCGGCCGCCGCGTGGCTGGGCAGCACCGCCGGCTCGTCCGTCGGCGCCCTCGTGCAGGCGCGCAGTCCCGACCGCACCGTCATGGTGCTGGTCGGGTTCGGCGCGGCGAGCACGCTGGTGACGGCCGTCTTCTGGAACCTGCTGACGGTGATCCTGATCGGGCTCGCGGCCGGGTTCGCCCAGCAGCTGGGCCGGCTGTCGCTCGACGCGATCGTGCAGCGCGACGTGCCGGAGAAGAACCGGTCCAACGCGTTCGCCCGCTCGGAGACGCTGCTGCAGCTGGGCTGGGTGGTCGGCGGAGGCGTGGGCATCCTGCTGCCGCTGATCCCGTGGCTGGGCATGACGGTGGCGACCGTCGTCATGGCCGGCGGGCTGGTGTTCGCACTGCGGGTCCGCCCGCCGGCGCGCACGCCGTCGCCGTCGAGCCCACCGCCGGAGCGGCCCGAGGAGTGAGCCCCGCAGGGCCCAGGGTCAGAGCTCGAGGTCGTCGGCCACGCCGCGCAGCACGGTGGCGACCTTGCGCGCCGTGCGCTGGTCGGGGTGCCGGCCGCGCCGGTAGGTGTTCGACAGGCCGTCGAGCAGCTTGATGAGGTCCTCGACGATGGTCACCATGTCGTCGGGCTTCTTGCGCGTCGCCGCCGACACCGACGGCAGCGGGTCGAGGACGCGCACCGAGAGCGCCTGCTCGCCGCGGCGCCCCTCGGCCACGCCGAACTCCACCCGCTGGCCCGGCTTGAGGGCGGTCACGCCCGCGGGGAGCGCGGACGAGTGCACGAACACGTCGCCGCCTTCGTCCTTCGAGAGGAAGCCGAAGCCCTTCTCGGTGTCGAAAAACTTGACCTTGCCCGTTGGCACGGCTGACCTCTTCGTGTCGGGGGGACCGGACAATCCTCCCGCAGGTGCGGGAGACGCCTCCAGCCTAAGGCCGACGACGGCCTGTGGGCCTCTCCGGGGGCGATCAATCCGATGACGTACCGTCGTCGCCCATGGTGAGGTTTCCGCGATGACCTTGCGTACCGGGTTCCCGGTGGTGCGTGCGGTCCGCTACGTCGAGCCACTGCGCGAGGGCGGTTCGCTGCCCGGTCTGGTCGAGGGCGACGACCTCGGCACGTACGTCGTGAAGTTCCGCGGCGCCGGGCAGGGCCCGAAGACGCTGGTCGCGGAGATCGTGGTCGGCGAGCTGGCTCGGCGGCTCGGCATCCGGGTGCCCGATCTCGTGCTCGTCGACCTCGACGAGGCGATCGCGCGGCGCGAGCCCGACCCGGAGATCCAGGCGCTCCTGCTCGCCAGCGTCGGCGTGAATCTCGGCATGGACTTCCTGCCGCGGTCGCTCGGGTACGACGGACACGGCCGGCGGGCCGACGCCGACGAGGCGGCGAAGGTGCTGTGGCTGGACGCCCTGACCGTCAACGTCGACCGCAGCTGGCGCAACCCGAACCTGCTGACCTGGCACGGGCAGCTGTGGGCCATCGACCACGGCGCCGCACTACTGTTCCAGCACACCTGGCCGGGCGTGGAGGCGTTCGCCGCGCGGCGGTACCCGATCGACGATCACGTGCTGGCGTTCGCCGCGGACCGGCTGCCGTCGGTCGACGCCGAACTGACCCCGCGGGTGACACCGTCGGTGCTGGCGGAGATCCTGGCGCTGGTCCCGGACGACTGGCTGCCCGAGGTCCCGAAGCTGGACGGCGCCGAGCCCGACGCCGTCCGCGCCGTCTACGCCGACCACCTGGCCGCCCGAGCCGCGGCGTCGTCGACCTGGCTGCCGGGCGGTGCCGCATGATCCCGTTCGAGTACGCCGTCCTTCGGGTGGTGCCGCGCATCGAGCGGGCCGAGTTCGTCAACGCCGGCGTCATCGTCTACAGCCAGAAGGCGGGCTACCTTGCCGCCGCGACCCACGTCGACGCTGACCGGCTGCGCGCATTGGACCCCGAGGCCGACGTCGACGCGATCACGGCGGCGGTCGAGGCGTACGCACGCACCTGCAGCGACCCGGAGGCGGCCGGGCCGGTCGGCGCGACGGCGATCGGCGAGCGCTTCCGCTGGCTGGCGGCGCCGCGCAGCACCATCGTGCAGCCGGGGCCGGTGCACGCCGGGCTCACCGACGACCCCGCGGCCGAGCTGGACCGGCTGCTGCGCCGGCTCGTGCTGTGACCGTCGCCGTGCCCGCCTCGCCCTCCCCGCGATCCGCGTTGATCTTGGAGTAATGGCGGGATCAATCGGGCGAATCGGACCGCAACTCCCCGATTACTCCAAGATCGACGGTGCGGGCAGGACAGGCGCCGGGCGGTCAGGCTCAGGTCGGGGTGCCGACGTAGTCGTCGAGCCAGTACGGGAAGTCGAGCAGGTCGGAGAAGACGACGTCGGCGCCGGCCTCGCGCAGCGCGACAGCGTCGTGCCCGCCGGTCGTGACCCCGATGGCGTAGGCGCCGGCGGTCCGGGCGCCGATCATGTCGCCGGGATGGTCGCCCACGTAGACGTCCGCGCCCCGTTCCTGCAGCGCCGCGCCCTTGGACTCCGCGTACCGCTCGCCGACGACATCGTCGACCGGCAGGCCGACGTGCGCGAGCACCGCCCGGACCGCGGACTCGATCTTGGCGCTGACGACGAGCACCGTGCCGTGGTGCGCGTGGATGGCGTCGACGGCCTCGACGGCCCCGGGCAGCGGCTTGGTGCCCGGGATGCCCATCGTCGGGTAGAGCGCGCGGTAGATCTCGCGCGCCTCGTCGACGCGGTCCGTGGGGACGAACGCGCGCAGAGTGGTGTCGAGCGGCAGGCCGATCATCGGCAGCAGCTGCTGCGGGTCGATGACGACGCCGACCTGCCGGAACGCCTCGGTCATGGAGACGGTGATGCCTTCCGCGGAATCGACGAGGGTGAGATCGAGGTCGAATCCGATGGTGAGGGGCACGGTGATCACCATACGCGGCATTCGCCCATTACCGTGTGACATAGATCACTCGGTGTGCCGCGCGGCTGAGGGGCCGTATCAGGCGCCGCCGAGGGCCAGGAACGACCACGCGGTCGCGCGGTCGCGCGCCCCGGCCGCCGCCCGGCGGGCCGCCAGCAGCGCCGCGCCCAGGTCGTCGCCCTCGCGCAGCCGCTCGTGCACGATGAGGCTGAGGTCGACGCTCGCGGCGTCGCTGACCGGGACGACGGTGGCCAGCAGCCCGGCGGTGCCCAGCGCCGACAGCGACGTCGTCAACCCGAGCAGCTCGTCGGCGCCGGTGGGCGAGCCGACACCCGACTCGCACGCCGTCAGCAACAGGCGGTACGGCGGCGACTGCAACCGCTCGATGTCGAACACCGTCAGCGGGCCGTCGGCCAGTTCCAGCGACGAGAACATCGGGTTGTCGCCCCGGTACCGGCCGTGCGCGCCGACGTGCGCCAGCCAGGACCCGTCCAGCGCGTCCAACGCTGCGTCGGCAGTGGCGTCGCCGCCGGTCAGCACGGTCGCGTCGGTGTAGACGCCGGCCAGCACGCCGACCTCGGCACCCGACGACGCGAGGTCGGCACCCGCGATCAGCGCGACCCGCCGGTCGGCCGGCGGCGTGCTGGTGCGGGCGCGCAACCACGCGGTCGCCGACGGCGCCACCGTCACGTCCCGGTCGCGCAGCGCCGGCAGCGCACCCCACGGGACCGACTGCATCGTCGACGGCGGCACGAGCACCACCGGACCGTCACCGAGCTCGCGGACCGCCGGGCCGAGCATCGTCTCCTGCAGCCGGGCCAGGCCGGGCTCGGCGGCCGCGAGCAGCACCCCGGCGACGGCGTCGGCCGCCACGGCCGCGCCGCGCAGCGCGAACTTGGCGTACTCGACCTCGTCGAGCGCGGCGCCGGACTCGCCCGCGACCACGTGCTTCAGCCGGCCCTCGCGCGCGACGACGGCGTGGAACCGGCCGCCGCGCAGGCCGACGATGCTCACCAGCGTGCGGCCGCCGAGCGTGTCGAGCAGCTCGCGGACGTCGAGGCTGCGACGGCTCGTCGGTCCGGGGACGGCGGCGTGGCCGGCCGGGGCAGCCGCGTCGGTCCGCGCGTCCCGGCCGTGGACGTGCCGGCGGATCCGCTCCTCGATGCGCCGCCGCTCGGCCTCGTCGGCGTGGGTGCCGATGAGGCTGCCGACGGCGCGCAACCGGCCGAGCTCGGCGGTCAGCTCGGCGTCGTGGCGGGCCTCCGGCCAGGGCAGCGAGTGCAAGGTGCCGCGCCAGCGCTCGGTCCAGCGCAGCAGCTCGCGCGCCGACCCGTCGACGGCGACGCGGCGGGTGGCCAGCGCGGCGAGGTCGCTGCCGTGCACTGTCGCCCGCGCCCGCAGCTCCGTCGCGCCGAGCGACAGCGCGTGCGTGTCGAGGACGTCCAGCCCGCGGCCGCAGGCGCGCAGCATCGCCCGCCGGTCGCCGGCGGATTCGGCCAGCAGCGCCTGCGCGTACCAGCCGGTGGCCCGGCGCAGCGCCGACCCGCGGCCCCGGCGACCGGCCGCGGCCGTCCGCAGTGCGTCCTCGGCCAGCTCCGGCAGCCCCGTCGCCAGCGCCAGCCGGCCGGCCAGCACCAGCGCGTCGAGCCGCTCGGAGGCGTACCGGTCGGTCAGCTCAGCGGCCAGCGCGGCGGCCGCCCGGGCGTGCCGCTTCGTGACGGCGCCCGCGGCGGCCTGCGCGCGGAGCAGCACCACCCGCGCATGCCGCTCGGCGTCGTCGTGTCCCTGCCGGCGGCTGGACCGCGCGGCCCGGCGGGCGAGATCGGCGGCCCGGACGGCGTTGCCCGCCGCGAGGTGCACGATGGCCGCCGCGATGAACCCGTCGGACCGCCGCAGCGCCGAGTCCCGAGCCCCCTCGAGCACCGCCACCAGCTCGTCCGCCGTGGTGGCGGCATCCTCGGTGAGGCCCGCTGCCAACTGGACGACGGCAAGGTCGCGCAACACCTCCGGCGGGACGACGCCCAGCTCCTCATATCGGCGGCGCGCGTCGTAGAGCAGGCGGAGGGCTCGCGGCAGGTCCCCCATCCGATGCGCGCAATCGCCCCGGTTCTGCACGACGATGGTCGCCAGGTAGTCGTGGCCAGCGCGCTCAGCCAGCTCTTGCGATCGCCCGTACTCCGCGTCGGCGTCGGCGAACCGGCCGAGGCCCAACAGCGCCGAGGCCAGGTTCGTTCGCGCTGTTGCCTCCCAGCGCGTGTCACCGAGCCGCTCGAGGATGGCGGCCGCCTCGTGGCTGTTCTGCCGTGCGCCGTCGAGATCTTGGAAGAAGAAGCACACCGCCGCCCGTCGCACGAGAATCCGGGCCCGCTCTGCCGGCTCCGCCCCCTCAAGAGCGCTGTCGAACGCGTCGAACGCCGAGCGCCGCCGACCGGCCAGCGCGAGCACCGTGCCGAGGCTGGCCTCGAGGTCGGTGACCCGGGCGGTGAGCCCGTGCTCGTTGCCGACGCGGATGCCACGGCGCACGGTCCGTAGGGCGCGGCGGACTTCGCCGCGCTCCCGCTGGACGATGCCCAGCGCCTGCAGCGCGTAGGTCTGGTCCAGCGGTGTCGCCGCACCGGACAGCACGGCGCGGGCGGCCCGATCGGCCTCGTCGGGACTCGACATCGCCAACGCCGGCAACTGATCCGCAGCTACCACCGTCAACGTGCTTCCCGAGGTCACGCCCTGATGCTAGACATGTAGTCGTTTGCCCGAATCACGTCTGGGGGAATCCGATGCAACCGGATCGCGAACGGCTACACCAGGAGTTCGAGCGGTTACGCCAGAACAGCGCTCGACGCACCAAAGAACGGGGGTTCGAACTCGCCGCCCGCTGGAACCGCGACGAGACGGCGATCGAGTACTTGTACCGGCAGGGCCAGCTGATCTGCGACGAGCGCGACCTCGGCACCGTCCTCGAGGCGTTCGACCAGCTGCGGCTGGACCGGCCGGAGGTATCGGAGGGCCCGGTCGGGCTGGCCGTCCTGCACCTCCCGGACACCGACGCCGACGAGGTCGCCGCGAAGCTGGCCGATGTCTTGGGCGACGAGCGCATCGTCGCACCCAACCACGTCCTGGACGCGCAGGTGCATATGGCCATGTGCCCGGCCACCGAGCCGGTGCCGTCCTTCGGCCCGATCCCGGTGCTCGGCGAGCCCGTCGGCCCTGGCCGACCTAGGGTGGCCGTCGTCGACACGGGGTACTTCCCGGAGGCCGGGATCGACTCCGGTTTCAGCCGGTTCTCGGCGGTGAAGAAGTACGAGGTCGACGACGACGTCTACGTGCCAGGCACCGATGAGATTCGGCCGTACGGGGGCCACGGCACGGCGACTACCGCCCGGCTCCTCGCCGTGTCCGGCGCCGAGTCGATCGAGGTCGAGGTGCGCGACTGCCTGCTCGGCGGCGCGGTCGACGAGCTGGCCATCGTCGAGGACCTGGAGAAGGTGGTCCGCGCGGGCGTGAACGTCGTCAGCGTGCAGGCCGGGCTCTACGCTCGGCACGGCACGACGCCCAAGTCGTTCGACATGTTCTACCGCCGGGTGCTGAGCAAGTACCCGGAGACCGTCATCGTCGCGGCGGCCGGCAACCACGGCACCGACGTCCCGTTCTGGCCGGCGGCATACAGCTGGGTGACGGCGGTCGGCGCGCTGACCCGCGGCGGTGACTACCGAGCGCCGTGGAGCAACTTCGGCTACTGGGTCGACGCCTACACGCCGGGCGAGAGCACCGTCATCCCCTACCCGAACGGCCGGTACGACTACATCGACGACACCTCGGCCCGGTTCAGCAACGGGCACGCGCTGTGGTCGGGCACGTCGTTTGCCGCCCCGGTGGTGGCCGGCCTGATCGCCCGCCGGATGATCGAGCGCGAGGTGTCTGCGCCGGTCGCGCGGCACATCGTCCTGCAGGAGGCGGCCATCGGCGCACTGCCGCACGCCGGCCCCCGCCTGATCGTCTGACGTCCACCGGGTCGAATGAGGTGTCCCCGACCCGCGTTGATCATGGAGAAATCGGGGTTCCGGAGCTGTTGGAACCCCGATTTCTCCATGATCATCAACGCTTGGTGGTGTCGCGCACCTCGATCAGGCGACCGAGTCGGCCGGCGGACCCTCCACGTCACCGGCCGTCTCTCGCCGCCGCTCCGCGCGATACGCGGGCCGGTAGAGCGGTGTGGCCGCCGCGACGATCAGACCGCCCACCAGCATCGCCACCGCCAGCGAGGCGGACTCGCCCACCGTCGTCAGCGCGACCAGGCCGATGGCGGCCGCCGGCTGGAACGCCATCGAGCTCAGTGACACGACCGTGGCCCGATGCTCCTCGGTGATCTCGCGGTGCACCAGAGTCATGTGCATCGGGCTGGACGCACCCTGGACGAAGTAGCAGGCGAGGAACGCCACCAGCACGCCGGCGGCACCCAGCGAGAGTCCCATCGCTGCGACGAACAGGCCTTGCGCCAGGCGAGTCGCGGCCGCGGTTCCGGCGATGCCGATGCGCTGTGCGAGCCTCGGCGCCAGCGCCGCACCGCCGGCCGACACGAACCAGGCGGCCGCCGCGGCCGGGCCCATGATCGCGCCGGCCCGCTCCGCGTCGTCGATCACCTCGGCCAGCCGGACCGGCGTGAGCGACTCGTACGCCGTCGCACCGAACCCCCAGCACAGCTCGATGAGGATCAGGCATTGGAGGATCCTCGAACCGCGCACCAGCCGGAGGCTGCCGGCGATGACACCTGGGACCTCGCGCACCGCCCTCACTGTGGCCTGCCAGCCGGACCGCTGCCGTGCCTCGACGAGCAAACTCATCGTGGCCAGCACCGAGACCGCGCGCAGCACCGCGGCCAGCAGCACCGGAACCGCCAGCGCGTCGACCGACGGCAGCGGGTCGAGCGCCACGAGCCCACCGGCGAGCAGCGCGCTCCCGCCGATCGCGATGCCGGCGACCGTCCCGCCCCGAGCCAGGCCCTCGGAGATGTCGGCGTCCGGGTCGTGCGCTTGGACGGTGTCGACGTACCACGCCTCGAGCGGCCCACTGTCCAGCGCCTTGTAGAGGCCCTGGACCGCGAACGCGACGGCGAACAGGGCGAGCGAGTCGGCCACGAGGATGAGGGCGATGCCGGCGAGGCTGATCACGCCCGACGCGACGAGCACGGGCCGGCGGCCGAGCGCGTCGGAGATCCCGCCCGTTGGCAGCTCGAGCACGAACACGACCAGCCCCTGCACGGCAGCCGCCATGCCGAGCTCGGACAACGTCAGCCCACGGTCCAGCGGGAGCAGCGTCAGGACCGGCAGCAGCAGAGCCGACGGCACCCACCGCAGGGCCAGCAGGATCAGGTATCGCGTCCGCGCCTGCCGCGGATCGAGCTGGGTCATGGCCATGCATCTTGGCGCACCCGAACGATGGGATGGGGCTTGGATCCACTTCCGAGTGGCCGGTAATGTCCCGCATGTGACTGTCGAACGACGCAAGCCCCTCGAGGTTCCCGTAGATCCCGACATCACCGCGGAGCTCAAGGCGGCCGACATCGAAGCCCGGGTCGAGGCCGCCGAGCGCAGTGCGGAGCTCCTGGAGCGTCTGCGCAAGCTCTGATTCGCAGCAGGCCAGATGCACGCCGTACCGTAGAGCGGATGACCGGGAACGACTCGGCTCCGCGCAGTCTTGCCGACGACCTGCGCGCCTGCGCCGACGACGAGCTGGCGGCGCTGCTGCGTGCCCGGCCCGACCTTCTGGTCCCGGTGCCCGCCGACGTCTCGCAGCTGGCCTCGCGGGCGACCACCCGGGCGTCGGCCGTCCGGGCGCTCGACCGGATGGACCGCTTCACGCTCCAGGTCGTCGACGCGCTGTTGATCTTATCGGCACCCATGAGCCCCGCCGACGTGCGGGGCTCCCTCGGTGCTCCGGCCGCCGCCGTCGACGACGCGCTGGCGACGCTGCGGACGCAGGCGCTGCTGTGGGGTACCGACGACGACCTGCGGCTGCCGCGCATCGTGCACGAGATCGTCGGTCCGCATCCGGCCGGTCTCGGCCCGCCTGCCCGGCAGGCGCTGCTCGCGCTGTCGCCGTCGCGGCTTGCCTCGATCATGGACGGCCTCGGGCTCACCCCCGCCGGTGATCACGCCGGGAACGTCGACACCGTCGCGGGAGCGCTCACCGACCCCGCCGCGCTGGGGGCGCTGCTGGACGGCCTCACCGACGACGCCCGCTCGGCGCTGGCGGCGCTGACCCCGGGACCGCCGACCGGCCGCATCGACGACGCCCTGCGCGAGGTGCACCGCGCGACCGCGCGAACGCCGATCGACCAGCTGCTGGCGGTGGGGCTGCTGGTGCCCGTCGACTCGACGACGGTGGTGCTGCCGCGCGAGGTCGCGCTGCGCCTGCGTGGCGGCCGTGTGCACACCGACCTCCAGCTGGCGCCGCCGACCCCGTCGGTCACCGAGCGCTCCCCTGACATCGTCGACCGCACCGCCGGCGCCGGAGCGTTCGACCTCACCCGCAAGATCGAGCTGCTGCTCGACACCTGGGCGGCCGAGCCGCCGCCGGTCCTGCGCACCGGCGGGCTGGGCGTGCGCGACCTGCGCCGGCTGCCGGAGCTGCTCGACACAGACGAGGCCGGCGCCGCACTGATCGCCGAGGTCGCCTACGCCGCCGGGCTGGTGGCCGTCGGCGACAACGCCGACGAGGTGTGGCTGCCGACGCCGGAGTTCGACGCGTGGCGGCGCGAGGACCCGTCCCGCCGCTGGGCCGTCCTCGTGCAGGCATGGCTCACCACCAGCCGGGTCGCCGGCGTCGCGGGGACGCGTGACGAGAAGGACCGCCCGATCCCGCCGCTCGGCCGCGACCTCGAGCGTCCGGCCGCGCCCGAGGTCCGCCGGCTGGTGCTGGAGGAGCTGTCCAGGCTGCCGGCCGGCTGGGCGCCCGACCTCGTCGGCGTGCTGGCCGCGTTGCGGTGGCGCCGGCCCCGCCGCGCCGGCCGATTCCGCGACGACCTCGCCCGCTGGACGCTGCGCGAGGCTGAGCAGCTCGGACTCACCGGCATGGGCGCGCTCGCGTCGTTCGCCCGGCCGTTACTCGAGGGCCGCAGCGGCGACCGGGTCGTGGCGGCGGCGGCCGACGCGGTGCGGACCAGCCTGCCGCAGCCGCTGGACCACGTGCTGCTGCAGGCCGACCTGACGGCGATCGCACCGGGTCCGCTGCGGGCCGACCTCGAGCGCGAGCTGAGCCTGCTGTCCGACGTCGAGAGCCGCGGCGGCGCGTCGGTGCACCGGTTCACCGCCGGCTCACTGCGGCGGGCGCTCGACGCCGGCCGCACCGCCTCCGACGTCCACGCCTTCCTGGCCACCATCTCGCGCACGCCGGTGCCGCAGCCGCTGACGTACCTCGTCGACGACGTCGCGCGCACGCACGGACAGCTGCGGGTCGGCGCCGCGTCGGCGTTCGTCCGCTGCGACGACGAAGCCGTCCTGGCCGCGATCATGGCCGACCCGCGCTCGGCCAGCCTGAGCCTGCGGCGGCTGGCGCCCACCGTCCTGGCGTCGTCGATCGCGGCGAACACGCTGGTCGAGCGGTTGCGGCAGCTCGGGTTCAGTCCGGTGCCGGAGGCCGCGGACGGGTCCATCGTCATCGGCCGCGCGGAGCCGCGCCGGGCGACGCGGTTCGCGCCGCGGTCCGCTCTAGCCGAGCTGTCGGCGCCGGAGGAGACGCTGCTCGGTGCCGCCGTCCGGGCGCTGCGGGCCGGCGACCGGTCGCGGGCGGAGCGGCCGGCGGACGGCGCGCGCGGCCGCCTGGGCCGGACGACCGCCGCCACGACGCTGGCCGACCTGCGCGAAGCGCTCGAGACCGGCGCGACGGTCTGGATCGGCTACGTCGACCAACACGGCGCCACGACGGAACGCCTGGTCGACCCCGCCCGCATCGAGGGCGGCTGGCTGTCGGCGTTCGATCACCGCAGCGGCGAGGTCCGCTCCTTCGCGGTCCACCGCATCAGCGGCGTCGCCCCCGTCGACGCGGCTTGACCCCGCCTCGCGCACGTCATCCTCGACCTGGGCGGCGAGGTCGACGTCGTGCTGCCGGCGGCCGACTACCGCGACGCGATCGTGAAGGACACCAACCGCGCTGAGTTCGACGAGCTCGTCGCGCGGGCGGACACCGTCACCACGATGCCGTTCAGCACCTCGAGCGGGCCAGGCCTACCTCGCCGCCCGCCCACCTCCAGTTGATCTTGGAGAAATCGGGGAATCAATCGGGCATTTCGCCCACCAACTTCCCGGTTACTCCACGATCAACTTCTCGGTGAGGCGGCGGCCGGGCGGGCGGAGCCACGACAGGGTCACCGGGAGAGATCACACGCACCGGCGCCGGCGTCAGATCCAGCCGCGGTGCGCTGCCTCTACCACGAGTCCGACGCGTGTCGTGGTGCCGAGGCGCTCCTGCAGCTCGGTGATCCGCCGCTGCACGGTGCGGCGCCCGACGCCCAGCTGGCGGCCGATCGCGTCGTCCTTGATGCCGGACGCGACCAGGCCGATCAGCAGGTGCTCGTCGGGGCCGAGGATGTCGTCGACGCCGTCGGGCCGGGCCAGGTTCACCGTGGCCGCCGAGTTCCAGAGCGTCTCGAACAGCGCGCACAGCGCGTCCAGCAGCGACGACGCGTGCACCAAAAGCGCGCCGGTACTCTCGCGCACGCGCAGCGGCATCATGGCGACCTCCCGGTCGGCGATGGCGAGCTTCATCGGCAGCTCGGCCATGCAGCGGGCCTCCTCGCCGGCCGCCAGTAGCTCGCTCAGCGCGCGGAGCTTCGCCGGCTCCTCCAGCGCCTGCCGGTCGTAGAGGCCGCGGTACCGGACGCCCCGCGCGAGCATGCGCAGCTCGATGTCGATGTTGCCCTCGATGGATCCGACGTAGGGCGGCTTGTCGAAGACCATGACTTCCGAGCGCGCCGACAGCTGCAGCTGCTCGAACCGCTGCACGATGGCGGCCGGCTCGGTGACCAGCTGCAACGCGTCGGCCGCGGACGAGACCAGCATGCTCTCGCGGAAGCGGTGCTGCAGGGAATGCACCTCGGCGCGCACCTCCTGCAGCTCCTGCTGGCGATGCATGAGCAGCGGCTCGAACGCCACCTCCGGCGGGACCGCGGTGAACCGGGGCGGCCGGGTGGTGGTGCGGCCGGCCAGCCCGGACGCCTCCAGCGCCCGCACGGCGGTGCGCACCTCGCGCTGGTCCCAGCCGAGCCGCCGGGCGAGGTCGGCGCCGGTGGCCGGACCGAGGTCGAGCAGGGCTCGGTAGACCGACTCCTCGGCCTCGCTCAGGCCGATGGCCGACAGCCGTGGGCGCCTCGCGGCGCCGTCGTTCTGCAGTGTCATAAGTGTGACGTGACTCTAATGCGTCACACGTGAGGTGGTGCCCCGCGGCCGGCACAGCCGCTACGTTCACCCGCAAACGTCGGCATTGCCCCCTCTTGTGCCCTCACGCCAGCACCCCGGCGCACGGTGCACGAGGCTCGTGACCGAGGAGACCCCGCGTGAGGCACGACTCCCCCCGTCGCCGCTGGTTCGCGACCGCCCTGGCACTGCTGTCCCTGACGGCGCTGACCGCCGCCCCCGCGGCCTCCGCTCCGGCGGGATCTCCGGCGGCGCCGCCCGAGGCCGGCGCCGCGGGAAAGGTCGACACCACCCTGTCCCGGCAGCTCGACGACGGCGGCACCGCCGACTTCCTGATCGGCTTCGAGCAGCGCGCCGACCTCGTCGCCGCGGCCGCCGTCGACGACTGGGCCGACCGCGGCGCCGCCGTCGTCGAGGCGCTCCAGGACACAGCGGAGCGCAGCCAGCGCGCCGTCCGCCGGCAGCTGGATGCGGCCGGCGTCGAGTACCGCGCCTTCCACGCGTCCAACGCGATCTACGTCTTCGACGGGACGGCGGAGCTCGCCGCGCGCCTGGCCGGCCGGGCGGAGGTCGCCGCGATCGAGCCGGCCCGCACCTACGACCTGCCGGAGCCGCGGCACGACGCCACGACGCTGAGCGCGGCCGCCGTCGAGTGGGGCGTGGCGGACATCCGCGCCGACGACGTGTGGACCGACTTCGGCACGAAGGGCGAGAACATCGTCGTCGCCAGTATCGACACCGGCGTCGAGTTCGAGCACCCGGCGCTGGTCGGGCAGTATCGGGGGAACAACGGCGACGGCACGTTCGACCACGACTACAACTGGTACGACCCCGCGAAGGTCTGCGCGGGCAGCACACCGCAGCCCTGCGACAACAACGGCCACGGCACCCACGTCACCGGCACCATGACAGGCACCGGCGAGGGCGCGCAGATCGGTGTCGCGCCGGGCGCCCGCTGGATCGCGGCGAAGGGCTGCGAGAGCGACAGCTGCACTGACTTCTCGCTGCTGGCCGCCGGCGAGTGGATGATCGCGCCGACCGACCTCGACGGCGACAACCCGCGGCCGGACCTGCGCCCGCACGTCGTCAACAACTCGTGGGGCGGCGGTACGACGGCGCGCTGGTACGACGACCTGGTCGAGGCGTGGGCCGCCGCCGGCATCTTCCCGGCGTTCGCCAACGGCAACTCCGGCCCGGCGTGCGGGTCCGCGGAGAACCCGGGCAACGGCGCGGCCACCTACAGCACCGGCATGTACGACGTGAACCACGTCATCGACCCGCAGTCCAGCCGCGGCCCGGGCTACCAGGGCGAGACGAAGCCGGACATCGCCGCGCCGGGCGTGGGCATCCGCTCGTCGCTGCCCGGCGGCACGTACGCCAGCTGGAGCGGCACGTCGATGGCGACGCCGCACGTCTCCGGGGCGGTGGCGCTGCTGTGGTCGTCGTCGCCGGTGGTGCTGGGCGACATCGAGGCGACCCGCGCGCTGCTGGACGAGAAGGCGATCGACACCGACGACACCAGCTGCGGCGGCACGCCGGAGAACAACAACGTGTACGGCGAGGGCCGGCTGGACATCCACGCGGCGGTCGCGGCGGCGCCGCGGGGCGACACCGGTGTGCTGCGCGGCACGGTCACCGACGCCGGCGGCGCGGCGCTGGGCGGCGCCACGATCGCCCTCACCGGCCCGGCGAACCGGCGGCTCAGCACCGCACCGGACGGCACCTGGTCGGTGCGGCTGCCGGTCGGCGGGTACGAGGTCCGCGCCGAGCTGTTCGGCTACGCCGACGCCGGCGGCACCGCCACCGTCCGGACCGGCGAGACGACGACCCTGGACCTCACGCTGACCGCGCGGCCGACCGCTACGCTCACGGGCACCGTGACCGAGGGCTCGGACCACGGCTGGCCGCTCTACGCCACGATCACCGTCGACGGCGTCCCGGCCGGCACCTACTACACGAACCCGGCCGACGGAAGCTACGCCATCGAGCTGCCCGCCGGGGACGGCTACGACGTCACCGTCGAGGGCGTCTACCCGGGCCTGACGCCGTCGACCGCCACCATCGACCTCACCGGCGACATCGGCCATGACGTCGCGCTGGTCGCCGACGGCTACGCCTGCACCGCCCCGGGCTACGAGGAGCGCGACCGTGTCGCGGCCTACACCGAGACGTTCGATCCGGACACCGCACCGCCCGGCTGGTCCGTCGTCGACCACGTGGGCAACGGCCAGGTCTGGCGGTTCCCGCACGACGACTACAACCGCACCGGCGGCGAGGGCAACTTCGCCTCCGTCTTCAGTCCGCTCTACGGGCGGGACGGGCGGCAGGACACCGACCTGGTGTCGCCCGTCGTCGACCTGACCGGCGTGGACGTCCCGGCGCTGTGGTTCAAGACCGACTACTCCTCCGACGCACGGATCGGCGTCGACCTGTCCGTCGACGGCGGCGCCACCTGGCAGACCGTCTGGGAGCACAGCGGCCTGGACGGGATCTACGGCGAGGAGCTGCAGCTGCCGATCCCCGCGGCGGCCGGTCAGCCGGACGTTCGCGTGCGGTTCACGTTCGCCTCGGCGTTCAACGGCTGGTGGCAGGTCGACGACGTCGTGCTCGGTCAGCGCAACTGCGCCACCGTCGCCGGTGGGCTGCTCACCGGGCACGTGCTCGATGCCAACACCCGCACGCCGATCGTCGGGTCCACCGTGACCGGCGCGGCGGACCCCGCGCTCGCCGTCACCACCGTCGCCACCCCGGACGACCCCGGCCTCGGCGACGGCTTCTTCTGGACGTTCGTCCCGAATCCCGGTGAGCAGGCGTTCATCGGCAGCCGGACCCGCTACACCGACACGACGGTCACGGTCGACGTCGCGGCCGACGCCACCACGCCGGTCGAGTTCGCACTGCCGGCCGGGCGGCTGGACATCCGCGAGGAGCGGGTCGACGGCGCCGTCCCGCTCGGCGGCACCGGCAGCGCGACGGTCACCGTCGCCAACGACGGCACCGCGCCGGCCACGCTGGACCTCACCGAGCGGCCCGGCGTCAGCACACCCGCGGCCACCGGAACCGGCGCGCCGGTGCAGCGGGTGCCCGGGACGTTCACCGCCGGCCCTGACGTGAGCGGCGGCGCCGCCGGCACCGCAGCGGCCGGCGAGCCGATCGCACCGTGGGCACTGCTGGCCGACTACCCGTTCGGCGTCATGGACAGCGCCGTCGACGTGCTGGACGGCCGGGTGTACTCGATCGGCGGCACCAACGGCTCCGGCGCGACCAACGCGGCGTACGCGCACGACGGCGACGGCGAGTGGGAGCCGATCGCACCGCTGCCACGGGCCCGGCAACGGCCGCTCGGCGGCTTCCTGCTCGGGCGCTTCTACGCGGCCGGCGGCTGGAGCAACACCGGCGCCACCCGCGTGGACGTCGACGTGTACAACCCGCGCACCAACACCTGGTCGCCCGGCCCGGCGATGCCGAAGCCGGTGACCAGCGCCGGCTCGGCCGTCCTCGACGACATGCTCTACGTCATCGGCGGCTGCCCCGGCGACTGCGGCAGCACCGACGTGCTCCGGCTCAACGCCGCCGCCGGGCGGTGGGAGCAGGTGGCCGACTATCCCGAGGAGACCGCGCTGGTGTCCTGCGGCGCGATCGACCACAAGCTCTACTGCGCCGGCGGCGCACGCGGTGAAGGGCTGAACGAGCTCACGTCCACCTACGTCTACGACCCGGCGACGGACACCTGGACGGAGCTGGCCGAGATGCCACTGGGCCTGTGGGGCTCGGCCTACGCGGCCGCAGACGGCAAGCTCATCGTGTCCGGCGGCGTCACCGACGACGCCGAGGTCATCACGAACGAGGGGTTCGCCTACGACCCTGCCACCGACACGTGGTCGCCGCTCCCGAACGCCCCCGTGCCGGTCTACCGGGCCGGCAGCGCCTGCGGCTTCCACACCGTCGGCGGCAGCACCGGTCCCGGGCTCACCAGCGCGACCGCCCTGTTGCCCGGGTACGCCAACTGCGGCTCCGGCGACGCTGTCGGCTGGCTGGCCGCCGACCCGCCGTCGCTCACGCTGGCTCCGGGCGAGTCCGCCGAGGTGACGCTGACCTTCGACGCCAGCGCGCTGGAGCAGCCGGGCACGGTCTCGGCGGCGCTGGTGCTGCGCGACGACACCCCTTACGACGCCGCCGCGATCCCCGTCCACCTGACGGTGTCGGCGCCGTCGACCTGGGGACGGCTGATGGGAACCGTGCGCGGCCAGGCCTGCGACGGGACCACCGCACCGCTGCCCGGCGCCGTCGTGCAACTGGACGCCGCCACCGGATCGCGCACCCTGGTCACCGGCACGGACGGCCGGTACGCGACCTGGTTCGACCGCACCGCCAACCCGGTCGCCGCGGTCGTCGTGAAGGGCGGCTGGCAACCACAGACCGCCGAGCTGCGGGTCCGGGCCGGCCGCGACACCGTCCGCGACTTCACCCTCCGCCAGACCGGATGCGGCCGATGACCGCCCGGCGTGATCGACAGGGAGCACCGATGAACCGACGTCGAGGCAGTGTCGCGGCTGTGGTCTCGGTCGCGCTCACCGCCGCGGGCCTGGTCGCAGCGGCGCCCGCGGCCGGCGCGGACACCGTCACCCTGACCGGGACGGTGCGCGACAGCTCGGGGCAGGGCTGGCCGCTGTGGGCGGACGTCACGGCCGCCGGTGTCACGGCCGTGACCGACCCGGTGACCGGCGCGTTCTCGCTGGAGCTGCCGCCCGGGTCGCACTCCGCGACGGTGACCAGCCGGTATCCGGGCTATCCGGGGGCCACGGTCGAGCTGTCCGGCGAGGGGCAGGAGATCACGCTCGAGGTCGATCCGGTGCGCTGCTTCGCACCCGGCTACGCGCTGGTCTCCGACGGCGTCGCCGCGAGCTTCGACGACGGGCTGCCGGCCGGGTGGACCGTCACCGACGAGATCGGCGCCGCGGAGGAGTGGCGGTTCGACGACCCCGGTGAGCGCGGCAACCTGACCGGCGGCCGGTCCGGGTTCGCGATCGTCGACGGTGAGTTCTACGGTTACGTCACCCGGCAGGACACGTCGCTGGTGACCCCGGTGCTCGACCTGACCGGCGTGGCCGAGCCGGCGATCGGCTTCGCGCACCACTTCGACACCTGGGTCTGGGACGAGCCGGGTGGCATCGCCGACGTCGACCTGTCGCTCGACGGCGGTGCGACCTGGGAGACGGTCTGGCACCGGGTCGAGCCGGTGTACGGGCCGGCGACCGAGTCGGTCCCGATCCCGCAGGCGGCCGGGCGCTCGGACGTGCGGGTGCGGTTCCGGTACCACGAGGGTCCGTACACGGCGGCCAACGGCTGGCAGCTCGACGATGTGTTCGTCGGGAACCGTAGCTGCGACCCGGTGGACGGCGGGCTGCTCGCCGGGCACGTGACGGACGGCAACACCGGCGCGCCCGTGGCCGGCTCGGTCGTGACGACCGCCTCCGGCGCGGCGAGCGCGACGACCGATGGCGCCGGCTTCTACTGGATGTTCGTCCCCGTCACGGCCTCGCACGAGGTGACCGCGACCCGGCTGCAGTACCAGGACAGCACCCGCTCGGTGCAGATCGCGGCCGCCACGACCGCGACGGCGGACTTCTCACTGGGTGCGGGGATGCTGACGACCAGCGTCTCGTCGGTGTCGTCGGCGGGCGACCTGGGCGGGAGCGAGTCCGCGACGGTCACTGTCACCAACGAGGGCACCGCGCCGGCCACGGTCGTGCTGGCCGAGCGGCCGGTCTCGTTCGTCCCGAACACAGAGGGGCACCCACGGACGACGGGGTCGGCCACCGCCGCGCTCGCCTCCGACACCGGGTCGGCGGTCTGGCAGGCGCTGCCGGACTACCCGATCAACATCGTCGACAACGTCGCCGGCCTGCACGGGGGCCGCATCTACTCCGTCGGCGGCGAATCCGCGTTCGACTACGCGACCACGCGCGGGTTCGTCCTCGACCCGGCGTCGGGCGAGGGCTGGGTGCCGCTGCCGGCGATGCCGCACGGCCGCGGCGCACCTGCCGGCGAGTTCGTGAACGGGAAGTTCTACGTGACCGGCGGGCGCGAGCCCGGCATCTACGAGAACGGCATCTCTCCCGGCACCGACGTGTACGACCCGGCCACGAACAGCTGGACCACTGAGCCGGGCGCGCCGATCCCCGTCATGCTGGCCGGCAGCTTCGTGCTCGACGGGATGATGTACGTCGTCGGCGGCTGCTTCAGCGACGAGGACT
The DNA here is from genome assembly GCF_004349105.1 of Jiangella aurantiaca. Classification (GTDB taxonomy): domain Bacteria; phylum Actinomycetota; class Actinomycetes; order Jiangellales; family Jiangellaceae; genus Jiangella; species Jiangella aurantiaca. Next base: position 28,363 of record NZ_SMLB01000026.1, read on the forward strand.
CCGACTGCGGCACCGACGACGTGTTCCGCTACGACCCGGTGGCTCGCGAATGGGAGCAGGTCGCCGACTATCCCGAGCCGATCGCCGAGCCGGCCTGCGGCGCCATCGAGGCCAAGGGCTACTGCGCCGGCGGCCTGTACCAGCGGGGACCGACCAAGACGGCCACCTACGCCTACGACCCGAAGATGGACACGTGGACCGCGGTGGCGCCGCTGCCGATGGAGCTGTCCGGCGCCGCGCACACCGTCGCCGACGGTCGCCTGCTGCTGTCGGGTGGGGTCAGCGGCGGCCGCTACCACGATTCCACCAAGCGCGGGTTCGCCTACGACCCCGTCGCCGACGTGTGGTCGGAGCTGCCGGCGGCGGCCAACGCGCTGGCCCGCGGCGGCAGCACATGCGGCTTCCACCGCATCGGCGGCGGCAATGCCGGCTACGCCGGACGGCCGTTCAGCGAGACGCTGCCCGGGTACACCGACTGCGGCAGCGACCGCGACGCGTCCTGGCTGTCGCTGGCGGCCGGGACCACGACGCTGGCGCCGGGCGAGAGCACGGAGGTCGTCGTGTCGCTCACCGGAGCGGCCGGTGACGGGCCCGGGTCCTACACCGGCGCGATCCTGGTCCGCGGCGACGACACCCCCTACGACCAGCGCGAGGTCCAGGTCGCCTTCGACGCCGTCGCCCCGCGCACCTGGGGCGCCGTGGCGGGCACGCTCTCCGGCCTGGCCTGCGACGGCTCGACGGTGCCGCTGGCGGACATGGACGTCTGGATCGACGGCCGCGACGAGTCGCACACCCTGCGCACCGACGCGGCCGGCCGGTACGTCCTCTGGCTCCCGGTGAAGCAGAACCCGCTACGCGTCGTCACCGGGGACGACACCTGGATCCCGCGGACGGTGACGGCCCGGGTCGCGCCTGGAAAGGTGACCGACCTCGACCTCACCCTCCGCCACGTCGCCTGCCCCTGATCGGCCGCTGGCCGCGGATGCCACCGATCGGCCGGAACATACCGGTCTTGACAGGGCGAATCCGGCGGACCATCGTCATCTGCACATTGCTTGGACGTGAACGAGCCCCGTCTAATTCGCGCCAGATCGTGCAGGAGTCGCCCATGGCATCCGACGTTCGCCTCGTCGCTTCCACCGCCGTCGCCGCCGTCCTCCTCCCGCTCGCCGCCGCCGGTCCGGCGCCCGCGGCGCCGGAGGCCGTCACCGTTCCCGTCGTCTCACCGACGCCCCAGCAGATCGACCGGATCGGCGCCGACGTCGTCGTGCCGGGACGGGTGGAGGTCGTGGCGACGGACGACACCGACGCTGCCGCGCTCGACCTGCTGGTCGAGCTGCTGAAGGACAACGGCGCCGGCCGGGTGGACGTCGTCACGGAGCCGCAGGGACGGACGCCGCTCACGGTGCACCTCGGGCCGGCCGCGCGCGCGGACGTCGCCGGCGCGCTCGGTGACACCGAGGTGCCGGCGCACGCCGAGGGGTATGCCCTGCGTGTCGACCGCGCCGTGGGCCGGCTGGGCACCGTGACGCTCGGTGGCACGGACCCGGCCGGGCAGTTCTACGCGGTCCAGACGCTGGGGCAACTGATGGTGCGCACCGACGACGGAGACCACCGCATCGCCGGCGTGGAGGTCACCGACTTCCCCGCGATGCCGCTGCGCGGGACCATCGAGGGCTTCTACGGCGCGCCGTGGACGCACGCGGACCGGCTCGACCAGCTGGCGTTCTACGGGCGAGTGAAGGCCAACACCTACATCTACGCCCCCAAGGACGACCCCTACCACCGGGAGCGCTGGCGCGAGCCGTACCCGCCCGACAAGGCGGCGGAGCTGGCCGAGCTGGCCGCCGCCGCGACCGGCCACCACGTCCGGTTCACGTTCGCGCTCTCGCCGGGCAACACGATCTGCTACTCCGGCGCCGCCGACCGCGGCGCCCTGCTGGCCAAGTTCGACGCCATGTACGACCTCGGCGTGCGGGCGTTCTCAATCCCGCTTGACGACATCGCGCTGCAGTTCAACTGCGACGAGGACCGGCAGCGCTACGGCACCCCGAGCCAGGCGAGCGTCGGCCGGGCGCAGGCGGAGCTGCTCACGTTCGTCCAGCAGGAGTTCGTCGCCGCCCGTGACGGCGTCCAGCCGCTGCAGACCGTGCCCACACAGTACGGCGACCTGACCGAGACACCGTACAAGCAGGCCTGGCGCACGTACCTCGACCCGGCCGTCGTGGTGATGTGGACGGGCACGGACGTGGTGCCGCCGAGCATCACCGTCGAGCAGGCCGAGCAGGCATCGTCGCTGTTCGGGCGGGACGTGTTCGTCTGGGACAACTATCCGGTCAACGACTACGGAAACACCCGCGGCCGGCTGCTGCTCGCGCCGTACGACAAGCGCGAGCCCGGTCTCTCCGACCACCTGGCCGGCATCGTGTCGAACCCGATGAACCAGGCGGCGGCCAGCAAGATCGCGATCTTCGGCTTCGCCGACTTCACCTGGAACGACCGCGGCTACGACGCGCAGCGGTCGTGGCGCCAGGCGATGCGGCTGCTGGCCGGCGGCGATGCCGAGGCAGCCGGCGCCCTGGAGGTCTTCGCCGACCTCAACCACCTCGCGCCGAGCTTCGGGGCGCCGTGGCAGCCGCAGGCCCCGGCGCTGGCCGCCGACATCGCCGCGTTCTGGGAGGTCTTCGCCGACGGCGACCCGGCGGCGGCCGTGACGGGACTACGTCCCCGCGCCGACGCGATCACCGGCGCGCCGGGCGCCATCCGGGCCGCCGTCGACCCGCGGTTCGTCGACGAGGCGGCGCCGTGGCTCGACGCGGCCGTCCTGTGGGGCCGGGCCGCGCAGCGGATGCTCGATGCCGTCCAGGCCCGCGTCGTCGACGACGACGCGGCCGCCGAGCAGGCGCTGGCGGAGTCGCGGGACCTGGCCGAGCTGGCCGGCGCCGTCGTCGTCGAGCCGCCGCGCAACACCTGGGGCCGGGCGCCGGTGCGCATCGCCGACGGCGTCCTCGACACCTTCCTGGTGGAGCTCGGGCTGCGGGTCGAGCTGTGGGACACCATCGGCGACGCCCGCAACCTCGCGCCCGACGGTGTCGCCACCGCGTCCAGTGTGGAGCAGAACCTCGACCGGCTGGCGGCGCGGCACGTCAACGACGGCGACTCGGGGACCCGCTGGGCCTCGGGCTACAGCGACGACGAGTGGGTCCAGGTCGAGCTGCCGACGCCGGCCGACATCGTGGCCGTGACGGTGTCGTGGGAGGCCGCATGTGCGACCGCGTACCGGCTGGAGGCGTCGGTGGACGGGACCACCTTCGCGCCGCTCGCGGAGGTCACCGACTCCACCTGCGGTCTCGACGTTCTCCGCGTCGACACTCCCGAGCCGGTGCGGTTCGTCCGCATCCAGGGCGTCGACCGGGCGACCTCGTGGGGCTACTCCATCTGGGAGCTCGGCATTTACGGCACGGCCCCCTGACCGCCCGCCGCCGGGAGGAACTTTCTACCCGCCAGGGCGAGGACGACTCGCACCCGACGAACCCCCAACAGATCACGGGAGAACCATGATCATGAGCAAGTTCCTACCGTTCTGGCGACAGTAACCCGCTCTTGATCATGGTTCTGGGCGGGGTGCGCGGGACCGGCATCCCGCGCAACCCGCCGCCAGCCGAAGGCGCGAGCCGTCAGCCGTCCAGCCAGGGGTCCTCGGGCCGCTCACGATCGAAGGTGGGCCGCGGGTCTTCCCAGTAGCCGCGGGTGAAGTCGGGCACCCGCACCGAGGTGATGCTGCCGCCCTTCATCGACTCGTGGCTGAGCGGGATGACCGAGCACCAGGCCGCCGAGTCGTAGACGTCGATGTCGGGGGTCATGCCCAGGCGCATCAGCTGCACCAGGCGGAAGATCGCGATGAAGTCACCGCCGCCGTGGCCGCCGTACTGGTCGGCGAGGTCCTCCAGTGCCGGCCAGAGCCAGTGGTCGTGCTGGGCCGTGATCGCGTTGAACTCCGCTCCGGTCCGCCAGGTGTGGTTCGTGTGCCCGAGCGACTCCAGGTAGATGCGGCCGTTGTCCAGCTCGACGACGCCGCTGCTGCCGGTGAGCGTGGTCTCGCGGCTGTACGGGTGCGGCGAGTTGACGTCGTGCTCGACCCGGATCATCCGGCCGTTCGCGGTCTTGATCAGTGCCGTGTGGCGGTCGCCGGAGATGTACTCGTCGTCCTGCCAGGAGGAATGGTCGGGGCCGACCCGCGGGTCGTTCTCACGGAACAGGGCGAGGTTCATCGGCGGGGTGGCGACGGCGACCAGCTCGGCGAAGCGGTCGCCGCGGTTGACGCCCAGGGCCGCGGAGACCGGGCCGAGGCCGTGCATCGGGTAGTGCAGCGCGTTCATCCGGGTCTGCCAGCGCCGCCGCCAGTACTCCGGGTGGTACGCCCCGCCGAAGAGGTACGGCCAGCGCAGGTCGTGCACGTACCCGCCGGACGCGTGCTGCAGCTCGCCGAACAGGCCGGCCTTGGCCATGTTGAAGATCCGCAGCTCGGGCCGGAAGTAATTGACGTTCTCGAGCAGCATGCAGTGCTTGCCGGTGCGCTCCGACGTGCGCACGAGGTCCCAGATCTCGTCCAGGTGCGGCGAGATCGGCAACTCGACTGCGACGTGCTTGCCGTGCTCCATGGCGGCCTTGGCCTGCGGATAGTGCCACTCCCACGGCGTCGCGACGTAGATCAGGTCGATGTCGTCGCGGCGGACGAGGTTGAGGAAGTCCTCCTCGCCGTTGGAGTAGCCGACCGGTTCCGTGTCCTGGAAGCCCTGCGCCATGATGCGCCCGATGGTGCGGTTGACGCGCTCCGGCCGGATGTCGCAGACGGCGGTGACGGCCGAGACGGCGCCCCAGCGGACGTCCTGGCCGCCGCCGCGCTCGCCGAGCCCGATGAGGCCCACGCGGACCTGGTCGAAGCCTTCGAACGGCACCTCGGCCATGGACCGCTCACGCCCCTTGACGCGCGGCGGCTCGCGGCGGGTGTCCTCGGCGCCGGCCGCGACGTCGGCGGCGGCCGCCGCTCCGGCGCCGATCCCGCCGAGTCCGGCGGCCGCGCCCAGCGCGGCACCGGTCCTGATGACGTCACGACGAGAGGGTCGATACCTGTGCGGAAGGGCCACGCCCATCACTCCTCTGATCGAATCTGCACTTTTCAATTCAGTACCGAGCATTATCGAGCGCTGCCAGCATCGCCCACAAGGGGTGAAACCGACTCGATCCGGAACCCGTCGAACTCGACCATTCCGGTGGCACCGCTGACCACGTTCACGGCGCTCATGAACACCCCGACGTCGACGGCTGCATCGGCGGGCAGCGCCGCGGAGCCGACCCGGGTCCACGTCAGGCCGTCGGCGCTGCACTCACCGACGAACGACGAGCCGCTCCGGGTCAGGCGCACGTGCACCGGCGCGGCGAACGACGGCGCCTGGCTGACCGAGTCCAGGCGGCCGTCCCCGTTCGCGTCCCACGAGAAGACGCAGCCGTTGCCGGGCGTGACGGCGACGTTGGCGTACCCGGCCGAGCCCTGGACGGCGAGATCGTCGCGGGCGATCAGTCCGGCCCGGGCCCACGGCCAGGTCGGGTCCTGTGCGACGACGGTCGTGGTCACGGACGTGCTGTCGGTCAGCGCGTCTTCCCGGTAGACGGTGCCGAACTCGTTCGTCCCGCCCCACAGGTCGCCGCCACCACCGACGATCGCGAACCGGTCGCCGCGCTGCCCGAACGTCGCGTCGTTGAACGAGACCGACGCGTACGGCGGCTCGACACTGTCGTCGGTGAGCAGGCGCACCGATCCGGCCACCGGCGCCGCCGGGACGCCGTCCGCCGTCACCCGCACCGGCAGCCGGACCACCAGATCGGCGGGCGGCGCGGTCACCGCGACGTCGACCTCCAGCCGCGCCGACCCGGCGGGCGGCAGCGACGGCACCGTGCCGCCGCCGACCGGCGTCGCCGTCAGCCCGTCCGGCGTCACGACCTCGACGGCGACGTCCGTCGCGGCGGTGAACTCGTTCGGGTTGGTCACCGTCACGGTCACCCGCGCCGGCGTCTCTGTGGTCACGACCGGCCGGTCGGCCTCGGCGGACGCGGTCAGCGCGAGCGGGTGCTCCGTCAGATGCGCGAGCACGCGCCCGGCGACCTCGTGCACGTCCCCTGACGGCGCCACCGGTAGCCGGTCGGTGCGCGCCGCCCATGCGGCGCCGAACTCGTACCAGTCGATCGGCTCCGGCGCCCGGTCCTCGGCCAGCGCCGCCTCGAGATCGTCGAAGTACGCGCGCCACCGCGGCGCGTAGTACGTCGACACGAGCCCGGACCACTCGCGGTTCGCGTAGTCCGTCAGCCCGGCCGCCGCACCCGCCCGCGTCCCCCACACGCTGAGCAGCGTCCGCGCGTCGTGCTCCAGCCGGTCCGCCTCCGCCGGGTCGGCGCCCCACGACCGGGCATCGGCCAGCCAGCGTCCGAGCAGCCAGTGCGGATTGGTCGCGGCCACCTCGTCGACCAGCTCCAGCAGCGTCATCCACTCGCCGGTCAGCGCGCGGAACCGGTCGAGGTCGCCGGCCTCGTAGGCGGCCCGGATCGCCGGCAGCAGCAGCCGGCTCCGGTTCGCCAGCGCCTGCCGCGCGACATCGGCCAAGTCGTACGCGTACGCCGACGACGACCGCAGCTCCGGCGCCACGTCGAGCAGCGCCGGCAGCGCGGCCGCGAACGCCGCCGCGTTGTAACGCAGCGCGCTCGGCGACCACTCGGCAGCACGATCGGCGGTCAGGCTCGGCTCGGCCGCGAACAGCCCGTCCTGCGCCTCCGACCAGTCGCCGGACGGCAGCGCGTACGCGGTCCGGCCCAGCGTCCGCCACGCCGCCCGCGCGGACGGGTCCGACCCGCCGTAGCGGCGGTCGGCCCAGTCGGTGAACCAGGCGTCGAGGTCGACCGGGCCGTCGCGCCAGGCCAGCGACGTGAGTAGGTCCAGCGCGGCGGGGTTGTTGGCGCCGGCCTCAGGCAGCACAGCGATGCCGTCGAGGGCACTGCCAGGGCGGTCACGCCAGGCGAAGAACCGTTCGTTCCAGACACCGGCGTTGGCGCCCATCGTGGTGTGCCCGCCGAAGTTCCAGATCGAGCCGAACGCGTACGGCGTGCCCTGCCAGGACGCCTCGCGGTCCAGCCCGTCGTAGCGGTCGGACAGCCCGTCGACGATCAGCATCCGGGACCGGTCGACGGCGGCCAGCGTCTCGGGCCGCGGATTGTTCTGCCAGCCGAGGATCGCCCAGATCGCACCCGGCCGGGCGGCCTGCAACGCGTCCTCGACCGCCACGCTGGCCGCCGCCACGTCGACGTCGCCGGCGGTGCCACCCTCGTGCAGCAGGTCCATCTTGTACATCGCGGAGTCGCCGAACCGGGCCCGCGAGCTGCGGTAGAACTCCGCGGCGACGCGCGGGAAGTGCACGCCGGTCGGGTCCAGCCAGCCCGGCCGCTCGAACCCGACCCAGTCGCCCTGCGGCACCACGTGCGCTCCGGGGTTGCGGGCCGCGAACCCGGCCGGGACGGTGCCGAAGTAGCCCGGCAGCACCGGCGTCATGCCCAGCTCCCGCAGCCGGTCGGCGATCCGCCGCCCCAGCTCGGCCCGCTCCTCGATCAACGACGACGACACCGGACTCGGGAAGCAGCACATGTTCTGCAGCAGCCACCACGGCTGGTGCGCCGGCGGCGGGATCCAGGCGCGCAGCTCGTCGGCGGTGTAGCCGAACCGCTGGAACGTGTCGTAGTAGACCGCCTCCGCGCCCACCGGCACGAACACCTCGTTGACCCCGTGCAGTGCGAGCACGTCGATCAGCCGTTCCCAATCGGCCCAGTCCCGGTACGGCCCGGTGTAGCCGTCGTCGGTGTCGTTGAGCGCGAAGCGGTGCGTGACGGTGGCCGGCCGGACGAGCTCGCGGTCCGGCAGCGGCAGCCGGGCGGGGAGGTCCAGCTGCTCGCCGGTCCACGAGACGTTCGCGCCGGCGAACTCCCCGAGGTAGGCGTTCAGGCCGGTCAGGAGTACGGCCGGGCTGGTGCCGCCGATCTCGACCCGGCCGTTCCGGGCGGCGATCCGGTAGTGGTCGCCGCCGGGACCGGGCTCCTCGGCGACGAACCGGATGCGCCGGGCGTGGTCGGGCAGCAGCCGCCGGGCCGCCTCGACCGCCGGTCGCGCGCTCCAGCCGGCCTCCTCGTACGCGGCCGGCTCCGCGCTCGCGACCGGTCCGGCGGCGGCCGGCAGCGCTGCCGCCAGTGTCGCCGTCACCAGGGCGAGCGCCACGATGATGCGCCGCACCCGGCTCACCGGGCCCGGACGACGTCGAATTCGGCCACAGCCGCGAACCGGTTGCTGACGCCGTACTCCGACAGCACCCGCAGCGCGACGTGCCGCGCCTCGGTGGCGGCGAACGGGACGATGAACTCGGTCCGGTCCTCGGCGAACGTGCCGCTCGCGACCGTCCGCCAGTCCGACCCGTCGGCCGACACCAGCACCTCGAAGTCGCGGACCTTGCCGTTGACGCCGCCGTCCTGCCGCGGCATGTACCGCACGCCGGCGATCCGCTGCACCGCGCCGAGGTCGACATCGAGCCGGTGCGGCAGCGGTGTGTCGTAGCGGCTGTGCCAGTGCGTGTACGGGTCGTTGTCGACGGCGTTCACGGCCCGGCCGTCCTCGCCGGCGGTCTCCTCGTCCGACGCGGACGCCGTCCAGCCGGCCTGGCTGAGCATCCCGGTGTTCGCGCCGATCTCCGAGGCCAGGTCGGCCGGGTCCGGGGTGCCGACGGGGTTGGCGTCGCCCACGCGGTCGAACCGGTCGAGGAAGGGCCGGACGTCGCCGCCGGGCGCGGCCCAGGTGCGGTCGGCGACGACGGCGAGCGGTCGCCGCGCGAAGTAGTCGACCCAGCCGACCGGCAGCTGCTGCGTCCGGTCGGACCAGCGGGCGACGTGGTAGCCGAGCACGCCGTCGATGTCCCAGAACGGATAGTCGCGGTAGGTCGTGCGCACGTCGAAGAATCCATACGAGCCGGGCGCCGCGCCGAAGCCGGGGCTCACGTAGAGCGGGCCGTCCTGGACGCCGATCGTGCGGTAGCCCTGCGCGACCCGGCCGGCCGGCGGGCTGAGCCACTCGTTGACGACGACGCGCGTGGGCGGATCGATGCTGGTCGGCTGCTGGAAGTCCCACCACTGCCACAGCTGGGTGGTCTTGCCGGCGGCGTAAACCATCTCGTCGAGCTCGGTGATGTACTCGACCAGCACGTCGCCGACGTACGGGTAGCCGCGTTCGTGCTGGTAGGCGGCCAGCTCCGGGCAGGCCTCCTGCGCCGGCCGCAGCGGGACCTCGTCGGTGCCGATGTGCAGGTACGGGCTGTCGAAGATGGCCGCGACCTCGGCCACGAGCCGGCGGGAGAACTCCCGAGTCGCCGGCTTCGTGTAGTCCAGCGTCCAGCCGCCGCGGTCCGAGCCCTCCCAGCTGTTGTTCGGGCGCGACATGGTCTCGCACTGGAACGCGAGGTCCGGGCGCGCGGCGCTGATCGCGGCGGCGTGTCCGGGCAGATCGATCTCCGGGACGATCGTGACCCCGTAGGTCGCCGCGTACGCCTCGAGGTCTCGCAGCTCGGCCTTGGTGTAGTGCTGCGGCGAGACGATCTCCGGGTAGAGCTCGCTCTCGACCCGGAACCCGTTCCAGTCGGACAGGTGCAGGTGGAACGTGTTGAGTTTGAACCACGCCTGCTGCCGGATCTGCTGCTTGAGGTAGTCGACCGGGAAGTACTTGCGGCCGACGTCGAGCATCTGGCCGCGGTCGGCGAACGTCGGCCAGTCGACGGCGGTGCCGCGAGCCACCATCCCCGCGGCGTCGGAGGTCCGCAGCGCCTGCAGCAGCGTCCGAGTGCCGTAGAACGCGCCGTCGCGGGCGCCAGCGGCGATGGTGACCGTCTCGCCGACCTCGAGCCGGTAGCCCTCGTCGCCGACGTCGCCCGCCAGGCCGGCGTCGAGGTCGAGCCGGATGTCGTGCGGCCGCGCCGGTGCGCTGACGATCCGGGGCCGCGGTATGCCCTCCTGCTCGGCCAGCTCGTCGGCGAGCAGCCGCGCCAGCGGGTGCAGTTCGCGGCTGTCGCGCGGGTCGACGACGATGCGCGAGCCGGGCACCAGCTCCCAGCTCCCGGCGCCGCCGGTCCAGTGGCGGATCGCGGGGACGGTGACCGGTGCTGGATTTCCAGGCTCAGCGGGGGCGGGTGCCGCGCTCACCAGGAGGCCGGCGAGCGGGCCGAGGACGGCGGCGGACAGGACGAGGCGCGCTGGACGGGGAACCATCGGCTACTCCTGACGATCGATTCTGATCGAATTGACGGGAGAATAGCCAGATTCACGCACAAAGCCAAGAGTCGTCCGGTCGTCAGGCGGCGAGCAGCACCCCGAGCAGCCGTGCGGTCTCGGCCGCCAGCGCGTCGCGGCCGGCGGCGATGTAGCGGCGCGGGTCGACCAGCCCCGGGTCGCCGGCCAGCCGGTCGCGGACCGCGGCCGTGAACACCGCGTTGAGGTGGGTGGCGATGTTGACCTTCGTCATCCCGGCGGCGACCGCCTTGGTCAGCTCCGCGTCCGGCACGCCGGACGAGCCGTGCAACACCAGCGGGACCGGCACCGCGGCGCGCAGTTCGGCGATCAGCCCGTGGTCGACGACGGCGTCGCGGGTGCGCATGGCGTGCGACGTGCCGACGGCGACGGCGAGCGCGTCGACGCCGGTCGCGGCCACGAACGCCGCCGCCTCGGCGGGATCGGTGCGGGCGCCGGGCGCGTGCACGCCGTCCTTGCCGCCTACCTCGCCCAGCTCGGCCTCGACGGCGACGCCACGGGCGTGACAGTGCTCGACGACCGCGCGGGTGGCCGCGACGTTCTCCTCGTACGGCAGCGCCGACGCGTCGAACATGACGCTGCCGATACCCAGCTCGACCGCCTCGTGCACGAGCGCTGGATCTTCGGCATGGTCCAGGTGCACGACGACGGGAACGGACGCCGCCCGGGCGACCGCCAGCGTCGCGGCGGCGATCGGCGCGAGGGCACCGTGGTAGCGCACGCAGTTCTGGCTGAGCTGGAGCACGACGGGCGTGCCGGCCCGCTCCGCGCCGGCGACCAGCCCCTCGGCGTGCTCGAGCAGGATCACGTTGAATGCTCCGACGCCGCCGGCACGGGCGGCGGCGGTGTCGAGCAGGGTGGTCATCGAGGTCAGCGTCATCCGACTCGCTCCGCGTGCAGGGTGGGCAGGAACCGTGCGTAGCCGGCGAGGTCGACCTCGCCGGCGGCCGCGGTGAGAACGGCGGCCGCCCCGAGCGCCGCGGCGTCGGCGAGGACGTCCGGCCAGGGCGCGCCGGTCATCAGACCGCGGACGAGCGCGGCGACGGTGGCGTCGCCGGCGCCGGTCGGGTTGCCGCTGAGCCCCGGGACGGCCGCCACCCGCCAGACCTCGTCGCCGGCGAGTCCCAGCAGGCCAGCGGCGCCCTGCGACACGACCACGCGGTCGGCGCCCAGAGTCAGCAGCCGGCGGGCGGCGTCCAGGGTCGCGCCGGGGACGGCGGCGGCGAGCTCCTCGGCGTTCGGCTTGAGCAGCGCCGGGCCGGCTCCGGCGGCGGCCAGCAGGGCCGGCCCGGAGGTGTCGGCGACAGCCGGGACGCCGGCGGCGCGGGCGGCCGCGAGCAGCCGCGGCAGCAGGTCGTCCGGCGCACCGGCGGGCAGGCTGCCGGAGACGACCAGCGCGGCGGCGCCGGCCAGCTCCTCCGTCACCGCCGCGACGACGGCGGACCACTCGGCCTGCGACAGGGGGCGGCCGGGCTCGTTGAGCGCGGTGGCCGCGCCGGAGTCGTCGACGACTGTGACGGTGCGGCGTGTCGCGGCGGCGACCGGCACCGTCCGCACGGGGAGTCCGGCGTCCGCCAGCGCGTCGGCCAACCATCGGCCGCCCGGCCCGCCCAGCGGCGCGACGACGACCGCCGGGACGCCGAGCGCGTGCAGCACGCGGGCCACGTTGACGCCCTTGCCGCCGGGGCGTTCCAGCACGTCGGCCGCCCGATGGCTGGCTCCGGGCGTCAGCTCGGGCACCCGGTAGGTGACGTCGATCGCCGGGTTGGGCGTGACGCAGACGACCCGGCTCACGCGACCAGCTCCCTTGCCAGCAGGCCGGCACCGACGCAGCCGGCGCGGTCGCCCAGCTCGGCGCCGACGAGGCGCGGCGGCCGCTGGAACGTCAGCCGCGCGGCCAGTCGTCCGGCCAGCGGCCGCAGCACCAGTTCGGGCGACTCGCCCATCCCGCCGCCGATGGCCACGACCGACGGCGCCACGACGCCGGTGAGCAGCGACAACCCGTACGCCAGCGCATCCAGCGCGTCGTCCCAGACCGCGACCGCGGCCGGGTCGCCACGGCGGACCAGCTCGGCGACGTCGCGGCTACCGGCGACCGGCGTGCCGGTCGCGGCGGAGTACCGGCGGGCGACGGCGGCGGCCGAGGCGATCGCCTCCAGGCAGCCGTGGCCGCCGCAGGCACACGGAAGGTCGTGGCCGACGTCGACGTGACCGACCTCGCCGGCATATCCGTCGCCGGAGAACACCCGGCCGTCGAGGATCAGCGCCGCCGCGATGCCGGTCCCGACCGGCAGGAACACCGCGTTCCGCGCGCCCCGGCAGGCGCCGGCGCGATGCTCGGCCAGCCCACCCGCACGCACGTCGTGCCCCACCGCGACGGGACAGCCCAGCCGCGACGCGAGCAGGTCGCGCAGCGGCACGTCCCGCCAGCTCAGGTTCCCGGCGCGCACCGCGACCCCGGCGGCGTCGTCGACGATGCCCGGCACGACGACGCCGACGGCGGCCGGCCGCCCGCCGTCACTCAGCCGCCGGACGATCGCCTCGACGGCGTCGAGCACCGGCGCCCCGTCGGACCCGGCCGGCGGCGTAGTGGTCCGGTCGACCGGGCCGAGGCGGCCGTCGGCGCCGAGCACCCCCGCCTTGATCGACGTGCCGCCGACGTCGACGGCGACCACGCGCCCGGCCACGTCAGCCACCCGGCAGGACGACCGAGCGGGTGAGGTGCCGGGGCTGGTCGGCGTCCAGGCCGCGCGCCTCGGCCAGGCCGACCGCGAGCCGCTGCGCCATCACCAGCTGCGCCAGCGGGTCGAGCTCACTGGTCACGAACGTGGCGCCGGTGGCCTCGACGTCGTCGGCCAGCCCGGCCGGCGGTGGACCGAACGACCACACCAGCCGACCCGGCTCGGCGATCGAGATGGGGCCGTGCCGGTAGTCCATGGCGGGGTACGCCTCTGCCCAGAACTGCGCCGACTCGCGCAGCTTCAACGCTGCCTCGTGCGCCAGCCCGACCGTCCAGCCCCGCCCGACGAACGTCGCCTGCTCGATGTCGGTCAGCCCGTCCAGCGGCTCGGCCAGCGCCTTCTCAGCGTCGGCGACCACCGGCCCGAGGTCGTGCCCGAGGTGGGCGCGCAGCAGCGCCAGCACACTGGTCGCAGACCGGGTCTGCACGACCGCTCGCTCGTCGGCGAAGTCGAGGACGACGGCCTCGCCGGCGGCGTCGACGGCCGGGGAGCCGGCGGAGGCCGTGAGCACGACGGTGCGCGGTGCGCGGGCGCCAGCGGACGCGACCGCCGCCAGCAGGCCGAGCACCTCGGTGGTCGTGCCGGACCGGGTGATCGCGACGACGGCGTCGTAGCCGCGGCCGATCGGCGTCTCGGACGCGGGGAACGCGTCGGTCTCACCGAGGCCGGCCTGCTCGCGCAGCGCCGCGTACGCCATGGCCACGAACCACGACGTGCCGCAGCCGACGACGGCGATCCGCTCGCCCGGTGCCGGGAGCACCCGGCGGGCGTCGTCGAGCAGGTCGGCGGCGCGGACCCAGCAGGCCGGCTGACTGGCGATCTCCGCCCTGACGTGTTCGGTCATGGATGTGTGTCCCCTCTCGTGCGGCCGACCCGGCGCCTGCATCATATCGACCGAATCACTCGGCAATCGCTCAAACTCAATCGGCCTCGGTCACATCCGGTCAAAGTCGCGTTCGCGTCGCGGGCTGTTGACATGGTTTGTGACGGCCGCCACGATGGGTATCCGCATCGACAGATTGTGCGCGAAACATGCGTGAAACGCATACAAACAATCATCGCGGTGAGCGGACCTGGAGGGCGGACATGAGACGACTGGTGTCCTTGACGGCGGCAGCGGTGGCGGCTGGACTCACGCTCACGGCGTGCGGGTTCGGCGGCGACGACGGCGGGAGCGGCGGATCGGCCGAGGACGGTGGCTCGACCACCCTCGATCTGCTGGTCCCGCAGTACAGCGATGGGACGACGGCGCTGTGGGAGGAGATCATCGCGTCGTTCGAGGACGCGAACCCCGACGTCACGGTGAATCTCGAGGTGCAGTCGTGGGACAACATCAACGACGTCATCCGCACCAAGGTGCAGGCCGGTGAGGCGCCGGACATCCTGAACATCGACGCGTTCAGCGGGTTCGCCAAGGACGACCTGCTCTACCCGGCCGAGGACGTCGTTTCCGAGGACACGTTCGCCGATTTCCAGGAGTCGTTCATCGAGAACGCCTCGCTGGACGGCACCGTCTACGGCCTGCCGATGATCGCGTCGGCGCGGGCACTGTTCTACAACGAGGACCTGCTCGCCCAGGCCGGTGTCCCCGAGCCGCCGGCCACCTGGGACGACCTACTGGCCGCGGCCACGGCGGTCACAGGCCTGGGCACCGGCGTCTACGGGTACGGGATGCCGCTGGGCAGCGAGGAGGCCCAGGCCGAGACGTCGATCTGGACGTTCGGTGGCGGCGGGTCCTGGACCGACGGCGACGCCATCACCGTCGACACGCCAGAGAACCTGGCGGCGGTGGAGTTCATGAAGCAGCTGATCGACGCCGGCGCCACCCAGCCGGACCCGGGCGCCACCGACCGCACCCCGATGCTGGACGTGTTCATCCAGGGCCAGATCGCCATGGCCGTCGGTCTGCCGCCGACGATCGGGCAGATCGAGGAACGCAGCCCCGACCTCGACTACGGCATCGCGCCGGTCCCGACGCAGGACGGGTCACCGGTGACGCTCGGCGTCGCCGACCACCTGATGGCGTTCCGCAACGACGACGACAAGCAGGACGCGATCCGGGCCTTCCTCGACCACTTCTTCTCCACCGACGTGTACCTGACCTTCGTCGACACTGAGGGGTTCCTGCCCACCACGAAGTCCGGCGCGGAGGGCACCGCCAACGCCGAGCGGTTCGCCGACTTCCTCGCGCTGCTCCCGGACGCGAAGTTCTACCCGAGCACCAACGAGGCGTGGGCGGCCACGCAAGGTGCGCTGCAGAGCCTGGTCGGGCAGATCCAGACCCAGGACGCCGCGAGCGTGTTGCAGCAGATCCAGGCCAGCGCCGACAACGCATGACCACCGACACCCCGACCCGCCCCGACGGCCGCGTGACGCGCCGGCCGCGGGGCGCGCCCTCTCGGCCGCGCCGCGGGTGGTCGCGGTGGGCCGCGACGGCCCGAGCCCTCCCCTGGCTCGGACCGACGCTGGTCCTCATCGCCGGGGTGGTGTTCTTCCCCGCCGGCTACATGGCGTGGACGTCGGTGCGGGACCTGAGCCAGTTCGGTGTCGACAACGGCCCCGCCGGGTTCGACAACTACGCGCGGCTGCTGGAGTTCACCGCGCTGCCGCGAGTCCTGACCAACACCGTCGTGTGGGTGCTCGGCGTGGTCGTGGTGACCGTGCTGATCTCACTCGGGCTGGCGCAGTTCCTGGACAAGGCGTTTCCGGGACGGCGGTTCGTGCGGTTGGCCATCATCGTGCCGTGGGCGGCCAGCGTCGTCATGACCACTACCGTCGTCTACTACGGGCTGGACCCGTTCTACGGCATCATCAACGCCTTCCTCGTCGACGTCGGGCTGCTGGACCAGCCGTACGGGTTCACCCGCAACGCCGTCCCGGCGTTCCTCACCGCCATGGGGATCGCGGTGTTCGTGTCGCTGCCGTTCACCACCTACACGCTGCTCGCAGGCCTGCAGACCATCCCGGGCGACGTGCGCGAGGCCGCCGCCATGGACGGCGCCGGACCGTGGGCGACCTACCGGCGCATCATCCTGCCGCTCCTGCGCCCCGCACTGGCGGTGGCCACCATCATCAACATCATCAACGTGTTCAACTCCCTGCCGATCCTGCAGGTCATCACCGGCTCCATCCCTGGCTACAACGCCGACACCACCACCACGCTGATCTTCAAGTTCATCCGCGCCGACCGGCAGATCGACACCGCGGCCGCGCTGAGCATCGTCAACTTCCTCATCGTGCTCGCGGTGATCCTCGTGTACTTGAAGGTCGTCAAGCCGATGCGGGATGACTAGCCGCATGCCGACCGTGAGATCCCAGGCGGGAGCGAGTCCCACAAGGGAGAGGAAACCAGCCGTGGCTGCTGCCATCCGTACGCGGAGCACCCGGCGGCCGCTGATGGCCGTCGCCGGTGCCGTCATCGCGCTGGTCTTCGTCCTGCCGTACCTGATCATGCTGATCGGGTCGTTCAAATCACGCGCGGAGATCCTGCAGGTCCCGCCGACGTACCTGCCGCAGGAATGGCTGCCGTCGAACTACGTCGACATGTGGTCCACCCCCGAGACGCCACTGCCGTACAACCTTGTGTCGACGATCGTCATCTCGGTCTGCGCCACCCTGGTGGTCCTGGCCGCCGCCGCACCGGCCGCCTACTACACCGCCCGGCACCGCTTCCCCGGCCGGCTGGTGTTCCTGCTGCTCGTGCTGATCACCCAGATGCTCCAGCCGACTGTGCTGGCCACCGGCCTCTTTCGGCAGTTCGTCACCCTCGGCATCAACGACACCTGGCTGGCCATGATCCTGGTCAACGCCGCGTTCAACCTGTCCTTCGCCGTCTGGATCATGCACAGCTTCTTCGCCGCCATTCCCAAGGAACTCGACGAAGCCGCCGCCCTCGACGGCGCCTCCCGGCTGCAGACCCTGCGCAGGGTGACCCTTCCCCTGGTCTGGCCCGGCGTGGTCACCGCGATCACCTTCACGTTCGTCGCCTGCTGGAACGAGTTCGCCGCCAGCCTCGTCATCCTGACGACGGCGGAGAACCAGCCGCTGTCGGTGGCGTTGACCAAGTTCGTCGGCCAGTACGAGTCGGCCTGGCAATACGTCTTCGCCGTCTCGATCGTCGGTATCGTGCCGGTGGTCGTGCTGTTCGCGCTGATCGAGAAGAGACTGGTAGCGGGGTTGACCGCAGGGGCGGTCAAATAAAGGGGGACACCACCATGACCGACCAGCCGGCCGGGGACGCCGGCACCGACCTGGACGGCCAGGTGCCCGACCGCGCCCGGCGCTGGCGGCAGATGCTGGACCTGCTCGCCGAACGCGGCCGGCTCAGCGTCACCGAGACGGCGTCGGCGCTGTCGGTCTCCGAGGCGACCGTCCGCCGCGACTTCACCGAGCTGGCCCGGCAGCAGCTGGTCACGCGTACCCACGGCGGCGTCCTGGCGACGGCGGTCGCCTACGACCTGCCGGCCCGGTACCGCGCGTCGTCGGGCAGCGACCCGAAGGAGCGCATCGCCGCGCTGGCCGCCGACCTCGTCGAGCCCGGCATGGTGGTCGGGTTCAACGGCGGTACGACGACGTCGGCGACGGCGCGCAGGCTGGCCGCGCGCATCGAGCACGGGCCGCACTCCGGCGAGCACGCGCTGACCGTCGTCACCAACGCGCTGAACATCGCGACGGAGATGGTGCTGCGGCCGCACATCCGTACCGTCTCGCTCGGCGGGGTGGCCCGGCCACAGTCCTACGAGATGACCGGGCCGCTGGCCACGCTGGTCCTCAACGAGCTGTGGCTCGACATGCTCTTCCTCGGCATCGACGGGCTGACGGCGGCCGGCGGGGCGGGCTGCCGGCACGTCGGCGAGGCCGGCATCAACGCGCTCATGGTGCAGCGGGCCAGCCGGGTGGTCGTCGTCGGCATCGGCGAGAAGATCGGCCACCGCGCGTTCGCCCGCATCTGCGACGTCGACCAGGTCGACCTGCTGGTCACCGACCCGAGCGCGCCGGAGGACGAGCTGGCCGCCCTGCGCACGGCGGGCGTCGAGGTCCACCTCGTCTGACGCCCCGCCCGGCGTCAGCAGACGTCGTCGACGTCGACGGCGCCGTCGGCCTCGTTCGGCGTCTCCGTGCCGCCCGGCGTCTCACTGTCGCCGGTCGGCTCGTCGGCCGGGGCCTCCTCGTCGGGAGCCTCCTCGGTCGGCTCGTCCGTCGGCTCGTCCGTCGGTTGCTCCGTCGGGTCGTCCGCCGAGGGCTCGGTGGCCTCGCTGGTCGGGCCGTCCGCGTTGTCAGGGTTCTCCGGGCTGGGCGGCGGCGTCTCGGCCGGCGGGTCGAGGGACTGCTGGACGTACTCGCGGATGACGTCGTAGTCGGGGTTGTGGTACTCGATGATGTCGTCGGTGAACGGCAGGCTGCGCAGTCCGCCCGACTCCTGCACCTTCAGTGCCAGTTCGGCGAAGTCGGACAGCCGGTCCTGCGTGATGTCGGTGGACATGGTGTTCTCGGCCGCAGACGCGAGCTGCTGGTAGCGGCGCAGCACCGTCATCGGGTCGGCCTGCTCGGTGATGGCGCCGATGACGCAGCGCTGCCGCCGCATGCGCTCGTAGTCGTCGGAGACCGGGCCGGGGCCGCAGCGGGCACGGGCGAACCAGAGCGCCCGGTAGCCGTCGAGGTGCTGGTTCTCGCCCGGCTCGATCCAGCCCGAGGGCTCGGTGCAGCGGCCGTACTGCTCCTTGGTGCCGATGGGGATGCGGTACGGCACGTCGATGTCGATGCCGCCGAACGCGTCGACGAGGTACTGGAAGCCGCGCAGGTTGACCATGACGTAGTAGTGGATGTCCAGCCCGAGCGCCTCGCCGACGATGAGCTTGACCGCCTCGGCGCCGGGGTCGGGAATGCCCTCGAAGTACTCGGGGAACTCGTGCGGCACGAAGCGGTACACCGCCGACAGCCAGTAGTAGGCGTCCTCCTCGGGCCCCGTCCAGCCCTCGGGGTAGGCCTCGGCCAGCGGGGTGTCCGGCGGCATCGGCAGGTTGAGCAGGTTGCGCGGCAGCGAGAACAGGGCGGTGTCGCCGGTCTCGGTGTTGATGCTGGCGACCATGACGGTGTCGGTGCGGGTCTCCTCCCGGCCCGGTCCGGCGTCGGAGCCGAGGATGAGCACGTTGACGCGCTGCTGGCCGGCCCACGGGTCCTCGTCGGAGCTGTCCGGACGGGTGAGACTGCGGCTGTCGTCGTCGGCGAAGACGTTGCCGATGAAGCCGCGCTGGGTGTACGCGTACCGGCTGCCGATGCTGAGGGGGCTGACCACCAGCGAGGCGACCACGACAACGACGAGCGCGGACAACAGCCGCTGCGGCGCCTTCAGGCCGCGCGGCTGCAGCAGGTACAGGCTGACCAGCGCGGTGACCAGCCAGGCGACGGCGACGGCGGCGAGGCCGGCGGTGACGAGGTTCAGCGTGTCGGTGTCGGTACCGGCGTCGACCAGGCCGGACAGCCCACCGCGCACCGCGTAGACCGCGGCCGCCGCGGCCAGCAGCACGAACACCGCCAGGATGGTCCAGCCCAGCTTCTTCCGGCCCGCCGAGATCAGCCCGGCACCGGGAATCAGGGCGCCGACGCCGACCTGGCGCAGAAAGCGGCGATACTGAGCCGGGCTGACGCCGCTGCGCCGCGCCCGACCTCGTCGGCCGACCGTCTCCTCGCTGCTCATCGATGCCGCCGCCGCGCGCGTGCCCCTACGCGGGCCTGCCTCCTTCACCGGATCGGGACGTGCTGCCGATGGGTCGCCGGACATTGTGCCTCACGTGACGAACTCCCGCGGAGGCACCCGCGTTCCCGGCGTGCCCGGCATGTCCCGATTCACAGCTTCCGGTTCATGAGCACGGAGTCGCGGTCGTCTCCAGGCGCGACCCGGATCGAGCCGGGGTTGCGGCCCACCTCGACGAAGCCGCACGACTCGTAGAACCGCCCCAGCCCGAGTCCGTCGCGGTAGGTGAGGTGCAGGAACTCCAGCCCGTCGGCGCGGGCGAGGTCGGCCAGCCCGTCGAGCAGCGCCCGGCCGGCGCCGCGGCCCTGGAACCGCGGGTGCACCTGCAGCCGGAGGACCGTGGCCCAGTGCCGGAACAACGGCCGGGTGGAGCCGATGACGAAGCCGAACCCGGCTCGCTCGCCGTCGATGCGCAGGACGCCGAGGAACCCCGCGCCGGCCGCCAGCTCCGCGAGGTGCTCGTCCAGCGCGGGCCGTACGTCGTCGGCGCCGACCGGCGGCAGGAACCCGACGGCGCCCCCGGCGTTGCTGACGTCGACCCAGCAGCTCAGCAGCCACGACGCCAGCTCGTCGCCGATCTCGGTGACTCGTTCGACCATTTCGCTCACGCCTCGACCGTACGGGACAATGGCGAGGTGAACGACGGACCCCTGATCGTCCAGAGTGACAAGACCCTGCTCCTCGAGGTCGACCACGACCAAGCCGACGACTGCCGACGCGCCATCGCGCCGTTCGCCGAGCTGGAGCGGGCCCCCGAGCACGTGCACACCTACCGTCTGACCCCGCTCGGCCTGTGGAACGCCCGGGCCGCGGGTCACGACGCCGAGCAGGTCGTCGACACTCTGCTCAGCTACTCCCGCTACCCCGTCCCGCACGCCCTCCTGGTCGACGTCGCCGAGACGATGGCCCGGTACGGCCGGCTGCGGCTGGAGAGCCACCCGGTCCACGGGCTGGTCCTCGTCAGCACCGACCGCGCGGTGCTCGAGGAGGTGCTGCGCTCCAAGCGGGTCGTTCCCCTCGTGGGCGCCCGGCTCGACGCCGACACCGTCGTCGTCCACCCGTCCGAGCGCGGCAACCTCAAGCAGGCGCTGGTCAAGCTCGGCTGGCCGGCCGAAGACAGCGCCGGCTACGTCGACGGCGAGGCGCACCCCATCGCGCTGGCCGAGGACGGCTGGGCGCTGCGGCCGTACCAGCGCGAGGCCACCGACGGCTTCTGGCACGGCGGCTCCGGCGTCGTCGTGCTGCCGTGCGGCGCCGGCAAGACGCTGGTCGGCGCGGCGGCCATGGCCCGGGCCGGCGCCACCACGCTGATCCTGGTGACGAACACCGTCGCGGCCCGGCAGTGGAAGGACGAGCTGGTCAAGCGGACCAGTCTCACCGAGGACGAGATCGGCGAGTACTCCGGCGCGAAGAAGGAGATCCGCCCGGTCACCATCGCGACCTACCAGGTCCTCACCACCCGGCGGAAGGGCGTCTACGCGCACCTCGAGCTGCTCGACGCCCGCGACTGGGGCCTCATCGTGTACGACGAGGTGCACCTGCTGCCGGCGCCGATCTTCCGCATGACGGCCGACCTGCAGGCCCGCCGCCGGCTGGGGCTGACGGCAACGCTGGTGCGCGAGGACGGCCGCGAGGACGACGTCTTCACGCTGATCGGCCCGAAGCGCTACGACGCGCCGTGGAAGGAGATCGAGAACCAGGGCTGGATCGCCCCCGCCGACTGCGTCGAGGTCCGCGTCACCCTGTCAGACGGCGAGCGGCTGGCCTACGCGACCGCCGAGCCCGACGAGCGCTACCGGCTGGCGTCGTGCACCGACGCCAAAACACGCGTCGTCGAAGGCCTGGTGAGGCGGCATGCCGGCGAGCCCACGCTGGTCATCGGCCAGTACATCGAGCAGCTGGACGAGATCGGCGAACGGCTCGGCGCCCCGGTGGTCAAGGGCGAGACGACGGTGCGCGAGCGGCAGCGGCTGTTCGACGGCTTCCGCGCCGGCGAGATCCGCACGCTGGTGGTCAGCAAGGTGGCGAACTTCTCCATCGACCTGCCCGAGGCCAGTGTCGCGATCCAGGTGTCGGGCACGTTCGGCTCGCGGCAGGAGGAAGCGCAGCGGCTCGGCCGTATCCTGCGCCCCAAGTCCGACGGCCGGACGGCGCGGTTCTACTCGGTGATCGTCCGCGACACCGTCGACCAGGACTTCGCCCAGCACCGGCAGCGCTTCCTCGCCGAGCAGGGTTACGCCTACCAGATCGCCGACGCCGAGGACGTCCTCAGCGACGACTGACCCTTGCGCCCGTGATCAACTTTGCGGGGATATTCGGTGGACACCGCGGCGAACGCGGACTAGGCTCCCATGCCCTTCGCGACCGGACCGGACCACCGGGCCGTCGGAAAGCGCCATCTTCCGCCGAGCCCCTGGAGGCCGTCCATGTCCGCCGACCCCGTCCTGCACGCCGAGCGCGAGCACCTGCGCCGTTCCCGCGCCGACCTCGAGGCGATGCGCGAGCACACCCTCTCGCTGACGGCGCAGGGCAGCGACCACGTGTCGACCGAGTACCTGAAGGCCGCGCTGTACCGGCGGGCGAAGGCGCTGGCGGACGACCCGAACCTGCCGCTGTTCTTCGGCCGCATCGACCGCACCGACGATGAATCGGACGAGACGTACGAAACCTTTCATATCGGCCGGCGGCACGTCATGGACGGCAACGGCGACCCGATGGTCGTCGACTGGCGGGCGGACGTGTCGCGTGCCTTCTATCGGGCGACCAGGGCCGACCCGCACGGCGTCACGCTGCGCCGCCGCTACGGGTTCGCCGGCGGCGAGCTGACGTCGTACGAGGACGAGCACCTGCTGGACCCGGGTGAGGCCGACATCACCAGCCGCATCCTCACCGAGGAGATCGAGCGGCCGCGCGTCGGCCCGATGCGCGACATCGTCGCGACCATCCAGCCGGAGCAGGACGAAGTGGTCCGGGCGAGCCTGGACCGGACGGTGTGCGTCCAGGGCGCGCCGGGCACCGGCAAGACCGCCGTCGGGTTGCACCGGGCGGCGTTCCTGCTGCACACGTACCGCGAACGGCTGGCCCGCACCGGCGTGCTGGTCATCGGCCCGAATCAGGCGTTCCTGCACTACATCGCCCAGGTGCTGCCGACACTCGGCGAGGTGGACGTCCGCCAGGTCACCGTCGCGGAGCTGGTCGAGAGCGTCCCGATCAGGGGCACCGACAACCCCGAGACGGCCGCCCTGAAGGGCGACGAACGCCTTGCGACCGTCATCCGCAACGCGATCTGGTCGCACGTCCAGGAGCCGGCCGAGACGCTCTACGTCACCCGCGGCACCCGGCGCTGGCGGGTCCCGGTGCACGAGGCCGCCGACGCGATCCGGACGCTGCGCGAACGCGGCGACGGCTACACCACGGCCCGCTCACTGCTCGGCCAGCGGCTGGCCCACCGGATCCTGCTGCGCATGGAGGCGGCCGGCGAGATCACCGACGACCGCGTCCAGAACGCCGTGGCCCGGTCCCGGCCGGTGAAGGACTACGTCGACCAGCTGTGGCCGGCGCTGGACCCGGTGAAGCTGGTCATGCGGCTGCTCAGCGAGCCGGAGCTGCTCGCCACCGCCGCTGACGGAATCCTCGGCGACGACGAAAGGCAACGGCTGCTCTGGCGCAAGCCCGCCCGCGGCCCGAAGACCGCACCGTGGTCGCACGCCGACGCCGTCCTGGTCGACGAGGCCGCCGCGGCGCTCGAGCGGGTCCCCGGCGTGGGGCACGTCGTGCTGGACGAGGCGCAGGACCTCTCCCCCATGGAACTGCGCGCCGTCGGCCGTCGCGCGGCCACCGGTTCGCTGACCATCCTCGGCGACATCGCCCAGGGCACGACGCCATGGGCGACGCCGTCGTGGCCGGAGGCGCTACGCCATCTCGCCCACGACGACGCGCATCCCCCTTTCCCTCCTGGGACTCACCGCCGCCCGGGACCTCGCGGTCGGCCTCCGGCCACCCTCGAGGTGCTGCGCAAGGGCTACCGCGTCCCGGCCGCCGTCGTCGAGTTCGCCGGCCGGCTGCTGCCGGTCATCGCGCCGGGCATCGCGCCGCCGGAGCCGGTCCGGTCCAACCCCGGCCGCCTGGACGTGACGCGAGCGCCCGGCGGCGACCTGCGCGCAGCCGTCGCCGACGCCGTCAGGGAGGTCGCTGCGCGCGAGGGCTCGGTCGGCGTCATCGTCGCCGACGACGCCGCCCCCGAGGTCGCGGCGGCGCTCGACGACGCCGGTCCGCCGTACGGGCAGCTCGCCGACGACGCCCGGATCACGCTGCTGCCGGCCACGCTCGCCAAGGGTCTGGAGTACGACCACGTGGTCGTCGTCGAGCCGGCCGCCATCGTCGCGGCCGAGCCGGCCGGGCTGCGCCGCCTCTACGTCGTGCTCACCCGCGCGGTGTCGTCGCTCACCGTCGTGCACTGCCACCCCCTGCCAGACGCGCTGGCCTAGCGGCCGACCGCGAGGTCCCAGGCGGCGGCGAGTCCCGGAAGGGAAAGGAGACCAGTTCACCAGTAGCGATACGATGCCGATGCCCGCGAAGGGCTACATTCTGTGTATTGTCTGCACGGCGTATGGGGTCATCGGCACCCCCCGAACATCGCTCGAGGTGAGCGACGGCACCTGCCTGGGGAGGGCGCATGGCATCTGACTTCGACCTGGCACGGGCCGGACGCGGTGCCCTGGGAACCCACCCGTGAGCGCCACCACGGCCAGCGGAGGAACCTCGATCTTGCACGGCGCACACGTTCTCCTCACCGGCGCGACCGGGTTCGTCGGACAGGCACTGCTCGAGAAGCTGCTGTCGAGCTACCCGGACACCCGGGTGACCCTGATCGTCCGGCCGCGCGGCGCGCTCACCGCGCAGGACCGCATCGACCGGCTGTTCCGCAAGCCCGTCTTCAGCACCTGGCGCAAGGCCGTCGGTGACGACGAGGCCGAGCGGCAGTACCGCGAGCGGGTCACCGTCCTCGAGGGCGACCTCGGCGAGCTGCCGCCGCTCCCGTCCGATGTCGACGTCGTCATCCACTCGGCGTCCACCGTCTCCTTCGACCTGCCGATCGACGAGGCGTTCGCCTCCAATGTGTCCGGGCCGGAGTCGCTCTACCGAGCGCTGCTCGCCGGCGGCACCGACCCGCACGTCGTGCACGTCTCCACGGGCTACGTCGCCGGGCTGCGGAAGGGCATCGTCGAGGAGCGCAGCCTCGAGCACGACGTCGACCGCGTCGCCGAGCTCGCGTACGCCCAGGCCGCCCGGCCCGACATCGAACGGCTCTCCCGCAGCCCGCGGCTGCTGCGCCGGCTGCTCACGCAGGCGCAGGCCGAGCACGGCCGGGCCGGCGCGCGCGTCGTCACCGGCGCCGCCGAGCAGGCCCGGCACGACTGGGTCCGCGCCGAACTGGTCGAGGCCGGCCGCACCCGGGCGCAGAGCCTGGGCTGGCCCGACGTCTACACGTTCACCAAAGCGCTGGGCGAGCGGGTCGCCGAGGACCTCTGGGCCGGCGCCGGCCACCGGCTCACCGTCGTCCGGCCGACCATCATCGAGTCGTCTCTCAAGCACCCGTTCCCGGGCTGGATCGACGGCTTCAAGGTCGCCGATCCGCTGATCGCGGCGTACGGCCGCGGCCTGCTGCCGGAGTTCCCGGCGCTGGCCGACACCGTGCTCGACGTCATCCCGGTCGACTTCGTCGTCAACGCCGCCCTGGCCGCGGCCGCCTCGCCGCCCCCGCCGGGCGAGGCGCAGTACTTCCAGGTCAGCTCCGGCATCACCAATCCACTGCCGTTCGGCCGGCTGCTCCGGCTGGTGCACGAGTACTTCGAGGCCAACCCGCTCACGGACGCCAAGGGCGGCCACCTCGCCGTCCCGTCGTGGTCGTTCCCGCACCGCGGCGTGGTCGAGCGCGCGCTGCGCCGTCGCGAGCGGGTCGTCGACGTCGCCGACAAGGCGGTCGACCGGCTGCCGCCGGGCGAGCGGACGCGCAAGTGGATCTCCACCATCTACCGGGCCCGGCGCGACCTCGACACGCTGCGCAAGTTCACCTCGCTGTACCAGCCGTACACCGAGACCGAGGTCATCTTCGACGACGCCAAGCTGCGGGCGTTGCACGCGTCGCTGCCCGACGAGCGCAAGGCCGAGCACGGCTTCGACGTCACCGAGATCGACTGGGCGCACTACCTGCAGAAGATCCACATCCCGGGGGTGCCCGGCCTGACCCGCGGCAGCGGCGGCGACGGCTCCAGCGCCGGCCCCGCGCCGCTGGAGCTGCCGGAGCGCACCGACGTCGTGGCCGTCTTCGACCTGCAGAAGACCGTCGCCGCGGCGACACTGGTCGAGCACTACGTGTGGATCGAGCTGGCCGCCAAGCCGCTGTCGCGGTGGCCGGTCGTGCTGAGCAACCTGGTCGCGCTGGGCCCTCGCTACCTGCAGGCCGAACGGCGCGACCGCGGCGACTTCATCCGCACGTTCATGCGCCGCTACGAGGGCGTCAACGAGAACGAGCTGCGCAAGATCATCGCCGACGAGGTGACGGTGTCGCTGCACCGCGGCCTCTTCGAGCAGGCACTGGAGCGCATCAAGGCGCACCGCGCGGCCGGGCACCGCACCGTCCTGCTCACCGGCGAGATCGACGTGTTCGTCGAGCCGCTGGCGCCGCTGTTCGACGTCATGGTCGCCGGCAAGATGGAGTCCGACGAGACCGGCCGGTGGACGGGGCACCTGGCCACGCCGCCGCTGGTCGGCGAGGCGCGGGCCGCCTGGCTGCGCCGCTACGCCCGCACCGAGGGCCTGGACCTCGCCGGCTCGTACGCCTACGGCGACAGCTACGCGGACCGTTCCTGGCTGGAGGTCGTCGGCCACCCCAACGCCGTCAACCCTGACGCCAGCCTGTACCGGTACGCCAAGTCCAAGCGCTGGCCGGTGCACAGCTGGACCACCACCGCCGAGGGCCGGCTGTCGCCGGTCCTGCGCAGCGTGCGGGGAGCACGACGGGCATGACGGAGCCGCTGCTCACCGGCCGGGCGCTGGTCACCGGCGGGACGTCCGGCATCGGCCTCGCCTTCGCCAACGCGCTGGCCGCCCGTGGCTGCGACCTCGTCCTGGTGGCCCGCGACGAGGACCGTCTCAAGCGCACCGCCGACGAGCTGCGCCAGCGGTACCGCGTCGACGTCGAGGTGCTGGCGGCCGACCTCGCCGACCGCGCCGAGGTCGACGCCGTCGCCGCCCGGCTGACCGACCAGGACTCCCCCGTCGAGGTCTTCGTCAACAACGCCGGCAGGGGCGTCCACTCCCGTCTGGTCACCGACGACACCAGCGAGCACGAGCACGCCATCGACCTCATGATCACCGCGGTCGTCGTGCTCGGCGCGGCCGCCGCCCGCACCATGCGCGAGCGCGGGCACGGTGTCATCGTCAACGTGTCGTCGGTCGCGGGACTCATCACGATGGGCGGCTACTCGGCGGTGAAGTCGTTCGTCCGCACCTACTCCGAGAGCCTGTCGCTCGAGCTGGCCGGCACCGGCGTGCAGGTGACGGCGCTGCTTCCGGGCTGGGTGCGCACGGAGTTCCACGAGCGGGCCGGCATCCGGACCGGCTCCATCCCGTCGTCGCTGTGGCTCGACGCCGACCGCGTGGTGGCCGATTGTCTGGCCGATGTCGAGAAGCGGCGGGTCCGTTCGGTACCGTCAGCACGGTTCAAGGTCCTGGCCTGGCTGGCCGAGCACGCCCCTCGGGCGGCGGTGCGGAAGGTCACGGCGCGACTGGTGAGCGGACGACGATGAGCGAACTGCCGAGTACGAAGAGGTACCACGCGGCCTGGCACCGCTGGGCCCGGTTCGTGGCGCAGCGCCTGCTCCTGCGTCCGGTCGTGCACCTGACGACGAAGGTGACGGTGCGCGGCGCGGAGAACCTCGACGGGCTGGCCGTGCCGTTCATCGTCGTGGCCAACCACAGCAGCCACCTCGACGCGCCGCTGCTCGTCACCGAGCTGCCGCGACGCTACACCCGCACGATGGCCGTCAACGCCGCCGCCGACTACTTCTACCGCTGGTGGTGGATGAAGGCGACCACGTCGGTGTTCTTCAACACCTACCCGGTGAGCCGCACGAACGCCGACATGGGAAAGGGCCGCGGCCTGGCCAACCGGCTGCTGAGCGAGAACGTCCCGGTCGTCGTGTTCCCCGAGGGCACCCGGCGCAACACCGAGGGCGGCGTCAAGCGGTTCAAGCCCGGCGCGGCCGCGCTGAGCATCACGCAGAGCGTGCCGTGCGTGCCGGTGGCGATCATCGGCACGGACCACGCCATGCCGGTCGGGCACTGGTGGCCGAAGCGGGGCCGGCCGCCGGTGGCGCTGGTCATCGGCACACCGATCCACCCGCAGCCTGGGGAACGGACCCGCGAACTGACCGAACGGCTCGAGGCGAAGGTGGCCGCCATGGTGGCCACCGGCGACCCCGACGCCGAGGGGAAACCGCTACGCGACGCCACCGAACCGGACGAGTCGGCGGAACAGGCGAGCGACCGCGCGCAGAAGGAGGAGGCGTCGTGACGGGTGTCAAGCATCAAAAGTGGTGGGGCTGGGGGGTCGAGGGCATCGCCTTCACCCACGAGGACAAGCCGAAGCTGGCGCCGTTCGTCATGGAGAAGATCGGCATCGACCTCAACGCGCCCGGCACGCCGCCGCCCGCGTTCGAGGACCTCAAGGTGCCGGCCTCCCAGCTGGACGACGACCTCGCCGCGAAGTTGCGCGACGCCCTGGGTGAGCAGTACGTCAACACCGACGACCTCGACCGCGTGGTGCACACCTATGGCAAGGGGCTGGTCGACCTCGTCCGGGTCCGCGCCGGCGACCTCCCCCGCGTCCCCGACGTCGTGGTCTACCCCGGCGACGAGGACCAAGTGCGGCAGGTGGTCGACGCCGTGGTGGCGGCCGACGGCGTCCTCATCCCGTTCGGCGGTGGCTCGAACATCTCCGGCTCGCTGACCCCGCCGCCGGCCGAGCAGCGCGTCGTCGTCTCCCTCGACCTCGGCCGGCTCAACCGGGTGCTCGAAATCGACGAGGCTGCCGGGCTGGCCCGGGTCCAGGCCGGCGCGCTCGGGCCGGACCTCGAGGACCAGCTCAACGCCCGCGGCTGGACCATGGGCCACCAGCCGGACAGTTTCAAACACTCGACACTGGGCGGCTGGATCGCGACGCGCAGCTCGGGCATGCAGTCGGACAAGTATGGAGATATCAGTGACATCGCTCGAGGTATGCGTGTCGTGCTGCCGGGCAAGGTGATCGCCCTGCGGCCGCTGCCGAGCACGTCGTCGGGCCCGAGCGTCCGCGAGATGATCCTGGGCTCCGAGGGCCGTCTGGGCGTCATCACCGAGGCCTGGGTCAACGTCCACCGGGTTCCGGAGAACCGCGAGATCATCGCGTACCTGTTCCCGACGTGGGCGGCGGGCATCGCTGCGATGCACGAGATCTCCGAGTCCGACGCGTCGCCGACGGTCACCCGCGTCTCCGACGCCAACGAGACCGCGTTCTCGCTGTCCATGCAGAAGCCGTCGAAAGGGCTGGCGGCGAAGGCCGGCCCGATCCTGTTCAATGTGCTGGAGCGGCGCGGCTGGGACCTGTCCGCGGCGTGCCTGTCCTACATCGGCTACGAGGGCGCGGAGTCCCACCTCAAGCACCAGAAGGCCATCGTCGGCAAGATCGTGAAGAAGCACGGCGGCATCAAACTGGGCAACGGCCCGGGCGCGCTGTACGACCAGAAGAAGTTCGACACCCCTTACATCCGCGACTTCCTCCTCGACATCGGCGCGCTCGGCGACGTGTCCGAGACCGCGGCGCCGTGGTCGAAGCTGATGAACCTGTACGCCAACACCATCCGGGCGGCCACCGACGCCTTCGACGAGTTGGGCGTCAAGGGGTTCGCGATGTGCCACCTGTCGCACAGCTACCACTCCGGCGCGTGCCTGTACTTCACCTTCGCGTTCCCGCCCAGCACCGACGTGCCGGCTGAGCAGATCGAGCAGTACTGGGTGGTGAAGAAGGCGATCCAGCAGTCGTTCATCGACAACGAGGCCACCATCTCGCACCACCACGGCGTCGGCACCGACCACGCGCACTGGCTCGAGGACGACATCTCACCGGCCGGCACCGACGTCATGGCCGGGCTCCTCGAGTCGGTCGACCCAGGCCGGAACCTCAACCCTGGGACGCTGCTGCCAGCTCACCGGGAGTGGTGACGGGCGACGCCGGGCGCGGCCGCTGGGTGCGTAGCCGTACGACGGCGAGCACCACCGCGAGCGCCGCGGCGGTCACCGTCACGGCGAACGCGGGCCGGTGTCCGCCGAGGTCGGCCAGCCGGCCGGCGATGCCGGACCCGACGGCGTAGCCGATGCCGGTGGCGCCGGCCAGCAAGGTCATCGCCGCGCCGACCCGGGTGACCGGCACCTGCCGCTCGGCGGCGGCGAACACGCTGATCATGTACGGCGCGACGGCGAGGCCGAGGACCAGCACGACAGGGACCAGCGCGGCCAGCGACCCGGCCAGCAGCAGCGGCGACGACAGCACGACGAGCCCGATCGCGAACACCAGGATCCGCCGGTCGTAACCGAACCGGGCGGGCAGCGCCGCGGTCGCCAGTCCGGCCAGCACACTGCCCACACCGAGCAGCGAGTGCACCAGGCCGGCCAGACCGGGCGAACCCGCGGCCGTGGCCAGAGCCGTCGTACCGGTCTGAGTGGCGCCGAAGATGACGCCGATGAGCAATTGGGCCAGGCAGAGGGTCAGGAACGCGACGGTGACGAACGACTCGCCGTGCGCGGCCGCGGACGCGCGCAGCGCGTGGGTCAGCCGGGCGGTCGAGTGCAGCGCGAACCACGAGCCGAACACCACCAGCAGCGCGGCCGCAGCGAGCAGCGCGCCGCGCGGGCTGAGCGCCACCGCGCCCAGGCCGACCAGCGCCGGGCCGAGCACGAACGACGCTTCGTCGGCGGCGCCCTCGTAGGAGAAGGCGGCGTCGACCAGCCGCGGCTGCGCGCTGCCGGTGCGGTGCGTGATGGGCCGCCACCGCACCCGCGCCAGCGGACCGACCTGCGGCATCGTGAACCCGGCGACGGCGGCCGCGGCGACGAGCACGGGGGTGCCGGCGCCGGCCTGGACGGCCGCGACCAGCGCGGCGAGCGCGACGCCCGCCGTCAGCGACTGTGCGAGCACGACCGGCCGCTGACCGACGCGGTCGGCGATGCCGCCGGCGAGCGGGGCGCCGACGGCGTTCGCGACGGCCAGCGCTCCGGCTGCCAGGCCACCGGCGGCGTACCGGCCGGTGGCGTCGGACACCAGCAGCAGCGTGCCGAGCTGGCTCATGGCCAGCGGCAACCGGCCCAAGAAGGCGACGACGACGTAACCGATGCCGGCCAGCGAGAGCAACCGGCGGTACGAGGCTAGAGGGGACACGAGGACTCCGGAGGAACGCTTCAGCGGCGCGCCTCCCCACCACCAGGTCGCGCACGAAGCCCTGTGCTGATAGCAGTCTAGCAAACACCGGCCGCACTCCCGTGATCATCAACCTTCTGTGCTGCTGTCACAGCTGCTATCACGACGCCAGAGGTTGGTGATCACGAGAGCCGAGGAGAATGGCCGCATGGACGATCTCGAGCGCCGCTGGGCCGCGCTGGCCGGTGACTCGCCCGCGGCGACGGCCGAGGGCGCGGACCTGCTGGCCCGCTGGCGCGAGCCGCACCGTCACTACCACTCCGACCGGCATCTGGCCGCCGTGCTCGACGCCGTCGACGAGCTGGCCGACGCCGCGAGCGACGCTGACGCCGTCCGGTTCGCCGCCTGGTTCCACGACGCCGTCTACGAGGGGAAGCCGGGCGAGGATGAAGCGGCCAGCGCCCGGCTCGCGCGCGAGGTGCTGACACGGCTCGATCAGCCGGCGGCGCAGGTCGACGAGGTCGAGCGCCTGGTGCTGCTGACCGCCGGCCACGATCCGGAGCCCGCCGACGGTAATGGCGCCGTGCTCTGCGACGCCGATCTCGCCGTGCTGGCCGGCCCGCCGTCGGACTACGCGGCCTACGCGGCGGCCGTCCGCGACGACTACGCGCACGTGTCCGACGCCGACTTCGCCACCGGCCGGGCCGCCGTGCTGGCCGGCCTCCTGGACCGGCCGGCGCTGTTCCGCACCGAGGCCGGCCACCGCCGCTGGGAGGACCCGGCCCGGCACAACGTGGAAACCGAGCTCGTCCTGCTCCGCGCGTCGGCCCCGTGACGCCGGCCGCGCGCGGCGGCTACGATCTGACCACTCGACGCGGAACGGGCACCTGCACGGAAAGGGCGGCATGGGCAAGGCCGAACAGCAGGAGCAGCTCGACCGCATCGTGCGCCGGTTCGCCGATGTCGCGCCGCCGAACTGGGCGCGGCTGGTCGGCAACTGGGAGGCGTACCGCGGCCCCACCGGCGAGCTGACGCTCAACTACCTCACCCTGGCGGTCGTGGACGGCGGCGACCGCTGGCTGTACGGCCAGGTCGGCTACGACGAGCCGCTCTACGACCTGGTCGCCGAGCTGAACCGGATGGCAGCCGCGGACGTACCCGACCATGCCTGGACCGTCCTCGACCTCGAGGTCGACCAGGACCACACGTTCCGCGTCGAGTTCGGCTACGACCCGCCCAAGCGCGCCCGCGGCATCCACGACGAGGAGTCGATGGGCCGCTTCGAGACCTACCTCGACCGCTGGGTCGCCGAGCACGGACCACGACCGCCCGCGCGATAGGAGGCCTGTCGTGACCACTGAGGAAGAGGCCACCGTCGCCAACCCGTATCGGGCGGCCATCGTCGGGCGACGCGACCAGTCCCGGCCACTTACCGAGGAGTTCGCCGCCGAGCTCGACGACGCGGTCGCGGCCATGAACGCCGGCGCCTGGATCAGCACCACCGCCGACACCTTCTTCGCCGAGCTCACCGGCCACGTCACGACCGTCGGCACCGCCGCCGAAGGCGTCATGGAGACCTACCGCACCGCCATCGAGGAACAGCCGGAGCAGGTCCCGCCGAACTCCTGGCAGACGCACTGGCGGAACCTGCGATGAGCGTCGCCTCGATCGACCTGGAGCAGATGGCAGGGCTGATCCGGGCCATGGAGAACGCCTCGACCGAGCTGGAGAGCAGGGTCGGCAGCGTCCGCGGGCACCTGACGGACGTGTGGCTGTCCACCGACGAGCTCGACCGCGTCAACGGCGTGCTCAGCTGGATCGACGAGGAGCTGCCGGGCCTGCGCCGGCGGCTGGCGCTGGCCCGGCACGTCGAGGCGCAGACGCCGGGCGTGCAGACGTTCGCGCAGATCGACGAGTCGACGATTTCCACCGCGACGCCGGAGGAGGCGCGCGAGCGGGCCGACCGCGCCGCCGAGCTGATCGAGGAGTACGACGACGGCGAGATCCCCGAGGAGCTGCGCGAGCTGCTCGCCGACAACGCCACCGACCCGTACTTCGCGCAGCGGCTGGCCGAGCAGGTCAGCCCCGAAGAGGTCGCCGCCGTCGTCGTCGACATGTCCTACTCGCGTCAGGAGCTGGTCCGGAGCCAGGGCATGAGCCCGGACGTCAGTGAGGTCGACGCCTTCGACCAGCAGTACGAGGCGTTCGTGGCCGATCTCGGGACCACGCTCGGGCTGGCGACGCAGAACACCGGCGACCTCGCGCTGGACCCCGAGTACGCCGACCGGTGGCTCGAGGCGATCATCACGGAGGAGGCGCCGACGATCGGCCAGGCCGGCGCGCTCGGTCTGGTGATCTCGCGCGGCTCGTGGTCCACCGACTTCCTCACCACCGTCGCCCGCGGCGTCTACGACTACGAGCGCGAGGTCGACGAGCGGGACATGTGGCGCAACCGTGCGTCGAGTGGGAGCGAGATCTTCGGCGCCATCGACCCCGTCGAGGGCCCCGACGACCAAGGCGCGCCGACCGGCTACACGCCGTACTACGACCCGCTGGCCGGCATCATGGCCGCCGTCGGCCGTAATCCCAGCGCCGGGCACGAGCTGTTCGGGCACGGCGACACGGTCGAGATCTCCGCCGACGGCGAGACC
The DNA here is from genome assembly GCF_004349105.1 of Jiangella aurantiaca. Classification (GTDB taxonomy): domain Bacteria; phylum Actinomycetota; class Actinomycetes; order Jiangellales; family Jiangellaceae; genus Jiangella; species Jiangella aurantiaca. The sequence continues at coordinate 62,347 of NZ_SMLB01000026.1, forward strand.
GCCCAGGTGAACGCGTTCATGGAGTACCTGATCGCGCGCCGCCGCTGGCCGGTCGACGAGGGCGCCGGCGCCCGCGAGGCGATCGCCGCGGCCATGACGCCGTTCGAGGGCGGCGACGTCATCAGCGCCGACATCGCCACCGGCGCACGCGCGATCGTCACCATGAAGGCCGAGGAGATCGAGGCCCGCGGCGACGACACCAACTGGTTCTCCGAGATCGGCCACCTGGTCCTCGACGGCTTGGGCCTGATCCCGGTGGTCGGCGAGGCCTTCGACGCCGTCAACGCGGTCTGGTACGCCGCCGAGGGCAACGTCATCGACGCCGGGCTCTCCGCCGCGGCGCTGATCCCATTCCTCGGCTGGGGCTCCACCGCCGGCAAGTGGACCCGGCGCGCGCTGACAGCCGAGGAGCTGACCATCCTCGGCCGGCTCGACACGTTCCCGGCCGGCTTCGACCACGTCTCGATGGTGGCCCGCGCCGACGGCGTCCCGCTGCCCACGTTCGAGTTCAGCAACCTGCGCGCGTTCAACCGCGCGGCCAACAACGCCCACCCGAACGCCCGTTATGTCTTCAACGGCGTCGCTTGGGAGACCGATTCGCTGGGCCGGCCGATCCGGGTGGAGGGCGCCCCGTCGGGCTCGGCGGCCGGGCGCAACCGGCGGCTGCAGCAGGGCATCGGGCACGAGGGCATCGACGGCGACGTCGGCTTCCACATCCTGGCCGACTCCCTCGGCGGTCCGACGAACCGGCTCAACGTCGTCCCCGGCAACGGCAAGCCGCTGGGCGACGGCATGCGCAACCTCAACCAGGGCCGATACGCCGAGATGGAGCGCTACCTGCGCGAGGCGCTGGGCAACAACCAGAGCGTCGAGGTCGACATCCTCCCCCGGTACCGGCCGGACAACACGACCACCAGACCGGACTCGTTCACCGTGCGCACCTGGGTCGACGGTGAGCTGCGGGAGTTCGAGTTCCGGAACAGACCGGGTTAGGTAGGGTCGCGACGTGACACCGGAGCAGCAGAGGACACTTGACGAGATCATCGCCGTGTACCGGCGGGCGGCGCCGGCCGGCTGGCTGCGCATCGTCTGCCGGTGGGAGTGCGAGCTCGAGGACGACGGCGAGCCTGCCCGGGCCATGGCGCACGTGCTGATCGTCGACGACGGCGGCACCCTGACCCAGGTGCAGTTCCCGGCCCCCGACGAGCTCACCTTCGTGCTGTCCGACTTCCACGCCGACCTCGCCCGCGAGACGTCCAGCGGGCAGCTCTCCGTCGACCTCCTCATCGACCACGACACCCACGACCTCACGCTCACAGAGGAGTCGTCGAAGATGCTGCACGGCGACTGGCAGGACTCCCGCGAGCGGGTGCACCAGTACCTCGACCGGCACCGCGACGAGCTGGCGGCGCTGGCAGGTCAGTGACGCTTGCGCCGGCGAAGGCCGGCGGCCAGCAGCCGGGCGACCAGGTCGCGGCTGCGCACCGGCACGGCACCGGCGTCGACGGCGCGCTGGTAGTCCGCGGCAGGCAGGTCGTAGTGGTCGCCGTCGAAGCCGCGCGCGGGCAGCCCGAGGCGGGTGGCGAACTCGTGCAGCTCCTCGAACGACTCGTCCGACGCGAGGTGCGACCAGAGCCGGCCGTGCCCCGGCCAGGCGGGCGGATCGACGAGAATCACGCGGATCAGAGGGCCGCGCCCACGGCGTCGTCGATGAGAATGCGCCACGACCGCACCAGCCCCGCGTCGACGTAGGCCTTCCACGAGCCGCCCGGACGGACCCGGCTGCCGACGTGGAACTGGCGGACGCCGGCCCGCGCCAGCCACGGGACGTGGTCCGGCTCGAGGCCGCCGCCGGCCATGATGACGCGGGCCGCCGTCGCCGAGCCGGTCGCCCGGGTGCACAGCTCGTCCAGGCCGGAGCCCACGCCGCGGGCCGAGCCGGCGGTCAGGACGGCGTCGAGGCCGGCCAGCCCAGGCACGACCTCCCACGCCGCGTCGAGATCGAGGCAGTGGTCGATGGCACGGTGGAACGTCCACGGCCGGCCGCCGAGCTCGTCGGCCAGGGTCAGCGTCGCCTCGACGTCGATCTCGGCGTTGAGGCCCAGGAAACCGAGCACGAACCCGTCGGCGCCGGCGTTCGCCAGCTGGTGGGCGGCGATGCGCAGCCGGGCCAGCTCTGAGCCGCTGGTCGAGAAGCCGTCGTTGGCCCGCAGCATGACCCGCAGCGGCAGGTCGCAGGCGCGCTTGAGATCGCGGACGGTGTCGAGCGACGGGGTCAGGCCGTCGGCGTCCATGTCGGCGACGACTTCGAGGCGGTCGGCGCCGCCCTCGACCGCGCCGGGGACGTCGCCGGGACCCAGGGCGATGACCTCCAGCAGTGGACGCACGTGGATTAGTGTGCCAGCGAAATGGCACGATCGACATCGTGGTCGACCATGTGATGCTCGTGGCGCGGGCGCTGGTCCTGCGCGACCTCGGCGCGCGCCGGCTGGACGTCGCCGCCGCCGTCGACGTCCTGGACGCCGCGCTGACCGAACGTCGCTGGTGGGTCGAGCAGTGGCCCGACGGCGCGGCGTTCGTGGCCGGGCAGCTGGCGCAAGACGTGCAGGATCGTCTGCTCGACGCCGGGGTGGGCCGGTGGCCGTCGTGCGAGTCGTGCGTCGACGAGGAGCCGCACGAACTGCGGATCGAGCCCGAACTCGGGCCCGATCCGCAGTGGGTGTGTGAGAAGACCGGCCGGCCGGCCGCGCCTCTCGGGGCGCTGTAGGCCGGTCAGGCCGCCCGGACCTGTCCGGGTCGTTCATCCTGGACGGGGACCCAGCGCAGCTCGGCCCGCGAGCGGCCGGAGATGTCGGTCACCGTCACCCAGCGGGCCACGAGCGTGGGGCGCTGGACCTGCGTCATCGTCACCATGTCCGCTCCTTCCGGCCACCTGCGAGTCAGGTGTTGTTCACCTTCTGTTCACCTAGAATATCAGGCTTGTTCGCCGTCCGGCCCGGCGTTCCTTTTGGCCCCCAGTGCCATTATTCTCGGAGGATCGGCGCGCCGACGTGCCGGCCAGCGAGGTCAGAGGTGACGATGTTCGGTGACCCGAGATCGTCCACCGACGACGGCTCCCCCGCAGGTGAGAGCGGTGCGACCCGACTCGGGCGGCGCCCGTCCACCACCCAGGCGGAACTCAGCCACGTCGCGCTGACGCTGTTCGCCGAGCGCGGCTTCGACGACACCACCGTCGACGACATCGCCGCCGCGGCCGGCATAGGGCGGCGCACGTTCTTCCGCTACTTCGCGTCGAAGAACGACCTGCCGTGGGGCGACTTCGACGCCCAGCTGGACCGCATGCGCGCCTACCTCGACGACCTCCCCGACGACCTCCCGCTGATGGACGCCGTCCGTGCCTCCGTCATCGAGTTCAACCGCATCCCGCCCGAGGAGGTGCCGTGGCACCGGCAGCGGATGCGGCTGCTGCTGACCGTGCCCGCGCTGATGGCCCACTCCACGCTCCGGTACCGCGCGTGGCGCGACGTCGTCGCCCACTACGCCGCCGGCCGGCTCGGGGTGCCGGAGGACAGCCTCGAACCGCAGGCGCTGGCGTGGACCATGCTCGGCATCGCGCTGGCGGCGTACGAGCAGTGGCTGGTGCACGAGGACGCCGACCTCACCGAGCTGCTCGAGTCGGCGCTGCGGATGCTGGGCGAGCGGTTCGCGTCGTGACCCTGCCCGGCGGGTTCGCGGGTGCGTTGGAGACCGGCCACCATGGCCGCCTGGACGTCGAGTCGGCCGACGACCTGGTGGCCGCCGTCAGCGCAGGCCCGCGAAGAACTCCTTGACGTCGGCGGCGAGCAGGTCCGGCGCCTCCAGCGCGGCGAAGTGGCCGCCGCGGTCGTACTCGGTCCAGCGCACGACCGTGCCCATCGGGTCGACGAGGTGCCGGACAGAGGTGTCGGCGGCGAACACGGCGACGGCGCCGGGCGGGAGGGCAGGCGGCTCGGCGTCGTTCTGCGGGTGCTCACCGGCGCTCTCCATGAACTGCTTGAACGCCTGCATCCCCTCGTAGACGACGTGCGCCGCGGTGGCGCCGCTGCCGGTGAACCAGTAGATGCTGACGTTGGTGAGCAGCCGCTCCCGGCCGACGGCGTCCTCGGGCAGTTCGGCGGCCGGGTCGGTCCACTCACGGAACTTCTCCGCGATCCACGCCAGCTGCTCGACCGGCGAGTCCACCAGCCCGTACGCCAGCGTCTGCGGCCGGGTGGCCTGCTGCACCAGGTAGCCGATGCCGTCCTCGCGGAACGTGTTGAAGCGCTCGGCGCGCGCCTTCTCCGCGTCGGACAGCCCGTCCAGCTCGACCGGCGGCCCGAACGGGTACGGCGCCGGCCCGTTGACGTGCGTGCCGATGACCCGGTCCGGATGCAGCATCGCGAGCATGCCGACCACGCCGGCACCGACGTCACCGCCTTGCGCCGCGAACCGGTCGTAGCCCAGCCGCGTCATGACCTCGGCGATCGCGCCGGCCACCCGGAACAGGTTCCCCCAGCCCGGCCCGGACAGCGTCGAGAAGCCGAAGCCGGGCAGGGAGGGGATCACCAGGTGGTACTCGTCGGTGAGCAGCGGGATCAGGTCGAGGAACTCCACGACGGAGCTCGGCCAGCCGTGCACCAGCAGCAGCGGCGTCGCGTCCTCGTTCGCCGACCGGACGTGCAGGAAGTGCACGTCCTGGCCGTCGACGGTGGTGACGAACTGCGGGTACGTGTTCAGTTCGGCCTCCCGGGCGCGCCAGTCGAAGCCGTCGCGCCAGTACTCGGCCAGCTCCTTCAGGTACGCGACCGGGACGCCGCGCTCCCAGCCGGTGCCGGCGACCTCCGCCGGCCAGCGGGCCGCGGCCAGCCGGGCCCGCAGGTCGTCGAGGTCGGCGTCGGGAATCTCGATGTGGAACGGGCGGATCTCGCTCATGGTTCTGGTCTCCTTCAGCGGGTCAGGTCGGCGAAGAACGCACGGACATCGGCGGCCAGCGAGTCCGGCGCCTCCATGGCGGCGAAGTGGCCGCCGCGGTCGAACGTCGTCCAGCGGACGATGGTGTGGTCGCGTTCGGCGAACCGGCGGATCGCGATATCGGTGGCGAAGTTCGCGACCGCCGTCGGGACAGTGGACCGGTCCCGCGGCGCCCAGAAGGCGGGATCGTGGAACCGCTCGTAGTACGAGTGCGCGGTCGACGCCGCCGTCGCGGTGAACCAGTAGACACTGACGTTCGCGAGCAGCCGGTCGCGGTCGACGGCGTCCTCGGGCAGCTCGACGGCCGGGTCGGTCCACTCCTGGAACTTCTCGACGATCCAGGCCAGCTGCGCCACCGGCGAGTCCGTGAGCCCGTACGACACCGTCCGCGGCCGGGTGCCCTGCAGTCTCAGGTAGCCGCTCCCGTCCTCCTGGAACCTTTCGAACAACGCCACGCGCCGCTGCTCGTCCTCGGTCAGCCCGGCGAAGTCGGCCGGGTCGCCGGACGGGAAGGTCACGAACGCGTTCGCGTGCACACCGACGACGCGGTCGGGCGCCAGCCGGCCGATCTGCGGGCCCAGGAAGCCGCCGACGTCGCCGCCCTGCACGCCGTAGCGGTCGTAGCCGAGCCGGTCCATCAGCTCCACCAGCGCCGACGCGGACCGGCCGTCGGTCCAGCCGACGGCGGTGACCGGGCCGGAGAATCCGTAGCCGGGCAGCGACGGGACCACCAGGTGGAACTCGCCGGTGAGCAGCGGGATCAGGTCGAGGAACTCGACCACCGAGCCGGGCCAGCCGTGCAGCAGCAACAGCGGCGTGGCGTCGTCGTTCGCGGACCGGACGTGGAGGAAGTGCACGTCCTGCCCGTCGATCGTGGTCACGAACTGCGGATGGGCGTTGAGCGCCTTCTCCTGCGCGCGCCAGTCGAAGGCGTCGCGCCAGTACTCGGCCAGCCGCTTCAGATACGCGACCGGCACCCCACGCTCCCAGCCGGTGCCGGCGAGCTGCGCCGGCCAGCGGGTCCGGGCCAGCCGGGCGCGCAGCTCGGCGAGGTCGGCCTCGGGGATCGCGATGTGGAACGGGCGGATCTCGGTGGCGTTCGTCATGGTCCCCATGTTCTCGCCAATCGCGGCCAGTTACGGGCCGCAATTGCTGCCAGAATCGAGAACATGGTGGAGACCTCGGCCCGACTACTGCGGCTGCTGTCGCTGTTGCAACTGCGCCGCGAGTGGGCCAGCGCCGATCTCGCGGCCCGCCTCGGCGTCGCCGTGCGGACCGTGCGCCGCGACGTCGAGCGGCTGCGCACACTCGGCTACCCGGTCGACTCGACGCCCGGGGTGTCCGGCGGGTACCGGCTCGGTTCCGGTGCGGACATGCCGCCGCTGCTGCTGGACGACGAAGAGGCGGTGGCTGTCGCCGTCGGCCTGCGGACGGCCGCGGGCGGGTCGGTCACCGGCATCGAGGAGACATCGGTGCGCGCGCTGGCCAAGCTCGAGCAGGTGCTGCCGGCCCGGCTGCGGCACCAGGTGGCCGCGTTGTCGTCGGCGACGGTGCCGCTGACCGGTGCCGGCCCGACCGTCGACGCGGACGTGCTGACGGCCATCGCGGCCACCGTTCGCGACCACGAACGGCTGCGCTTCGACTACGTCGGCCATGACGGCAGCTCGTCGCGCCGCGAGGTCGAGCCGCACCGGCTGGTGAACCGCGGCCGCCGCTGGTACCTCGTGGCCTGGGACGTCGGACGCTCCGACTGGCGCACGTTCCGGGTCGACCGGCTGACGCCGAAGATCCCGACCGGCCCGCGGTTCACTCCGCACGAGGCGCCGTCGGCCGATGTCGCCGACTTCGTCGCCCGCGGGCTGGACTACGCGCTCTGGGGCTACCGCGCGAGCCTGCGGCTGCACGCGTCCGCCGACGCCGTCGCGAACCGGCTGCCGTCGTCGATCGTCGTCGAGCCCGAGGACGAGCACACGTGCGTCGTCCACACCGGCGCCGACAGCTACGAGATGATCGCCGTCTACCTCGCCATGCTCGACGTCGACTTCGACGTGCTCGACCCGCCCGATTTCGCCGACCACCTGCGCAAGCAGGCGGCCCGCTACCTCCGCGCCGCCGACAGCGCTCCGCCTCCCCATGATCATGTTCCCTGGCGGCGTGTCAGCGACCGCGAGGGAACATGACATGGTCACGGCGAGTCGCGGACGCGTACGAGGGCGGCACCCCTGGCTGGGGTACCGCCCTCGTGCATTGTGGTGCTGGTGAAGCGGCGGGACTCAGAAGTCCATGCCGCCCATGCCACCGCTGGGGTCGGCGGGAGCGGCCGGGGTCTTCTCCGGCTTGTCCGCGACGACGGCCTCGGTGGTGAGGAACAGGCCGGCGATCGACGCGGCGTTCTGCAGCGCCGAGCGGGTGACCTTCACCGGGTCGTTGATGCCCTCGCCGAGCATGTCGACGTACTCGCCGGTGGCGGCGTTGAGGCCCTGGCCGACCGGAAGGCTGCGCACCTTCTCGGCCACGACCCCGCCCTCGAGACCGGCGTTGACGGCGATCTGCTTCAGCGGCGCCTCGACGGCCACCTTGACGATGTTGGCACCGGTGGCCTCGTCGCCCTCCAGCTCCAGCTTCTCGAACGCCGCGGCACCGGCCTGGATGAGCGCCACGCCACCACCGGGGACGATGCCCTCCTCCACGGCCGCCTTGGCGTTGCGCACCGCGTCCTCGATGCGGTGCTTGCGCTCCTTCAGCTCGACCTCGGTCGCCGCGCCCGCCTTGATGACGGCCACGCCGCCGGCCAGCTTGGCCAGCCGCTCCTGCAGCTTCTCGCGGTCGTAGTCCGAGTCGGAGTTCTCGATCTCGGCGCGGATCTGCGACACCCGGCCGGCGATCTGCTCGGCGTCGCCCGCACCCTCGACGATCGTGGTCTCGTCCTTGGTCACGACGACCTTGCGGGCCTGACCGAGCAGGTCCAGGGTCGCGTTCTCCAGCTTGAGGCCGACGGTCTCGCTGATGACCTGGCCACCGGTGAGGATGGCGATGTCCTGCAGCATGGCCTTGCGGCGGTCGCCGAAGCCCGGAGCCTTGACGGCGACGGACTTGAAGGTGCCACGGATCTTGTTGACCACCAGGGTCGCCAGGGCCTCGCCCTCGACGTCCTCGGCGATGATGATCAGTGGCTTGCCGGCCTGCATGACCTTCTCGAGCAGCGGCAGCAGGTCCTTGACGTTCGAGATCTTCGACTCGACCAGCAGGACGTAGGCGTCCTCGAGGACGGCCTCCTGGCGCTCCGGGTCGGTGACGAAGTAGCCGGAGATGTAGCCCTTGTCGAAGCGCATACCCTCGGTGAGCTCGAGCTCCAGCCCGAAGGTGTTGCTCTCCTCGACGGTGATGACGCCTTCCTTGCCGACCTTGTCCATCGCCTCGGCGATCAGCTCACCGATCTGCGGGTCGCCGGCCGAGATCGACGCGGTCGCGGCGATCTGCTCCTTGGTCTCGACCTCACGCGCGGTCGACAGCAGCTGCTCGGCGATCGCCTCGACAGCCCGCTCGATGCCGCGCTTCAGCGCGATCGGGTTCGCACCCGCGGCGACGTTGCGCAGGCCCTCGCGGACCAGCGCCTGGGCCAGCACGGTGGCCGTCGTGGTGCCGTCACCGGCGACGTCGTCGGTCTTCTTCGCGACCTCCTTGACGAGCTCGGCCCCGATCTTCTCCCACGGGTCCTCGAGCTCGATCTCCTTGGCGATCGACACGCCGTCGTTGGTGATGGTGGGGGCGCCCCACTTCTTCTCCAGAACGACGTTGCGGCCCTTCGGGCCGAGAGTGACCCTGACGGCGTCGGCAAGAGAGTTCATGCCACGCTCGAGGCCACGCCGCGCCTCTTCGTCAAAGGCAATGATCTTTGGCATGGGTTCCTGGTCCTCCCATAGCGGGTGGAAGTTCCGGTTCGACGCCCGCGACGGACGACCGCCGGCGCCCGGCTCCTGTCACCGGGCTCCCACGGCCTCGCCGATCCGAAGTCCTGTCACTCTCACCTCGAGAGTGCTAACAACGTGTTTAGCACTCTACCCAGGAGAGTGCAAGCGCCGCCCTATACCTCGTATACTCGCGGGCTGTGAGTTCCGAACCGGCCGTCCGGCGCATCTCCCGGCAGGGTCTGGTCTGGCGGCTCGGCGTCACCGGCGTGGCCCTGGTGATCCTGGCCATGGGCCAGCTCCAGGACACCAACGACTACTTCCCGCTCGGTTCGCTGTCGCAGTACGCGACGCCGCGTGACCTGGACGGCACCGTCCGCTCGGTCTACATGATGGCCGACACCGAGAGCGGCGAGCGGGTCCGGGTTCCGCTCAACCCGGAGGGCGTCGGGGTCGGACGCGCCGACATCGAGTCGCAGCTGAACCGCATCGTCGACGACCCGTCGCTCCTGCAGGCGATCGCCGACGCCTGGTCGGAACTGCACCCCGACGCCGACCAGTACGTCGCGCTCTACGTGATGCGCAGCACCTACCAACTCGAGGACGGCATCCAGCAGGGCGAGCCCGACGTCGAGCAGCTGACCTCGTGGGAGGTGCAGCGGTGACCCGCGCCCTGGGCGCCGGGCGCGCCGTCGTCGGCTGGTGGACCCGGCCCGTCCCGCTGGCCCGGGTGGCCGTGCTGCGGGTCGCGATCTACCTGTTCGTGATCTACGACATCCTCAGGCTCACCAATGACGTCATCCCGATGGCGCACGCGCCGGAGCTGTATTACCCGACCTGGGTGGGCCGCGCGCTGCCGCTGCCCGAGCCGTCGCTGCCGCTGGCCCACACCCTGCAGATCGTCATCATCGTGGGCTGCCTGGTGGCCGCCACGGGCGTCCTGCCGCGGCTGGCCGGCGGCGTCGTGGCCGTCGCGTACTTCCAATGGATGGTGTTCAGCCAGGGCTACGGCTACGTGTCGCACGACCACCTGGCGCTCATGGTGGCGGTCGTGGTGCTGCCGACCATCGGCCGGGCACGGTTCACCGACGACGACTCCAGCGAGCCGGCTGGCTGGGCGTTCCGCTGCGTCCAGGTGTCGGTCGTCGCGACATACTTCGCGTCGGCCGTCGTGAAATGGGTCCGCAGCGGCTCGCCGGCCACGTGGGCCAACGGTGCGGTGTTCATCTGGGCGATCATCCGGCGCGGCTCGGACCTCGTCCGGTGGACCACCGACTACCCGTGGCTGCTGATCATCGCCCAGTGGGGCCTGATCACCATCGAGTTCCTGTCGCCCGTGGTGCTGTGGCTCAAGGGCAAGGCGCTGTATCTGGCGGTGGTCACGTTCGCCGGCTTCCACCTGATGACCTACCTGGCGCTGGGCATCCACTTCCTGCCGACGGTCGTCTGCTGGCTGGCCTTCCTGCCGCTGGAGCGGCTGGTGCCGGTGGCCCAGCGGTGGCTCGGCCGTCTGCGCCGCCGCCCGCCCGTGCCGACGGCCGCTCGCTGAGGCGCCGGTCGGCCACGGGCTGTAGTCCACGTGGTGAGATTTCGCCGCGATTCCGGGGCCATCACGAGGTTTTCTGGAGCATCCCTATGCCTGCAATCGTGTTGAGGCTCGGGTAATCCTGGTGATGCGCTGGGTCAGGGCGCGAGCGACGGCACCCGGCGGATCCCGAACCGCGTCCTGAGCGCCCGCTTGGCGGCGTACAGGCCGCCCATGCCGTGCACCGCCGGCCCGGGCGGCGTCGACCCGGAGCACAGGTAGACGCCCGGCACTGGAGTGGCGTACGGGTTCCACCGCAGGGTGGGCCGGGCGAAGATCTGCCACATGTTCATGGCGCCGGCGGCGATGTCGCCGTCGCGGTAGTTGGCGTTGTGGTCGGCCATCTTCGCCGCCGGGATGGTGTGCCGTTCGACGACGAGGTCGCCGAACCCGGGCGCGAACCGCTCGATCTGCGCCTGCACGACGGCGCCGACGTCGACGGTGGACCCGGCGGGCACGTGGGTGTACGTCCAGAACGGCCGCAGCCCGCCCACCTCGCGGCCGGGGTCGAACACCGCGGGATCGGAGGCCAGGATCATCGGACGCTCGGCGTGGCGGCCGGCGGCCACCTCGGCCTCGGCGTGCGACATCTCCGCCAGCGAGCCGCCGACGTGGATGGTGCCGGCCCGGCGGACCTCCGAGTGCGCCCACGGCACCGGGCCGGAGAGCACGAAGTCGACCTTGGCGGCCGCGTTGCCCGCCTTGAACCGCTCGACGGCGCGGCGATAGCCGGACGGCAGCTGCTCGCCCAGGATGCCGGCGAGGATCCACGGGTTGGTGTCGAACAGGTAGGCGCGCGCCTTCGGCAGCTGCGTCATCGAGGAGATCTCGACGCCGCGGTGGATGCTGCCGCCGTGCGCCTCGAGGTCGGCCACCAGGGCGTCGACGATGGCCTGGCTGCCGCCGACCGGCAGCGGCCAGCCCGGCGAGTGCGCCAGCGCGCCCAGCGAGAGCGCCGTGCCGGCGGCGGTGAGCGTGGGAATGCGCGTGATCGCGTGCGCGGCGACGCCCATCAGCAGGGCCGGCGCGACCTCGTCCTTCCAGCGGATCTTCCCCAGGCCGGTGCCCTGCTCGAGCAGTGCCAGCGCGAACTGCGCCGACGTCAGCAGGTCGGGCGGCAGGCTCCGGCGGTCGGAGAGGGCCAGCTCGACGACGGCCGGCGAGTGCCGCACCAGCGGGCGCATGAGCCGCCGCCAGGACGGGCCGTCGGGGCCGAGGCCCTCGACCGTGCGGTCGAGGTCGCGGTAGGCGACGCCGGCCCGGCCGCCGTCCAGCGGCTGCGCGTAGGACACGTCGGGGTAGTTCAGCCGGACGCCGCGGGCGGCGAGGTCGAAGGCGCGGAAGAACGGCGACGCTGCCGCCATGGGGTGCACGGCCGAGCAGATGTCGTGGACGATGCCGGGCGCCAGGCCGAGGTCGAGGGTGCGGGCTCCGCCGCCGACCGTGTGCTGCGCCTCGTAGACCCGAACCTCTAGACCGGCCCGGGCGAGCACCACCGCAGCCGCCAGCCCATTCGGGCCGGACCCGACGACGACGGCGTCACACTGCTCCGACGCCTGCACATCGTCATCCTACTTCCGCGGTCACTCCGGCGTGGCCGGTGGTGTCATCTGATCGTCGTACAGCAGCCGGCCGCTCGGCGCGACCTGAACGCTGGCGTCACGCAGCAGGAGGTCACGCAGTTGTTCGGGCGTCATGCCGTTGAGCTCGGCGACGTGGTCGAGGTGCTCGCCCAGCGCGTCGATGGCCTCCTGCCCGCTCATCGGACGCGGCAGCAGGTCGTCCTGGCCACCCGGCGCGACGGTGCCGTCGCCGGGCGACGGGGTCGAGGCCGGCGGCGCGTCGGACGGCACCGCGACGGAGCCGTCACCGGAGTCGTCGGAGTCACCGGTGCCATTGGTCAGCCAGACGGCGAGGACCACGGCGAGCGCCACCACCACGACGGCGGCCGCCACGGCGAGCACGCTCCGGCGCCGTTGCTGCGAGGTGGTCTCGGGCACGTCGGTTCCCCCTTCCTGAGTCTGACGCACGGGGCGCGGCCGCGGTTTCGCGGCGTCCGGCCGGAGACGCCGACGGGGCCCGGGACGCGTCGGCCCGGGCCCCGTCGAAGGGGTCGGACGTCAGCCGGCCACGCCCCGCCGGGTGTGCGCGTACAGCGCACCACCCAGGCCGAGCAGGACCACGCCGGCGGTCAGGAGGAACAGGTTCGTCGACGTACCGGTGTCAGGTAGGTCGTCGCCGTCCTCGGTGCCACCCTCGCCGCCGTCGTCGGTGCCACCCTCGCCGCCATCGTCGGAGCCGCCCTCGTCGCCGCTCGCGACGTCGACGGTGAACGACACCGCGTCGGTCTGCGCGGAGGTGACGCCATTGATCGACTGCACCGCCGTGACCGAGCACACGCCGTTGGGCAGGTTCTGCTCGGGCTCGAACGTCCACGCACCCTCGCCGTCGACCTCGGCGGTGCCGGACCAGGTCTCCTCGCCGCAGGTGATGCTCAGCTCGACGGAGGCGCCGGGCAGGCCCTCGCCGCTGAACGTCGGCGTCGCCGTGGTGGCGGTGTCGCCGTCGACCGGCCGCACGATGGTCGGCGGGTCGACCGGGACCACGACGGTGACGGACGCCGTCTCGGGCACCTCGATGCTGCCGACCGTCTGCTGCGCGGTGATCGTCGACTCGCCGTACGGCAGGTCGGCGGTGAGCACGATGCTCCAGGTGCCCTCGTCATCAGTGGTGCCCTCGCCGACGACCTCGTCGCCGATCGTGAGCGTCACCGTCGAGCCGGGCTCGGCGGAGCCGGTGATCTCGACCGGCGACCGCTGCACCTCGTCACCGTCCTCGGGCGAGATGATCGTGATCGGCGCGGCCTCGAACGCGGCCGCCGTGCCGGTCACGGTGTAGTTGCCCAGGCTGCCGTACTCGGTGTAGCCGGAGCCGTTGCTCGGCGTGTTCGCGGCCGGGTCGCCCTGGCCGATGCCGCTGACGCGTACGTAGTACAGGCCGGTCTCCAGCTCGGTCTCGATCTGCGCGTCGAGGCCGGAGGCCGTGCGGTCGGTGGGCGAGCTGGCGATGTCGGTGGCCGCCTCGGGGTTCGCCTCGGCGACCAGCTCGCCGTCGGCGTCGATCAGCTCGAGCCGGATGTCGAGGTTGCCGCCGACGGTGGCGCCCTCGGCCGCCACGGTGACCGGGCCGCCGTTGGTGACGAGCGTGAACACGTCGCGCTCGCCGGACTGCCCGATGACGCCGGCCGCGGTGAACTCGCCGGTGGAGGTGTCCAGGGCGGTGCCCTCGTCGAGCACGTCGCCGTGGTCGTCGGCGGCGTACGCGGCCCGGCCGCCGTAGTGGAACTCGAGCGTCAGCTCTGTGCCGGCCTCGGCGCACGGGGCGGCCTCAGGACCGGCCGGCTTGAACGCCCGGTCGCCCGGCTGCGGGTTGTTCGGGTCGCTGGCGTCGGTGCAGTAGACGTCGGTCCACATCGCGTCGCCGTCGAACACCGCGAACGTGCGGATCGTGGTGTCGGCGGTGATCTCGGCGAGGTCGTCGTCGCCGGGGTTGGTGGCGTCGGCGTAGTCGCCGGGCGACCACTGCGACAGCGGCGTGGACCACGGCGCACCCATGATCGGGCCCCACAGCGAGCCGGGCTCGGCCAGCGCGTCGCCGTAGTACTCGTCGTCGCCGATGCCGTCGTGGGCAAGGTTGAGCGTGTGGCCGACTTCGTGCGAGACGATGTTGCCGACGTCGGGCGCATTGCTGTCGCGCGCCATCGGGGCGAAGATCATGGCCGGCGACAGGAACTCGTTGCCGAACCCGCCCACCCAGGCCCGCCCGCTGGACTCCTCGGCCGGCGCGATGTCCGTGGTGTCGGTGACGACGGCCGTCATGCCGTACTCGCCGTCGTCCTCGGACGTCTTGTACAGCGCGTCGGGACCCGGGTCCGTGGTGGTGACGTTGACGTCGAACGGCGCGTAGTCCTCCGCCACTCGCGCCCACACCTGGTACACGTAGTCCGCGTCCGAGGCGGCCGCGTTCGGGGTCAGCTCGTACACGTCCTCCTGGTAGTACCGGTTCCACTCGGTGCTCCGGATCGTCGCACCGTCGAAGTCGAGGTAGATGGTGAGCGGCGCGCCCGGCTTGGAGCCGCCCGCGGGATCGCCGGGGACGTCGGCGGCCGGCGACGCCTCGCCGGCGTGGTCGTGGTCGTCCGGCGCCTCGAACCGGTCGGTGTAGGACAGCGTCCCACCGTCGCCCACGATGGCCTGGCCGGACTCGACGAGCTCCCGAACGACGTCGACCGCGAGGTCGGCGCGGTCGGCGGCGACCTCGAGCGTCCGGGCCACCACCGCGTCTGACTGGAGGTCGACCAGCTCGGTCAGATCATCGGTGGCGGCCGCCGGCACGGCGCCGGCGAACGCGAGCGCGCCCGTCCCGGTCACCGCCACCGCGGCCAGCAGCCGGCGCGCGATCACGCGATTCATGTATTCATATCTCCTGAAGATTCAATGATTCTCAGGGCACACGCTCGCGGTACGGTAGCAGACCCGATTTTCCGCTTCGACCCTTCTCGCAGAGATCAGCTCACGGGGAGCGGGGGTCGCCGGTTAGGCTCTTGGCCATGCATCGCAAGGCGGCCCGGGGGCGTCGTAAAGCCTCCCGCCGGAAGACCCAGCAGCCGGCGCCCCAGCGCAACGTCGTCGCACTCATCGCGGGTGGTGTCGGCGAGCTCATGCTCACCGCCGGGGCCGTCGTGCTGTTGTTCGTGGTCTACACGCTGTGGGGCACCGGCATCCAGACCGCCAACGCGCAGGACGACCTGCGCGACCAGCTGGGCCTCGATGCCGGGCAGATCGAGAAGGACCCCATTCCGCTCGACGAGCTCGAGGTCGGCGACGCGTACGGCATCATCCGCATCCCCCGCTTCGGCGAGGACTGGGAGTGGATCATCGTCCAGGGCACCGAGGACGCCGACCTCAAGAACGGCCCCGGCCACTACCTCGACACCGTCGACCCGGGCGCGGTCGGGAACTTCTCCATCGCCGGGCACCGTTCTGGTCACGGTGAGCCGTTCGCCCAGTTCCCCGAATTGCAGGTCGGCGACATCATCGAGATCGAGACGGCAACCGGCACGTATCTCTATGAACTGGACAGCGCACCGAACGGAGACCCTGACGGCAACAGGATCGGCATCAGGGACAGTTGGGTGGTCGACCCGGTGCCCGGGGAGGGCGACGAGGCCGAGGCAACCGAGCGGCGCATCACGCTGACCACGTGCTGGCCGCGCTGGGGCTCGTCACACCGTATGTACGCGACCGGGATCCTGATCGGCGGAGAGGAAGTCTAGACAGATGTACGCCTGGATCTGGCGGCACCTGCCGGGACCGTGGCCCGTTCGGCTGCTCATCTACCTGATCCTCATCGCCGCGATCGTCTACGCCCTCTTCATCTGGGTCTTTCCCTGGGCGGAGGACGCCTTCAACATCAGCGAGGTCACCGTCGGCTGACCGTACCTCGGCCCGGGTGTACCTGGCGCCGGCAAGCGCGGCGGTCAGCCGCCGGCGACTGCCGGGATGACCGAAACCTTGGCGCCGGCGGGCGTCGGCGTCTGCAGGCCGTCGGTGAAGCGCACGTCGTCCTCGTTCACGTAGACGTTGACGAACCGGCGGATCTGGCCCGTGTCGTCGAGGACGCGCGCACCGATGCCCGGGTAGGCGGCGTCGAGCGCGCCGAGCACGTCGGCGAGCGTGGCGCCGTCGGGCACCTCGACGCTGACGTCGGACTCGCCCTTGGTGTAGGTGCGCAGGATCGTCGGGACACGTACGGCGACGCTCATGTTCAGCCTCCGTTGACGAGGCTGTGGAACGCCTCGGTAGTGGGTGCGATGGTGCCGGCGGGGCCGACCACGGACGAGACGGCGTCGAGCGTCTTGAGCCCGTCGCCGGTGTTGAAGATGACGGTCTCGGCATCGGGGTCGAGCTTCCCCTCGCGCAGCAGCTTGGCCAGGACAGCGACGGTGACACCGCCGGCGGTCTCGGCGAAGATGCCCTCGGTGCGGGCCAGCAGGCGGATGCCGTCGACCACTTCCTCGTCGCTAACGTCCTCGACCGCGCCACGCGTCCGCCGCGCGACGTCGAGCACGTACGGCCCGTCGGCGGGGTTGCCGATGGCCAGCGACTTCGCGATGGTGTCCGGCCGCACCGGGCGGACGACGTCGTGGCCGGCTTTGAACGCGGCCGCGACCGGCGAGCAGCCCGTCGCCTGCGCACCGAAGATGGCCGGCGCGTCGCCCTCGGCCAGGCCCAGCTGGACGAGCTCGCGGAACGCCTTGTCGACCTTGGTCAGCTGCGAGCCGCTGGCCACCGGGATGACGACCTGACGGGGCAGCCGCCAGCCGAGCTGCTCGGTGGTCTCGTAGCCGAGCGTCTTGGAGCCCTCGGCGTAGTACGGCCGCACGTTGACGTTGACGAACGCCCAGTCGTCGTGCTCGCCGGCCAGCTCCGAGGCCAAGCGGTTGACGTCGTCGTAGTTCCCCTCGACGGCGACCAGCGTGGTGCCGTAGACGGCGCTCGTGACGATCTTGGGCTGCTCGAGGTTGCTCGGGATGAACACGTAGCTGGTGATGCCGGCCCGGGCCGCCGCCGCGGCGACCGCGTTGGCGAGGTTGCCGGTGGATGGGCACGCCAGGACCTTGAAGCCCAGCTCACGCGCCGCCGCCAGCGCGACGGCCACCACGCGGTCCTTGAACGAGTGCGTGGGGTTGGCGGCGTCGTTCTTGATCCACAGGGCCTTGAGGCCGAGCTCGCGGGCCAGGTTGTCGGCGCGGACCAGCGGGGTGAAGCCCGGGTCGGTGTTCGGGATCTCGGTGACGTTCTCGGGCACCGGCAGCAGGTCGCGGTAGCGCCAGATGGACCGCGGGCCGCTCTCGACGCGCTCGCGCGTGATGGTGCCGAAGTCGTAGGCCACCTCGAGCGGCCCGAAGCACTCCAGGCACGCGTAGTAGGGACCCAGCTCGACGGTGGCGCCGCACTCACGACATGACAGGTGCGTAGCGCGCCCAAGGGAGGTGGTGCTGGTGAGGGTCATGCTGCTGCGGATCCCTTCTCATCTCTCCCACCCGGTCGGGCGGGCCGGAATTGGCACCGTCACCGCGCTGATCGACACGGACGGTTGCCGGAGCTTCGACGGGCCGGTCCCTCGGCTCCTCTGGATGAGGACAACTGGCTGTCACCATACGTGCCGGTTTTGGATCCAGGCAGCACACATCCACGATGCGAGACAATTCTGTGTCACATCGTGGATGATCGACATTCCGCGAGACGCCGCGGCAGCCCCCGGCCTGTCACTCGACGGCATCGCGCGTGAGCTGCTCGATGAACGGCCCACGCAGCACACCCAGCCCCGTTGATCTTGGAGAAAGTGCGGTGGCTATCGGACATGTCATCCCCGATTAGCGGCACTACTCCAAGATCAACGACGGATGGACGGCGTCGGCCGCCGAACGGGCTCAGCCCCGCGGTGATACCGCGTCAGTCGAGCGTGGCGAGCTCGCGGAGCAGCGCCTGCACGCCGGGCGGGCCCGGGACGACGACGTCCGCGGCATTCCGCAGCTCGGCGGACGCCTCCTCGGCGTCGGAACAGACGACGATCCCGACGAGGTCCTCCGACGACGCGAGCTCGCGCACCGCCACGACCGCGGGCAGGTCGCCGAGGTCGTCGCCGGCGTAGAGGACGGCGGTGGCGCCGGTCTCGGCCACCAGCGACCGGATCGCGAGGCCCTTGTCGACACCCACCGGACGCAGCTCGAGCACGAACCGGCCGGGCGTGACCTGCAGCCCGGCCTCGGCCGCGACGGCGTCGGCGTGCGGGCGCAGCTCGTCGAGGGCGGCGGCGGGGTCGGACGCGGACCGCGTGTGCAGCGCCACGGAGTGCTGCTTGTCCTCGACGGTGACGCCGGGCCGGGCGGCGGCCAACTCAGTCACCCGCCGCCGGGCGAGGTCGACGCCATCGTCGCTGTCGGGCGTGTTCAGCGTCCCGGCCGACCAGCGCTGCAGGCCGTAGTGCCCCAGCACCAGGAGCCCGGGCACGTCCTGCAGCGAGCCGAGCCGGACGGCTTCGGCGGCGGGCCGGCCGGTGACGACGGCGACCCGGGCGACCCGGGCGGCGACCGCCGTCAGGACGTCGGCGGTGCCGGCCAGCGCGACCGCCCGCCCCGGGTCGGGGACGATCGGCGAGAGGACGCCGTCGAAGTCGAGGGCCACGAGGGTCCGGTCCAGTCGACCGGACAGCCTTCCCAGCTCGGGCGTCACTCGGACTCGACCTCGTCGAGGTAGTCGTCGGCAAGGACGATGACCAGCCGGGTGTCGTTGAACGGTTCGACGTTCGGCATGACGCGCCCGATCTCCGGGAACTGGGTCACCAGCGCGTCGGCGGCCTCCTCCATGCCCTCGGGCACGTAGACCGTGGTCTCCGGGACGTTGCCGGTGAACTCGCTCATCGCGGCGACCTCCCAGCCGCCTTCCTGGAACCGCTCGCTGGCACGCTCCTCGAGCCCGGCCTCGTCGGTCTGGTTGAGCACGCCCAGCGGCTCGCGGACCTCAGGGTCGGCGGTGACCGGCTCCGTCGGCTCCTCCGTCGGCTCCTCCGTCGGCTCCTCGGTGGGTGCGTCGGTGGGCGGCGCCTCGGTCTCGGGCGGCGGCTCCGTCGCCGGCGGTTCCTCCCCGGAGGCGTCACCGGCCGCGATGTCGTCGGGGGTGCTGTCCTCGGTGTCGTCACCGAAGTACCAGAGCAGCGCCAGGACGACCGCCACCGTGCCGACGAGCGCGACGAGCGACGGCCAGAGCCGCTGGAGTCGGTCACTCATCGTCACAGCTTTCCTTTCCCTTGCGGGACTCGCCCCCGCCAGGGACCTTGCGGTCGGCTTTGGCCAAGGGTCAGAAGCGTACGCCACGCGACGTGCCCGAAGCGAGGCACTCGGCTCTGGCGTCCTTGATCAAGATCAGCGACACTGTCGTATGGACTGGCGCGGCCGCTCATGCCTCCGCAGCGAGCGGGCGCCCCGTTCGCGTCCGCAGCCGACGCGATCGCTGCCGCCGCAACCGCCGCACCAGGAGGGGGTCGTGCGCGAGCGCCTCGGGCTGGTCGATCAGCGCGTTCAGCACCTGGTAATAGCGCGTGGCAGAGATGCCCAACTCGCTGCGTACGGCTTGTTCCTTCGCGCCTGGGTACTTCCACCAGCGATGCTCGAACTCGAGGATGTCGCGCTCGTGGTCGTCCATACCAGCCATCGTAGGCAAGGGCTGTGACAGCCATGCAACACCACTCGGTTACCGTTGTCGGCACGAGGAGGCCCCATTTGTCCACGACTGGAACGAGTAGCTTCGTCGTAGTCGCCAATCGGCTGCCTGTCGACCGCGTGTCGACGGCCGACGGCGCGACCACCTGGCGCAGGAGCCCCGGCGGGCTGGTCACCGCTCTGGCTCCGGTGATGCGGGCCTACGACGGTGCGTGGGTGGGCTGGACCGGCTCGCCCGACGACGCACCGGAGCCGTTCTCGACCGATGACATGGACCTGGTGGCGGTCCCGTTGTCGGCCGAGGAGATCGCCCTCTATTACGAGGGGTTCTCCAACGCCACGCTGTGGCCGCTGTACCACGACGTCATCGTCCAGCCGGAATACCACCGCGAGTGGTGGGACGCCTACCGCATGGTCAACCAGCGGTTCGCCCGGGCAGCCGCCGAGGTGGCCGCCGAGAACGCCGTCGTGTTCATCCAGGACTACCAGCTGCAACTGGTGCCGCAGATGTTGCGCGAGCTGCGGCCGGACCTCAAGATCGGCTTCTTCCTGCACATCCCGTTCCCGCCCACCGAGTTGTTCGCGCAGCTGCCCTGGCGGCGGCAGATCCTCGAAGGCCTGCTCGGCGCGGACCTCGTCGGGTTCCAGCGGGCCGGGGCCGCTCGCAACTTCGAGTCCTTGGCCGAGAACTTCACCTCGGCGGTACTGCGCGACGAAACGCTCGTGCTCCCAGACGGCCGCGAGGTGTTCTCCCGCGCCTTCCCCATCTCGATCCAGGTCGAGGAGGTGGCCCGGCTGGCCGAGGACCCCGAGGTCCGGGCCCGGGCCGCGACCATCCGCGAGGAGGTCGGCGCGCCAAGATACATCCTGCTCGGCGTCGACCGGCTCGACTACACCAAGGGCATCGGCCACCGGCTCAAGGCGTTCGGTGAGCTCCTCGCCGAAGGCACGGTCACGCCCGAGGAGGCCGTGCTGTTGCAGGTAGCCACGCCCAGCCGCGAGCGCGTCGAGGCGTACCAGACCCTGCGCGACGACGTCGAGCTGCAGGTGGGGCGCATCAACGGCGACTACGGCCGCATCGGGCACCCCGCCGTGCACTACCTGCACTCCTCCTACGACCG
Organism: Jiangella aurantiaca; assembly: GCF_004349105.1. Lineage (GTDB taxonomy): Bacteria > Actinomycetota > Actinomycetes > Jiangellales > Jiangellaceae > Jiangella > Jiangella aurantiaca. Next base: position 83,233 of record NZ_SMLB01000026.1, read on the forward strand.
CTCCGAGCTGGTCGCGCTGCTGCTGGCGGCCGACGTCATGGTGGTGACGCCGCTGCGCGACGGCATGAACCTGGTGGCCAAGGAGTACGTCGGTGCCCGGGCCGACCTGCGCGGCGCGCTCGTGCTGTCAGAGTTCGCCGGGGCCGCCGACGAACTGGGCGAGGGCGCGTTCCTTGTCAACCCGCACGACATCGACGGGCTGAAGCGCACCATGCTGACCGCGATGCGCATCGAGCCGGCCGAGGCTGAGCAGCGGATGAAGCTGCTGCGCGACCACGTGACCAGCCACGACATCTCTCGGTGGGCCACCGAGATCCTCACCGCCCTCCGGGCGATCTGACCCCGGCCAGCTGACGCGGGCGTGGCGCCGTCAGCGGCGGTCGTCCTCGCGGTCCGGGTCGACCTCGGTGTAGGCCAGCCAGGCCTGCGTGTCCGCGGCGTCCACGGGCTCGGCGGCGGCCGCCGGCTCGGCCAGTGCGGCCAGCCGCCGCTCCGCCGCCTCGGCGTTGCGCAGCTCCATCTGGGCGACGGCCATGAGGTCACGCAGGCCCTCCGCGCCGAAGCGATCGCGCACGTTCATCACCGCGGTGGTCACCATGGGGTCGACTTCGGGAGTCTGGGGCTGCAGCCGAGGGTCCATCGAGATCACTCCTGGAAACGTTGGCCGGGAGGGTTATGCAAAACCGACGGGCGATGGGGGCCGAAGGTCCCCCTGAGCCCTCGGTCCAGTCCGTACGTGGACTGGAGAGAGTTCGTGATCTTTGCATAACCCGACCTTCGAAGAGGGTTACTAGAGTCGGGTCGTACCGTAACCCGGCCGGGACCCACAACGGGTAGTACCCCTGCTACCGAGTGTCACCGGCGGGCCGCCGTGACAGGATCGCGCGGCATCGACGATGATGAGGGCTGCACAGGCCAGAGTGACACGGGGGTGACGTCCGGCCTGCCCGGAGTTCCCAACGTTACGGTGGTCGATTGCTCCCACGACGGTTCGCCCTCGTCCGCCACGTCGACTACACCGGTGTGTCCGGGGTCGGGGTGGTGGCCTACGGCGTCGTCTTCGCCGACGGCCACGTGGCGCTGCGCTGGGCGTCCGCCCACCCCGCCACCAGCCTGTGGAGCTCGCTCGACGACCTCGTCGCCGTGCACGGTCACGGCGAGGCCACCAGCATCGAGTGGCTCGATCCGGCCACCGACCCGTTCGCCCAGCCGATGGCCTCCCGGGGCGCCGGACGGCGGGCGCGGCGGGTCCAGCCCGAGCCCGTCCTCCCCGAGCCGGTGGTCGAGCCCGACGTCACGCGGGAGACCCGGCCGATCCAGTTCGACCCTGAGCCCGAGCCGGACGCACCCGAACCCGCGCCCGAAACCGGCCCGCCGGAGCCGGAGCCGACGGCGGCTCGTCCCGAGACCGGGCCCACCCGACCCGAGTCGGCGGCCGTCCGCCCGGAGCCGGGCCGGCCGGATGTCGTCCGCCCCGAACTGCTGGGACCGGACCTGCCTCACCCCGAGCCGCTCCAGCGCCGGACGCAGCCCGCCACCGCGGCGGAGCCGGCGGCCCAGCCGGATCGGACCGAGCCGACGGCGGAGTCCGGCCCGCCGCCACCCCCACCCGG
>NZ_SMLB01000027.1 GCF_004349105.1 Jiangella aurantiaca
CGGGGGTACTACGCGGGGGTGGCGGCGCTGATCGAGGGCCAAGGCGACCGGCTCACCGTCGACGCGCCGATCCTCATCCGCACCGCCTACCTGGAGTTGGACGGGACGGTGCGGGTTCCCGTCGGCGCGACGCTGGTGCGGCACTCCGTCGCCGGTCACGAGGTCGCCGAGACGCATGCGAAGGCGGCCGGGGTGCTCACGGCGCTCGCTGGGGAGAGCCGGATGCGACCGTCGCCGTCGTTTGCCGAGGACCCCGCGATCGCCGCCGCGCTGACCGCGCGCAACCGCACGCTGGCGCCGTTCTGGCTGCGCCCGCAGGGTGCGGACGCGGCGCGGCCGGCGCTGGCGGGGCGGTCGGTGCTGATCGTCGACGCCGAGGACCGGTGGACCGCGATGCTCGCCCACCTGCTGCGCCGGCTCGGCATGCGGGCGGAGGTCCAGCGCTGGGACGAGGCCGGTCCGGCGGCCGGCGACGTGTACGACCTGCTGCTGGCCGGACCCGGCCCCGGCGACCCACGCGACGTCGCCGACCCGCGCATCGCCCGGCTGCACGACGTCGTCCGCGCCCGGCTGGCCGCGCAGCGGCCGCTGCTCGCCGTCTGCCTCAGCCATCAGGTGCTCGCCGGCCAGCTCGGGCTGCCGGTCGGGCCGCTACCGCGGCCGTACCAGGGCACGCAGCGGCCGGTGCCGCTGTTCGGCCGCGAGACGCGGGTCGGGTTCTACAACACGTACGCCGCCCGGCTCGCCGACGTCCCGCCGGGCGTCGAGGCCGCTGCGCAGCCGGACACCGGCGAGGTGTTCGCACTGCGCGGTGCGGGGTTCGCGTCGGTGCAGTTCCACCTGGAGTCGATCCTGTCCACCGTAGGGATCGACCTGCTGGCGGACCTGGTGACGGACGTGCTCGCGCCGGTCCCCGATGGACGGGCGGTCCGCACCTGACCGATCTGGCCTAGGATCCGGGCATGGACGTCCCTGTCGTGACCGAAGAGCTGGTACGGCAGTTGCGGGACGGTTATCCCCACGCCGCCCTCGTCTACGCCGGCGGCGGCGTGCTGCGGGTCCGCCGGCCCCACGGCGGTGTCGTCGAGGGTGAGCACCTGTACAGCTCGCAGCGGCTGGACACCTGGCGGCCCGCCGCCGGCGGGGCGGCGCTGTCCGACAGCGAACATGCTGCGCGGTTGACCGAGCAGCTGACGCCGGTCATCGAGGAACTGGTCGCCCGCGAGCGGGCCGAGGTCATCCTCGGCCTGCTCAACTCGTACGTCGGGACGGACATCTGGGCCGACGTGATCGAGCAGCTGCCCGACCTCGACCGCCGCATCCCTCCCGAGTACCCGAGCTACGTCCGGTCCGCCTACGACCAGCGGCACCATGACGCCAACGCCACGACCGCCGAGTTCGTCGCCCTCGGCGAGCGGGTGACGTTCTCGCTGGACCGCCGCGAGAACCGCTGGCAGGCGGCCTACACCAAGCGCGGCTGACCCGCCTCAGCCCGGCGCCGAGCCCAGCCGCCGCTGCACCTCATCCTCACTGAGGTTCTCGGTCTGCTGCGAGACGATCCACTGGATGCCGAACGGGTCGCGGAGCCGGCCCTGGCGCAGGCCGTACGGCTGGTCGTCGACCGGGAAGACGACGGACGCACCGGCCTGCTCCAGGGCGGCCCCGACGGCGTACGCGTCGGCGACCTCCAGCGTGAACAGGGCGCCGGCGGCCGCGTCGTGCTCGTCGGCGTCCTTGATCGACAGCGTGCTGGCGCCGATCCGGAACTCGGCGTAGGCGACGTTGCCATGCGGTGCGGCGTGCCGGACGCCGGGTTCGGCGCCGAGCGCGCGGCGGTAGAAGTCGATCGCGGCATCGGCGCCGTCGACGACGAGCTTCGGGGTCACGGTGATCTCTCTCATGACCTCATGTGTACCCACCCTGGCGGTCGGCGATTGGTGATGCCGACGGTGGCGGACATGACCGTGATCGTGAGGGAGTTTTCCTGCTGTGACGGGCCTTCGGATCTGGCGATCGCGGGCCAGATCGCGTGATCGGCGCGGCGGTGCGTGGTCACGCCGTCGGCCGGGCAGCCCAGCCCGCCCGGCATCGTCGGTACGCGCCCGCACGACACCTCACCCGGGTGAGGGCCGTGACGGGGACCCATCGACGCGCCATATGGCGTTCAGGCGGGTGAGGTGTCCGCGCAGCGGGTGAGGACACCGGCGGGTGCCCGCGGTGGCCGCCCGGTCGGCGGCATGGTTGACGACGAGCTGCCCGGCGCGCCGGCCGGCGGAACAGCACGTCAGTCGTGCCGCCCCGTGACCGCCACTCGCGCGCCCAGCCCGATCATGGCGACGCCGCCGACGGCGCTGAAGTGGCCCAGCCGTCCCGGCGACCGGGCGAACCAGTCGCGCGCGGTGCCGGCGCCGACCGCCCAGCAGCTGTCCATGAGGAACGCCATCACCGTGAAGACGGCGCCGAACAGCAGCATCTGCACGCTCGGGTGCGCGCCGGCGGGGTCGACGAACTGCGGGAGGACGGCCGCGAAGAACACGATCACCTTGGGGTTCGTCAGTCCGACGACGAACGCCTCGCGCGCGGCGCGGCGGGCGCTGGTGAGGCGGACGGCGCCGGCCGCCGCGTCGGCGAACGACTTGCGGTGCCGGATCGCCTGAACACCCAGATAGACGAGGTACGCGGCGCCGGCGAACTTGAGCATGGTGAAGACGACGACGGACCGCTCGACGATCGCGCCGAGGCCGAACGCGACGGCGAGCGCCTGCAGGAGCGCGCCGACGGCGTTGCCGGCCGCCGACGCGACGCCACCGCGCCGGCCGAGCACCAGGGCCCGGCCGACGGTGAACAGCACGCTCGGGCCGGGGATCGCGATGAGGACGAACGAGCTGATGACGAACGCCAGCAGGTGCGTCGTCGAAATCATCGCGATCCCCTTCCCGTCAGCACGGGGGCGGCGGCGTCAGCGCGCGGCCGTGCCCTCGGTGTAGTCGTCGTCGCTGGACTTGACCCAGCTCATGAGCTTACGAAGCTCGCGGCCGGTGGCCTCGATCGGGTGCGCCTCGCCCTGGGCCCGCAGCCGCTTGAAGTCCGGCGCGCCGGCGTCCTGGTCGGCGATGAAGCCGGCCGCCCACGACCCGTCCTGGATCGCCGTCAGGGCGTCCTTCATGCGCTCCTTCACCGACGCGTCGATGATCTTCGGGCCGGTGGTGTAATCGCCGTACTCGGCGGTGTCGGAGACGCTCCAGCGCTGCTTGGCGATGCCGCCCTCGTACATGAGGTCGACGATCAGCTTGAGCTCGTGCAGCACCTCGAAGTAGGCGACCTCCGGCTGGTACCCGGCCTCGGTCATGACCTCGAAACCGGCCTGCACCAGGTGCGACACGCCGCCGCAGAGCACCGTCTGCTCACCGAACAGGTCGGTCTCCGTCTCCTCGGCGAACGTCGTCTTGATGCCGCCGGCGCGCAGCCCGCCGATGCCCTTCGCGTACGCGAGCGCCAGCGCCCACGCCGAGCCCGAAGCGTCCTGCTCGACCGCGACCAGCACCGGCACGCCGCGGCCGTCGGCGAACTCGCGCCGCACCAGGTGACCCGGGCCCTTCGGCGCGACCATGGCGACGTCGACGTTGGCCGGCGGCTTGATGTAGCCGAACCGGATGTTGAAGCCGTGGCCGAAGAAGAGCGCGTCACCCTCCTGCAGGTTCGGCTCGATGTCGTGGGCGTAGATGTGCCGCTGCACGTGGTCGGGCGCCAGGATCATGATGAGGTCCGCCTCGGCGGCCGCCTCGGCCGGCGTCACGACGCGCAGGCCCTCGGCCTCGGCCTTGGCGCGGCTCTTCGAGCCCTCCTGCAGGCCGACGCGGACGTCCACGCCGGAGTCGCGCAGGCTCAGCGCGTGCGCGTGGCCCTGGCTTCCATAGCCGATGACGGCGACGACCCGTCCCTGGATGACCGAGAGGTCGGCGTCGTCGTCGTAGTACATCTCTGCCACGAGGGCTTCTCCTTCTGAGTGCTGTGCGTACTTGTGGGCTCTACTATGCGACGCGGTCGACGGGGCGCAGCGCGCGGTCGGTGATGGAGCGCGATCCGCGTCCCACCGCCACCACGCCGGACTGCACGAGCTCGCGGATGCCGTACGGTTCCAGCACCTTGAGCAGCGCGCTCAGCTTGTCTGACGAGCCGGTCGCCTCGATGGTCACGGCGTCGGTGGCGACGTCGACGACCTTGGCGCGGAACAGCTCGACCGTCTGCAACACGTGCGGCCGGGTCTCGGGGTCGGTGCGCACCTTCACCAGCACCAGCTCCCGCTGGACCGACTGCCCGGGGTCGAGCTCGACGATCTTGAGGACGTTGACCAGCTTGTTGAGCTGCTTGGTGACCTGCTCCAGCGGCGAGTCCTCGACGTCGACGACGACGGTCATGCGGGACACCGCGGGGTGCTCCGTCGGCCCGACGGCGAGCGAGTCGATGTTGAACCCGCGGCGCGAGAACAGCGCTGCGATGCGCGCCAGCACGCCGGGTTTGTTTTCGACCAGCACCGACAGCGTGTGCTTACTCATCGTGTCCCCTCAGTCCTCGGATCGATCCCACTCGGGGGCCATGCCCCGGGCGATCTGGATCTCGTCGTTGCTGGTGCCGGCGGCGACCATCGGCCACACCATGGCGTCGCGGTGCACGCCGAAGTCGACAACGACCGGGCGGTCGTCGACGGCCATCGCCTTCTCGATGGTGGCGTCGACGTCTTCGGCGGTGTCGCAGCGCAGCCCGACGCAGCCGTAGGCCTCGGCCAGCTTGGCGAAGTCGGGGATGCGGCGGCTGCCGAGGTCGGTGTTGGAGTAGCGGCCGTCGTAGAACAGTGTCTGCCACTGCCGGACCATTCCGAGGCTCTCGTTGTTGATGACCGCGACCTTGATCGGGATGCCCTCGATGGCGCAGGTGGCCAGCTCCTGGTTGGTCATCTGGAAGCAGCCGTCGCCGTCGATGGCCCAGACGGTGGCGTCCGGGCGGCCGGCCTTCGCGCCCATCGCGGCCGGGACGGCGTACCCCATGGTTCCGGCGCCGCCGGAGTTCAGCCAGGTGTTCGGGTTCTCGTACGAGATGAACTGCGAGGCCCACATCTGGTGCTGGCCCACGCCGGCGACGTAGATGGCGTCGCTGCCGACGAGCTTGCCCAGCCGCTCGATCACGTACTGCGGCATCAACTCGCCGTTGTCGGCCGGCGTGTAGCCCAGCGGGAAGTTCTCGCGCCACTGGTCCAGCTGCCGCCACCAGCCGGTGAGGTCGGCCCGGGTGCCGGCGGCGAACTCGGCCTCGATGGCCGGGATCAGCTCGCCGATGACCTCCTTGCAGTCACCCACGATCGGGACGTCGGCGACGCGGTTCTTGGAGATCTCGGCGGGGTCGATGTCGGCGTGGATCACCGCGGCGTTCGGCGCGAACGACGACAGCTTGCCGGTGACGCGGTCGTCGAACCGGGCGCCCAGCGCGATCAGCAGGTCGGCCTTCTGCAGCGCCGTCACCGCCGCGACGGCGCCGTGCATGCCGGGCATGCCCAGGTGCTGCGGGTGGCTGTCCGGGAACGCGCCGCGCGCCGTCAGCGTCGTGACGACGGGGAACCCGGTCAATTTCGCCAGTTCCGACAGTTCTCTCCAAGCACGGGCGCGCAGGACGCCGCCACCGACGTAGAGCACCGGGCGCTTGGCCGACGCCATGAGCCGTGCCGCCTCGCGAACCTGCTTGGCGTGCGGACGGGTCACCGGGCGGTAGCCGGGCAGGTCCAGCTCGACCGGCCAGCGGAACGTCGTCATCGCCTGCATGGCGTCCTTGGCGACGTCGACGAGGACCGGCCCCGGCCGCCCCGTCGTCGCGATGTGGAACGCCTCGGCGATGGTCCGCGGGATCTCCGCCGGGTCGGTGACCAGGAAGTTGTGCTTGGTGATCGGCATCGTGATGCCGCGGATGTCGGCTTCCTGGAACGCGTCGGTGCCGATGGCCGCCGACGCGACCTGGCCGGTCACCGCGACCATCGGGACGGAGTCCATGTGCGCGTCGGCGATCGGCGTGACCAGGTTCGTCGCGCCCGGTCCCGACGTCGCCATGCAGACGCCCGGCTTCCCCGTCGCCAGCGCGTACCCCTCGGCCGCGTGCCCGGCGCCCTGCTCGTGCCGGACCAGGATGTGCCGGATCTGCTGGGAGTCGAACATCGGGTCATAGGCCGGGAGAATGGCGCCACCGGGAATGCCGAATACGGTGTCGACGCCGACCGCCTCGAGCGAGCGGATGAGGCTCGCGGCGCCCGTCATCGTCGTCCCGTTGTCCCTGGTGGGCTGTCCCTGCGGCATGGCCGGACCCTTCTGCTGAGAGCGTGCGGCCTGTGGGAGGCCGTCCGCTTCTGGTCGTTTCGTCCGCCTCGAGCTGTCCCGTGCAACAAAAAACCCCTCGGCCCTGGTGGGCTGACGAGGGGTAGCGCGTCGGCGAGGAACCGCCTACGCGCTAATGAAGTACGAGAATGCCGAAACGCACGAATGCACCGTCCCCCACCCGGAGGGCGCGCGTCAAGGCGGATGCCCGGATGTCTCACCATCCGGTACGGACGTCCGCATCCCGGTCGTGGCGGTGCTGGCCGCCAGATGCAGCCTGCCGACGCTAACCTGCGGCGATGACCGCCTATGCGGATCTGATCGATCGGGCCCAGGCCCTCCTCAACCGTCGCGAGGTCGACGGCCGCCTCAAGGGCGACGTGGCCGCGACCCTGGTCACCGACCGGGGCCAGACGTACTCCGGCGTCTGCCTCGACACGCCCTGCGGCACGGAGTTCTGCGCCGAGCAGGCCGCCGTCGCCGCAATGATCACTGCGGGCGAGTACCGAGTCGCCGCCATCGTGGCGGTCTGCCGGAGCAGCGCGGGCGAGCTGTTCGTCGTGCCGCCGTGCGGCCGTTGCCGAGAACTCCTCCGCCAGGTCGACGAGGGGAACCTCACCTCCGCCGTCGTGGTGGATGGCGAGCGGTCCATGCCATTGCGCGAGCTGCCCCCCTCCACGAATGGCCCGCGCCGATCCGCTGACGCCGCCCTCCGCCGGCACCTGATACGCCGCCTCTGTGCCGTCACCGACGTTGGCAGACTTTGCCAACACCACTAGCGTAGTGACATGAGCACCATGAATATCTCGCTGCCGGAACCGCTCAAGGCTTTCGTCGAGCAGCAGGTGGCCGAGCGTGGCTACGGCACCAGCAGCGAATACGTGCGCGAGCTGATCCGCAGGGACCAGGACCGCCAGCACCTGCGGGCTCTAATCGTGGAGGGCGCAGAGTCGGCACCGGCCGACGTCGCCGATGCCGCCTATTTCGAGCGGCTCCGTGCCCTGGCCCGTCAACCGGTGGACGAGTGAGCGACCGGCCGGTCCGCCTGCGCGAACGGGCGCGGTGGGACATCGAGGACGCGATCTCCTACTACCGGAAGGAGCACGCCCAGCAGAGCGCACTCGACTTCATCGACGCCCTCGAACGCGTCTACGCGATGATCGGTCGCCACCCGGGCGCCGGCTCCACGCGCTACGGCCACGAGCTGGGCCTTCCGGGACTCCGCACAGCTCCGGTCGAGCGCTTCCCCTACCTGGTCTTCTACGTCGAGCGCGAGGACCACCTCGATGTGTGGCGCGTTCTCCACACGAAACGGGACATCCCCGCGTCGTTCGGTGTTCACACCGGGTCGTAGTCGAACGCCGGGAGGCCGTCGAGGCTGGTGCGGTTCTTCTTCCGCCGGTACGCCTGCTGACCCTCGACGCCCTTGCGGTCCATGTGCGGCGGCAGCAGGTCGCGCTCGCCGGCGTAGTCCATGAGCGGGACGCCGTAGCCACAGGAGTCCGACACCCGGTGTACGTCGACGACGATGACGGCGCGGGCGCCGCGCTGCTCGGGGAAGTATCGGATGAACTCGGCAAATTCCTCCGAGTACAGCGTGACGAACCGGCCGGTCCCGTGCAGGCGGACGATGTTCGGCGGGCCGGTGAACGCGCAGAACATCAGTGTGATGCGGCCATTCTCGCGCAGGTGGGCGATGGTCTCGGCGCCGCTGGCGGTGTAGTCGAGATAGGCGACGGTGTGCTCGTCGAGCACGACGAACGACCCGCCGATGCCCTTCGGCGACACGTTGACGTGGCCGTCCGGTCCGGCCGGGGCCGTGGCGACGAAGAAGAGGTGCTGTGCCTCGATGAACTCCCGAAGCCGGCCGCTGATCGATTCATGAACCTTGCCCACGGTCGCACCTTACCGACCATGCCGGGGCAACGCAGCGACCGCGATCACAGACCGAGAACACTTCGCCTGACCAACGCGCTCCCGGTCAGCTCCGCCGCCGATCCGGACGCGACGATCCGGCCCTCCGCGAGCACGTAGCCGCGCGCCGACACCTCCAGCGCCCGCTCGACGTCCTGCTCGACCAGCAGCACGCTGACGCCGTCGGCGTTGATGGTGCGGATGGCGTCGAACACCTCGTCGACGACGACCGGCGCGAGGCCGAGCGACGGCTCGTCCATGAGCAGCAACCTCGGCTGCGCGAGCAGCGCCCGGCCGATCGCCAGCATCTGCTGCTCACCGCCGCTCAGGCTGCCGGCGAGCTGCGCCGACCGCTCGGCCAGCCGCGGGAACAGCTCGTGCACCCGGGCGAGCCCCGCGTCCAGACCGGAACGGGCACCCCGCCGGTAAGCCCCGAGCACGAGGTTGTCGTGCACGGACATCCGGGCGAACACCCTGCGCCCCTCGGGCACCAGAGCAACGCCGTGGTCACCAACGCGGTGGGCGGCAACCCGGGCGACGTCCACGCCGTCGACGGCGATGGTGCCGCGGGTCGACCGGTGTAACCCGGCGATCGCCTTGACCAGCGTCGACTTCCCCGCCCCGTTCGGGCCGACCAGGCAGACGACCTCACCGTCGGCCACGGAGAGGTCCACGCCCCACAGCGCCTGCGCCTGTAGGTACCAGGCCTCCAGGTCACGAACCTCGAGCATGGGCGTGCCTCCCCAGGTAGGCGCGGATGACGTCGGGATCGCTCATCACCGTGCGCGGGTCACCATCGGCCAGCAGACGACCCCGGTTCAGCACGACCACCCGGGTGGCCAGCTGGTTCACGACGCGCAGCAGGTGCTCGACGATGACGATGGTGATGCCCGACGCATGGATGCGCCGGACGACGGCGACCGCGGCGTCGATCTCGGCGGGGTTGAGGCCGGCGAGCGCCTCGTCGAGCAGCAGCACCTTGGGCTTCGTCGCGATCGCCCGCGCCATCTCCAGCAGCTGCCGCTCGTGCAGGTTGATCTCCGCGGGCCGCGCGCCCGCGAGGTGCCCGAGATGGACGATGTCGAGGCACTGCTCCGCCTCTTCGCGGGCGGCGGTCAGCGGCCGCGGCTGCCGGCCGAACATGATCGCCATCGCGACGTTGTCGCGGACGGTCATCGACTCGAACGGCTTGGGGATCTGGTGCGTCCGGCTGACGCCGACGTGCGCGATGCGGTGCGGCGCCAGCCCGACGATGTCGCGGCCGGCAACCGCCATCGTGCCGCTCGTCGGCCGCAACGCCCCGGACACCAGGTTGACCAGCGTCGTCTTGCCGGACCCGTTCGGGCCGACCAGCCCGACGAGCTCGCCCGCGCGGAGCTGGAGGCTGACGCCGTCGAGCGCCCGGACGCCGCCGAAGTACCGGCTGACCTCGCGGCACTCGACCAGCACCTCCCCCGGCTCTCCGTTGATCTTGGAGTTCTCGGGGAGTTGCTGCCCGGAATGCCCGGTTGATTCCCCGATTTCTCCAAGATCAACGTGGTCGGGGGCCGGCGGACGGCGCTCGGCGGACGCGGGCGCGTGGCCCGGCCAGAGCACGACGGCGACGGCGGCCAGTACGCCGGAGACGAACCAGTCCAGCGGCGTTCCCCACGCGTCCACGACCGCCAGCACCCCAGTCACGAGCACCAATGCCGCCACGGCCGGCCACGGCCGCCGCCACAGCCGCGCCTGCAACCCGTCCGGCGCCACGACCACCAGCACGGCGAGGATCGCGCCGAGCACGATGAGGTTCCAGCCCTCGAACCCGGACGCGGACAGCCGGTCCTGGATGAGCACGATGACGACGGCGCCGAGCACCGGGCCGAACCAATGCGTCCGCCCGCCGAGCACGCTCATGACGATGACGAACAGCGGGATCGTCAGGCCGAACACGCTCTCGACGGTGACGAAGCCGATCTGCAGCGCGAACAGGCTGCCGGCCGCGCCGCCGATCAGGCCCGTCACGGCGATGGCCAGCATCTTGTAGCGGAACGTCGCCACACCCAGGCCCTCGGCGACGTCCTCGGCGTCGCGGATGGACGCCAGCGCCCAGCCGAACCGGGTGTGCTGGATCGCGAACGCCGCCGCGACAGCCACGACGGCGACGAGCAGGTTGAGCAGGTAGAGGAAGTCCTGGAACTGACCCATCCACTCCGGGAACTCGGGCACCGGGACGACGACGCCCTGGCCGCCGTCGATCTCGCTGTTCACCCGCGCGAAGGCCGCCAGGATGAACGGGACCGCCAGGGTGAGCAGGGCGAAGATCTCGCCGCGGAACGAGCGCAGCCGGAACGCCAGCCCGCCCACGATCAGCGCCAGGACGGCCGAGAACACCGCCGCCACCGGCACCGTCAGGTAGAAGTCGACGCCGTGCCGGCCGCCGAGCACCGCCGTCGTGTACGCGCCGACGCCGACGAACGCGCCTTGCCCGAAGCTGAAGTAGCCGCTGTAGCCGGACAGCACGTTCCAGCTGGTCGCCTGCGCGACCCAGAACAGCGCCGTCGACGCCAGCACCAGGTAGAACATCGGCAGGCCGAGATCCTCGCGCCACACGGCCAACGCCGCCAGCGCCATGAACACCACCGCGAAGCCGCCGAGGCCGCGAGCGGCGATCACCGCGCACCTCGCACCGTCAGCAGCCCGTACGGCCGGAACAGCAGGGCGAGGATGATCGCCGAGAACAGCACCAGCGGCGACAGTGCCGGAGACCACGTCGCCGACACCACCGCCGACAGCGTCCCTACCAGTACCCCGGCCAGCAGCACGCCGCCGACCTGTCCGATCCCGCCCAGGATCACCACCGCGAACACCACCCCGATCCACTCGAACGGTGTCGACGGCGTCACGGCGTTGCCGAGCGCGAAGAGCATGCCGGCGACCGCGGCGGAGGCCGCCGACAGCCCCGCGAGCACCATGCCGAGCCGGCGGTGGTCGATGCCGAACGCCGACGCGACGGCGCGGTCCTCGGCGAACGCCCGCAGCGCCCGCCCCGCGAACGTGCGCCGCAACACCTGGTCGGCGGTGACCACGATGACCACCGCGAAGACGAAGGCGATCAGCGTCGGCGCCGGGAAGACGAACCGCCCGAGCGACACCGACTGCGTCGCGTACGGGTTGACGTCGCCGGGCATCCGCTGGAAGTCGGCGCTCCACACGTTGCTCACCGTCTGCATGACGATGATCAGCAGGCCGAAGCTGACCAGCAGCGACGCGAACTCCTCGACGCCGAGCCGGTCGAAGGCCCACTGCAGGCCCGCGCCGACGAGGAACATCAGCGGCACGGTCAGGACGATGGTCAGGATCGGGTCGATGCCCCACGACGTCGCCAGCTCGAAGGTCAGGTAGGCGCCCACGAGGATCAGTCCGAAGTGCGCCAGGTTGATGACCCGCAGCATGCCCCACGTCAGGGACAGGCCCGCGGCCATGACCGCGAACATGCCCCCGACCAGGGCACCGCTGAGCGCGGCCTGGAGTGTGGTCATGCGCGACTCCCTCGCGGCTCGAGGCTCAGCCGACCGGCGGCTGGAGCTGCGCAGCCGCGCGGTCGGCTGGCCAGACCATGACCCAGTCGCCGTTCTGGATCTGCTTCAGGCCCTGCGTGCTCGGCCAGAAGTTGTTGTCGTCCGGGTCGAACTCGAGGTGGCCGCTGAACGTGGTGTCAACGCCGTTCTCGTGCAGGTAGTCGCACATCGCCTGCTGGTCGGTCCCGCCGCTGCCCTCGACGGCGGCGACGAGGATCTCCCAGGCGTTCCACGACGCCGTGGCCTGCGTCTCGAACGCGGTGTACGGCAGCCCTTCGGCGGCGGCGCGGGACTGGAACTCGTCGACGATCGCCTGCGCCTCGGGCCCGGCCTGCTGGATCAGCGCGTCGTTCGGTTCGAAGATCGACACCGAGAGCAGCCCGTCGGCGACGTCGCCCAGGCCCAGCAGCGGGCCGGGCGCCGGGAACAGGCTGAACATCATCGGAGGCCGGTAGCCCAGTTGCTCCATGGCCTGCAACAGGTTGACGGGGTCGACGGCCAGGCCGCTGTTGAACACGAAGTCGGGGTCGGCGTCGCGGATCTGCTGCGCGATCGGCGCCCAGTCGGTGGTGTCCGGTGGGTATCTGATCTCGGCGACGACCTCGTAGCCGCGGTCCTCGGCGATCGAGACGGCGCCCGGGTCGCTGTCGTCGTCGGGCGAGCCCTGGGCGATGAAGTCGGTCGACCCGCCCTGGTTGATGACGAACGCGACCCGCTGCGGCGGCGCCGGCAGGCTTTCGAGCGCGTCGAAGACCTGGTCGGGGACGTACTCGTTGGGTGTCGGGCCGATGGACCAGGCCGGGAACTGGCACTCGTACGTCATGAGCGGCGCGAGCACGGCCGTGTGCTGCGGCATCGTGAGTCCGTGGCGCTCGGCGACGGCCATCGCCGAGATGATGTTGGGAGTGGCGTACGGCCCGATGATGAGGTCGACGCCCTCCTGGCCGATCAGCCGCTCGTACAGCGCCGTGACCTGCGCCTGGTCGGACTCGTCGTCCAGCACCAGCCACTCGACCGGCCGGCCGAGCAGCCCGCCGCTCTCGTTGAGCTGCTCGACGAACTGCTCGCCGGCGATCTGGTGGATGATGCCCGTCGGACCGAACGCGCCGGTCAGCGACAGAGTGGAGCCGACGACGATCGGGTCCCCGCTCGGCGCGCCGGTGTCGCCGCCCGGGCTCTCGACCGCGCCCGGCGCCGGCTCGGTGCTGGGCTCGTCGTCATCAGAGCAGGCGGCGGTGATGAACAGCGTCAACGCCACCGTGGCGGACAGGGCGGTCAGCGATCGGGTCCTCATGTCGGTGCTCCCTCCTCGTCACCGCACCCGCAGGGCGCCGGTGTCGTGGACGATCTCGCCGCCGACGACGGTGAGCACGGGGAGCGTGCGCCGCAGGTCGGCATCGGAGACGGTGAAGTAGTCGCGGTCGAGGACCAGGAGGTCGGCCAGTTTGCCCGGCTCGATGGAGCCCAGGCGGTCCTCGCGGGTCAGGTACCAGGCGTTGGCCCTGGTGTAGGCGTGCAGCGCTTCGTACCGGCTGAGCTGCTGGTCGCCGTTGATCGGCTGTCCCAGCACGTTGAGCCCGGTGGTCGCGTAGTGCAACGCGAACCACGGGTTGTGCGGCGCGATGTGCACGCCGTCCTCGTGCAGGCCGGCCGGGATGCCGCTGTCGACGATCATTCGGAACGGCGGCCCGACGGGGTTGGGTCCAGGGTTGCCCTGCAGCCAGCGGAAGCCCGACATCGAGACGCCGCAGTTCAGCGCCTTCAGCCGGGCCAGCAGCTCCGGCGTGGCCTCGTTGACGTGCTGGACGCCCCAGCGCAGGTCGGTGATGCCGAACTCCGCGTTCACCGCCTCGTACGCGTTCACCACCTGGGTCAGCGCGGCGAGGTTGCCGGGGCTGTTCTCGTTGCGCCAGCGGGCCCGGGCGACGAGCCGTTGCGCCTCGAACCAGACGGCGCCGGCCCCGATCGGCGCGGCCCACTCCCCGATCGCCCCGGTGCGGAACATGTCGTCGCCGAAGAACGGGAACTGGTGCTTGAGCCGTTCGCGCAGCTCCGGCAGCTGGTTCGGCAGGTCACCGAGTGCCGGGATGTTGCCCTGGTTGTGCAGGAAGTTCGTCTGCAGCCGGATGAACGCCCTGCGTTCTCGGTGCAGCGAGAGCCAGGCGTCGTACATGCGGTAGTGGTCCAGGCCCGACAGCGCCTGGGTCGGGATGAGCGGTCCCGGTGACGGCGGGAGCACCTGGTCCAGCACAGTGGTGACGCCGACCTGCGCGGAGAACGCCATGGCGTCCAAGGCGCTGCGCCGCTTGTCGTCGAACGTCTGCCGCACCCGCAGGTGGTAGAGCGCCGTGGTCGTCTGCAGGCCCGGGGCGATGGCGCCGTTCTCGGCGACGGCGACCGGCCCGGCCAGCGGCGACATGACGGTCTCGAAGAACTGCTTGCCCAGCGTGTTCGTCACCGACGGCCCGGCGAACGTCTGCAGCAGGAACACCGGCCGGTCCGGGACAGCCGCGTCGAGCTCGGCCAGGCTCGGCAGCCGCTGCTCCGCCCACTGCCGGGGGTGCCAGCCGCCGAGTGCGGTGATGAACTGTCCCTCCGGGACGTCGGGGCGGCGGGCGGCGAGCAGCTCCTGGACCTCGGCGATACTGCTCGCCAGCTCCAGCTGCGCCACGTGGTAGCCGGGCCGGTTGGCCAGGCTGACGAAGTGCGTGTGGCTCTCGATCAGGCCCGGCACGACGGTGCGGCCGCGCAGGTCGATGGACCGGCCGTTGCCGCCCGGGTTCGGGACCGTGTTCCCGACGGCGACGAACCGGCCGTCGCGGATGGCGACCGCCCGGGCGACCGTGCCGTGATCGTCCATCGTGTGGATGCGGCCGTTGGTGAGGACGAGGTCGGCGGCGGCGCCGGTGTCGCGGTTGGCGGCGAGCGCGCCCGTCAGGAGGCCGCGGCGGCTGATCCCGGTCATCGGGCCCACCTGCCCGGATCGTGGACGACGCGGCCGCCGACCACCGTGAACAGCGAGCGGAGCTGCTTGAGCTCCTCGTCCGGGACGGTGAAGTAGTCGCGGTCGAGGACGGCGAGGTCGGCGTGCTTGCCCACCTCGATGGAGCCCAGCTCGTCCTCCTCGCGGAGGAACCACCCGTTGTCACGGGTGTAGAGGCGCAGCACCTCGGGCCGGGTGAGCTGCTGGCCGTCGTTGATCAGGACGCCGCGCGCGTTGCGTCCGGTGGTGGCGTAGTACATGTGCAGCCACGGGTTCATCGGCGCGATCTGCATGCCGTCGGAGCTCATGCCGGCGTGGATGCCGCTGTCGGCGATCATCCGGAACGGCGGCCCGTTCTGTGCCGGCGAACCGGCGAGGTACCGCCAGCCGGTGAGCGAGAGGCCGCCGCCCAGCGCGTCGAGCCGGTCGACGTACTCCCGCGTGATGAACGGGACGTGCGCCACCACCCAGCGCAGGTCCGTGATCGGCGTCTCGGCATTCACCGCCTCGAACGCCTGGATCTCCTGCTGGAAGTCGGTGGCGCTGAGCGAGTGCACCTCGGCGCGCCAGCCGGCCGCGGCGACCTTGCGCGCCGCCGCGAGGAACGGACTGGCAGGCCCGGTGCCCTGGGCGATGAACTCGCCGATGCCGCCGGTGCGGGCGAGGTCGCCGCCGAAGAACGGGAACGCGTTGCGCAGCCGCGCCGCGAGCTCCGGCGTGCCCTGGTCGGACTCCATGTGCAAGAAGTTGATGCGCAGCCGCGCGTCCAGCCGGCGCTCCTCGAGCAGGCTGAGGAACGGCAGGTGCATCGTGAAGTTGTCCTCGTGGGCCGCGCCGTCCGACGGTGTGTTGGTGGCCTGGAACGCGCCCTGGTCGAGGTGGGTCGTCACGCCGAGGCTCAGCCCGTACGCGATGGCGTCGACGGTGCCGCGCTTGCGCTCGTCGGGCGTGAGCAGCGTCTGCCGCAGCGCCAGGGTCGCCCGGCCGGTCGGGTTGCCTGCGACGATGGACCCGTCATCGCCGACCGGGATGCCGAGGCCGGCGAAGAACGCCCGGCCTGCACTGTTCGTGGCGGACGGGCCGCTGAAGCTCTCAGACAGATAGACCGGGTGGTCCGGGACGGCCTCGTCCAGCTCGGCCCGGGTCGGCAGGCGCGGCGGCTGGTCCGGCGGGACCAGGTGGTTGCGGTGGAAGCCGCCGATCGTGGTGATCCACGCGCCGGCCGGCAGGTCCTTGGCCCGTAACGCGTAGGTCTCCTGGACGTCGGCGACGGAGTACGCGTTCTCCAGCGGCGTGTGGTGGCCGGGCCGATTGCCCATGAGCACGATGTGGTTGTGGTTGTCGATGATCCCGGGGATCGCCGTGCGGCCACGCAGGTTGACGACGTCGAACGGCCGCCCCTGCGCACGCATCGGCCCGTCGCCGACCGCGATGAACCGGCCGTTGCGGATCAGCACGTGCGACACGACGGTGTCGTTCGCGTCCATGGTGTGGATGCGCCCATTGACCAGCGCGAGGTCGGTGTCACCGCGGACGCCTGGGGTGGTCGTGGTGGTGGTCCCAGTAGATGTCGTCGTGTGCGCGGCGTGGGCGGCGTGCGCCCCCGCTCCCGCCATGGCTGCCGCGACTCCCGCAGCCGCTCCCGTCCGCAGCACCTCGCGCCGGGACGGTCCCGAACCTCGCTCGGCTCGGTGTTCATCCTCACTCATCAGCCGACACCGCCTTCCCACGGGTCGTTCCGATCTGCCCGGATCCGGGCAGCGGGTGGGACGCAGCTCTGGGCCAGGAGTGTAGGAGAACTGAACACTGCGTGCAATAGCGTTGTTCATCGCCCGTAACACGCGGTAAGGTACACAGCCCCGCTGACCGTTACGGCCGACGTGACATCGATGGCGACCTTGATCATCCGGGATCCGCTACATCGCGAGGATTTCTGGTGCTACCGCCAGCCAGAAGTTGACGATCATGGAGAAGGTGCCCTTTCGAGGCACTGGAAAGGGGCGTTTCACCGTGATCAACGTGACGGTGTGCGTTTGGTGTCCTGGGGCGTCGGGCTAGGCGCCTTCGGTTGACCAGATGGGTGGGAGCGCGTGAACACCCCTACTTCAGGTGAGCATTTCCGGCTCTTCTGCTGCTAGGCGTGGACGATCGCCGATGATCAACGCTGTCCACCAGCACCGACGCCACACCAAATCACGCCCACCGGGCTCGGGCGTGCCCGCACTTGCCCCGTCCCCCTGATAGCCGCCCGTTCTTAGCCGCGGAGGCGCGGGTCCGCGGCCAAGACAATCGGGCAGCAGGGGAACGACCAACGCCACGAACCCCCGGCCAACGTGTCACCCGCCCAACGAGATGCGACCACCGGGGAACGCGGCGGCGCCACCGACGACGCCGAACAAGCCACGTTCGACGCCCCAATCGTCGTCCACCGCGGCGAACCACAGACTAGAAGGACCCACGGAAGCAGCAGAAGAGAGCCATTTGGTCAGGCGGGGCGCTCGAGGACGAACCAGATGCCGACGGCCGGTTCGGTGCCGTCGTTGCGGTAGGCGTGCGGCATCGTCGAGTCGAAGGAGACGGAGTCGCCGGCGTGCAGGTGGTGTTCCTCGAACCCGAGAGTCAGCACCAGCTCACCGCTCAGGACGTGCCCGTACTCGGTGCCGGAATGCCGCATGAGCAGCCCGGAGCTCGACGACGACCCGCCCGGCTGGTAGGTGATGCGCAGGAAGTCGGTGTGGGCGTCGGGGACCTGGCCGAGCAGTTCCCAGGTGACGCCGGAGTCGAGCGTGAGCACCTCGCGTTCGGACGCCCGCACCACCGGGCCGACCCGCCGTCGGCTGGAGCCGAGGTGCCGCAGGGCGCTGATGGTCTCGGGGACCGACGCCGACGCCGGTTCCGCGGCCGCCTCGCTGGGCGCGACGGCGACGCCGGCCGGCGGCACGACCATGTCGACGCGGACGTCGCCGCCGCCTTGCCCGCCGCCGTCACCAGCAGGTTCGGCGCCGTCGACGGGCGCGAAGATGTCCTCGATCGAGATGCCCAGCGCCGTGGTGATCGCGTACAGCGTGCTGACCGACGGCTGGCTCTTGTCGGTCTCGATCTGGGAGATCAGGCTGGCCGAGACCCCGATCTCGCGCGCCAGGCCGCGGGCGCTGACGCCCTTGCGCATCCGCTCCTGGCGGATGCGCTCGCCGATCGGGGGCACTGCCGACGGACTCACGCGGTCTCCGTTCCCTGTTGACCATGGCTGAGCGCAGCTTACCGGGTTGACGCACGCGTCCGGCTCCGCTTCACTCGGATGGTAAGTGTAGTTGAACAGGTTCTCGCCGGAGCGGACTTCCCGGCGAGCCTGCCGAGGAGGTGCCTGCGCAATGCCGATACGCACCTACGGGCCCAACGCGGTCGACTGGGAAGAGCGCATCGACTTCGACCGGCTGCGCCGCGAACGCCTCGACCGGCTGCGCGCCGCGCTGGACCGCTCGGAGCTGGGCGCGCTGCTGGCCTTCGACTTCGCCAACATCCGGTACATGACGTCGACGCACATCGGGACGTGGGCGGTCGACAAGCTGATCCGGTTCGCGCTGCTCCCACGCGGCGGCGAGCCCATCGTGTGGGACTTCGGCTCCGCGGCCCGGCACCACCAGCTGTACAACCCGTGGCTCGACGGCACCAACCGCGCCCGGGCCGGCATCTCGACGCTGCGCGGCGCGTTCCATCCCAGCGCCGGCATCGCCGATGACGTCGCGGCGAAGATCGCCCGGGTGCTCGCCGACCACGGCTTGCAGAACGAGCCCGTCGGCATCGACGTCGCCGAGATGCCGGTCCTCGCGGCGCTGCAGGAGCAGAATCTCAGCGTCGTCGACGGCCAGCAGGTGTTCCTCGAGGCCCGCCGTATCAAGACGCCGGACGAGATCGCGCTGCTGGCGCACGCCGCGTCCATGGTCGACGCCGCGTACGACGAGCTGTACGGGTTCCTGCGGCCGGGCGTGCGCGAGAACGAGTGCGTCGGCGTCGTCAGCAAGGTCCTCTACGACCTCGGCAGCGAGTACGTCGAGGGCGTCAACGCGATCTCCGGCGAACGCTGCTCGCCACATCCCCACGTGTACAGCGACCGCATCGTCCGCCCCGGCGACCCCGCGTTCTTCGACATCCTGCACAGCTACAACGGCTACCGCACCTGCTACTACCGCACGTTCGCCGTCGGCAGCGCGTCGCCGGCCCAGCGCGACGCGTACACCCGCTGCCGCGAGTTCATCGACCACGCCATCGCCGAGGTCAAACCGGGCGCGACGACCGCGGACATCGTGTCGCTGTGGCCGCGGGCCGACGAGTTCGGCTTCCCCGACGAGGAGGCGGCGTTCGCGCTGCAGTACGGCCACGGCGTCGGGCTGTCGATCTGGGAGAAACCGATCTTCTCGCGGCTGGTGTCGCTGGACCATCCGGAGGTGCTCGAGGAGGGCATGGTCTTCGCGCTCGAGACGTACTGGCCGGCCGCCGACGGCTGGTCCGCCGCGCGCATCGAGGAGGAGGTCGTGGTGACGGCCGACGGCTGCGAGGTCATCACCAAGTTCCCGGCCGAGGAGCTGCTGGTCGCCGGCCGCAAGTACTGGACCGTCGGCGGCGAACTGAACTCGCTGCGCGAGTCGCAGTCGCACCTCAACACCAACGGGGCCACCCCATGACCGACACGACGACGGCGACCGGCCTGCTCGCCCTGCACGAGACCATGTCAGTCATCCGCCGGACGGAGAAGGCGGCGCACGACCTCTTCATGTCCGGCCTGGTCAAGGGGACGACGCACCTGGCCGCCGGGCACGAGGCGGTCGCCGTCGGGGCGCGTGCGGCGCTGCGCGACGGCGACTACGCGTTCGCCACCTACCGCGGCCATCACCACGCCATCGCCTGGGGCGCCACGCCCGAGGAGTGCCTGGCCGAGCTCATGCAGCGCTCCACCGGGCTGAACAAGGCCAAGGGCGGCTCGATGCACCTGACGAAGGCCGAGTCGGGCATGCTCGGCTCGTACGCGATCGTCGGCGCCCACCTGCCGATGGCCGTCGGGGCCGCGTGGTCGGCCCGGCTGCGCGGAACCGAGCAGGTGGCGGTCGCGTTCTTCGGCGACGGCGCCACGAACATCGGCGCGTTCCACGAGGCGCTCAACCTCGCCGCGGTCTGGCGGCTGCCGGTGCTGTTCGTCTGCGAGAACAACTTCTACATGGAATACACGCCGATCGGCGCGGTCACGGCCGCGGAGCACCCGGCGGCCGGCCGCGCCCAGTCGTACGGCCTCCCGGCCGAGGTCGTCGACGGCAACGACGTGGTGGCGGTGCGCGACGCCGTCGCCCGCGCGGCGGTGCGGGCCCGCGCGGGCGACGGACCCACCGTGCTCGAGGCGCACACCTACCGGCACTACGGGCACAGCCGCACCGACCCGGGGAAGTACCGGCCCGACGGCGAGCTGGAACGGTGGCTGGAACGCGACCCGCTGACAGTGTCGGCGCACCGGCTGCGCGAGGCCGGAACGAGCGGCGACGACATCGCGGCGGCCGAGCACCGCGCGGCCGCCGTCGTCGAGCGGGCCGTCGCGAACGCCAGGGCCGCCCCCGAGGCCGACCTGAGCGAGGCATTCACCGACGTGTGGGCGGACGGAGGTGCCGCATGGCGGACGTGACGACATCCCAGGACGTCGTGACCTACCGGGACTCGGTGGCCGAGGGGATCGCGCGCGAGATGCGCCGCGACCCGGCGGTCGTGTGCCTGGGCGAGGACATCGGCGCGGCCGGCGGCGTCTTCAAGACCACGGTCGGCCTGTTCGAGGAGTTCGGCCCGGAGCGCGTCTGGGACACCCCGATCTCCGAGCAGGCGATCGTCGGCGCGGCCATGGGCGCGGCGATGACCGGCATGCGCCCGGTCGCCGAGATCATGTTCAGCGACTTCCTGGCCTGCTGCTGGGACTACCTCGCCAACGAGATCCCGAAGGTCCGGTACATGACCGGCGGGCAGGTCACGGTGCCGCTGGTGATCCGGACGGCGAACGGCGGCGGGCTGGGCTTCGGCGCGCAGCACTCGCAGGCGGTGGAGAACTGGGTGCTGACCGTCCCCGGCCTGAAGATCGCCGCGCCGTCGACGCCCGCCGACGTCGTCGGCCTCCTGGCCAGCGCGATCCGCAGCGACGACCCCGTCGTGTTCTTCGAGCACAAGGGGCTGCTGGCGAGCAAGGGCGCACCGGCGCCCGACGGCCACGTGGTGCCGTTCGGCGAGGCGGCCGTGCTGCGCGAGGGCGACGACGTCACGCTGGTCGCGCTCGCGTCGACCGTGCCGCTGGCGCTCACCGCGGCGGAGCGGCTGGCGGCCGACGACAGCGTCGCGGCAGAGGTGCTGGACCTGCGCACGCTGATCCCCCTGGACGTCGCGGCCGTGCTGCGCTCCGTCGAGCGTACGTCGCGGCTGGTCGTCGTCGAGGAGAACCCCTACCAGGGCGGCTGGGGCGGCACCATCGTCTCCGTCGTCGCCGACGAGGGGTTCGAGCTGCTGGACGCGCCGGTCAAGCGCGTGGCGGGCGCCAACGTGCCGCTGCCGTTCGCCGACGCGCTGGAGGACCAGGTGATCCCCACCGTGGACAAGGTGGTCGACGCCGTCAGGAGCCTCACGAAGTACTGAACACCGCCCGCCATACATCGAGGACTGACGTCAGACCCTGCGGTCGGCTGCGACCGCCTCGCAACGAAGGGATGGTCCATGAGCACCCGACTCCTGCTCCGCAACGGCCACGTGATCAGCATGGATCCGGGCATCGGCGACCTCCCCGGTGCCGACATCCTCATCGAGGACGGCGCGATCGTCGCCGTCCAGCCGGGGCTTTCAGACGAGGTCGCCGATACCGAGACCATTGACGCGACCGGCCGCATCGTCGTGCCCGGCTTCGTCGACACCCACCGGCACACCTGGGAGACGGCGATCCGCACGTGCGCGCCGAACGCCACGCTGGACGACTACTTCGTCGAGGTCCTCGACACGTTCGCCCCGCTCTACCGGCCCGACGACGTCTACGCGAGCAACCTGGCCGGCGCGCTGGAGTGCCTGAACGCCGGCATCACGACGCTGGTCGACTGGTCGCACATCAACAACACCCCCGAGCACCCCGACGCCGCCATCGCCGGGCTGCAGGAGGCCGGGCTGCGCGCCCAGTACGCCTACGGCTCGGCGAACACGTCGCTGGCGAAGTATTGGTTCAACAGCGCCGAGGTCATCCCGGGTGACGACGTGCGCCGGGTCCGCAGCACGTACTTCTCCGGCGACGACGGCCTGCTCACCATGGGCCTGGCCACGCGCGGGCCGGGCTTCTGCCAGGACGACGTGGTGGCGTCGGAATGGAACCTCGCCCGCGAGCTGGGCATCCCGATCACCGTCCACGTCGCCATGGGGCGGCTGGCCGGCCGGTTCGCCATGGTCGAGCAACTGGACCGGCTCGGGCTGCTCGGTCCCGACACCACGTACGTGCACTGCTGCTACTTCAGCGACCACGAGTGGGGGCGGGTCCGCGACACCGGCGGCACCATCTCGATCGCCGCGCAGGTCGAGCTGCAGATGGGACACGGCTGGCCGCCGGTGGCGAAGAGCTACCAGTTCGAGCTCCCGCCCAGCCTGTCCGTCGATGTCGTCACGACAGTGCCGGGCGACATGTTCACGCAGATGCGGGCGGCGTTCGCTGGAGAGCGGGCGCGGATCAACGCGACCTGCTGGGAGGCCAACACCGGCGTCCCCGAGACCATGCCGACGGCCCGGCAGATGCTGGAGATGGCGACGATCAACGGCGCGCGGGTGGCCGGGCTGGACGGCCGCACCGGGTCGCTGACGCCGGGCAAGCGGGCCGACGTCGTGCTGATCGACGCGACGGCGCTCAACGTCGCCCCCGTCATCGACCCGGTCGCCGCGGTCGTGCTGGCCGCCGACGTCTCCAACGTCGAGACCGTCATCGTCGACGGCGTGGTCCGCAAGCGCGACGGGCGGCTGCTCGCCGACGCCGGCCGCGCCCGCGATCTGGTCGAGGCGGCCCGCGACCGGCTGCTCGCCGCGGCCGAGCGGCAGAGCCGGGCGGCAGCGGTATGACGGAGCGGCATCTGGTCCAGAGGGCGGCGCAGGCCGGGTTCGCGTCGCCCGCGGGCTGGGCCGCCGGCGCCACCGGCTACCGGCGGTGGACGGTCGTCGGCGAGCAGGCCGGCGCCGTCCACACCGGCTTCGGCGTGTGCGAGCTCGACCCCGGAGGGTCGGTACCGGCGCACGTCCACTCGTTCGAAGAGAGCTTCCACGTGCTCTCCGGGTCGGCGATCCTGACGACGCCGGACGGGTCGTACCGGGTGTCCGAGGGCGACTACGGCGTGCTGCCGGTCGCGCTGCCGCACGCATGGCGGGGCGACGGCGACCGGCCGGCGCGGTGGGCGGAGATGCAGGGGCCGATGCCGCGTGACGACTTCGACGGCGACACGTTCCTGGTGCCGCCGCTGGACGACGTGAGGCCCGTCGCCGACATCGATGTTCGAGACCCGCGCACGTACCGGTTCGGCACCATCCGGCCGGGGCACATGGATCCGGCCAAGCAGTCGCAGGACCTGCTCGCCGTCTCGGCCAGCATGCGCACCGCACTGCTCGTCTACGGCGGCATCAACGTCAAGCAGATGGTCGACAGCGACCTCGGCGCCGTCCTGACCACGATGTTCATGGTGCAGTACGACCCCGACGGCGCGACCACCCCGCACGATCACCCGTTCGAGGAGACCTATCTCATCCTGGAGGGGACGGTCGAGGCGTCGTTGGACGGCAAGACGTACCTGCTCGAGGCCGGCGACGTCGCCTGGGCCGGGGTCGGCTGCCCACACGCGTTCCGCAACGCCGGCGGCGGCACGCTGCGCTGGCTGGAGACGCAGGCGCCGGCGCCGCCGCCGCGATACTCGTACCGGTTCGCCCGCGACTGGAACTACCTGCGCGACGCCCTGGGAGGTTCGGCGTGACGGAGTCGAAGTCCATCGTGATCGTCGGCGGCACGTCCGGCATCGGGTTGGAGCTGGCCAAGCGCCGGGCGTCGGCGGGCGACGACGTCGTCATCACCGGCCGCGACGGCGACCGCTGCGGTTCGATCGCGGCCGGGATCGGGGCGCGCTGCCGGGGCCTGGCCGTCGAGCTGTCCGACCCGGCCGCCATCGGCGCCGCGCTGGAAGGTGTCGAGAAGGTCGACCACCTTGTCGTCGCCGCCATCGACCGCGACCAGAACACCGCCGTTGACTACGACGTCAGCCGCGCGCTGCGGCTGGTGACGCTGAAGCTGGTCGGGTACACCGAGGTCGTGCACACGCTGCTGCCGCGGATGGCGCCCGACGGCGCCGTCGTGCTGTTCGGCGGGCTGGCGAAGGACCGGCCGTACCCGGGGTCCACGACGGTGTCGACGATCAACGGTGGCGTCACGGGGCTGGTGCACACGCTGGCCGTCGAGCTGGCGCCGGTGCGGGTCAACGCCGTCCATCCGGGCATCGTCGGCGACAGCCCGTTCTGGAGCTCGAAGCCGCCCGAGGTGCTCGACGGCTACATCTCACGGACGCCGATCGGCCGGCTGGCGACCATGGCCGACGTCGCCGACGCAGTCGAGTTCCTGCTGCGCAACCCGGCGATGAACGGCGTCAACCTCAACGTGGACGGAGGCTGGATGCTGACGTGAGCGACGCGGTAGGAGTGATCGGCGCCGGGCGGATGGGCGCGGCCATGACGGCGCGGCTGCGCGAGGCCGGCGTCGACGTGGTGCTGTGGAACCGGACGGAGGCGCGGGCGGCCGGCGTGGCGGCGGCGACCGGCGCCCGGGTCGCGGCGACGGCGCGTGAGGCGGCCGCCGCGGGCCCCGTCGTGCTGGTCTCGCTGGCCGATGACGCCGCCTGCCGGGCCGCCTACGAAGGGCCTGACGGCGCCGCCGCGGGCGCCGGGCCGGGCACCGTCGTCGCCGACGCCAGCACGGTCGCGCCGCGCACCGCGGTCGAGCTGGCGGAGCTGGTCGCCGCGGGCGGCGGGGCGATGCTGGACACGCCGGTGTCCGGCAGCGTGCCGGTGGTCGAGCGCGGCGAGCTGACCGTCATGGCCGGCGGCGAGGCCGCCGATCTCGACCGCGCCCGGCCGGTGCTCGACCTGCTGGCCCGGCAGGTCTTCCACGTCGGCGGCCACGGCGCCGGCGCGACCATGAAGCTGGCCGTCAACGCGCTGGTGCACGCGCTCAATCAGGCGTTGTCCGAGGCGCTGGTGCTGGCCGAGCGGTCCGGCGTGTCCCGCGAGGCGGCGTACGAGGTGTTCGCGAACAGCGTCGCCGCCGGACCGTTCGTCCAGTACAAGCGAGCAGCGTTCGAGCGGCCCGACGAGGCGCCGGTCGCGTTCCGGCTCGACCTCGTCGGCAAGGACCTCGACCTCATCCTCGACCTCGCGGCGGCGTCCGGCGCCCCGATGCCGCAGGCCGTCACCAACCGCCGGGTCGTCGCGGACGCCGTCGCCGCCGGCCTGGGCGACGAGGACATGAGCGTGATCGCCAGACACCTGCGTGGCCGCGGCTGACCGTCCGTTACCGGCCGTACGCCACAAGGTTGATGATCATGGAGAAATCGGGGGTCCGCGGCGTCGGGAACCCCGGTTTCTCCATGATCAACGTGGCGATGTGGGTGGGTCGGGCGTCGTTGGCCGGGTCGGCGACACCCGGCGCACCCTAGTCGCAGACGGCGCCGTTGGCGGCCGAGCCGACCAGCTTGGCGTACTTCGCCAGCACGCCGCGCTCGTGCTTCGGCGCCGGCGGCGTCCAGGCCGCGCGGCGGCGGGCCAGCTCGTCGTCGTCGACCAGCAGCTCGAGCGTGCGGGCGGCGAGGTCGAGCCGGATGCGGTCGCCGTTCTGGACGAACGCGATGGGGCCGCCGTCGACCGCCTCGGGGGCGACGTGGCCGATGCACGGGCCCGTCGTGCCGCCGGAGAACCGGCCGTCGGTGACCAGCAGGACGTCCTTGCCGAGGCCGGCACCCTTGATGGCGCCGGTGACGGCCAGCATCTCGCGCATGCCGGGGCCACCCTTCGGGCCCTCGTAGCGGATGACGATGACGTCGTTCTTGTTCAGGTCGCCGGCGGCGACTGCATTCATAGCACCACTCTCACCGTCGAACACCTTGGCGGTGCCCTCGAAGACGTCGGTGTCGAAGCCGGCCGACTTCACGACGGCGCCCTCGGGCGCGAGCGAACCGTGCAGCACGGTGATGCCGCCGGTCTTGTGGATCGGGTCGCCCATGGCGTGGATGATCTTGCCGTCGACGTCCGGCGGGGCGATGTCGGCGAGGTTCTCGGCCAGAGTCCTGCCGGTGACGGTGAGCGCGTCGCCGTGCATGAGGCCGGCGTCGAGCAGCGCCTTCATGATGACCGGCACGCCGCCGACGCGGTCGACGTCGGTCATGACGTACCGCCCGAACGGCTTGACGTCGGCCAGGTGCGGGACGCGGTCACCGATGCGGTTGAAGTCGTCGAGCTCCAGCTTCACCCCGGCCTCGTGCGCGATGGCCATGAGGTGCAGGACGGCGTTCGTGGAGCCGCCGACCGCCATGACGACGGCGATGGCGTTCTCGAACGCCTCCTTCGTCATGATGTCGCGGGTGGTGATGCCGAGGCGGAGCAGGTTGACGACGGCCTCGCCGGACTTGCGGGCGTAGCCGTCGCGGCGGCGGTCGACGGCGGGCGGCGCGGCGCTGCCGGGCAGCGACATGCCGAGCGCCTCGGCGGCGCTGGCCATGGTGTTGGCGGTGTACATGCCACCGCAGGCGCCCTCGCCGGGACAGATGGCCCGCTCGATCTCGTCGACCTCCTCGCGGGTGATCAGCCCGCGGGCGCACGCGCCGACCGCCTCGAACGCGTCGATGATCGTGACCTCGCGGTCGCCCACCCGACCAGGCAGGATCGACCCCGCGTACAGGAACGTCGCGGCGACGTCGAGCCGCGCGGCCGCCATCAGCATGGCCGGCGCGGACTTGTCGCAGCCGGCCAGCAGCACCGCGCCGTCCAGCCGCTCGGCGCCGAACACCGTCTCGACGGAGTCGGCGATGACCTCGCGCGACACCAGCGAGTAGTGCATGCCCTCGTGGCCCATGGAGATGCCGTCGGACACCGAGATGGTGCCGAACTCGAGCGGGTACCCGCCGCCGGCGTGTACGCCTTCCTTCGACGCCTTGGCCAGGCGGTCGAGCGACAGGTTGCAGGGGGTGATCTCGTTCCAGGACGAGGCGACCCCGATCTGCGGCTTCTCCCAGTCGTCGTCGGTCATGCCGACGGCGCGCAGCATCCCACGGGCGGCGGCACGTTCGAGACCGTCGGTGACCGCCCGGGAGTGTGGCTTCAGGTCGGGCTTCGAGGGTGTCACGGTCATGCGGACACGCTAGTCCTGTCGTCCGGCAGGAAAGACGCGAGGTCCGAAATCCGGACGCGGTCATTTCACCGCGCCCGCGGTCAGCCCGGCGATGACCTGGCGCTGCAGCGCGACGAAGACGATGATCGGCACGAGCATGACGATCGTCGCGCCGGCGATCGCGCCGGTCACGTTGAAGCCGAACTGCGACCGGAACCCGGCCAGCGCGAGCTGGACGTTCTGGTGCTCCTGCGAGACGAGGAACAGGTTGGCGAAGAAGAACTCGTTCCAGATCTGCACGAAGGAGACGACGGCCACGGTGGCCAGCGCCGGCCGGGTCAGTGGCAGGACCACCCGGACCATCGTCGTGAAGTACCCCGCGCCGTCCATCGCCGCCGCCTCCTCGAGCTCCCGCGGCGTGGACAGGAGATAGGACCGGAGGACGACGAACGTGAACGGGAACTGCAGGGCGGCGTAGAAGATCACCATGCCGGCCCGGGAGTCGAACAGTCCCAGTTCGCGCATGATGAAGAACTCCGGCGTCGCCAGCCCCACGACCGGTATCGCCAGGGCGAGGGAGAACCCCGCCACCAGTGTGCTGCGGCCCCGGAACGCGTAGCGGGCCAGCGGATAGGCGGCGAGAAACGCGGCCGCGATCGCACCAGCCGAGCCGAGGGTCGCGTAGAGCAGTGTGTTGAGCACGTAGTGATGCAGCTCGATCTGGGTGAAGGCGTCGACGTAGCCCTGCAGCGTCACCGGGTCCGGCAGCACGCCGGCACCGGTGAAGACCTGCGTCCCCGTCTTGAGACTGGACACCATCACCCAGGCCGTCGGCGTCAGCGCCAGCAGCGTGACCACGGTGAGGAACCCGTAGGCCAGTGGTGCGGCGCGCCGCGAGATTCGAGGGCGGGCGGCGCTCATCGGCCCTCACCCACCCGGAACAGCCGGCGGACCGCCACGATCAGCACCATGCCGACCACGAGGATCGTGGATCCGACGGCGTTCGCGTACCCCCACTCACCGTTGAGGTAGGCGCGGTAGGCGTACAGGGCCAGGGTGGCCGTGGCGTTGTCCGGCCCGCCCGCGGTGAGGATGAACACCACGTCGAACATGCCGATGTCGACCAGCAGCCGGATGAGGATGACGGTGCCGATGACGGTACGCAGCAGCGGCAGCGTGATGTGCACGGCCTGGCGCCAGGACGACGCGCCGTCGATCTGCGCGGCCTCGTAGACCTCGTCCGGGATCGCCGCGATCTCGGCCATCACCAGGACCATCACGAAGCCGACGACGAACACGAAGGTGCCCGCGACCGCCCACCGCGCGGTCGTCGTGTCGAAGAGCCAGTCCCGGTCGCCGGGGAGGCCGAGCGCCGCGAGGGCGTTGTTCAGCAGGCCGGCTCTCGCGTTGTAGAACATCGAGAAGACGAGCGCGTAGGCGGCCCCGGAGATCACGAACGGCACGAAGATCACCGTCCGGAACGCCTCCCACCCCCGCGGGCGCAGCGCCAGCACCATGCCCGCCGCCACGCCGAGCGGCACCTGCACCGCGACCGCGGCGGCCGCGTAGAACAGCGTGTTGCCGAGAGCGGCGAAGAAGACCGGATCACTGAGCATCCGCCGGTAGTTCTCCAGCCCGGTCCAGGCCAGCTCCAGCCCGCCCCACCGGCTGAACGCGGTGACGAGCAGAACGCCGAGCGGCACCAGGAAGAACGTGGCGAACAGCGCGGCGCCGGGCAGCAGCGAGACGGCCACCGCCCGGCGTGCTCCGCGCGGGATCGGCGCGGCGCCCACCTCACCCGCCCGCCTGCGCCCGGGCATCGGCCGCGAGCCGGTCGAGGAACTCCGCCGCCGGCATCGAGCCGTCGACATAGGCGGGCCACAGGTTCCGCCAGGCCACGCCGAACCCGGCCGGGCCGTGCACGCGCACGTGCGGGTACCGGTGCGTCACCTCGGCCGCCTCCTCGGCAAGCCCGGTGGCCAGCGGCTCGAGTTCGGCGGCGGCCATGGCGTCCGGATCGACGGCGACCGGCGGACTGGCACCGGTCGCGGCCGCTTGGGCGAGCACCTCGTCCTGCGACGACACGAACCGCACGAACTCCCGGACCGCCGTGAGGGCGCGCTCGTCCGTGGCGCCGGACACCCAGCCGGCACCGGAGACGACGATCACCCCGCGCTCGCCCGCGGACCAGCCCGGTGCCGGCGCGAAGCCGGTCTTCTCATAGAGGCCGGGGCTCGCCGCATCGCCGGTCAGGTTGGTCTTGACGAACCAGGGCCCGTTGGCGATCGTCGCCGCCTGCTCGGACAGGTAGGCCGCAGCGGCGTTCTGGAACTCGCCGGAGAACGCGTCGGCGTTGACATAGCCGTCGACGTGCCACGATCGCAGCCGCTCGGTCGCCGCCACCACGGCGGGATCGTCGGCCCAGCCGTCCGCCGAGGTGATGCCGTCGATGAGGAAGTCCTCGCCGCCGCCGGTGCCGATGAGATGCACCCACATCAGCATCGTGGCCCAGTCACCGTCCAGCGCCAGCGCCGTCACCCCGTCGGCCCGCAGCCGCGCCGCCAACTGCTCGAACTCGTCCCACGTCGGCGGGAAGGCGTCGTAGCCCGCCCGTTCGAGCAGCTCGGCGTTGTAGAAGATGCCGATGGCGTCGCGCTGCTGCGGGATCGCCCAGATCTGGCCGTCCGGGCCACGCAGCGCGTCGAACACGTGGTCGTGGAAGGTTCCGGCCCACTCCTCGTCCGCGGCGAGATCGGGTGCGAAGTCGTGCAGTCGTCCGGTCTCCTGCAGCGCCCTGATCTCACCGGAGTTCAGCTGGAACAGGTCCGGCAGGTCGTCGGCCATCGCCAGCCGCTGGTAGTACTGCAGCCGGTCGTCGCTCGACCCGGCGTTGGGGTTCTCCAGCGTCTCGACCCGGTACGTCCCGGCGTAGCGCTCGTTGAACCGCTGGGCGGCCTCGTAGTTGTACTGCAGGAACGGGTCGGTCGGGCTCTGCTGGCAGGTGGCGCAGGTGATCACCACCTCGCCGGAGTCGGAGCTCGACGACTCCGCTCCCGCACCGCAGCCGGCCAAGATCACCAGGGCCGCCGCGAAGCCGGCGAGCACGGAAGAGCCGCGATCGTGCATGACGTCATCTCCTTCGATGAACGACGGACGGTGGGGCGCTGTCAGTAACCGGCGATCGACGGCCAGTGCCGCTCGATACCGGCCCGGTCCAGCTCGCCGGCGAACTCGGCGAACAGCGCGCGGTCGGCGCGCACGCCCCGCGGCGCCACCTTCCGCTGGGCGCAGAACGCGACCACGTGAGCGGCCACCTCGCCGACGTTCCACTCCACGAGGGGCATGCGGTAGGCGCCGTTGGTGATGTGCGTGCTGCCGATGTTCTTGGCGCCGGGCAGCAGGTTGTCCACCCGCACGGGAAGCAACGCGCCCAGCGGCAGCTCGAACGGGCAGCAGCCGATGTCGATGTACGGGTCGCCGCCGGTGGACGGGTGCAGGTCGATGCGGTACATCCCGATGCCGACGCTGTCGCGGTGGCGGACCGCACCGGCCGCGCCGCGCACCGCGAGCGAGAGCTCCTGCTCGACGATCGTGTGCTCGGCCCGAATCCGGCGCGACTCCCGGATGTACGGCGTCTTCGCCAGCCCGTCTGCGGTGTCGCCGACGACGTCCGCGCGCAACCGCAGCCCGGGCCAGCCGGTGCCGCCGTCCGGGCGCGGCGCCTCCGTCTGCAGCCAGTAGAGGAGCGACCGGCTGAGCCGCCGCGCCGCGGCGGAGTGCTCCGCGGCGTCCGGGACGCCGAACACCGGGCCACCCCAGTAGTCCATCTGCGGCCAGTTCACCAGGGTGATGTCGCTGGGATAGGCGCCGGGCCGGAAGTGCCGGCGCGCCGCGATGCGCCGGAACGTCCACAGGTTGCGGTCCAGCGACCGCACCCGCTGGTCGTTGTAGTCGGGGCCGATCGTCGCCGGGTCGTCGTCCGGGTTGGGCCAGAACTGGTGCTGGACGGGCTGCCGCGTCTTCGGGTGCGGAGCCACGAACGACAGCTGCCCCTTCGGCCAGTCGATCGCCCGGGCGGCCGCGAACTCCTCGTACCCCTCCGGCCGGTCGATCGTGTGGTCCTCGCCGTCGCGATGGTCCAGGGCGAAGCAGACCGACACCGGCTGCATGTTGAGCGGATCGGCGACATCGGACGCGTGCGGCTCGCCGGTCTCGGCAGCGGACTCCGACCCGGTGACGTGCTCGACGCCGGCCAGCGGCAGCAGGTCGCCGGTCTCGCTGGCGTCGATCACCCAGTCGGCCCGGACCACCGTGGTGCCGCCGGTGCGCCGGTCGAGCAGGGTCACGGCCTCGACACGGTCGCCGTCGGTGTGCGCCTCGACCGGCTCGTGCTCGTACAGCACCCGCAGGCGGCCCGATCCTCGCCACGGCGCGAGCAGCGACTCGAGGACGGCGACGGTGACCCGCGGCTCGTGGCACAGACCGGAGACCTTCGCGCCGCCCGGGTTGAACGTGCGGATCTCGCGGGCGGCGTCGGTGAGCGGGTAGTGCCGGCGGTAGTAGTCGCGGACGGCGTCGCGGTACTGCCGATAGGTGGCCGTGCAGCCGAACTGCTCGATCCACACGTGCTCGTCGGGTGGCACGGCCTGCGCCGTGAGCACGCCACCGAGCCAGTCCGTCGGCTCCGTCAGCACCACCGTGAGGCCTCGGCGGGCGGCCGTCAGCGCGGCCGCGACCCCGCCCACGCCGCCGCCGATCACCAGGACATGTGTCTCGACTTCGTTCATCTCCATATGAGAGCAGGTCCATGACCTTGATTAACATGGCTGCAATGGGCAGCTCTGTATCTGAGATTGATGACCGCGCGCGGCGGATGCGCATCGCGCACGCCACGGCGCGCGAGATCGTCCAGCCGGCCGGCTCACGCATCGGACCGCGGCACCAGCACGAGATCCACCTGATCCTCATCCACTCCGGATCCATCGAGTTGACCGTCGACGCCCAGCCGCCCCGCCACGTGCCCGCGGGTCAGCTGTGTCTGCTGCTGCCCGGCCACACCAACGAGATCGTCGTCGACCGCGCCGCCGACACCCGCCAGACGCTGATCCGCGGCCGGCTCGAGAACGTCACCGAGCAGATGCGCGGCTGGCTGGAGTCGCTGCGCCCGACCCGGCCGCTCTCCTCGGCGCTGACCTACCTCGCCCGCGAGGCGGTCGTCACGGAGCAGACCCGGCTCACGGCCGACGGCGCATTGCTCGACGCCCTCGCCACGGCGCTGCTCTGGCGGTTCGTCGCGGAGTTCCGCAACCTGCCGGCCGCGCTGCCGGCGCCGATCGAGGCCGCCCGGCTCTACATCCACACGCACGTCGCCGATCCGATCACGCTCGACGACATCGCCCGCGCGGCGTCGGTGACGCCGGCGCACCTGATCCGGCTGTTCCGCACGCACATGAACACCACTCCGGTGCGCTACCTGTGGGATCGGCGCATCTCGCTGGGGGTCGAGCTGCTCACCTCGACCGGCCTGCCCGTGGGCTCGGTCGCCGCCCGGTGCGGTTTCAAGACCAGCTTCCACTTCGCCCGCAAGGTCAGGGACGTCACAGGGCTGCCGCCGTCGGCGCTGCGCGAGTCGCACTGGCGGGCGTGACCGACGGCCCGGGTCCGATACTGGTCCCATGCGACGGCGTTCGGAGCGGCAGTGGCCGGGGCTGCGGTCGGTGTACTGCTGGAGCCCGCCCACCGGCGTCGTCACCGTCAGCGGCGCGCAGCAGATCGGCGTCTCGTTCGCCGAGCACCACGGCGTCGTCACCGAGTCCGGCGGCCGGCGGCACCGGTTCGACATCCGGCCCGGCGACGTGTTCGCGAACGGGTGGTCGCCGGTGTACTGGAGCGAGGTCACCCGGCCCGACGAGCTGGTCGAGATCTACCCCGGCGACGAGCTGCTGCGCGCCGCGGCGGGGTCGTCGCGGACGCCGGAGATCGAGCCGCTGCGCGGGGTGCGCGACGCCGTCGTGCTCGGGACGGCGTCGATCCTCAAGCGCGCCCACCTCGGCCTCGTCCACGTCGACAGCATCCGGGTCAGCGAGCTCGCGCACCGGCTGGCCGAGCATGTCGTCGGGCACTACGCCGGCATCGCGCCACCGCGGCGGGCGGTCACCGGGCGGCTGGACCGCGTCCTGCTGGACCGCGTCGCCGACGTCGTCGAGGCGCGGCTGAGCGACCCGCTCACCGTCGACGACCTCGCCGCCGCCGCGACGCTGAGCCCGTTCCACTTCGCTCGCGCCTTCAAGGCGTCGACCGGCCTGGCGCCGCACGAGTACGTCACGTCGCTGCGCATGGAGCGGGCCAAGTCGCTGCTGCTGACCAGCCGGTTGAGCGTGCCTGAGATCGCCTACGCGGTGGGCCTGTCGAACGTCAGCCACTTCCGCCGCACGTTCCGCCGGCACACCGGCTTCCTGCCGTCCGACCTGCGTCCGAGCGAGAACCGCAGGATCCGATCCTCCTCCGCCGCTCCGCGTTTGACAGGCTGAACGGCATGACCGATGCGCAAGCCGCCAATGCCGTGACCGCTCTGCTCCATGCCGTCGACACGCTGGACTGGGACGGTGTGGTGGCCGTCCTCGCCGGCGACGTCGGGCTCGACTACACGTCGCTGTGGGGTGGGTCGGCCGAGACGGTGGCCGCGGCGGAGGTCGTGGAGCGGTGGCGTGGGCTGCTGCCCGGCTTCGACGCGACGCAGCACCTGACGGGGCCGGTGCAGACGAGCCCGGCTCCGGGCGGTGACGGCGTGCGGTGCGTGACGACGGTGCGCGGCTACCACCACCTCGCCGACGGCGACCGCAGCGACACCTGGATGATCGCCGGCTGGTACGACATCCGCGTCCTGGACGGCCGGATCGCGGCCATCACGCTGCACGCCTTGTACGAGGAGGGCGACCGCGCCCTGACCGAGGTCGCGACGGCCCGCTGCGCCGCCGGTGCCGGTGGGCGAGTCGCGGCGTGACAGACGCCGCACCCGTCGCCGCCGTCACCGGGGGCAATCGCGGGATCGGCCTGGAGGTGTGCCGCCGGTTGGCCGCCCGCGGCCACACCGTCGTGCTGACGGCGCGCGATCCCGCGGCGGCGCGGGCCGAGGCGGGGCGCCTGGCCGGCGCCGTCGTCCCGTTCGGTCTCGACGTCACCAGCGTGTCCGACGCCTCGGCCTTGGCCGACTATCTGCGCGCCGAGTTCGGGCGGCTGGACGTGCTGGTCAACAACGCCGCCATCCACTACGACACCTGGCAGCGTGCTGCGTCCGCCGACCTCGACGTCGTCCGCGAGGCGGCCGAGACCAACGTCTACGGCCCCTGGCGGCTGGCGATGACGCTGCTGCCGTTGCTCCGCGCCAGCTCGCATCCGCGGATCGTCAACGTGTCGAGCGAGGGCGGGTCCCTGGCGAGCATGGGCGGCGGCACGCCCGCGTACAGCATGACGAAGGCCGCGCTCAACGCGGTGACCCGGATGCTCGCGACCGAGCTGCGCCGCGACGGGATCCTGGTCAACTCGATCTGCCCGGGCTGGGTCGCCACTGACATGGGCGGACCCGGCGGCCGGCCCGTCGATGCGGGTGCGGCCGGCATCGTCTGGGCCGCCACCCTGCCCGACGACGGTCCCACCGGCGGCTTCTTCCGCGACGGTCGCCCGGTGCCCTGGTGACTTCACCGGCCGTTCACGTCGGCGCCGGACTGCGTGGGTACGGTGCGCCGCATGACCGTAACGTCCCGTCCGTCCCGCCGCTCGTTGGTCACCGGCACGCTCGCCGGCCTGGGCCTCGCCGCCGCCGGTGAGCGCGTTGCCGCCGCGCCGCGGGCGCCGCGCATCCTCGTCGCCACGAACGAGCCGTGGGGCACCTACCACGTGCGGCCACTGCTGCCGGAGATCGCGCGGCGCGGCTGGGATGTCCGGCAGCTGGTCCCGGACCGGTCGCAGATCGCGCCCGGCGAGACCGTCCCGGTCGTCACGCCTGACGACGAGCCGGCGGCCGACCTGCTCGTCGTGACCGGCGCGACGGACTGGCCGGCCGACTGCGCCGCCGCGTTCGGCCGGCACACGCCGCTGGCCGCGTCGTCGCTGGCCTACCTCAACGCCGCCGAGGCACCGCGGGCGCACGAGTTCGAGCGCCGGCAGCGGCTGGTCACGTCGTCGTCCGCCGCGGAAGGCCGGTCGTTCGCCGGGCACCTCGGCACCCGCCGCCGGGTCCGCGTCGTCGGCTCGCCGCAGACCGACGCGCTGCCCACGCCTGCGCCGGAGCCGGACACCGTCCTCGTCCTCACCAGCGTCACCTACGCCGACCAGACCGGTGGCGCCGCGCCCGGCACCCAGCTGCTGCTCGACGCCGCGGCGGCGCTCCAGGCGGCTGGCAAGCACATCGTCGTCGGCCTGCACCCGCGCGAGAACCCGGCGCTGTGGAGCCGGTACGAGATCAGCCCGGTCCCGTCCCTGCAGGCGTCGGCGCGGGCCGAGGTCGCGATCGGCATCCCGGGGACGGTGTTCCCGCTCATCGCCGCCGCCGGCGTGCCCGTCGTCGGCTGCGTCGACCCGCGCCTGGTCGTACCGGACTACCTGCTGGCGGTGTGCTCGTCGCTGATCGGCACCGCCGCCGAGGCGCTGCCCGCGGTCGAGACGGCCGCACTGCCGGACCCGGGCGTCCTCGAGGACGTCGTCGGCCCGATCGGCGGATCGGCCGCGCGGCTGCTCGACACCTGGGGCCGGGCCGCCCGCCCGCGCCACGACTGACGTCGTCGCGTACAAGATTGCAATCCGACAGTGCAATCCTTTTCCGACATCGCCTCGTAGAGGTGGATCGAGGGCTCGTACTCGACCACCCATGGAGGCAAGCGTGGAGACGACAGCAGGAACGCCGGAGGGCGTGAGCCGGCGCGGGTTTCTCACCAGGGTCGGCGCGGTCGGCGGAGCGACTGCGTTGTACGGGACGATGGAGGCGCTCGGCCTGATCGCCTCGCCGGCACACGCCGCGGAGGAGGCCGGTGACTTCGTGCCGCTGGGCCCCGGCGACCTGCCGGCCGCGGCCAACGGGACGAAGGTCGTGATCCTGGGCGCGGGGACGGCCGGGCTCACCGTCGCGTACGAGCTGGGTAAGGCCGGCTACGACTGCCACGTGCTGGAGGCGCGGTCGAAGCCCGGCGGGCGCGCGATGACCATCCGCCGCGGCGACCGCCTCACCGACACCGACGGCGTCACGCAGGTCTGCACGTTCGACGACGGGCACTACTACAACGCCGGCCCGTCACGGATCCCGAGCCACCACCTGACCATCGACTACTGCCGCGAGCTCGGCGTCGAGCTGGAACCGATGGTCAACGCGAACGCCCAGGGCTTCTACTACCACGAGAACACCGCGACGGTGGACTACGGAGAGCTGGCCAGTACCCGGGTGACGCACCGGCAGGCCAAGGCGGACGTCTACGGCTACATCTCCGAGCTGCTCGTCGCGGCCACCGACCAGGGCGCCCTCGACCAGTTGCTCAGCGCCAACGACGCCGAACGGCTGGTCGGGCTGGCCAACAGCCTCGGCGGACTGACCGGCGGCAAGTACGTCGGCAACAACCGGCGCGGCTACCGCGAACCACCTGGTGCCGGCGACCAGCCGGGCACCGTCGCCGGGCCGCCGCCGTCGATGTCGGCCGTGCTGCAGTCGCAGCTCGGCACCCGGTTCGCCTTCGAGTTCGGCTTCGACCAGGCGATGATGATGTGGCAGCCGGTCGGCGGCATGGACCAGATCAGCGCCGCGCTGGCGTCGGCCATCGGCGGGCGCCGCCGCATCACGTACGACGCGCCGGTCACAGGAATCGACAACACTCCCGACGGGGTGCGCGTCACGTACCGGTCCAACGGCCGCACCCGTGTGCTGGACGCCGACTACTGCGTCGTGACGATCCCGCCGATGGTGCTCAAGAGCATCCCGTCGAACTTCTCACCGGCCACGAAGGACGCGCTCGCCGTCCCGGTGGGTGCCAACAGCGGCCGCATGGGCATCCAGTTCAAGCGCCGGTTCTGGGAGGAGGACTTCGACATCTACGGCGGTGTCACGCACACCAACCTCGACGTGTCCGGCATCTACTACCCGTCGTACGGCTACTTCTCCCGCAAGGGAGTGCTGGTCGGCTACTACTCCGGCGCCTACACGAACCTGCCGGTCGCCGAGCGCGAGACGCGAGCACTGGCGCAGGGCGCGAAGATCCACGGCGACGTGTACCACCGCGAGTTCGACAACTCGTTCTCCGTCGCCTGGCCGAAGGAGCCGCACAGCCTCGGCGCCTGGGTGAGCTGGCCGGGCGGACGGGGCGCGGCCTACCAGCATCTGCTGCAGGCGGACGGCAACACGTACTTCGCCGGCGACCACCTCAGCTACTACACCGCCTGGCAGAACGGCGCGTTCCTGTCGGCCCGGAAGGTCGTGTCGGACCTGCACGCCCGCGTGGCGGCGACCGCGTCCTGACGCGCTTGGGGTCAGGAGACCCCGACCGTGAGGATGACCAGCGAGTCCTGGTCGGCGACGAGGTCGTGACGTTCCGGCGGCGCGTCGACCAGGACCCCCGCGGCGACGGCGATGGCTCGCTCGCGCGTGTGCAGGGTGACGTGGCCCTGCAGGCACTGCACCGTCGCGTCGCCGGGACTCTGGTGCTCGTTCATGCGCGTCCCGGCGGTGAGCGCGATGAGGGTCTGGCGCAGCCGCGTGCCGCTGTGCAGGGTCCGTGACGCCCGGCCGGCGGACGACACCCGTGCCTCGTCGAGCTGGCCGGCGCCCATCGTCAGCAACGTCATATCGTCCGCCGTACCCGCTGCCGCGCCGGGGAAACGGCGCCGGTGGGCGTGCGTGCCGGTCATGGAGCCTCCCGTCGGTCAGGTCGCGGCCTAGGTCTCGGTGACGATCACCTCGACGCCGGCCGCGCGGAACCGCTCGACCTCGCCGGGCGGCGCACCGTCGTCGGTTACCAGTGTCCACGACGGGGGCATGCGGGCCCACGCGTGGAACGGACGCCGGCCGAGCTTGCTGGCGTCGGCCAGCACGTACACCCGCTCGGCGCGTGCCATCATCATCTCCTTGAGGCGGGTCTGCTCGAGGTTGGCCTCGCAGATCCCGTTCTCGACGGTGACCGCGTCGGCGCCGAGGAACGCGCGGTCGGCGGTGATGCGCTCGAGCGCGGCCTCGGCGAACGGCCCGACCAGACCCTGGCTGATGTGGCGCAGCCGCCCACCCAGGCACAATACGTCCACACCGTCGGCGTCGGCCAGCTCGTTGAGCACGGTGAGCCCGATGGTGACGACCGTGAGCTGGTCGCGATCGCGCAGTTCGCGGGCGAGTTGCCCGGTGGTGGTGCCGGCGTCGAGCAGGACGGTCTCGCCGCGGCCGATCTGCCCGGCCGCCCACGCGGCGATGGCCTGCTTCTGCCGGAACCCCTCGCGCGACCGCTGACCCAGCGACGCCTCGAACACGAGACCGTGCGCCATGGCGCCGCCGTAGGTGCGGGCGAGCTGGCCCTGCGACGTGAGCAGCGCGAGGTCGCGCCGGATGGTCGACTCGGTGACGCCGAAGTGGAGCGCCAGTTGGCCGACGCCGGCCCGCCCGTCGGTCCACGCCATGTCGACGATGGCCCGGCGCCGGTCACGTGCGGTCAGCCGGTCGCTCATGCCCACCTCACTCGCTACGGGCTCGGCGCGAGCGCTGCCGCCTGGCGCAGAGCCTCGATCATGCTACCGGCGTCGGCCCGTCCGGTGCCTGCGATGTCGAAAGCGGTGCCGTGGTCGACGGACGTGCGGATGACCGGCAGCCCGACGCTGATGTTCACGCCCGTCTCGAGGCCGAGCACCTTCACCGGTCCGTGCCCCTGGTCGTGGTACATCGCGACGATGAGATCGTAGTCGCCGCGGCTGGCGAGGTAGAACGCGGTGTCGGCAGGCAACGGACCCTGCACGTCGAGGCCGTCGGCGCGGCACCGCTCGACCGCCGGGACGATCTTCTCCGCCTCCTCGCCGCGGCCGAACAGCCCGTTCTCGCCGGCGTGCGGATTGATGCCGCACACCCCGAGCCGCGGCCGGGCCAGCCCGGCGTGGCGCAGCGTCGCGTCGCCGCGCCGGATGGTCCGCTCGACCAGCGCGTCGTCGATGCGCTCGATGGCGTCGACCAGCCCGATGTGCGTGGTGACGTGGATGACCTTCACCGTCGGCGTCGACAGCATCATCGACACCTCGTCGACACCGCACAGCTCGGCCAGCAGCTCGGTGTGCCCGGGATACGGATGACCGCCGGCGTGCAGGGCCTCCTTGTTCAGCGGCGCGGTGCAGATGGCCTGCACCCGCCCGGCGACGGCCAGCTCGCTGGCCACCTTCACGTACTGGTACGCCGCGTCGCCGGCGACCGCCGAGAGCTCGCCGTACGGCAGGTCGGCCGGCAGCAGCCCGAGGTCGATCACGTCGATCGTGCCCGGCTCGGAGGCGGCCGCCTCCGGCCCGTCGACCGCCCGCAGCTCGACGTCGACGCCGGTGATGTGGGCGGCGTCGCCCAACCGCCTGAGATCGCCGACGACCACCGGCCGGCACAACGACCGCACCTCCGGGTCGGCGAGCGCCCGCACGACGACCTCGGGGCCGACGCCGGCGCCGTCGCCCATGGTGACGGCGACCAGTGGTGTCTTCATGTGTCCTCCTCGTGCGGGCTGTGCTCGGCGTGCACGTGCCATCGGGTGCTGGCGAGTCGCTGGGCGATGCGCACCAGCACGCGCGGATCGCCGAACGCGCCGGGCTTGGTGACGACGACCCTGCCGCCGCGCGCGGTGCTGACGACGACGCCGTCGTCCCACGCTTCGCGCACGCGCAGCTCGCCGACGCCGAGAGCGGCGAGGACGGCCCGCGCGGTCTCACCACCCGTGAGCACCAGCCCCGGATGGTCGCGCGCCGCCGGCTCGACCACCCGGGCCAGCGCCGCGACGACGTCCGGCGATCGCGCCGCCCCGCCGGCATCGGTCAGCTGGACGACGGCCGTGCGCCCGGCCGTTCGGGCGGCGACGTCGTGCGCCGTGGCGGCGGGGTCGGCGAGCTGATCGGGGTCGAGCTCCACCACGGTGGCGACGTGCGCGGCCAGCCACGCCAGCTGCTCACGCGCCGCCGGTGCCGCCGTCCCGACGACGAACAGGATCGGGCCGACCGGCGGCGGTGCGGGCAGGCCGCCGCCCTCCGTGCCATGCGGTGGGTCCGCCGCAGCTACCTGCGCGCGGGCAAGGGCAAGCGCCAGCCCAGCGGAGCCGGCCCAGCGGACTGTCCGTCCCGACCGCGCCACCAGCCGGCCGGCCCCGACGACGCGGTCGAGGTCGCCCTCGGTCTCGGCGTCACACACCGGCACCCGGCCGCCCTCCGCCGCCGCCCAGAGCGCCGCAGCCAGCTCGTCCACGCCGCCACGCACTGCCGGCAGCGGCACCACGGACACCGGCAGCGGCGCCAGAGCCTCGGCCACCGACGCAGGCGCGGGTCGCGGCTCGGCGGCCCAGGCGGCCGACCGCTCGAGCGGCACGCCGTCGACCAGGACCGCTCCCCCGATCACGGTCCGGCCCAGCGCGGGCAGCGCCGGCGCTACTACGAGCAGCCCGCCGGGCTCGCGCACCTCGGCCAGTTCGGCGGCCAGCGGCCCACGCAGCGTGGAGTCGATCTTCTTGACCACGACGCCACTGGGCGGCAGCAGGGCGAGCGCCGTCCGGCACCGCTCGGCGGCGAGCTCGGGGCCGACATAGCGTGAATCGGTGTCCACCGCGGTCACGCCGGCATCGAGCGATGTGCGCACCGAGCGCAGAGCATCCAGATCGACGATGCGCGGAGTGCGCAGCACGAACGCCGCCGCCGCCTCGGCCGCACCGGTCAGGTCGTCGGCGATCAGCACCACGGGGACATCCACTAACACACTCCTTCCTGCACAGACGTGGCGAGCCACGCTCCACCGGCCCGACCGGCACGACTCTTGCCGGCACGAATGAACGCTACGTTACTTGCGCGTTTCGCGCAAAAGTGCAAGTGTGACCCACACAACTTCGCGGACCCCCCGGAGGTGACGATGAACGGCAGCGCACAGCAGCGCCGCGGCCTCAGCCGCCGCGACCTGCTGCGGGCCGGCTTCGCGGCCGGCGCCGGCATCGCGCTCGGCCCGGCGCTCGTGGCCTGTGCCGGCCCGACCGGCACGTCCGGCGCCGGCACGCTGACGCTGGCGCTGAACCGGTCGCTGGTCAGCCTGGACAACAAGCTCAACCAGTTCGACGCGCACGTCACCGTCCAGAGGGCGGTGCGGCAGGCGCTCACGCGCATCGGCGACGGCATGCGGGCCGAGCCGGTGCTGGCCGCGAGCTTCGAGCTCGCTTCTCCGACGGCCTGGCGAGTGCGGCTCCGGCCCGAGGCGGTGTACTCCGACGGCACGCCGGTCACCGTCGCCGACGTCGCCACGGCGCTGGAGATGTACCAGCAGGTCGAGGCGTCGTTCGTCGGCAACCAGTTCCCGGAGTGGCCGGGGGTGCGACAGCTCGACGACCGCACGTTCGACCTCGTCACGCAGCAGCCGCTGGTCGGGCTCGACTCCCTCATGAGCAACATCCTCGTCACCCCGGCGGCGGCCAACCTGCCCGAGGAACTGTCCGACGGCGTCGGCAGCGGGCCGTACGTCGTCGCCCAGGCCGACCGCGGCACCGGCGACTACACACTGGTCGCGAACCCCGACTACTGGGGGCCGGCGCCGGGGGTGGAACGGGTGCGCATCCGGTTCCTGCCCGAGGAGACCAGCCGGGTGCTGGCGCTGCGCAGCGGCGAGGTCGACGTCATCGACTCCATCACGCCCGACTCCGCGGAGCAGCTCGACGGCCTGCCCGGCATCAACCTGCTGCAGGCTCAGGGCACCCGCCTCGTGCAGCTGTTCTACAACTTCCGCAAGCCGCCGGAGCACCCGCTGTCGAAGACGTCGGTCCGGCAGGCGCTGAGCCTGGCCATCGACGGCGAGAGCATCGTGCG
The DNA here is from genome assembly GCF_004349105.1 of Jiangella aurantiaca. GTDB lineage: Bacteria > Actinomycetota > Actinomycetes > Jiangellales > Jiangellaceae > Jiangella > Jiangella aurantiaca. The sequence continues at coordinate 42,256 of NZ_SMLB01000027.1, forward strand.
CGACGTCCTCCTCGACAGCGTCACGCCGACGAACGGCGTCGTCCCGCTCAGCCTGGACGGCGCGGTCGAGGTCGGGACGTTCGAGTTCGACCCGCGCAAGGCCCGCCAGATGCTCGACGCCGAAGGGGTCGACGACCTCGAGCTGACGGTCATCTGGGAGTCCGGTGAGTTCGCCGGCGACGCCTATGTCATGGAGGCGGTCGCGCAGATGCTCGGTGACATCGGCGTCCGGGTGCACCTGCGTCAGTTCGAGCCGGGCGGCGACCTCCCCACGTGGCGGCAGGGCCGCGGCGGCGACTTCGACATCATCGGCAACGGCTACGGCAACCAGACCGGCTTGGCGCTGACCAGCCTCCAGGGCCTGTTCGGCGGCACCCCCGAGATGGAGACGACCGGCGACGCGTTCATGGGCTTCGTCTACGACGACATCGCCGGCGGCATCGGGGCGGCCGCCGCCGAGACCGACGGCCAGCGGCGGGTGGTGCTGCTCGAGGACGTCCAGCGGTCCATCTGGGACCTCTGGCCGGCCATGTGGGCGTTCACGCAGGACGTCCTGCTCGCGCACCGCGACACCGTGAGCGGCCTCGACCTGCTGCCCATCAACTCCTACGACCTCGCCGCTGTGCGGCTCGAGGAGGGGTGATCATGGCGCGTTACCTGGCGCTGCGGGTGGCGCAGAGCCTGTTCACGGTGTTCCTCATCGTCTCGACGGTGTTCGTGCTGGTCCGCCTGGCACCTGGCGACCCGGCCGCGGCCGTCGGCGGTCCGACGGCGACGACGGAGGACCTGCAGGCCATCCGCGAGGAGCTCGGCCTGGTCGGCTCCATCTCGCAGCAGTACTGGCACTTCATCACCGGGCTGGTGCAGGGTGACCTCGGCCTGTCCTACTCGTTCCGCCAGCCGGCCCTCGACGTCGTGCTCGACCGGCTGCCGTACACCATCACGCTGGCCGGTGCGGCCATCCTGCTGACGGCGCTCATCGCCATCCCGCTGGGCATCTTCACCGCCCGCCGGGCCAACAGCGGCTGGGACGTCGGCGCCAACATCGGCACCATCGCGGGGCAGTCGATGCCGGAGTTCTGGACCGGCATCATGCTGCTCACGCTGCTCGCGGTGGTGGTGCCGATCTTCCCGGCGTCCGGGTTCACCTCGTGGTCCGGGCTGGTGCTGCCGGCGGTCACCATCGCGCTGCTGCAGATCGCGCTGATCTCCCGGCTGGTACACCGCGAGATGGCCGGCAACCTCGCCGCGCCGTACGTGACGGTGGCCCGCTCGCGCGGCGTCGCGGAACGGGCACTGACGTGGCGCTACGCGTTCGCCAACTCGTCCATCCCAGTGGTGACGGCGCTCGGCACCCGGTTCGCGGCCATGCTCAACGGCGTCGTCGTGGTCGAGGTGGTGTTCGCCTGGCCCGGCATCGGCTCGCTGGTCGTCCGGGCGCTGGAGACCCGTGACTACCCCCTGATCCAGGCCACCGTGCTGGTGACCAGTCTGCTGGCCATCGGCGTCCAGTTGCTCGTCGATCTCCTGTACCCGCTGTTCGATCCGCGGGTGCGCGTCGGAAAGGCGGTGTCGCGATGACGACGCAGACACAGGCCGCCCGCTCGAGCGCCGTCACGGCCGACCGGCTCAGGTCCTCGGCGGCGGCGCTGCGCCGCCGGGCCAGCCGGCTCAAGATCGTGCTCGGCGCGGTGCTGGCTGGCGTCGTCGTCGTGCCGATCCTGCTGGCCAACGTCCTGCCGCTGCCCGACCCGCTGGAGCAGGACCTCTCCCAGCGCCGGTTGCCGCCGCTCACCGATGGCCACCTCTTCGGCACCGACCAGCTCGGCCGCGACCTGCTGTCGCGCATCCTGCACGGCGGCCAGGTGTCGCTGACCATCGGCGTGCTGGCGGTCCTGGTGTCCGGCGTGGTCGGCGTCATCGCCGGCGCCGCGGCCGGCTACTACGGGCGCTGGGTCGACGCTGTCGTGTCCCGGCTGCTGGAAGCGCAGATGTCGGTGCCGCTGCTGCTCCTGCTGCTGCTCGTGGTGGCGCTGTTCGGCCCGTCCATCACCGTCATCACGCTGGTCATCGCGTTCGCGCAATGGCCTGAGCCGGCGCGGCTCACCCGGGCCATGGTGCTGGTCGAGCGGGAGAAGCCGTACGTCGCCGCGGCGCGGGTCCTCGGCCTGCGGCGGGCGGCCGTGCTGGTGCGCCACGTGGTGCCGAACATCGTCAACCAGGTGGTCGTCGTCATGCTTCTTCTCCTCGCCCAGGCGGTGCTGCTGGAGAGCGCGCTGAGCTTCCTCGGCGCCGGGGTCGAGCGGCCGCACCCGACGTGGGGCCGCATCATCTCCGACGGGCAGGGCTACATCACCACCTCGTGGTGGCTGGTCACGCTCACCGGCCTGGTCATCGTGCTGCTGGTGGTCGGGGTCAACCTGCTCGGCGACGGGCTGCGCGACCGCGTGTCCCGGTCCCGTTCGGCGAAGGGAGAGGCGCAATGACGCTCCTCGACGTCCAGGATCTGCAGGTCGACCTGATGACGGCCGGGGGCGTGGTCCGCGCGGTCGACGGCGTCTCGTTCACCGTCGGCCGGTCCGAGACCGTCACGCTGATCGGCGAATCCGGCAGCGGCAAGTCGACCACCGCCATGGCCGTCCAGGCGCTGCTGCCACGCAACCTCGCCGTCGTGTCCGGGCGTTGCCTCATCGACGGCGTCGACGTGGTCGCCCGGCCGGCCGAAGCGGCGAGGCTGCGCGGGCGGACCATCGCGATGATCCCGCAGGACCCGATGACGGCGCTCAGCCCGGTGTCGACGATCGGCCGGCAGCTCGGCGAGGTGCTGGTCCGCAAGGATTCCGGACTGTCCCGGGCCGCCCGTCGCGACCACGCCGCCGAGCTGCTCGACGCCGTCCGCATCACCGAGCCCCGCCGCCGGCTCGACGCCTACCCGCACCAACTTTCCGGCGGCATGCTGCAACGGGTGCTCATCGCGATGGCGCTGGCCATCGACCCGCACCTGCTGGTCGCCGACGAGCCCACCAGTGCGCTCGACGTCACGGTGCAGGCCGGCATCCTCGACCTGCTGATGGACCTGCAGGACCGCACGTCCGCCGGCATCCTGATGATCACCCACGACATCGGCGTGGCCCGGCTCGTCAGCGACCGCGTCCACGTCATGCGCGACGGCCGGTTCGTCGAAAGCGGCGAGGTCGAGGCCGTCGTCGGCGCACCGCAGCAGGACTACACCCGCCGGCTGCTCGACGCCGTGCCGCGGCTGGGCGCATGGGAAGGAGCCTGAGAGATGAGCAGTATGAGTGATCCGATTCTCTCCGTGCGCGACCTGGCCGTCGAGTTCACCACCCACGGACACCGCAACCGGGTCGTCGACGGCGTCGGGTTCGACCTCGCTGCCGGCCGCACGCTGGCGGTCGTCGGCGAGTCCGGCTGCGGGAAGTCCACGCTGGCCAGAACGCTCGTCCGGCTGGAGACCCCGGCCGCCGGGTCGATCCGATACGCCGGTCGCGACCTCGCGACGCTGACGGACAAGGAGCTGCGGCCGCTGCGCGGCGACATCCAGATGATCTTCCAGGATCCGTACGGCTCGCTCGACCCGCACCTCACGGCGGCCGGCGTCGTCGCCGAGCCGCTCCGGCTGCGCGGGGTCACCGACCGCCGCGAACGCCGCCGGCGGGCCGTCGAGCTGCTCGAACGGGTCGGCTTGAAACCCGAGCACGCCGACCGGCGCCCGCCCGAGTTCTCCGGCGGGCAGCGCCAGCGCATCGGCATCGCCCGGGCGCTGGCCAGCCGGCCGAAGATCCTCATCTGCGACGAGGCCACCAGCGCCCTCGACGTCTCGGTGCAGGCGCAGGTGCTCGACCTGCTGCGCGAGCTGCAGGAGCAGGAGGGCATCGCGTACCTGTTCATCTCGCACAACCTCGGCGTGGTCCGCGAGATCAGCCAGGAGGTCGCCGTCATGTCGCAGGGCCGGTTCGTCGAGCACGGCCCGACCGAGGAGGTGCTGTCCCGGCCGCGACACGACTACACCCGCCGGCTGCGGCGCGCCGCCCTCGACCCGGCGCTCATCACCGGCCGCAAGCCGCGGCTGTTCGCCCCCGCGGCCAACGCGGGAGCCGCGACATGACCATTCCCCGCGCCGTCCTCGGCACCATGACGTTCGGCGACACCGTCGACCGCGACACCGCGGCCGGCATGCTCGACCTCGCCCGCGACGCCGGGGTCACCGAGATCGACACCGCCAATGCCTACGCCGGCGGCGCCACCGAGGAGATGCTCGGCGAGCTGCTCGCCCAGCGGCCGGGGCAATTCACCGTCGCGACGAAGGCCGGTATCCCCCATACCGACGCCGGCGACGCGCCGCCGCTGTCGCCTGGGGCGGTCCGGGCCGGTCTCGAGGGCAGCCTTCGCCGGCTCCGGCTCGACCACGTCGACCTGTTCTACCTGCACCAGCCCGACCCGGCGACGCCGCTGGCCGACACCGTCGCCGAGGTCGTGGCCCTTGCCGACGAGGGGTTGATCGGGCGCGTGGGCGTGTCCAACTTCGCCGCCTGGCAGATCGCCGAGTTGCGGCACCTGTTCGCCGCCGCCGGCCTGCCCGGCCCGGTCGTCGCGCAGCAGCTCTACAACCTCGTCGCTCGCCGCATCGACGACGAGTACGTCGCGTTCGCGCTGGCCAGCGGCATCGAGACGATGGTGTACAACCCGCTCGGCGGCGGGCTGCTGTCCGGGCGGTACACGTTCGAGGCCGCGCCCGCCGAGGGCCGTTTCGCCACGTCGCAGCTCTCCCCGATGTACCGCGAGCGCTACTGGGACCCGCGGATGTTCGACGCGGTCGGCGCGCTGTCGGCCATCGCGGCCGACGCCGGCGTGTCGCTGCCCGAGTTGGCGCTGCGCTGGCTGGCGTCACGGCCGGTGGTCGGGTCGGTGCTGCTGGGTGCGTCGAAGCCGGAGCACCTGACGGCGAACCTCGCGGCTCTGGCCCGCGGGCCGCTCCCCGCCGACGTCGTGGAACGCTGCGACGATGTGGGCCGGCAGCTGCGCGGCCCGATGCCCGCCTACAACCGCTGAGAGTCTGGAGTGCCGCCTGTGACCACCTCCGCCGCGTTCGACGCCGTCGGCCGGATCCGCCGCCGGGAGCGCTCCGTCGGCTACTGGATCGCCACCGACAACCCGGTCGGCACCGAGCGCATCGCCCGGCTCGGCTACGACTACGTCGGCATCGACGCCCAGCACGGCCTGATCGACTACAAGGGCTGGCTGGCGGCGCTCCTGGCGATCGAGGCAGGCGGCCGCAGCGCGGGCCTGGTCCGGGTGCCGGCCAACGACCTCACGTACATCGGGCAGGCGCTCGACGCCGGCGCGCACGGCGTCATCGTCCCGCTGGTCGACACCGCGGAGCAGGCGGCCGCGGCGGTGCGGGCCTGCCGCTACCCACCGGAGGGCGGCCGCAGCTACGGCCCCATGCGGGCCGGGCTGCGCATCGGGCCGGCGCCGGCCGAGGCCGACGCGCACGTGCTCTGCGTGGTGATGATCGAGACGCTGACCGCGCTGGACAACGTCGAGGCCATCGTGGCGACGCCGGGCCTCGACGGCGTGTATGTGGGGCCGTCGGACCTCACCCTGGCGCTCGGCGGCGCGTCGTCCACCGATCCGGCGGTCGCCGAGAAGCTGGACGAGGCGGCCGGAAGAGTCGCCGCCGCTGCGGCGGCGCAGGGTATCGCGGCCGGCATACACTCCCCCGACGGCGCGACCGCCCAGCGACGGCTGACGGACGGGTTCACATTCGCGACGGTCAGCTCCGACCTCGTGCACCTCGAACAGGCCGCGGCCGCACACCTGGCGGCGGCGCGGGGGTGACGATCGCATGGAGTCGATCGACGACGCGCTGGTCACCGGGCGGCGCGGGCTGCGCACCCGGCCCGGCACGCTTCTGCTCGGGCCCACCGGAGCCCGGCTCTGGGCCGACTTCCTGGAGGAGCGGCCCGGCTTCGTCGGCGCGATCGACCTCGTCCACAAACTCAACATCCCGCTGCTGTTCACGGTCACCGGCGTCGAGTTGCCGGCGCCGTGGGAGGCGCGCTGGCGGCCGAGCCGGCTGACGGTCTGGGCATCGGCGTTCGGCGCCGGGGCAGGGGCGTCCGGGGCGGGCGTGGAGTTCGCCGAGGACAAGTTCGTCACCTGGGACGACTGTGCGGTGTCGCGGCAGGTGTGGACGAACCGGGGTTCGGCTCCGGTGACGCTGCGGCTCGAGGTCGACCGGTCCTGGATCGGCGCCGCTGGGTTTGGCTCGCGGCCGGTCGAACGGCACGGGTTCACGGTGCTCGCGCTGGTGCGGCCGTCGGTTGAGGCGCTGTGGGACGGTCTCACGGTCGGCCCGGGTGAGCGGGCCGACGTCGTCGTCGCGGCGGCGCTCGGACTCGCGGAGACGGACGGCCGCGACGACCTGGAGCGCCGGCTGGACGGCGTGCTAGCCGGGTCGGAGGACGGCGCTCTGACCGGCGCAGCGGACCGTCCGGCGGACGCGGCGGACCGGCGCGACGGCCGCCCGGCTGTCGTCGGGAGTACCCCAGCGAAGCTGCCACCCAGCCCCGTCACCCATCGGCAGGAGCGGAGCTATCAGCGGTGGTTCGACCCCGTGCCGTCGTTCAGCTGCAGCGATCCGGTGCTGAACCGCACCTGGGCGTACCGCTGGTTCCTGCTGCGGCACAACCTCGCCGCCCCGGGCGTCGGCGGGCTGCCGGATGCGCTGTTCTACGAGGGCCGCGCGCACAAGATGAGCAAGACGCCGTGGGACCCGGCCGGCTGGGAGTTCAGCAAGCTCATCCCGCTGTCCAGCCCGATGCACCTGCTCGAGGCGCGCTGGCATCCGGATCCGTCGCTCGGGGCCGGCCTGTGGCGCACGCTCCGGGCGGCCCAGGGCGACGACGGCCTGTACCGCAGCCGGACGGTCGCCGACGAGGTCCACGCATACGCGAACTTCCTGGGCTGGGCCAGCTACCAGTACGCCCTGGTGCACCGCGACGTCGACGGCGCGGCGGCGATGCGCGACTCGCTGGCGGCGCAGGTCCGCGGCGAACGGGCCGCGCTCACGACCGGCGGCGACGAACTGCCGGTCGAGACCGAGCACATCCTGACCGGCAAGGAGTATCAGCCCAGCTACTGGGCCTTCCACGACTACCCTGCCGACCCGCGCGACCGGTCCGGGTACACGCCGCTGAAACGGGTCGACCGCGCGATCTATCACTATCGCAACGCCCGCGGTGTCGCCGGGCTGACGCGGCTGCTGGGCGACGGGGACGGCGTCGCCGCGGAGTTCGATGCGCTGGCCGACGCCGTGGCGGCCGACGTGCTGGCGAAGCAGTGGGATCCCGGCACCGGGTTCTTCTACGACCTGCACCATCGCACCGACCAAAAGGCGATGGTCCGCAACGTCGTGGGGTTCTATCCGTACTGGGCCGGCGTCGTCGGCGACGAGCACCTGCCGGGCTTCGAGGCGGCGCTGCGGCTGTTCGGCACCGGCGCGCCGCTGCCGTCCACCGCGCCGGACTGCCCCGTCTACAGTCCCACCGGCGACTGGCGCGGCGCGTTCGTCAAGGGCCGCAACGGCTGCTCCTGGAACGGCCCGACCTGGCCGTACACCAACAGCGTGGTCATCGACGGCGTCGGCGCGACCAGCCGGCGGTTCGGCCACCGCTACGACGCCGAGTTCGGCCGGCTGCTGCGCTCGTACGCCCTGCTGCACTTCCAGCAGCGCGACGGCCGCACCCCGTACCTCGTCGAGCACTACAACAGCGAGACCGGCGAGCCGATCAGCGACGAGGTCGACTACCTGCACTCCTACGTCATCGACCTGCTGGTCCGGTACGTCGCGGGGCTCGAGGCCGGGCCCGAGGTCGTCGCTGTCGACCCGCTGGACGTCGGGCTGGCGTGGTTCGCACTCAGCGGCGTGCGAGTCGCCGGGCACACCGTCGACGTCGCGTTCGACCGCGATCGCGGGCTGCGGGTCGCGCTCGACGGCGTCCAGGTCGCCGCGGCGCGCGGGCTCGCCGCGCTCACCGTCCCGCTGAGCTGACGCAGACTGGCGCCGCGTCACGCGATCGTCGCGGCGCGGACGCAGAGCACGTCGGGCAGGTGCCGGATGACCTCGGCCCAGGTCTCGCCCTCGTCGGCGCTGGCGTAGACCGAGCCGTCGCGGGTGCCCACGTACACGCCGGCCGCGCCGTCGACGTCGTCCACGCACATCGCGTCGCGCAGGACGACCCCGTAGAAGCCGCCAGGCAGCCCGTCGGCCGACCGCGACCACGTCGTGCCGGCGTCGTCGGTGCGCCAGACCTGCAGCTGCCGGTCCGGCGGGGTGCGCTCGCCGTCGGCGATGAGCGGTGCGACCCAGGCGGTCTCGCCGCGGTGCGGGTGCGCGACGATCGGGAAGCCGAAGTCGGCCGGCAGCCCTCCGTCGATCGGCTGCCACGTCGCGCCGCCGTCGCCGGACCGGTAGACGCCGCCGTGGTTCTGCGCGTAGAGGCGGTCCGGGTCGGTCGCGTCGCGCGACACCTTGTGTACGCACTGCCCGTACTCCGGCGGCTCGCCCGGCAGGAAGTCGGTGCGGATGCCGGTGTTCGACGGCGTCCAACCGGCGGCACCGTCGTCGGTGACGTAGACGCCGCCGGTCGACATCGCGACGAGCACCCGCTGGTCGTCAGTAGGATGCGGCAGAACGGTATGAATGGCCTGGCCGCCGAAGCCGGGCTCCCACGTCGGCCGGTGCGGGTGGTTCCACAGCGACTCGACCAGCGCGAACGTCTCGCCCCCGTCGTCGGAGCGCCAGAGCGCCGACGGCTGCGAGCCGGCCCAGACGACGCCCGGCCGGGCCGCGGTGTCGGGGCGCAGCTGCCACACGGCTTCGACGGACGCGCCTGCCTCCGCCGGGAACCGGATGCCGCTGCCGTCGGCCGCCTCCGTCCAGGTCGCGCCCAAGTCGTCGGACCATGAGACGCCCGGCCCCCAGTGCGAGCTGCTCGCACCCACCAGCAGGCGCGGCCGGTCGCCGCGGGTGTCGATGGCGCACGCGGCGACGGAGTTCATCAGGAAGTGCGGTCCGTCGACCGACCACGTCCGGCGGTCGGCGCTGCGCAGCAGCCACAAACCCTTCTTCGTGCCCACGGCGAGCAAGACCTCGTTCATGGCGATCGCCTCCCGCCGCATTACGCTACGCCGGACGGCGCCGGCCGGTCAGGCGAGTACGCGCTCGGCCAGCACCGTGAGGCCGTCGGCGATCTGCCGCGACGACAGACCGGCGTCGCGCTGGTAGCGGTACAGCTCCGGCGCGAGCGGGGCCAACAGCAGGTCCACCAGCGCGGCGCGGCCCTCGGCGATACCGGCGGCCGTCAGCAGCGAGCCCACGTGGGCGCGCCAGAACCCGTACGCGCCGGTCCCGAACCGGCGCGCCCCGGTCTCGCCGGCCAGGGCGAGATGTCCGTGCTGCTCGAGGAGATCGGTCACCGCCCGGTAGAACGTTGCCAGCCGCTCGGCCGGCGGCGCGCCCGGCCCCAGCGGCGGCGGCCCGGCGATCAGCTGCTCCTGGAGAGCGCGCTCGTGATCGTCGAGCAGCGCGACCGCGATGGCCTCGCGGCTGGGATAGCGGCGGTAGAGCGTCCCCTTGCCGACGCCGGCGGCCCGGGCGATGTCCTCCATGGTCACCGTCTCGGCCGGGCGGTCGCGGAAGAGCTCGGCGGCGGCGGCCAGCACGCGGGCGCGGTTCTTGGCCGCATCGGCGCGTTCTCCCTGCTCACGCACGGCGGTCATCCTACCGGAATAGGTGGACGTCGCGTCCAGTTATAACCGGACGCCACGTCCACCTATGCGCTTGGGTGAGCCACCATGGAGGTCGCACTCGTCATCCTCACCGTCCTGGTCGGAGCGCTGCTGACAGCGCAGGCCACCGCGAACGTCCAGCTCAACGGCGCTCTGGGAAATCCGGCAGCGGCCGCGGCCCTGCAGCTGGCGATCGCCGGCGGGTTGCTGGTCGTCGTCGCGGCGGCCACCGGCGAGCTGCCCGCGCTGGCCGAGGTGGGGTCGGTTCCGGCGTGGGAGCTGCTCGGCGGGCTGGGCAGCGCGTTGTACATCGGCGCCGGGATCGTGCTGTTCCCCCGGCTCGGCGCGCTGACCAGCATGGGCCTGTTCGTCACCGGGCAGCTGGCGGGGTCGGTCGTGCTGGACGGCTTCGGCCTGCTCGGTCTGGAGCAGCGGACGCCGTCGATCCTCGTGGTCCTCGGTGCGCTGGCGGTCGCCTACGGGATCGCGGCCATCGTCCGGACCGGGCGGCGGGCGACCGCGGTGACGGCGCCCGCCGCTCGGTCGCGGACCTGGCTGTACGCGCTCGGGCTGGCCGCCGGGGCGGGACTGCCGGTGCAGGCCGCCGTCAACGCACGGCTGCGGTCCGAGCTCGACGCGCCTTTCGGCGCTGCCGCGGTCAGCTTCGGGATCGCTCTGACCGCGATGGTCGTCGTCCTGGCCGTCGCGCTGGCCGCTGGCGCGCCCCGTCCCCGTCCGGCCGGGCTGCGGCGGGTGCCGTGGTGGGGCTGGGCCGGAGGTCTCGTCGGCGCCGGCTATGTGACGACGACGCTGATCGCGGTCGTCGAGATCGGCGCGGCGCCGACGATCGCGCTGACGGTCGCCGGACAGCAGATCGCGTCGGCCGTCGCCGATCACCGCGGCCTGCTGCGCCTGCCCCGCCGCCCACTCACCGTCACCCGGCTGACCGGCGTGACGACGCTGGTGGCCGGGGCGGCGCTGATCCAGCTTGGTTAGCCCACGGCCGACCGCATGGTTCCAGGCGGCAGCGAGTCTCACAAGGGAGAGGAAGCTAGCCGGAGGCGCCCGGGCCGAGCACGACGTTGGCCAGCGGCTCGCCCGCCGCGAGCCGCGTCAGCTGCGACTGCACCAGCCGCCTGGCCCGCGGCAGGAACGCCGACGACAGCCCGCCGACGTGCGGCGAGATCAGCGCGCCGGGCAGCGTCCACAGCGGGTGGCCGGGCGGCAGCGGCTCGGGGTCGGTGACGTCCATGGCGGCGCGGATGCGGCCCGACCCAACCTCGGCGACCAGTGCGTCGGTGTCGACGATCGGCCCGCGGGCGACGTTGACCAGCACGGCGCCGTCGCGCATCCGGCCCAGGAAGTCTGCGTCGACCATGCCGCGGGTCTCGTCGGTCAGTGGCAGGATGAGGATGACGACGTCGGCTCGGCCGAGCAGCTCCGGCAGCGCGTCGAAGCCGGCGACGCCCTCGCGCGCCGTCCGGGCGACCTTGAGCACGTCGCACTCGAACGGCTGCAGCCGCGTCTCGACGGCCCGGCCGATCGCGCCGTAGCCGACGATGAGCACCGTCCGGTCGGCCAGCGACTCGTACCAGCCCTGCAGCCACTCCCCCGTCGGCGCGGCCCGGACGAACGCCGGGATCCCGCGCAGCGTCGCCAGCGTCAGGGTCACCGCGAGCTCGGCCGTGCTGGCGTCGTGCACGCCGCGCGCGTTGCAGAGCGTGAGCCCGTCGCGCACGTACGGCAGGACGTGCTCGTAGCCGGCGGTGAGCGTCTGGACGGCGCGCAGCTTCGGCAGGCGGTCGAGCAGCTCGACGGCCGCCGGCGAGAAGCCGTACGGGAGGACGTAGTACTCGACCCGGTCCAGCACATCCTGCGGAGGGATGTCCGTTGTGTCGGCACTGGTCAGCATGTCCGGCCCGCTGCTCGCGGTCGGCTCGCCGGCCCAGACGTGCACGTCGAGGCCGGTCGGCACCGCCAGCGAGTCGGCGGAGAACGGGATGAGGACGTCCACCATGGTCCTCGAACCTACCGTTCCGCGCGTGACACGATGGGCGGGTGTCCATCCGGCGGATGATCGTGGTCGTCGCGGCGCTGACCGTGGTGGGCGGGTCCTGCTCGGAGCCGGGGTCGGACGGGGAGGCATCGCCGCCTGGGTCGGCCTCGTCGCCTGGTGCGTCGCCGTCGTCGCCCGGTGCGCCGTCGTCGCCCGGTGCGCCGTCGTCGCTGTCGCCGGGGACGTCGTCGCCGTCGTCGCCCGCCGCGCAGCCCGGACCTGTCACGCCGTCGGCGGTGGAAGAGATCGTCACCGGGCTGGCCGCGCCGTGGAGCATCGCGTTCGTGCCCGGCAGCGACGGGCAGGCGCTGGTGACGCAGCGCGACGAGGGCACGATCGTGCTGGTCGACACGACCGGTGCGGTGACGCCGGTCGGCGCGGTCCCCGGGGTCGAAGGGACCGGCGAGGGCGGGCTGCTGGGCCTCGCCTTCGACCCGGCGTCGCCGGCCGACCTGTACATCTACGCGACGATGGGCTCGCAGAACGTGGTGCAGCGGACGACGTACGCGTCTGGTGCGCTGGGTTCGTTCGAGGTCGTCCTCGACGGGATCCCCGCGGGGACGCGGCACGACGGCGGGCGGCTGGCGTTCGGTCCGGACGGGATGCTGTACATCTCGACCGGCGAGAGCGGCAACGCCGACGACGCGCAGGATCTCGGCAGCCTGGGCGGGAAGATCCTGCGGATCACGCCTGACGGGAGCGTGCCGGACGACAACCCGTTCGACGGGTCGCCGATCTGGTCCTACGGTCACCGCAACGTCGAGGGCCTGGCCTTCGACGACGAGGGGCGGCTGTGGGCGTCGGAGTTCGGCGACCGGGATGCCGACGAGCTCAACCTCATCGTCGCCGGTGCGAACTACGGCTGGCCGTTCGTCGAGGGGGTCGGTGGCGCGCCCGACTACGTCGACCCTGTGGTCGAGTGGCGACCGACCTCCGAGTCATCGCCGAGCGGAATCGCGTACGTGCGCGACACGATCTTCGTCGCGGCGTTGCGGGGTGAGCGGCTGTGGCAGGTGCCGCTGTCCTCCGGCGGGGATGCCGGCGAGCCGGCGGCGTTCGTTGCGGACTACGGACGGCTGCGCGACGCCGTCGTCGCCCCCGACGGGACGCTGTGGGTGCTGACGAACAATACCGACGGCAGAGGCGACCCCCGCACCGGCGACGACCGGATCCTGCGGCTGACGCTGACCCCGTAGGCTTCTTTGGCCTGGTGAGGGGACGTTTCGGGCGTTCGCGGTCAGGGTGGTCCCCGGGCCCGGAATCAGGGGACGATCGTCACCGAGTCGGAGCCGCTGGAGATCGATTCGGTTCTAGCGTTGGGGGCATGGCCAACGAGACGATGCCGGCGGGGAGCGGGCCGGGTGTTGCTGGGGCTGATGTTGGCGGGCGGGGTCTTGGCGGGCCGGGCGTGCGGCGGCGGCCGGTGCGGCGCGGGCTGTCGTTCGCCGGGTTCGCCGCGGTGGCGTTCGCGGGCCTGACCGCGGTGTCGTGGATCACCCACTCCCACGACTCGGTGACCGTCTCCGAGCGCGTCGACCGCGTCGAGATCGACGTCTCCTCCGGCCGCGTCGAGATCGTAGGGTCGCCGTCGGACGAGACCCGGCTCGACTTCTCAGTGAAGTCCGGCTGGAGCCGCGACGGCGGGATCGAGCACTCCGTGTCCGGCGGCGTGCTGCGGGTGACCGGCGGGTGCGACTCCGGCGTGTTCGGCATCTGGTGCGAGTCCGATGTGACGATCACCGTTCCGGCGTCGGCGACGGTCACAGCCGACGCGTCCGCCGGGACCGTGGTGGTGTCGGGGCTTTCCGGCGAAACGTCGCTGGAGTCGGACGCGGGCTCGATCGAGGTGTCGGACCAGCGCGGTCCCCTGACCGCCCACTCCGACGCCGGTTCGGTGCGCGTCACTGGCCTGGACGCCGACGTCGCCAAGGTGACGTCGAGCGCCGGCGACGTGGAGGTCGAGGCGGTGTCGCCGCCGAGGTCGCTGGACGCGGAGTCCAGCGCCGGCTCGGTGCGGGTCTCCCTGCCCGGCGACGTCCCCTACGACGTCGAGACCGACTCCGCCGTCGGCCGCGAGCTCGTCACCGTCGACTCGGTGCCCGGAGCCCGCCACGAGATCCGTGCCTTCTCCAGCGCCGGCTCCGTCGAGGTCGTCGATGCCCGCTGATCGGGGTCGGGTTCTGCGGTGGCCCGATGGGTGGAGGATTCGTGCAGCCATGGCGACCCGGATCCCGCAACCATCTCTCAGCCGGTCTCGATCACCTGGCGTTCTCCGATCCGCACGTGCGCGGTGGTGGCCGGCCGTGGCGGCTCGAGCGTCCCGTCGACTCCGATGGACGCCGTCCACGTCGCCGTCCAGGTCGCGGTCGCGGTGACAGCGTAGGCGGTGCCCGGCTGGTCGGCGCTCGTCTGCGTGTAGGTGTGGCCGCAACTCGGTGACGGGCGGACGCCCAGACTCGGCCGATAGGCGTCGCCAGGTGTCTCGCACGTGACCGTCGTGCCGTCACCCATGTCCCAGGTGACGCTTCCGACCTCGGCCGTCACGGTGACCGTGATGCCTCCGACGGTGGCCGACTCCTCGATCGGCCCCCAGGTCGTCGGTCCAGCGTTGGTCACCCACATCCACACCGGCGCGCCGACCAGGCCGATGCTGTCGGGTGCGTGTTCCAGCGGACGTGGAGCCAGCCCCAGTTCGAGCGGCTCGAAGGTCATCCCTTCGAGGAGCTGCTGTGCAACCTCCTCCGGATCCACGACAACCGGCGGCTGCTCCCCGGGCATCTCGGCCAGCCACATCAAGCCTCGATCACCCCACGCATAGGAGCCGAGTGACCAATTCGCCGCGAGCTTTCGCCAGTCAAACACCCACCCCTGTTCTTGCGGCCCGGTCCAATAGCCAAGGTGGCTCAGGTCGCCGTCGGGTGGCCGGTAGCGCTCGTTCTGACCCGGCGCTAGCGGCAGCAGGTACCGGTCAAGTGCCGCATCGAACACGAATCCGTCGATCTCACACGGCACGTTGATCAATGCTGGATCGCTCTGGTTGCAGCCAGTCACGGCGTCGTCTGGCGGAGTCTCACTTTCCTCACAGAAGGCACCGTTCCACAACGTGCCAGGTGGACAGCTGGCCGCCTGATCGGGAACTGCCAAGACCTCCTGACCGAAGCTTGAACCGACGACTGCGAGTAGGGTCGCCACTGGGCTCATCAACACGGCTCATCCAGAGCTACCTCGATCTGGGATACATACCAGCCAGGCATTTCAGTGCCGGACGCCGGATCTGCCATCGGAGCGTAGGTCCATGACATATGCCACCGTTGATAGAGCGCGGGCGTTTCGGGCAACTCAGCGGCGCCGCCCTCGAACTCTACGTAGACCAGCTGAGACATGTCTAAGCACGCGATCGACGTCGCTTCATGAATGCCTTGGTCGGTTACGTCGAGTTTCACGTCCGATACTTCGTGGCGAGCAACCAAGGCTCGGCCGACCTGTTCAATCTCCGATGACCGCCACGCGGCGATCCAATTTGCGAGGTCCGCATTGGCCGCACCCTCGACCTTCCATCGGCCGACCAGCTCAATGTTCCAGCCTGAGGTGCCGCCGTAGTCGCTGGCGTTGGCTTTGAAGTCGTCCCAGGCGGCGATGAGTTGCTCGAACGTCGTCTGGATGTCGGCCTCAGCCTGCTCCTCCGGGGTCAGCGCGGGCGGGGCAGTGATCGCAGGCGCCGTTGTCGTCGTCGGCGAGGGCGGCGCGGGCTCCGAATCCTCACTCCCGCAGGCGGCGAGTAGCAGCACGGCCGCGACCGCCTTACCCCGTTGACCCACCGACATCCCCGCTCTCCTTCCCATTGCGTCTCAACCGGGCCGATGATCTTACGGCGGCCTGCAGACCGGCGCTCAGCTCTCCGCCCGCAAGCTCCCGTCATCTATAGGTGCTTTCCCGAGCCCGAACGTGACAACCACCCTGGCGCTGACCGTCAGACGGTGCCAGCGCTCGCGGCCGCACGCTCGTGCTCGTCGACACCTCGGCGTCGATGCGTCAGCGCGTCTCGGCCCGGTCGTCGATGACGGCGATCGAGGCAGCTGCGGTCTTCGGGGTCGCGCTGGCGTGGTGATCGTGACGGACATGCAGACGTTCCCGGATACCGCGGACTACGGCGACCCGGTGGCGAGGGTCCCGGCCCGGGTCCCCGTCTACGGGTTCGACCTCGGCGGATACCGGCCGACGGCGCTCGCTGCGGGCCGGGCGAACCGGCACGAGTTCGGCGGTCTGGGCGACGCGACGTTCACGCTGATCGGCCTGCTCGAGCAGGGCCGCTCGGCCGGCTGGCCGTTCTAGGAGTTCGACGACGCGAGGGGTCGTGCCGCCGCCAACGCACGCGGCGGCACCGCGCCGTCGCCGGCCGGTCAGATGACGGCCTTGCCGAGCACCTTCATGGCGGCCTCCTGGTCGTCGACGCACAGGACGGCGACGAACTGTGAGTTGGAGACCCGCACCGGCAAGAACACCTCGACGTTCACCCCGGCGTCGGCGAGCTTGCGGAAGGTCGCGGCGCCGGCGCCGGGAGCGTTCTTCAACCGGACCGTCAGGGCGTCCCGCTCGGCGGCGTCGAAGCCGGCGTCCTGCAGCACCGACCGCGCCGCCGCCTCGTCGTCGGCGATGAACGCGACCGTGCCGGTGTCGCCGTGCGCCAGACCGCAGATCACCAGGTTGACCCCGCGCGCCGCCATCGCTTCACACACCTCGGCGAGCCGTCCGGGCTCGTTCTCGAACTCGACGGTGAAGGCGCTCATCGCGCTCACCTCCTACGACCGGAGCTTTCGCGCCCAACGTACCCCGCCGCCGGCCACCGACGCCGTCAGCCGATGGCGCGCAGCCGCGGCAGCAGCTCGGCGACCTCGGTGGCCTGCGCCTCGGCCGAGCCGGGGCGGGTGATGACGATGATGTCGTCGACCCCGACGGCGGCGAACGCCTCGACGCGCGGCAGGAGGTCGGCCGCGTCGTCGCCGAGCCGCAGCTGCATCGTCCGGCGGATGTGCGCCGGGTCGCGGCCGACGTCGGCGCAGTGGGCGTCGAGCACGCCCGACAGCTCCGCGAACTCCGCCGGCTCGACGCCGGTAGCGTTCCAGGCGTCGGCGTAGAGCGCCGTGATGCGCAGCGTTCGCTTGCGGCCGCTGCCACCGATCCAGATCGGCGGGTACGGCGACTGGACCGGCTTCGGCTCGGCGACGGCGTCCTCGATGCGGTAGTGCTCGCCGGCGAACGTGGTCCGCTCCTGCGTCCACAGGGAGCGGATGATCTGGCAGGCCTCCTCGAGGCGGTCCAGCCGCTCCCCCGCGGTGCCGAACCGCAGGCCGAACATGGTGTGCTCGTACTCCGCCCACGCCGCGCCGAGCCCGAACTCCAGCCGTCCGCCGGACAGGTGGTCGACGGTGACGGCAAGCTTGGCCAGCACGCCGGGGTGGCGGTAGGTGTTGCCGGTGACCATGCAGCCGATACGGACGCGGCTGGTGGTCTCGGCCATCGCCGCCAGCAGCGCCCACGCGTCGAAGATGTCGCCCGCGGGGTCGCCGCCGATGGTGGCGAAGTGGTCCATGTTCCACACGTGGTCGAAGCCCGCCTCGTCGGCGATCCGCCAGACCGCGCGGTACTCGTCGATGGGGGCCTGCTGGCTCAGTTTCAGTCCGTAGCGCACCGCGCCAGTCAACCACGGGCCGGTCAGGCCGCACCGGCCAGCGCGAGGTCCACGGAGGCCGCCGAGTAGACCGCCTCCACCACCATCGCGACCGCTCCGGCGACGCCCGCGCCGTCGCCGAGCACGCTGGTCGAGACCTGCAGGTCCTGGGTCGCCAGCGGCTGCGTGCGCTGGTGCAGCCGCTCCTGCAGCGCCGGCATGAAGTGCTCCTGCGCGCGGATGACGTCACCGCCCACCACCAGCGCGCCGGGGTTGAGCAGGCTCACCGCGGCGGCGAGCACGTCGCCGATCTGCAGGCCGGACCGGCGGACCAGAGCCACCGCCCGGGGATCGCCGGCGCGGGCGAGGTCGACGGCCTCGCGGCTGGTGCTCACCGGCAGGCCCTCCTCGGCCAAGGCGCGGGCGATGGCGCCGCCACTGGCGCTGGCCGCCAGGCAGCCGCGCGCGCCGCAGGCGCAGGACGGGCCGTCGCCGTCGTCGGCGATGCGCACGTGGCCGATGTCGCCGGACCCGCCGTGCCGGCCGCGCACCAGCTGCCCGTTCACGATCACTCCGGCCCCGATACCGGTGGCGACCTTGACGAACAGCAGCGACGTGGACGACGTCGGCGCCGCGAGGTACTCGCCCAGGGCCATGAGGTTGGCGTCGTTGTCGACGAACGCCGGGACGCCGAGAGCCTCTTCGAGCCGTTCCTTGATCGGATAGTCGTGCCAGCCGGGCATGATCGGCGGCCGGACCGGCCGGCCGGTCTCGACGTCGACCGGGCCGGGCACCCCCACGCCGGCCCCGACCACGGGCGGCACGTCGGAGCCGACGTCGCGCAGCATCGCTTGCCACGACTCCTGCAGCCAGCCGAGGCAGGCGTCGGGCCCATCGGTGATCCGCAGCGCCACGGTCCGTTCGGCGAGATGAGCGCCGGCGAGGTCGCTGACGGTGGCGCGAGCGTGCCGGGCGCCGAGATCGGCGCCCAGGACCAGGCCGTGCCGCTGGTTGAACGCCAGCCTGGCCGTAGGCCGCCCGCGAGCACCGGTCTCCGTCGCCACCTCGCGCACGAACCCGGCGGCGAGCAACTGCTCCACCCGCACGGCCACCGTCGAGCGGGACAGCCCAGTGTGTTCCAGCAGTTCACGCCGCGTCCGCGCGGCACCGGTGCGAATCAGCTCCAGCAGCCGCCCGCCACTGGTGGCCGAGCCCACCTCGACGGCCCGCACCGCCGCCGTGCTCACTGCGTCCATGCGCCGACCCCCTTCCGGCCCGTTGCCTCTCCACCCTGCATTCTCAACCGAGTTGCTCCCGTACGATCGCCGGGACGACCCGGACGAAGGGACGGCGATGCGCCTGCCGACCGCACCCCAGCATGCCGCGCTGACGGCGTACGGCCACTCCTGGGTGGGCGGCGCCGGCGCGTCGGCGCCCACGACCCGGCTGGTGGACCGGACGGCGCGGGCACTCGGCCTGCGCGTGGACAACCGCGGCGTCAGCGGTACCGCCAGCCCCGACACGGCGGCCCTGATCCGCCGCGAGCCACCGCCGCCGTCCGCCGCGTTCCTGATCATGACCGGGCTCAACGACGCCCGGCTCCACGGCCTGTCCGCGCGCGGCACAGAGCAGTACCGCGAGGCACTGGCGCAGATCCTCACCGCGGTCACGACGACGGCGCCGGCCGCGGCCGTCGTCATGGTCGAGCAACCGCACCTGCTGGACTACTCCGGATACGCCCCGCACGACCAGGGGTCCGACGACGCCGTCGATCGCTACAACGCGATCCTGAGTGAGGTGGCGAACATGTTCGACGCCGCCGTCACGGCCCGTGTGGCCGACTGGGACCCGGGGAGCATGCTCGACGACGACGCCGTCCACCCCAACGACGCCGGCCACGCCGCCGTCGCCCGCGCCGCCACCGCCGCGCTCTCCGCCACCGATGAACTCGCCGTCATCGCAGACGACTGACGGCGACCTCATCGCTCGTCCATCGCCAGGACCAGACCCGTCCAGCTCTGCGGAACGGCACCGAGCGCCCGTCCGTCCTCGGCGTGCCAGTACTCCGCCCACCCGCTCGCCACGGCGTCCGCGCGGGTCCGTTCCGCCAGCGTCGCCGCGTCCTCGTCCCGGCCCCAGCGCCGCAGCGCGAGGTGGAAGAGGTAGTTCAGGTGCGGCCAGGCCGCGCCGCGCCAATACATGCCGGGGTCGTACGACGGGTGGGTGCGCGCCACGTTGGCCGGCCCGGCCGGCGCTCCGAAGCGGTCCGGCAGCGTCAGCTGATCCAGCGCGGCGTGCGCCTTGCCGGGGTCGGACGTCACCAGCGCGCCCATCACGCCGTCGCTGATGGGGATCCGGGCCGACGGGCCGCCGCCCACCACGGGCAGGTCCGCCCACAGCGCCGCCGCGGGGTCCCAGAGCAGCGCGTCGGCCGCCGCCGCCAGCCCTCGGGCCCGCCCGGCCAGCTCGTCGTCGGCCAGCAGGTCGGCCAGCTCGGCCAGGTTGAATGCGACGTAGGCGTTGAACGCGGCGGGTTTGACGACGAACGAGGACGACCAGGTCGCGGCGCCGTCGGCGGCGAAGCTCAGATCGTGCACCCGGGCGGCGTTCCAGGCGCTGCGCGCCGCGCGGTCGTAGTCGGCGGCGGTGCGTCCGGGCGCGCCCCAGTCGTCCCAGCGCGGCGAGTGGTCGTTGCCCGCCTCCCACGGGTGCACGACGTACAGCAGTCCGTCGTCGGCCCGCCGATGCTCCCACAGCCAGTCCAGCCCGCGCCGCGCCCGATCCAGCACCTTCGGGCCCACCGGCAGCCCGTGGGCCGCCAGCACCCGCGCGGCGTGGCCGAACATCGGCGGCTGGGCCAGCGACGACGACGCCGGCAGCGGGCCCAGCCAGGTGTCCGGCGGCTGGGGACCGTAGCGCATGTGGGGCACCAACCCGCCGTCGAGCTGTCCGTCCAGGACGGCCGCGAGCTCGGTGACCGCCCGCTCGTCACCCAGATGTGCCCAGATCACGGCGTGGAAGCACGAGTCCCACAGCCACAGGTGCGGATAGGTGAACGGGTTGGGGACGCAGTAGCCCCGGGCCGGGTTCCAGTGCGCCTCCAGCAGCGCCCGCACTCGCGTGGCGAGCGCGGCGGGCTCAGTCGGACCAGTCATGGGCCAGCACGAGGTCGAGGGTGGCCGCGGCGCTCCATGACTGGTCGAGGCTGCCGAGCGGCTCACCGGTCACCGGCTCGTAGTACTCGGCGAACGATCCGTCCGACAGCTCCGCCAGCGCCGCCGCACGCAGCGAACCCGCGACGTCCTTGGCGCCGCGCCGGTTGAGCATCCAGGCGAGGAACCAGTTCATGACGGGCCAACTCGGTCCCCGCCAATAGGCGCGCGGCCGGAACTCCGGCGACGAGGGGCTGGTGGTCGGGAGAACGGGGTGGCGCAGGGCGGGATGTCCGGTCCACCGGGGCGATCGCAGCAGCGCCAGCAACGCCCGCTCCGCGGCGGTGTCCAGGCCGCCGCTGATCAGCGGCGCGAAGCCCGCGATCGTCTCGACCCGGATATGGTCACCGGTCACCAGGTCGACGTCCAGCGCGAGGCCGCCCGACGCCTCGTCGCGGGCGTCGAGCACGCCGCGGCGGAACCGCTCCGCGGCGCCGAGCAACTCGTCGTGCTCGGGCCGGCCGAGCCGGCGCGCCAAGGACGCCAGCGCCTCGTTGGCGACGGCGAAGGCGGCGGAGGCGAAGACGTCCGTCGTGAGGAACTCAGCGTGCGGCCGCACGCGGGCGTCGTCGTAGCGGGCTCGTTTGAGCTGTTCGACCAGCCACAGGTACCGGTCGTACTCGGCCGGTTCCGGACGCTGGCTCGCATCGGCGACCACGGCGGTGTCGCGGCGGGCGTAGGGCGGCAGGTCGTCGCCCACCACGACGTGCGCGTACACCGGGTCCCATCGCGGCGAGTTGTCCATGCCGCTCTCCCAGCCGTGGTAGATGGTGAGCAGGCCGCGGCCCTGCGGATCGCGCTCGCGCACCAGATACCGATGCCAGGCGAGCAACCGGTCATACGCGCCGGGCAGCCAGCGCTCGACGTGGGCGGCGGCGGGCCCGCCGTGCGCCGCGGCGATCTCAGCGATCCGCTCGACGGCCAGCGCGTGGACCGGCGGCTGGCAGATGCCGCTGGTGCGCGGGCTGCGCGGCGCGTCGTCCGTCAGCTCCGCGCTGGCCCACCGGTCCGGTCCGGGGAAGTAGCCCTCCTCGGACGGGTCGAAGACGATGTGCGGGATCATCCCGGTCCGCCACTGGCCCGCGAACAGCGAGTCCAGCTCGCGGCAGGCCCGGACGACGTCGACGTGCGCCAACCCGACGGCGACGAACGCGGCATCCCAGCTCCACTGGTGCGGGTACAGGTCGGGGGCGGCACGGGTCATCGCACCGGCGCTGTTGCCCCGGATCACGTAAGCCGCGCGGGCGGCGAGCTCCGGCGGGTTCCACCGGTCCCCGGTGGTCGGGCGCCCGCCCGGCCGCTCGCCGTCGGCGCTGCCGTTCGTCATCTCCTGAACCACATCGATGATGCAACCCGACCCACTTAGTCCTGTCAATAGGCATAAAGAGTCTTGCGATCACGCAAAAAACGGAGTTCACTGCTGAGTGCCGTCCAATGCCGGGCGACGGGCCGCGGCTAGCACGGCGCCTGCGCATCCATACGAGGAGGCACCGATGAAGCGCACGACACGCCTCGCGGCCACGGCGACCGGCCTGGCGCTGCTCGCCGTCACGGCCTGCGGCGGCGACGACGGGGACGGGACCGGGGGCGACGGGTCCGGCGACGGCGGCTCGACCGAGCCGATCACCGTCTGGACCACGGACACGCTGCCGGACCGGGTCGCCGCCACTGAAGCGATCATCGCCGACTTCACCGCCGCGACCGGCATCGAAGTGGAGCTGGTCGGCGTGGCCGAGGACCAGTTCACCCAGGTGCTGTCGGCTGCCGCGGCCGCCGGCGAACTGCCCGACGTCATGGGCTCGCTCGGGCTCGAGGCGGTCCGCACCCTGGGCACGAACGACCTCGCCGACACCGAGGCGAACGCCGCAGTCGTCGAGGAGCTGGGCGAGGACACGTTCGCCGAGCGCGCGCTGGAGCTGACCCGCGACGGTGACGCGCAACTTGCGGTGCCCGACACGTCGTGGGTGCAACTGCTGCTGTACCGCAGAGATCTCTTCGAGGCCGCCGGCCTTGACGTGCCGGAGACCTACGAAGACATCACCGCGGCAGCACAGGCGCTGAACGCACCGGGCATGGCCGGATTCGTGGGCGCGACCAGCCCCGGCGACGCATTCACCCAGCAGACGTTCGAGCACATCGCGCTCGCCAACGGGTGCCAGCTGGTGAACGACGAGGGCGAGGTGACTCTCGACAGCGACCAGTGCGTCGGGGCGTTCGAGTTCTACGGCGACCTCGTCTCCAACTACTCCGTGTCCGGCGCGCAAGACGTCGACACGGTGCGGGCGGCGTACTTCGCCGGCCAGGCCGCGATGATGGTGTGGTCGACGTTCGTACTGGACGAGATGGCGGGTCTGCGCGACGACGCTCTGCCGAGCTGCCCGGAGTGCCAGGCCGATCCGACCTTCCTGGCCAGCAACAGCGGCATCGTGCCTGCCCTACAAGGCCCTGATGGCGAGGAGCCGGCACAGTTCGGCCAGGTCGTGTCGTGGTCGATCATCGCCGAATCGGCGACGGAGTCCGCATCGGCCTTCGTCGAGTACATGATGAGCGACGGCTACATCGACTGGATGGCCATCGCCCCGGAGGGCAAGTACCCGGTACGGGCCGGTACCGAGGACGCACCGACGGAGTACGCCGATGCCTGGGCGACGCTGCCGGCCGGCGTGGACCGCAAGGCGCCGCTGAGCGACTTCTACGGCCCGGAGGTGCTCGACCAGCTCGCCGGCGGGCTGGACCAGCTCGACCGCTGGGCGATCACCCAGGGTCAGGGCGATCTCATCACCGCCGTCGTGGGCGAGGCCCCGGTCCAGCAGGCCGTCAGCGCCGTCACCACGGAAGGCGTGAGCGCGGAAGACGCCGCCCAGCAGGCACAGGAGGCGGTGGAGCAGATCGCGGACACGGCGTCATGACGACCGACGTCCCGGGGCGCACGGTGCGCGGCGGAGACGGCGCCGGCGGGCAGATCCGCGCCCGCCGGCCGCACGGCCCGATGCGCCGCTCCGAGGCACGCGCCGGCCTGCTGCTGATCTCCCCCACGCTGATCATCGTCCTGGTCGTCGTGGTCGTGCCGATCCTGTGGACCGTGCTGCTGGCGTTCCAGCGAGTGCGGCTGCTCAACCTGCGCTCGGCCAACATCTTCGACCCGCTGACCTTGGACAACATCCGGACTGTCCTGGAGTCGGACGACTTCGTGCCCTCGCTGATGACCACGCTCGCCTACTCGGTGTTCGGCACCGGCCTGGCGATCGTGATCGGGCTGGTCGCCGCTCTCGCGCTGCGCGGGGCGTTCCGGGGCCGGACGTTCGTGCGGGCCGCCATGTTGCTGCCGTACGTCGCACCGGTGGTCGCGGTGACGTTCGTGTGGCGGACCATGCTCAACCCGCAGTTCGGAGTCGCCAACGAGCTGGGCGTCAACGTGTTCGGCTGGGACGCGCCGATCGCCTTCCTCAGCGAACGCAGTGCCGAGGTGTCGATCCTCGGCCTGGACGTCGGCGTCCCGGTGGCGTTGATGACAGTGATCGCGTTCGAGGCGTGGCGCTCGTTCCCGTTCGCATTCCTGTTCCTGACCGCCCGGTTGCAGGCGGCCCCTGCCACGCTCGAGGAGGCCGCGCGGGTCGACGGCGCCACGCCCACCCAGCGGTTCCGCTACATCGTCCTGCCCCAGCTCATGCCGACCATCGCCGTCCTGGCGGTTCTGCGCTTCATCTGGACGTTCAACAGCTTCGACGACATCTACCTGCTCACCGGTGGTGGCGCGGGCACCGAGGTCATCAGCGTCCGCGTGTTCAACTTCCTCACCGCACGCGGCGACATCGGCCTGGCATCGGCACAGGCGCTGGTGCTGGCGGTGATCCTGGCCGTGGTCGTCGGGCTGTACCTGCGGCGGTTCGCGAGGAGAGAGGAGGTGGCGGGGTGAGCGACGTAGCCAGCCCGCCGACCCGGGCGGACGCCACGGCCCGGGCCGTGTACGGCGCCCGGCCGCGCCGGCCGTACAGCCGCGACACCGTCGAGACCCGGCTGTTCCGGGTGCTGCGCTGGGTGGTCATCGCGGCTCTGCTCCTCGTGACGTTGTTCCCGTTCTACTACATGGTGCTGCTGTCGGTCCGCTCGCTCGACGAGCTGCTCCGCGACCCGGGCGCGTTGTTGGTCTCGCCCGGCGAGTGGGACCTCAGCACGTACAGCGAGGTGCTGAGGCCGGCGTCCGACGGCGGCCAGGGGTTCCTTCGGTTCATGGCGAACAGCGCCATGGTGGCGCTCGGCACCGTGTTCTTGACCCTGCTGATCGCGCTCCCTGGCGCCTATGCCGTCAGCCGGTTGCGGTTCTTCGGGCACCGTCAGATCAGCGGGCTCTTCCTGGCCGTCTACCTGTTCCCCAGCATCCTGCTCGCGGTCCCGCTGTTCGTGTTCTTCAGCCGCGTCGGCCTCCGCGGCGAACTGGTCGGCCTGCTGCTGGTCTACGTGTCGCAGATCGTCGCCGTCGCGATCTACATGCTGCGCAACTACTTCGACACGATCCCGGTCAGCCTGGAAGAGGCGGCCGCCATCGACGGCTGCAGCCGGTTGGGCGTCATGTGGCGCATCAGCCTGCCGCTCGCCATGCCGGCCATCATGGCGAACGCGCTGTTCGTCTTCATGATCGCCTGGAACGAGTTCCTCTTCGCGCTGCTGTTCCTCGTCGAGGACCGTGAGAGCTGGACGGTGTCGCTCGGCTTGTCCCAGCTCAGCGGGAGCATCGAGGTGCCCACCACGGTCCTGATGGCCGGGTCGGTCATCATCACCCTGCCGATCATCATCGTGTTCCTCGCCACGGAGAGGCTGCTCGTCGGCGGTCTGACGGCGGGCGCGGAAAAGGGCTGAAACCGCCGCCGTGCCGGTACCGGAACGGCACGTCACCCGGTTCCCCCCACGCGCCCGCGTTGATCTTGGAGTTGTTCGGCACTTGCCGGGTGAAATGTCCGATAGATGGCCGAACAACTCCAAGATCAACACCAGGTCCTCACGCGGCCGGAAGGGCCGCGGCGGCCGCCAGGAACTCCTTGATCTCCACGGCGGCGTCGCGGCCCGCGCGGTTGGCGCCGACGGTGCTGGCGGACGGACCGTAGCCGACCAGGTGGATGCGGGGATCGCGGACGACGCGGGTGCCGTCCATGCGGACGCCCCCGCCGGGTTCGCGCAGGTGGAGTGGCGCGAGGTGACCCAGCGCGGCGCGGAAGCCGGTCGCCCAGACGATGGTGTCGGCCTCGACCACCGACCCGTCGGCGAACTCGGCCCCACCCGGGACCAGGCGCGCGAACATCGGCCGCGGGTTCAGCACGCCCTTGGCCATCGCCTCGTGCACGACCTCGGTGTAGCCGAGCCCGGTGACGGCGACGACGCTGAGCGGCGGCAGGCCGGCCCGCACCCGCGCCTCGACATCGGCGATGATCGAGCGGCCGACCTCGGGCGAGAACTCCCCGGACCGGAATTCCGGCGGCCGTCGGGTCACCCAGGTGACGGACGCCGCGACGTCGGCGATCTCGGACAGGATGTGCGCCGCCGAGTTCCCGCCACCGACGACAACGACCCGCGAGCCCGCGAACGCGGCCGGCCCTCGGTACTCCGACGAGTGCAGCTGCCGGCGGCGGAACTCCGCCGCGCCCGGGTAGTACGGCCAGTGCGGACGGGTCCAGGTGCCGGTCGCGTTCGCGACGGCGCGCGCCGTCCACGTCCGGCCGTCCGCGGCACGCACGAGCAGCCGCCCGTCGTCGAGCGGCTCCACCGACGTGACGCGCACCGGCCGCAGCACCGGCAGCTCGAACCGGCGCTCGTAGTCGGCGTAGTACCGCCCGACCACCTCCGACGCGGGCAACTCACCCTCGCCGGCCACCGCGGGACGATGCGCGCCGGGCAGGTCGAACACCCCGTGCACCTTGGCCATCGTCAGCGTCGGCGGCCGCGACCCCCACGCCCCGCCCGGCCCGTCGGCGCCGTCCAGCACGACGAACGACACCCCCAGCCGGCGCAGGTGGTAGGCCGTCGACAAGCCGGCCTGGCCGGCCCCGATCACGACGACGTCCACCTCGCTCACGCCGGCAACAACGCCGCCGACGCCCGATTCATGCCGGCAGCGGATACCGCGCGGCGAAGCCGAACAGCCGGGCCGCCGCCGACGTGTCGATCGGCACCGTCCGGCCCGGCAGCGGCCGCCGCACCGGGACGTCGGGGAGATACCGCCGCAGCAGCTCCGATGTCGGGTACGGCACGAGCGTCTCCGGCGCCGCCACCAGCACGACGTGCGCCGCGCCGTCGTCGACCGCCAGCGCCGACAGCGCGGCCAGCGCGGCGTCGCGCACGTCGAGGTACGACCAGAGCTCGCGCACCCCACGCGCGGGATCGTCGGTGAGCAGGCGCGCGTGCGCGGCCAGCCGTTCGTCGACGCCGCCGACGAACGGGTAGCGCACCGCCACGACCGTGAGTCCGTGCCTGCGGGCCATCATCGCCGCGGTCAGCTCGTCGGCCTGCTTGGACAGCGCGTACGGGTCCTCGACGGCGGACGGCAGCCGCTCGTCGACCGGCAGGTAGGCCGGCGGCACCGGCTCCCGGGTCCACGGCAGGCCGTTGGCGCTGTACGAGCTGGCGATCACCGCCCGCCGCACGCCGGCGGCCCCGGCCGACTCGAGGACGGTGAAGGTCGCCCGGGTGTTGTCGGCGAACACCTCGACGGGCGTGCCGCTGGTCGGCGCCGGGCGGGCGGCCAGGTGGATGACGGCGTCCACCCCCGGCAGCGCCGACCGCACCACCTTGACGTCGCCGGCGGAGCCGACGACCACCCGCGACGCCGCCAGGTCGCCCGGATCCTCCAGCACCAGCGCCGTCGCCTCGATGCCACGCACCGCCAGCAGGTCCAGCACCGCCCGGCCGATCCGGCCGGCGGCGCCGGTCACCAGCACCCGCCGCGGCACCTCCGAAACCACGCTCACGGAGCGTAGGCCCGGACGGCGACGAGGTGGGCGGCGGGTGCGCCGTTGGTCGCCGTCACGACCACCCGCAGCGCCGTGCACGTCACCGGCGCGGCCAGCTCGTGCACCCGCCGGCGCCGCCGGTTCGCCGTCGCCGACGCGACCTCCGTCCAGGAGCCGCCGTCCACCAGCGCTTCGAAACGGTAGTCGCGGACCAGCGGCGGCGGCACCGGGAACGGCGTGCGGTGCCGGTGCAGGTTGATGAGGTCCTCGTCGACGTCGTCGTCACCGATCAGCTCGACCCGGCCGACGGTCACCGGAGACGACCAGGTCAGCTGCAGCCAGGCCGGCAGCCCCGACGACACCCACGTGTGCGGCCCGGCGTACGGCCGCAGGTACCCGTCCACCACGGCACCGGGTCCGAACGCGGCCGTCGCCCCGGCACGGAAGCAGAACGTGCGCCGCAGCAGCTCCCGGTTGGTCCACTCGCGCAGCGGCTGCGGCCGCTCGTCCTGCGGCCGCAGCGGCCGCCGGGTGAAGCTCAGCACGCCCGGGGTCGGCCGGTCGGCGACGTACAGTGCCACCGACGGCTCCGCCTTGACCAGCACGAACGCGTTGCGCGGCGTCGACGGCGCCCAGTCCAGGTCGAACCGCAACCACTGCTTCGAGCCGGCCGGCACCGGCACGGATGCCGTCGACACCAGCGTCCGCGGGACGTAGTTCTGCCCGGGCCCGGGGTCGTACAGGTCGACAGTGAGCGACGTGTCGTGCTCGGCGTCGGCCAGCAGCTCCAGCGCGGGCAGCGCCGGGTCGACCGGCAGCACCAGCCCCGCGTCGGCTTCGAGCGGCCACCGCGCCGACCCGTCCTCGACCTCCAGCGACTCCAACGACCCCGACGCGGTCACCGTCGCGGCACCGGCGAGGTCCGCAGCATCGACCAGCGGCAGCCCGACGATCGACGCGTCCTGCCGCAGCAGCGTCCGCTGCAGCTCGCCGACGTCGACCGACCGCGGCGGCACTCCGCCGGCGACGCTCAACGCCGCCGCCGTCCCGGCCGCCTCGCCCATGACCGCGGTGGTCGCCTGCACGCGCGTGGTCCCGAAGGCCACGTGCGACGCGGACACGTTCCGTCCCGCCACCAGCAGGTTCGTCACGTTCTTCGAGTACAGGATGCGGTACGGGATGTGGTAGACGCCGTCGGCGTAGCGCTGCTTGGCGCCCTCCTCCTGCGCGTACATGCCGCCGGGCGGGTGCAGGTCGATGGACCAGCCGCCGAACGCGACGCGGTCGTCGAACTCGGTCTGGCCGAGCACGTCGTGCTGAGTGAGCACGTAGTCGCCGAGGAAGCGCCGGTACTCCCGCTTGCCCGGCACCGCCCCCACCCACTCCAGCGTCAGGTTCGCCGCGCCCGGATACTGCCCAGAGTTCTTGATGTGGTCCCAGATGCCGTAGACGACCGCCCACAGCTCGTCGCGGATCGCCTCGTTGTCGTGGACGGTGTCCAGCTCGCCGCCGAACTCGATCCACCAGTAGGCGCACCCGTTGTCCTCGGCCCGGATGATCCGCCGCGACGGGATGGACGTCGCACCGATGTCCTTGGTGAAGTCCGGCGCGACGAACCGGACCGGCTCGCCGGCGTCCTTGGAGTAGAACAGCAGCGTGCTGCCGAGCGTGACGTCGTCGGCGACCTCCGGCGCCCACGGCTCGTCGTACTCCGCCCGCGACTCCCTCCCGATGCGGTACTCCGCCCCGGCCAGGTGGCCGACCAGACCGTCGCCGGTGCAGTCGAGGAAGACAGGGCCGGTGAACGTCGTCAGCAGCTCCGATCCCATCGTCCAGCCGGTCACCGACTCGACTCGACGCGCCTCCGGCGGGCCGGACGCGACGACGTCGCGCACGTCGGTGTTGAGATAGAGCGAGATGTTCGGCTCGGCCCGGACGGCGTCGAGCACCACCGCGTCCCAGTAGTACGGGTTTCCCTCGGGGTTGCGGTACTGGTTCTCGACGAACAGCTCCCCCATGATGCCGGTCTCGCGGGCGTGGTGGCTGCGGCCGTGCGCCGTCGCGCCGACCACCCACACCCGGATCTCGCTGGACGAGTTGCCGCCCAGCACCGGCCGGTTGTTGATCAGCGCGACGGTGCGCCCGAGGCGGGCGGCGGCGATGGCGGCGCACACGCCCGCGAGCCCGCCGCCCACCACCGTCACGTCGTGCCGGACCTGCTGTTCCCGCATCGGCGTCAGCCCTCCAGCATGTTCAGAAGTCGGGTCATGCAAAGGTCACGAACTTTCTCCAGTCGACTTACGCAGTGGACCGAGGGCTCTGGGGGACCTCCG
The DNA here is from genome assembly GCF_004349105.1 of Jiangella aurantiaca. GTDB lineage: Bacteria > Actinomycetota > Actinomycetes > Jiangellales > Jiangellaceae > Jiangella > Jiangella aurantiaca. Next base: position 72,279 of record NZ_SMLB01000027.1, read on the forward strand.
GCCCCCCGTCGCCCGTCGGTTTTGCATGACCCTCCGGCGGACGGTGGACGATGGACTCGACCCGGCGCTCCGGCTGGTCGCCGAGGCCGTAGTAGACGCGCGGCGTGCCGTCGAGCCGGATGGTGACGGTGCCGCGCGGCCCGGTGACGACCCGCTCGCGGCCGAGGACGTCGACCTCGCGGAGCCGGGCGGCGCGGAACGCGACGTCGGTCTTGGTCGGCCAGTCGTCCTCCCACGCCTCCGGGTGCGGATAGTACGCCTGGCCGTCCTCGTGGTCGGCGTTGAGGAAGTAGCCGTCCGTGCGGGTCCACAGGAGCGACATCGGCCCGGACGGAGTATCGAACTGCAGCCCCTTGACGTCGGGGTCGGCGAACTCCAGCCAGCGGACGAACTGCGCGCCCTCCAGGATCCGGGTGGCGGTGGCGTACGCCAGCAGCGCCGGCTTGGCGCTGGTGTCGCGGTTCGTCAGCCCGAAGTGGTACTCCGGGTTGGTCGGGTTCGCCTTCTGCGGCTGGTGGATGATGCTGTCGTGCAGCTGGTACCAGTTGACGCCGTCGACCCCCTCTGACAGACACAGCGCCAGCGTGAGCAGGACGTTCTCGGCCGACTGGCGCATGGTGTCATTCCACCAGTGGTTCGGCCGGGTGCACGAGTACGCCTCGGTCAGCCACAGCTCCTTGTCGCCGCCGTACTCGTCGATCCGGCGGCGGGCCTCGCGCAGGGCGCCGAGGAAGTTCCAGTAGCTGCCGTTGCTGCCGGTCACCCACTCCTCCGGCGTCGGCGCGTAGTCGGGGGTGAAGTTGCCGCGGCCGGGGTGGAAGGCGAACACGTCGATGAGGTCCCAGCCGCCGTTGGCGTGGAAGTTGTCCACCCAGTTGACGTCCATGCCGCCGAGGCCGTTGTTCATCACCTTGACCTCGTGGCCCAGCTCGGCCAGCCGCTCGACCACCGGCCGCAGGCCGTCGCGGATGTACTCCTCGGTGAACTGGCCGGACATCCACGGCTGGTTGCGCTCGTTGTCGACCTCGAAGTAGCGCGCGCGGGCGTCGATGACTACCTTGACCAGCTCCGCCGCCCAGGCCTTCGCCTCCTCCGGCGTCGCGCCGAACACGACGTCGCCGTGTTGGATGTTCGGCATGATGCCCAGCTGCTCCAGCTCGGCCGGCGGGATGCCGGGCGCGCCGTTGTAGGCGATGCGCACCGACGCGACGCCGATGCGCTTCAGCAGCGCGGCGACGTCCTGCTTGCTCGGCTGCAGCAGCCACGGGTAGTTGGCGATGCCGAACCGCCCGCCGGGCTGGTACTCGTACGGCCGCAGCGACGCCAGGGTGGTGCGGGCGAACGCCTCGCCGTCGCCGGCGGCGACCCTGACTTCGACGAACACGATGCCCTGCTCAGGCGATGGGAACTCGACGGTGCGCTGGGCGACGCCGCCGGGCTCCAGCGGCAGGGTCTGCTGGCCGCTGGCCACGACCGCGCCGTCGAAGTCGCGGCCCCACCAGCTCAGCTCGACGTCGCGGGCGGCCGTACCGCCGTTGACGGCCTGCGCATGCACCGCCATCCGGTGGCCGGCGCCGTCCCACAGGTTGAACGGCTGGTCGGTCCAGATGTCGATGCCGAGCGGGCGCAGCTGGGCCAGCGCGTTCGCCGCGGCGGGGCGCAGGTCGCCGATCACGACGTCGACGTCGTGGACCAGCACGTCGCCCTCGTAGCGGCCGGCGACGTGCACCCAGTCGCCGGCGCTCCAGGCCGGGTTGCTGTCGGCGATGCGCAGGAACCCGGCGATGTCGGGCCAGCTGCGCGCGTAGATGACGCCGTCGTTGGTCTCGTACGGCACGCCGCCGCCGCTGTCGCGGTTCCATCGGGTCAGAGCGCGGGTGCTCTCGGGGCCGGCGGCACCGAGCGCGACCCGATGGAACTGCGAGTTCAGGTACATCTGGTTGCCGCTGGTGGCCTCCCACCGGGCGTGCAGGCGGCGCGCGGTGACGTCGAAGGTACCGCGGACGGTGATGCCCGCGCCGGTGCTGCCCATGCGGTAGTCGACCCGGATCGCCGGCCGCCCGTCCGGCAGCGCGATCGCCGACGGCGTGCCGCTGTAGGTGCGCTGCTGCCCGAGCACGGTGTCCTTGACCATGAAGTGCGCCAGCCGCAGCCGCTGCACGCCTGCGCCGTCGGCGACGACGACGGCGCCGTCCGTTCCCGCGGTGACGACGATGCCGTCCGCGCTGATCGTGACCGGCTCGGCCGCGGCGGCGCGGGTGGCCACGGCGGGCAGCAGCCCTGAGCCGACGGCCACCGATCCCGCGGCGCCGCCGACGAACGTCCGCCGGGTCAGGTGGTGTTCTGCCATGTCGAGTCCCTTCAGTTGACCGGGTAGAGGTCGGTGGTGGTCAGGTCGAGGCCGACGAAGATGCGCGGCGCGCCGTCGAGCGTGACGGTCACCCGTCCGGCAGTCGCGGTGTGCAGTGTCTCCTGGCCGATGCTGTTCAGCTCGCGGACGGTGGTGGTGGCCGCCGGGGTGGGCAGCGAGATCGGGGTCTTGGTCGGCCACGGGTCCAGCCACGGCTCCGGCGTCCGGTAGTACACGGGGTTGCCGGGGTCGCGGCGGGCCGGGTCGTCGTTGAGGACGTAGCCGTCGCGCCGGGTCCACAGCACGCAGAACCGGCCGGTCGGCGTCGTGAACAGGAGGCCCTTGACCTCCGGGTCGGAGAACGTGATCCGCCCGTCGTACTGGGCCTGATCGAGGAAGCGGGCCGCGGTGGCGAACGCGAGCAGCGACGGCTTGGGGCTGCGGTCGCGCAGCAGCAGGCCGAAGTGGTACTCGACGTCGCCGGGGTCGGCCTCCCTCGGCTGCTGCTCGATGCCGTCGTCGAGCGTGTACCAGGTGACGCAGCGCACCCCGTATGCCTTGGCGAACATCAGCTGCAGCAGCACGTTCTCGGCGGCGTGCCGGTAGGTGTCGGTCCACCAGCGGTTCGGCTGGGTCGACGCGTACGCCTCGGTGAGCCACAGCTCCTTGCGGCCGTTGACGGTGCGCACCTCGTGCGCCTTGCGGAGTGAGCCGATGAAGTTCCAGAAGACGGGCTTGCGCCTACCGTCGGGCTCGAGCCACGGCTCGGGCGGGTCGTAGTCGGCGACGTAGTTGCCCCGGCCCGGGTGGTAGGCGAGCACGTCGACGTGACGCCACCCGTCCGCTTCAGTGAACTTGTCCAGCCATGCCTCGTCCAGGCCCGCCAGCCCGCAGGTCATCACCTTGAAGGCGGGGTCGTCGCCCATCGCGTGCCGCAGCGGCGCCAGGGCGTCGGTGACGTACTGCTCGGGCTCCAGGCCGGGCTCGGTGAGGTTCAGCTCGTTGTCGCACTCGTAGTACCGCGCGCCGGCATCGACGCACAGAGCCACCCGCGCTGCGGCCCACGCCTCCTGCTCGTCGGCCGGCTTCCCGATCGGCAGGTCGCCCAGCTGGACGTTGTGCTGGAAGCCGAGCCGGTCCAGCTCGGCCGGCGGGATGCCGGGTGCGCCCGCGTAGGCGGTGCGGACCCACTTCATGCCGATGAGCTTCATCAGCGCCGCGACGTCGTCCTGCGCCGGCCCGGTGAGCATCCACGGGTAGTTGGCGAGGCCGAACATGCTGGCGTCGCCGGCCTGGTAGCTGGACGACGACAGGACGGCCACGTTGGTGCGGGCGAACGCCGTGACGCTCGCGTTGGTGACGTCGTTGACCACCGCCTCCACGAACGCGATGTCCCGGCCGCCCAGCGCGACCTGGAAGGACGAGTTCCACACCGACCGCGCGGCCACCGTCGCCGGCCCGGTCGTGCCGGACTGCACCGCGCCGTCCCATGTCCGGGCTGTCCAGGCGACCCGCACCTGCCGCGCGGTGGCCTCGGCATTCACCACCTGGGCGTTCACGGTCTTCGCGCCACCGGTGTTCCACACGTGGAACGGCTGGTCGGTCCATAGGTCGATGCCCAGCGGGGTCAGGATGTCGCGGGCGATGACGCCGGCCGAGTGCGCCCGCATCAGGCCGGGCACGAGGACCGTCTCGGTGACGAAGCCGCCGTCGGCTGCCGCCGTCCCGGGCGCGTGCAGCCAGGTGGCGTCGCCGAAGCCCGGCGTGCTGTCGCGCAGCCGGAGCAGCAGGCGGTTGTCGGCGTACGTCATCGCGTAGCCGACGCCGTGCGTGGTCTCGTACGGGATCCCGCCGCCGCCGTCGCGGTTCCACAGCGTCACCGGCTGGTACGTCTCGGTGCCGTTCACGACGGCGCGGGCGATCGCGAACTGGCCCGGCACGGCCTCCGCGCCGCTGACCTCCCAGCGGATCCGCGCCTTGCGCAGCCCGGCGACGACCACCGCCTTGACCGTCACCGTCGGGTGCTGGGTGACGTACTGGACGTGCAGCTCGGTGTCGCTGAGCTTCGTCACCGACGACGCGTTGAACGTCCGGGCGGTGTTCGAGTACTTGAAGTGCGTGATCGTCAGGCGGTGCGTGCCGCCGCCGTCGTGCACGCGGATCGCGCCGGTCGCGTCGTCGGCGGCCAGCGTGACGGTGCCGGCCGGGTCGGTGACGGTGACGTCCGCGGCCTGCGCGGTGGCCGGCAGCGCCGCGGACAACAGGCCGGTGCCGCCGGCCGCGAGCGAGCCGCGGACGAACGTGCGTCTGGACAGATCGGGCATGGTGCGTCCCTCCTTCTTCGTCGAAGTGCGGACGGTGTTGCTTCAGGGCTCAGCCCTTCACCCCCGTGAAACCGAGTCCGGCCACGATGTGGCGCTGGAAGATCAGGAAGACGACCACCGGCGGGATCAGCGCGAGCACCATCGCGGCGATCAGCTGGTCCTGCGGGGCCTGGCCGGCCAGCACCGTCAGAGCGACGGCGATCGGCTGCTTCTGCGGGTCGGCGATCGCGACCAGCGGCCAGATGAAGTCCTTCCACGAGTGCATCACCGCGAGCAGGCTGATGACGGCGAGGATCGGCCGGCTCATCGGCAGCACGATGCTCACCAGCAGCCGCCAGGTGCCGGCGCCGTCGACCTTCGCCGCGTCGAACAGCTCCCGTGGCAGCGCGTCGAAGAACCCCTTCGCCAGCAGCACGTTGAACGCGTTGGCGCCGGCCGGAAGCCAGATCGCCCAGTACGTGTTGGCGATGTTGATGCCCAGGAACGGCAGGTCGATGATCGTCAGGAACAGGCTGACCATCGACACCGTGTACGGCACGAACATCGTGGCCAGGATCGCGCCGTACACGTACGGCCCGAACCGCGGCCGCAGCACCGACAGCGCGAACCCGGCGGTGGCGGCGACGAACAGCTGCACCGCCCACGAGCCGAGCACGATCCAGAAGCTGTTCAGCACGTACCGGCCGACCTGCAGCTCGTCCCAGGCCAGCGTGAAGTTGCCCAGCCGCGCGTCGGCCGGCCACAGCGCCAGCGGGTTCGTCACCAGCTCGGTCGGCGACGAGACCGCGCCCTTGAGCGCCCAGTACAGCGGCCCGAGGCCGATCAGCACCAGCGCGATCAGGGTGAGGCCGTGGACGGTGAACAGCGCGCCGCAGGTGCCCGGGCGGCGCCGGCTGGTCTCGGAGACGAATCCGCTCATGACTTGCTCCAGCTCCGGGTGGCCCGCAGGTACACCGCGGACAGGACGGCCAGCGCGAGGGCGAGGAGGAGGGCCAGCGCCGCGGCCTGGCCGTAGTTGCCCTGCTGGAACCCGTACCGGAAGATCAGCAGGAGGACGGTCGTAGTGGCGTTCTGCGGCCCGCCGCCGGTGAACACGTACGGCTCGGTGAACACCTGCACGGTGTTGATCAGCTGCCAGAGCAGCAGCAGGGCGATCACGGTGCGCAGCTGCGGCAGCATCACGTGCCAGATGCGCTGCCACATGTTCGCGCCGTCGATCTCGGCCGCCTCGTACAGCTCGGCCGGGATGCCCACCATCGCGGCCAGGTAGATGAGGACGGTGCCGCCCATGCCGGCCCAGGTGGACTCGAGGACGAGGCTGAGCATCGCGGTGTCCGGCGACTCCAGCCACGGGTACGGCCCCAGCCCGACCTTCCCGAGCAGCTCGTTGAACAGCCCGGCGCCGGGGTCGTAGAACCACTTCCACAGCAGCACCGACACCACCGGCGGGATCACCACCGGCAGGTAGGCGAGGAACCGGTACACCCCGCCGAATCGGCGGACCGTCGACAGGATCGAGGCCAGGATCAGCGGCGCCGGGAACCCGATCAGCACGCCCAGCCCGACGAACAGCAACGTGTTGAGCACCGCGGTGCCCAGCAGCGGGTCGGCGAACAGCGCCTCGAAGTTGGCCAGGCCGACCCATTCGCTGGTGCCCATCAGGTCGGTCCGCTGGAAGCTGATGATCAGCCCGCGGACGATCGGCCACCACGCGAACATGCCGAACACCGCGATCGCGGGAAGCAGGAACAGCAGCCCGATGAGCTCCCTGCGCCCGCCGGAGCGCCACCGGCGGGAGCGGGCGGCCCGGCTCTCCTGGGCCGCCTGCTCCCCGGTGGGACGGGTGACCGTCGCCGTCGTCACTGGATCGTTCCTCCGGTCGGTGCGGGGCTGCTCACCGCGCGGCGGCGAGCTGCCGGTTGGCCTCGTCCTCCGCCGACGCCAGCAGTGCGTCGATGTCGGCGTCGGGGTCGGTCAGCACGGCCTGCACCACCGGGTCGAGCACCTGGTAGAGCGCCTGCGCGTTGAGCGGCGGCTCCGGCTTGAGCTCCAGCTCCGGCGTGCCGGTCAGATACGGCTGGAAGTTCTCCAGCTCGACGTTGACGAACGGCGCGATCGCCTCGTTGATCAGCTGCTGCTGCGCCTCGTCGAACATCGGCAGCGTCGGGACGCCGACGGCAGCGGCGGGGTCCTGCGCCAGCGCCTCGGCCTCGGCAGCCGCGACCTCCGGGTCGTACTGCGGCTCGGCGTAGTAGAACACCATCCACTTCACCGCCGCCGCGGCGCGGTCCTCCGGCACCGACGCCGGCACCATGAAGATCTCCCCGCCGCTCATCGTGGCGTCGCCGCCGGCCTGCGGCATCGACGTGACGCCGTAGTCGGCGGTGTCCTCCATGCCGAAGTTCTGCTTGGCCAGCCGGTAGGTGCCCGGCGTGCCCATGAACATGCCGACCTGCCCGGCGGCGAACTGGCGGATGACGTCGTCCTGGTTGAGCAGCTGCGACTCGCCCATCGACTGGTCGGTCCAGCGCATCTCCTTGAGCAGCTGGAGCGAGTCGCGGACCGCGTCGTTCTGGAAGTCTGCGACGTAGGTGTCGCCGTCGGGCCGCTCCAGCTCGCCGCCGTGCGCGTACGTCATCATCGTCAGCTGCCAGCCGCCGGTGCCGTCCTTGGACTCGTGCACGAAGCCGGCCGCGCCGGTGGCGCTGCTGATCGCCTGGGCGGCGGCGCGCACGTCGTCCCACGTCGCCGGCGGGGCGTCGGGGTCGAGGCCGGCCTGCTCGAACAGCGCCCGGTTGTAGACCAGGCCCAGCGCGAACGGCGAGCGCGGGACGCCGTAGACCTCGCCGTCGGCGTCGGAGATCGGCTCCAGCACCTGCGGGTTGATCTCGTCGGCGTGCTCCCACTCGTCCAGGAGCTGAGTGATCGGCTGCACCTGGCCGCGCTGGATCAGGCCCTGCGGCTCGGTCAGCGGGACCCGGATGACGTCCTCGACGCCGCCGCCGGCCAGCAGCGTGGAGAACGTCTGCGGGTCGTACTCGTTGGTGGACGCCTCGATCGTGATGTCCGGGTTCTGCTCCTCGAACTCGGCGATCTTCGCGTTGAACTGGTCCTGGCCGGCCTGGTCGGTGCCGGGCGGCAGGCCCTGGACGCGGATGGTGACGGCGCCGCCGTCGTCGCCGCCGCTCCCGCCGGCGTTGTCGTCACCGCCGCAGGCCGTCAGCAGGCCGGCGCCGGCGATGCCGCTCAGCAGCAGCGCGCCGAGGCGAAACGGGCGTGTTGTGGCCATGGATGTCATGTGCGCTCCCAAGGACTTCCTCGTGCCTGGAGAAAGGGACAACCGACAGACGCGTCGGCGGGTTACTGCCGCGGATCGCGCCGGGCCGGCCCGGTCGTCCCGCGAGGGATCAGCCGCGACCCGACCTGGACCACCGGCAAGGCGGGCGGGCGCCCGTGCACCAGCCCGATCAGCAGGTCGACCGCGCGGCTGGCGACCTCGTCCGGGTCGATCCGGATGGTGGTCAGCGACGGCGTGGACACCGACGCCAGCAGCGTGTCGTCGATGCCGACCACGCTGATGTCATTGGGCACCGCGGCGCCGAGCGCGGCCAGCTGGTGCAGCACGCCCATCGCGACGAGGTCGTTGTGCGCCAGCACCGCGGTCGCCTGGTGGGCGAGCACCAGCGGCGCGGCGTGCACGCCGGTCTCGAACCGGGGTTCGTACGGGCCGATCTCGATCAGCGACAGGCCGTGCGCGTCGAACGCCGCCCGGATCGACTTCGACCGCGACTGGTCCGGCCGGTTGCCGTTGCCGTCGACGAAGACGCACCGCTGGTGGCCGTACGCCTTGAGGTGCTCCGCGGCCTGGGCGATGCCGTCGGTCAGCGAGACGTGCACCTCGCTGACCCCCTCGACCTGCCGGTTGACCAGCACGACGGGCATCCGTTCGGCCAGCTCGGCCAGGCGGTCCTCCGGCAGCATCGACGCCCAGAGGACGAGGCCGTCCACCTTCTTCGACACCGCGGCGATGGTCTCCAGTTCGTCCGCCTCGCGCTCGTCGCTGTCGGCGACCAGGAGCGTGTAGCCCTGCCGCTTGGCCCGCTCCTGCATCGCCTTGAAGATCGGCGGGAAGAACGGGTTGGTGATGTCGGGGATCAGCAGCCCGAGCGACTCGGTGCGACCCTCGCGCAACGACCTCGCCGCCGGGTTGGGCGTGTAGCCCAGGCGCTCGGCGGCCGCCACGACCCGCTGCCGGGTGGCGGCGTTGACGAGGTCCGGCGTGTTCAGCGCGCGGGAGACCGTCGAGACGGAGACGCCGGCGGCCTTGGCGACCGCGCCGATCGTGACGGCCATGGGCTCCTCCTCGACGCTGTGGTGGACGGGTGACGCTGCGGCAGCATTGCAAACGTTTCTGATGTATGTCAAGAGGTGTCTATGCAGCGAAGTAGGACGTACGCTACGGTTTCTGACCGCAGCGATGAGTGATTTGCGGGAACGTTTTCAATCGAAGGGACGCCGAAGCCTATGAAGATCACCGGGTGCGAAGTGCTCACCCTGCCCGACCACGGCGACAGCATGATGCTGGTCGCGGTCGACACCGACGAGGGCATCCACGGCCTGGGCGAGGTCGGCATCCGGACCCGGCAGCGCGCGGTCGCCGGCGCCATCGAGCACCTGGCCGAGCTGATCGTCGGCGAGGACCCCACCCGCATCGAGCACCTGTGGCAGGTGATGTTCCGGCGCGGCTTCTTCCCGTCCGACCGGTTCCTCTCCGCCGCCATCGCCGCCATCGACGTCGCCCTGTGGGACATCCGCGGCAAGGCGCTCGGCGTCCCGGTGTACGAGCTGCTCGGCGGCCAGGTCCGCGACGCGGTGCCGTGCTACGTCCACGTCGGCGACCAGCACCGCGAGCTGCCGGCGTTCCTCGACCGGTGCCGGCAGCTGGTCGCCGAGGGCTGGCGGCACCTGCGCTTCGCCGCCCCGTACGACGACGGCGTGCTGGACCAGCGGGCCACCATGCGCGCGTCGATCGAGCTGATGCACGCCGCCCGCGAGGCGCTGGGCGACGACATCGAGCTGATCCTCGACGTGCACACCCGGCTGGACCCGCCGGAGGCGGTCACGCTCTGCCGCGAGATCGAGGCGGCCCGGCCGTACTTCGTCGAGGACCCGCTGCGGGCGGAGTCGCTGGACAGCTACGAGATGCTGCGGCGGCGCACCGGCGTGCCGCTGGCCACCGGCGAGGTGTACGGCTCGAAGTGGGAGTTCCAGCGGCTGATCGAGCGCGACCTCATCGACTACGCGCGGGTCGACGTCGCCGTCGCGGCTGGGCTGACCGAGGCGAAGAAGATCGCCGCGCTGGCCGAGACGCATTACGTCAAGCTGGCCACCCACAACCCGCTCGGCCCGGTCACCGCGGCCGCGTCGCTGCACCTCAACCTGGCCTGCCCGAACGTCGGCGTCCAGGAGCACCAGGTGGCGCCGGAGCCGGCCACGGCCGCGCTGTTCACCGTCCGCCCGACGGTGCGGCCCGGCTGGGTGGAGCGCAGCGAGCTGCCCGGCCTCGGCGTCGACATCGACCGCGCGGCCGCCCGCGAGCTGCGGGCCACCCCGGCCGAGCGGCCGCACCTGCGCACCCCCGACGGCGCCTACACGAACTGGTGACTCCCATCACCTGCGACCGCAGGCCACCCACGCCGCGTTGATCTTGGAGAAACCGCGGAGTTACGGGGCTACTAGACGATTCCCGTAGGACCGGTGTCCGGCCAGACTCGGTCCAGGCGCTCGGCGGGACGCTCTCTTCTGGGCTGCCCATCCCGCTTGTGGGGTGTGGCTCTATTTCGGTTTGCGGTCCGC
>NZ_SMLB01000028.1 GCF_004349105.1 Jiangella aurantiaca
CCCGCCGCACCGGTACCGCCGCCGCCCCCGGAACCCGGCCGGGCGACGGTCTCGCGGTCGGTCCTGACCATCGCCGGAGTCGCGGCCGCGATCCTCATCCTGATGATCGTGGTCATCCTGATCGCCAAGGATCCGGCGGACGACGGCAGCGGCGAGTCGCCGCCAGCGGCCGAGCTCGCCGCCCAGGCGGACGTCGAGGTGCCCGGCACCGCGCCCGACGGCGTCGACAGCGCCGGCAACACGGTCGGCTACGGCGCCGCCAACCTCGTCGACGGCGACCCGAGCACGGCCTGGCGGGTCGAGGGCGACGCCAGCGGGAAGGAGGTCGTCCTCACGCTGCCGGCGGCCCGGACCATCACCGAGGTCGGCATCGTCAACGGCTACGCGAAGGTCGACGACGCCAGCGGCGACCGCCGCTACGGCGAGAACCGCCGGGTGCTCGCCGTCACCTGGATCTTCGACGACGGCACCGAGGCCTCCTACGCGCTGGAGGAGACGGTCGAGCCCCAGGTGTTCGCCCTCGACGCGCCGGTCGAGACGACAACGGTGCGGGTCCGCCTCGACGAGGTGTCCGACCCCGGCGGCCGCGACTTCACCGCGATCGGCGAGCTCAGCCTGACCGGCCGCTGACCGGCCGCGCCCCTCTACGCGGGCCGGGTCCTGCGGTGGCGCTCCTCGAGACGTTACTGCTCGTCGAGCGAGCCGTGCTCGGCGTCGACGACGGCCTCGTCCGCGCCGTCCGTGGCGCGCACCAGCTCGTCGAGCTTGAGCATCACCGCGCGGAGCTTCCGCGCGCTGACGTGCTGGATGAAGAACACCATCACGAAGGTCGCCGCTCCGGTCACACCGAACAGGACGTTCAACCAGGCCTGCGTGAACCCGTTGACCGCCACGACGACCAGCCAGGCCACCACGAGCACCGCCGCCACGACCGCGGCCGCCGCACTGCGGGCGAAGTCGACCACCGCCCGCGCCGCCGCCGACAAGCGTCCGTGCCAGGACGCCTGCAACGTTTTACCCAACGGAGGGCAGCGGACACGCATCCCGGCGCCGGCGGCGCGTGGGCTGGGCTGTGAGCCGGGCGCTCCCTCAGCCGGCTTCGGGCCGGTAGCGCAGCCACACGACACCGGAGCGGTAGGGCGTCGCCGAGACGAGCCGCAGCGGGACCGGGCCGACGCCGTCGAAGATGCGCGGACCGTCGGCCCAGAGGTGCGGATGGACCCAGAACCAGAACTCGTCGACCAGGCCGAGACGGGTGAGTGTGTGGGCGAACTCGCCGCAGCCGGTGACGACGAGGTTGCCGGAGTGCCGTTCCTTCAGCGCCGGCACGGCCCGGTCGAGCTCGCCCTCGATCAGCGTCGCGTTCCACTCCAGTGGGCCGGTGAGCTTGCGCGACGCGACGTACTTCGGCATCGCGTTGATGCGGCCGGCCGACCGGCCCATCGCGGGGTCGTCGGTGAGCTGCGGCCAGACCTTCGACAGGCCCTCGTACACGGGCCGCCCCATCATCAGCGCGTCGGCCAGGACGAGCTGGTCGAGCCCGTCGTCGCTGCTGTCGTTGTCGAGGACCAGCCAGGCGTCAGGGGTGGGCGACTCGAAAGCGGCGTTCACGGACATCGCGTTGTGGACTATGAGCTTTCCCATGACAAATCACCCTCTCTGCGTGTCGGACCTGCATGACACAGTCCGCTCTCTATCCGCCCTGCGGTCTCGACCGACGACTCGCGGGAGCCTCCGGCGCCCGGTCGTCGCGGTGTGCAGGGCGTCCACATGTGACGCTAGGAGTGCCGGACGACGGCCCGCATCTGTCGAACGACTGGCGTGCATCGGCGGGCGGCGCGGGCGCTATAGGTCGAGCCGGCCGAGTTCGGCGCGCCGCGACACGCCCAGCTTCGGGTACGCCTTGTACAGGTGGTGCCCGACGGTGCGCGGGCTGAGGAACAGCTGCGCGGCGATCTCGCGGTTGGTCTGCCCCTGGGCCGCCAGCCGGACCACCTGCAGCTCCTGCGGGGTGAGCTGGACGGCGGCCCGCGGCGCCGGCGTGCGGCCGGGCGGGCGCACACCCAGCGCGCCCAACTCGGCCTCCGCCCGCGGTTTCCACGCGTACGCGGCGGCCCGGTCGAACGTCTCCAGCGCCTCGGTCAGCTGCGCTCGCGCGGCGCTCGGCCGGCGGTGCCGGCGCAGCCACTCGCCGAACGCGAGCTGCGTGCGGGCCCGGTCGTAGGGCCCGCAGCCTCCGACACGCAGCGACTCCTCGAAGCGGTCGCGCGCCGACGGGCCGTCGTCCAGGATCGCGGCGCAGCGCAGGTCCAGCGCCGAGGCGACCGGGCTCCCCGTCCGATCGGCCCAGCCGCGCAGCTCGGCCAGCAGATCGCGGGCGAGCGCGCGATCTCCGACCCGCACGGCGGCGTCGATGTGGTCCGGGAGCGCCCGGACGAGCAGGTCGCGCCGAGACGTTCCGTGCCCCGCCCGCTCGAGCCGGTCCAGTGCGGCCGCCGGCTCGGCCCGGGCCAGGTCGGCGACGGCGAGCGCCCAGGTCGCGGTCGCCGCGGCCAACCGGTGCCCGTGGCCGTCGCTGAGGACCTGCGCGGCCAGCCGCTCGCACGCGGCGATGTCGCCGCGGACCGCGGCGAGCCACGCCTCCATCGAGGTGAGGACCGTGACCTGCACTCGCTGGCCGAGCTCAGCGGCGAGAGTGCTGGCGTCGGCGACGGTCACTTCGGCGTCGCGGAACCGCCCGGACACCAGATACGCGAGCGCGAGCGGCTCGCTCGAGTACGGCAGCCAGCCGATGGCACCGTCGTCGCGGAGCTGGGCCACCTGCGCCGCCAGTACTGACAGCGCAATGGCGTCGTCGCCGACGAGAAGGCCCATGAAGCCGCCCATCAGCCGCTCCAGGGTGCCGGCGACTCGTCCGTCGTGGGCCGCGTGCAGCAATGCGCGCATCGCTTGCGCCGTCGTGGTCGCCGGCGGGCCACCCGCCAGCAGGTGGGTGAAGCCGATCAGTGCGTCGCGCACCTCCCCTGCCGGCCCGGGCGTTACCCGGGCGACGAGCTCTGCGCACCGGTCGAGCAGCGCGGGATCGGCGGCGTCGCGGGCGCACCAGGCCACCTCGGTCAGCACCGCCGTCGCACGGGCAGGGTCGGTCGTCAGGATCGGTTCGGCGGCCTCCAGCGCCAGCTCGCAGGCGCGGGTCGGCGAGTCACGTTCGTAGGCGACCTGGGCGCGCACCCAGGCGGCCTCGGCGGCCTGGCCGGCCCATTCGACCGCGACACTGCTGCCGCTGGGCGCGGCCGTCGCGCCGGCCGCACCGGTCAGGGCGGCCACCGCGACGCCGGCGGCCGCGGCTAGGGACTCAGCCCGGTCCAGCTCCCCCGCGTCGTACGCCGTCCGGGCGGCCTCGAGCAGCCGGCGGGCGCGGCCCGGGCGGTCACCGCTCAACGTCGCGGCGCGCTCCCAGGCCTGCGACGCGGCCGCCGGTGCGCCGCGTGACAGCGCCCGCCGCGCCGCGTCGTCCAGTGCCGCCGCCGCGGTGTCGTCGGTCCCGGCCGCGGCCGCCGCGAGGTGCCAGGCGCGACGGTCATCGTCGGCGACGACGTCAGCGAGGGCCCGGTGGGCGGCAAGCCGGCGTGTGAGCGGGACATCCTGGTAGGCCGCGGCGCGGATCAGCGGGTGCCGGAACTCCAGCCGGCCGGACGTGACGCGGACGAGCTGGCGCATTTCTGCCGGTGCCAGGTCGGCGACCCCGACGCCGAGAGCACCCGCCGCGGCGGCGAACAGGGCGAGCTCGGACCGGTGGTCCGCGGCGGCGAGCAGCAGCGCCCACCGGGTGGCGTCGGGCAGTGCGCGCACCTGGCGACGGAAGTGCGCCTCGAGCCGGCCCGTGGCCGGCAGTGGCGCGACCGGCTCCGGCAACGACCCCGCCGACGCCGGCTGGCCGCCCGCCAGCTCGATGATGGCCAGCGGGTTGCCACCGGACTCCTGCAGCACCCGGTCGGCGACACCGTGCGGGAGTGCCCGCTGCGCGGCCAGCAGCTGCGCTGCGCTGTCGCCGTCGAGCCTGGGCAGGGTGAGGCTCTCGATGCCCTCGGCCGGGAACGGGCGGTCGCCGTCGCGGACGGTGAAGATCGTGGCGACCGGATCGGAGCCCAGCCGGCGCACCGAGAACAGCAGCGCGGCCGCCGATGAGCGGTCGAACCAGTGCGCGTCGTCGAGCAGGCACAGCAGCGGCCCCCGCTCGGCCAGGTCCGACAGCAGCATCAGGGTCGCGGCGCCCACCATCAGCGGATCGGTGGCGGCGGTGTCCGTCCCGAACGCGGCCCGGAGCGCCCGGGCTTGCGGCGCGGGCAGGTCGTCGAACCGGTCGGCGAACGGCGCGAGCAGGACCTGGAGACCGGCGAACGGGATCTCCGCCTCCGACTCCACTCCGGCGACGCGCAGCACCCGGAACCCACCCGCCATCCCTGCCGCGTCGTCGACCAGCGTGGTCTTGCCGATCCCGGCCTCGCCGCGCAGGACGATCGCCCGGCCGCGCCCCTCCTTGGCGTCGGCCAGCAGGCGTCGCAGCCGCGACTGCTCGCCGGACCGGCCGACGATCGGCGGCGCGGTGCCGACGGACCCGATCTGCACAGAGCGACGGTAGCGCGTGCTGCTCGGTTCGCTGGCGATGAACGCGGGCACCTACTTCCGGTCGGACAAGCTCGCGCTGCGGGCGATGGGCGCGCGTTCGGTGACCCCGGTGCAGGCGCCGGAGCTGTACGCCATGGTGCACGAGCTCGCCAGCGCCAGCGCCAGCGGCCGGCCGATGCCGCGCCTCTACGTCAGCCCGGTCGCACAGCCGAACGCGTTCGCCACCGGCCGCGACCCCAACATGCCGCGGTCGCCGTCACCGACGGCATCTTGCGGCTGCTCAGCCCGCGCGAACTGCGCGCGGTGCTGGCCCACGAGCTGTCGCACGTGTACAACCGCGACATCCTCATCTCCAGCGTGGCCGCCACGCTGGAGGGCATCGTCACCGCCGCCGCCAACCTGGCCATCTTCATCCCGCTCCGCGAGTACGAGGCCGACGCCGACGGCGCTCACCTGATGATCGCCAACCCGCTGGCCGGAGGCGGCATGGCGAGCCAGCTGCGCACCCACCCGCCGACGGCGGACCGCGTCCGGCGCCTCCACGCGATGGCCACCGCCGCGCGGCGGTGATCGCGGCGATATCAATACCGGTCTGGTTCAAGGCCGCACACGATGTGTCACGGTCGGTCGTCAGGTCGCCTCCAGTAGTTCGGGCGACGGTTCGGCGTGGGCCGGCCAGTGCTCGCTCGACCGTCAGCTGCGCTGAATGAACTGTGGCTCGATCAGCTCCGTGCGGTTCGGGTGCGGGCCGCGGTTCGTTCCCGTGCGGCGGGCGGCCGGGATCACGCCATGGAGCAGCGGATCCTGCGTCGCGTGCTGCCAGCTCGAGAGCCGCTCGGCCAGATCCTTCTCGATCTCGGCGAGCGATTCGGCACCGGCCAGGTTGTGCGTCTCGTGCGGATCCGCCTCCAAGTCGTACAGCTCGACCCGGGAACGTGGCGCGGTGTCGTCGACACCGACGGCTGAGGGCGACAGGGCGATGTCGACCGGCAGCGGCACCTCCGGCCGTTCCTCGGAGCTGACGATGTACTTGTAGCGGCGCGTGCGCACGCAGCGGATCGGGTCGTACTGGCGCAGGCCGTGCCAGTTCTTCTCCGCGAAGATCTCCTCTCGTCTCGCTCCGCTCTCGCCGTGACCGAGCTGGGCCGCGAAGCTGACGCCCTGCACCTGACCCGGCACCGGCGCGCCGACCAGCTCCAGCAGCGTGGGCACGACGTCGACATGGCTGATCAGGTCAGAGCACCGTGGCCGCGGCGGTGTGTTCCCGGGCCACCGCACGATGAGCGCCACCTCGATGCCGGAGTCGAACAGCGTCGACTTCGCGCGCGGGAACGGTATGCCGTGGTCGGTCGTGAAGACGACGACGGTGTCGTCGTCGAGCCCCAGCTCCTGCAGCCGAGTGAGGATGCGGCCGGTCGCTGCGTCCGCGTAGGTGACGGCCGCGTTGAAGGCGCGCAGGTCCTCCAGGACACCGTCGGTGGCCGCGAGGTACGGCGGCACGTCGACAGGCGTCCCCGCGGAGGTCGGGAAGCGGTACGCCGGAAACGGCCGGTGCGGCTCGAACATGCCGACGACCATGAGGAAGGGCGCGTCGCCCTGGGCGAGGGTGCAGAGCTTGTCCACCGCCAGCTCGGCGACGACGGGCGCGGCCTGCCGATCGGCGTTGACGTCGATCACCTCGTCGTAGCCCAGGGTGGACGAGTCGGCGCTCTCGTGCTGCAGGCCGACGAGCACCGACCGGTAGCCGTGCGGCGCCAGCAGCATGGGCAGCGTCTGCTCGTTGGCGTGGTACTCCCAGCCGAGGTGCGCCAGGCCCATCAGCCCGTTGTCGTGCGGATAGCGCCCCGTGAACAACGACCCTCTGGCCGGCGAGCACAGCGGAGCGGTCGAGAAGGCGTTCTCGAACACCACGCCGTCCTGGGCGAGCGCGTCGAGGTGAGGGGTGCGCACATGCTCCAGGCCGTAGGCACCGAGGTAGCGGCCGGTGTCGTGCCAGTGGACGAGAACGATGTTGGGCGTGGGGCGCTGTGTCACAGGTGTGGTCCTCGCTGGTGGTGGATGGTCTGTCACTTGAGTCCGGTGGTCGCGATGCCGCGGACCAGCAGGCGCTGGCCGATGAGGAACGCGATGAAGACGGGCAGGAGCGAGAGGACCGACATCGCGAACAGGGCGCCCCAGGAGGTCGCGCCCTGGGAGTCGACGAACGACCGCAGCGCGACGGGCACGGTGTACGCGTCGGGTGAGGTGAGGTAGATCAACGGCGTGAAGAAGTCGTTCCACGTCCAGATGAACGTGAAGATCGCGGTCGTGGCCAGCGCCGGCACGAGCAGCGGCAGGATGATCCGGGTGAAGATCGCGACGTGACCCGCTCCGTCGATGCGGGCCGCCTCGTCGAGCTCCCGCGGGATGCCGCGGATGAACTGGACCATGAGGAACACGAAGAACGCGTCGGTGGCGAGGAACTTCGGCAGCACCAGCGGGAGGAGCGTGTTCACCCAGCCCAGCTCGGAGAACAGGATGTACTGCGGCACGATCACAACGTGCAGCGGCAGCATGATGCTGACCAGCATGATCGCGAAGAGCAGCTTCCGGCCGCGGAACTCCTGTCGCGCGAAGGCGTACGCCGCCATGGAGCAGGACACGAGGTTGCCGACGATGCTGAAGACGACGACAGCGAGCGAGTTGAGCAGGTAGTGCCCGAACGGATAGCGCAGCGCGTTCCAGCCGCGCTCGTAGTTCTCCGGCCGGGGGTCGGTCAGCAGCAGCCCGGTCTGCCGGAACACCTCTCCTTCCGGCCGGAGCGAGCTGACCACCATCCATGCCAGCGGGTAGATCATCAGTAGGCAGGCCGCGGTCAGCACGAGGTGCTTGACCAGGCTCTTCCGGCGCCGGCCCCGGTCGGCGGGCCGTCGCCGCTCTCCGGGCGGCGGACCGGACGTGGTCCGCACGTCACCCGCACGTGCCGTGTCAGTCGTCATAGAAGACCCAGAACCTCGCCGCATAGAAGTTGATGGCGGTGAAGACGCCGATGATCAGCAGGAGCAGCCACGCCAGCGCCGCCGCGTAGCCCATGTCGAGTTCGCCGAAGCCCTTCTCGTACAGATAGAGCGTGAAGAACAGCGTGGAGTCGGACGGGCCGCCGGTGCCGCCCGAGACGATGAACGCCTGTGTGAACGCCTGGAACGCGGAGATGATCTGCAGCACCAAGTTGAAGAAGATGATCGGCGTGATCAGCGGCAGGGTGATGTGCCGGAACACCTGCCACCGGCCGGCGCCGTCCACGACCGCCGCCTCGTAGTACGACGCCGGGATCTGGCGCAGGCCGGCCAGGAAGATCACCATCGGAGCCCCGAAGGTCCACACGTGCAGCGCGATGATGCTGTACAAGGCGGTGCGCGGGTCGGAGATCCAGCCGATCCCCTCGATACCGACGAACCCCAGCACCTGGTTGATCAGGCCCTCGGTGCCGAAGATCTGCCGCCACAGGATCGCCACCGCCACAGACCCGCCCAGCAGCGACGGCAGGTAGAGCACGGAGCGGTACAGCGCCAGCCCGCGCATGCCGCGGTTCAGCAGCACGGCGATCGCGAGCGCCAGACCGAGCTGAAGCGGCACGCCGAGGACGACGTACACGAACGTGACCCAGAGCGACTGGCGCAGCCGGTCGTCGGACAACATCCTGCGGAAGTTGTCCAGGCCGATCCAGCTGGGATCCTGCAGCAGGTTGTAGTCGGTGAAGCTGAGCACCAGGGACGCGACGATCGGGCCGGCCGTGATCACGACCAGGCCGATCAGCCACGGCGACAGGAAGCCGTAGGCCGAGCGGTCGGACGTGGGCCTGGTGGTGGCGCGGCCGGCCCGTAGCCGCCGCAGCTCGGTGCTGACACTCACGTCTGCCCTACTTCTCCAGTGCCGTGGTCATCTCGGCCACGAAGCCCTCCGCCGCGGCGTCCGGACTCGCCCGCTCGTAGAGGACCTCCATGGCGTGGCGGAAGAACGTGTTGTCGAGCGTGCCCGCCCCGGACGGGCTAGCGGGCCGCTGCGGGCCCAGCTCGTCGCTGATCTCGGCGACGTAGTCGAGCGCGGCCTTGTCGCTGCCGGACACCTCTGCGGCGATGGCATCGCGGACGTCGGAGTTGGCCGGCACGCCGAGGCTCGTGAGCACGGCCTGGCCGGCCTCGGTGCTGTTCACCATGAAGTCGATGAAGGCGGTGGCCTCCTCGGCGTTCTCGGAGTCGGCGTTGACCGACCACAGCGAGTCCGGCTTGAAGAACAGCCCGGCATCGGCCGAGGACCCCGACGTGCTTGGCGGGCGGAGGATGACGATGTCCGCCCCCGACGCCTTGGTGATGGCACCCACCGCGGAGCTCCAGAACCAGCCCATCGCGTCCTTGTTCGTCGCCACGCCACTTTGTTCGAGCGCCTCGTGCTGCTCGGTGATCAACGACGCCGGCGGCAGGCCGCCGCTCTGGCCCATCCCCTGGAGGTAGGTCAGGAAGTCGGCGACGTCGGACGGGGCGAAGCCCAGCTCGCCGTCGTCGGTGAACATCTCCTTCCCCTGCTGCCGCAGCCAGTGCTCGAGCGCGGGACCGAAGTTCGGCGCGTCGGACCCGTACTGCTCGCCACCGCTCTTCTCCGTGATCGTGGCGGCCAGCGTGGCGTACTCGTCCCAGGTCCAGGTGGTGTCGTCGGGCAGCTCCACGCCCGCGGCCTCGAACAGAGCCGTGTTCGCCAGGATCGTCATGGTGTTCAGGCCGGCGGCGACCCCGTACCGGCCGTCGGCGGTGGTGCCCTCGGCCGCGGCGACCTCGCTGAACCTCGAGGTGTCCACGGAGTCGCCGAGCTCGGCCAGGGCGCCGCGTTCGGCGTACTCGCCGAGGAACTGGCTGTTGAGCATGATCACGTCCGGCGCGTCGCCGGCGGCGAACTGGGTGGCCAGCTTGTCGAAGTAGCCGGCGAACCCGGTGCACTCCAGCTGGACGTCGACACCGTCGTTCGCCTGCTCGAACGCCGTGACGGCGGCCTCGACCCGCTGGATGCGCTGGTCGTTGCCGAAGCAGGCGACGCGCATCGTGGTGGAACCACCGCCGTCGTCGCCGCTGCCGGTCGTGTCACCGTCGCCGGGCGACATGATGCCGCATGAGCTGGCCAGGACTCCCACGGTGACCAGGGCAGTGAGCCGCACCATTGCAGACTTCATCGCGATCCCTCTCTCGACTGGAGGCAGGCGCCACTCTACTCGTGGTAGCTGGTCTGTCAATTCTGCACCTCAAAGCCGGTTACTCGTATCAACGACCTGGCCGACGGATATGCTGGCAGCATGTCGACGCGCAAGGTGGTGGTCCGCGAGGACGTGGCCCGGTACGCGAACGTGAGCCCGGCAGTCGTGAGCTACGTCCTCAACAAGGGCCCGAAGCGGGTGCGGCCCGAGACCGAGGCCCGGGTTCTCGAGGCGATCAGAGTGCTGGGCTACCGCCCCAACGCCGCAGCGCGTGCGCTGAAGCTGCAGTCCCAGGAGATCTTCGGGCTGGTGCTCTCCACGGGCGGCAACGCACTGTTCGTCGAGCTCGCCAACGCCATCGAGGACGCAGCGAACGCCCTCGGCTTCGCGGTGATCAACACCAACTCGCGCGAATCTGCCGCGAGGGAGCGCGAACACCTGCGCAACCTCGTCAACCGCCGCGTCGACGGCATCATGCTCGCCAGCGTCGAGGCTCAGCCGGACATCTCTGAGGTGGCCCGTGCCGGCGTACCCGTCCTGCTGCTCGACAACGGCGGCTCGATCGAATCGGTGCCCTCGGTCGGCGCCGATCTCGAGGCGGGTGCGTACGACGCGGTGCGCCACCTCATCGACCACGGCCATGAGCGGATCGGCATGATCAGCGGCCCGCCCACCGACCTCTCCGACGGCCGGGAGGCCGGCTGGAGCCGTGCGCTGGCGGAGAGCGGGCTGCCCGAAGGTCCGCTGGTGCCCGCCACGCCGAAGCGATTCGGCGGGTACAAGGCGGCGAAGCGGCTGCTCGCGTCGGGCGACGGTCTCACCGCCCTGTTCACGAGTTGCGACGCGCAAGGCGTGGGTGCGCTCCGCGCCGTCCACGAGGCCGGCCTGCGAATACCCGACGACATCGCCATCGTCTCCTTCGACGGCTCCACCGAGGCGGAGTTCACGTGGCCGGGTCTGAGCACGATGCGGCAGCCGGTCGAACAGATGGCCGAGGACGCCGTCGCTGAGTTGCTCGCCCTCAGAGACGGCGGCCGCGCGCCCACGCATCGCACGTACCCGACCACGCTGCAGGCCCGCGGTTCGTGCGGCTGTGTCGACAAGGATCCGCTGTCGTGACCTCGTTCGCGCCCGCCGTCAGCCGGACGCGTCGTCGCAGTACGTCTCGTACATGGTCGTCGCCAGGAAGTTCCAGTTGAGAAAGCCCGGGCCGTGGATGCCGCGGCCGCTGTCCGGGTCGTAGTACTCGTGCAGCGTCCCGGTCCGCTCCAAGTCGCCGGCGAGCATCGCCAGCGTCCCCTCGACGATGCGCCGCGCGTGTGAGGTGTAGCCGTACCTCAGCAGGCCGGCGAACGCGATGTAGTTGGCGACCACCCACACCGGTCCTTGCCAATTCGACGGGTTGGCCGTGGCGGTGACGTTGTAGAGCGGCTCGCGGCGCGACAGCGTACGGATACCGAAGTCGCAGAAGAGCTCGCAGCCCTCGACCAACGCCGCCGCCTGATCCGGTGCGGCGACTCCCGCCCACAGCGCGTAGAAGCCGACCCAGGAGCGATAACGCAGCGGGACGAGCCACTCGGCGCGTTGCGTCGTCCCGGGCGGCGTGCTGGTCAAGGTGTCGGCATGGCAGAAGTCCGTCATGACGGGGTCCCACAGGAGGCGCCGCACCCGCTCGGCCAGTTGCTCCTGCCGCTCGCCATAGTGAGGCGCACGCACGGGGTCGCCCGCCAGGGCGTGCAGGTGCGCGAGCGCGCCGTACTCGGCGACCATCAGGCAGTTGAGATCCACGCCGGCGGTCGCGTCCAGCGGGCGGCCGTAGACGGCGGGATGATTGTCAGCGCCGCTGCCCCGGTGGCTGCGCCAGCGGAACAGGCCGGAGGCGTGCCGCTGGGTCTCCTCCCAGTGCGCGACATGCCGGCGCAGACCGGGCAAGGCCTCCCCCGCCCATGCCGCCGGATCCGATGACAGCAGCGCCAGCTGGGCGAGCACCGGCTTGGCCGGGTTCATCGGCGCGTCCGGCCCCCTCGGGCCATGGGCGTCCGCGCCGTCCACGCCGATCACGTACGGGATCGAGCCGTCAGCGCGCTGGTGGTCGAGGAAGTTCAGCACGCAGCCACGGACCACAGTGGTGTCGTCCAGATGCGGCGTCAGGGCGAGCAGCGTGAAGTACGCGTCCCAGTCCCACAGCTGCCCGCGGTAGACCGACGCGGGATCCACGTACGACCGGCGCAGCGCGCCCTCCGGCGGGCGTGCCACCCGCCCGCGTTCGGCGCCGAGGTAGTCCTCGACCACCCGGTACGCCGCTTCCGTCCGCGGGTCGAGGCTCACGCCTGACTCCGGTGCGGCGCGTCACCGACCGCGGCCTGCTGGCGGGCGAGCTCGTCGGTCAGCTCCGTGCGGATCTGCCGGTAGGCCGGGTCGTGCCAGACATTGACCAGCTCGTCCGGGTCGTTGGCCAGGTCGAAGAGCTCCCAGCATTGCGCCGCCGCGCTGGTGCCGGTGCCCGGCAGCGCCATGCCGTCGTTGTAGAAGTACACGAGCTTGTAGCGCTCGGTGCGGATGCCGTAATGGGCCCAGATGCCGTGCGCCGGATCGTCGTGCTGCCAGTAGCGGTAGTAGATCGCGGCGCGCGGCGGTGTGGCGTCTCGTCCCGACACCAGCGGGCGCAGACTCACACCCTGCATGCGTGAGGGCGCCTCGACGCCCGCCCAGTCGAGGAACGTCTGCGCGAAGTCGACGTTGGAGACGAGGTCGCGGCACACCGTCCCCGGTGAGATCTCCCGCGGATACCGCATGAGCAGCGGCATGCGCAGCGAGTGCTCGTAGATGAACCGCTTGTCGAACCAGCCGTGATCGCCGAGGAAGAAGCCCTGGTCGGAGGTGTAGACGACGACGGTGTCGTCGGCCAGGCCGGTGTCGTCGAGGCAGTCGAGGACGCGCCCCACGCTCTCGTCGACCGCGGCGACGCAGCGCAGGTAGTCGGTGATGAACCGCTGGTACTGCCACGACGTGCGCGCCGCGTCGTCGAGCCCGGCCGGGACGTCCTGCTTGAGGTCTCGAGGGTTGAGGTGCTCGCCGATCCGCATCCGCGCCGCCGCGGCCGCACCGCAGCGGGTGGCGTAGTCGTCCCGGAACGTCGCCGGCTCCGGGAACTCCTCGCCCTGGTAGAGGTCGCGATGCCGTTCGGCCGGGATCCAGGTGCGATGCGGTGCCTTGTGGTGCAGCAGCAGGCAGAACGGGCGGTCGCGGTCGATCGACCGCAGCCAGTCCACGCTCAGGTCCGTCAGGATGTCGGTGACGTAGCCGGCGTGGTGCTCGTCGCCGCGCGGCGTCCGGAGCACCGGATTGTCGTACTCACCCTGGCCATAGAGCACCCGCCACTCGTCGAATCCCTGCGGATCGCGGCCGGAACCCGCGCCGAGATGCCACTTGCCGAACAACGCCGTCTGATATCCGGCATCGTGCAGCAGCGCCGGGAACGTCGGCTGTCCCGCATCGAACGGGCTCGCCATCGCCATCACGCCGTTCACGTGGTTGTGGGTGCCGGTGAGGATGACCGCCCGGCTGGGTGCACAGATGGCGTTGGTGCAGAAGCTGTTGTCGAACCGCATGCCCTCCTCGGCGACTCGGTCCAGCTGGGGCGTCCGGTTCAGGGCGCCGCCGTATGCGCTGATCGCGTGGGCCGCGTGGTCGTCGGACATGACGAAGACGATGTTCGGCCGCTTCACTGGCGCTCGACCCTCCTCAGGCAACGGCGATCCGTTCGAAGGTGCTCGCCTCACGGCGGATCTCGGCGTTGAGGAAGCGGTGCATGACCTCCGCCCGCAGGTCGGCGTGCGCTGGGTCGTCGAACAGGTTGCTCCGCTCACCCGGATCGGCCTGGAGGTCGAACAGTTCGCCGACCGGCTGGTCGCGGTACAGCGTCATCTTGTACCGCTCGTCGACGTACGTGCGAATGTGCACAGCCGTGGGCTGGTGACGGTTCTCGACCAGCACGTGGTCGCGAACCCGCCGCTCGGTGCCGGACCAGACGCCGAGCTGGTTCACGCCCTGCATGTCGCCGGGAACGGGTAGGTCCGCCGCGTGCAGGAACGTGGGCGCGAGATCGACCAGGCTCTGCAGCGCGCTCACCCGGCGACCGGTGGGTATCCGGCCGGGGAAGCGCGCCAGCATCGGGATCCGGATGAGGTCCTCGTAATGGAAGGGTCCCTTTGCGGTGAGGCCGTGCTGGCCGAGGAAGTGGCCGTGGTCGGTGGTGAAGACGACCAACGTCTCCCCGGCCAGCCCTCGTTCATCGAGGTAGGCCAGCAGCCGGCCGATCCCGGCGTCCACCAGGCTGATCATGCCGTAGTAGACCGCCAGGTCGCGTCGCAGCCGGTCGGGTGCCACGAGATGGCTGACGAAGCCGTGGTTCGCGTGCTCGGTCTCCTGCCACGCCGAGAAGTCCGGATCGGCCAGCTGGGTGAGCCGGAACCACTCGGGCATCGCCTCGAGCTCGCCGTCTGCCGGCTCGCCGGGTTCGACGTCCGCCGGGTCGTACATCGACGCCCACGGCTCCGGGACGAGGTACGGCGGGTGGGGATCCTGGAAGCTCGCCCACGTGAAGAACGGCCGGCCGGCCGCCATGGCGTGGTCCATGGCCGCGACCGTACGCTCGGCCACGAAATGCGTGTAGTGGAAGGCCTCGGGCAGGTCCCACGCATGCTCGTGCGGCCGGTCGCCGGGGCCGCCCTGGAAGTAGCGGCGCCAGTCGGCCAGGCCCTGCCGCTCCATCCACAACGCGTAGTGCTGGCCGGCCCATCGCTCGTCGGCGTGGTTGCGGGCGAGCTCGATGTGCTGGAAGCCGAAGTACGGGCCGTGGAAGCCGGCCCAGAACTCCAGGTCGCGCAACAGGTCGGCACGTTCCAGCGACGGCTGCTCGGGTGTTGCGGCGAGCGGCTCGAAGTGGGCCTTGCCGATCAACGACGTCGCATACCCGGCCGCGCCGAGCAGCTCACCGATGGTGCGTGACCCGTCGTCGAGCCGGGTGCCGAGCGTCCAGCAGCCGTGGGCGGACGGGTACCGGCCCGTGATCAGCGAGGACCGCGACGGCGAACACAACGGGTTGGGACAGTAGGCACGATCGAACCGTGCGCCCTCGCCCGCCAGGCGGTCGAGATGCGGCGTCTGGAGCACGGTGGTGCGATGGCCGAGGGCCTCGTGATGGTGCTGGTCCGTCGTGATCAGCAGGATGTTCGGTGTGTCGGTCACCTGGCTCCCCGTGGGTGCAGAACGGCCTTGACGTTGCCGCGGACGTACAGCGGGTCGCCGGACAGGGTCAGCGACACCGCACCCCGGTACGGGGTGATCGTGCGGGTCACGCCCATCGTGTCGGTCACCTGCAGCGGCCTGGGGGTCATCAGCCTGACCTCGGTGCCGGCCTCCGGCGCCCACATCGCCCGCACCGCGGTGACCCCGTCGCTGAAGCGATGGCTGTGCACACCGCCGGGCACCCGATCCGCACCGTCGTACGGCAGTCCGGAGAGCTGCGCGGTCATGACCGCGTAGGCGACGTACGACGGCTTCGGTGTGTAGTCGCCCTGCGGGTCACCGGGACGCCGGAGCAGGCCGAACGGGCCGCTGTTGTGATCCATGAAGTTGTACCAGTAGTACCGCGCCACGCCCTCGGAGAACGCCAGGACGTAGGACCGCGGCAGGTACTGGGCCTGCGCCCGTTCCGTCGTGTGCTCGGATCTGTCGTTCGTCGGCCAGCCCAGCTCGCTGAACCAGATCGGCGCGTCGGCGGCGCCGTTCTCGTCCATCACCCGGCGGAGGTCGGCGATGTCGGCGGGCAGCGTCTCCGGCGTGCAGCACGCCCGGTACGGGTGCACGGAGACGACGTCGAGCGCCTCCGCTCCACCGGCGCGAAGGTACTCCGCCAGCCACGGCAGGCCTTCGGCGAAGTCCTGCGTCTTCGCCAGCAGCTCGGGCGCGACGACCTCGACGTCGGGGCGCACCTCCTGCACGGCGTCGGACACCACCTGGGCGAGCGCCGCGTGGTAGTCCGGACGGGCGTCGGCGAGACCGTCGCCCCGATCACCGAACTTGGGGGTGTTCGGCTCGTTGTACACGCCGATGCTGCGGATCTGGTCGCCGTAGTGCGCCAGCACCTCCTGCACGAACCGGGCGAAGGCCTGCCGCCCCTCGTCGGTGTACGGCGTGGCGCCGCCGTCGTGGTGCGGGCTGTACAGGCCGAAGTTGAGAAGCGGCTCGACGGACGCTTCGCCCAATTCCTCCATGAACGTCTCGAACCGGCCGTTCTCGACGGTGAAGTCGTAGGTTCCCGGCGCGGTCTCGATGAGCTGCCACTGTTGCGCGTCGCGGACGGTCTGGACGCCGATGTTCGTGAGCAGCGGCACGAGGATCTCGGGATCCCATCCGTGCGCGAAGTGCGTCTGCGCCCCGAACCGGAGGTCGTCGGTCGCCGATCGATCCGCCTCCGGCAGCACCGCGAAGGATGTCTCGGCCGCACCGCCGCCGTCTGCCGCAGTGACGTGCAGCTCGTAGTACCCGACGGCATCGACGGGTACCTGCAGCAGCGCCCGGCCGTCGGTCACCGGCGTCGTTCCCACCGCGGTCTCGTCGCCCCAGTAGTCGTGGACGGTCCACGAGACGGAGGACGCCGGCGTCGACACCTCGAAGCTGGGCGTGGCACCGGTGGCGAAGATATTGCCCGGGCTGGTCTGGCCGAGGGCCACCGTCGTCGGCTGAGCGACGGCCACCCCCGGCAGCGCCGTGGCCAGTAACGCCAGCGCTGCGAAGCCGAGCGACAGTCGGCCGGTTCTCGGGACTCGTGTCATCCGCCGCCCCATCAGTGGTACGTCCGAACCCAGTCGTGCTCGGCGACCTTGGGGAAGCCGAGGCCGGGCCCGCCGGGCGGGTTGCCCTGGGTGCTGAGCACGAGGTGCCGGCCCTCGGTGATGAACGGCGAGTCGGCGGGAAGTTCCTTGGTCCACGTGGGGCGGCCGTCGAAGTAGAACGTGAGCAGGCCCACCGGATGTCCGTCGATCTCGACGATCTCGCGCCGCACGCCGTAGGTGTGCATGGCCTCGGTCAGGACGCCGGCGCCCAGCGGATCGGTGCGGCACTCGTCGATCGCTCCCTCAGGATCCGTGGTCTTGTCCTCGCGCCCCGTCCGGCAGTTGTCCACCGCCGTGTGCTCGGTGGGGATCGGCGGCTCCGGTGGCGGCGGAGACTCCCAGGTGTGCAGGGCCATGTGCATCTCGTCGGCCCAGAAGAACTCCTGGATGTCGAGCTCGGGGTTGGGGTTGGTGTCGTAGCTCGGTGGGCGGGTCGCCATCCAGACGGCGCTGAAGACGTTCTGGTCCCACGCGGTGTGGCTCGCGACGTTCGCGGCGAACCCCTTGGTGCGGACCTCGACGCAGCTCGCCCGGCCTGGTGTCGCTCCGGGCACGTCGAACGTCGACTCGACACCTCCGGCCGGGTAGTCCAGGCTGCCGTCGCCGTCAACGTCCTCGGGCTCGTCGACGATCCACAGGCTCAGCGTTCCGTCGTCCACCGTCACCATGTCGGTCCGGTAGAACAGCTCGCCGGACCGCCGGCCCGGCGTTCCCGTCGTCAGCGACGTGTCGTAGTAGTCGTAGGCGCGCCACTTGGGGCCGAGCCGCCGGTCGAACTCGTCGCTGGCCCTGCTCACGGGCTTGAGCCCGGTATTGCACAGGGTCGGCACCTGAGGGGCGGCGGCCGGCTGCGGGGTGTCCTGGCCCGGCTCCGGATCCGAGACACCGAGTGCGGTGTTCGCCGCCACCGCGCCGCTCGCCACGACCACCGAGAGGACAGCTCGGCGGAGTCCTGCGCGTCCGATCATGATCGCCTCCGTCAGTGGTAGGTGCGCACCCAGGCGTGCAGAGCGACCTTGGGGAACGGCGGGCCGGGGTCGCCGGGCGGGTTGCCCTGGGTGCTGAGGACGAGGTGCCGGCCCTCGGTGACGAACGGCGAGTCGGCGGACACCTCCTTGGTCCACGTGGTCACGCCGTCGACGTAGAACGTGAGCAGGCCGGCCGGCTGGCCGTCGATCGTCGCGATCTCTCGCCGCAGGCCGTAGGTGTGCTGTGCCGCGGTCAGGTCGCCGAGGCCGAGCGGGTCGGTGTGGCAGTCGTCGATCACGCCCACCGGATCCGTGGTCTGGTCGGCACGTCCCGTCCGGCAGTTGTCCACCGCCGTGTGCTCGGTCGGAGTCGGCGGCGCCGGTGGCGGCGGAGACTCCCAGGTGTGCAGGGCCATGTGCATCTCGTCGACCCAGAAGAACTCCTGGATGTCGAGCTCGGGATTGGGATTGGTGTCGTAGCTCGGTGGCCGGGTCGCTAGCCAGACGGCGCTGAAGACGTTCTGGTCCCACGCGGTGTGGCTCGCGACGTTGGCGGCGAATCCCTTCGTCCTGACCTCCACGCAGCTCGCCCGCTGCGCGCCGGCCCCGGGCACGTCGAACGTGGACTCGACGGCGCCGGCCGGATACCCGTCGACGCCGTCATCCGGAGTGTCGTTTCGGATGTACAGCCGCAGGACTCCGTTGGAGACCTCGACCATCTCCGGCAGGTACGCGAGCTCCCCCGAGCGGTCGCCCTCCTCGACGTCGTACACGCGCCAGCGGCTGCCGAGCGGCTGGTCGAACTCGTCGCTCGCCGAGTCCATCTGACTGAGCCCGCTCGAACAGCTCGGAGCCGGAGTCCACGGCTCGGCAGCGGCCTGGTGATCCGCTGGAGGCGCGACTCCCGCCAGGATGCCCGTGCCGGCGATGACAAGTGCCACCGTACGCATCGATCTCGCCTCCTCGCGACAACCGCCAGATGCCCGACATCTACACGAGTAATCAGCAACCGTAAACCGCTTCGACCAGTAATAATCGCCAGTGCAGACGGTATAGCCGAGCTCAGAATTTACTCGTGTAACCAGCTGCCTCGCCTAGGCAATCAGAACGCCCATGGGTTGTCAAGCGTCGTTCCTGGCTCTCCTGCTGCTTCCGTCGACCGGTCGTCCCACCCTTGCCAACTCGCACTGCTGCATCCGAGGCCTGGGACCTCGTCCACACGCTGCCGCTGCCGTCGGCCGTTGCCGGGTACGAGGGCTCCACGGTCATCGTCGCGCGCAACGGCTTGCGGCTGCTCCGCGCACGAGCCTTGGCGCCGCGGCGGCATCGACCGGCTCCAGCACGAGTGCGCACGCACCTCAGCGAGCGGGTCGCTCACGCAGGGCCACCGCCACGGCGGTGAGCAGGACGAAGCTGGCCACGGCGATCCCGGCGTACCCGCTTCCGAGGGCGGCGCGCTGGTCCCACCAGGCGTGCAGACCTATGACACCGGCGAACACCGCGCCGAACCGGAGCCAGCCGAGGGCACGGCTACGGGCGCCGCGGATGCCGAAGAAGGCGGCACAGGCAAGGCCGGTCCAGGCGGCGTGGCCGCCGAGGCTGCTCAACGCCCGGAGCATCAGGACATGGCCGACCGGATCGAGCTGCCCGCCCGTGCTGATCAGGGCCACGAACCCGTAGCCCATCGTCTCCAGGGCGGCGAAGCCGCTGCCGACGGCGACACCGAGCACGAGCCCGTCGACCGCGCGGGCGCGCGGACGCAGCCACGCCAGCAGCAGCACCGGGATCGCGAGCTTCGCCGACTCCTCGATGAGGCCGATCATCGCGTAGGGCAGCGATCCGAACGTCCGGACGGTCTCGAACTCCAGCTGCCCGGCCAGGACACCGCCCACTACCCCGCCCAGGATCGCGCCGGTGAGGATGCGCACGGTCGACAGCCGGTGCGTGGTCTCCATCTCACTCACCAGCGTGGTGAACGTGGCCGGGACGACCGCGGCGCCGACCAGCAGGAGACAGGGAAGGAACACGGGATCACCGGTCTCGGTCACGACGGCGAACACGACGCCGAACAGGGCGAGGCCGGTCAGCAGCACTGCCAGCCACCGAAGGCGGAGCGCTGGTGCGTGGGTGACGGGTAGCCGTTCGGTCAGGGTGCTCATCGGATCCTCCAAGGGTGATGGGTGTGAGTGGACGGGGTGCGGTGAAGCAGCCGCGCGGTCAGGCGGCGCGGATGATCTCGTAGACCACCGAGCCGTCGACCGTCTCGGTGTCCAGCAGTCGCCGGCTGAGCCGATCCAGCGCCGCGCGATGGCCACGCAGGAGCCGGTCCGCCTGCTCCTCGGCCTCGCGGAGCAGCCGGGCGACCTCGCCGTCGACCAGCCGTTGCGTCTCCTCTCCATAGGGACGATCGGCCTGGCCGGGGTAGGTGTCGTCGTGCGCCGGGTAGGCCACCGGTCCCATACCGCGGGACAGGCCGTACTCCCGGACCATCCGCAGCGCGAGTTGGGTGGCACTGGCGAGATCGTCGACTGCGCCGGTCGACGGCTGCCCGAAGACGATCAGCTCGGCGGCGCGGCCGGCGAGACGGACGGCGAGCGACTCGTGCAGGTACTGCTCGGTGTACAGACGGCGTTCGTCCAAGGGCAGCTGGTGGGTCGCGCCGAGCGCCATCCCGGCGGGCAGGATCGTCACCTTCGCCACCGGGTCGGCGGTCTCCGACAGCCCGGCGACCAGCGCGTGTCCGGCCTCGTGGACGGCGACGCGCTGCCGCTCCTCCGGAAGCAGGGCGGTCCCGTCGCGGCGTCCGAGGATCAGGCGGTCCTTGGCATCGTCGAAGTCGACGGGGCGCAACTCGTCCCGGTGGTCACGGGCGGCCCGCAGTGCGGCCTCGTTGACGAGGTTGGCGAGATCCGCGCCGCTGAATCCCGGCGTGCCGCGCGCGATGGCGTGCAGATCGACCGTGGCGTCGAGCCTCTTGCCCAGGACGTGAACGGCGAGGATGCGCTCCCGGTCCGCGAGCGCGGGCAGCGGCACCTGGATCTGCCGGTCGAACCGCCCGGGCCGCAGCAGCGCCGGATCCAGGACCTCCGGGCGGTTGGTGTTGGCCAGGACCACGACCGAGCTGTCCTCGGTGAACCCGTCCATCTCGGCCAGCAGCTGGTTGAGCGTCTGTTCGCGCTCGTCGTGGCCGGCGATGGCGCCGGTGCCGCGGCGGGCGCCGAGGGCGTCGATCTCGTCGATGAAGACGATCGCCGGTCCGTTGCGCCGTGCCTCGGCGAACAGCTCCCGCACCCGCGAGGCGCCCAGGCCCACGAACATCTCGACGAAGCTGCTCCCGGTGACCGCGTAGAACGGGACCTTCGACTCGCCGGCGACTGCCCGGGCGAGCAGTGTCTTCCCGGTGCCGGGCGGCCCGACCAGCAGCACGCCGCGCGGTCCGCGGGCGCCGGCGCGCCGGTACCGGTCCGGGTTCTGCAGGAAGTCCACCACCTCGCGCACCTCCTCCTTGACGCCCTCGTAGCCGGCGACGTCGACGAACCTCGTCGTCGGACGCTCCGCGTCGGTCACCCTGGCCCTGGTCCGGAACAGGCCGCCGAGGCCACCCAGCCCGCCGCCGCCGGCCAGGCTCTGCTGCGCCCGCCGGCTGAGCCAGACGAAGCCGCCGACCAGCAGCGCTGCCGGCAGCAGGGAGGCGACCAGCTGCCGCAGCGTGTCGGTCTGCTGATACGCGGTCACCTTGACGTCGGCCTTCTCCAGCCGCGATGACAGGTCCTGCGTGGTCAGCGCCCAGGTCGGTGCCTGAGCGGTGAACTGCGTGCCGTCGGAGAGCGTGCCGGTCAGCTCGCCCTCGCTCCCGACCGCGACCGAGCTCACCTTGCCGGCCGAGACGTCGGACAGGAACGCGCTGTACGACAGCTCCTCCGTTCGCGCCGCCGCGACGAGCCCGGGCCCGAAGAAGAGCACGGCGAAGACGAGCAGCGAGACGACGAACGGCCAGATCCGCCACTTGGGCTTCGGCGGCGTCGACGGGGGCCTCTCCCCCTCCTGGGAACCGGCCGGCCTCGCCGGTTCGTCCGGCGGCCGCCGGAACGGCACGGTGTCCAACTCGGGCATGGTCTGTCCCCTCCTCCACGTGCGGCGGCGCCAGGGCGAGCGCCTCGGACACCACCGTGCGGCAGCGTCGATGAGAGGTGGATGAGAGCAGCGGAATGAGGCTCTTCTGCTCGATCCGTGGGGCGTGAGCGGCCGGGGGTCGGTCGGCGCCGGCCGTGCGCTCGGCCGGCCATGGGCTGAGTTGGTGACGTTCGCCGTCCCCCTGCCGCCCCAGTGTCTTGCCGCGATCGCGCGCCTCAAGCGGACTTGTTGGGCGCTTCGCGCGGCGATGACCGCTTGACCCGCACGCCCGCGGCCGAGAACGGGCAGCGATCAGGGCGACGGGGCGAGTCTGGGCACACCTCGAGGTCAGGTGGCGTTGTCCGTGGTGTGCCAGGGGTCGTTCGGCGTGGTGCGGTGTGACGTTGCTGCCTGTGGACAGCGTTGATCATCGTCCATCGCCTACGACACCAGGCGTGCTCCCGCTCCACCAGGCCTGCATGCCTCGTCATGCGGGAGAAGTCCTGGTGGTGGCTCCCGAATCGCCGCAAAACCCCGTGGACACCCACGTCGATAAGCCCGGACTGAGCTGAGGCGGGCGCCGTCAGGCGTCCGGGTCCAGCCGGTAGCCGGCGCCGCGAACGGTGCGCAGCGTGTTCCGTCCGAACGGCCGGTCGACCTTCTCGCGCAGATAGCGCAGATACACGTCGACGACGTTGGAGCCGCCGTCGTAGGCGAAGTCCCAGACGTGCTCGAGCAGGTGGGTCCGGGTGAGCACCTCGCCAGGACGGCGCATGAGCTCCTGCAGGAGGGCGAACTCCTTCGGCGACAGCGCGATGTCGGCCGCGCCGCGGCGGACCTCATGGGTCACCGGGTCCAGGGTGAGGTCGCCGACCTGGAGCACGACCGGGCGTTCCAGCGGACCACGTCGGGTGATCGCGCGGACCCGCGCGACGAGCTCCGGGAGGGCGAACGGCTTGGTGAGGTAGTCGTCGGCGCCGGCGTCGAGGCCGCGGACCCGGTCCGGCACGGCGTCGCGGGCGGTCAGCATGAGCACGGGCGCCCACCGCCCGGCCGCACGCATGCGGCGGCACACCTCGAACCCGTCGGGCGCCGGGATCATGGCGTCGAGAACAACGCCGTCGTACTCGTTCTCCTGAACGCCCCACAGGGCGTCCTCACCGGTGCCGACGACGTCGACGGCGTAACCCTCGCGGCGCAGCGCGCGCAGGAGCATGTCGGCCATGCCCGCGTCATCCTCCACGATGAGCAACCGCACGCCCATCAGCCTACGGCTTACCGCGGCGACCTGTGTCGATGCCGTCTGAACCGCCGCCACGGTAGGTCTGGACGCGTGCGGCCAGCCGCGCCACCTCGGATCCGAGCCGGTCCAGATCGGCCCGCACCTCGGCCATCGCCGCAGTCAGCCGCCGGCTCCGCTCCTCCGCGCGCCGGTCCCGTTCCCGCGCGGCTCGCTCCGCCCGCCCCGTCGCCACCAGGACGAGGAGCGCGGCGACCAGCGTGAGCGCCGAGAGCAGCAGTGCCACGAGCACCATGTCGCCAGCGTGAACCGCCGAACATGAGAGCCGCATGAGACAATCGCGTCGCTCTCGGAGGTGACGCGGTGCGGCTGCTCCCCCGATCCCTACGCGCCCGGCTGACGCTCGTCGGCACGCTGGGCGCGGCGGCGGTGGTCGCGGCGTGCGTCGTCGCGCTCTACGTCGCCCTCGACTCGGAGCTGCGGTCCACGCTCGACGCCGGTCTCGAGGCCCGGTCCGACGACCTCGTCGCCGCCGTCCGCTCCGGCCAGGAGGCCGACGTGCAGCTGGACCCGCTGGCGCAGCTGTACGACGCCGACGGGACGCTGCTCGCCGGCTCACCGTCGCTGCGCGACGGACGACTCCTGGGCCCGGGCGAGGTCCGGGACTCCGTCGACGGCGAGCTGGTCACGCGCACGCTGCCGGTCGGTCCCGACGGCGCGGCCACGCCGGTGCGGCTGCTGGTCCGGCAGGCCGACCCCCAACGTGTGCTCGTCGTCGGCGCCCCGGCCGAAGCCGTCGAGACCGCCCGCGAACGGCTGTTCCTGGTGCTGTTCATCGCCGCCCCCCTGCTGGTCGTCGTACTCGCCGCGGCCGGCTGGCTCGTCGCCCGGGCCGCGCTGCGCCCCGTCGACCTCCTGACCCGGGAGGCCGCCGCCATCTCCACCCTGGAGGCCGAGCGAAGGCTCCCCGCAGTGGCCGGCGACGACGAGATCGCCCGGCTCGCGCGGACCTTGGACGACATGCTCGGCCGGCTGCGCGTCGCCTTCGCTCGCGAGCAGGGCTTCGTCGACGACGCCAGCCACGAGCTGCGCACACCGATCGCGATCCTGCAGGGTGAGCTGGAGCTCGCCATGTCCGCGGCCGACGACCCCGCCGAGGTCAGGCGCTCGCTCCAGGCCGCGCTCCGGGAAGCGGCGCGGCTGGCCCGGCTCGCCGAGGACCTGCTGCTGCTGGCCCGCCAGCGCGCGGGCTCGCTCGTCATCACGAGCGAGCCGGTCGACCTGCTGGAGATCGCCCGCGATCACACCCGGAACCTCGAGTCCGTCCTGGACATCCGCATCGCCGTCGAGGGCGACCCGGTCGTCGTCGAGGCGGACCCGCGGCAGCTGCGGCAGGTGCTGTCCAACCTGGCCGGCAACAGCGCGGCAGCCGGCGCCGCCACCGTGCGCGTGCGCATCGAGCGGCGGCACGACGCAGTGATCGTCGAGGTCGCCGACGACGGTCCCGGATTCGCGCCGAACGTCCTCCGCTCAGCATTCGACCGCTTCGTCCGCGGCGACGACGCCCGGACCCGAGGCTCGTCCGGTGCCGGCCTGGGTCTGTCGATCGTGCGCGCCATCGTCACCGCCCACGGCGGCACCATCGACGCACGCAACGACGGCCCGCTAGGCGGCGCGGTCGTGACGGCCCGGCTGCCGGCGCTCGGACCGGACCGCCGGTCCTGAGGTTGATCAGGGTTGTGGAAGAGGCGCCGCGGGGTCGGCGGCCGCGGGTGTCGTATTGGCTCCGCTGATGATGACGGCGACGAGTTCGCCTGGGCCGGGTGAGTACGCCCCGGTGATCAGCGCGGCGATTCCCACGGCCGCGGCGGGTTCCACGAAGAGGCGGGTGGCCTGCCAGAGAACGCGCTGGGCGGCTCGGATGGCGTCGTCATCGACGAGTACGACGTCGCTGACGAATGACTGGGTGATCGGGAAGACCAGGTCTCCGATGCGACGCGGGGCCAGTGCGTCGGCGGCGATGCTACCGGTCGGCGCGTCAGTCGGCGCGCCGTGCACTCGGGCGGCGGTGAGGGTGGGCGCGTCCTTGGGTTCGACTCCGATCACGCGTATGGAACCGGCGACGGCGGCGGCGATTCCGCCGATCAGTCCGCCGCCGCCGACGGGTACCAGCACGGTGTCCACGTCGCTGACCTGGTCAGCCAGCTCGAGCCCGACGCTGCCCTGCCCCAGCAAGGTCTCTCGCTGGTCGAACGCGTGGATGGGCAACGCGCCAGAGTGGGCCACCCACTCCTGCGCGGCAGCCAAGGCGTCGGCGTAGCGGTCACCGCCCACGACGAGGTGCGCCCCGAGCGAGCGGATTCTCTCGATCTTCGCGGGTGCGGAGATGGTCGGGACGTAGATCCGCGCGGGCACGCCAAGCGTGTGTGCAGCGTAGGCGACGGCCACGCCGTGGTTGCCGCCAGACGCCGCGACGACGCCGGCCTCGGGCACATCGCGGAGCAGGAGATTCGCGAAGGCGCCGCGAACCTTGAACGAGCCGGCCCGCTGCAGGTGTTCCAGCTTGAGCACCAGCCGTCGCGGCGCCGCTCCCGCATCCGCGAGCGCGAGGTCGTGCGGGTCGACCTGGAGGACGGGGGTCCGCCGGATGTGGGGTTCGATCACGTGGAACGTCTGCCGGATCTCCTCCGGGGTCACGAGATCCACCTCAGCGGGCGATCGTTCACCAATCACTGCCCAGCAGCTCCTTCACCTCGGCGATGCGCTCTTCGTCGCGCTGGTAGAACACCCACTGTTTGATCTTCTTGCCGCGGATCAACCCCGCCCGGCCGAGCACCTTCAGGTGCTCACCACACGTCGGTTGACTCACGCCGAGCTTCTCGGCGATGAGCAGCGAGCACACGCCGTCGCGAACCAGATCGCCATCGCGCTGCGGAGGGAAGTGCGCCTCCGGGTCGCGCAGCCACTCCAACGTCAGCAGCCGCTTCTCGTTCGCGAGGGCCTTGAGCACGTCCGCGTCCAGCATTTAGTAATTATGCAAATTAGCTAAGGGCCTGTCTACGGCCGCCACCACGAGCAAGGAGAGTCAGGTGGTGCGCATCGTCCGCCCACTGAACACGCTGGAAGTGAGTGGTCCTCACGTGTCTCCCGCGGCTCCTCAGTCGAGATCGAACTCATTGCCCTCGATGTCCCGCATCACGATGCACGACTCGTCGACGCCATCGGCAGGCAGCAGTCGCACGCGTACCGCCCCGAGCGCGACCAGTCGTGCGCACTCGTCCTCGAGCCTGGCGAGGCGCTCCTCACCCACGAGCCCGGCGCCGACCCGCACGTCGAGATGCACCCGATTCTTGACGACCTTGCCTTCGGGAACGCGCTGGAAGTACAGTCGCGGGCCCACACCTGAGGGATCAATGCAGGCGAACGCTGAACCCTGACGCTCAGGCGGCAGCGAGCGATCAAAATCGTCCCACGTAGCAAACCCCTCCGGCGGCGGCGGTACCACGTACCCCAACACCTCGCACCAGAAACGAGCGACGCGCTCAGGTTCCGCACAGTCGAAGGTGACTTGGAACTGCTTGACCGACGCCATCGGTCCACCATAGTGGCGCGTCCTGTCCACCGAGACCCCGGATGTCATCGCCGCGCGGGTCGAGGTCTCGCGTGACATGAGTTGCTGACGCGCCCTAGTGGCGCCGGCCCAACGTATCCGCGTCACCGTTCTCGAGCAGGTTCTTGAGTACGCCGAGATTGGCGGCGACCGCCGATTCGATACCCGGTGCCGCCAATCGCGCCACGAGGCGCCGAGGGCCGGCCGCCCGCAGATCCATGGTGTTGGTCAGGACCGTGGCATCGGCCGTCGGCTGGAGCGCGTAGCTGACGTGAGCCGCGAACGGGCCGAGGTCTCCGCTGAGCGAGAAGCCGGACCTGGGCTCGAACGCGGTGATCTCGAAG
The DNA here is from genome assembly GCF_004349105.1 of Jiangella aurantiaca. Lineage (GTDB taxonomy): Bacteria > Actinomycetota > Actinomycetes > Jiangellales > Jiangellaceae > Jiangella > Jiangella aurantiaca. The sequence goes on from NZ_SMLB01000028.1 coordinate 27,025, forward strand.
GATTCCGTTGACGGGCTGGGGATGGTCCGGGTCTGAACGTAGCGCGATCCCACACAGACAGGACCGTCGGTGATCATCCGCGTCTCGGTGATGGCGTAGTTCCAACGCGGGATGTTCTCGAAATGGATCAGATAGTCGAAGACCTGATCCAGCGACCTGTTGATCGAAATGACGTTGGTGAACCTCATGTGCCTTGACCTCCAAGGGGCCGCGCACCTGAACGCCGGCGGCCCCAGGAACTCTGCGAGATGGTATCGAGTGTCTCGACTCCGTCGCATCGAGCAAGGATCAAAGGTCCGGCGATCGGTGTCGCGCCCGTCGACGGCGACGCACGATGACCGCGATGTCCAGCGCCGCGGTCACGGCGAAAAGCGCACTCACGACCAGCCCAGACACCGCCGCCCCGTCCGTCTCGTCGGCGACCCGCAGGCCGAACACCGCGAGACCGGTGAGGCCCAATGTCAGGCCGACGATCGCGAAGGCGAGCCGCAGTCGATACGCCGGCTTGGCCTGGACGGGCTCGGCACCGGTCGGCTCCCCCACACCAGGCTCGGGCCGCTCCGCGTCGCTGCGACCGGTCACCTGTCGCACCCGCCCATCACCGGGTCGATGCTCGCGACGGCCACGATGACGTCGGCGATCATGCCGCCCTCGCACATCGCCGGTACTGCCTGCAGGTTGTTGAAGGACGGGTCGCGGACATGCACCCGCCACGGACGGGTGCCGCCATCGGACACCACGTGCGCGCCGAGCTCCCCACGCGGCGACTCGACCGGCACGTACACCTCGCCGGCCGGCACCCGGAAGCCCTCGGTGACCAGCTTGAAGTGGTGGATCAGCGCCTCCATCGACTCACCCATGATGTGCCGGATGTAGTCGAGGGAGTTGCCCATGCCGTCGCTGCCGATGGCCAGCTGGGCCGGCCAGGCGATCTTCTTGTCGCCGACCATGATTGGGCCCGGCTCCAGCCGGTCCAGGCACTGCTCGACGATCTTCAGCGACTCCTTCATCTCGTCCACCCGAAGCCTGTACCGCCCATAGGCGTCGCAGCTGTCGCGCGTCGGGACGTCGAAGTCGTAGGTCTCGTAGCCGCAGTACGGCTGCGACTTGCGCAAGTCCCACGGCAGGCCGGTGCAGCGCAGCATCGGCCCGGTGATACCCAGCGCCATACAGCCGGCGAGGTCGAGGTACCCGACGCCGACGGTGCGGCCCTTGAAGATCGCGTTCTCGTTGAACATCGCCTCGTAGGAGCCGATGTGATCCCACATCCAGCGCAGGTACTCGCGGACGGCCTCCACCGCGCCGGGCGGGAGGTCCTGCGCCACACCCCCGGGCCGGAAGTAGCCGTGGTTCATCCGCAGCCCGGTGATCAGCTCGAACACGTCCAACGTCCGTTCTCGCTCGCGGAACCCGTTGGTCATGATGGTGAGCGCGCCGATCTCCATGCCGGCGGTGGCGATCGCCACCAGGTGTGAGGAGATGCGGTTGAGCTCCATCAACATCACCCGCAGCACCGTCGCCCGGTCCGGGATCTGGCCCTCGACATCCAGCAGCTTCTCCACACCCAGCACGTACGCGGCCTCGTTGAAGAACGGGGACAGGTAGTCCATGCGGGTCACGAACGTGACCCCCTGGGTCCACGTCCGGTACTCCATGTTCTTCTCGATGCCGGTGTGCAGATACCCCACCCCGGGGCGCACCTCGACCACCGTCTCGCCGTCGAGCTCGAGGATCAGCCGGAGCACCCCGTGCGTCGACGGGTGCTGCGGACCCATGTTGACGACGATGCGCTCCTCACCGACCGCCGCCGCCTCTGTGACCTCGTCCCAGTCCCCACCCATGACCGTGTGCACCGAGCCCTCGGCGGCCTCACCGGCATAGGCATAGGGATCGCCCTGCTCATCGCCGCGTGGCTGCCGATCGAACGTCTCGTCGACCATGAGTCGCCCCTACCCACGGACATCCGGCCGCTAACGGGTGGTTCTGCGCGCGCCATCGTGCTCGGCGTGCATGCACACCCCCGGCACGGGTACGAGCCGTCAGTATGACTACTGACCGACCAGCCATGCTGGTGCACCTCAGCGACACCGACCTCACCCTCGCCGGCGATGCCGACGACATCCGCGGCCGCACCGTCGTGGACCGCAACGGCGACGACATCGGTCAGGTCGACGACCTCCTCATCGATCCCGACGAACGACGGGTCCGGTTCCTTCAGGTGGGATCGGGCGGATTCCTCGGCCTCGGGGAACAGAAGACTCTCATCCCGGTCGACGCGATCGAGAGCATCGACGACACCGTCCGCATCGCGAAGGAACGCAGGCATGTCGCCGGTGCGCCGAGGTACGACCCGAAGCTGGTCCAGGAGCCCACGTACTACGAGGACGTCTACGGTTACTACGGCTACCCGCCGTTCTGGACACCCGGCTACCTCTATCGGCCCTTCCCCTTCAGATGACTTCCTGACGGCAGCGCCGGAGGATCACTCGTCTGGCCTGGTTGGACACGGTGGGATCAGGATCGGCGGGTGCTGGGGCGCGGGTCGCCGAGGATCTGTTCGGCGAGTTGGCGAGCCCCGGCGGCCGGGTGCGTGTCGCGCCGGATGGCCCCGACGGCCAGGGTGCCGTCGACGAGCAGGAGCAGTTGATCGGCGGCGTGCGCCGGCTGTGGGTGATCGAGCTCGCGCAGTTCTCGCTCGAGGAGGTCGTGCACGCGCTCGCGATACCGGCGGATGACATCGTGCCCCGGATGGTCCGGGTCGGCCAGGGCGAGCTCGGCGGCGAGATACCGGCAGCCGCGGAACTCCGGCTCCTCGATGACCTCGCCGAGCCAGTCGAAGACGCCCAGCAGGCGGCGGCGCGGGTCATCTCCTGCCGCCCGCATGGCTTCCTGATACCCGGCCTCGTCCTCGGCGGCGCTCAGTCGTAGAACCTCGGTGATCAACCCGTCCTTGCCACCGAAATGCTCGTAGAGCGACCGCCGGGCCACGTTCGCGGCTTTCAACAGCGCATCGACGCCCACCCCTACGCCCTGCTTGTAGGTCAGCTCCTTGGCTGCCTCCAACAGGCGTTCCCGTGGTCCTGGCAGAGTGCGTGTGGTCACGGCGCTCAGTCTACTTGACGGGTAGATCGACCGGTCGATATGGTGAGTAGACCGAATGGTCTATCTACGAGGAGTCCGGACATGCCGACTCGCACGACAGCCGACACCATCGACCGCTTCAACCGCGTGTTCATCGACCACGACGCCGAGGCGCTCACCGACCTGATCGGGGCGAACTGCGTGATGGAGGCCATCCAGCCGACCCCCGACGGCGCCCGCTACGAAGGACGCGACGCCTGCCTGACGTTCTGGCAGGCACTCGCCGCAGATCGCACCACCCAGTTCGAGCCCGAAGAGGTCACCGTCTCCGGGGAGCGGGCGACGATCCGCTGGCGGTACCGCTTCGGCGACAGTCCTTCCGACTCCGTACGCGGCGTGACTCTCGTACGGGTGAGCGACGGCCTGATCGTCGAGGCCCTCGGATATGGCAAGACCGGAGGCGTCCCACTGGCCGCCGAGGCCGTCAGCGTCGAGCGGGCACACGTGAGAGTGCGGACAACCCGCGAGGTCCTCGACCTGTACAACGATGCTTTCCGTTTGCACGAGCCTGGGCTTCTGAATGATCTGATCGCAGACGATTGCGTCATCGAGGACTCCGGCCCGGCTCCGGACGGGCTACGCCGCGAGGGCGGCCGAGCGTGCCTGGCGCGGTGGTCCGAGCTCGCGGGGAACCGTGCGCTGAGGTTCACGCCGGAGACGGCAGAGATCCACGGGGATCTCGCAGTCCAGCCGTGGCACCTGCAGTGGGGCGACGGTGAGCAGGACCGTGTCCGTGGCGTGAACCTCATCCGGATCCGCGGTGGTCGGATCACCGAGGCGCGCGGCTACGTGAAGGCCTGATGAGGACGAGGGCCAGGCTCTTCCGCTGCTTCCGTGGCTCCGTCCGCATCGTGTCGACCGGGACCACGCGGCGGTGGGGCGGGCCGGAAGAGGCGTCCGCGCGGCGGGTGAGGGCACCGGCTGAATGCCTGGGCATCCGGCCGGTGCCCGCCATGCCGACGGATGCCGGGCCGATCCACGTCGCCGCAGCTCAAGACAAGTTTCTCACCGGAGGCCTTCGCACCGCGTGCCCGATGTGTACCCGTGCTTGGTGGCCCATGTGGGGGCCAAATCCGTGAACGGCGTTGTGCGGCACGCCATCAGGCCGCCTTCGCGCCCGCCGTGCCAGGCCGTCGCCTGCTCGTCGCGAATGCAGAACGGACAACCCTCGGGTTCTGGGGGCACTGCCTTGAGTGGGCGGCATGGCGGCACCTGCCCTATCGGCTCTGACCTGCCAGAACCCGTCGTCTCGGGCCGCGACATGGAGCGCGCACGCGACTTCCAGCAGGGAGCTGGCCACACCTGACTCCTTGAGATGGCGCCAGCCGGGTCGAGAACGCGATTTACGGGCGAAGGCCTACTTCGCGCTGCCATCGAGCGTGGCGGGCGGTGAGCTCTGCGACGACCTGGGGGTGACGGCCCGCGAGGTCTCTCGTCTCCCCGGCGTCGTCGTGCAGGTCGTAGAGCACCAGACCCGTACCGACGTCGACGTGCTCCCCGCGTCGCAGCCTGTCGACGCGAGGGTCGAGGCCGTCCACCCATCGCAGCTTCCAGCCGCCAGAGCGCGCGGCCCACTGGAACCCGCAGTCCCAGTGCAGCGACTCGTGGCCGGATTCGCCCTGTCCGCGCAACAGTGGCAACTGGTTCACGCCGTCGACAGCGGGCATCGGGTCCGTCCCGCCGGCAGCCCCGACGAGCGTCGGGACCAGATCCATGGCGCTGACCAGCCCAGCGCGCTCGACAGCCGCCGGTACGCCGCCGGCCGGCCACCGGACCAGGAATGGCACGCGGATGCCGCCTTCGTACAGGGTGTACTTCCCACCGCGCAGCGGTGTGTTGTCACCGAAGTTGCATGTGGACCCGCCGTTGTCGGTCAGGTACACCACGATCGTCTCGTCGGTGAGCCCGCGCCGGTCCAGCTCGTCGAGGATCCTGCCGATCTCGGCGTCCATCAGCTCCAGCTGGGCAAGGTAATACGCACGCCCGTGGGGCAGATTCGGCCAGATGACGTCCTCGTACCACGCGTCGTAGCCCGACACGGCCGAGTCCCAGTCGCCGAACCGGGGCAGGCCACGCCTGCCCAGCTCATGATCTGGGAGCTGGAAGCAGAAGTTGTGCACCGCGTTGAACGCCACCATGGCGAAGAACGGCTCGTGCTCGTGCCGCGCGACGAAGTCCGAGGCCCGCCGGCCGAGCTCGGCCGTGAGGAACCCTTCGTACTCGACCTCCTCCTGCCCGTCGTACAGCGGCAGCACGGCCATCCGCTGCGACGCCTCCGGACCGTACTCGGCCACCGCCGCCTTCGAATGCCGCAAGTAGTTCAGCCGTCCCTGCTGCTGGCCCGCCAGCCCGTAGAACGACTCGGTGAACCCGTGGTTCGGCGGGCAGGCTCGGTCGCCGGCCTGCTCCGGCCCGTAGTGCACCTTCCCGAAGTACCCCGTCGCGTAACCGAGCTCGGCCAGCCGCTCCGCAAGGGTGGGCAGGTGATCGGGAAACCGGGAGTCACCGAACCAGGTACTGCCCCAGCGTTGCTGGTAGCAGCCCGAGATCAGGCCGGCCCGCGACGGACTGCAGATCGGTGCCGTCACGTAGGCGTCTGTGCACGCCACGCTCTGGGATGCCAGCCGATCCAGATGAGGCGTGCGCACGCCCTCGTGGACACCGAGCCGGCCGAAGTCACCGTAGCCGTGGTCGTCGGAGACGATCAGCACGATGTTCGGCCGCGACGTGGGCCGGGTCACGCCTTCTCCAGCCAGCTCCGGGACGGCCGCCCGCTGACGAGGCGCCCACCGTTGACGTAGCCCTCCTCGCGGTCCGACAGCTCGTCGACGAGCAGTTCCCGGAGCCGTACCAGATGCGTTTCGGCTGACGGCTCGCCGGCCAGGTCATGGCACTCCAGTGGATCGGCGGACAGGTCGAACAGCTGCTCACGGCCGTCGCCGGACCACCAGACGTACTTCCAGCGATCGTCGGTGATCCAGTGCAGCTTCTGCCCGAGATTGGGATGCTCGCCGTGCAGGTGCCTACGCCAGCCGGCGCCGGGCTGCCGTAGCAGCTGCAGCACACTGCGGCCGTCGATGTCGTCCGGCACCGGAACGCCGGCGGCGTCGAGCAGCGTCGGCATCACGTCGCGTAGCTCGACGACATCGTCGCGGACCGCACCGCCGGGCACGCCCGGGCCGGCGAGGAGGAACGGGATGCGGGCGGCGCCTTCGTACGGGAGGCCCTTCTGGAACAGGTGGTGCTCCCCGAGCATCTCACCGTGGTCGGACACGAAGCAGACCACGGTGTTCTCGGCCAGTCCGAACTCACCGAGGATCTCGAGGAACCGGTTGATCTGCAGATCGATGTGGGCCAGGTGGCCGTAGTAGCCGGCGCGGGCTCGGTGCAGGACCGCCGGCGACATGCGGGCGGCCACCGGGTTGTGCCGCCAGTCCTCGTAGCGCGGCTCGAGCACGTCCACCCAGTCGCCGACCTCGGGAACGTAGGGCAGCACGTCGAGGTACTGCTCGTACGCCCAGGCCGGCGGATCGAACGGCGGATGCGGCCGGTGGAACGACATGTACAGGAAGAACGGGCTGCGCGGATCGCGGCGGTACAGCCACGACGTTGCCTGCGTGACCGTCCAGGTCGTGGGGTGCCAGGCCTCGGGCTTGTCCCACGGGCGGGCGATCATCGAGTTCCCGTTGAGCCCGTTGTCGTAGTAGTCCTCGACGGCGCTGGCGCCGGCCTGCATCCGCAGCCATGGCAGGTAGTCGTCGAACTCCTCGTAGGGCCGATGACGGCGACGGGCGAAATGCAGGTAGCCGTCGTGCAGCAGGACGTCGTCGAAACCCAGCCGCGTACGTTCCGGATAGACGTGCATCTTCCCGATGGCCTGCGTCTGATATCCCGCCCGGCGGAACTCCCCGGCCACGGTCACCTGGTAGTCCCACGGCCGTGCGTTCTCGTAGCCCACTCTCCGGTGCGACCGCTGCGACAGTCCGGTCATCAGCGCGGCGCGTGCGGGAATGCACGTGGGCGTCGCCGAGTAGGCCCGGCGGAAGCGGGCGCCGCGAGCAGCCAGTGCGTCCAGGTGCGGCGTGTGCACGACTCGATGGCCGTCGGCGGACAAGCAGTCGCCTCGCCACTGGTCCACGCAGATCAGCACCACGTTCGGAGGGCTATCCATCGGCGGCCTTTCTCGAGAGGTCATGGACGGCGAGGGCGTCGGCCAGCGCCCGCAGCTTCGGCCCGTCCAGCACGCTGGGCGCCAATGCGGCGAGTTCCAGCAACGAGACGTGTCCCAGCGTGGCCACTCGGGGATTGTCCAGCAATCCCGGCACCGTGCCGTCGATGGCGGCCACCACGCCCGGGTCGGCGAGCAGCTTGGTGATCGGTGTGCTGACGTCGATCCCGCCCGCTGGCAGGTCCTCCGGCCGCGGCAGCGCGGCCGTGGCGCGCTCGCTGTGGTCACGCTGCCGTTGGATGAGCAGATGGCGATCCTCGACCTCACCCGCCGCCGGCAGGCCGAGTCGCTGATACTGCTCAGGCGGAGCATCGGCCGACCGCATCAGCTCGACCATGAGCGTGGCCATCCGGCGTTCCAGCTCGTCGTCGACGAGCGGGCGCTCCTGCTCCGGATCGGTCTGGAGGTCGAACAGCAGGGTCCCGAAGACGTGCGCGTTCGCTTGGCCCGGCGCCGGCACCCGCAGCGTCGGGCAGCCCTTGGTGAACGCGAACGGTCGGGCCAGCTGTGCCTCGGCGAGCTCGTCCACGGCGAACCGGGCCCGCATGTGGGTGGGCATGAGGGTGTACTCGAACAGCGGCGCGTTCTCCGGGGTGGCCGGCGCGCGCATATACACGTACCGGCCGTCGGTGACGTTGACGTGCCCGCCGAACGACCCGAACAATGCTGCCTCTCGCACGGGCCGATCGGAGGCGATCGTTTCGAGCAGCGGGCTTCCCTGCATGTCGGGCGGACGCTCGGCACCGAAGAACTCCAGCAGGCTCGGTGCGAGGTCGATCGTCTGGACCAGGCTGCTCCGTCTCTCGTCGGCGCTGCCCACGCGCGGGTCCCAGATGAACAGCGGCGTGTGTATGGTCTCGTCGTACCAGGGCTGCACGTTCTTGCCCCACCAACCGTGCTCGCCGAGCAGGAAGCCGTGGTCGGTACCGACCACGAGCATGGTGTCGTCCCACGACCGGTACCGGTCCATCGCGTCGAGCACTCGGCCGAGCGAGTGGTCGCACATGCTCAACAGCGCCGCGTACTCGTACCGGACGTGATCCACGGCCACGGGCCGCTCGGTCACCCGCTTGTACTCGGGCCAGTCGAAGTGTGGTCCGGCGTAGTCGTGCGGATACCGGTCGCGGTACTGCTTGTAGGTGAAGAACGGCTCGTGCGGGTCGAAGGTCTCGATCTGCACGAGCCAGCGGTCCTGCTCGTGATTGGTGGCCACGAACTCCAGCCCGGCATCGACGGTCCGGGTCTGCGGGTGCTCCTCCTCGTGCTCGAGGTACCGCCGGTTCACCCAGTCCTGCCGCCAGAGCCGGTTCCGGACCAGCCTGACCGCGTCGGGAACGTCCGGCTCGGCCACCTGGCCCTTCCACGGGTCGCCTTCCTGTCCCCGGAAGAACTCCCATGAGCGGTACCGCGTGTGATACGTCCCGCCGCCGTCCTCCCAGTAGTGCTGGTGGTCGCTGGCCAGATGGGTGTACACCCCGTGCTCGGCGAGCAGCTGCGGCATCGAGTCGTCGAACGGCTCGAGTGGTCCCCAGCCGCGGTGCAGGAATCCGTACCGCCCGGTGTGCAGCTCCCGCCGCGCCGGCATGCAGGGCATGCTGCCCGCGTAGCAGTTGTCGAACGTCACGGCCCGCCGGGCGAGCCGGGTGAAGTTCGGCGCGTGCACCCACGGGTTGCCGTACGGCGGCAGGTACCTGCGGTTGAGCGTGTCGAAGAACACGAAGATCGCACGTCTGCGCCTCGCATCGGCACCGATCATGGCCAGGAACCCCTTCCGTCAGCCCACCGGGTAGCTGATCTCGTCGCCCGTGCCGTCGCCGTAGCGGACCCGGACGATCAGCACGTCGCCGGCCTCGGCCGCGATCCGCCGGTCGGCCAGACCGGATGCGGTCGCGATCGTGAAGCTGCCGTTCGTCCACGCGAACGTGGTGTCCAGGCTCATGCTCGTGAGGGCCGACGACCGGGTCGAGCCGGCCTTCTGGACCAGCAGCAGAACCGAGCGAGCCTGCAGCGGACCGGCCGAGCCGTCGTCGCTGCCGTTGTCCGCGATCGCCACGCTCACCGCGTCCACCGCGCCGTCGGACATCGTGACCGAACCGACCTTGATCTCAGGTGCCGGGTCTCCCCCGCCCGCCTGCGACCAGAACAGGTCGTACGCCAACGTCGCCCCGGTGAATTCGGGGCACTTGGGGACCGAGTCGACCGGGTCGTAGTTGTCGTCGACGAGCCTCGCGGCTGGAGCGTCCCATGAGTGCACGAACATGCCGACCTGGTGATCCGGCAGGTAGTCCTGGACGAGTTCGGCGGCCAGCTCCGGCTCCCGGCACGAGGCCGACCCGTTCCACTCGGTGTTCACGACGGCCTGTCCGCTCTCCTGCAGGTGGCCGAAGCGCTCGTCCCAACCCTCGCCGCCGGCCGGGCCGTCACCGGTGGGACCGTCGGCGTAGAAGTACGGGTGGATGGCGTAGGCGGTGTTGTCGGTAATGTCCGGCGGCGGCGTGAAGTCGTTGAACTTGCCCCCGTTGTTGTCGCCGTCGAAGAGCAGCAGGTTGTCCGGCGCCATCGCCCGCACCGCCTGCCCCAGCGGCACCATGCCGTCCACACCCGTGGCGGGATCGGTGTCGCAGCCGTATGCCCACTCCGGCCACGACCAGTCCACCCCGGTGGCGCAGGGCCGCTTGCTCTGCGGCTCGTTGAAGATCTCCAGGACGACGCCCATGTCGTCGACCCATGTCGGTGCGAGCTGACTCCAGGCGGCGACGGAATCGTCATTGGGCAGCTTGACCTGGTCGCCGTCCACGTGCGGCGTGCAACCACGGATCTGGGTCTGCAGCGACACGACGGTGACCAGGCCCATAGCCCGCGCCTGTGCCACGACGTCGAGAACGGTCTCGGTGTACGGATCCGGTCCCGGGTCGTGGTGTTCGAGTGCCAGCGCTCCCTGGCTCACCTGGTACCGCACCGCGTTGGCCCGCCAGTGCGTCTTCATGGCGAGCAGCTGCTCCTCGGTGTCGTTCACCATCGCGGCACGCACGTCGGACAGCTCGGCCCTTTCGCCATCGCTCAGCCCGACAGCGTCGCAGAGGGCGGGATACTCCTCCGGGTAGAGGATGCCGACGGAGTTGAAACCTCGCGGCACGAACGGCGTCGACGTGCCGGCGACGACCAGGTGACCCGGGCCCGCTGCAACGCCGACCACTCCGGGATCCGGGGTCGCTTCCACAGAGCCGGCCTGGGGCACGGCGGCCATCGAGCCGGCGACGATGAACGCTGTCGACGCCAGTGCCAACCGGCGGGACGACACACGCATGGGAACCTCCTACGACGTTGGGATGGGTTCTCCGTGAATTATCTTCGTTCCAAAGATAATTACGTCTGGAATCTATCGGGCTGGTCGCGCGAACGTCAATGGGCCGTCCGTGCGTCAGCCGCCGTGGTTGGTGTCGAGGCCGGGTTCGAACGCGACCGGATCCGCAAAGTAGCGGTCCAGCAACAGCGCGGCCGCGGCCGCCGCGGTGGACTGCTCGCCGAACGTCGCCAGCTGTACGACCTCGTCCGGCCTGGTCGGGTCGGCCGAGCGCATGCCGGTCCGCACCGCGTCGAGGAAGCCCTCGGCATGGGTCGCGTTGCCGGACAGGGTCACCGCGTCCGGATCCAGCAGATCGGTGAGGACTCCGACCGCCTCGCCCACCCAGCGAGCGCGCAGGGCGAGCAGCTCGGCCACGGCATCGTCCCCGCCGGCACTGCGCTCGACCAGCTCTTCGTACGTGGTCGACTCCGTGGCGATCCCCTGTTCCCGTGCGATGGTGAGCAGCCCGGTGTTGCTAGCGACCATGCGAAGGCAGTTCCTCCGGCCGCATTCGCACCTGGGCCCACGCGCCTCGCCGACGGGAAGGTGGGTCACCGTGCCCGCGACACCGTGGGCGCCACGGTGGATCCGCCGGTCGACGACGATCGCGGCCTCGACGACGCTCCCGACGAACAGGGCGATCACGTTGTCCGCCCTCGACCCGACACCGAAGGTCAACTCGGCCAGGGCCTCGCCGCGGGCCTCGTTGTCATAGACCACCTCGAGCCCGAGCTGCTCGGCCACGAGGTCGCGGACCGGGACCGACGTCCAGCCGAGGTCTGCGTGGTGCATCAGCCGTCCGGCGGTGTGATCGACGGTGCCGCCCGAGGTGATGCCGACACCGATGACTAGGCGCCCACCGAGCTGCCGACGGAGCTCGGCGAGAGCCCCCGCGGCCCGCTGTATCACCTCGCGAGCGTCGGCCGACCGGTGCTCGACCTTGCGTTGCAGGATCTGCTCGGCCCGGATGTCGACCGCGGCCACCAGCGAATAATGCACGCCGATGTGCAGCGTGAGCACGGCCCGGCTCGCTGTGTCGAGATCGAGCGGCACGCGCGGGCGGCCCGCGCCCGCCGTCGGCCCGGAGGCGGTCAGCTCCTTGACGATCCCCGCCTCGATCAGAGCGGCGGTGAGTTTGGTCGTCGTGCCGGACGAGGTTCCAGCGATCTCGGTGATGTCCGCCCGGGGTATCGGGCCGTGCGCCAGGATCACCTTCAGTACCGTGGCCAGATTCTGCTGGCGCATCGTCACCGGATGGATGCTGTGGGTGGAGCGCCAGGTCATGAGTCCTCCGCGAGCGCATCGTGGTCCTGGTCGGAGCCTCCGGGCCTGATGGCGAGCTCTCCACCGTCGACCAGCAGGCATACACCATTGACGTGCGCCGCGTCGCCGGAGGCGAGGAACCCGACCACCCGCGCCACGTCCTCGGGCCGGCCCAAGCGGCGCAACGGGTTGCGTGCGGCGTGCCGGGCCGCCTGCTCCGGCAGGGCCCACGCGTCGCGGTTGCGCTCGACCGCGATGAAACCCGGCGCCACGGCATTGCACCGGATGCCGAGGGGGCCGAGCTCTGCGGCCAGCGAACGCGTCAGTCCCACCAGTGCGGCCTTGGCGGCGCCGTAAGCGGCGTGGCGCGGATAGGCCTGGTAGGCATGTACCGACGCGACCATCACGATCGAGGCCGGCCCGCCGCCCTGCCGGCGGACGGCCGCCGCGAACCGGCCGGCGGCCAGCCAGGCACCCTTCACACCGACGTCGTGGGCACGGTCCCACTCCTGCGGTGTGAGGGAGAGCACCGGCGCGGGCCGCTGGTGAGCGGCGGCGTAGACCAGCGTGGACAGCCGCCCGATGCCGGCCGCGGAACCGACGGCCCGCTCCATGACGTCGGCGTCCGAACCGTCGCCGACGACGGCCACCGCCCCGCCCGCGAGCTCGGCCGCTCGGGTCGTCACCTCGGAGCGATGATCGACCAGCACCACAGCGGCACCGTCGGCGGCGAAGGCGGACGCGACCGCCGCTCCGATGCCCCTGCCGGCGCCGACGACCACGACCGCCTCGCCATCGAACCTCGCCATCACCTGATCCTCTGAACGCTCGACCATGTTCCCGCCGCGGCCAGCCGGACGCCGAGTCCCGGTCCGGCCGGTGACACGTATGCGCCACTCACCGTCGTCTCGGGGGGATCGACGATCGCTTGACGGTCCTCCGTCTCCAACAGCGCGAGCTCGAGGAGGCCGTGCGGCGACACCGCCCTGCACAGCATGGCAGTGTGGGCCGACGCGACGGGGCCGGTCGGGTTGTGCGGTGACACCTCGACTCCGTGACGGCCGGCGAAGCGGGCGAGCTCGAGCGCACGTCGCGGGCCGCCGGCGTGCTTCACGTCGGGCATCACGACATTGAGCGCGCCGGCGTCGAGCAGCGGCCGCAGCTCCGCCGGCGACGCCGCGAACTCGCCCGCCGCCAGTGGTACTCCGATCTCGTCACGCACGCGCCGATGCGCGTCCACGTCATGCAGCGGCGCGACGTCCTCGAGCCATCGCAGGTCGAGTGCCTGCAGCTCGTCCCGCACGGCGAGGATCTCGTCGACGCTCAGCTGGTTGTGCAGGTCGAGCATGAGCTCGGTCTCGGTCCCCACAGCGTCTCTGACCGCCGCCGCGAGCTCGAGACCGGCCGAGATCCGCCGAGCGCCGACGAGGAAGTCGAAGGGCGCCAGCTTCAGCCTGGTGAAGCCCGCGGCGAGCGCCTCCTTGGCGACCCGGACCACGCTGTCGACCGTCCGGATGTGGACCGCCCGGTTGATGTTGCCGTAGCAGCGGATGTCAGCGACCGGGGCGTCCTGGCTGCCCGCGCGGGCGGCGCCCTGGGCCTCCGCGCCGGCCTGCGACACCAGCCAGGCCGAGAGAGACGAGCCGGCGTGCTGCGCTGCCAGGTCACACAGCGCGGCGTCCAGCCCCCCGAGAACCGTCAGCTCGAGCCGGCGGTGCGGGTGGGACCGCGGGTCGCGCCGTCCCACCTCCTCTGCCTCGGCTCGGATCTGTGTGAGCGCGGCCTCGAGCGGCAGGCGGATCAAGCGGCCCGCTCGGGCGTCGATGCTGGCATGGGCCAGTTGCCACGCTCCGGCATCGGACCATTCCCCGAGCCCGACCGTTCCGTCCGACAGGACGACCTCGGCGAACTCCCAGGTCGTTCGCCAGGTGACGTCGCGAGAGTATCGGCGGACCTCGATGATGTGCGGACTGTTCACGCGGCCAGCTCCGCGGCGAACTCCTTCAGGAACCGGTCGACCAGCTCGGCGGCGTACCCGCCGATGCCGGCGACGGGCCCACGGCAGACCGGCGAGGCGATCTCGCCGCGACGGTACGCGAGCAGCTTCCCGGCCTGGGTGAGCGTCCCTGATCCCAGCCAGTACGTCACATAGGGCAACAGCCGCCGGTACAGATCCTCCGCCGCAGCGGTGTCCCGGGAGGTCCAGGCCTGCCAGATCGCCAGGTACACCTCGAGGAAGCCACCGCCGGGCTGGACGCCGACGGCGCCGGCCTCCAGGGCGGGCAGCATCTCGATGCCGCCGTTCCCGATAAGGCTCGCGATCGGTGGCGCGCCGCCGAGCAGCGCCGCGATGTAGTCCGACGGCGATCGGATCTCGACCTTGACGTGCGTGAGGTTCGGGTGCGCGGCGGCAAGCGCTCTGACGTCGTCGACGGCGATCCACGCTGCCGTCTCCTGAGGCACGTACTGCAGGACGACCGGAATCGGAGCGACCGTGTCGACGACCGCGGCGAGGTGGTCGCGGATCTCCGGAACCGGTGCATCCGGGTGCCGGGGCGGCAGCAGATTGATCGCGTGCACGCCTCGCTCGACCATCTCGAGCGCTCGTCGGCGCGCCACGTAGGTCGAGCTGTCGGCGACCGATCCGATGACCGCGATGTCCGAGTTCTCGGTGATCCGTAACACCTCGGCGAGGAGCAGCGACCTCTCGCCGTCGTCGAGCTGGTGGAACTCCGAGGCGAAGCCGGGGAACATCATCGACGTGACGCCCGTGTCGACGAGCCTGGTCACCGAGCGCCGGAACGACGCGACATCGACCTTGCCGTCGGGTTCGAACGGTGTGGCCAGAACCGGCGAGACGCCGCGTATCGAATCCACTGTGCTACCCCCGTCGGACATCGGTGTTCTCCCTGCTCGTCGTGAGGCCCGGCACGTCGGTGGCGAAGTGGCAGGCGGTGAGGCGGCCCGGTCGCGCTTCGGCCAGAGGCGGTGGCGTGGTCACGCAGATCTCACGGCCGGGTCGCGCCATGGGGCCGATCGGGCACCGGGTGTGGAACCGGCACCCCGGTGGTGGATTCGCGGGACTGGGCACGTCTCCTGACAGGATGATCCGCTCCCGGCGTGCCTTCGGCTCGGGATCGGGAACGGCGGAGAGCAGGCTGGCCGTGTATGGATGCAGCGGGTCGGCGCACACCTCATCGGCGTCGCCCTGCTCGACGACCTGGCCGAGATACATGACGGCGATCCGGTCGCTCATGTACCGGACGAGAGCGATGTCGTGCGCGATGAACAGATACGCCACCCCGAGACGGTCCTGCAAGTCCCGGAGCAGGTTGACGACCTGCGCCTGCAGCGAGACGTCGAGCGCGGAGACGGGCTCGTCGAGCACGACGACATCGGGCTCGGTGGCCAGAGCTCGGGCGATCGCGATGCGCTGCCGCTGCCCGCCGGAGAACTCCCGCGGCAACCGGCCCGCATGACCGGGGTTCAGACCCACCAGCTCCAAAAGCTGATCCACCCTCGCCGCGATCTGGTCCGGCGGTACGATCTGGTGGATCTTGAGCGGCTCGGCCACCAGCGCGCCCACGGTGTGGCGGGGGTTGAGCGAGGCGTACGGGTCCTGGAAGACGATCTGGGCCCGACGGCGCAGGCGGCGTAGTTCCCTTCCTCGTGCCGCGCGCAGGTCGTCGCCGGCCACCAGCACCTGGCCCGCGTCGATGTCCTGCAGACCGAGAACGGCCCGTCCCAGCGTCGACTTGCCGCAACCGGACTCGCCGACCAGCCCGAGCGTCTCGGCCGGCCGGATGGCGAGACTGACGCCGTCCAGCGCACGGACCCCGGCCTGCCGGCGCCGAGCCAGCAGCCCCTGCCGGGGCAGGAACGTCTTCTCGGCGTCCTCCACAACGAGCACCGGACGCTCGGCGCTCGACACCGGTCGCCGCGCCGTCACTGCAATCTCGTCAGCCGAGACGGTCTCCCACCCGTGTGGCCGGTCGGCGGTCACCCAGCAGGCCGCGACGTGTCCGTGTCCACGACGCGTCAGGTCCGGCGCCTCGACGGCACAGCGTTCTTCGGCCAGTGCGCATCGCGGGGCGAACGGGCATCCCTGGGGCGGGTGGTGCGGATCGGGTGGCTGGCCGGGAATCGCATGCATCCGCCGGGTCGATTCGACGCCCAGCCGAGGCACGGAGCGGAGGAGCTGCGCGGTGTAGGGATGGGCGGGCTCGGTGAGCAGCTGCTCCGTGTCGCCCATCTCGGCGATCCGCCCGCCGTACATCACGACGGTCCGTTCACACAGGCTGGCGACGACTCCGAGGTTGTGGGTGATGAGGACGACTGCCGTGCCCAGCTGCTCGTTGAGGCGGGCGAACACCTCGAGGATCTGGGCCTGCACCGTGACGTCGAGCGCGGTGGTGGGCTCATCGCAGATCAGCACGTCCGGGTCGTTGACCAGCGCCATCGCGATCACGACGCGCTGACGCATACCGCCCGAGAACTGATGCGGGTACTCGTCAACGCGTCGCTGCGGGTCGGGCACCCCCACCAGATCCAGCATGTCGACGGCGCGGCTGCGCGCCGCGGTCTTGGAGACGCCGTGCACGCGCATCGCCTCGGCCACCTGCTCGCCGATGCGCATCACCGGGTTCAGCGCCGCCAGCGAGTCCTGGAACACCATTGCGGCGTCGCCGCCTCGATACCGGCGAAGCTCGCTGTCGCCCATGGCCAGCACGTCGCGGCCCTTGAAGAGCACCTGGCCGGTCATCGCGGCGGTGGCCGGCAGCAGCCGCAGCAGGGTGCGAGCCGTGACGGTCTTGCCCGAGCCGCTCTCTCCCACGATGGCGAGCCGCTCCCCCGCCCGGACACCCAGGTCGATGCCGCGTACGGCGTGCACCGTTCCGGCAGACCCCGGGAACTCGACGCGCAGCCCGCGTACCTCCAGCAGGGTTTCGGTCTTCATCCTGACTCCTCATCCACGCCGCAGAGCGCGGTTGAGCGCGTCGGCGAACAGGTTCAACCCGATGACAAGTGCGGTGATCACGGCGACCGGCGCCAGCGCATAGAACGGCTGGTCGGCCATGTACGGAAGACCGGCGTCGACCATGCTGCCGAGCGAGGGGTTCGGGGGCTGGATGCCGAAACCCAGGAGACTCAGCCCGCCCTCGACGAAGATCGCCGTCGCGGCGGAGAGCACGAAGTTCACGATCAGTGCGTCCAGCGAGTTCGGCAGCACGTGCCGGAACAGCACCCCGAGGCGCGATGCGCCGACGGCGCGAGCGCCGAGAACGTACTCGCGTTCGCGTTGGGTCAGCACCGCCGTGCGGGTCAACCGCGCCGCCATCGGTATCCCGATCAGGACGATGACGATCACGACGGTCTCGAAGCCCGCTCCGAGGAAGGCGGCGAGACAGGCGCCCAAGATGAGGTTGGGGAACGCGATGAGGACGTCGAGCAGGCGCTGAACGGCGGTATCGATCCGTGGATGCATGGTGGACAGCAGGCCGATGATCATCCCGATGGCCTTGCTCAGCGGGACCGCGAGGACCACCACAATCACGTTCTGCCGGATGCCGTAGAGCAGCCGGGCGAAGATGTCCCGGCCGATCTCATCGGTACCGAGCACATGGTCCCCGCTGGGGCCCAGCAGCGACGCGCCCGCCTGCTGCGCCTCCGGATCCGCCGCTGCCAGCACGGGGGCGAGCAGGCCGAGCGCGCTGATCGCGATCACGACGCCGGCCCCGAGCATGCCGGCTGGAGAGCGCAAGGCGGACCGGATCCGGCTGCGGTTCTGCGGCACGTGGGCCGCGACCTCCGTCGTCTCGATCACTGCGCTCATGATCAGGCCTCCAGCCGTACACGCGGGTCGAGGGCGGCATGCAGCAGATCGCTGCCGACCTGGACGACGATGAACACGGCGACGGAGATCAGCACGAGGTCCTGGACCAGGAGGTAGTCGCGCGACGACACCGCGTTGACCAGCACGGTGCCCAGCCCGGGCCAGGCGAAGATCGTCTCGATCACGACGACGCCGCCGAGCAGATGACCGATGCGAAGACCGATCACGGTCACCACCGATGGCAACGCGTTCGGCAACGCATGTCGCCACAGCACGCGTCGCCGGGACGCACCCTTGGCCCGTGCGGTGTCCAGGTACTCCTCGTCCATCTGCTGGTTCAGGGCGGTCTCGAGGAACCGTCCGACCACGATCGCCGAGTGGACGGACAGGGCGATCGCGGGCAGCACCAGATGCTGCACGCCGGTGCCCGGGTCTTCCAGCAGCGGCACCCGCCCACCCGCGGGCAGCGTTCGGAGGGTGACCGCGAAGACGAAGACCAGCAGTACTCCAACCACGTATTCCGGCACGCCGAACCCGATCGCCGAGATCAGCCGGTACGCCACCGTCGCCGGCCGGCGACGGGCAACGGCCCCGGTGATCCCCAAGGCCAACCCCACCACCACCGTCACCAGCAGGCTCGCGAGCGCGAGTTCCAGCGTCGCCCCCACCGCGGGGCCGACGAGATCAGCGATCGGCAACCGGGAGACGTAGGAGACGCCGAGGTCACCGGTGAGCAGCCCGCCGATCCAGTCGAAGTACTGCACGACGAACGGCCGGTCGAGGCCCGCCTCCGCCTCAAGCGCGGCGACGCTCTCCGGCGTGGCCTGCTCGCCCAGCACCATCGCCACCGGACTACCCGGGAGCAGCTGAACCAGCCAGAAGATCCCGATCGAGGCCACGACACAGGTCAGTACGGCGGTGGGAATCCGACGCAGGGCATAGCGCAGCATCGGTCAGCTCTTCCACGCATCGGCGAAGAGCATCTCGTCCCAGACGTTGTACGACCAGCCATGCACGTTCTGCTGACTGACCACGTTGTTCGACGTGTGGACCACGTCGAGGCAGAAGGCCTCGTCGAGGATGAGCTCTGTCAGCGCTTCGATCGCCGCCGGCGCACCGGCCGGGTCAGCCGTGGCAAGCTCGGTGGCGAGGTGGGCGTACTCGTCAGAGGCGAACCGGAACAGGTTGTTCTCCACCCGCATCGGCGCGGCGCTGTACACGACGTTGATCGGTGACAGCGTGTTCCAGCCGTGGAAGGCCAGGTACAGGCCGGCGAAGCTACGACTCTGGAACCTCTCGGTGATCAGCGCCGGTTCGAGGATCTGGATGTCAGTCTCCAGACCGATCTCGCTGAGGTTGAACGCGACGATCTCCGCGGCCCTCGACTGCGCGGCGCCGGCTTCGACCACGATGACCTCGCCGATCGGGCCGGCGGCGGCCACCAGGCTCTTCGCCTTGTCGAGGTCACGGGAGTAGGCCTGCGCCCACTTCTCGTCGTATCCGGAGCTAGTCGGCGACCAGGGGGCAGCGCTGACCTTGCCCTGTCCCTGGTACAGCTCGTCGTTGATCCGCTGCCGATCGATCGCATAGTGGATGGCCTGACGGATCTCCTTGCGGTTCAACGGCTCGACCTCGACGTTCGCGCCGACGTACAGAGCAGCGCCGTAGGTGTTGTAGGCGACCACGTCGAAGCGCTCGTCCCCTTCGACCGTGCGCCGATCCAGCGGCAGCAGGTTCAACCCCATGTCGACCTGGTCCGAGCGGACGGCGGAGACCAGTGCCTCGGACCGGGTGATGAACCGGATCTCGAGGCCGTCCAGGTACGGCCGGCCACCGCGCCAGTAGTTGTCGTTGCGCCGCAGCGTGATACCGGTGCCGGGAGCGAACGAGCCCCACACGAACGGCCCGGTGCCCACGTGCGCCGTGCCGTCGACGAAGCCGTCATGCGACTCCCGGTCGATGACCGTCATGAGACTCAGCGCGTCGTAGATGGACGTCACCGGCTCGGAGAAGTCGAGCGTCACGGTGGTGCCGGACATGTCGATGCCCTGCAGGTTCCGGAAGACCCAGGCGAGCTGGAATGACGGCGTCGAGTTGATCGCGGTGTCGATGGTGAACTCCACGTCGTCCGCGCCGAACGGCCGCCCCGAGTGCCAGCTGACCCCCTCACGGAGGGTGAGGACGACCTGCCTGCCGTCCGCGCTGGTCTCCCATGAGGTGGCCAGGCCCTCGACGACCTCCCGGCGCTCGGGATCGTAGTCGACCAGACAGTCGTAGACGGCGCGGCGCCAGCTCTGGTTGGCGATGTTCTGGTTCAGCGCCTGGGCCGGGTTCGCTTCGGCCGGCTGCGCGATCGTGAGCGTGCCGCCGGGCTTGGGCGTGCCCGAGCCGCCCTGGCCCTGCGCGCCGGGCTCGTCGTCGGTGCCACATCCGACGAGCCCGACCGCGGCTCCGGTCAGGGCACCCCACTTCAACACCTCCCGCCGGGACGGACGCGACCACGCGGGAGCCGAGAACGCCGGCTGCTGACGGATGAGTCTCACATCACCACCCACTTCGTTGGAGGCGCACCCCGCGATAGGGGGCCGGGTGAAATTTCTTCGACTCGAAGAATATATGCCACACTGGCGATGTCAACAGGGCTCGGCAAGGGACGAAGGGAGCGCGACAGCCATGACCGATCTCGTCACGTCAAAGCCCAACATCGTCGTGATCCTCGTCGACGACCTCGGCTGGCGCGATCTGAGCTGTTACGGCTCGACCTTCTACGAGACGCCGAACCTGGACCGCCTCGCGATGAGCGGCATGCGGTTCACCGACGCCTACGCCGCGGCACCCGTCTGCTCCCCCACCCGGGCGAGCATTCTCACGGGAAAGTACCCGGCTACGGTGGGCGTCACGAACTTCATCGGCGGCCACGCGGTGGGACGCCTCTGCGACGTGCCCTACCACCATCGTCTTCCGAGCCAGGAGACCTCCCTCGCCCGAGCCCTGCGCGATGCCGGTTACCGGACGTTCCACGTCGGAAAGTGGCATCTCGGCCCGCGCACGGCATGGCCGGACCGGCACGGATTCGATGTCAATGTGGCGGGTTGCGACTGGGGGCGCCCACCGAGCTATTTCAGCCCGTACGGATGCCCCACCTTGGCCGATGGCCCCGACGGCGAATACCTCACCGACCGGCTCACCGACGAGGCCCTCGCGCTCATCGAATCGGCCGGCGACCGGCCGTTCTTGCTCAACCTCTGGCATTACGCCGTCCACACGCCCGTCGAGGCGCCTGAGCACCTGATCCGCAAGTACCGCGACAAGGCGAGCAGACTCGGCCTGGCCGGCGTCGATGCCGTCGTGCCCGGCGAGCCGATGCCGGCCTGGCACCTGAGCGGCAGGAGCGTACAGCGCCGGATCGTTCAATCGGATCCCGCCTACGCGGCGATGATCGAGAACCTCGACTGGAACGTCGGCCGGCTCCTCGACGGCCTCGAACGGTGCGGGAAGCTCCCCAACACGATCGTCCTGTTCTCCTCCGACAACGGTGGTCTCTCGACGGCCGAGGGCTCGCCCACCTGCAACACCCCGCTGGCCGAGGGAAAGGGATGGATGTACGACGGAGGGGTTCGCGTGCCGCTCATCGTGAGCTGGCCGCGAGTCGTCAAGCCGGGAACGACGACGGCTGAGCCGACCACCAGCCCCGACCTCTACCCGACTCTCCTTGACGCTGCCGGCCTGCCACTGCGACCCGAACAGCACACGGACGGCGTCAGCATCCTCCCGCTCCTGCGCGGCAAGGCATTCGACCGCGGCCCGATCTTCTGGCACTACCCCCATTACGGCAACCAGGGAGGCACTCCTGCTGCCGCTGTCCGATGGGACGAACTCAAACTGGTCCGGTTCTTCGAGGACGACCGCCTGGAGCTGTACAACCTTGGGGACGACATCTCAGAGACGAAGAACCTCGCGACGAGACGACCCGGCGATGCGCGCCGGCTGAGCCAGGCACTCGACACCTGGCTGGTCACGGTACAAGCGGCCATTCCTCAGCCCAATCCGAACGATCGGAGGTTCTGACACGTGCGCGACCTCATCGACACGCCGGCGCACCGCATCCGGCCGCCCGCACCCCGCGGGGCCATCTGCGCCCGCCGAGCTTCTACCAGGCGAGATCCCGCACACTCAGATACGACTAGTCAGGTCTGAGGGGGACCCGGGATCGAACCAGTGACCGTCGCCACCCAGGCGAGCCTGCGCGGAACGATGCCGAGAGTTCATGGCGCACCCGGCGGCGAGGCCTCGTGCAGGGGCCGAGCGGGTACACCGGCCCAGACCTCGCCCGCCGGGACGTCGCGCAGTACGGCCGCTCCGAGGCCGACCGTCGCCCAGGCGCCGATGCGGCGGTCGGGGTGGACCGCGGCCCCGGTGCCGATGTATGCGCCCTCGCCCACTCGAACGTTGCCGGCCAGCCGGGCGCCGGGAGCGATCGCGGCGTACCGCTCGATCGAGTCGTCGTGCGTGAGGACCACCCCTGCCTCGATGAGCACGTGCGGGCCGATCGTGACGTGCGTGGTGGCGACGACACCGGCCAGGACGACGCAGCCCGGCCCGATCGTCGGTGACGACGGCAGAACGGCCGACGGATGGATCACCGTGGCATACGCCTCCGCCGGGCGGGCGAGCCGCTCGACGACCTCGCACCGGGCCGTCCGGTCCGCGAGATGGCCGTTGCAGAGCACCAGCCGCGCATCCGCGTAGTCCGCGACGGCGTCGACCGGGCCGAGCACCGGCAGCCCGTCCACCGAGGCGCCGTGCGTCTCCGCCCGGTCGTCGACGAACCCGAGCACACTCCAAGTGCGGCGGCGTTCGTTGACGGCCCGCACCGCCTCGGCGGTCTCCCGCCCGAACCCACCGGCGTGGACGATGATCAGATCAGACACCATTCCGGGGCTGTACCCGGGAAACGCGTATCAGCCACCGCGTCGTCCAGGTTCCGCGGTCGGAGCCAGGCCGGTGATCCTCGACTCTGAGACCGCCAACCAGACATTCCCGGGAGGTCGTGGCAGCCACCCGCCCGGAGGATGGCCGCCACGGCTCTCCCTCGTTCCCGCGGCGATGAGCGATGGCCGATGTAGTCCGCAACGGGCTACACGCATCTCACTCGGCGCCTCCGGAGCGGACGGCGTCCTCTGTGCCAACGGGAGATCGACGAACCGACTCAGAAGCGTGCAGGACGCTGGTCATGGCGAGCAGGCGATCGAACCGGTGAACTGGCATTCGTCGCCGGGGGCGGTGTAGGCGACGCGGTCGACGCGCATCGTGAGCGGGCCCGTCGGCGGGACGAAGGCACCCATCGAGGAGGTCGTCTCGCTGCCCCAGATGTTCAGGAACAGTTTCGCGTCGCGAACCGGGATCTTGGCGGGATCGGTCACCGACCAGGTCAGCGCGCCGTCGACGTAGAAGTCGAGCCTGTCGGGGCTCCACACCATGCCGTAGTCGTGGTAAGCGGCGTCGGACGGTACGTCCAGCGTCGCGGAGCCGGTCGTCATCGCCTGGTTGTACCGCGACGTGGCGTAGCGCACGCGAGTGGTGTCGACCCCCAGCAGCCTCGCCAGGTTGATGCCTTCCGCCGGTCCGGCATCGCTGGCCGGCACGTAGGTGGCCAGCGACGACACGACACCGGAATTCTCGACCGCCTGAGCGCGCACCTCGTACGTCCCGTAGCCCAGTGGCTTGCGATGCTGGACCTCAGCGCAGGCGTACGCGCGGTCGCCGGTGGGTTGTTCGACGAAGGTCAGCTCGAGGGCGCCGCCGGTGGTGGAGACCTGGCCGGCGTCCCACGTGCAGTTGTACGCGGCACCGCTGGCCCAGCCGTCGGACACGAACCAGCGCGACGTGTCG
Organism: Jiangella aurantiaca; assembly: GCF_004349105.1. GTDB lineage: Bacteria > Actinomycetota > Actinomycetes > Jiangellales > Jiangellaceae > Jiangella > Jiangella aurantiaca. The sequence goes on from NZ_SMLB01000028.1 coordinate 50,728, forward strand.
AGCGAGTCGAACTCGTCGACGAACGACGAGGTCGGCGCCTCGACGCCGCAGGCCATCGATCCCGGGAACGGGCACGGGTCGCCCAACTTCGTATAGGCGATGTAGTCGTACTCGGTCACTACCGGCTGGCCGGGATACTCGAACGGTCCCATCCAGTCGTTCAGCGTCTCGGTGCCCCAGGTCATGGCAATGATCCGCTGGGTGTACGACGGCACCTGGGCCGGGTCTGTGTAGGTGCGTACCAGCCGGCCATCGGTGAAGAACCGCAGCCGGTCGGGCTCCCAGATGAACGCGTAGTCGACGAACTCCACATCGTTGTCGACGCCGAGCGCGACCGGTCCGCCGCCCGCGGCGACACCGTTGACCCAGGCGTTCGGTTCGACCTCGGTCGTGTCCTTGCCGAGCACCTCGAAGTCGATCTCATGCCACGGGTCGCCGTGCGACGGCCCGGTGTAGGTGAACAGCGACTGGTTGGTGCCGCTGGCCCTGTCGACCCGCATCCGGGTCTCGTAGGTCCCATAGCCGTAGTTCTGCGTCGTCTGGATGGAGGCACACGAGTAGTTCTGCCCGGCGTACGGGGTGTCGTCCAGCTCGATGGAGAGCATGCCGTTGGCGACCGTGACGTTGTTCTGGTTGAAGGCGCAGTTCATGTACGTGCCGTTGCGGTAGCCGTCGGAGACGTACCAGAAGCTCGGGTCCAAGGGCGCGTCGAAATGTTCGATGAATGAGGGCGGTCCACTGCCGTCCACCGGTGCAGGGCCGGCCTGCGCGGCGGTCATCGCGAGTCCAGCGGTGATGACGGCCGTGGCCACGCCCACCATGAGGGCTGTTCGTCGTGTTCGCATGGATCTGTGCCTGCCCTTCTGTCGTCGTCAGACGGGATCGGGTTCGATGCCCGCGAGGTCCAGTTCGTTCGTGCGCAGACATGCCGCCCGGTGGCCGTGAGCGGTCTGCGCCAGCACGGGCGCGCCGCCGGGGACGTCGCAGGTGCCGGCCACCGCGTACCGGCAGCGGGTGTGGAACGTGCATCCGGGTGGCGGGTCTGCCGGGTCGGGGAGGTCGTCGGCCAGCCGGATCCGACGGCCGGAGTCGCGCAGCCGCGGGTCCGGCCGGGGCACCGCAGAGAGCAGTGCCTCGGTGTACGGGTGACGGGGACGGGTGTAGAGGTCACCGGTGTCGGCCACCTCGACCAGGCGGCCGAGGTACATGACGGCGACCCGGTCGCAGACGCTCTCGACCACCGAGAGGTCGTGGGAGATGAACAGGTACGTCAGGCCGAACTCGTCCTGCAGATCACGGAGCAGGTTGAGGATCTGCGCCCGCACCGACACGTCGAGTGCGGACACCGGCTCGTCGGCGATCACCAGCCGCGGCTCGAGGATCAGCGCCCGGGCGATGTTGACCCGCTGACGTTCGCCGCCGGAGAACGCGTGCGGATACCGGTGAAGGTACTTCGGCGACAGCCCGACCCGCTGCAGCATGCCGGCGACGCGGTCCTCGAGTTCGGACCCGGTAGCCACGCCGTGGTTGCGCAGCGGTTCGCCGACGATCTGCAGCAGCGTCATGCGCGGGTTCAGCGACGAGAACGGGTCCTGGAACACGACCCTGACCTGCCGCTGCAACTCGCGCAGCTCGTAGTTCGGCGCGGTCGCCAGATCGACGTCCGCACCGGCGGCGTCGCGGTACAGGATCTCACCCGACGTGGGCGTGATGATGCGTGCGATGCTGCGGCCCAGCGTCGTCTTGCCGCAGCCCGATTCGCCGACGAGCCCGAGCGTCTCGCCCGGGCGAATGGTCAGATCGACGCCGTCGACGGCCCGGACGTGGCCGACGGTGCGGCCGAAGAATCCACGCTTGACGGGGAACCGCACGTGCAGGTTCCGGACCACCAGGATCGGTGCGGTCATCGTCGTCACACCACCCCACTGGCCGGCACCGCGGCCTCGTCGTACAGCACGCAGCGCGCCGTCCGGCCCGGGCCGACCGGCACGTCCGGAGGGTCGCTTCGGTCGCAGACGCCGGCGACGGCGGCATCGCAGCGCGGATGGAACGGGCAGCCCGCCGGGCGGTCCGAGGGATGCGGCACGGTTCCGCGGATGGTTGTCAGGCGCTGACGGGAGCCCGCCCCCATCCGCGGCACTGAACCGAGCAGCGCCCGGGTGTACGGGTGCTTGGGATCGTGGAAGATCTCGTCGACGCCGCCCCGCTCGACGACCGTGCCCAGGTACATGACCACCACCTCGTCGGCGATCTCGGCCACCACACCCAGGTCGTGGGTGATGAACAGCATCGACATCCCGGACTGTGCCTGCAGGTCGCGGAGCAGGTCGATGATCCGCGCCTGGGTGGTGACGTCGAGGGCCGTCGTCGGCTCGTCGGCGATCAGCAGCGCCGGGTCGCACGCCAGCGCGATCGCGATCATCACCCGTTGGCACATGCCGCCGGAGAGCTGGAAGGAATAGGCGTCCATCCGTTCCTCCGGGCGCGGGATGCCCACCCGGCGCAGCAGGTCCACGGCGCGGTCGTGTGCCTCGGCCCGGCCGAGCGGCAGGTGCAGGCGGATCGCCTCCACCAGCTGCGACCCGACCGTGTGCATCGGCGACAGCGACGCCATCGGCTCCTGGAAGACCATGGAGATCTCGCCGCCGCGGATCCGGCGCATCCGCTCACTGTTCGGGTCGAGCGCGGCGAGGTCGACGGGGTCACCGTCACCGGGCCGCCAGAGGATCCGGCCGCCGACGATCCGGCCAGGCTCGTCGACCAGCCCGAGCACCGACCGCGCCGTCACGCTCTTCCCGCAGCCGGACTCACCGACGACACACACGGTGGCGCCGCGCGGAACGGACAGGCTCACGCCATCGACGGCGCGGACGGTGCCTTCACGCGTGAAGAACCGCGTCGCCAGTCCGTCGATCTCCAGCAGCGGGCCGTCGTGGTCCGGGCGGGCAGCGCTCATCTCCACCGACCTCATCTCTTGTACGGGTCGGCGGCATCACGCAGACCGTCGCCGACGAAGTTCAGGGCGAGCACCGCGACGATCACGCACAGCCCCGGGAGCAGCAGCCACGGCGCGGTCGCCATCGCACGGATGTTCTGCGCGTCCTGCAACAGGACGCCCCACGACACCACGGGCGCCTGCAGCCCCAGGCCGAGGAAACTGAGCGAGGTCTCGGCCAGGATCATGCCCGGGATCGACAGCGTCACCGAGGCGATCAGGTGGCTGCTGAACGACGGCATCATGTGCCGGAAGATCACCCGGCGGCGGCTGCTGCCGTCCAGGCGCGCCGAGGTCACGAACTCCTCGTTGCGCAGGGACAGGAAGCGGCCTCGCACCACCCGGGCGAGGTCGGTCCAGGCGATCACGGCCAGGATCGTGGTGATGGCGAAGTACCGCTGCATCGACCCCCAGTCCGGTGGCAGCGCGGCGGCCAGGCCCAGCCAGAGCGGGATGCTGGGCACGGACATGAAGAACTCGACGAGTCGCTGGATCGCCAGGTCGGTCTTGCCGCCGACGTAGCCGGACACCCCGCCGAGCGTCACGCCCAGAACGAACGCCATCGCCACACCGACCAGCCCGATGCTCATCGACACAGTGGTGCCGTGGATCATCCGGGACAGCAGGTCGTGCCCGGTCCGCGTGCCGCCCAGCAGATACATCGGATCGTCGGGATTCGTCGGGCCGATGAGGTGCCGGTCCCACGGGATGAGGCCGAAGATCTCGTACTCGTCGCCCTTCACGAACAGGCCGACGTCGATCTTCTGGGACTCGTCGATCTCGAAGGTGAGCTCGAGCGTCTCGTCGTCGACGACGGACCGGTATCCGTGGACGAACAGGCCCCAGTCCCAGTCGCCGCCGGACCGGTCGACGATGTGCAGCCGCTGCGGCGGGGCGTAGGTGTAGTCGGCGTTGAAGGTGCTGGAGCTGAAGGGAGCGAGGAACCCGGCGAAGACGGCCACGAGGTAGATGAATCCGGTGACGATCAACCCGGCCATCGCCAGCCGGTGCTGCTTGAACCTCCACCACACGAGGCTGCGCTGCGAGGCCGTACCCTTCGGCCGCTCCTCGGCGGCCTCCGTCGCGGCCGGGGGCGGCTCGGGCGGTGGCCCCGGCTCGTGCAGGGGCGCCGGAGAGGTCAGGTCGGTCATCGAGAGCCTCCTCTCACCGGTATCCGAGCCGGACCCGGGGATCGAGCCAGGCGAGCAGGATGTCGGACAGCAGCGTCCCCACCACGGTCAGCACGCTGACGATGAGGATGATCGAGCCGGCCAGGTACATGTCCTGGCTGCGCAGTGCGCCCAGCAGGAGCGGACCCGTCGTCGGCAGGTTCAGCACCGACGCCACGATGACCTCGCCGGAGAGCAGCGCCGGCAGCACCCAGCCGACGGTGGACACGAACGGGTTCAGGGCCACCCGCAGCGGGTACTTGAGCACGAGCCGCCGTTCCGGGACGCCGCGCGCCCGGGCCGCCACGACATACGGCTTGCGCACCTCGTCCAGCACGTTGGCGCGCAGGATCCGGATCAGCCCGGCCGTTCCGGCGGTGCCGAGCACGACGATGGGGATCCACAGGTGCGCAGCCAGGTCGCCCAGCTTCGCCACGCTCCACGGCGCATCGCGGTACTCCGGCGAGAACAAGCCGCCGACGCTGTAGCCGAACACCGTGTGCATGACGTACATCAGGCCGAGCGCGATGAGGAAGTTCGGCACCGCGAGGCCCAGGAACCCGATCATCGTGGCGAGGTAGTCGCCGGCGGAGTACTGCCGCACGGCGGAGTAGAGGCCGATCGGGAAGGCGATGAGCCACGTCGCGAGCAGGGTCGACACGGTGAGGACGATCGACAGCGGGAGCCGGTCCGCGATCAGGCTGGACACGCTGGTCCCGTACTCGAACGACTGCCCGAAGTCACCCTGCACGATCCCGGACATCCACGCCAGGTACTGCTCGTGGACGGGCCGGCCCAGCCCGTACCGCTCCCTCAGGCCCTCCAGCATCGCCTCGTCGACCTGCTGTCCCTCGGCCTCCAGCCGGGTGACCATCGTGGTCAGGTAGTCCCCCGGCGGTAGCTGGATGATGACGAACGCCACCACCGAGATGGCGAACAGCGTCGGCACCATGAACAAGCAGCGGCGCGCGATGAAGGTCAGCACGACGGACGCCCCGTCAGCCCTGGATGAAGTACTGCTCGGGGTTGGTCACACCCGGATACGGGAAGTTGGCCGCGAAGTAGGTCTCGTCGACCATGTTGTGGAACGTGTTCTTGACCACGCCGTACCCGGTGAGCGGACTGCTGACGCCGATCAGGTAGAACTGCTCACGCGAGATCGCCAGCACCTGAAGCATGAGCTCCACCCGGCGGTCGGCGTCGGGCTCGACCCGCAGCTGGTCGTAGAGTTCGCGCTGCTCGATGACGTAGGCCGGCGGCTCCAGGCCGGCCGGGTCGGTGCCGCCGGAGACGTACCAGCGGTCCCAGAGGGTGGCGAACCCGTTGTCCGGGCCGCCGGAGGGCATGTAGTACTGCGGCGTGGTGATCGGGTCGAGTCCACCGTCACCGTCCCAGACGTGCGCCTCCTGGTCGTTGGCGTTGAGGATCTCGTACCGGTGCTCACTGGCCTCGCTCTGGATGGACAGCTCGATGCCCACCTCCGCCCAGTGCGCCTTGATCAGCTGGAGCGCGTCGGTCAGCTCCGGCTTCTGGTCGCTCGGCGCGAGGATCCGGATGCCGATCGGCTGCCCGTCCGGGCCGAGCCGGCGGCCGTCGCCGTCGGTCGCGGTGAGCCCGGCCGCGTCGAGGTGCTGGTTGGCCAGCTCGACGTCGTACTCGGTGTACTGCTTGCCGAACTCCTCGTCGTACGCCGGGCTGTCCGGCAGCGGCGCCGGCTGCCAGGGCTCGCCTTGCCGGGCGAAGACCGCGTCGATGATCTCCGGGCGGTTGATCGCGTGGGACAGGCCGATGCGGAAGTCGCGGTTCTGGAAGATCGCCCGCTTGGTCTCGTCCTTGCAGTTCTGGTTGAGCAGGATGGTGCAGGTGTTGATCTTGTCCGGGATGAGGTCGAAGAAGTCGTAGCCGCCGGTCTCGCGGTCCGCCGCGAGGACCGGCTTGTTCGCCGTCGTGGTCACGACCCGGTCGATCATGTCGATCTCGCCCTGGACGGTGTTGAGCAGGAGGACCTGCTCGTCCTGGACGATCGCGAACTCGACGCCGTCGAGGTACGGGAGCTGGCTGCCCTCGGGATCGACCTTCCAGTAGTACGGGTTGCGCTCGAACGTCATCCGGCTCGCCGAGGAGATCGGCGTGGTGGGCACCCAGGCGTGCAGGCGCGGCAGGTTCACGTCGTCCCACAGCGCCGCGCCGCTGATCGCGTGCTGCAGTGCCTCGCTCCATCCGGAGAAGTCGGCGGCCTGTGCGGCGGCGTCGGCGTCGGGGTTGTAGTCGAGGTGGTACTGCTGGAGGTAGTGCTTGGGCAGCCGGGTCAGGACGTTCAGCGGCTGGTTGGCGATGGCGTCGAGGAACAACGCGTACGGTACGGCGAACGTGAACCGGACGGTGCGCTCGTCGACCTTCTCCAGCGTCGCCGTCGCGTCACCGGACCGGAAGATGCCCAGACCCTCCGGCATGACCTGCGGATTGTTGACCAGGTCGTCGTAGGCGAAGACGACGTCGTCGGCCGTGAACGGCTGCCCGTCGGACCACTTGAGGCCCTCGCGCAGCACGAACGTGAACTGCGTGACGTCGGCGCTGGCCTCGAACGACTCGGCGACGTTCGGGATGATCTCGGTCCAGTCGCGGTTCCACCGCACCAGGTTCTCGTACGCGACGGTGTAGTCCAGGCGGAACGGCTGCGCCCCGACCATGCCGTTGCGCCAGGTCCCGCCGTACGGCCCGATGCGGTCCACCGGCTCGACGACCAGCGGATTGACGGGCAGCCGCTCTGCCACCGGCGGCAGCTCGCCGCTGTCGACCAGCGCCGCGAGGCTGGGTGCCTCATTGCCGTTTGTCGCGCCGGCCGGGGTGGGCGTGCCGCCGCCGGACCCCGACGAGGTGCAGGCGGGCACCGCCGCGACCAGTGCGAGCGCACCGCCGGCGCGGAGCAGGTGCCGCCTGCTGAGGTATGTGTCCATCTCAGTCTCCTTCGACGTGAGTAGCACAGGGTGACGGTGCCGGGCCGTCAGTAGCCGTGGACGTCGGGCCAGGCCAGCTCGACGCCGTGATCGGTGAGTGTCTTCTGGTACGCGCTGAGGTGTTCGGCGTCGGCGCGTACCTGGTGCGGAGTCGTACGGTGGGTCAGGCAGTACGCCGCCAGCAGGCCGGCGGACTCGCCGATGTTCCACTCGACCGGATGCAGCCGATAGCAGCCGTTGGTGATGTGGGTGGTGCCGAGGTTCTTGGCCGCCGGCAACAGGTTCCGCGTGCGGACGGGGAGGAGTGCGCCCAGCGGGATCTGGAACGGAGTGGCGGCGACGTCGATGTAGTTGTCCCCGCCAGTCGACGGGTGCAGGTCGATCCGGTACGAGCCGATGCCGACGGAGTCGGCGTAGCGCGCGGCACCGCGATCGCCCCGCTGGGCCAGGGCGATGTCCTGTTCGACGACGGTGTACTCGGCGGCGATGCGCCGGGATTCCCGGATGTACGGCGCCTTGGCCATGCCGTGGCCCGTTCCGAACACGTCGCCGCGCAGCCGCAGACCCGGCAGGCCCGCGCCGTCGGTCGTGGGCAGCTCGGTCTGCAGCCAGTAGAGGAAGCTGCGGCTCATCCGCAACGCACCCTCGGCGTGAGCGGCGGCCGCCTCCGCGTCCACACCGGCGGCCGGGTCGCTGTCGTCGCCGACCGGGATCACCGGGCCTTCGACGTAGTCGATCATCGGCCAGTTCACGATCACCAGGTCGCTGGCGAACGTCCCAGGGGCGAAATTGTCGCGGTCGAGGATCCGTCGGAACTGCCACAGGTCGCGGTCAGCGCCTAGGTGCGCGGTGTCGCCGTGCGGGATGAACGTCCGCTCGGCCGGCTTCAGGTCCCACGGCGACGGCGCGACCATGCCGAACATCGGGCCCGGCCAGTACGGCGGCTGGTAGCCGCGCCAGAAGGCGTAGTCGTCCGGCTTGTCGATCGTGTGGTCCTCGCCGGCCCGGTGCTCGATGGCGAAGCACCACGACACCGCCTGCATGTTCGCCGGCTGCCGCTCCGCCGGCGCCGACGGTTCGCCGGTGTCGTCGCGCGACTCGAAGCCGGTCACGTACTCCGTCCCGGTGAGCGGCAACAGGTCGCCCGTCTCGGTAGCGTCGAGGATGTACGGCGCGACCAGCGTGCGCCTGACGTCGTTCTCCAGATCGTGGACGGTGACGCTGGTGACGGTGTCGCCGTCGGTCGTGGCGCTCACCGGGCGGTGCCGGAGGCGGACGTCGATCCGGCCACTGGCCCGGTGCGGCGCCAGCATGCCCAGCAGGACAGCCAGGCCGACGCGCGGCTCGGCACAGAGATTGCTGACGCGGCCGTTGCCGGGATTGAACGCGCGCGCCGTCCGGGCCTGTGGGGTGACCGGATACCACTGGCGGTAGTAGTCACGGATGCCGTCACGGAGCGCCCGGTAGCTGGCCGTGCAGCCGAACCGCTCGATCCACGGGTGCTCGTCGGCCGGCACCCCCTGAGCGGTCAGCTGGCCGCCGATCCAGTCGGTCTCCTCGGTGAGGACGACACGGAATCCGGACCGGGCTGCCGCCAGCGCCGCGGCCACGCCCCCGAGCCCGCCGCCGACGATGACGACGTCCGTGCCGATCTCCTGATCTCGGGTCACCTGAGCTCCTTCGCACCATGCTGGGAATACGTAGTAGCACCGCGATCAGCCAAACAGGGACCGTGCTACTACGTATGAACAGAACGTTAGGGACGAATCATCGGGGTGTCAACGGGCGATCGTGACTGATGCGTCGAGTGGCAGGTCATCGACGTGGTGCCCGACCTGCAGCAGATAGGTTCCCGCCTCGACGTGCCATCCACCGTCCCAGTGCGCGAACGCCCGCGCGCCGAGCCGGATCGTCACCGTCTCCTCGGTCGCGGCATCAGCCCGCACCACGGCGAAACCCGCCAGCCAGCGCACCGGACGCTCGACCGCGCTGGCCGGACGAGCGAGGTAGGCCTGAACGACGTGCTTGCCGGCGCGCCCGCCTGTGTTACGCACGGCGACCTGGACGTCCACGCCGTCGGTGGCCGGGACCACGCGCAGGCCGGACAGCTCCCACGTCGTGTAGCCCTGGCCGGACCCGAACGGGTACGCCGGCGTGACGTGGTCACGCAGCCAGGCGCGGTAGCCGACATGGATGCCCTCGGTATACACGACGTCGCCGTCGACGGCGGTGGTGTCCAACACCGGCACGTCGGCCTCGGCCGCCGGCCACGTGGTCGGCAGCCGCCCGCCTGGTTCGGACGCTCCGAGAAGCACGTCGGCGATCGCGCGCCCCATCTCTTGTCCGCCGAACCAGGCGAGCACGATCGCCGCGACCTCGTCGCGCCACGGCATCAGCACCGGTGCGCCCGCGTTCACCACGACCACCGTCCGCGGGTTCGCCGCCGCGACGGCGCGGACCAGCTCGTCCTGGCGCCCGGGTAGAGCCAGCGTGGTCCGGTCGAAGCTCTCGCTCTCCATGTCATCCGTGGTGCCGACAACGGCCACGACGACGTCGGCCTGCCGGGCCGCCTCGACCGCGGCCGCGATCGCCTCATCCGGCGACGACGTGGCCGGATCGATCCCCACGATCAGCGTCACGGCGGCATCGGGGCGGTCGCGTCCGGGCAGCTCCAGCCGCACGTCGATGGTCACGGGACGGCCGGCGACCAGGTCCACCGGCGCGCTCGCGATCGGCGGCGAGACCAGGCCGCCGGCGAAGTCCGCTCCATCGTGCTCCAGCTCCTCGTCCAGCAGCGCGATCCCGTCGACCGCCAGCCGGACCCGGCCGGCGGCGGCGACGCCGAGCCGGACGGTCTCGCTGACCTGGGGCACGTAACTCGTGGTCAGCTCAACGACGGCGACATCGGCCAGCCGTGTCGAACCGAACCGAGCGAGATCGGCCGAACGCCGGTGCTCGGTGAACACCACCGTGCCGTTGGCGGCCCGGCACACGAGCCGCACGCCAGGGGTCGCATCGACCGGATCGGTGAGCCGCGCCGCTGGCAGCGGGGCCAGGGCCGGCTGGACCAACGCTCCGAACTCCCAGCGCACGTCGGCATCGGGCAGAGCCTGCTGCAGTCCCTCCAGCGGCGAAATCACGTACTCGGGTTGGACGTGCGCGCTGCCACCGCCCTGGCTGCGGGCGATGAACGCGTTGTGCCCCACCACCGCCACCGACCGCAGCGTCGCCCGGTCCCATGGCAGTTCGCCCGTGTTGCGGAGCAGGACCATGCCGTCCGCGGCGACCTCACGGGCCAGCGCGGGTCCGTCGGCGACCTGCGCCCCGCCCTCGACGGGGCGTGGTTCGAACCGGTCCAGGGCACCGACCCGGGCGGCCAGGCGCAGCACGCGGAGGACCTTCTCGGCGATCGCCTCCGCGGAGACCCGCCCCGCCTTGACCGCGCCGACCAGCGCGTCGCCCCAGGGGCCGCCGGGTCCCGGCATGACGACGTCCTGGCGGGCCCGCGCCGACGGCTCGGTGCTGGTGACCGCACCCCAGTCCGAGACCACGACACCGTCGAAGCCCCATTCGCCGCACAGCGGCTCGGCGAGCAGGGGGTTCTCGGTCATGGTCGCGCCGTTCACCGAGTTGTAGGCGGACATCACCATCCATGGCCGCTCGGTCACCACGGTGTCCTCGAACGCCGCGAGGTAGAGCTCACGCAGCGCCCGGTCACTCACGACGACGTTGGCCGTGTGCCGGTCGTTCTCGAAGTCGTTGGCCACGTAGTGCTTCGGACAGGCGCCGACGCCGCCGTCCTGCATGCCTTGGACGTAGGCGGCGGCCAACGCGGACGTCAGCCTCGGATCCTCGGAGTACGCCTCGAAGTGCCGGCCCCCGAGCGGGCTGCGATGCAGGTTGATCGTCGGCCCGAGCACGACGTCGGCGCCCATGCGGCGCGCCTCCGCCGCGAGCATCGCCCCGTACCGGTAGGCGAGAGCGGGATCCCAGGTGGCGCCGAGCGCCGTCGCCGACGGCAGGTTCAGCGCTGTCTCCTCGCCCTCCCAGCTGACGCCCCGGATGCCGGAGGGGCCGTCGGACAGCCTGATCGAACGCAGGCCGATCGCCGGCTCGGCTGGCAGATGCCAGAAGTCGGCGCCGGTCAGCAACCGCACCTGCTGCTCGAGCGAAAGCTTCCCGACCAGCGCGCGAAGCTGGTCGTCACCGGCGGGGGTCTCGACGGAGTCGGGCACGGGGCCTCCTCACCCGGGCAGGAGCCCGGTGTCGTGGGTGATGTCGTCAGCGCGGAACCGGCGCGACGGTGGTGCCTGACACGACCGAGCACGGCACGACGATGCTCTGCCCGGCGCCGTCGGGGTCTTCCAGCACCTCGACCAGCGCGTCGATGGCGGTCCGGCCGATGTGGACTCGGGGGATCTGCAGGGCGACCCAGGGAGTGGTCACCTCCGGCGTCAGATCCTCGAGGACGACGACGGACAGATCGCGGGGGATGCGCAGCCCTCGGATGCGAAGCTCAGCAGCCAGCAGGTCGGCCAGCGGCAGGCTCTCGGCGACGACCGCGGTCTCGGGGCCGCGAATCAGCTCCTCGATCCACTCCGTGGTCAGGCCGGACTCGCCGCGCGCACCCGGCGAGCGGTCCTCGAGACCGAGCCGTGCGACCGCTTCGACGTAGCCGCGCCGGCGGTCCTCGTAGGGCTCCAGTCCGAACGTCGCCCGCAGGTAGGCCAGGTGATGGTGGCCCTGCTCGGCCAGCATGGCAACGATCTCGCCGGTGACGCTGAAGTAGTCGGGAACGACGCAGGGGAACTCCGCGCCGGGCACCTCGCGGCGGCCGATGTGCACGAACGGATAGCCCTCGCTCGCCAGCCGCGCGAGGTCACCCTTGTCGGTGACCGCACCAAGGAGCACGCTGCCATCGGCGATGTTCAGCCGGTTGACACCGTCCCGGTAGACCCGCCGCCGCCCATCGCTTGCGCCGGTCGACGTGAAGAGCACCAGGTCGTAGCCCAGCTCTTCGGCGCGCTCCTCGATACCGAGCAGGAACTCGAAGAAGAAGCTCTCGCGCGCGTGTGGAAATACCGGTTCGAAGGTGTGCACGCCCAGCAGCTTGTTGCGCTTGTTGCGCAGGCTCCGCGCCGACATGTTGGGGACGTAGCCGAGCTCCCTGACCGCCGCCATTACCTTGCGCCGGGTGTTCTCCGGAATCCGGGTCGCCTCGGCGCCGCCAGCGATGACCTTCGACACCGCCGACTGCGACACGCCGGCCAGCCGGGCCACGTCCGCCTGACGCGGAGCCCGTTCGCGACGCTTGGCCATGAGCCTTCCCAAAGACGATCCGCCAGGTGTTACTACGTATGACCGACGATATCCAGACCGCGAGGAGACTGTCAAAGGCGGACAGTTGGATCCTGGACAACGGGTCGCCTACGTGACGTCCTCACAGTCGTCCCGGCCTGCTGGGCCGAGGTGTCTCGGCAACGTGCGCCCACAGTGGGGGTGGCACCGCTCGGCTCGTAGAGCGCAGAGTGGATCGAACCCAGGTGTACGTGACACAGGACCTGGCCCGGCGGCTGCTGGGCTGCGGCGATGACCCCCATGGCGTGCATGACTCGCTCGCCGGCAGACCAGCCTCGCCGGAACCGTGCCTCACCGGCGTGGTCAAGGTCGGCTTGGACCGCAACTACCTCGGTCGCTGGTCGGACGATGATCCCAACCCCGAACTCGCGAGCAGACATTTCATAGTCCCGTCCCTGACGCCTGGCCCAGCGACAGCAGGTTGGTTGTGGACAAGTGGCTCGCAACCAACCACAAGCTTAGTATTCCTTGACACGAATATTCTTATCCGTGAATACTGGGATCATGGACGTGATCCTCTCCGCACTGGCCGACCCGGCCCGCTGGCGGCTTGTGCGCTTGCTGGCCGAGCGGCCCCGCTCGGTGGGCGTCCTCGCCCAACTCGCCCAGGCACGCCAGCCGCAGACGACCAAGCACCTGCAAACCCTTGAGCGCGCCGGCGTCGTCACCTCCCAGCGCAGCGGCCAGCGCCACATATACGCGCTGCGATCCGATCCCCTCCGCGACCTGGCCGCCGCGCTGGGCCAGCTCGCCGACACCGCCGACCAGGCCGCCGGCCCGCGCGCGACCTTCGACCGCTACGGGCTCACCCTCCAGGCCGAACGGCTCGCCGCGGACGAGTCGGGGTGGGCCGACGGCCGCTCCTTCCGGTTCTCCAGGCAACTGCCAGGACGCCCCGAACTCGTCTGGCGCCACCTCACCGAGCCGGCCCTGCTCGCCCGCTGGTGGACGCCCGAGGACCTGCGCGTCTCCGAGCTCGCCTTCGAGGCGCGGCCGGGTGCGCCGATCATCCATGAGTACCGCGACGCCGAGGACGCCGACGGCTCCGACCCCGTCGCCGGACGCGCCGAGGGCGTCGTCGATGAGGTGAGCCCCGGCGAGCGTCTCACCTACCGGCTCGCCCCGCTGCTGCCCGACGGCAGACGCGCCTTCACCGCCCACGTCGAGTACGACCTCCGACCCAGCGGCGCCGGCACCGTCCTCGACGTCGATCTCCGCATCGCCGACAGCACCGTCGAATCCGCAGACTTCATCGCGGGCATCGAGATCGGCTTCGGCCAGAGCCTCGACAAACTCGCGGCGACCCTCGCCGCCGACTCCCACGACAACCTCGACGCCAACGGCCTCGAGCACGACACCAACCCAAGGAGCACCGAATGACACCGCAGACCGACCGCCGCCGAGTCGTCACCAACATCGCCCTCTCGCTCGACGGCCACTACAGCGGGCTGGACCCGCAGGACATGGGGTGGGTGATGCCCTACGCCGTCACCGACGTCGCCCGCGACCACCTGACCAGCCTCTGGGAGCCGGCCACGACCGCCGTCATGGGACGGGTCAACGCCGAAGGGTTCCTCGGCTTCTGGCCCACCGTCATCGGCGCCGCCGGCGCCGACCCGCGTGACGAAGCCTTCGCGAAATGGCTGGTCGAGACCGACAAGGTGGTCTTCTCCTCCACGCTCCGCGAGGCGCCGTGGGAGCGGACCGCGATCGTCGACCGGCCGACCGCGGAGGCGATCGCGGAACTCAAAGCGACCGAGGGAGGCGACATCTTCGTGCTCTCCAGCGCGAGCGTCATCAAGGCCCTGCTGGCGGCCGACATGGTCGACCGGCTGGCGCTCACCCTCTTCCCGGTCTTCCTCGGCGGCGGGCCGCGCCTGTTCGACGACGGCCTGCCAACCGCCAAGTGGACTCTGGTGAGCGAGACCCCGGGCGAGCACGGCATGCTGTCCCTCGTCTACGACCACATCCGCTGAACCGACTGACAACTCACCCAGCGCCGGAAGGACAGCCGGTGGCGTGCTGCGGTGTTCGCATCTGCTTAGGTCAAGTCACCATCCGGGTCTCCGCGTCGTCGCAGGTCATGCCGGGGGTGCGGGTCGGTGGCGACGGCTTCCTGGAGGAGCCGGTAGAACAGCAGGCCCCGCTTGTGCGCGGTTGCGACGGAACCGGAAGGTGTACTCGTCGAGGTAGTACGGCAGCCGCTCGTTGCTGCCGCTCTCGAGCGGCGCAACGTAGCCGACCTGTCGCCATGGGAGCCTCTGCTCTGCCGCCCCTCATACGCAGCTCGCGGATGCGCATGAGAGGTGTGTGCTGCGGACAGAGCTGGGCGCCGTGTGCCCGTTGTGTGCCCGCCAGGGCGGGTCCGAGGTGCACTCCTGTGCATCGGAGTGCACGGCCGACCGAGGGCGAGATAGCACATCGACGCAGGTCACAGTGCCTCATCCTGGGTCTACGCAGGATGTTCATCTCACCTCCGATACCAATACCGGTATAGTTATCGCGGACAGTGACCGGGCGCCAGACCGCGAGGATGCCACATGATCGAGTTGAAGACCGCCGCCGAGATCGAGTCGATGCGCGCGGCCGGCCGCGTCGTGGCGGCTGTGCACGCCGAGATGCGGGCACACGCCGCCCCCGGGGTGTCGCTGGCGGAGCTGGACGAGCTGGCGCGCAAGGTCATCGACGGCGCGGGGGCGGGCTCGTCGTTCCTGGGGTACCACCCGCGATTCGGCGCCACGCCGTATCCGGGCGTCATCTGCACGTCGGTGAACGAGATCATGCTGCACGGCCTGCCGACGTCGTACCGGCTGCGCGACGGCGATCTGCTCAGCGTCGACTGCGGCGCGCACGTCGACGGCTGGCATGCCGACGCCGCGATCAGCTTCGTCGTCGGGACGGCGGCGGCCGCCGACCTGGCGCTGATCGAGACCGCCGAGCGCACGCTCGCCGCGGGCATCGCGGCAGCCCAGCCGGGCGCGCACATGGGTGACATCGGTCACGCGATGTCCGCGGTCGGCCGGGCTGCGGGGTACGGCATGCAGAACGACTTCGGCGGGCACGGCATCGGCCGGGCCATGCACGAGGAGCCGTTCGTGCCCAACGAAGGTCGGCCGGGACGCGGCCTGCGGCTGCAACCGGGGCTGGTCATCGCCATCGAGCCCAGCCTCATGGCCGGCGGCCGCGACGGCTATCACATGGCCGACGACGGATGGTCGCTCGTGACCGACGACGGCAGCCGAAGCGTGCACGTCGAGCACACCGTCGCCATCACCGAGGACGGGCCGCGCATCCTGACGCTGCCGTGAGCGGAACGGGTTCGCTCGGCGCGGCCCGGGGCTGATACCCTTTCTCAGGCCCGAGCCCGCGTAGCTCAGGGGATAGAGCGTCTGCCTCCGGAGCAGAAGGCCGTAGGTTCGAATCCTACCGCGGGCACCAGCACGTCAGCCGCCGACCAGCAGCGATATCGCAGCCGTCGTCACCGCCGGTCCCAGGTGAGGTTGACCTGCCGCACGACCAGCCGGACCAGCACCGCCAGCGCGACGACGCCGGCCGCGATGCCCACCCCGACCGCCGCCTCCGTGCCGGCGCCGAACGCGTCGCCGATCAGTCCGGCCAGCGCGCCGATCAGCACGGCGACGATGACGCTCACCAGCAGCGCGATGCTCGACAGGTACTGGCCGGCCGGGATCCGGGTGCGGCGCACGCCGTAGGTCTGCATGAGGCCGGCGACGTCCTCGCGGTGGCCCGTGATGAAGTACGGCTCCAGCTCGGGCGCCAGGTCGAGATAGCCACGCCGCAGCCGGTTCATCCCGGCGACCAGCTCGACGTCCTCGCTGTTGAGCAGGACCAGGCGGATGACTGTGGCCACGCCGATGACGACGAGCAGCGGCATCAGCACGAGCGCGAACAGGCGGAAGCCGGGGCCGAAGTCGGTGCTGTCGGCGACCAGCGCGAGCGCCACCACGGTCGCCGACACGACGGTCAGGAACCAGCTGGCCCGGCTGAAGCTCTCGCTCCAGGCCAGGTTCCGGGTGGCCAGCAGACTCCAGTGCTCGGTCGACAGGATCTGCGCCCGCACGGGCAGGGGAGCCGGCTCCCGGACGGGGACGGCGGGCTGCTCGTCGGCGGAGGGATCGGGCACGGCGCGCTCCTGTTCTGCCGCCGCGACCTCGGCGGCCTCGCCCCACACCCTAAGGGCGCCATCGGAACGAAGGCGTCGTCTCACCCATTGAGCCGTTCCGCGCGCGAGCTCGCGCCGCCGCCGCTAACGTCGTGGTGCGTGGACGTCGCTCGTTATCGTGCCCACTGTCCCACCTGCCCGTGGACCAGCCGCGATTTCTCCCGCTACTCGACCGCCGAGAACGCTGCCCGCGCGCACGCGGACGAGAAGAACCATGCTTCCCACGTGATCGACCAGTACGGCTTACGGGTGACGGGGTCGACGGTACGGCCCGGCGAAGAGATCTGACTGTAAAACCGCAGATCAGGCATCTTTCCGACCCCTACCCTACGCTGGGGCCATGGCCGTCACGCGCACGGCCGGCCAAGACCTCGCCGGCCTGGTGCTCCCGCTCGCCAAGGCGCTCACCGCGTTGGAGTCGTCCGTCGCGCGCCGCCACGGCCTGACGTCGTGGCAGTGCGCCATCCTGCGCGCGGCCGCGGAGCCGCCGGGACGCACGCAGCGCGAGATCGTCGGCGCCATCGGCTACGACCGCAACCGCATCGTCGCCGACCTCGACGACCTCGAGCGGCGGGCGCTGCTGTTCCGCCGCGTCGACGACCTCGACCGCCGGTCCAACCGCATCGAGGTGACGCCGGCCGGACGGCGGCTGGCCCGGGCCACGACGCGCGAGCTGCGGGCCGGGACGGACGACCTGCTGGCGGCGGTCGGCCCGGGCGACGAGCGCGAGACGGTGCTCCGCGGGCTCGCAACGCTGCGCGACCGGTGCGCCGACGACGCCTGGTGCACGGCCTGGCTGCGGTCGTGACGCTCACGTTCCGGCCGGTCACCCGGGCCGACTTCGCGCTGCTGCGCCGCTGGCTCGAGCAGCCGCACGTCGCCCGTTGGTGGAACCACGCGACCACGTCCGAGGCGCTGGACCGCGACTTCGGCGGCACCGCCGACGGCACCGAGCCGGGCGAGGACCTGCTGGCGTTGGACGACGGCGAACCGGTCGGGCTGGTGCAGCGCTCCCGGCTGGTCGACTTCGCCGACTACCGCGACGAGTTCGCCGCGCTCACCGACGTGCCTGACGGCGCGGTGACCATCGACTACCTGGTCGGCGACCCCGGCCGGGTCGGCCGCGGCCTTGGCACGGCGATGATCCGCGCCGTCGTCGCGGACACCTGGCGGGCGTACCCGCGGGCGCCCGCGGTGCTGGTCGCCGTCGTCGCCGCCAACGCGCGGTCGTGGCGCGCGCTGGAGCGGGCCGGGTTCCGCCGCGTCGCCGAGGGCCCCATGAATCCGGACAACCCGGTCGACGACCCGCTCCACTACGTCTATCGCCTGGACCGGCCGGACACCGGCACCGTCACGGGCAGCGGATGACCAGCCCCGCGTAGGACAGCCCGCCACCGAACCCGAACAGCAGGACCGGCGCGCCGGACGGCACCTCGCGCCGCTCGACCAGCTTGGAGAGCGCGATCGGGATGCTCGCCGCCGACGTGTTCCCCGACTCGACGACGTCGCGAGCGACGACGGCGTTCACCGCGCCGAGGCGCGCGGCCAGCGGCTCGATGATGCGCAGGTTCGCCTGGTGCAGGACCACGCCGCCCAGGTCCTCCGGCGCGACGCCGCTGCGCTCGCAGACCAGCCGGGCGATCCGCGGCAGCTCACTGGTGGCCCAGCGGAACACCGACTGGCCCTCCTGCCCGAACGTGCCGGGACGGCCCTCGATGCGCACCGCGTTCGACATCTCCGGCACCGAGCCCCACGTGACCGGGCCGACCTCGGGCTCGTCGGCAGCCACCAGCACGACCGCGCCGGCGCCGTCCCCGACCAGCACACAGGTCGAGCGGTCGGCCCAATCGGTGAAGTCGGTCAGCTTCTCCGACCCGATCACCAGCGCCCGGGTGGCGGCGCCGGCCCGGATGGCGTGGTCGGCGGTGGCCAGCGCGTGGGTGAACCCGGAGCAGGCGGTGTTGACGTCGATGGCGGCCGGCGTCGTCATGCCCAGCCGCGCCGCGACCCGGGCGGCCATGTTCGGCGAGCGGTCGATGGCGGTGCAGGTGGCGACCACCAGGTAGTCGATGTCGGCGGGAGCGAGGCCGGCGTTGGCCAGAGCCTTCGCCGCGGCCTGCGCGGCCATGGCATCGACGGTCTCGTCGTCGGCGGCGATGCGGCGGGTCTCGATGCCCACGCGGGAACGGATCCACTCGTCGCTGGTGTCGACCATGGTGGCCAGCTCGGCGTTGGTGAGGACGCGCTCGGGCTGGTAGTGGCCGACGGCGACCACGCGAGAGCCTGTCATGCTCGCAGCGTAGTCACCCACGGAGGAGCGCCGATGACGAGGCACCAGTACACGACCACAGTCCGCTGGACCGGGAACCAGGGCACCGGCACGGCGTCGTACCGCGGCTACTCCCGGGCACACGCCATCGAGGCCGGCGGCCGGCCGGTGCTGGCGGGCAGCTCGGACCCGGCGTTCCGCGGCGAGGCGGACCGGTGGAACCCGGAGCTGCTGTTCGTCGCCGCCCTCTCGGAGTGCCACATGCTGCAGTACCTGCACCTGTGCGCGGTCGGCGGAGTCGTGGTGGTCGGGTACGAGGACACCGCCGGCGGCACGATGGAGATGACCCCCGACGGCGGCGGCGCGTTCACCGAGGTGGTGCTCCGCCCGGTCGTCACCGTCGCCGACGCGGGCATGGTGGACGAGGCGACGGCGCTGCACGAGCGCGCGCACGAGCTGTGCTTCCTGGCCTCGTCGGTGCGGATGCCGGTGCGGCACGAGCCGACACTGGCCGTGGCCGGGTAATTCGCTGGCGGGTCCCGGCGGCGGGCGCCTACGGTCCTGCTCGTGCCCGGTTTGGACGACCTCCGCGACTGGATCAGCGCCGACTTCGGCATCCTGTTCAGCGAGGTGACGGCGATCGGCCACGGTGCCGACGCGGCAGCCTCGGTCTGGCTGGTCAGGGCGGGCGCGGCGCGGTACGCCGTGAAGTGGACCGGCGGCGGCTCGGCGGCCGGCCTGCTGCTACCGGCGCGGCTTGCCGAGCTGGGGGTCGACGGCGTCCCGGCGCCCGTCCGGACGCTCGGTCGTGCGCTGTGGAGCGAGCGCGACGGCCGGCGGCTGTCGCTGCAACCGTGGGTGTCCGACGTCCGCGCGGTCGACGCCGTTATGACGCCCGTGCAGTGGACGGCCTACGGCGCGCTGCTCGCGCGGGTGCACGCGGTGCCTCCTGCGGACCCCGTTGTGGGCGGGCTGCCGGTCGAGGACCACCGGCCGGACGCGGTGCTGGCCGCCACGGCGGCGGTGACGGCGCGGCTGGCGGACGGCGACGGCGACGACCTGGTCCGCGAGCTGCGCGGGGACTGGCGCGGCGGCGCGGAGCTGCTTGGGGCTCTGACCGCGCGGGCCGCAGTGTTGGGCGCTCGGCTGCGCGACCGGCCGGCCCGCGCGGTGGTATGCCACACTGACGGTCACCTGGGCAACGTGCTGCTCGGCGACGACGGCGCGGTCTGGCTGATCGACTGGGACGACGCGACGCTCGCCCCGCCCGAGCGCGACCTGATGTTCGTAGTCGGCGGGCTGCCGGGCTACGCCCCGGTCGGCCAGCGGGAGATCGGCTGGTTCGCCGCGGGCTACGGCGAGGTCGAGGTCGACGCGGACCGCCTGGCCTACTACCGGGCCGTCCGCGCGCTCGGCGACGTCACCGAGTTCGCGGCGGCGATCCTCGACCCGGCCGGCGAGCGCGCGGACCGCGAGTTCGCGCTGTCCGTCGTCCCCGGCGAGCTGGCCGGACGCGGGCTGGCCGGGCTCGCCGTCGGTGACGGGGGTGCGTGAGAGCATGACGGCCATGAGGACCTGTTCGCACCTGGACACCGTCCGCGACGTCACGCCGTCGGGCGACGGCTGCGTGGAGTGCCTGCGCGACGGCGGCCGCTGGGTACACCTGCGGCTGTGCATGGCCTGCGGGCACGTGGGCTGCTGCAACAGCTCGCCGGGCAAGCACGCGACGGCGCACACCCACGAGCACGCCGACCACCCGATCATCCGGTCGTTCGAGCCGGGCGAGGACTGGTGGTACTGCTACCCCGACGAGTTGACATTCGAGGTCGAGGGCCAGGAGCCCGCGCCGTCACACCCGTGAGTCGTTGACGATCACGATGTGACAGCGGACGTGCGCCCTACGCCCAGGCGGCCATGTTGATCATGGAGAAAGTCGGATTCCGAGGCGGCCCAGAGCCGCCTTTCTCCTTGATCAACGTGGCTGGGGCCGGGGTCGTGACGCGGGCGGACGATGCCGGGTCGCCCGTACGGGTGATTCTTGACACATCAACGGCCGGGCCAGGCTCCCCATGGGTAACCTCGGTCGGCGGAGCGGCCTATAGTGCCGCCGAGCAGCGATTCGACCGGTTCATCCGGTTCGTGGGACTTCGGTCGGAAGGGAAGCGCGACGCCGGTGGACGGAACCTCGTTCAGCCGCCGTGTCCGTGCCGCCCTCGGCGCCGGCGCCGCGCTCGCGGCCACCGGCGGCGCGCTCGCCGCGCCCGCCGCGGCCCTCGAGGTCGACACCGCGCCCGCCGCGCCCGAGGTCCGGATGCGCGCGTTCGATCCCGCCGACTTCGCCGACCGGGCCGCCGCGCTGCCGGCCGGCCTGACCGAGGCGATCCGGCGCGACCTGGGCCAGTCGCCCGAGGAGTATCTGGCGACGGCGGCGGCCGCACGGCTGGCCGGCGAGGTCGTCGGCTCGCTGGGCGACATGGTCCGTTCGGCCTGGCTGGAGGGCCAGACGCTGCACGTCGCCGTCGACGACCGCGGCGCCGCGATCGCCGCACGCACCACGGGCGCGCAGGTGCAGGTCGGCGACGTGCTGACCGACGCGCTGGCCGCCGCGCGAGCGCAGGACAAGCTGGCCTACATCGACCGGGCGGCCGAGCGGGTCGTCGCGATCGGCGCGGAGGTCCGCGGCGAGCCGGTCGGCCAGGTGCGGCTGTCCGCCCGCAGCCGCGACGGCGACCACCGCGGCGGCGCCGGGCTCGCCGTCCGCACCCCGCTCGCCGACTACCACTGCTCCACCGCGTTCGCCGGCACCGACACCGGCGGCGAGCCGCGGCTGCTCACCGCCGGCCATTGCGGCGCCGGGACCGACGGCCCGTTCACCTCGGGCGTCGACGAGCTCGCGCCGGACGCGCCGCTGTCGGGCGGCCCCGTGGCCTGGCCCGGCCTGATCGGCGATGCCATCGGCGAGTACGTCCCGGACAGCGTGACCTTCGGCGACGGGCGCGACGCCGCGCTGATCTCCGTCGACGGCGACGTGCGGCCGGAAGTGGCCGGCTGGAGCCCGGGCGCCGGCGACGATCCCGCGCTCACCGTCCACGACTCCGTCAGCGCCGTGGCCGGCGCGCCGGTCTGCGCCGCCGGCGTCGCGTCGGGCTGGACCTGCGGGTACGTGCTGGACGCGCGGACCACCGTGCCGGTGAGCGGCCAGTCCGTCACCGGCTTCCTGTTCGACGCCTGCGTGCTGCCCGGCGACAGCGGCGGCGCCGTCACCGTCGGGACGTACGCACTCGGGCTGAGCTCCGGCTCCACCTGGCCGGGTCCGTCCTGCGCCGACGGCGCCCCGGCCGCGGGCGGCGACGACGTCAGCGTCGGGTACGCGCTCACCGGCGTCGACTCGGTCGAAGCGCTGTACGGCTCGGGCTGGGACCTTGCCGTCCAGGTGGGTGCGCCCGAGGTGACCGCGCCCGGCGACGACGCCACCACCGGCTCCAGGCCCACGATCACCGGCTCGGCGGACGCCGCGGCCGGCGCCGTCGTGACGGTCCGGATCGAGAACGGGCCGGAGCTGGAGGCGCGGGTCGGCGCGGACGGCCGGTGGAGCGTGCCGGTCGGCACGCCGCTCGATCCGGGGACTTACGCGTACACGGCCCGCACGTCGCTCCGCCCCGCGACCAGCGACCGAACCATCACGTCGGAGGAGACCACCGGCGAGTTCGAGGTCGCCGAGCAGGCCGGCATCGGCGTGAGCTGGCCCGCCCCCGGCCACGTCAGCCCTGAGGGACGGCTCGACTTCGAGGGCACCGGCGAGCCCGGCGCCACCGTCACGTTGACCATCGGTGGCGAGGAACTCGCCCGCACGACTGTCCGCGAGGACGGCACCTGGAAGCTGCGCGCCGGCTCCCCCCGCCCAGCCGGCCGGTTCGACGCCGTGCTGACGCAGCATCTCGCCGACGCCGCGGCGATCGCGGCCGAGGCGGACGGACCGGAGGGGGACGCGGCCGGCGGCGAGGCGGCCGGGACGGCCCCGGCCACGCCGGGATCCGCGGCCACTGGCTCGGGCGAGACGGGCGCCGGCAGCGCTGACACCGAGGCGCCGGAGTCCGGCACGGCCACGGACGCGACGGTCACCGTCACCAACGTCGGCGTGGCGCCGAGCGCGCCGGCGGTGAGCGCGCCGTCCGGCCGGATCTCCGCCACCGACGCCGGCACGCTCAGCGGTGCCGGTCTTCCCGGCGCCGCCGTGTCGGTCCGCGTCGCGGCCGCCGGGTCCGACGTCGCCGCCGCGCCGGAGCTGCGGGCCGAGGCCGGCGCCGACGGCGCGTGGACGATCCAGCTGGACTCCCCGCTGACCGCCGGCCGGCACGTCATCGTCGCCACCCAGTCCGTCGACGACCTCACCTCCGAGCCGTCGAACCCGGTCATCGTCGAGGTCACCGAGACGGCCCGCTCCGGCGGCGGCATCGGCAGCGCCACAGACGTGAGCGCCGACGACGACGGCCTGCCCAGCGGTGTCCTGGCCGCGGCGGCGGGCGTCCTGGCCGCAGCCGTCGCGGCCGCGATCGCCTGGCGCCGTCGCCGCGCGACCGGCTGAGCCTGGCGCCGGCCGCCGCCGGCCGGCCTACGGACCCCATCAGTCACAACAGCACCACACGCCCCACGCCCTCTATACGCGCGCCATATGGCCGCCCACATGTCGCGCTCCGGCACCCCGGCCCGGCCGACCCGGAGGCCGCTCGTCGACCCGCGTCCCCCGTGCCACCGCTCCGGCGGACTCGGATGACGCGGCTGCCGACGGACCCCGCGACACGCCGTACGACCTGCACATCTCTTCGTGACACCGGCCGTCAACACGGCAGTAGCGTCCGATTTGCACTATTCACCACTTGAGCATTCAAATTTCTCGTCACAGAGAGTGATGTCGGACATTAGCCCTGATAGGTGCCGAGTACTTGAATATGCGGCAGAACGGTGCTGTAGGGTGACACAGGCTCCGGGGTGCCGTCGGCAAGTCCCACCGCTGGCGGAGCACCGGGTCCATTCCATGTCAATGACATTTCATTTTGGAGTAACTGTGAGCACAGCCCTGCTGCGCCGTCGCGGCGCTGCACGGGTCTCCGGTGTGCTGGGCGTCTGCGCTCTTGTGAGCACGGGCGTCGTCATCTCCTCCACGGCCGCATCGGCCGAGGAGGAGACCGTCACCGAGACCCTGCAGACGTTCGCCGCGGAGGCGTTCGCCCCCCAGGCCGACGAGCTCCCAACCGGCCTTGTGGAGGCCATCCAGCGCGACCTCGGCATCTCCGCCGAGGAGTACCTCGCCAACGCGGCGGCCGCCAAGGTCGCCGCTGACGTGTCCGCTCAGCTCGTCGAGGCCGGGGTCGACATCAACGCCACGGTCATCGACGGCCAGGACGTCACCCTGTACGTCGAGGCGGAGGCCGACGTCGCCGCCGCCGAGGCGGTCGGCGCCAAGGTCGAGATCGGCTCGCCGCCCGACGAGCACGACTACTCCGACTACGACTTCGAGCCCAAGGTCGACCACAAGGGCGGCTACGGCTTCTTCACACAGGCCGACGAGACCAGTGGCTTCCGCTGCTCGGTCGGCTTCAGCGGCTACACGCCCGACGGCGACGACCGCTTCCTGACCGCGGGTCACTGCGGCCTGGATAGCGAGACGTACGAGCAGCTGGCAGGTCCGGTGTACCACCTGCCGCTCGAGGCCCCGATCGGCCCGCCGCCGCAGGGCGAGGACCCGCCGCCGCTCAACATCGGCGACGAGATCGGCGACATCACCGACGGCTCGATGCACTTCGGCCCGGAGTTCGAGAACTATGACGCCGGCCTGGTCGACATCACCAACCCCGACTTCAACGGCATCCCGCAGGTCGCTGGTTGGGCCGGCGGCCAGGGCAACCCGGACGAGAACTCCATCACCATCTACGACAGCATCGACGCCGTCGTCGGCGCCGAGGCCTGCAAGTCGGGGTCGACCTCCGGCTGGACCTGCGGCACCATCGAGACCGCCGAGCAGACCGTCGACTTCAACACTGGTGAGAGGGTCACGGGCTTCATCTTCGACGCCTGCATGCTGGGCGGCGACAGCGGCGGCTCGATCATCGTGGGCAACTACGCCCTGGGCGTGAACTCGGGCTCGGACTTCGGCCCCGACTGCGACACCGGCTCCTTCGGCATCGGCTTCGCGGTCTCCGGCGGCCAGTACAACGCGCTGGACGTCCTGGGCGACCAGTGGGAGCTCAACGTCGCGGTGAACACGCCGTCCGTCACCGCTCCGGAGGACGGCGGCGAGTCCGGCCAGTCCGTCACCTTCGAGGGCACGGTCGAGGGCGCCGGCACCAACCACCGCGTCACCGTCTCCGTCGACGGCGGCGAGCCGGTCGAGGGTGAGGTCACGGCCGAGGGCGCGTTCTCCGTGGCGCTCCCGGAGGACCTCGAGCCGGGCGAGCACACCTACGCGGTTCAGGCGTTCTACGGCAACCACTCGCAGTCCGAGGTCGCCGAGGGCTCGTGGACGGTCACCGAGGCGCCGCCGGTCGAGGAGCTCGCCGTCGACTCGCCGAGCGAGGGCCAGACCACCGGCAACGCGCGTCCGGAGTTCTCCGGCACCGGCCAGCCCGGCGCCACCGTCACCCTGGCGGTCGGCGACACCGAGTACGGCACGGCCGAGGTCGGCGAGGACGGCGCCTGGGCGATCACCCCCGGCAGCGACCTGCCGGTCGGCGTGCGGTTCGACGCCGTCGTGACGCAGACCTTCGAGGAGGACACTCAGGAGGTCACCGTCGCGGACCTCGGCATCGAGGCGGCCGACGTCACGATCACGGCGCCCGAGGACGGCTCGACCGTCGCCGGTGACGTGGTCTTCGAGGGCACCTCGTTCGGCGGGGCCACCATCGGCCTGCTGCTCGAGCAGGCGGCCGACGCCGCTGCCGACCCGCAGCCGCGCCTGGGCCTGCGCGCCGAGGGCGAGGACGACGTCGAGGAGTGGGCCGGCGAGTTCGAGATCGACGACGCCGGCAACTGGACGTTCGACCCGGCCGAGGACCTGCCGGAGGGTGAGTACACCATCACCGCTCAGGCGACCCTCGAGGGCGGCGACCCCGAGCTGTCCGACTCCGAGGCCGTGGCCACGTTCACCGTGGCGAACGGCGACGACGACGGCAACGGCGAGGACGGTGACGAGGACCTTCCCGACACCGGTTCGTCCGGCACCACCTGGATGATCGTCGGCGGCGTCGCGCTGCTGCTGGCCGGCGGCGCTGCGGTGGCCGTCCGGGCCCGCCGCAACACCACCGCCTGATCATCGGGTAGACGCACCACCAGCTGAACCGAGTGGCCCCGGCCCCGCCTCGTGCGGGGTACGGGGCCACTCGTCGTTACGGAATCGTGATGCCGCCGTCGCTGTCACTCTCGGTGACGACCACCGCTCAGCTAGGTTGGACGGCGTGACCTCGCCCACGCGGCCCGACGCGACGGGCCTGCTCCGCCGCGACGTGCTGCTCGAGTGGTATCGCTACCCGCCCGGCCCGCCGGTCACCATCCCGCGGCACACGCACGACGGCTACCAACTCAACCTCAACCTCCACCTGCCCGGCGGCATCCGCTATCGGGGCGAGTACCACGTCGTCCCGGCCCGGCGGCTCACCGTCGTCATGCCCGGCGAGGCGCACACCCCCATCGACCCGGACCACCGCGAGCGCGACTCCGAGCACCTCGTCCTCTACGTCGCCCCGGACGCGCTCGCCGCCGCGGCCGCCGAGATCGCCGGCCGGCCCGCCAGGCTTCCGTCCTTCCGCGACCTCGCCATCGCCGACGCGCACACCGTCGCCCGGTTCGCCCGCATGCACGCGGCGTTGGCCGGCGCCCCCGCCACGGCCTCGGTGCTCGACCAGGATGTGCGGCTGCTCGGCTTCGTCAGAGGGCTGCTGCACCGGCATGCCCGCGTCCCCGCCGGCCAACGCCGACGCGCACACCGTCGCCCGGTTCGCCCGCATGCACGCGGCGTTGGCCGGCCGGCGATCTCGGCGGCCGCGGCGGCGAGCGCGTCCGGGGCGACGT
>NZ_SMLB01000029.1 GCF_004349105.1 Jiangella aurantiaca
CGCGTGGGCCGAACGGAACGGGGCGGGGCCCTCGAGCGCGGACGTGATCGCGTCCGTGCGGGCGCGCGGCGGGACGGTGGTGGCCACCGGCGGCTGCTTCGACCTGCTGCACGCGGGGCATGTCGCCGGGCTGCAGGCGGCTCGGCGGCTCGGTGACGCGCTGGTCGTCTGCCTGAACTCCGACGCGTCCGTGCGGCGGCTCAAGGGGCCGGCCCGGCCGGTGGTGCCGGCGGCGGACCGGGCCCGAGTGCTGCGCGCGCTGGAGTGCGTCGACGCCGTCGAGATCTTCGACGACGACACCCCGGAACGGGTGCTGCGCCGGCTCCGGCCGGACCTGTGGGCCAAGGGCGGCGACTACGCCGGCACGGACCTGCCCGAGGCAGCCGTCGTGGGCGAGTGGGGCGGCCGCGTGGTCACGCTGCCGTACGTCGACGGTCATTCCACGACGGCGCTGGTCCAGGCCGCCGCGCGCTCGGCGCGGCCGCTGCCCGAACTGATGAGGAGGAGCTCATGACGCTGGGAACCGTACTGGTCACAGGCGGCGCGTCCGGGCTGGGCGCGGCCGTCGCGCGAGCCGTCGACGACGCCGGCGGCCGCACCGTCGTGCTGGACCGCGTGCCGCCGGACGCGCCGGTGGAGCACGTCGTCGCCGACCTCGCCGACCCCGCGGCCGCCGACGGCGCCGTCCGGGCCGCCGCCGAACGGACCGGCGGGCTGGACGCCGTCGTCACCTGCGCGGGTGTGGACTCCTGCGGCCGCCTGGAGGACGTGCCCGCCGCCGACTGGGAGCGGGTCGTCCAGGTGAACCTGCTCGGGACGGTGCGGGTGGTCCGCGCCGCGCTGCCGGAACTGCTGCGCAGCCACGGCCGCGTCGTCACCGTCGCCTCGACGCTGGGGCTACGCGCCGTCAGCGACGCGACCGCGTACTGCGCCTCGAAGTTCGGCGTCGTCGGGTTCACCCGGGCCTTCGCCGCGGAGACCGCCGGACGCGTCGGCGTCACGCTGCTGGTCCCCGGCGGCATGGAGACCCCGTTCTTCGATGGGCGCGACGAGCAGTACAAGCCGCCGGCCGACGCCAAGCTGAATCGGCCGGCCGACGTCGCCCGGGCGGTCGTGTTCGCGTTGGAGCAGCCGCCGGGCTGCGAGGTGCGCGAGCTGGTCGTGACACCGTCCACCGAGAGTTCGTGGCCCTAGGGGGTGTCTCCGTGGCCCTGGTGTACCGGGCCATCGGCCTCGGTGACTTCCTGACCGGGATCCCGGCGCTGCGCGCGATCCGGCGCGCGCTGCCCGGGCACCGCCTGGTGCTGGCCACGTCGCCGCCGCTGGCCGGGCTGGTCCCGCTGGTGGGCGGCGTGGACGAGGTGCTGCCCACCCAGGCGCTGCGGCCGCTGCCGTGGTCCGGCGCGCCGCCGGCCGTCGCCGTCAACCTGCACGGACGCGGACCGGAGAGTCATCGGGTGCTCGCGGCGCTGCGGCCGGACCGGCTGGTCGCGTTCGGCAACGCCGACGCCGGCGCCGCCGGGCCGCGGTGGCGGGCGGACGAGCACGAGGTGCGCCGCTGGTGCCGCCTGGTGGAGGCGGAGCTGGGCGTCCCAGCGCCCGACGACGACCTCGCCCTGGCCCGCCCGGCGGCCGAGCCGGTGGTGGACGGCGCGCTGGTCGTGCACCCGGGCGCCGGGTCGGGGGCGCGCCGTTGGCCGGCGGACCGGTTCGCGGCGGTGGCCCGCCGGCTCGCCGACACGGGCCGTGGGCCGGTCGTCGTCACCGGCTCCGCGGCCGAGACTCCGCTGGCCAGCGCGGTCGCGGCCCACGCCGGGCTGCCCCCGTCGGCCGTCCTGGCCGGCCGGCTGTCGCTGACCGAGCTGGCCGCGCTGGTGGCGTGGGCCGGGCTGGTCGTGGCGAACGACACGGGGGTCGCGCACCTGGCCTCGGCCTACGGCGTGCGCTCGGTGGTGCTGTTCGGGCCTACACCGCCGGCCGCCTGGGGACCGCCGGAGCACGGCCCGCACGTCGCACTCTGGCACGGGCCGGGCAGCGGCGACCCGCACGGCCGGTTGCTCGACCCGGCGCTGGAGAGCATTCAGGTCCGCGAGGTGCTGGACGCCGCGGACACGCTGCTGCCGTGACCGGCCGGAACGCCGTCGATACCGGCGTCGGCGAACCAGCGCACCGTCTGCGCCAGCCCGTCGCCCAGCCGCACCCGCGGCCGCCACCGCAGCAGCCGGGTGGCGCGGGACAGGTCGGGACGGCGCAGCCGCGGATCGTTCTCGGGCAGCTCGACGAAGCGGATCTCCGAACGGGACCCCGTCATCGACCGGATCCGCTCGGCCAGCTCGAGCACCGTGACCTCGTGGGCGCCGCCGATGTTCACCGGGCCCGCGTGATCGCTGCCGGCCATCGCCAGCAGTCCGCCGACGGTGTCGGCGACGTAACAGAGCGTCCGGGTCTGGCTGCCGTCGCCGGCGACGGTGAGCGGCTCGCCGGCCAGCGCCTGCCGGATGAACGTCGGCACCACTCGGCCGTCGTGCGCCCGCATGCGCGGCCCGTAGCTGTTGAAGATGCGCACGATGCCGGTGTCGACACCGCGCTCTGACCGGTAGGCGCTGGTCAGCGCCTCGGAGAAGCGCTTGGACTCATCGTAGACGGCGCGCGGCCCGATCGGGTTCACGTTGCCCCAGTAGTCCTCCGGCTGCGGATGCCGCAGCGGATCGCCGTACACCTCCGACGTCGAGGCCAGGACGAACCGGGCGCCCTTCTCGAGCGCCAGCTCCAGCGCGTTCGTCGTCCCCGCCGAGCCCGCCCGCATCGTCTCCAGCGGCAGCCGCAGGTAGTCGACCGGCGAGGCGGGCGAGGCCAGGTGCAGCACCAGGTCGACCGGCCCGTCGACCCGGATGCCGTCGGTGACGTCGCACGTCACGAACGTGAAGCGGGCGTCGTCGCGCAGCCCGGCCAGGTTCGCCGGCGTCGACGTCGCGTAGTTGTCGAGACAGATCACCTCCGCCCCCGAGCCGGTCAGCGACTCGCAGACATGCGAGCCCAGGAAGCCCGCTCCGCCCGTGACGACTACGCGTGCACCGTTCATGGAGGCCCGGTACCCGGGGTCCACGACCTCACTCCGGTGGCGTGTCGCCGTCGGTCTCCGGGACGATCACGCCCTCGCCGGCGTCCTCCGGGTCGGGCACCCGCAGGTCGCCGTCGGCGCCCATCACCTGCTCGGTCTCGTCGGGCTCGCCGTGCACGCGGGTCTCGTCGTCGACGGAGTGCACGGCCATCGCGCGGTCGCGCTCCTCCTGCGTCGTGTGGTGCACGCCGTCGGGGTGTTCGGTCATCGGTTCCTCCCATGCCGTGTCCCGGGGTACGTACCCACGATCCGCCGTCGA
Organism: Jiangella aurantiaca; assembly: GCF_004349105.1. GTDB lineage: Bacteria > Actinomycetota > Actinomycetes > Jiangellales > Jiangellaceae > Jiangella > Jiangella aurantiaca. The sequence continues at coordinate 3,381 of NZ_SMLB01000029.1, forward strand.
GACCTCGCCTACCCCGATGAGTTGTCCGACGGCGTCGTGCGGTTGCGGCCGTGGGCTGATAGCGACGGCCCCTGCATCGAGGAGGCATCACGAGGATTTCCCGAGCATCACCACGATTGCAGGCCTAGTGGAGCACGAGATCTCGTGGTGAACGTGATCATCGAGGATTCGGTCACCGACCACGAGCGGCCGGAGGCGAGCTCAGCCGGCCCACTCCAGCAGCGGCTGGTGCCGCGCAGGGTCGCGGAGCTCGGCCAGCGCCAGCTTCTCCAGCTGGCGCACCCGCTCCTTCGTCAGGCCGACCCGCTCGGCCACCTCCTGGAGGGTGTGCTGCTCGCCGTCCTCGAGGCCGAACCGCATCGAGACGATCAGCGCCTCGCGCGGGGCGAGCGTGTTGACCAGGTCGCGGACATGCTCGCCGAGCGCCTGGAACTCGATGACGTCGGTGGCCTTGGGCGTCTCGGTGTCCTCGATGAGGTCGCCGATGCTCGCGCTGCCCTCGTCGCCGACCGGGGTGTCCAGGCTCACGGTGTCGCGCGAGATGCGGCGCAGCTCGATCACCCGCGCGGGCGTGAGGTCGACCTCGGCGGCCAGCTCATCGGCCGTGGGCTCGCGGCCCAGGCTGACGGCCAGCTTGCGCTCGGCCTTGCCCAGCTTGGACAGCGTCTCGAGCACGTGGACCGGCAGCCGGATGGTCCGGCTCCGCTCGGCCTTGCCTCGCTCGATGGCCTGCCGGATCCACCACATCGCATAGGTCGAGAACTTGAACCCCTTCGTGTAGTCGAACTTCTCGACCGCACGGATCAGGCCCAGGTTCCCCTCCTGCACGACGTCCAGGAACGGCAGCCCGCTGTTGCGGTAGTACTTGCGCGCCGCCGACACGACCAGCCGCAGGTTCGCCCGGATCATGTGATCCTTCGCCCGCTCACCGTCGCGCACCAGCGCCTCCAGCTCCTCGCGCGGCCGCCCGGAGTCGCCGGACTCCAGCAGCTCCGCGGCGTAGACGCCGGCCTCGATGCGCCGCGCCAGCTCGACCTCCTCGGCCGCCGTCAGCAGCGGCGTCGTGCCGATCTGCTTCAGGTACTGGCCGACCAGGTCATAGTCCTCCTCGCGCACCCTGTCAGGGGCGCGGACCTGCTCCACCACCATCGTCATCGTTCGTCTCCCTCACTCGTCTCAACGTCGTCGTGGCCACCCCACAACACGCCCACGGCCGCGCGCACGCGGGCGCGGACCGTCGGTGGTTGCTCAGGTGGGTTGCCCTGCGGGAGCCCGCGGATCTCTCGATCCGGCTCCCGAAGTCCCGGGCCGATGTCGGCCTACCGGGGACTTCCAGCAATGAGAACGTCCCGGTAGCGCCGGCTATTCCGGCGTCGCGCTTGTCGGCGGGGTGCTCCCCGGCGACGATGGAACGGATGAGCGGCGACGATGGTTCCGGCGGGCTCGCGGAGTACCAGCGCAAGCGGTCCTTCGACAAGACCCCCGAGCCCCGCGGCCGCCGGCAGGGGAAGCGTCGCGGCGAGGACGCCGCGCCGCGGTTCGTCGTCCAGGAGCACCACGCCCGCCGGCTGCACTGGGACCTGCGGCTGGAACACGACGGCGTGCTGGCGTCGTGGGCGCTGCCGCGCGGATTCCCCCGCACGCCCGAGGAGAACCGCCTCGCCGTCCACACCGAGGACCACCCGCTCGAGTACCTCACCTTCGACGGCCAGATCCCGGCCGGCGAGTACGGCGGCGGCAGCATGACCATCTGGGACCACGGGACGTACGTGGCGGAGAAGTTCCAGGACGACAAGGTCGTGGTCCACCTGCACGGCGAGCAGGTCGACGGGCGGTTCGCGCTGTTCCGCACCAAGGGCGACGACTGGATGATCCATCGCATGGACACCTCCGCCGACGACGGCGACCCGATGCCGGAGTCGCTGACGCCGATGGCCGCCACCCTGTCGACGCTGCCGCCGCACCAGGACGACTGGGGCTTCGAGATCAAGTGGGACGGCGTCCGCGCGCTCGCGTTCGGCGAGCCGGGCCGGCTCCGGCTGATCGGGCGCAACGGGCGCGAGTTCAGCCGGCAGTACCCCGAGCTGCGGCCACTGATGAACACCATCGGTGCCCACCGCATGGTGCTCGACGGCGAGATCGTCGCCTTCGACGAGAACGGCCGGCCCAGCTTCCAGCGCATCCAGCCCCGCATCCACCTCAGCTCCGAGGCGGACATCCGGCGCCAGGCGCAGCGCATCCCAGTCGTCTACGTCGTCTTCGACCTGCTCTACCTCGACGGCCGGTCGCTGCTGAACCGGCCCTACGAAGAGCGCCGCCGCGAGCTGGCCGCGCTCGAGCTGGCCGGGCCGGCCTGGCAGGTGCCTGACTACCAGCGCGGCGACGGCGACGTCCTCCTCGACGCCACCCGGAAGCGGGGGCTGGAGGGCATCGTCGCCAAGCGGCTGGCCGGCCCGTACCGGCCGGGCCGGCGTGGCGGCGACTGGCTGAAGATCAAGAACGTGCGGCAGCAGGAGGTCGTCATCGGCGGCTGGGTACCGGGCCAGGGCCGGCTGACGCGGTCACTCGGCGCGCTGCTGGTCGGCTACTACGACGACGACGCACTCCGGTTCGCCGGCAAGGTCGGCACCGGCTTCGACGACGCCACCCGCGCCCGCCTGCTCCACCGGCTGGAGGAGCTGCGCACCGACGAGAGCCCGTTCACCGGCCGCCAGCCGCAGCGCGACGCCGTCTTCGTCCGGCCGGAGCTGGTCGCCGAGGTCGAGTTCGCCGAGTGGACGAACGCCGGCACGCTGCGGCACCCGTCGTTCGAAGGGCTGCGCGAGGACAAGCCGGCCCGCGACGTCGTCCGCGAGGAGCCGGTGCCACCTCCGGGCAGCTGAAGCCGGACATATCGGGTACGGACCCGGTGCCGCGGCCACCGTGACCGCGGTGGAGGGAAGGTGCGCTGACATGAGTACCGAGCTGGTCGTCGTACTGATCGTGCTCGTGGTGCTGATCGCCGTCGCCGCCTGGCTGATCGCCCGGCGGCGGACGCACGGCGCGGCGGCCCGCCGCGAGGCCGCGATCCAGGAGCGCAAGGAGGCGGCCGCCACCGAACGGGCCGCGGACCTGCATCACGCCGAGGCCGAGGAACTGGCCGCCCGGGCGCGGCGCGAACGCGCCGAGGCCGCGGAGCGGGAGGCCGAGGCCGAACGTCTGCGCGCGAGGGCGGGCGAGGAGGCCGGCGCCGCCTCGGAGCGCCGGCGCACCGCCGACGCGCTGCACCCCGACGACGACGCCCCGACCGACCGGACCGTACGCCCGGACGCCGAGACCGGCGACCGCGGTGTCGCGGCGGATGACACCGACGTGTCCGCGGACGACCGCGACCGGGGCAGCCGCGGCTGGTAGCCCGACCACGGAGCCGGGACCGCGCGGTCAGCTGGAGCGGGGCGTCCCCCGTCGCCGCCGCTCCAGCTGCCGCCGCTCCTCGGCGTCCAGCCCGCCCCACACGCCGTACTGCTCATCCCGCGCCATCGCCTCGGCGAGGCATCGTTCCCGCACCGGGCAGGACTGGCAGATCCGCTTGGCCCTGGTCTCCTGAGCCCGCTTCCGGCTGGGCGACACCCCGTCGGGGACGCAGAACAGGTCGGCGTCCCATGCCCGGCACAGCCCGTACTCCCACCACGACGCCGAGTCGAGGCGCGCGCCGGCCTCGTCCGGACTCGGCACGACCACGTCGCTCCTGCGGCCAGTCTCGGTCCGCCGGACGATCCGCATCACCCCGACACTCATCACCCCCGGATACCCAGGGAGTGCGGAGACAAACCGGCGTGCTCGTCGGTGACTGACGTCAGACGTCGCGGTCGGGGGCGCCCGTCGCGCCCGGATCACGGCTCGTCGGGCAGCCGTCCGGTGGCGATGACGCGCTCCGCGACGACGCGCAGTTTCACGTTGCTGTTGCGGGAGTACCGGCGCAGGACGGCGAACGCGCGGTCGGCGTCGAGGCCGTACCGCTCCATGAGGATGCCCTGCGCCAGTCCGATGAGGTGGCGGGCGCCGATGGCCTGGCGCAGCCCGTCCTCCTCACGCGCAGACGCGAGCGCGATGGACGCGTGCCGCCCGAAGATCTCAGCGACGTCGGCGTCGTCGTGGTCGAACATGCCGGACCGGTGGCCGTAGAGGTTCAGCGTGCCGAGCGTCGTGTGCCCGGTGTGCAGGCGCACGGACAGCACGCTGCGCAGGCCGAGCTCGGCGGCCTGCGGGCCCCACGCCGGCCAGCGCGGGTCTCCGGCGGTGTCGTCGACCAGGATGGACGACCGGCTCTCGACGGCCAGCCGCGCCGGCCCCTCTGCGAGGGTGGTCTGCAGCTCGTCGGCCTTGCGCACTCGCGGGTCGGTGGCGACCGTGGTCTCGATGCGCCCGCCGCCGTGCAGCAGCATCAGCCCGGCGTCGTCGCACACCGTCGCGTGCTGCGCGTACTCGACGACCCGCTCGAGCGTCTGCTCGACGTCGGGTTCGTCATGCAGTGCCAGCGCAATTTCGGCGAAGTCGCCCGCATCAGGTTCGGTCACGCCCGCCCTCCGGCCACGTCGAGCCCCACGGAGCCATCATGCTCCATGATGCGATCTGCAGTGTCGATCCTTCCCCATCGGGTACGCAGCCAGACATGGTGGGCGACGGCGCTGCGGAACCGCATGCGGTGGTCACGGGTGGAGCCGGCTTCCTCGGCTCACACCTGTGCGATGCGCTCATCGCGTCCGGATACCGGGTCACCTGCGTGGACAACTTCGAGACCGGCCGGACGGCGAACGTCCGTCACCTCGACGACGAGCCCCGGTTCACGCTGCTGCGCCGCGACCTCAAGGAGTGCGGCGACGGCGACCTCCCCGGACCGGTCGACGTCGTCTACCACCTGGCGGCGCCGGCCGCGCCCAGCGACTACCTGCTCGATCCGGTAGCGACCATGCGGATCGCCAGCACCGGCACGCTGAACGCGCTCGACCTCGCCCGCTCCCGGTCGGCGCGGTTCGTGCTGGCATCGACGTCGGAGGTGTACGGGCCGGCCGGCGACGGCGTCAGCCGCGAGGACCGCGTCGGCCAGGTCGACCCGGCCGACGGCTACGGCGCCTACTACGAGTCGCGCCGGTTCGCCGAGGCGCTGACGACGGCGTACCGCACGACGTACGACCTGCGGACGGCGATCGCGCGGATCTTCAACACCTACGGCCCGCGGATGCGGTTGGACGACGGCCGGGTGCTGTCGCGGTTCATCCGGCAGGCGCTGGCCGGGACACCCCTGACGGTGCCCGGTCCCGGCACCCAGACCCGCTCCCTCTGCTACGTCGACGACGCCGTGGCCGGTCTCCTGGCGCTGGCCGGTGGCAGCTACCCGGGGCCGGTGAACATCGGCAGTCCGGAGCCGGTGTCGGTGTTCACGATCGCCCAGGAGGTCGCGGAGATCGCCGGCCCGGACGCCGAGATCGTCTTCGTCGAGCCGCCGGTCGCCGAAACGCAGGCGCGCCGGCCCGACATCACCCTCGCCGCCCAGCTGCTCGGCTGGCGGCCGCGCACGTCCGTGCACGACGGTCTGACGGCCACGCTCGCCTGGTTCCGGCGCACCAGGATCCGGCATGCCTGAGGGGGCCGGTGCGGCGCCGGCCGTGGTCCCACGGACGCGGTCGCTGTCGCGGCTGCGCGCCGCGGCGACGGAGTGCCGGGCCTGCGACCTGTATCGCGACGCCACCCAGACCGTGTTCGGCGCCGGCCCGCGCGACGCGCCGCTCATGATCGTCGGCGAGACCCCCGGCGACGTCGAGGACCGCGACGGGCGGCCGTTCACCGGACCGGCCGGCCGGCTGCTGGACCGCGCGCTGGCCGAGGCCGGCCTGACCCGCGAGGACGCCTACGTCTCCAACGCCGTGAAGCACTTCAAGTTCCACCGCGAGGGAAAGCGCCGCATCCACGAGAAGCCCGACGCCGGCCAGATCTCGGCCTGCCGGCCGTGGCTGCGGGCCGAGCTGGCGGCCGTCCGGCCGCGGGTGCTCGTGGTGCTCGGCGCCACCGCGGCCGCGTCGATCCTGGGCCGGTCGTTCCGGGTGACGAAGCACCACGGGATCCCGCTGGAGTGGGCGGACTACGCCGCGGACTCGCCGTTGACGACGCCGGACGGCCCGCCGATCGACGACGCGGTGGTGGTCGCCACCGTGCATCCGTCGGCGGTGCTGCGCTCCCGGGACCGGGAGGCGGCCTACGCCGGCTTCGTCGCCGACCTGCGGGCCGTAGCGGAGGTGCTGTCGTAACTGTCAGGTGCTGCGCCTGGCCCGCAGGCTGGTCACCAGCAGGACGCCCACGACAGCGAGGCCCACCTGAACGACGATCTCGATCCAGTCGACGCCGTCGGTGTCGCGCAGTGGGCCGACGATGGCGCTGCCGATGAGCGCGGCCACTATGCCGATGACCACGGTCAGCCAGATCTGGATGTCCTGCTTCCCCGGGATGACGAGCCGGCCCAGCGCGCCGATGACCGCACCGACGATGATGGCCGAGATGATGCCGCTGACCTCCACGATCCCTCCCCGAAATGGATGATGCGCCTGGTTCCCTGTCCCTTGTGGGACTCGCCGCCGTTGAACGTCGCGGTCGGCTTCGCCACCTTCAATCCTGCCCGATGGCGTACCCCGACGGCGTGGTTTCACCGCCGTTTGGGTACGTCGCCAGCACAGTGGTCCTGACGCGGAGGGAGCACCATGGCGCACAGCGACGTCGCGTTGTTCGCACCCTCGCCCGTGCTGACGCTGACCGTCGAGGAACAGGCCGGCCGCCCGGACATCCACGTCCACGCGGGAAGCCAGGGCGTCTGGCAGGCGCGGATGCTCGTCACCCTCGGTGCGTCGGTGACGCTGTGCTGCGTGCTGGCCGGCGAGACCGGGATGGTGCTGCGGCACCTGATCGAGGACGAGGGCGTCGTCGTCAAGGCGGTGGAGGGCACCGGCCGGAACGGCGCCTACATCCATGACCGCCGCGGCGGCGAGCGGGTCGAGGTGGCCGAGGCGCCGTCGGACCCGCTGACCCGGCACGAGCTGGACGAGCTGTACGGCATCACGCTGAGCACGGCACTGGACGCGGGCGCGGTGCTGCTCAGCGGGCCGTCGGACAACGCCTGGGCGCAGGACGCGGTCCCCGCCGACGCGTACCGGCGGCTGGCCGCCGACCTGCGCGCCGTCGGGAAGCCGGTCGTCGCGGACCTCTCCGGCGACCGCCTCGCCGCGGTGCTGGAGAGCGGGCTGACGGTGGTCAAGGTCAGCCACGAGGAGCTGCTCGAGGACGGCCGCGCGGGGGCCGACGACCAGGACGCGTTGATCCGGGCGATGCACGAGCTGCACGACGAGGGCGCCCGGTACGTCGTCGTCACGCGGGCCGACCAGCCGCTGCTCGTGCTCGCCGACGACGTCGTCCGGATCGTGCGGATGCCGCGGCTGCAGTCCGCCGACACCCACGGGGCCGGCGACTCGCTCACCGCGGGCGTCACGGCGTCGCTGGCCCGTGGCGGGGACATCGAGGACGCGGTCCGGCTGGGCGCCGCGGCAGGCATGCTCAACGTCACGCGGCACGGCCTCGGCACCGGCGACGTCGAGGCGGTGCTGAAACTGCGCGAGCTGGTGGAGGTGGAGCGGCTCGAGCCCGGCGGCTCCGGCGCCGCGACCGCGCCGCAGCAACAGGTCAGCCCTCGCGACCTCGCCGAACGGACCCGTGGCTCGTGAACGGCAGGAAGCGCGCCCTCGTCACCAACGACGACGGCATCGACGCCCCCGGCCTGCGCGCACTCGCCGCGGCAGTGCGGCAGCTCGGCCACGAGGTGGTGGTCGCGGCGCCGGCGGTGCAGTCCAGCGGTAGCAGCGCGTCGATCATCGCCGGGATGGCGGATCGCGACCACATCGCGCTGGAGCGGCGCCGGCTCGAGGGCCTGGACGGCGTGCCCGCCTACGCCGTCGGCGGCGCACCCGGATTGATCGCGCTGATCGCCGCGTACGGCGCGTTCGGCGACCCGCCCGACGTCGTGCTGTCCGGGGTGAACCACGGCGCCAACGTCGGCCGGGCCATCCTGCACTCGGGCACCGTCGGCGCCGCCCTGACGGCCGGGATCAACGGACGTCGCGGTCTGGCCGTCTCCCTCGACGTGGGGCTGGCCGTCGAGTACCACCTCGAGGCCCCGGCCACCGAGCCGCACTGGGGGACGGCCGCGGACCTGGCCGCCCGCGTCGTGCCGTTCCTGCTGGACCAGCGGCCGGGGACGATCCTCAACCTCAACGTCCCCGACCTCGAGGCGGACGAGCTGCCAGGCCTGCGCGTCGCGCCGCTGGCCGAGTTCGGAATCGTGCAGACGACGATGACCGAGCAGACCGCCGAGCACATCCGGCTCTCCGTCACCGACCTGTCCGAGCCGCCCGGCGCCGGCACAGACGCCGCGCTGCTGGCCGAGGGCCACCCCGTGATCACCTCGGTGCGGTCCGTGTGCGAGACCGACGTCCCCGCGCTGGACGAGCTGGTCGACGCCGCCGTGGCTACGGGGAGCGAGTGAGCTCGACGGCGTATCCGTGGCCGTCGCGCTCCCACCGGCGGACGATCCACGGCGAGCCGGCGACCAGGGCGCGCCGCCCCCGCCACCCGATTTCCCGCGCCCCGGCCCTCGCCCGAGGTCGATCTTGGAGAACGGCCGGTATCTATCGGACATTTCGCCCGGCATCGGCGGCTTCACTCCAAGATCAACTTCAACGGGCGGGGGAATCGGGGGTCGATCGACCTGCCCACCGCGGCCGCCACCCAGGACGTCGGCGTGCTGTCGTGCGCGCACGTCCAGGACCGGCTCGGCTTGGCGGTGTTCGAGAACTTGACGCTCACCCCGTGAACGTCACGACGACCGGGGCGTGGTCGGAGTCCTCGGCTGCCGCGCGCGGGCGCGGGTCGTCGGTGACCGACGGAAGGCCGCGGTCGACCAGGCTGTCGGCCTTCTCGAGCCGCCGCAGCAGCCGGTGCGAGATGAGCACGTGGTCGATCAGCTCGCCGCGGCCGCGGTAGATGCGGCTGTACCGGCGGGCTTCGGGGATGAGCGGCGCGGTATTCCACAGCCGCCAGGCGTCGCCGGCGTCCGGCCGGTCGACGCCCGGTGTGCCGATCTCCGAGCCACCGGGGCCGAGCAGGATCTGCGTGGTCGCGGCGCCGGGCTCGTCGTTGAGGTCGCCGCAGACCACCAGCGAGCGGCCCTGGCCGTCGCCGTCGAGCAGGGTGTTCGCCCACTCGCGGACGGTGGCCGCCTCGGCCGCGCGGCGGTACAGCGCGAACGCGCCGTAGCGGGCCCGCTCGGACTCGTCGCGCGGGGCGAACCGGCCGCCGGGGTAACTCAGCAGCTTGGACTTGAGGTGGCAGGTGACGACGTCGACGGTGTCACCGCCGGCGGTGCGGACCCGGGCCCGGAACGCGCCGCGGCCCATCTCCGTGGACAGCTCGCCGCCGTCGGAGGCGCGCACCGGCCCGACGCCGTCGGCATAGGCGACGAGGTCCTCGGTCTCCTCGACCGGCAGCCGTGAGATCACCGCCACCCGGATGCCCCGGCTGTCCGGATGCGCCGACACGTGCGCGCTCCAGTCGCCGTCCAGCCGCTGCACGAGGTCGTCCAGCGCGGCCGACTCGCCGATCTCCTGCACCGCGAGAACGTCCGGCGCCATCCGGCCGACGGTGCCGGCCACCGCGTCGAGCTTGGCCTCGTACGTCGCCTGGTCCGGCGGCCGGCCGTCCTCGTCGCCGGGCCGGAACAGGTTCTCCAGGTTCCACGTGCCGATGACGGTCACGGCTCGACGTTAGCGGAGCCGGCGGACGGCGGCCAGAGCCGATCCCACGCCGAGGGCGACGACGACCACGACGAACGCGACCAGCGCGCCGGTGAGCCCGAACACCCGGGTCGCCAGCCCCAGCCCGAGCACCGGCACCGCCAGCCCGACGTAGCCGGCGATGAAAAACCCGGCCAGCGCCTCGGCCCGTCCGGTCGCCCCGGCCAGCCCGGACACGACGGCGACACCGGCAGCGAACAGCAGCCCGGCCCCGGCGCCGGCCACGACGCCGCCCAGCAGGAACCCGGCCAGCGACGACGCGTACACCGACGCCACCAGCACGGCCAGCCCCATCGCCACGGCGGCCGAACCGGCCGTCAGCGTCCGCCGCGGCGGCCGCCGGGCGAGCAGCACCTGCCCGGTCGCGCCGGCGGCGAACGTCGCGAACGCCACCGCGCCGGTCAGCGTGTGCGACGGCGCGTCGAGCATGTCGGTCAGCAGCGTCGGCGTGACGGACGTGAACAGCCCGAACACCGCGAGCGCCGAGAACGCCGTCAGCGCGGCCGCGTAGTAGAGCCCGCGCTCGCCCACCGGCACCCGGACCCGCTGCGGCCGGTACGGCCCGAGGTCGTCCAGCACCGGCGCCGTCTCCGGCACCAGCGACAGCCCGATCGCCGCGAGCACCAGCAGCACGCTGACCACCAGGTACGGCAGCCGCAGCGGATCGGCGGCGACGTCGGCCAGCAGCCCGGAGACCAGCGGCCCCAGCCCGATGCCGCCGAGGTTCGCGGCGACGGCGACGATCTCGGCGCGCCGCCGGCCGGCCTCCGGGCGCGCAGCCCGGTGCAGTTCGGCGAGGTGGACGGTCGCCGTCGCGGTGATCGCGCCGACGGAGAGCCCCTGGAGAACCCGGGCCAGCAGCAGGCCGGGCAGCGTCGGCCAGTCGAGGAACACGAAGCCGGCCAGCACGGACACCAGCACGGCCGGTACCAGCACCCGGCGGCGGCCGAACCGGTCCGAGACGTGGCCGACCAGCAGCAGGCTGGCCACCACGCCGAGCGCGTAGACGGCGAACACGACCGTGACGGTGGCCGCGGAGAAATGGTCGCGGTGCTGGTAGTCGACGTACAGCGGCGTCGGCACGGCCGAGAACGCCATCGTCACGGCGAACGCGTAGGCAGTGAGCCAGAACCCGGTGCCGTGCGGGACGGTTCCGCGCTCGGGCCGGGTCAGGACCTCGATGGTCATCTTCATCCTTCTCGTCTGGTTGACGTCCCCAGCGTGCGCGCGAGAAGATCCATCTTGCCAACAGATCTTTTCGATTCCACTCATCGAGATCACCGATGGAACTGCGCCAGCTCGACCACTTCGTCGTCCTCGCCGAGGAGTTGCACTTCACCCGCGCGGCCGCCCGGCTGCACATCGTGCAGTCGGCGCTGTCGGCGTCCATCCGCGCTCTCGAGTCCGACCTCGGCACGCCGCTGTTCCACCGCAGCACCAAGCAGGTGCGGCTCACCGAGGCCGGCCGCGCTCTCGTCCCGGAGGCCCGCCGGACGCTGCGCGCAGCCGCGGTGGCCCGCGAGTCCGTGGCGGCCGTGCAGGGCGTCACCACCGGCCGGCTGGTGGTCGGGTTCATGCAGGCCTCGCACAGCTACGACCTGCCCGAGCTGCTGCGCCGGTTCCACACCGCGCACCCGAAAGTGCAGCTGCGGCTGCGCCAGGCCCCGAGCACCGAGCTGATCGAGGGCGTCCGCACCGCCCAGCTCGACCTCGCCTTCGTCGGACTCAGCGGCCGGGCCCCCGCCGGCGTCAGCGTGCGCACGCTCAGCGTCGGGCCGATGCCGCTGGCCTGCCCCTTGGGACACCGGTTCGCGGCGGCCGCCCCGGTGCCGCTGGCCGACGTGGCCGGCGAGCCGTTCGTCGACTTCGTGCCGGGCTGGGGCGCTCGCACCTCGACCGACGAGCTGTTCCGGGCCGCGGGCCTCCAGCGGCTCACGGCGTTCGAGGTCAACGACATCCCGCTCTTCACCGACCTGGTCGAGCAGGGCCTCGGCGTCGGCTTCGTCCCCCCCGGCATGGCCGCCGCGACCGCCCGGCTCGAGTACGTCGCCGTCGACCCCGCACCCACCTGGCGGGTCGCGGTCGCCCACCCGCCCCGGGAGCAGCTCTCGGCCGCCGCTCGCGCGATGCTGGACCTCATCGGCTGAGTGACGCCTATGCTCGGCAGGGTCAGTTCCCGGACCGATCCGTGGGAGCAGGGATGCAGGACGACGACATCAGGACCAGGATCAGCGCGCTGGTCGAGGACGAGCACGACCTGCGGCAGCGACTGCAGGCCGGCGAGATCTCGACCGAGGAGGAGCACGCGCGACTCCGTCACGTCGAGGAACAGCTGGACCAGTGCTGGGACCTCCTGCGCCAGCGCCGCGCCCGGGTCGAGGCCGGGCAGAACCCCGACGAGGCCGCCGCTCGGCCCGTCGACGAGGTGGAGAAGTACCTCCAGTAGCACACTGGACCCATGAACCTCGACGACGCGGCGGACGAGCTCTACGCCCTCCCGCCCGAGGAGTTCGTCGAAGCCCGTAACGCGCTGGCGAAGCGGCTCAAGGGCGAGGGTGAAGCCGACGTCGCCGCCCGGGTCAAGGCGCTGCGCAAACCGACGGTCGCGGCCTGGCTGACCAACCAGCTGGTCCGCCGGTACGGCGACGAGATCGTCGCGCTCGCGGAGCTCGGCGAGCGCATGCGCAAGGCGATGTCCGCCATGGACGGCGCGGCGCTGCGTGAGCTGACCGCCGAGCGGAAGAGGCAGGTCGACGCATTGCTCAAGGCCGCCCGGAAGGTCGCCAAGGACGCCGGGCAGAAGGCCGGCGTCGAGCTGATCGAGGCGGTCGCCGCGTCGCTCGACGCCGCCATCGCCGATCCTCGCGCCGCCGAGCTGCTCCAGGCAGCGCGCCTCTCCCACGGGTTGGAGCACGTCGGGTTCGGCTCGGTCGAGGACGACGGGGAGCCGGCCGAAGTGATCTCGCTGTCCGAGGCCCGGTTCGCCCGCGGCCAGCGGCTGGAGACGACCCGGCGGTCGCGCGCGACGCCTCCCGCGGAGGAGGCGGCGGAGCCCGCGGCCGAAGCGACCGACGCGGGCGAGGAGGCCGAGGAGGCGGCCGGCGAGGGCGGCGACGAGCGCGCCGGCGCCGAACGCGCACTGGAGGAGGCCGAGGCCGCCGTCGACGCCGCCGAGGAGCAGGTCGACGACGCCGAGGCGGCCCTGGACGACCAGCGGCAGCGGCTGGCCCAGGCCCAGGAGACCGTCGAGCGGCTGACCGAGGAACTGGCCGCCGCCCGCCGCGAGCTGGAGCAGGCCCGCGACGACGTCGAGTCGGCCGAGGACGACGTCGAGGCCGCCCGCAAGGCCTCCGAGGCGGCCCGCCGCCGGCGCCGCGAGGCCAAGCAGCAGCTGAGCCGCCTTTCGTAACCACGGCGAACCACGGCCCGCCTAGGATCACCGGCATGGCTCTCGCGCAGACACCGCGGGCGCGGCGGCTCGCCTCGCCGATCCGGGAGTTCATCGCCACCCAGAACTCCGGCGCGGTGGTGTTGCTGGGGGCCACGATCGTCGCGCTGCTGTGGGCCAATTCGCCGTGGCCGGACAGCTACGACGACGTCTGGCACACCGAGTTCGCCATCCGGTTCGGCGACGCGGTGCTCGATCTGGACCTGCGCCACTGGGTCAACGACGGACTGACGGCGCTGTTCTTCTTCGTCGTCGGCCTGGAGATCCGGCGCGAGTTCGACATGGGCGAGCTGCGCGAGCGCCGCCGGGTGGCGACGCCGGTGCTGGCCGCGATCGGCGGTATGACCGCGCCGGCGCTCATCTACCTGGCCGTCAATCTCGGCGACCCGACCGCCCGCGGCTGGGCCATCGCGATGGGGACGGACACCGCGTTCGCGCTCGGCGTGCTCACGCTGGTCGGCGCGCGGGCGTCGCCGCGGACCCGGACCTTCCTGCTCACGCTGGTGATCGTCGACGACGTCGCCGCGCTCACCATCATCGCGATCGCCTACTCCGACGACGTCTCGCTGCCGGCGCTCGGCGTCGCGGTCGCGCTTTACGGTGTCGTGCTGCTGGTCAAGCACCTCGGGGTGCGCCATGGCGTGCCGTACTTCATCCTCGGCACGGGCATCTGGCTGGCGACCCTGACGTCGGGCGTCCACGCGACGCTGGCCGGTGTCGCCCTCGGACTGCTCGGCTCGGCGTATCCGCCGCCCCGGGCAGCGCTGGAGCGGGCCGGCGCGATGTGGACGCTGTTCCGCGAGCAGCCGGTGCCGGAGTACGCCCGGTCCGCCAGCCGCGTGCTGGCCACGGCCGTCTCGCCCAACGAGCGGCTGCAGCATCTCTTCCACCCCTGGACCACGTTCCTGATCGTGCCGCTGTTCGCGCTGGCCAACGCTGGGGTGGTGGTCAACGGCGACGTGCTACGCGACGCTATGACGTCGCCGATCACCCTCGGCATCGTGGCCGGGCTGGTCATCGGCAAGCCGGTCGGCATTGTCGGGATGACCTGGCTGGCCACCCGCACCCGCGGCGGCCTGCCCCTCACGACCCCGTGGCCCCAGCTGATCGGCGCCGGGACGATCGGCGGCGTCGGGTTCACGGTGTCCCTGCTCATCGCGGGCATCGCGTTCGACGGGGCGGAGCTCGAGGACGCCAAGCTCGGCATCCTCACCGCCTCCATCATCGCCAGCGTGCTGGCGCTGCTGGTCTTCCGGTTGATCGGCCGGCTGCCGCAGCGAACGCTGGCGGCCGGCCGGGATCGGCTGGCGGAGCCGATCATCGACCTCGCCGAGCCGGTCGATCCCGACGTCGACCACATCCGCGGCCCGGTCGACGGCCGGGTGACGCTGGTCGAGTACGGCGACTTCGAGTGCCCGTACTGCGGCCGCGCCGAACCGATCCTGCGCGAGCTCGTTCAGGCCTTCGGCAAGGACCTCACCTTCGTGTTCCGGCACCTGCCGTTGCCCGACGTCCACGAGAATGCCCAACTGGCCGCGGAGGCGGCGGAGGCGGCCGCGAAACAGGACAAGTTCTGGGAGATGCACGACCGCCTGTTCACGGCCCAGGACGCGCTCGGCTTCGACGACCTCGTGCGCTACGCCCAGGAGCTCGGGCTGGACGTCGATCGCTTCACCGCCGACCTGTCCTCGCGGCGCGGCGCGCTGCGGGTCACCCGCGACGTCCAGAGCGCGGAGCAGAGCGGCGTCGCGGGCACGCCCACCTTCTTCATCAACGGGCAGCGCCACTACGGCGCGTACGACATGGAGTCCCTGCGCACCGTGATCACCCGCGAGCTCGCCGCCGTACCCCGGCGGGTGAGGTGACGTACGTCGCCGAGAGTTGATCACCTCCACCCATCCCTTGATCATCAACCATCTGCGTCGTCATAGCAGCCCGAAAGGTCGATGATCATGAGAAACGCCCCGTCGGAATCACAGGCACGTGACTCACGTCCGCGGGGGCGATCTGGGCGGATGATCGGCGCAGCGCCGATCAGAGGAGGACACGATGACCACCGATCGTCTGCCCGTCGTCTTCGTCCACGGCCTGTGGCTGCACGCCGATTCGTGGACGCCGTGGGTGGGGCTGTTCCGAGAGGCCGGCTACGAACCCCAGGCGCCGGGCTGGCCGGGCGACTCGCCGACTGTCGACGAGACCCGCGCCAACGCGGACCGCGTCGCCGGCGTCGGCATCGACGCCGTCGTCGACCATTACGCGGGCATCCTGCGCGACCTGGACACGCCGCCCATCGTCGTCGGCCACTCCTTCGGCGGGCTGATCGTGCAGCGGCTGCTCGGCCAGAGTCTCGCAGCAGCGGCCGTCGCCCTGGACCCCGCCCCGATCAAGGGGGTGCTGTTCCTGCCGCCGTCGTCGCTGCGCGTGGCCTCGATCGCGCTGCGCAACCCGGCCAACCGCGGCCGCGCCGTCGCGCTGACCCGCGAGCAGTTCCGGTACGGCTTCGGCAACGCGCTGCCGCAGCAGGAGTCCGACGCGCTGTACGAGCGCTGGGCCATCCCATCGCCCGGCCGCCCGCTGTTCGAGGTCGCCTTCGCCAACCTCAACCCGTCGTCGCCGGCGAAGGTCGACACCCGCAACGCCACACGCGGGCCGCTGCTGCTGACCCTGGGCGGCAAGGACCACACCGTCGCGCCGGCCATCGTCCGCACCACCGCGCGGCTCTACCGGAAGTCGCCGGCCGTGACGGAGCTGCGGCAGTACCCCGACCGCGGCCACAGCCTCGGCATCGACAGCGGCTGGCACATCGTCGCCGACGACGTTCTCGCCTGGCTGAGAGCGAGGGGCTTCTGACGCCGTACCCTTGGGGCACCGAGCGTTCGGCGCCAGGAGGGCCGGGCAGACCGGCGATGAGAGGGTGTCGGAGGCCTCCTCGACATCGTAGGCGCAAGGCGCCGAGCCAAGGTGACCGTACCTGGGGCCATGCCCGGCCCGACGACATCAGAGGGACTGGTGGGAGGGGCAGTGCCACGACAGGGACCTGTGCTGCTGACCGTCGAGGACGATCCGGCGGTGAGCCGGGCGATCGCCCGCGATCTGCGACGCCGCTACGGATCGGACCACCGCGTCGTCCGGTCCGAGACCGGAGCCGGCGCGCTGGAGGTCCTGCGCGAGCTGACCCTGCGGGGCGAGCCGACGGCACTCATCCTGGCCGACTACCGCATGCCCGGCATGAACGGCATCGACTTCCTCGAGCAGGCCATGGACGTCGTGCCGCAGGCCAAGCGGGTCCTGCTGACGGCGTACGCGGACACCCAGGCCGCCATCCGCGCCGTCAACGACATCGACCTCGACCACTACCTCGTCAAGCCGTGGGACCCGCCCGAGGAGCACCTCTACCCGGTCCTCGACGAGCTGCTGGACCAATGGGCGCGCGACAGCCGGCCGGGCTTCGAGGGCGTCACGCTGCTGGGCCACCAGTGGGCGGCCGAGACCCAGGACCTCAAGGAGTTCCTGACCAGCAACCAGGTCCCGTACCGGCACCTGCGCGGACCCGAGGGCGCGGCGCTGCAGGAGACCGCGGCCATCCCCGACGAAGCCTTGCCGGCGGTCATCATGCCCGACGGCGTCGTGCTCACCTGCCCGCCGCTGCGCGACGTCGCGGAGCGGCTGGGCCTGGCGACCACGGCCGGCAGCCCGCTGTACGACCTCGTGGTCATCGGCAGTGGCCCGGCCGGGCTCGGTGCGGCCGTCTACGGCGCCAGTGAGGGCCTGCGTACGTTGCTCGTCGACCGCGCCGGCGTGGGCGGCCAGGCCGCCCGCAGCAGCCTGATCGAGAACTACCTGGGCTTCCCGCAGGGCGTCTCCGGCGCCGAGCTGGCGCAGCGCGCCCGCGACCAAGCGGTCCGCTTCGACGTCGAGATGCTCACCGCGGCCGCGGCCGTCGACGTCGTCGCGCAGGGCGAGGGACGGGTCGTTCGCTTCGACGATGGCCACGAGGTCACCGCGCACGCCGTCGTCATCGCCACCGGGGTCTGGTGGTCGCAACTGCCGGCCGAGGGCGCCGACGACTTCGCCGGCCGCGGCATCTACTACGGCGCGTCCGCGCACGAGGCGCCCGGCTGCAAGGGCGAGGACGTCCACATCGTCGGCGCGGCCAACTCCGCCGGCCAGGCCGCGCTGCACTTCGCCAAGTACGCCAACCGCGTCGTCATGCTGGTGCGCGGGCCGGACCTGCGGCTGCGGATGTCGGAGTACCTCGTGGAGCGGATCGAGGCCGACCCGCGGATCGAGGTGCGCACCTGCACCGAGGTCACCGCGGCCGAGGGCAACGGCCGGCTGGAACGCATCGTCGTCACCGACACCCGCGACGGCGGCACGCAGACGCTGCCCGCGACACGACTGTTCGTGTTCATCGGCGCCGAGCCGCCGACCTCGTGGCTCAGCGAGGAATTCGCGCGGGACGAGCGTGGTTTTCTCCTGACGGGCCCGGCCCTGCTCGACGACGACGGACGGCCGCCGCGCGACTGGCCGCTCGCCCGCACCCCGTACCACCTGGAGTCCAGCGTCCCGGGTGTGTTCGTCGCCGGCGACGTGCGCGCGGAGTCCGTCAAGCGCGTGGCGTCCGCCGTCGGCGAGGGTGCCATGGCGATCACGCTGGTGCACCGCTATCTGGAGGCGACGTGACCATGGGTACGCCCATCGACATCGAGGAGCTGCGCACGCTGTTCCTCTTCGAAGGCATGACCCCCGAGCAGCTGGCCGAGGTCGCCGCGAGCTGCGAGGTCCGCGCCTACCCGGCCGGCGGCACGGTCTACCGGGCCGGCGAACCGTCCATCGCGCTGTGGGTGCTGCTCGACGGCACCCTGCGGCTGGTCCGGCACGCCGACGGCGAAGAGGTCGTCGTCAACGAGACGGACTACCGCGGCTCCTACGCGGGCGCCGTCCGCGCCTTCGCGACGTCAGCCGGCGCCGCCGCCTACCCGACGTCGCTGCACGCGGTGACCGACTGCCGGTTCCTGCGCTGGCCGGCCAACGACTTCGCGGCCTTCGTGCACAAGTGGTTCCCGATGGCGGTGCACCTGTTCGACGGGCTGTACCTCGGCATCCGCACCACCGAGGCGACGGTGCGGCAGCGCGAGCACCTGGCCCAGCTGGGCACGTTGTCGGCCAACCTCGCGCACGAGCTGAACAACCCCGCGGCGGCCACCGTACGGGCGGCCGGACAGCTGCGCGACCGGGTGGCGCACATGCGGCAGAAGCTCGGCCTGATCGCGTCCGGTCCGGTCGACCCGGAGATGATCGCCGGGCTGATCACCATCCAGGAGCGCGCCGTCGAGATCGCCTCGAAGAAGCGCGACCCGCTCAGCCCGCTGCAGGAGAGCGACCTCGAGGACGAGATGGTCGACCACCTCGAGGACCTCGGCTTCGACCGTGCCGTCGACGTCGCCCCGGTCTTCGTCTCGGCCGGCCTCGACACCACCTTCTTCGACGACGTCGCCGCCGAGGTGGGTGACGCCCTCCCGTCCGCGCTGGCCTGGCTCGGCTACACGCTCGAGACCGAGGCGCTCATGGACGAGATCGAGGACGCGTCGAACCGCATCTCGACCCTGGTGGCGTCTATCAAGCAGTACACGCACCTCGACCAGGCCGCCCACCAGGAGGTCGACCTGCATCCGGGCATCGACAGCACCCTCGTGATGCTGGGGCACAAGCTCGGCGACATCGAGGTGCACCGCGCCTACGACACCACGCTGCCGCCGGTGCCCGCGTTCGCCGCCGAGCTCAACCAGGTCTGGACCAACCTCATCGACAACGCCGTCGACGCCATGGACGGCCACGGCGTGCTCGAGCTGCGCACCTACCGCGACGGCGACTACGCCGCCGTCGACGTCACCGACCACGGGCGCGGCGTTCCCGAGGAGGTCCAGGGCCGGCTGTTCGAGCCGTTCGTGACGACCAAGCCGGTCGGCCAGGGCAGCGGGCTGGGCCTGGACAACGCGAAGCGCATCGTCGAGAAGCGGCACCGCGGGACGATCGACTTCACCACCGGCCCGAAGGGGACGACGTTCACCGTCCGGCTCCCCCTGTCGCCCGGCTGACAGCCGGCCGCGCACCCTCGAGGGCTCGGCCGCTCCCGCCCGCCCGCGTTGATCTTGGAGTTGTTCGGCCATTCCGGTCCGATTCGCCCGATAGATGGCCGAACAACTCCAAGATCAACCGGCTGGGTCGGGTGCCCGAAACGGACATGGACCACAGGTCTACCCGTCACCCCTAGGACAACTTTCTGTCACCTGGGTTCGATTGGGTCGACGGCGTGACCGAGCCCCGACTGAACAGACGCACATTCCTGCAGCTCAGCGGCGTCAGCTCGGCCGCTCTCGCGTTGGGCGTCGCCGCGCCGGCGGAGGCACTCGCCGCCGTGGAGGCGACCGCGGCCGGTGAGCACGTGCCCGACGGCGTGTTCGGCCTCGGCGTCGCCTCGGGCGACCCGAGCACCAGCAGCGTTGTCCTGTGGACCCGGCTGGCGCCGCAGCCGCTGGCACCCGACGGCCACGGCGGGATGCCGCCGCGTCCGGTGCCGGTGCGGTACGAGGTGGCCACCGACGAGAGCTTCCGTCAAGTCGTCCGGCGAGGTGCCGCAGTCGCCTCGCCGGAACTCGCCCATTCCGTGCACCCGCAGGTCGACAGGCTGGAGCCGGGGCGCGAGTACTTCTACCGGTTCCACGTCGGCCGCCAGGTGAGTCCGACCGGACGCACCAAGACGCTCCCGGCCAGCGCCGACGCCGTCTTCCGGTTCGCCACCGCCTCGTGCCAGGCCTGGTACCACGGCCATTTCACCGCCTACCGGCACCTGGTCGCCGAAGATGTCGACGCCGTCGTGTTCCTGGGCGACTACATCTACGAGTACGGCATCACGTCCTCCAACCTGTGGCGCCAAGGCGCCGCCGTCACGCCCGAGCACGGCGTCGAGATCCAGACGCTGGAGCAGTTCCGGCTGCGTTACTCGCTGTTCAAGACCGACCCGCACCTGCAGGCCGCGCACGCCGCCGCGCCGTGGATCGTCACCTGGGACGACCACGAGGTACAGAACAACTACGGCGCCGACGGGTCGCGGTACGGCGTCAGCCCGGAGCACTTCGTGCACCTGCGCGCCGTCGGCTATCGCGCGTTCTACGAGAACCTGCCGGTCTCGCTGTCGGCGCTGCCGGAGGGCCCGGACAGCACGGTGTATCGCCGCTTCGGCGACGGCGGGCTGGTCCGCCTCCACGTCCTCGACACCCGGCAGTACCGCGACCCGCTCCCGATGGACGCGGCGGACCAGAATCGCGAGGACTGGACCATCCTCGGCACGGACCAGGAGGCGTGGCTCTACGACGGCCTCGCCACCTCACCGGCCCGATGGAACGTCATCGCCAACGGCGTCACGGTCGCGGCCATCACGACGAACCGCACCGACCAGTGGGACGGCTACCCGGCCAACCGGCGCCGGCTGCTGGCCGCCATGCAGACGACGAACAACCCCGTCGTGCTCACCGGCGACATCCACAGGCACGTCGCCGCCGAGCTGAAGGCCGACTTCGCCGACCCCGCCTCGGCCACCGTCGGCGTCGAGCTGATCTGCACGTCGATCGCCTCCGACGGCGACGGCGCGCCCACGGACGCCTACACCCCCGACTGGGTCCAGCACCCGTACGTCAAGCTCTACGACGGCCGCCGCGGGTACGTGCACGTCACGCTCACGCCAGAGGCCATGACGTCGGAGTTCAAGATCGTGCCGTGGGTCGAGGCCGACGCCACCGCGCCACTGGAGACCGTCGCCCGTTTCGTCACGCCGGCCGGCGCGCCGGGTCTGGAGCGCCTCCCATGAGCGGCCGCCACGTCCGCACCGTCACCGGCCTGCGCGCCGAGGGACAGCTCGGCCGCATCGTCCTGGACTGGACGCCGGTTCCCTGGGACACCGTCGTCGATCACTATGCGGTGTACGGCGCGCCCGACGCCGCCGACGTCGAGGTCAGCCCGGCGACGCTGCTCACGAAGACGGTCTACCCGCGCTTCGTGCACGGCAGCCTCGGCGGCAACGCCCGCCGGTTCGCCTACCGCGTCGTCACCGTCGACGCCGCCGGCGCTCGCAGCCGGCCGTCGGCACCGCTCGCGGCCAGCAGCCAGGTCTCGGTGACGTCGACCGGCTCACCGCTCGCGGTGGTCGGCCGGTACGACGGCAAGGGCCTGGAGTTCGCGCTGTCGCCCAACGGCTACAGCCGCTACCCGGCGACGTTCCCCAACGGCGTCGACTTCCGAGTAGGCACCGACGCGCCCGGAACCGGCTGGAGCTACCTGCAGCCGGGTCCGGCGGACTCGTGGGCCGGCCGGCGGACGCACACGTTCCGGCTCCGGTTCGACCTGACGGCGGCCCCGGCGGGCGAGATGTGGCTGGCGATCTGGTTGATCGACAGCCATGCCACCATCCCCGGCTCGGCGGTCCTTGACGTCAACGGGACGACGGTGGACCGGCTGCGGTTCGAGGGCGGCGCGACCCGCGGCTCGCTGGAGGGCGACGCCACGGTGCCCGGCACCCGGCTGCGCCCCTCGTACCTGGAGCGGCCGCTGCCAGCCGGGCTGTTCCGGCCCGGCGAGAACGTCCTGACGCTGGTCAAGGACGAGGGGTCCTGGATCGCCTGGGACGCGATCGGCCTGTTCGAGGTCTGAGTCGGCTCAGCCGACTGCGGTGGGCTGCACGACCGACCCGTCGGCCATGCGCAGCCGCAGCGTGCCGACGGCGGTGGCGGCCAGCTCGCCGGCGCGGTCGCCCTCCGGGTCGACCGCGAGCACGTGGCCGACGCGGTCGTTGTTGTCGCGCGGCCGGCGGACCGCCCCAGGAACGTCGAGCTGCCAGCGGGCGACCGCCGGGTTCGCGTCCAGCTCGTCGCGGCCGTCGACGCCGGTGACGATGCCGTCGACCGGCGGCAGCACGAACGCGACCGCGGCCGTACCGGTCGCGGTGGCGTCGAGATCCGGCGTCCGGCCGAGCGCGAGGTCGACCAGCAGCGCCAGCGGGTTCACCCCGGTCACGGTGCGGACCAGGTCGAACACGTAGCCGCCGCCCTGCCGCGGGTTGATCTCGACGATACGGGGTCCCGACGGCGTCAGGCGTAGCTCGGTGTGGCTCAGGCCGTGGGAGTAGCCGATCGCCGTCAGCGCGGCTCGGACGTGCTCGGTCACCTCGGCGGCGACGGACGGCGGCAGCGGCGCCGGGAAGACGTGCCCGGCCTCGACGAACGAGGGCGTCACGCTCTTGCCGGTGATGCCGAGCACCGTCGTCTCGCCGGCGACGGTGACCGCCTCGACGCTGACCTCGGGCCCCTGGAGGACCTCCTCCAGCAGCAGCCGGCGGACCAGCGGCTGGTTCCGGGTGTTCCGCTCGACGCCGGTGACCTCGTAGAACGCGTCCTTCAGCGCGGCCTCGCCGTCGACCAGGTGCACCGACGTGCCGGAGTTGAGGTCGACCGGCTTCGCGACCAGCGGGAACCCCAGCTCCGCCGCGCCGGCCAGCGCGTCCTCCCACGTCGCGGCGACGGCGAACCGCGGGCCGGGCAGCCCGGCCCGCTGCAGCACCGTCCGGACCGCGTCCTTGCGCACCGCCCGCCGCATGATGTCCGGCGAGGCACCGGCCAGCCCGAGCATCCGGCTCAGCTCGGCGACCGCGTCGAGGTAGTAGTCGCAGGTCGTGAGCACGCCGTCGACGCGCCGGCGGCAGACGATGCCGATGACGGCGCCGGTCATTGCGGCGCGGTCGTTCGTGTCGACGACGATCACCTCGTCGGCGTCGCGCACCACCGGGTGCGGCGCGCCGTCGACGTCCGGGTACAGGGCCGGGTCCTTGGTGAACAGGATGTAGTCGTGGCCCAGCTCGCGCAGCAGCGGCGGCAGCGCGAGCCCCGTCGACTGCACCCAGCTCTCCACCATGAGCAGCGTCGCCACGTCAGCCACCCGCCCGGGCCAGGATGGCCGAGTTGATGACGTCGTTCACCGGGTGCACCTCCGCGAGGATCTCGAAGCCGTCGAGAGCGGTCGGCTCGACCAGCGGATAGAGCAGCGTGCGCAGCCCCCGGGCGCTGCGAACGAGTAGGAGAGCGCCCGGCCGCATCGTTCGCGCGAGCCGGCCGAGGATGCGCCGCTTGGCCTCGGCGGTCTCGCCGACCAGCGCCGCGAGCACGACGACGTCGTAGCCGGACAGGTCCGCGTCCAGGACGTCGACCTCGCGGAAGCAGAGCGCGTCGTACCCGAGTGCCGCTGCGACCCGGGCGCCGGCCGCCAGCGCCACCGGGTCGCGGTCGAGGTTGTCGACGTGGACGTCGAGGTCGCCGGCCAGGTGCAGCGAGCTCAACGGCAGCGGGCCGGAACCGACGAACGCCAACGACCGCGCCCGCCGTGGCAGCGCCGACGCCAGGATGCCGATCTCCATCCGGCTGAGCTGCCGGTAGTTGCCGAGGTACGGGAACCGAGCCAGCTCGTCGCGCGGCACCGGGCCGGCGACGATGCGGTTCGCCCAGGCCAGCTCCAGCTCGCCCTCGCCCCGGCCGCACAGCGCGCGCAGTCTCGGGGCGAGCTCCTGGATCTCGACGTCGTTCAGGACCGCCGGGACGGTCTCGGCGGGAGCGGTGAGCACGAGCCCGACCAGCCGGGCGAACAGCCCGTCGACCTCCGGCCCGGGACGGAGGTCGTCGAGGCCCGCCAGTTCGCGGTACACGTCGCTCACCGACGCAGTAATGTCGTCCGCCGTGAGCCGGCGACGGTCGGTCAAGTCGGTTTGACCGATTATGTTGCTAGTGAGACTCATGTTCATCGCGGCTGATCATGGCACAGACGAGTGCCGCCGCGCTGACGAACACGCGAAGAACCGCCGCCGGGCTCAGCCCTGCTCGGTCGGGACGAGAATCAGCTCGGCCACGTTGAGCCGAGCCGGCACGGCGACGGCGTACGCGATCGCCTCGGCGATGTCGTCGGAGGTGATCGTCTCCATCGACCCACGCCATTCCGCCAGCCGCTCCCTGTTGGCGCCGTCCAGCATCCCGTCGCCCAGCTCGGTCGGGACGAGCCCTGGTTCGACGTTCTTGACCCGGACCCGGCGGGGCCCGAGCTCGGCTCGCAGGTTCCGGGTCAGGTGCGCGACGGCGGCCTTGGTCGCGTCGTAGACGGCGTAGTGCGGGAAGACCTGGTGTCCGCCGATCGACCCGACGTGGACCAGGTCGGCCGGGCCGCCATCGGCCGCGGCGGCGATGAGATCGTCGGCGAAGGCGCGGCCCGTGTAGAGCAGGCCGTTGACGTTCGTCGCGATCATCTGGTCCCACTCGCGGGTGTCGGCCGCCTCGAACGGCGCGGCCTGCATGACACCGGCGTTGGCGACCACGAGGTCGGCGCGGCCCAGTTCGGCGCGGACGGTGGAGGCCGCGGCAGACAGCGCCTGGTGATCGGTCACGTCGACGGGGAGCGCGAGCGCGCCGATCTCCGTGACGAGTGCCTTCAGCCGGTCCTCACGGCGGCCGACGACGGCGACGGCGGCACCGTCGGCGGCGAGCCGGCGGGCCGTCGCCTCACCGATCCCGCTCGTCGCGCCGGTGACCACCGCGACGCGGCCGGCCAGTCTGTCAGTGCTCTGTGCTGTAGTCATGTCTCCACCGTCGGCCCGGACGAACGGTCCAACCAGACCGCGTGACGACCAGGAGGACCGACCCTGGGAGTCGCACGGCCACCCAGCGGCGCCGGCCGCGGTCATACGCTCATGGCATGGCTGATGGTGACAACCGGCTCGGCGAATACCTGCGGGCGCGGCGCGAGCTCGCCCGCCCGGCCGACGTCGGGCTGCCCGACGGTCACGGCCGGCGGCGGGTGCCAGGGCTGCGCCGCGAGGAGGTCGCGATGCTGGCCGGCGTCAGCGCCGACTACTACGTCCGCCTCGAGCAGGGCCGCGACAAGCATCCGTCCGAGCCGGTCATCGAGTCGCTGGCCCGGGTGCTCGGCCTCGACGACGACGCCGTCGCCCACCTGCGCGAGCTGGCCCGCCCGGCCACGCGGCGGCGCCGGCCGCACCCGCGGCCGGAACGAGTGAGCCCGGGCGCGGCGCGGCTGATCCAGAGTTGGGCTTTCACGCCGGCGCTCGTGGTGGGCCGGTACCTCGACGTGCTGGCGGCCAATCCGCTGGCCGCCGCGCTCAACTCGTGCCAGCGCCCGGGCGCCAACCAGGTGCGCTCGTTCTTCCTCGACCCCGTAGCGCGCGATGTCTACCCGGACTGGGAGGCGCTCGCCGCCGACACCGTCGCCAGCCTGCGCGCCGCCGCCGGTGCCGACCTCGACGACCCGCGGCTCACCGAGCTGGTCGGCGAGCTGTCGCTGAAGAGCGAGGTGTTCCGCCGGCTCTGGGCCCGCCACGACGTGCGCGCGAAACTGGCCGGCACCAAGCGGTTCCGGCATCCGATGGTCGGCGAGCTCACGCTGGAGTACGAGACCCTGGCCGTCACCAGCGCGCCCGGCCAGCTGGTGATCGCCTATCACGCGGAACCGGGCAGCCCGTCGGAGCAGGCGCTCGCGCTGCTCAGCAGCACCATCTCCCCGGCGGTGGCCGGAAATCCCGCTGCGGCCGACCACACGCGCATGTGACGATCGAGAGCATGCGCCCGACGGCGTCTTCACGGCGCGGAACGGGCGCCGTGGCTGGCACCCGCGATACCGGTGGATGCCCGCGAAACCGGCGGCTGCGGCGGGGATCGGCCCGGCGTCCGTCGGTTTCGCGGGCATCCACCGGTTTCCAGCTCCCTCTGGACACTCCCTGTTGATCTTGGAGTTGTTCGGCAATTGGGGGATGAAATGTCCGATGGATGACCGAACAACTCCAAGATCAACACTGGCCGGGGGGCGTTCCCCCGGAGGAGGCCAGCGAGCCAGACCTAGCTGCGGCCGTGAGCGAGCAGCGTCCGCACCGCCCACACCGTCTGGTAGCCGCGCCACTCCAGGGCGCCGGCCGCCGACGCCGAGGCGAAGTCGACGATCCAGCCGCCGTCGTCCTGCTGCAGCCCCTCCAGCCGGTCGAGGTCCTTCTCGACGGCGTCCGGGTCGAGCAGTGCCCGCAGCGGCCCGCCGGGCTCCGGCGACAGGTCGAGCAGGTGCATCGCCTCGCCCTCGATGCCGCCCTCGACCGGGACGCCGCCGTCGGCCGGAACCAGGCGGCTGAGGCGCTCCAGCTGGGCGGCCGCCTCGGGCCGGCTGTCGTGGACGGCGTCGAGGAAGACCAGCGAGAACATCAGCTCGTGGGCGCGCGGCCGCTCGGTCGCGGCGATGGCACGCAGGCAGAAGTCGGCGGCGCGCTCCAGCCAGGGGTGCCCGGCGACGACGGGGTCCAGGCGGGCCGCGCGGTGGGCCTGGCCGGCGACCGCGCTGGTGATCTGCAAGGACGATTCCGACGGGTCGGCGCCGATCCACCAGTGCGAGGTGCCGGCGGGTTCGGTGACCGGCAGCGCGAACGGCAGCCCGCCGTCGGGCAGCGTCACCGACGCCAGCCAGTCGCACAGCGGGCCGGCGAGGCCACCGTCGCCGGGGCCGGTCTCGGCCAGCACCTCGAACGCGTGCAGCGCGGCGCCGGGCTGGCTCTCCGGTGAGCGCAGGTCCGGCTCGAGGCCCCAGCCGAAGCCGCCGTCGGGGTTGCGGTAGCCGGCCAGCGCGGCCAGCGTCGCCGTACGGTCGCCGGAGCCGGTCAGCAGGGCGAACCGGAGCCGGTCGAGCTGGCGGGCGTGGCCGGCCATGAACGCGGAAGCAGCGGTGATGTCCATGCCGCCATACTCGCGCGTCCGGCCGGGTTCGGCTTGAAGGTTTCGGACGTCAGCGGGCGCCGACGAGCTCCGCCTCGGCGCACCGCTCTACGTGCGGCTCCACGCACGGCTCGTCGGCCGTTGACATCGCCGTCCGGCGGGCCAGGCTGAGCAGCAGCACGCCGGTCAGGACCGCCGTCGCCAGAACCAGCCAGCCGGCGGTACGGACGCCGCCACCGTCGATAACGGCGCCGACGACCAGCGCGACCGGCAGGAAGGCCAGCCAGGACAGCGCGCTGACGCCGGACGCGACGCCGGTGCGGACGGTGGACGGGACCGCGTCGTGCAGCAGCTTCGAGAGATGGATGCCGAACAGGATGGTGAGCAGCGCCAGCAGTACCTGGGCCGGCACGATCAGCACCGCGGCGGCGCCGGTGGTGAGCACCAGTCCGGCCGCGGCGAGCAGGACGGTGGCGCCGGCGGCGATCCGCCGGTCGTCCAGCCGGACCCGGCCGGCCAGCGCCCCGGCGAAGCCGAACGCCGCCATCAGCGCCGCCCAGTAGGGACCGAACGCGACCGCCGGCACGGCCAGTGCGACCAGCCAGAGCGGGCCGAATTCGATCAACAGCGACGTGGTGACGGCGGCCAGCACCATCGCCAGCACGATCGGCCGCACCTGACCGCGGCGCCCGAGAGTCCGGTAGGTCTGACCGAGGTGCGTGCGCAGCGACTCCGACTGCCCGGTCTCGTGCAGCCGCGGCTCGCGGAACCGCAGCAGCGCCACGATCGCCAGGAGCACGAACGGCACCGTCAGGAAGTAGGTCATGCGCGTCGACAACATGCCGGCCAGCCAGCCGCCGGCCAGTGCGCTGGACATCAGCGCGGCGCTCTCGCCCAGCCGGATCCGGCCGATGCTGCGCTCGTACAGGTCGCTGCCGCCCGTCTCCTCCAGCACGGTGTCGTAGACGACGGCGTCCAGGGTGCCGCTGGACATCGCGAAGTAGACGCCGAGGGACATGGCGCTGACCATGTACAGCGGCACGCCGGTGCTAAGACCCCCGATCAGCGAGGCGCCCACCATGCCGATCGTCCCGGTGAGCAGCACCGACCGACGGCTCCACCGGTCGGCGAGAATGCCGGACGGGATCTCGATCAGCGGCACGACCGCGGCGTAGACGGCGGCCATGATGCCGATGGTGACCGGGTCGAACCCGATCTCGCTCATGAACAGCTTCTCGATCGGCACCCACAGCAGGACGCCCTGCAGGACGACGGCCAGCTGCAGCGGACGCAGCCGACGACGCAAGGTGCTCGGGTAGGGCTCGCGCTTCGACATGGCGGTCTCCGTGACGACGGGACGGGTTCTGCCCGTGCAGTGTCAGCGGGACCGCGGAACGTTACGCCGTCAGCCGGAGGAATCTCGGAACGCGGCCAGCAGCCGCTCGCGGTCCTCGGGTGACAGCGGCACGCCGCCGGACAGCCCGGCCAGGACGTCGGTGGTCTGCCGCACCTGGTCGACGTAGAGGTGGCAGCCGTCGCAGAGCGAGATGTGGTCGACCACGCGGCGCTCGGCGGCGGGGTCGAGGTCACCGTCGAGGAACGCGGTGACCAGCTCGACCAGCTCGGCGCAGGCGAGGTGGTCGACGGGGTCGTTCAGCGACTCGGTCACGGCCGCACCTCCTCTCCGGCACCGACGGCGGCGCGGTCGAAGTAGCGCTCCAGCCGGAGCCGGACACTCGCCCGGGCCCGGTGCAGCAGCACCCGCTGGTTCGCCGCCGAGACCTCCAGTATCGAGCACACCTCGGCGGCGTCGTAACCGTGCACGTCGCGCAGGGTGACGACCACGCGTTGCCGGGCCGGCAGCTCGGCCAGCGCGGCGGCCACCTCGGCCCGGACCTCGGCCGCCAGCAGCGCCTCTTCCGGCCCGGGCCACGGCACCGGCGGCCGCCGCCAATGGCCGGAGAGCTCGTGGCCGGGCCCGAGAAACCGGGCCGGGTCGACGGTGGGGCCGCCTCCGTCGCCGACTTCGCCGGCGGGGCCGAGGCTGCTGGCCGGGACCGTCCGCGCCTCGCGGCCGCCGCGCCGCCGGGCGGTGTTCGCCACGATGCGGTAGACCCAGGTGCGCAGCGACGACCGGCCGGCGAACGTGCCGATGCCGCGGACGACGGCGAGCCAGGCCTCTTGCACGACCTCGGCCGCGGAGTCCTCGGTCGAGACGTAGACCCGGGCCAGCCGCCTCATGCCGGGCGACCACGCGTCCACGACCTGCGCGAACGCCGTCTCGTCACCGGCCAGCAGCAGGCCGGTGAGCACGTCGTCGGGCGGCAGCTCGGGAGGCGGCACCGAATCAGCATGGCATCGGCCGCCGACATTGTCGGGGGCGCACGGCATGCTGGTCTCCTGCCGGGAGGAACGAGGAGGTTCCCTATGGACCACGCCATCCAGGCCGAGGGGCTCGTGAAACGCTTCGGCAAGACCACGGCGCTCGACGGTGTCAGTCTCAGCGTGCGCACCGGGACGGTGCTCGGGCTGCTCGGCCCCAACGGTGCCGGCAAGACCACCGCCGTCCGCATCTTCGCCACCCTGCTCAGGCCCGACGACGGCCACGCCTCGGTCGGCGGCTACGACGTCGGGCGGCAGGCGCACCAGGTGCGGCAGCTCGTCGGGCTGACCGGCCAGTACGCCGCAGTCGACGAGATGCTCACCGGCACTGAGAATCTGCTGCTCATCGGCCGGTTGCTGGGTATGCCACGGCCCGCGGCCAAGCAGCGGGCCCGCGAGCTGATGTCCGACTTCGACCTCGCCGGCGCCGCCGACCGCGCCGCCAAGACCTACTCCGGCGGCATGCGGCGCCGGCTCGACCTCGCCGCCAGCCTGGTCGGCCGGCCGTCCATGCTGTTCCTCGACGAACCCACCACCGGCCTCGACCCGCGCGCCCGGAACGAGCTGTGGGCGCTCATCCGCGGCCTGGTCGCCGGCGGCGTCACGGTGCTGCTGACGACGCAGTACCTCGACGAGGCCGACGCGCTGGCCGACGAGATCACCGTCATCGACCACGGCCGGGTCATCGCCGCCGGCACGCCCGACGAGCTCAAGGCCAAGACCGGCTCGCAGAAGCTGGTGGTGCGGCCCGAGGACGAGTCGCATCTGCCGGTCGTCACCTCCGTCGTGGCCGAGCTGACCGAGACGACCCCCGAGGTCGACGGCGCCCGGGTCACGGCCCCGGTCACCGACCCCGCCGTGCTGCCGGCCGTGGTCCGGCGGCTGGACGACGCCGGGGTGCTGGTCACCGAGCTGACGCTGCGCGGTGCCAGCCTCAACGAGGTGTTCCTCTCGCTCACCGGGCGGCCGGTCGAGGACGAGACCGATTCCGAGTCCGAAGGGAGGCCGGCATGAGCACCGTCACCGCCACCCGGCCGACACCGGCCGAGCTGAGCCCGCACGTCGGCGTCGGCGAGGGCATCAGGCAGACCATGACGCTGGCCTGGCGCACCATCGTCCAGGTCCGGCACAACCCGTGGGAGCTGGGCGACTTCAGCATCCAGCCGATCATGTTCGTGCTGCTGTTCACCTACGTGTTCGGCGGCGCCATCGCCGGGTCGACAGGCGAATACCTCACGTTCGCCCTGCCCGGCATCATCGTGATGAACATGCTGTTCATCACCATGTACGTCGGCACCGGGCTGAACATCGACCTCACCAAGGGCGTGTTCGACCGGCTGCGCTCGCTGCCCATCGCCCGGTGGGCGCCGATGGCCGGCCGCATCATCGCCGACCAGGTGAAGCAGGCATGGTCGATCTTCCTGCTGCTGGTCATCGGCTTCATCCTCGGCTTCCGCATCGGCACCGACGTCTGGTCGCTGCTGGCCGCTGTCGGGCTGATGCTGGTGTTCGCACTGGCGTTCTCGTGGGTATCGGTGCTGGTCGGTGTGCTGGCGAAGGATCCTGAGAAGGTGCAGCTGTTCGGGTTCACGGCGCTGTTCCCGGTGACGTTCGTCAGCAACGTCTTCGTGCCCACGAACACCATGCCGAGCTGGCTGCAGCCAATCGTCGAGGCCAACCCGGTCACCATCCTGTCCGACGCCTGCCGGGCCCTCATGGTCGGCGACGACACCGCCGGAACCCAGTGGCACGTCGCCTCGGCCACCACGCCGGCCATCCAGTCGATGATCTGGGCGGCCGCCATCGCCGCGGTGTTCGCGCCGCTCTCCGTCTGGGCGCTGCGCCGCAAGGTCTGACCGAGGTCCGCGACTGTGGCGGGTTTCTGCCATGGCGGCGATCGGACAGCGTCGGCCCCTCGGCAGAGACCGCCACGCGCCCTTAGGCTCCCGGGCATCCGCGCCGCTTTCGGCGCCTCTGCCCGGGAGGTCCCATGCGCCGGTCTCGCACGTTGCTCACGCTCTGCGCCGCCGGTCTCCTGGTCGCGGCGGCCGCACCGGGCGCCGCGGACCCGGCGCCGTCCGGCCCGCTCCCCCGGCCGGTGGCGGACGGCGCCGGCTCCAGCACGACGGTCACCCTGGTCACGGGGCACCGGCTGCAGGTAGACACGTTCGCCGACGGCCGGCACGCGATCACCGCGCTGCCCGCGCCGGGGGCCATCCGGGCGAACCTCAAGGTGGTCGAGCGGCCGGAGGGCCTCTACGCGATCCCGGCCGAGGCCGAGCCGTACCTCGCGGCCGGATCATTGGACCGCGAGCTGTTCAACGTCACCGGGCTGATCGAGCAGGGCTACACCGGCGACGCGCTGCCGCTGATCGTGACCTACCTCGGCGGCACCGCCCGCACGGCCGCGACCACCGCCACCGCCGCGGCGCCGCCTGAGTACGCCGTCGTCACCGCCACCCTCGAGAGCGTCGGCGCGGTCGCCATCGAGGCGCCGGTCGACCACCTCGCCGCCTTCTGGACCGACGTCGCCGGAGATCTCCCGACCACGGAAGGCGCCCGCCGGGCCGCGCCGGCCATCGAGAAGGTCTGGCTGGACGCCAAGGTCCGGCCCACGCTGTCCGAGAGCGTGCCGCAGGTCGGCGCGCCCGCTGCGTGGGCGGCCGGCTACGACGGCACCGGCGTCACCGTCGCGGTCCTCGACACCGGCTACGACCCCGCGCACCCGGACCTCGCCGGCCAGGTCACGCAGGCCGCCGACTTCTCCGGCACGACCGTCCAGGACGCCAACGGTCACGGCACCCACGTGGCGGCCACGGTCGCCGGCACCGGCGCGGCGTCCGGAGGTGCCCGCCGCGGCGTGGCGCCCGGCGCCGACCTGCTGATCGGCAAGGTCATCGGGGCCGACGGCACCGGCCAGAACTCCTGGCTGATCGAGGGCATGGAGTGGGCGGTCGCGCAGGGCGCGGACATCGTCAGCATGAGCCTGTCCAGCGAGGTCACCGACGGCTCCGACCCGCTCAGCCAGGCGGTCAACAGCCTGACGGCGGGGAGCGGGACGCTGTTCGTGGCGGCGGCCGGCAACGAGGGCCCCGGCGCGACCAGCGTCCGGGCGCCGGGGGTCGCCGACGCCGCGCTGAGCGTGGGCGCCGTCGACAAGTCCGACGTGCTGGCCGGGTTCTCCAGCCGCGGCCCGCGACTCGGCGACGGCGCGATCAAGCCGGAGATCACCGCGCCGGGGGTGGCGATCGTCGCCGCTCGGGCGGCCGGGACGTCGCTCGGCGACCCGGTCGACGCGCTCCACACCAGCCTGGACGGCACCTCGATGGCGACGCCGCACGTGTCCGGCGCGGCCGCGCTGATGCTCCAGCGGCACCCGGACTGGACGGCGGACCGGCTGAAGCGGGCGCTCGTCCAGTCCGCGCACGAGCTGGACGACTACACCGTCTACGAGCAGGGCGCCGGCCGCCTCGACGCCGCCCGCGCCGTCACCCAGACCACGTTCGCCGACACCGCGACGCTGAACCTCGGTACCTACGACTGGCCGCACGACGGCACCGACCCGCTGGTCACCCGCAGCGTCACGTACACCAACGACGGCACCACACCGGTCGTCCTGACCCTCGACGCGAGCCTGACCGGCGCGGCCGCCGGACCCGCCCCGGCCGGCATGCTGACGCTGAGCCGGCCGGAACTGACGGTCCCGGCCGGCGGCACCGCGAGCGTCGACGTCACGCTGAACCCGAACGTCGGCGACCCCGACGTCTACGGCGGCCGTGTCACGGCCCGCTCGGCCGACGGCACCGTCGTCGTCCACACCGTCATCGGCGTCACGAAGGAACCGCGGACCATCGAGGTGACCGTCGAGGGCATCGACCACGCGGGCGCGCCGGCGGCCGGCACCAGCTCGGCGGAACTGTGGAGCCTCGACACCGACTGGTGGGGCACCGGGTACTTCGGCCGCAAGGGCGGCGGCAGCGGACCGGCGGTGTTCCGTGTGCGGCCGGGCACGTACAGCCTGCTCGGCTTCCTGTTCACGCCGGACGAGTCCGGCGAGCAGGCCCGCGAGGTGGCCGTCGTCGGCGACACCGAGCTGGAGCTCACCGACGACACCCACCTCGTGCTCGACGGGCGCACGGCCACCCGGATCGCCGCCGACACCCCGGAGCCGGCCGAGCATCAGGGGCTCACGCTCGGCTGGTACCGCAGCTCCGAGGAGCACATGTTCAACCTCAAGTACATGCTCGACCAGTACATCGACGTCGCGTACGCCGCGCCGACCGAGCCGGTGGAGCGGGGCACGTTCGAGTTCTCCAGCCTGTGGGAGCTGTTCGCGCCGGAGCTGGCGCTGCGGGTCGGCGACACCGAGCTCGAGACGGAGTACGCGATCGGCTCGCCGAAGCTCGATGGTCGCCACCGCTACCCCCTCGCCGATGCCGGCACCGGTACGCCCGCCGAGCTGGCCGGCCGCGACCTCACCGGCACGGCCGCGCTGGTCCGCCGCTCCGACGAGGTGGGAGTCGACGCACAGGTGGCCGCGGTGGCCGCCGCCGGAGCGGAGGCCGTCATCGTCCACCACGACCGGCCGGGCTGGCTGCTGGAGCACATCGGCGACGCCACCTCGGTCCCGGTGGTGACGATCTCGCAGGCCGACGGCGCCGCGATCCTCGACCTGATCGCCGCCGGCACGGCACCCGAGGCGCGGTTCGACGGCATCGCCGTCAGCCCCTACCTCTACGACCTCATGCAGGCCGAGGCCGGGCACATAGCGGCGTCGCTCGAGTACCAGGTGCGCCCGCGCGACCTCGCCGAGCTGGACACCACGTACGTCGCGACCGGCCCGGAGCACCTGGGCAACGAGGCGCGGCACGCCTTCCGGCCGTACGACAACTACTCCATCCGCAGTCCGCGCGAGGTGCCGCTGCCGTCGCACCGCGACGAGTGGGTCTCGCCAGGCGACACGCGCTGGCAGCAGTTCGTGTGGGCGCAACGGCTGCTCGTCGGCGGCATGATCGAGGGCGAGCGCACGTACACGGCGGGCGAGTCCGACCCGCGGTCGTGGTTCGGCCCCGTGGTCCGGCCGGGGGTCCCGCTCGACACCGATCATTACGGCCAGTACGGCATGCCCGGCTTCCGCGAGGGCGACGAGCTCACCGTCCTGGTCCGCTCGTTCCTCGACGGCAACGACCGCAACGGCGACGAGACCGGCGACGACACCACCGCTGCCCGGCTCTACCGCGACGGCGAGCTCGTCGCGCAGCGCGACGCGGTGTACGGCAGCTGGCCGGCGACGGCGGAGCCGGCGACGTACCGGCTGGAGCTGGACGTCGACCGCGACGCGCCCTGGTGGGAGCGGTCGACGTCCACCCGCACGGCGTGGACGTTCACGTCGGCGCGGCCGGCCGGTGGCGAACGCGCGCCGCTGCCGCTGCTGCAGGTCGACTACGCCGTGGACGTGGACCAGTGGGGCGCCGTGAGCGACCGCGCCCGCACCCGGATCGGACTGACGGTGCACCGGCAGGCCGCGGCCGACCCCGTCGACGGCGGCGGGCTGCGGCTCTGGGCCTCCTACGACGACGGCGCCAGCTGGCAGGCCGCACGGGTCACCCGTCGCGGGGCGGCGTATGCCGCGCTGCTGGACCCCGAGCGTGGCGCTGACGCCGTCAGCCTCCGGGTCGAGGCGTGGGACGGCGACGGCAACCGGATCGAGCAGACGGTGGAGCGCGCCTACGGGCTGCGCTGACCGGCCACACCCGGGCCAGGGGTGTAGCCGTCGAGCCAGCCGTGCTGGGCGGCGTGCCAGCCCAGTTGCAGCCGGGTGGACACCTGGGCGCGGTCGAGCAGCGCGCTGATCCGCCGGTGCACGGTGCGGAGGCTCAGGCCGAGCTGAGTGGCGATCGCCTTGTCCGTCAGCCCGGCCAGCAGTAGCGACACCAGCTGCGCGTCGGCCGGCGGCAGCCACGACGGCCGGCCGTCCGCCGGACGCGCCGTCAGCGCGGACAGCTCGAACGCTCGCTCCCACAGCGACTCGAACAGCGCGATCAGCGCCGCCAGCAGACCGCTGCGGTGCACGACCATGAACGTCGGCTCGGTCTCGGAGTCGTCCTGCGTCAGTGGCACGAACGCCTCCGAGCCGTCGATCAACGCGAACTTCACCGGCAGCTCGTCGACGACGCGGGCCTGTTCGCCGGCCGCGACGTACCGCGCGACGGCCGCGCTGCCGCCGTCGGACTCCAGCACCGACCGCTCGTAGACGGCGCGCGCGGTGACGCCGCGGGCGAGCAGGTCCAGCTCGGTGTCGTTGGCCTCATGCGGGATCGCGAACGGCGGTTTGACCAGTACCAGCACCTCGCGCTCGGCCCGCCGTTGCAGCTGCTGGAACCGCTGCGCGACGGCCGGCCGCCCGACGACGACCTCGACCAGCTCGGCCGCCTCCCGCGGCCGGCGGCTGGCCCGGTACCGGCGCAACAGCTCGTCGACGGCCCGCCGGGTCTCGTGCAGCTCGGCCTGGCGCTGCAGGATCAGCGGCTCGATCGCGATGTCGGGCGGCGTGGCGAGGAACCGCGGCGTCCGGTCGGCGGTGCGGCTCATCAGCCCCTTGGACTCGAGCGACGCGAGCGCCGCGGTGGTCTCGCCGAACGACAGCCCGAGCCGGGTGGCGATGGCCGCCGCGGTGTCGGCCGGGGAGTCGACGAGCGCGCCGTACACCTGCTCCTCGACGGCGGTGACGCCCGCGGCTTCCAGCATCCGGCCACGGTAGCCCGGCGATCAGGCCGGGAACAGCTCCGGCAGCAGCCGGTGGGCGTCGGCCCGGGCCGGCGCGACGGCGTCGTCCGGGGCCGACGACGCCGGCCAGCGCAGCGTCGTCCCGATGTCGGCCCAGCCGCCGACGGTGGCGAGGAACTTGTCCAGCGCCGGGTTGGACAGGCCGGCGGCCTGCAGGGGATCGATGTGCCGGCGGAAGAATCCGGAGATGCGCGCCTGCAGGTCGAGCGCATCCTCGGGGTCGGTGGTCATCATCCGGTACCAGGCGACGGCGCCGCGCGGCGACATCGCGGCGACGTTCGAGTAGCTGCCGTGCGCGCCGCGGGCGATCCCCGTCGCCAGCAGGTGGCCCGGCACGAAGACCGACAGGTCGCCGGCCAGCTCGGTCATCGCGGTGTACCAGTCCTCGTCGCCGCCGGCCATCTTCACGCCGATGAGCGAGGGCGTCGCCGCGGCCGCCCGCGCCAGCAGCGCCGGTCCGACCTGCGTCTTGGCGTGCGGCGGATTGTAGAGCACCAGCGGCACCGGCCCGGCGGCCTCCGCCGCGCCGGCGAGGAAGCGCACGACCTCGTCGTCGTTCAGCGGCACCCAGTCGGGCAGGATCACCTGGATCGCGCCCGGATCCAGCGCCGCGGCCCGGCGGATCCGGCCCAGCATCACCGGCGTCGCGGGGTGCGAGCCGCCCAGCTGGAACGGCCGCCCGGCCGCCTCACACCGCGTCGCCAGCACCTCGTTGACGCGGTCGAACTCGTCCTCGTCGATGGCGTGGAACTCCCCCGCCGTCCCGTGCGCGTAGACGCCGTCGACTCCGCTGGCGACGAGGGTGTCGACCTGCGCGGGCAGCCGGCCCCAGTCGATCGAGCCGTCGCCGCCCAGGGGCAGCAGCACTGTTCCCCACACGCCTCTGACATCGACCGCTCGCAGTGCCTTCATGAGGATGACCCTAGAGGGCCATGATGGGCGCATGCGCATCGTCGTCGTCGGCGGGACCGGTCATGTCGGCACGTACCTGATCCCGCGGCTGGTCGCCGCCGGACACCAGGTCGTCAACCTCAGCCGCGGCGCCCGGGCGCCGTACGCGGACCATCCGGCATGGGGTCAGGTCGACCAGCTCGTCGTCGACCGTGAGGCGGAGGACCGCGCCGGGACGTTCGCCGGCCGGGTCGCCGATCTCGCGCCGGACGTCGTCGTCGACATGGTGTGCTTCACCGAGGAGTCCGCGCACCAGCTGATCGACGGCCTGCGCGGCCGGGTGGCGCACCTCGTGCACTGCGGGTCGATCTGGATGCACGGGCCGAGCCGGTCCATCCCGCTGGCCGAGGACAGCGAGACGGTGCCGTTCGGCGAGTACGGCGTCCAGAAGGCTGCCATCGCCCGGCTGCTGATCGACGAGACCGCGCGCGGCGGGCTGGTGACGACGTCCTTGCATCCGGGGCACATCAGCGGGCCGGGCTGGCATCCGATCAACCCGCTGGGCAACCTCGACCCGTCGGTGTGGACGGCGCTGGCCTCGGGTGCGCCGCTGCCGGTGCCGGGCATCGGCGCGGAGCTGTTGCACCACGTGCATGCCGACGACGTCGCGCAGGGCTTCCAGCTGGCGATCGAGAACCGCGACGCCGCGGCCGGCCAGGCATTCCACGTGACGGCGCCGTCGGCGCTGACGGTGCGCGGGTTCGCCGAGTACGCTGCCGGGTGGTTCGGGCGGACACCGTCGCTGGAGTTCGTGAGCTGGGACGAGTTCCGGGCCCGCACGGCGCCGGAGTACGCCGAGCAGAGCTGGGACCACCTGTCGCGCAGCCAGTTCGCGTCGATCGACAAGGCGC
Source organism: Jiangella aurantiaca (assembly GCF_004349105.1). Taxonomy (GTDB): domain Bacteria; phylum Actinomycetota; class Actinomycetes; order Jiangellales; family Jiangellaceae; genus Jiangella; species Jiangella aurantiaca. Next base: position 41,467 of record NZ_SMLB01000029.1, read on the forward strand.
GGCGGCTGCTCGGGTACGCCCCGCGGTACGCGCCGGGGGAGGCGGTCCGCGAGGCGGTCGAGTGGCTCGCGCGCCACGGGGAGCTCGACCTCGAGCTCAGCGCCGGATGAGATAGGTGGCGAACAGCACCACCGACGCCGTCGAGCTGAGCAGCCGGACATGGTTCCAGGCGGTCCAGCGGGACAGGTAGTGCTCCCAGACCTCGGCGCCGGCGCCGCTGGCCGGGTCGGCGCCGGCGAGCTGGTCGTTGAGCGGGACGTTGGCGGCCATCGTCACGACGAAGGTGCCGACGAGGATCACCGCGGCCGCGGCGAGCAGCAGCCCCGACGCCGGCCGGTCCAGCCGGAAGAACGTGGCGATCGTCAGCCCGAGCGAGACCAGCGCCGTCCCGCCGAACGCCAGCCCGAATACCGGGTTGAGGATGACGACGTTGATCTCCTGCATCGCGGCGATCGCCTCGGGGACGGGCCGGCGCGACAGGGCCGGCATCAGGGCGACGGAGCAGAAGAACCACAGGCCGGCCATGAGGGCGCTGCCGGTGATCGCGATGACGGTGGCGGTGGTCTCGAGGCGGTCGGACATGGCCGGTCTCCTTCGTCTGTCTCGTGGGTGTGCGGTGGTCAGGCGGTCCACACGCCGGTGGCGGCGGCGTCGCGGGCGTAGTCGGTGAAGTCCTTGGGTGCGCGGCCCAGGGCGCGCTGGACACCGTCGGCCAGGGAGGCGTTGCGGCCGTCGAGGACCTCGCGGAACAGGTAGCCGATCAGCCAGGCGATGTCGGACGGCAGGCCCTCGGCCTCCAGCGCCGCGCTGTAGTCGTCGAGCGGGACGGGGACGAACGCGATCTCGCGGCCGGTGGCCTTCGCGATCTCGGCGACCGCCTCGGCGAACGTCAGCAGCCGCGGCCCGGTCAGCTCGTACAGCTCGCCGACGTGCCCGTCCTCGGTCAGCGCCGCGACCGCGACGTCGGCGATGTCGTCGGCGTCGACGAACGGCTCCGGCACGTCGCCGGCCGGCAGCGCGACCTCGCCGGCGAGGATCGGCTCGAGCAGGTAGTTCTCGTCGAAGTTCTGGTTGAACCAGGCGCAGCGGACGATCGTCCACTCCAGCCCGGACTCCTGCACGACCCGCTCGGCGGCCTGCGCCTCCTCCTCGCCGCGGCCCGAGAGCAGGACCAGCCGCTCGACGCCGGCCGCGCGGGCGGCCTCGCTCAGCGCGGTGACCGCCTCGACCGCACCGGGGATGGCGAGGTCCGGGTAGTACGAGACGTACACTCGGCGGACCCCGGCGAGCGCGGCCGCCCACGTCGACCGGTCGGTCCAGTCGAACGGGAACTCGCCCGACCGCGACCCCACGCGGACGTCGACGCCGCGGGCGGTGAGCCGCTCGACGATCCGGCCGCCGGTCTTGCCGGTGCCGCCGAGGACGAGGGTGGTGGTTGTGGTGTTCATGTCGTTCTCCTTGTGTGCTGGTGGACTTGTCGTCCAGTCAAGCAGCGCGTGCTCGGCGGATCTATGACTGTCTGGCCGCCGTTCATGCTCGATCGTCCAGCAGCTTTGGACGGCCGGGCATGGGTAGGTGGATACTGTCACCATGACGACGCCGGACTACTGGGCGCCCACCGACCCGCTGGGCGAGGCGCTGCACCAGATGCGTATGAACGGCGCGTTCTACAGCCGTTCGGAGCTGACCGCCCCGTGGGGCATGACGATGCCGGCGATGCCCGGCCACATCTGGTTCCACATCGTGACGTCGGGACCGGCCTGGCTGCAGCCAGAGGACGGCACGCCGCGGCCGTTGCTCCCGGGCGAGCTGGCGCTGGTCCCGCACGGCCGCGGGCACCGGATCCTCGGCGCGCCCGGAGTGCCGGCGCCGAACGTCATGGACCTCGAGCGCGAGGCCGTCAGCGACCGGTACGAGCTCATCCGCTACGGCGGTGGCGGCGACCCGACCACGCTGATCTGCGGCGCCGTCCGCTTCGACCACCCGGCCGCGCGCAAGCTCGTCGAGGCCCTCCCCGAGACCATCCACGTCGAGGTCGGCGGCTCGCCGCAGCAGGAGTGGATGCACAGCACGCTGCGGCTGATGGCTGTCGAGGCGCAGCAGCTGCGTCCCGGCGGCGAAGAGGTGATCACCCGGCTCGGCGACATCCTGGTGATCCAGGCGATCCGTGCCTGGATCGAGACCGACCGCGCGGCGCGCACCGGCTGGCTCGGCGCCCTGCACGACGAGCAGATCGGCCGGGCGATCTCACTGATCCACAAGCAGCCCGACCGCGACTGGTCGGTGGCGAGTCTCGCCGCCGAATCGGCGATGTCGCGCTCGGCGTTCGCCGACCGCTTCACCAAGGTGGTCGGGGAGCCGGTCATGCAATACCTGACGACCTGGCGGATGAACCTCGCGCTGGACGCGCTGCGGTCCGAGCACGCGACGGCCGCCCAACTCGCCCGGCGCCTGGGGTACCGCTCCGAGGCCGCCTTCGCCCGCGCCTTCAAACGCGTCGTCGGCCTCCCTCCCGGCGCCGTCAAACGCGGTACTGCTCCGACAACGTCCTGACATGGGAAACCCGGCCCACGAAGGGGCCGGGCGGTATGTGTCGCGCCGCCGGCCCCTGCCCGGGCAACGGGGTCAGACCGGCCGATCCTGATCCGGGCGTGTTGACATGTGTGCCAACAGTTGGCGTCCTTGTCAACACGTCGCACCGACAGACCAGCCCGCCGGGGCACGGAAGCGAGTCCCTTGCGACCGGCATCGTCGGGACAGCCTGCCCGCGTGCGGCTACGGCTTGACCACCCGGTAGCGCAGCACCGTCCCGGCGGCCTCGACCAGCTCGAGGTCGACGCGCTCGCGGCCGGGGCCGCCGTAGAGCCGGACGCCGTCGCCGAGCAGCAGCGGCGCGATGTGCACGAGCAGCTCGTCGACCAGCCCCGCCTCGACGCACTGCAGGGCGACGTCGGCGCCGAGCACGAGCAGGTCGCGGTCGCCGGCCGCCGCCAGCGCCGTCGACACCGCCGCGGTGATGTCGCCGGAGAGGAAGGTCCGTGACGTGACGGGGTCGGACTCCGGCGGGTGTGTCGTCAGCACGAACTCCGGGCCGGACCACGCGCCCTCGAACGCCTCACCGCTGCCCTTGCCGGCGTCGCGCTGCCCGACGTCGTAGGTGTGGCGGCCGCAGAGGATCGCGCCGATCCGCGGCACCACCTCGGCCGATGCCTCCGGCGGCGCCGGCTGCTCGAACACCCAGTCCATGTCGTGCTCCGGCCCGGCGATGAAGCCGTCGACCGACATCGTCACGTGCCACAGCACCATTGCCATGGAGCGAATCTATCGAGGCGGTGCCAGCGGGTGGCACACTGACGGCCATGGCGTACGACGAGGGCCTCGCCGGCCGGATCCGCGAGATCGTCGGCGACCGGCTGGACGTCGCCGAGAAGCGGATGTTTGGCGGCCTCGCGTTCCTGGTCAACGGCAACATGGCGGTGGGCGTGCACCACGACGACCTGATGGTGCGGCTGCCGGCCGAGGAGCATGCCGCCGCGCTCGACGAGCCGGGCGCCCGGGTCTTCGACATGACCGGCCGCCCGATGAAGGGCTGGCTCGTCATCGACGCGGCGGCGCTGGCCGAGGACGACGACCTGCGCCGCTGGGTGGAGCGCAGCGTGGCGTTCGCGGATTCGCTGCCGCCGAAGTGACCGGTCACCAGACCGGTTCCGGCCGCCCGTCCCCGACGCCGCGCAGCCGATCCCTGTGCGCGACCACCCGCCTGAGGATCTCGCCCATGACATCGGGGAACCGCGGGTCGCGCAGGAACTTCGTGTGCACGAAGACCGCCCGGTCGACGACCCGCGCCGACGTCTCGTAGGACAGCGGCACGCCGTCGGCCCACTGCTTCCACGCCGGGTCCCGATGCGTCGGCGTGAAGCCGGCCTCGGCCCACACGCCCTCGGCGGCCAGCGTCACGCGCAGATCCTTCGGGGTCAGCCCCAGCTCTGCTTCGAGGGCATCGGTGCAGGACAGGTAGAGCGCGAAGAACGGCGGGTACTCGGCGTCCGGCGGCGGGTTCCAGAGCACGGGGACCGGGAACAGGCCGGGATCGGCGATCAGCTCGCGGATCAGCCGCCGGTTCTCCCGCATCCGCAGCCGGGCGTGCAGCGCGCGCAGCCACTGCACGAGCAGCAGCGCCGCCGGCTGCTCCCCCATCCGCTGGTTGCCGGCCATCATCCCAGCCACCTCGGCGAACGGGATCGGGTCGAGCCGGCCCGGCCCGGTACCGCAGTCGGTGTCGGCGCGCAACAGGGCGGCCAGCTCCGGGTCGTCAGTCAGCGTCAGGCCGCCCTCGCACGACGGCGCCGCCTTGCCGCCGCCCTGGCCGGAGAGCGACGCCGTCGGAGCACCCGGTCCGTCGAACCGGGCCGCGCCGCCGAGCGCGTTGTCGTGGTGGACGACGACGTCGTACCGGCGGCCGAGCTCGGCGAACCGGTCGATGGCGCCGAAGTTGCCGTACATGGTCGCGGGCACGACGGCCAGCACCCGGTCGGCGTGCTCGGCCAGGTAGGCCGCGGTGACCTCCTCGTCCATCGTCGCGTCCGGCTTGGCCGGGATCGGCACCAACCGCGGCGCGCGGTCCAGCTGAGCAGCCACTCCCAGCGTGACGCCGTGGTGGGCTGACGCGTGCGTGAGGTCGGCGACCAGCACCTGGTCGCGGCCGCGGGCCCAGGCCCCGCCGCGGGCGAACAGCTGCGCCCGCAGTCCGCTCGCGATGGCCAGCGTGCCGTTGGGCTGGCCGACGCCGTACCGGTGGCCGGTGGTGTCGGCGACGACCTGCTCGAGCACCGCCCGCCACTTCGCCGGGTGGTTCGCGTAGCCGACCCACTGCCCGCCGTCGGTGACCTCGGTGAGGATCGCGCTCTCGACGGCGCCGGTGTCCGGCCAGACCGGGTCGGTGTCCGGCGTGATCACTGGTTCGCCGCCCAGCACGGCGGGCAGCGCGACGGTGCTCATCGGCCACCTCCCGCCGCGAACAGGTCGTGGCCCGGCGCGTACCGTTCCAGCGCGTCGTCGTCGAGCCGCAACCCGAGTCCCGGCGACGACGGCACGGGCAGCAGTCCGTCGGCGTCCAACCGGAAGCCGTCCGCCGCCAGCTCGTCGATGTAGGCCGACCCGGTCTTGTACTCCACCAGCTCGGTGCCGGGCAGTGCCGCCGCGAGGTGCAGGTCGGCGGCCAGGCCGACGGCGGTGTTCCAGCCGTGCGGGATGAACCCGACGCCGAACTCCGCGGCCAGCCAGGCCACCCGGCGCGACTCCGACAGCCCGCCGCCCTTGGTGGTGTCCGGCTGGACGATGTCGAACGCGCCGGCGGTGAGGAACCGGTGGAAGTCCTGCCGCCGGGTCAGCACCTCGCCTCCGGAGATCGGCACCCGCGACCGCCGCCGCAGCTCGGCGAAGCCGTCGACGTCGTCGGGGCGCAGCGCCTCCTCGAACCAGGCGACCTCGTGAGCGGCCAGCATGTCGGCGGTCCGCGCGGCCCAGGAGAGCCCGCGCGCCCAGAACGCGTCGGACCCGCCGGCGTCGACGGCCAGCAGCGCGTCCGGCCCGACGGTCTCCCGCGCGGCGCGCACGATCTCCTCGTCGACGGCGTCGCTCACCCGGCCGAACGAGCCCCAGCCGATCTTGAACGCGCTGAACCCGAGCGCCACCAGCCGGGCGAGATCGTCCTTCAGGAGCGGCGGGTCGTCCATCAGCACCGACGCGTACGGCCGGACCCGCTCGCGGTACCGCCCGCCCAGCAGCGTGCTGACCGGCAGCCCGGTGACCTGGCCGAGGATGTCCCACAGCGCGATGTCGATGCCGCTGACGGCGTGTGTGACCGCGCCGCCGCGGCCGAGCCAGAACGTGTTCTCGTGCAGGACCTGGCTGACCCGGTCCGGCTCGCGCGGGTCGGCCCCGACGCACAGCGGCCGCAGCGTCTCCAGCGCCGCCCGGACCAGCGACTCGCTGGAGAACACGCTGCCGACGCCCACCACGCCGGCGTCGGTGTGCACCGCGACCAGCGTGTGGACGGTGTCGTCCGGGTCCAGCTCGCGCGCCCAGCCGCCCTTCGGGGTCGCGCCGCGCAGCCCGGCCGCCCTGATGTCAGTGATCCGCATGGTCACTCTCCACGTCGATGACGACCGCCTCGTCGGCGGCCAGCGCGAACTCCGTCCCGGACACCCGTCGCGCCGTCGGGTCCGTCGTCGACACCAGCACCCGGCCGGTCATCGAGACCGGTATCGTCGCCGGCCGGTGGGTCAGGTTGAGCAGCACGAGCTTGCGGTCGCTCCCCGCGGTGCGGGTGTACGCGAGCACCGCTTCGGTGCCGCCGGCGAACGTGATCGACCCCCGGCGCAGCGCCGGCGACGCGTGCCGCAGCCGGGTCAGCGCCCGGTACAGCCGCAGCATCGACGCCGGATCGCGCAGCTGTGCCGCCACGTTGAGCGTCGCGACCTCACGCGACACCGGCAGCCACAACGCGGACTCGGCCGCCGGCGAGAACCCGCCGTTCACGCCGTCCGTCCACGGCATCGGGGTACGCGACGGGTCGCGGCTCACCCCGCCATGGGTGCGGGCGAAGTAGTCGCGCTGCCGTTCCACCGGCACCGGCTGGTCGGTCATGCCCAACTCGTCGGCGTAGAGCAGGCACGGCGTCGCGGCCAGCGTGATCAGCAGCACGGCGGCCACCCGCGCCTGCGCGGGACCGAGCCGGGTCGCCAGCCGCGCGCGGTCGTGGTTGCCCAACGCGACGATCGGCCAGGCGCCGTCCGGCAGCGCTGCGTACAGCCCTTCGAGCTCCGAGCGCAGCAGGTCGGCCCGCCAGTGCGTCTCCAGCAGCCGGAACGGGAACGGCAGGTGCATGCCGGCGGCGTAGTACTCGGCCCAGTCGGACCACGGCATCGCCTCGATCTCCGCGATCGTCACCCTCCCTCCCGGGTACTCCTCGGCGACGGCCCGGATCTCGGCCAGCGCGGCGAAGGTGTCCGGGTGCCGCCGGTCGTGGACGTGCAGCTGGGTGCCGAAGTCGGGGTGTTGCAGGTCGAACTCGTTGTGGTTGCCGCCGGGCGCCTCCGGGTTGTCACGGAACTCCGGGTCCTTCATGAGCATGTGCGCGACGTCGATGCGCACGCCGTCGGCGCCCCGGTCCAGCCAGAACCGCAACACGTCCAGCAGCGCCGCCCTGACCTCCGGGTTGCGCCAGTTGAGATCCGGCTGCTCGACGAGGTGCGAGTGCAGGTAGTACTGCCCGGTCGGCTCGTCGTACTCCCACACCGAGCCGCCGGCCTCGCTGGTCCAGTTGTTCGGTACGCCGCCGCCGGGCGCCGGGTCGCGCCAGACGTACCAGTCGCGCTTCGGGTCGTCGTGTGACGACCGCGACGCGACGAACCACGGGTGCTGGTCGGACGTGTGGTTCGGGATGTAGTCGACGATCACCCTGATGCCGCGCTCGTGCGCCGCGGCGACCAGCCGGTCGAACGTCGCCAGCGTCCCGAACACCGGCTCGACGTCGAGGTAGTCGGAGACGTCGAAGCCCTGGTCGAGCAGCGGCGACCGGTAGAACGGCCCGGTCCAGACCGCGTCCACGCCGAGGTCGTGCAGGTAGTCCAGGCTCTCGATCAGCCCCTCCAGGTCGCCGATGCCGTCGCCGGACCCGTCGCGGAAGCTGGGCAGATGGCACTCGTAGACGACGGCGCCGCGCCACCAGTCCTCGTCCGCGCCGGCGTGCAGCAGCCCAGCCGCACGCATTCCCGCCGCCACCAGGTCGTCCTCGATGTCCGGCCGGAACGGCAGGTGACAGGCGATGATCGGCACCTCGTAGGCCGGGTACGGGTCGGCCGGCGCCTCGTACGCGTCATGCGTCGGCGCGTATCCGAGCCAGCCGTTCGTCGTCGACAGCACCAGGCAATGCTCGCCCAGCGCCTCCCGCAGCCGGCGTTTGATGCCGTGGAAGACCTCGACGTTGTAGCCGAGCAGGGTCAGCGGGCCCAGCCGCAGCGCGTGTACCCAGAGCGGCCGGCGCACGTCCCGGCCCGCCTCCAGGGCGGCGACGGTCCGGCGCAGCGACACGTACGTCACCCCGGCCTGTGGGTCGGCGTCCATCGCCGCGTACGCCTCGTCGCGGCGCTTGCGCAGCTCGTCGACGTCGTGCGGCGCCAGCTCGTACGGGATCTCCCGCTTGACGACGGCGACGGCGACGGCCTCCGCGTCGGCGGCGAGCGGTGCGGCCGACGCCAGGCCCGTCGCGACGGCGTCGGCGAACCGGCCGGCGTACAGCTCCAGCGCGCGCATCGACTCCTCCGCCGGGCCGTGCGCGTAGAGCGGGTTGAGGTCGCCGAGCGCGCCCTGCAGGAACACCCCGGTCGCGCCGGGATGCGCCGCTTCGAGGATCCGCAGCGCCTCGCCGGGGAAGTCGCCGTGCACCGCGGACGTCTCCTCGCAGCAGATCACCGGATGGCAGGAATACGACGCGACGAACCCGGCCAGCGCGCCGTCGTGGTCGACCCGCAGCACGTGCACCCCAGGGTCGAGCAGCGACGGGTCGGGCTCGGTCCAGGTGCCGTCCAGCGCCCTGGCGTTGGTCAGCCCGCGGCGCGGCAGCATGCGGTTGTGCGCGAACCGGTCCAGCGGGACGACGGCGTGCCGCACCGTCGCCGGCGCCAGCGCGGCGATCGCCTCGACGCAGGACCGGGCGATCAGCTCGGGCAGCCGGGCGACGTAAAGCTCGTCGGGCGCGCCCCAGCCGACGTTCTCGACTGTGGCCGGGCCGGAGTGGTTGTGGGTGGCGTGGACGACGACCTCGTCCGGCCGCCAGCCGGTCGCGTCGGCCACCCGCGCGGACACGTCGTCGACCACGTCCGCGGCGACGCCCAGCAGGTCGCAGCTCACCAGCACCCAGCGGCCACCGCCGGCGCCCGTCACCGCGACGGCCCGGGCGTACAGCGGGGCGTGCACCGACGTGGCCCGGCGGCGCAGGAACGGGCCGAAGCCGGCCAGCTCGACGCCCAGCGGCGAGGTGAGGTCCGTCCGGCCGAAGCCGATCCGCAACGTCATGTGTCAGGTCATCCTTTCGAGACACCGGCCAGCAGGCCGCGGACGAAGTGCCGTTGCAGGGCGACGAAGACGGCCATCGGCACCAGCACGGACAGCACGGCGGCGGACGTGAGGATCTCCCAGCCGTCGCCGCGCGAGGCGACCAGCTGCGACACCGCGACAGTCATCGGCGCGACGTCGCGGAAGCCGCCGAGGAAGATCAGCGCGACCAGCAGGTCGTTCCACGTCCACACGAAGTCGAATATCGCCAGCGCGGCCAGCGCCGGCCGGGCGACCGGCAGCACGATCGAGAAGAAGATCTGGCCGCGGCTGGCGCCGTCCATCTCGGCCGCCTCGAACAGCTCGCGCGGTATCGCGGCGAAGAAGTTGTGCAGCAGGTAGACGGCGAACGGCAGCCCGAAGCCCAGGTGCACCAGCCAGATGCCGAGGAAGCTGCCGGTGAGGTCCAGTGCGTTGAACACGCGCAGCAGCGGCACCAGCGTGATCTGGATCGGCACGATGATCAGCGCGACGATGGTCAGCAGCACCGCGCTGCGCAGCCGGAACCGCATGCCGGCCAGCGCGTATGCCGCGGCCGCGCCGAGCGCCACCGTCAGCACCGTGGCCGGCACCACCACCGCCAGGCTGTTGAACAGGCTCAGGGCCATGCCGTCGCGGTCGAGCACGCGCCGGTAGTTCTCCAGCGTGTAGTCGCCGGGCAGCGCGAACGACTCCCACCAGCCCGACGACAGCACCGCCCACGACGGCCGGAACGCGCTGATCACCAGGCCGAACAGCGGGACCGCCCAGATCACGGCGACACCGGCCACGACCAGGTGCACCGGGATCCGCCGCCACCACGCCGGCCGCACGCGCACCGCTTCCGCCGTCATGCCGCCCCGCTCTCGCGGCGGAACTGCCGCACGTTGAAGACCATGATCGGCACGACGGTGAGCATGAGGATCGTCGCGACCGCGCCGGCCAGTCCGTTGTCCTTGGCCGTGAACAGCGCCCGGTACATCACCGTCGACAGCACGTCGGTGCCGTAGTTGCCGTTGGTCATCACGTAGACGATGTCGAACGCCTTGAGCGCGGTCACCGTCATCGTCGTCGCCACGACCACCACCGTGGGCATCAGGAACGGCAGCGTGACGTGCCGGAACGCCGTCCATTCCGACGCTCCGTCCAGCCGCGCCGCCTCCAGCAGCTCGTCCGGCACCGAGCGCAGCGCCGCGTCGAAGATCACCATCGCGAACCCGGCCTGGGTCCACAGCGTCGCGCCGATCAGCGCGTAGTTGTTCGTCGCGGCGTCGACGATCCACGCGACCGGCTCGCCGCCCAGCGCCGTCACGACGGCGTTCAGCGTCGCCGTCTGTGCGGCGCCGGACGGCTGGTAGTCGTACATGAAGCTCCAGATCACCCCCGCCGCGACGGCCGAGATCGCGATCGGCAGGAACAGCGCGGCCTTCACCAGCGCCCCGTACCGGACCCGTTCGGCCAGCACCGCGATGGCCAGCCCGGCCAGCACCGCGAGCGACGGCAGCAGCATCACCCAGAGCACGGTGTTGCGCAGCGCGATGCGCGTGACCTCGTCGGACAGCGTCTGCGCGTAGTTGGCGAACCCCGCGAACCCGCCGTCGGCGCCGACGAAGCTCCACCCGACGGTGACGACGGCCGGGAAGGCGAGCGCCAGCAGCACCATCGCGACGGCCGGGCCGGCGAACAGCCACGGAACCAGCCGCCGGTACGCCCCGTGCGGCAGCGCTGCGAGCGCCCGGTCGCCGAGGCGCAGGTAGGCCCAGCCGGCGACGACGACCACCGCCGTCGCCGCCAGCGTGAGGACGATGCGGTCGGCGATCATCGGGCCTGGGCGTCCTCGATGCCCTGCAGGATCGCGTCGAGCTCGCCCGGATTCTGCGCGAACGTCAGCCCGGACTGCCAGAACGCGTCCACCTCCGACTGCGGCATCAGCGAGTTGCCCAGCGGGTACGTCGCCTCAGCCGAGGTCAGCACCTCGTTGGCGCGGCGCAGGAACGGGTCCTCGTAGGCCTCGGCCGGCACGGTGACGTTCGGCGAGAGCCAGCGGCCGGTCGCTGCGATCAGCGTGCCGGCCTCGGTGGAGGCGAGGTAGCGGGTCAGCGCAGCCGACTGCGGCGTCTCGTTGATCATGCCGAGGATCTCGCCGGAGATGGATCGGATGCCGGGGTGCTCCGGGCTGAAGTCCGGCGCGGGGAAGAAGTCGAGGTCCTCGCCCGGCTCCAGGTCCGGGAACGCGTCGGTGATGATGCCGCCCATGAACGTCGCCTGCTGGTGCAGGTAGCAGCCCGGCTCGGGGGCGAACATCGGGTTGGCCGCCTGGGAGAAGTCGGTGCTGAGCACTGTCGTCGTCCCGCCGTAGACCATGCCGTCGGCGATCATCTCGCCGTACGTCTCGTAGGCCAGCCTCACCTGCGGCGACGTCCACGGCTCGGTGCCGTCGCGCCAGGCGCGATGGAACTCCGGACCGGCCTGACGGAGCAGGATCTCGTCGATGAAGTCCGCGGCCGGCCAGCCGCTGGCGGCGCCGCTCTCCAGCCCGACGCACCACGGCGTCTCGCCGGCCGCCGCCTTCTCGCGGGCCCAGGCCTGCAGCTCGTCCCAGCTCTCCGGCTCGGTGGGTCCGTCGTAGCGCTGCGGGTCGTACCAGATCAGCCCGCCCAGGTTGACGGTGTTGTACAGGCCGAACAGCGCGCCGCCGGCGGTGCCGGTCTCGAGCATGCTGGCCGGGTAGTTCGCGGCGAGCACGTCCGCGTCGACGATGTCGTTGAGGTCGACCAGCGCGCCCTGCTCGGCCAGCGCCGCCATCTCGCCGATGGCCGGCGTCGCGACGAGGTCGGGCGGGTTGCCGCCGTCGATCCGGGTCTGCAGGACGGCGGCGAAGTCGCGGGTGCCCTCGTAGCGCACCTCGACGCCGGTGACCTCCTCGAACGGCGCGACCACGCTGAGGAACGCGTCGAGCTCCTCGCCGCCCAGCACGCCGAGCATCGTCACGCTGCCGCCGAGCTGCTCGCCGCCGGCGGCCGCGAGCGCGGCGTCCTCGGCGGCGGCCACCGCGGCGTCGTCGGCGGCGGGCTCCTCCGGGCGGGTGGACTCACTGGTGCTGCACGCGGCCAGCGCGGTGACGACGGCACCCGCCGCGACCAGCGCGGTCCCACGATGACGCAGGTTCATGGTCGGCTCCTCGGTTTCGTCGGGATGACCGGTGGGTTCGTAGTGCGGGACCGTATCAGGGTCGACGGCCGATTGTCGACAGTCGCTCATATGCTCTAGGATCATGGCCATGCACGCCATGAAATGTTCGAGGTGCCTATGAGCAGGCTGGGCTTGCGACGGGTTCCGAGCCTGTCGCGGCGCGAGCACGTCGCCGAGATCCTGCGCGAGGCGATCACCAGCGGCCGGCTCAAGCCCGGCGACCGGCTGGTCGAGCTCGACCTCGCCGCCGAGCTGGGCACCAGCCGGGCTCCGATCCGCGAGGCACTGCGCCAGCTCGAACAGGAGGGGCTGGTCGCGTCCTATCCGTATCGCGGCAGCGAGGTACTCGGCGTTTCACAGGACGAGGTCGAGCAGGTGCTGGTGCCGATCCGCATCACTCTGGAACGGTTTGCCTTCGACAAGGCGCTGGACAAGCTGACCGACGACGACCTGGCGGAGTTGCAGCGGCTGGTCGACGACATGCTGGTCGCCGCGTCGGCCGGCGAGGCCGAGCGGCTGGCCGACCTCGACATCCGGTTCCACGAGCTGGTCATCACCCGCTCCGAGCAGCGGCACTGCCTGCAGATGTGGAAGACGATCCAGCCGCGGGTGCGCGCGTACTTCCGCCGCGACGCCCCGGCGCACGCCGACACCGCCGACGTCGCCCGGCAGCACCAGGAACTGCTCGACGTCATCCGCGGCGGCGACCGCGACGCCGTCCTCGACGCCGTCGAGCGGCACATCCACATCCACCTGGCGCCGGGCGGGGCGGGCGGCGGCGATGTGGGCTGAGACCGTCGCCGTCACCGGGGCCGGGTCCGGCATCGGGCGGGCGGTGCTGCTGGCGGCCGCCGCGCGCGGGGCGCGAGTGGCGGCGTTGGACGTGGACGAGGCCGCGGCGTCGGCGGCGGCGTTGGCCGCGCTGGAGCTGGGGGCGTCCGAGGCGGTGCCCGTGGCGTGCGACGTGTCGTCGGAGCCGTCTGTGGTAACCGCGTTCGACGCGGTGGCGGCGGCGGTCGGCGACCCGGGCGCGGTCTTCGCCAACGCCGGCATCGAGGTCAACGCGCCGGTCCACTCGTTCCCGGTGTCGTCCTGGGAGCGGGTCGTGGCCGTGAACCTGGTCGGGGTGTTCCTGACCTGCCGCGAGGCGCTGCGACGGCTGGTCGCGACCGGGCGCGGCGGCTCGGTCGTCTGCACGTCGTCGCCGGCGGCGTTCGTCGGGCACTCCGGCGGCGGCAACAGCGCCTACGCCGCGTCGAAGGGCGGTGTGTCGGCGTTCGTCCGGTCGGCGGCGCTCGACTACGCACCGCACGGCATCCGCGTCAACGCCGTCGTGCCCGGGGCCACCGACACCGCCATGCTGACAGCGGGGGTTGCTTCGGGCGCGCGGGACGCCGAGCTGGACCGGATCCGGGCCGCGGCAACGACGCAGATCCCGCTCGGGCGGCTCGGCCGGCCCGACGAGGTGGCCGCGGCCGTGCTGTGGCTGCTGTCCGAGGAGTCGTCGTACGTGACCGGGTCGCACCTGGTCTGCGACGGCGGGCTCATGGCGAAGAGCGCCAACGACTTCTGAGGAGGATTCGCGTGGTGTCGTCGATCGGTTCGACGGTGTGGGTGGTCGCCGACGGGTACATCCCGCCGGGCAGTAGCGGTGACGATCCAGCGCTGGCCAGTCACGAGAGCGTCTGCATCCTCAACACCGGGCCGGCCGACGCGACGGTCGAGCTGTGGGTGTACTTCACCGACCGCGAGCCGGACGGGCCGCACGTCTTGCCCGTGCCGGCGCAGCGGGCCCTCCACCAGCAGCTCGGTGCGCTCGGCGTCCCGGCGGGCGTCGACTACAGCGTCGTGCTGTACAGCGACATGCCGGTCGTGGTGCAGCACACCCGGCTGGACTCGCGGCAGGCGGCCAACGCCCTGATGTCGACCATCGCCTACCCGGCGCGGTGAGGGGTTCGATGGTGGCGACCAGACGGAGTGAGCTGACCGGGCCGCGGACGTCGGAGGTCCGCTCCGTGGAGCTGCGTGATCCGGGGTACGGCGAGGTGCTGATCCAGGTGCTGGTCAGCGGCGTGTGCGCCAGCGAGGTGGCGGAGTGGACGGCCGGGCCCGCGGCGCCGGACTCTGCGCTGGCGCTGGGGCACGAACCGGTGGGCGAGGTCGCCGCCGTCGGCCCCGGGATCGCGGCGGTGCGCGTGGGCGACATCGTCACCGGCCGGGTCGACGCGTCGTTCGCCGACCACACCATCGGCGACGTCCGCGACCTGGTCGTCGTGCCGCCCGGTGTCGAGCCGGCCGAGGCGCTCGGAGAGCCGCTTGGCTGCGTCGTCGAGGCGCTGCGCCGCACCCGGCTCGACACCGGCGACCGTGTCGCCGTCGTCGGGACCGGGTTCATGGGGCTGGTGCTGCTGCAGCTGTTGCGGCACGCCGGCACGCGCCAGGTGGTCGCGATCGATCCGCGGCCGGACGCACGCGAGCAGGCGCTGATCCACGGCGCCGACGCCGCGGCGTCGCCGGGCGAGATGGGATCCCCCGCCGTCGGCGACTTCGACGTCGTCGTCGAGGCGTCCGGCACCGCGCCGGGCCTCGACCTCGCGACGACGCTGGTGCGGCCGCACGGCGTGCTGTCGATCATGGGCTACCACCAGGGCCCGCGCTCCGTCGACCTGCACACCTGGAACTGGAAGGCCATCGACGTCGTCAACGCCCACGTCCGCGACCGCGACCGCCTGCGTGACAGCGTCCGGCGCGGCATCGACCTGGTCGCCGCCGGCCGCATCGATGTCGGTGCGCTGATCACCCACCGCTTCGGGCTGGAGGAGGTCGACGCCGCCTTCGAGGCACTGGTCGCCAAGGAGCCCGGCTTCGTCAAGGCCGCCATCGTCTGGTGACACGCCAGGTGAGGCTCCGATCACCCGTTGATCATGGAGAAGGTCGGCTTCCGACGCCCCGGAGACCCGACTTTCTCCATGATCAACGGCTCAGGCTGGCGGTGATGTTGGCGGCGGCGCGGCGGCGCGGGCGGCGAAGGGCTGGCCGAGGATCGCCGACGTCAACGCCTCGACGGGCTCGACCGGGGAGCGCGGGTTCGACAGCAGGGTGAAGTCGATGTCGCCGAGCTCCGGCAGGCCGACCGACGCGGGCAGGGCTTGGAGGTCGGCCGGGACCAGGCTGCTCGGGAAGACCGCGACCCCGATGCCGGCCCGGGCCGCGGCGAGGACGCCGTTCACCTCCAGGGTCTTGCAGGTGATCTTCCAGCTGCGGCCGGACTCCGCGAGCACCCGCAGCGCCGTCACCCGGCTGACCGACGGCGCGGTGTAGGTGATCAGCGGGATGGGCTCGTCCGGCCGGACCTGGGTGCCGGGCAGCCCGATCCACACCAGCCGGTCGCGGCGGACGACGCGGCCGACGGTCTCGCCGGGGAACTCCTTGATGAAGACGAGGTCGAGCTGGTTGGCCTCCAGCCGGCGCATCAACGTGCGGGTCTGGGTGACCGTCAGCTCCAGGTTGATCCGCGGGTGCAGCTGCCGGAACGCCCGCAGGACGGCGGGCAGCTGGGCCAGCGCGAGGTCGTCGGCCGCGCCGAAGCGGAGCCGGCCGCGCATCGCCGTCCCGGTGAAGTAGCTGGCGGCCTCGTCGTGGGCGGCGAGGATCGAGCGGGCGAAGCCGGCCATCGCCTCGCCGTTGTCGGTGAGCGTGACGGCGCGGGTGTCGCGCAGCAGCAGCTGCCGGCCGGCCGCCTCCTCCAGCCGCCGGACGTGCTGGCTGACGCTCGGCTGGCTGATGCCCAGCTGCTGCGCCGCCTGGGTGAAGCTCAGCGTCGACGCCACGGCCAGGAATGTCCGCAGATGCACCGGATCGAACACGGGTCACCGCCTGTCATTGAGTTCCGTGATGACATTTATAGCCCTTATCGGCTCAACGAATCGGCATTCAGCACCTAACGTTGAACACGGTCCTGCCACTGTGGCGGGACCGCTGCACGCCGACCATCAACCATCGCTCCATCTAAAGGAACCGCAACCGTGAGACCGGCGCCCGCCGCCCTTCACCCGTCCTCACCAGCCCACTCAGATACCCGCCCGGTCGCTCGTCGCCGTACCGACGAGCCGGGCCGCTCGCACTGGCGCGACACGTTCGCCTCCCTGCGGGTCCGCAACTACCGCCTCTACGTCATCTCCCAGATCCTGACCAACACGTGCGGCTGGATGCAGCGCGTCGCACAGGACTGGCTCATCCTCAGCCTGACCGGCAACGTCGCCTGGGTCGGACTCACCGTCAGCCTCCAGCTCGCCCCCATGCTCGTGTTCGGCCTGTGGGGCGGCGTCGTCGCCGACCGGTTCGACAAGCGCAAGCTGCTGATGATCACGCAGTCGCTGTTCGCGCTGTCAGCGCTGATGCTGGGCATGCTGACGCTGCTCGGCGCGATCCAGCCGTGGCACGTGCTGGCCAGCGCCGCGTTCCTGGGCATGGCGATCGTCGTCGACAACCCGGCCCGGCAGGCGTTCGTCCCGGAGGTCGCCGGGCACCAGCACCTGCGCAACGCGATCAGCATCAACTCGACGGTGTTCCAGCTGGGCGCGCTGGTCGGCCCGGCGCTGGCCGCCGTCGGCATCGCGCTGGTCGGCGAGGGCTGGTCGTTCGTCGTCAACGCGCTGGCCGGCGTCGTCGCCGTCGTGCTGCTGGTGGCGATGCGCGCGTCCGAGCTGTCCGCCGCGCCGGCGATCGAGCGCACCCGCGGGCAGCTGCGCGAGGGCCTGCGCTACGTCGGCGACAAGCCGGTCATCCTGTGGTCGGTCGTGCTTGTCGGCTTCGTCGCGATCACCGGCATCAACCTCGCCACCGTCCTGGCCGCGTACGCCGACGACGTGTTCGGCATCGGGTCGGCCGGCTACGGCCTGCTGAACTCATGCCTCGCCGCCGGCGCCGTCGCCGGCGCGCTGGCCTCGACCCGGCGCAAGACCCTGCGGCTGCGCACGCTGGTCTACACCGCCGGCGTGCTCGGAGTGCTGCAGATGGTGGCCGGCGCGGTCGCGTGGCTGCCGCTGTTCTGCGTGGTGCTGGTCGCCGTGGGCGCGGCGTCGCTGCTGTACCTGACCGGCGGCAACACGATGGTCCAGACGGCGGTCGCCGGCACCATGCGCGGCCGGGTCATGGCGCTGTACATCCTCGTGCTGTTCGGCGCGCAGGCCGGCTCCGGCACGCTGATCGGCTGGGTCGCGCACGAGTTCGGCGCGCACGTGGCCATGGTCGCCTGCGGCGCCGGTCCGCTGCTGGGCGCCGTCATCGTCGGGGCGGTGCTGGCCCGGAAGAGCAGGCTGACCACCCGGCTCATCCTGCGCGACCGGCCCGGCCGCGGCGTGCTGTACGTCGTGCCGCGCGACTCCGTGCCGGCGGCGGCCGTGTCGCTGTCCCCGGGCCTGCTCAGCCGAGGTCTGCGCGGACGGCCGCGGTCGACGCATCCGGCGGAGCGACGGCGATGGCGGCAGTCCCGCTCGGTGCCGGCCCGCACGGCGTACCCGCGCCAGCACACCGACCGGACCTGGACCCGCACCGGCCGGCTGCGCTGATCCCGGCGGCGAGACAGGGCGCCGGGCCGGTGTGACCCTCGGCACCGGCCCGGCAGGTATCGGTCAGCGGCCGACCGCGTTCTCCAATTCCTTCTTGGTCATCGTCGAGCGGCCCTTGACGCCTTTCTCCTTGGCCTCGTTGTAGAGCTGCGCCTTCGTCCGCCCACCCGAGCCCTTGCCGGATCGCAGTCCGCCACGCCGGCCGGACGAGATGTCGTCGGTGGACGAGCGGCTCTTCTGGCGTGCCTCGCCGGACCTCGCCCGCTCCTTGTTGACGGTGCGTGCGGCGATCTCCTCGGCGCGATCCTCGCTGTAGTCGCGGTCCTCCAAGCCTTCCTTGATGTGCTCGTACTGCCGCTCCCGCTTGGCGCTCCATTCCCTCGGCATGGCGATCACCTCCGTCCCCTTGGCCCGTACCCGTCCGGGCCGAAACCAACCACCGTCGTTTGCGGCCGGACGCACGGGGTAGCAGGGCGAACAGGGAGGGACGACATGAGCGATCCGTACAGCCCCGACGACGAAGCCAACCGCGACCCCGGCGCCTCTCAGGAGGAGGCCGGCGTCCCGGAGATCGCCGACGACCTGCGTCCGACCGACGACACCCCCGAACCCGAGGCCCGTTCGGTGCCGACGGACGCACCCACCTACGGCCTGTTCCGGGTCGAGGAGGAGCGGACGCTGGACGACCGGCTGGCAGAGGAGGCGCCCGAAGACGACCCCAGAACCGACGAGGCGCAGACCGACGTCGCCGGCGACGGCGTCACCGGCATGCACATCGAGACCGAGCCCGACAGCTGACCACCGCACGAGGGAGGCACGATGCGACTCGACGCCCTCACCCGCATCCTCGACCACCAGGGACCGTTCGCCAGCGCGCTGATGGACGTCAGCCGGACGACGGAGGACGCGCGCCAGCAGCTGGAGTTGCGCGGCCGGGCGGCCCGGGCGGAGCTCGCGGCGGCCGGCGCGCCGCACGCCGTCGCGGAGGAGGTGGTCAGGCGACTGCTGGAGCCGACCGGAAAGCCGGGCGAGACGGCGCGGTTCGTGGTGGCGGGGCGGGACGGCGTGCTGGTCGACGAGACGCTGCCGCACTGGTCCGGGCGCGAGGTGCTGACCTGGGGCCCGCTGCCCGACACGACGGCGTGGCTGGCCTACCAGGAGGCGGCGGTGCCGGTGCTCGTCGTCCTGGCCGATCACCTCGGGGCCGACCTGCACCAGTGCGCCGCCTGGGGCCGCGAGCCGACCACCGTCCACACCGTCGACGGCAGCACGGAGAACCTCAGCAAGGTGCCCGACGGCGGATGGGCCATGGCCGACCTGCAGAGACGCACCGACGAGGTCTGGCGGTTCAACGCCCGCGCGGTCGTGGCCGAGGTGGAGCGGCTGGCCGGATCCGAGCCGCCGCTGATCGTGCTCGCCGGCGACCCGCGCGCCCGGCACGACGTCCGCGCCGGCCTGCCGCCGCACGTCGCCGAGCACGTGGTCGAGGCCGAACACGGCAGCCGCGCCGGCGGCGCCTCGAACGAGGCGTTCCTCAGGGAGACGGACGCCGCGGTCAGGCGGGCGGTCGACGAGCGGCGGCGGCGCGCCGTGGAGCGGCTGGAGGAGCACCTCGGCCGGCACTACGCCGTCGCCGTCGGCCTCGCCGAGGTCCTGGACATGACCGTCCAGGCCGGTGTGGAGACCGTCGTCCTCGACGAGGTGCGGGCGGCGCACCGCACGGTGCGCCCGGCCGACTACCCGTACCTGCCGCTGCCCGACGGCGTGCGCGTGGCCCTCGTCGTGCGGTCGGACCTGCTGGTGCTGGCCGCTGCGGCCGCCACCGGCGCGGAGGCGGTCTTCACCGCACCGTCCCTGCTTCCCGATGACGGCGTCGCCGCGCTGCTGCGGTGGGACCGGCCGCCCCGGTAGGCGTGAAATGGGCTCAGCCGACGTCGGCCGGCCGCGACGCGACGATCTGCTCGGCCCGCTCGCTGAGCTTGACGCCGTGATCGCGGGCGCTATTGCGCAGTATCGCGAACGCCTGCTCCGCGTCGATGCCGTAGCGCTCCATCAGCACGCCCTGCGCCTGGCCGATCGTGTGTCGTGCCTGCATCGCCTGGCGCAACCCGGACTCGTGCCGGGCGGACACCAGCGCGACGGACGCATGCCGGGCGTAGAGCCGGGCGAGCTCCGCGCGCTCGGCGGCGAACGCGTGCGTCTTCGACGAGTAGACGCTCAACGCGCCGATGGACGACCGATGGGTGCCGAGACCGAGCGACAGCACGCTCTGGAAGCCGAGTTCGCTGACCGGGCGGCTCCAGCTGCTCCAGCGTGCGTCGGCCGCGACGTCGTCGACCAGGACGGCGTCGCCCGCGCACATGGCCTGCAGGCCGGGGCCTTCGGCGCACCGGATCTGGACCAGGTCGGCCTCCGCGGCCTCGGGGCTGGTGGCCGACATCACCGCCGGCCGGCCTGCCTGCCGGAACATGACGGCCACGCCGTCGCCGCCGGTGAGAGCCTTGGCGTACTCGAGCACGCTCTGGACCGTGCTCTCGACATCGGGCTCGCCGTGCAGATCGGCGGCAGCCTCGGCGAGTTCGGACGTGGGTCTGAGATCCATTGCTCCGCCTCACCTTCTCACAAGAGCACCACTGCTCCACACCGATGAACAGACAGTTCTGTCTACCGCGCGACAGCGAACGGTGTCAACGGGTATGGTGAATCGTCATGCAGGCTCCGGACCCCACCGGCGCCACGCCGAACGCGAGAGAGCGCATCCTGGCGACCGCCTACCGGCTGTTCGCCCGCCGTGGGGTGCTCGGCGTGGGCGTCGACGAAGTCATCGAACGCTCCCATGTCGCCAAGGCCACCTTCTACAAGCACTTCCCGTCCAAGAACGACCTGGTCCTGGCGTTTCTCGACCGCCGGGAGCGCGAGTGGACCGTCGGGCTGGTCGAGACCGAGTCGCACAAGCGCGGCGACACGGCGGAGGAGCGGCTGCTCGCCATCTTCGACGTGTTCGACGAGTGGTTCCGCAGCGACGACTTCGACGGCATCGCCTTCATCACCGTGCTGCTCGAGATGGGACGGTCACATCCGCTGGGGCAGGCCAGCATCCAGCACCTGGCCAACCTGCGCGCAATCGTCAGCAAGCGCGCCGCCGAGGCAGGCCTGCGCGAGCCCGAGGAGTTCGCGCGGTCGTGGCAGATCCTCATGAAGGGCTCCATCATCGCCGCGCTCGAGGGCGACGTCGACGCCGCCCGGCGCTCCAAGGTCATGGCCGGCCACCTCATCGCGCAGTACCGCTGATCACCGTCCGGCGTAGAGTGGCAGACGGGGAGAGCACCGCAACGGGGGGCTGAGCAGATGACTGGTAACGAATCCCCGACGGGACGCGACCTCACCGAGCTCCTCAGTGCGGTGCAGAACCTGCTGCTCGACGCACCGCGAGTCGAGCAGTTCCTCACCGAGCTCGCGAAGCTGGCCGCCGACGTGGTCGAGCCGCCGGCGTCATGCGGCATCACCACCAGCTACGACGGCCAGCCACGCACCATCGTCAGCAGCGACCCCCGCGCCGCGCAGGTCGACGAGGGCCAGTACGCCGGCGGCTGGGGCCCGTGCGTGCACAGCCTGGCCACCGGTGAGGTGGTCGAGATCGCCGACCAGGAGTCCGACCCGCGCTGGCCGGAGTACCGCGTCCACGCCATCGCACTGGGCGTGCGGTCGTCGCTGAGCCTGCCGCTGAGCGTGAACGGCGAGGTGGTCGGCGCCATGAACCTCTACGACTTCGATGAGCCCGAGGCGTTCGACATCCAGAACCGGCGCCGCGCCGAGACATTCGCCGCGCAGGCGTCGACGGCACTGACGCTCGCGCTGCGCCAGGCGCACGACGCCGAACTGGCCGACCAACTCGAGCAGGCACTGGCCACCCGCAGCGTCATCGACCAGGCCGTCGGCATCCTCATGGCCCAGCAGCGCTGCGCCGCCGACCAGGCGTTCGCACTGCTGCGCAAACACTCCCAGAACAACAACCTCAAGCTGCGCACCGTCGCCGAGCGCCTGGTCGCCAAGGTGTCCGGGCAGCCGGCGCCGCAGGTGGCCGCGTTCCAGCGGCGGCCGAACGGGGCCGGCGGCGAGCCTAGGCCGGGCCTCAACGGCGGCGGTGCGGGCGCTAGCCCCGGCGCGTCACGCCGCGGGTGATTTGTCTTTCCGGGTCGTGCTCGGTACGTTGACGGTCTCCGGTTAAGACGTCAGCCGGCGGCAGCACCGCCGCATCAGGCCGACGCCCCGAGGTCTTCATGGACACGCCGTCCGAGGCGCTCCCGGAACCCGAACCGGACACCGTCACCCGGCTCCTGGCCGCCGCCGCCTCACAGCTCTACCTGCAGCCAGACGTGCGCTCGACGGTGACCGCCGTCGTCCAGCAGGGGGTGGAGATCGTCGGCGGCGACGCCGCGAGCGCCACGCTGCTGCGCCCCCGTGGCGAGCGCGAGGTGGTCGCCGGCACGAGCAGCCGCGCGGAGGAGGCCGACGCCATCCAGTTCGACCTCGACGAGGGACCGTCGCTCACCGCGCTGATCGAGCAGGCCCCGGTCCTCGTCGAGGACACGACCACCGAACCGCGCTGGCCGCGGTGGCGGGCGGCCGTCGCGGAGATCGGCTACCGCAGCCTGCTGGCGCTGCCGCTGGACCTCGGGCCGCACTACTCGGGCGCGATCGTCGTGTTCTGGGAGCTGCCCGAGCAGCCGGCCGACCGCAACGTCGCCGTCGCCCGGCTGCTGATGCGGCACGCCGCCATCGCGATCACCGACGCGCGCCGGTCGTCGACGTTGCGCGAGGCCATCGACGCCCGGTACGAGATCGGGCTGGCTCAGGGCATCCTCATGGAACGCTACGGCCTGGACGCCGCCCAGTCGTTCGAGGTGCTGCGCCGCTACTCGCGCGACAACAACGTCAAGCTCAGCCGGGTCGCGGCGAACGTCGTGCGCACCCGGTCGCTGCCCGACGCCCACGGCAGCGGCGAGTGACCCAGTAGGCTGGTGCACCGGCGACCGGCCGCGTGCGCCGGTTGCCGCACGGGAGCCGCCGCTTTGACCACACGAGCCGAGGTGACGTCGCGACTGGCCCAGGCGGTCGCCGACGCCGGCCCGGGTGCGCCGCGGGCGGTCCGGCTCGGCGAGAGCTGCCGCTCCATCCTCGGCGCCGACGGCGTCGCCGTCGTGCTCGCCTACACGCTCCCACAACGGCTGACCGTCTGCGTCACCGACGACGTCGTCGCGAGCGTCGAGGACCTGCAGGACGTCCTCGGCGAGGGACCGGGCGTCGACGCCTACCGGTCCGGCACGGCGGTGGCCGCGAGCCTCGGCACCGGTGACGCCGCGCGGCGCTGGCCGCTGTTCACCGAGGCGGCGCTCCGCCAGACAGGCCCGCTGACGATCGTCGCGGTCCCGGTGCCGGTGGGCGCCGCCGTGCTCGGCGTGCTCACGGCGTACCGCACGGGGACCGGCCACCCGGCGCCGGAGGCCGAGCTGACGACGCACCTGGCGGCCGCCGTGGGCGTGACGTTGCTCCACGACCTCGAGATCGACCACGACTGCGACCTCGCCGAGACGGACGGCGAGCCCACCGGCGTCTGGGCCGGGCGTGCCGAGGTGCACCAGGCCACCGGCTTCCTGGTGGCGCGGCTGGGCCTGTCGCCGGAGGACGCGCTCGCGCTACTGCGGGCCCGGGCCTACGCGGCCGGGGTCACGCTGGGCGAGATCGCGCACCAGGTCCTGGACCGCGCCGTCGACCTCACCCCGGACGGCACCGGCGGCCGCCCGCCGAACCGCTGATCGACGGGGACGGCCACTCCGCTCCCGGGAAGGGGGGCTTCGCCGGGGAGCGGAGTGCCGATTCCCCCGTGGACGGATGTACCGGCCGGCCCTGCACCTCCACCCGTCACTATGTAGGAGTCACCAGCGGTCCGGATCAGCACGCGGCGATTCCGGATTTTCTCCGGCTCACCCCGGCCCGGCGCCGTCGTCGTCCAGACCGGCGACGACGATGCCGGTCAGCTCGGTGCGCGACCGGATGCCGAGCTTGCGGAAGATGCGGCCCAGGTGCGCCTCGACGGTGCGGACGGAGACGAACAGCTCGGCGGCGATCTCCCGATTGCGCCGTCCGCTGGCGACAAGGGTGGCGATGCGCTGTTCGGCGTCGGTGAGGTCGGCGAGCCGGGTGGTGGGAGCCACTGGCCCGCCCGCGGCGCCGAGCTCCTGACCGGCCCGGCCGGCCAAAGCGATCGCGCCGCTCTCCTGGGCCAGCACGACGGTGCGCTGCAGCCACGACCGGGCGTCGGTGCGGCGGCCGAGCCGGCGCAGCCGCTCGCCGAAGCAGAGCAGCGTGCGCGCCTGCTCGACCGGCGACACCGCGTCTGTGGCGGTCTCGACCGCCTCGCGGAACAGCGTCAGCGCGTCCTCGCCCTCGCTGGCCAGCGCCCGGCAGCGGGCGACGGTGTGCCGCGCCCACGCCGTCGGGACGCGTTCGGCGCGCAGCTCGAACTCGGCCAGCGCGGCGCGGGCGCGTCCCAGTTCGCCGCTGCGCACGCACGCCTCGATGTAGTCGGGCTCGACGGCGAGGATGGATGGGTCGGAGTGCTCCAAAGCCTGCCGGCGGGCGTGGTCGAGCACCGACATCGCCTCGTCGAACCGGCCGAGCAGCAGCAGGAACGCGCCGGTCTCGGCCTGCATCACGGCCGTTGCCCACGAGTCGCCGTGCCGCCGTGACCCCTCGATGGACTGGCGGCGGCGCTCCCAGGCGGCCTCGTCCTCGCCCAGGTAGGCGTTGGCGCGGATCATGTACGCGGGCACCAACGCGCGGTGCGCGCTGTCGGCGTCGACGCGGTCCCAGGCGGCCGCCGCCTCGACGGCCTCGCGCAGCCGGCCGGCCCGCAGCTCCAGCTGGACCAGCCCGGCCAGCGCCGCCCGCAGCAGCAGCGGCGAGTCGCCGAACTGCCCGCTGGTGACCGCGCGCAGCAGCCGCCGCGCCTGCCCGTACCGCTCGGCCCGGACCAGTACGGTCGCGTGCAGCAGGTTCGTCTCGGCCTCGCCGAACAGGTCCTCGGCGCCGGCGGCGTCGGCCTCGACCAGCTCCACCGCGCGGTCCAGCTCGCCGCTGACGGAGGCCAGCAGTGCGGCCGTGCGCCGGTGCGTGGCGCGGGTGGCCGCGTCGAAGTCGTCGCTGAACCGCTCCGCCAGGGCCAGGAACCGGGCCGCCTCGGCCTGCTCCATCCGCCCGGCCAGCCCGTGTGCGGCGGCGAGGTCGAGCGCGGCCGCGCGGGTCGGGTCGATCGGCGCGACTTCCTCGACGTGCCGGCTGACCAGGCCGGTCGCGACCTCGCCGTCGAGCAGGTTGCGGGCGCGCACCTCCAGCAGCGCGAAGTCGGCCCGCTGCTCGGGCGTGGTGTCGAGCCGGAACCGCTCGCGCGCGATGTGCACCGCCTCGTCCAGGCGACCGGCGAGGACGGCGAACCGCCCGGCCTGCAGCAGCCGCCCCACCCGCTCACTGGACTTGGACGTGAGCCGGACCGCCTCGCGCGCGAACGCCAGCGACCGCTCCACCTCGCCGCGGACCAGCGACTCGGCGGCCACCCGCTCCAGCCGCTTCGCCAGTTCGTCGTCGTGGTCGTGCCGGGTCTGTGCCAGGTGCCAGAGCTGCCAGCCGGGGTCGGAGTCCTCGTACGCGGCGGCCAGCGCCTGGTGGGCGGCGTCGCGCTCGGCCATGGTGGCGGCCTGCCAGATGATCGAACGGACGGCCGGGCGCTTCAGCGTGAACGTGCCGTCGGATCGATTCAGGTGCTCGGCGAAGAGCCAGGCGATGTGCGGTGCGTCCGGCGAACCGAGCGCGTTCAGCAGCGGCGTCAGGCGGTGGTCCTCGCTGCCGGTGGCCACCAGCAGCGCGAACCGCTGGTCGTCGGTGAGCGACCCCAGCTCGGGCAGCTGCAGCGCCTGCAGTACCGGCGAATGCGGCAGGTGCCGGTCCAGCTCCACCTGTCCGAGCAGCTGTACGTCCGGCACCCGGCCGACGACGTCGAGCAGGGCGCGCGGGTTGCCGCCGACCCGGGCGGCGATACGGGCCGCGACGCTGTGCAGGGTGTGCGAGCCGGCCGCCCGGCGGACCAGCTCGGTCGCGTCGGTGGGCGGCAGCTCACCGAGGCGGATCAGCGGCAGCCCGAGCAGCGGGGGCACGCGCTCGGCGGTGTCGACGACCACCAGGAACACCAGCGGCGACGTCCCGACCCGGCGGGCCACGAAGCCCAGCACCTCCAGCGACTGCGGGTCGAGGAGGTGCGCGTCGTCGATGACGATGACCAGCGGCCGCCGCACCCGGCTGATCACCGGCTGCACCTGGACGGCGATCTCGTACGCCGACGCGGTCTGGTCCAGCTGCGTCGTCAGGTCGTCGACCAGCCGCGCGGCCTGCCGCTGCTGTTCAGGCTCCAGCGAGCCGACGACCGCAGATAGGACGAGATGCAGCCCCGAGAACGGCCAGCCGCGCTCGGAGTCGGCGGCGACGACCGATGACACGGTCACCTCGTCGAGCCCGGTCAGCCGCCCGGAACGCGCGTCGTCGGCCACGGCACGCACCAGCGCGCTCTTGCCGACGCCCGCGGCTCCCTCCACGACGACCGCGCCCCCCTCGCCGGCCGTCAACCTGAGCAGGACTTCGCGGATCCTGGTCTGTTCACTGTCGCGACCGATCAACGCGTCGCGTACGTCCTTGTCCACCCGTTCCCCTCACCCTGCGATCACTCCACATCGCCGGGCCCCCCATCGCGACCTTCACCCATGATCGCGGTCCGGCACCCTCCCAGGACGGCAGAAGCCGACACTGCTGACGGGTCGGCTGGGGTGGATCGTGGGGTGAGGAAGGGGGTGAGTCTAAGATCGTCATCGGGCGAGTGGCAGAGGGAGATCGCACGATGCAAGGTGCCGAGGGTGACCGCCGGCGGGCGGGGCCACGCCCCATTCTGTCCCGGCCGCGTCTCAGCGAGCCGCTGACCAGGCGCGACGCGGCGCCCATCGTCGTCGTCCAGGGCCCGCCCGGATTGGGCAAGTCGCTGCTGCTCGACGACGTCGCCCGCCGGCTGGGTCCCGGCCTGGTGGCGCGGGTCGATCCGGACGCCGGTGACGACCTCGGCGCCGTCGTCGACGAGATCCTTGCCCACGTGGTCGCCGACGACGCGGCGGACCCGCCGGCGATCCTGCTCGACGACGTCGTCCGGCCCAACGGCGACGGCGTACGCGCCGCGCTGCGGTCGGTGCGCGACCACGACACCCGCCTGCTGCTGAGCACGCGGATCCTCCCCGGCTGGGTGACGGCCGACCGGCTGCTCGACGGCACCATCCAGCTCGTCGGGCTGCCGGACCTGCTGTTCGACGCCTCCGAGGTCCGGCAGCTGGCCACCCGGTTCCGGGTCGCGCTGAGCGCCGACGACCTCGCCGAGCTGGAGCAGACGACGGACGGCTGGCCGGCGCTGGTCGTCGCGTGGCTGCGCTCCCGGCGGCCGGACGCGACGCTGTCCGAACGCAAGTTGCATGACCTGATCGACCGCTTCGTCCGCATCGAGGTGCTCGGCGACCTCGGCCCCGCGGACCGCGCCCTGCTCACCGACGCGGCGGCCGCGCCGCGGTTCGACGCGACCGTGTTGGCGCTGCTGCTCGAGGACCAGGCGCTGCCGGCCTACGCGGCGACCCTGATCGACCGGTGGGCGACGGCCGGCCGGCTGGTTCCGGCCTCCGACGACGGGCACTGGCGGCTGCCGCAGCCGGTCCGCCGCTGCCTGCTCGACCAGCTGGATCTCGAGCAGCCGGGCCGGCGCAGCGACCTGGTGACTCGTGCCGTCCGGCTGCTGGTCGCGCGCGGCCGCACCACCGACGCGCTGCCCCTGGTGGTCGACGCCACGCTGGACGAGGCGACCGCCGGCAGCGTGGTGCGAGCCAGCTGGGAGCCGGCGGTCGCCCGCGGCCAGTTCGACGACCTGCTTCCGGCAGTGGACACACTGCCCGACGACGTCGTCGCCGCCGATCCGGTGCTGTTGCTGCTGGCCGCGATCTCCGCCGTCGCGCCGCCGCCGGACCTCGACACCTTCGCCCGCCGGGTGGCGCAGGCCGACCGGCTGGTCGACCAGCACACGCTGAGCGGCACGCTGCTGACCATCCGATGCTTCCAGATGGTGCTGGCCCGGGCACGCGGCGACGCCGCGGCCGCCGTCGCCGTCGAGCGGAAGGGCAAGGCGCTGATCGACGCGGCCACCGACGACCAGCGGCGCGATCACCTCGACCGCGTCGTCTACTTCGACTGGCAGACCGGCGCCAACCGGCTCGCCACCGGCGAGCTCGACGCCGCCGAGAGCATCCTCAGCCACACCGCCACCCAGGCCCGGCACCACGGCATCGCCTGGCACGAGGCGAACAGCGAGGCGCTGCGCTCGTACACGTCGTTCCTGCGCGGCGACCTCGCCGGCGCGGCCCGGCAGTCGCGGTCGGCTGCGGAGATCGCCCGGCGGCACGGCTGGACCGACAACCAGTTCACCGACCACATCCACCTCACCCGCGGCGCACTCGACCTCGAGCACGGGCGCACCACCGGGGTGGCCGAGCGGTTGCACCGCGCCCAGCGCCGGGTCGACCGCGACGCCGTCCCGCCGGCAGCCCGGCTGGCGCACGTCTGGTCGGTGCTCGCGCTGCTGGCGGGCGACCGCACGGCCGCCGGGCACGCCGAGCTGCTCACCGGCGACGGCTACGACACCAACCGGCTGCCGCTCAACCGGCTACTCGCGACGATCGCCCGGGCGCACGCGCTGCTGGCCCGCGACGACCCGAAGGCCGCGTTGGACGTGCTCGAGAGCGCGGTCGCGCCGCCCGGGCACGCCGCGCTGCTCGCCGTCGCGCGGGCCCGGGCCCTGCTGACCGCCCACGACCCGCTGGAGGCGAGCCGCGAGCTGGCGGCCCTCGGCGACCTCGGCGCCGTCCCGCTGACCGTCCGCGCCGACGTCTATGCCCTGCACGTCGAGAGCGCCCTGCAGCGGGGCGTCACCGCCGACGGCGACGTCCACCAGCTGCTCGCGCTGGTCGAGCGCACCGGCGCCCGGCGGCAGCTGCTGCTGCCGCCGGCGCTGCGGACGGCGATCACCGGCGGCGACCTGCCGCTGCCGTCGTCGGGCCCGCTGAGCACGCTGGCGGTCGAGCTGGCGGCGCTGCACCGTGCCAACACCACCGGCGCGCCCACACTGTCCGAGCGTGAGACCGAGGTGCTGTTGTCGCTGGACGGGCCGGACACCCTCAGCGAGATCGCCAAGTCGATGTACATCTCCGGCAACACGCTGAAGACGACGGCCCGCTCGCTGTACCGCAAGCTCGGCGCGGCCGATCGCTACGAGGCCGTCACGGTGGCCCGGGCACTGGCGATCCTGCCGCCCGCCCCCTGACCCGCTCGCGCCGTCCCACGCCTCCTGAGTTGATCTTGGAGTAATGGCGGTATCTATCGGACATTTCGGCTCCAATAGCGCGCTTACTCCAAGATCGACTCGGGAGGCGTGTGCGGAGGGCCCGGCGTGCCGTCGATCGACGGCGCGCCGGGCCCTTCGTCGAGCGCGGGGCCGGCCGCAGCCGGCCCCGCGGTCGTGTGTCAGCTGGTCAGGCCTCCCGTCCCATGACGGCGCCGGGTGGCGACCAGGACGGAGGCGCCGGCCAGGAGCAGCAGCGCCCCGGCGAGGAGCAGCGGGGTGGAGCTGCTGCCGGTGTCGGCGAGGTCGTCGTCGTCACCGTCACCGCCGCCATCGCCGCCGCCATCGCCGCCGCCACCGTTGTCGTCGCCGTCCTCGTCGCCGTCATCGCCACCCGGGGGCGGCGTGCCGGGGGTGTCCGGCGG
>NZ_SMLB01000002.1 GCF_004349105.1 Jiangella aurantiaca
GAGGGGGGCGGCGGGGTGCCGGGCCGGTTCCCCGGGACCACCGGTGCCGCGGTCGACAACTGTGTCACGGCCTATCCCTTGCTGCGAAAGGCTCGGAACTGCACGATGCTGAGCAACGCGATCGCGACGAACAGGACGTAGCTCGCCGCCGACGCCGTGCCGTAGTTGCCGAAGCCGAATTCGTTGTAGGTGAAGTAGCTGACCGACAGCGTGGCGTCGAGCGGCCCGCCCCTGGTCATGACGAACGGCTCCTCGAAGAGCTGGAGGAAGCCGACGGAGAGCAGGACGGCGCCCAGCAGGAGCGTCGGCCGGAGCATCGGCAGCGTCACCCGCCAGAACCGCTGCCACGCGTTCGTGCCGTCGACCTGGGCGGCCTCGAGGACGTCCTGCGGGATGGTCTGGAGTCCGGCCAGGAAAATGATCATCAGCGTGCCCATGTTGCGCCACACGGCCATGAGGATCATGGCCGGCATCGCCCAGGCCGGATCGGCCAGCCAGTCCGGCCCGCTGATCCCCACCCAGCCGAGCGCGGTGTTGATCAGGCCGTCGGGCTGGAGGATGAACCGCCAGACGACCGCGACGGCCACGATGCTGGTGACGACCGGGGCGTAGAAGCCCACGCGGAACGCCGTGCGGAACCGGGTGATGCCGTTGTTCAGCGCCACCGCGAGCGCGAGCGCCGCGATCATCGTCAACGGGATGCCGACGGCGACGAAGTACGCAGTGTTGAGCATCGACCGGACGAACTGCGGGTCCTGGAACAGGGCGACGTACTGGTCGATGCCCACGAACGCGACTGCGAACGGCGTCTCGATGTCGCTGTTGCGGAAGTCGGTGAACGACATCCCGAACGAGCTGAGCAGCGGAAAGACCATGAAGACGGCGAAGCTCAGCAGGAACGGCAGCGCGAACGCGTAGGCGATCACCGCCGTCCGGCGGCGCCGGCCGGCGGGACCGAGGCCACCGGAGCGACGACGCGCCCCGGTGACCACGGCCGCTGGTGCGGTCGTCACTCGCCGGTGCCCAGGGAGTCGGCCGTGGCCTGGAGCTCGGCCAGCGCCGTGGCCGGGTCCTTGCCGCCGCGGACGACCTGCTCGAGCTGCGTGTCGGCGGCCGCCGAGACCTCGGGCCATGCGGTGAGGGCCGGCGGGGTCTTCACGTTCTCCAGCTGCTCGCCGAAGACCGAGACCTTCGGGTCCTGCGTCAGGGCGCTGTCCTCCCAGGCCGCCTGCTGCGCCGGCAGGTCGTTCACCGTCCGGAACCACTCGACCTGGACCTCGGGCTGCGACAGCCACTGGATGACCTTCCACGCGGCGTCGGCGTTCTCCGCGTTGTCGAAGACGACGAGGTTCGCGCCCGCGGCGAACGACGTCGACGTGCCGCCGGGCGCGGCGGGAATCCGAGCCACCGCGAACTTGTCCGCGAACTCCGGCCCGCCCGCGGTGAGCAGGCCGGGAACGTCCCACGGCCCGCTCAGGAACATCGGCACCGAGCCGTCGACGAACCGCGACGCGACCGAGCCGGTCTCGGTGTCCGGATTGGGGTTGGCCAGCCCCTCGGTGAAGAAGCCGGCGACGAACTCCAGCGCGCCGGCCATCTCGGGGGTGTCGAACGTCCACTCCGTCTGTTCGGCGTTCATCACCTCGCCGTTGTTCGACCACACGAACGGCAGGATGCTCAGGAACGAGTTCCAGCCGCCCGACGGCAACGAGATCGCGTACTCGGCGCCGTTGGCCTGGTAGGCGCGGGCGAGCTCGCGCAGGCCCTCCCAGTCGGTCGGGAACGTGTCGAAGCCAGCGGCCTGCATCAGGTCCACCCGGTAGAAGATGAGGCGGGTCTCGACGTACCAGGGCACGCCGTAGTGGGTGCCGCCGAGGTCGGTGGTCCCGACCGAGAACGGGAACATGCCCGAGGTGTCGATCCCCTCCGGCGTGGGCTGCAGCGCCTCGCGGAACGTCGGCATCCAGTCCGTCCCCAGCATCCCGATGTCCGGCGTCGTGCCGCCGGCCACCGCCGTCTGGTACTTGTTCTGCGCGGAGTCCCATGGAACCGCCGTGACGGTGATGTCGACGTCGGGGTTCTCCGCCTCGAACGGCGCCAGGAAGTCCTGCAGCGCCTCGCCCTCGGTGCCCTGCGCCCAGATCGTGACCTCACCGGTCGCCGGTCCGTCGGAAATCTCAGCGGCGACGGCGTCGTCGTCCTCGGCATCGCTCTCGCGACCGCAGGCACTGAGAAGCGCGGTCGTCATGAGGGCGGCCGCTGCGACCGTCATCCAGCTGCGTCGGATCATCGTTGGTCCTTCCTTCGATACCGCGGGGCCTGGCGCGAAATCTAAGCGCTTAACATTCGCCCGTCAAACGGGATGGGTAGCGGGCCATCACGAGGACTTCTGGAGCGTCACCACGATTGCAATCGTGGTGACGCTCCAGAAAACGTGGTGACGTGCCCCGGATCGCGGCGAAATCTCACCACGTGGACACCGCGCGGCACGGCAGTCGATGCTCGCCCGTCGCCGGCCCCCGTCCTCCTGACAGCGCCCAGGGCCGCGGCTCATGTCCCGGCCGGAGGAGGGCAGCCGCAGGTCCCGCCGACGACGAGCACCGACCGGAGGGGCTCGTGGACGTGCGCGTCCGGCACGCCGGCCAGGGTGTCTACGAGAATGCGCACGGCGAGCCGCCCGATCGCCTCCATGGGCTGGCGCACGGTCGTGAGCGCCGGCGACAGCAGCTCCCCCGCCACGATCCCGTCGAACCCGGTCACCGCGACGTCGCCGGGAACCGTCAGCCCCTCGGCGCGGAGCGCGTCGATCGCCGCGAGCGCGCTCTGGTCGGTGTCGCAGACGAGCACGTCCGGCAGGTCGCCCCGCTCGAGGAAGCCGCGGACGGCGGCGGCCGCGGTGGGATCGTCGCCGGGGTGGCTGCGAGTGACCGGAGGAACCGGCAGCCCGGCGTCGCGGAGCGTGGCCGTGAAGCCGTCGAAGCGCTGCCGGAACTCGGGCGTGCCGAGCTCGCCGAGGTATCCGAACCGGCGGTGGCCGTGGACGGTCACGAGGTGGCTGGTGAGGTCGGCCATCCCCTGCCGGTTGTCGACGTAGATGGTCCGGACCCCGTCGACCCGCACCTCGCCGCCCAGCTCGACGACGGGGATGCGGCCGGAGACCTGCTTCAGCGCGGTCTCGCCGACCGCGCCGGCGAAGGCGATCAGCCCGTCGACCCGCCCAGCGACATCGATGACCTGCGACAGATGCGGCGCCGCCCGCGTGCCGCCGATCATGAGGGCGTAGCCGCGCCTGCGGCACTCGACCTGCACGCCGCGCTGCACCTCGTCGGCGTACAGCGGGAACAGCCGCGCGGTGGGCATGTCCGTCGCCTGCTCGTCCGTCGCGTCGCTGTCGAGCAGGTAGTCGAACGCGTACAGGCCTATCGCGCCGGTCCGTCCCCGCGCGAGGCCACGGGCGGCGGCGCTGGGCACGTAGCCGAGCTGGTCGGCCGCCGCCATGACGGCGGCCAGGGTGTCGGACTTGACGCGATCGGGCTTCGTGAACGCGAACGAGACGGTCGCGATCGACACACCGGCGAGCTCAGCGACGTCGTAGAGCGTTGCCTTGCGTGCCACCTGGAGCCCTTCCCACCCGTCCGCGCCTCTCCGACGCGTTCAGGGTAGTCCGCGGCGCCGGGGCCGGCGGTATCAACGTCTCGTCACCGTCGCCACCACCGGGACCGCGCCGCTGCACCAGCTGCTCGGCTCCGACTCGCTCGGATTCGCCGACGCCCGCGTCGAGTCGCTCGAGGCCGGCATCGAGTCCGCACGAGCCCTCGCCGTCACGACCGACATCCCCCAGAGCTGAGCCCGTCGTCACACGTTCAGGGTCAGGCGCGTCGTACCGGGTTCGGCCTGGACGACGGTTCGGGTGCCGGCCAGCTCGACACGCCACGCGACATCGTCGCGGTCGGAGCTGACGTCGATGCGCGCGCCCTCGCGCCGTACCCGGTAGGTGACGCGTGCGTCGTCCTCGGGCGCGGGCACGACGAGGGTCGAGTCGTGACCGTCGGCCAGCTCGTACAGGCGCAGCGTGATGCCGTCGGCGTAGTCGTAGTCGGGCCGGTCGTCGACGGCGCCGAAGGGCAGCACGGAGTCCGGGCGCACCAGCACCGGCGCGCTGTCGAAGCCGTACGTCTCGGTCACCCACCGCGGTCCGGTCACCTGCGTGCCGTCCAGCAGCGACGTCCACGTCCCGGCCGGCACGTAGTACGACACCGAGCCGTCCGCGCTCATCACCGGCGCCACGAGCAGCCGGTCGCCCAGCAGGTACTGGCGCTCCAGGTACGTCGTCGCCGGGTCGTCCGGGAACTCCAGCACCAACGGACGCAGCATCGGCACGCCGTCCTCGTAGGCCTCCCGGGCCATCGCCGACAGGTACGGCATCAGCCGCAGCTTCAGCCGGGTGAAGCGGCGCAGCACGTCGACCGCCTCGTCGTCGAAGGCCCACGGGACACGGTACGAGGTGGAGCCGTGCAGCCGGCTGTGCGACGACAGCAGCCCGAACGGGATCCACCGCTTGAACACCGCCGGGTCCGGGAGGTTCTCGAACCCGCCGATGTCGTGGCTCCAGTACCCGAACCCGGACATCGCCAGCGACAGGCCGCCGCGCAGGCTCTCGGCCATCGAGGCGAACGTGGAGTCGTTGTCACCGCCCCAGTGGACCGGGAAGCGCTGGCCGCCGGCGGTGGCCGAGCGGGCGAACACCACCGCGCCGCCGTCGCCGTGGCGTTCCCTGAGCGCGTCGAAGACCGTCTGGTTGTACAGCTGCGTGTAGTAGTTGTGCATCCGCTCCGGGTCGGCGCCGTCGTCCCACACCACGTCGGTGGGCACCCGCTCACCGAAGTCGGACTTGAACGCGTCGACGCCCATGTCCATGAGCCGGCGCAGGTGTGAGGCGTACCAGGCGCGCGCCTCCGGGTTGGTGAAGTCGACCAGGCCCATGCCGGCCTGCCAGCGGTCCCACTGCCAGACCGACCCGTCGGGCCGCCGCACGAGATAGCCCTTCGCCGCGCCCTGCGCGAACAGCGGCGAGCGCTGCGCGATGTACGGGTTGATCCACACGCAGATGCGCAGCCCGCGGGCCTTGAGCCGGGCCAGCATCCCCTCGGGATCCGGGAACGTCCGCGGGTCCCACTCGAAGTCGCACCAGTTGAACTCCCGCATCCAGAACGTGTCGAAGTGGAACACGCTCAGCGGGAGGTCGCGCTCGGCCATGCCCTCGACGAACGACGTGACGGTCGCCTCGTCGTAGTCGGTGGTGAACGACGTCGACAGCCACAGGCCGTACGACCAGGCCGGGACCCGGGCCGGACGGCCGGTGAGCGCGGTGTAGCGCCGCAGGATCTCCTTCGGGGTCGGCCCGTGGATGACCAGGTACTCGAGCTCCTGGCCGGCGACGCTGAACTGCGTCCGTGACACCAGCTCCGAGGCCAGCTCGAACGACACCAGGCCCGGGTGGTTGACGAATACCCCGTAGCCGGCGTTGGTCAGGTAGAACGGGACGTTCTTGTAGGCCTGCTCGCTGGCGGTGCCGCCGTCGTTGTTCCAGATGTCGACGGTCTGCCCGTTCTTCACCAGCGGACCGAACCGCTCCCCCAGCCCGTACACCACGTCACCGGGCGCAAGGTCCAGCCGCTGGGCCACGTGGTGGACGCCGTCGGGCGTGGTCATGAAGCCCATGCCCTTTGTGCTCGACGACGTGAGGACCCGGTCCCCGGCCACGAAGTCGACCCGCCAGTCATCGCCGCGGACCACTCGCGCCGTCAGCCCGCCCGAGGTCAGCTCGGCGACGTCGTCGCCGGCGTGTGTCGTCACCGGAACGCTCGCGGCACCGGGCAGTTCGAACGACGGCGGCCGCCGCAGCCCTCCGGCGTGGTGGACGATCCGCACGGCGACGACGTCGGGCATGGGCGAGGAGAACCTGACGGTCGCCAGCGGCCGGTTGAGCACGTCGCCACGCCGGCGGATCCGCTGGGTGGGTGCGTAGACCGTGAGGGTGCTCTCCGTCGTCTCGACGTCGTAGGCCTCGGCCGGGTGCAGGGCGGTGACTCCGGGTCGAATGCCCCAGTAGCCGTCGGTGAACTTCACGCTCTGGTTCCTTTCAGGTGTCTCACTTGACCGCGCCGGCGGTGATGCCCCGGGCGAGCGTGCGCTGGAAGATGAGGAAGAAGACGATCGCCGGGACCACGCCGAGCAGCGCGGCGGCACTGGTCGTGGTCGCGTCCATCAGCCGGTCCCCCTCCAGGACGCCGAGGGCGACGGGCACCGTCTGGTTGTCGTTGGAGATCAGGAAGATCAGCGGGATGAAGAACTCGTTCCACGTCCAGATGAAGAAGAAGATGAGCAGGACGGACAGCGTCGGGCGGCTGATGGGGAAGACGACCCGCCACAGCGTCTGCCACTTGCTCGCCCCGTCGAGAGCGGCCGCCTCGAGCACCTCCTTCGGGAAGGTGCCGAACACCGAGGCCAGCAGGTAGGTGCCGAACGCGCTCTGGATCACCGTGAAGATGATGATCACGGCCAACTGGGTGTCGTAGAGGCCGATCTCCTTCGAGATGTAGTACAGCGGGTAGATCAGCGTCTCCTGCGGCAGCATGTTCGCCATCAGGAACAGCACCACGATCGACAGTCGTCCCCTCACCCGGCCGATGCCCAGCGCATAGGCGTTGAACAGCGAGATGAGGACGCCCAGGACAGCGACCGAGCCCGCGATGAAGAACGAGTTCCACAGCTTCTGGCCGAAGTTCACCCGGTTCCAGAAGTCCACCATGCCGGTGGTGTAGATCTCCGTGGGCAGGCTCAGCGGCCCGGCGGTCGAGTAGTCCGCCGGCGACTTGAACGCGTTGAGGACGATGACGCCGAACGGGAACAGCATCACCACCGCGCCGGCGACGAGGACCGCCAGTACGATCCAGCGCACCGCGCCGCGATGATGGCGGTCGCGCCGGCGGCCCGTCGCCGGCGACGGCTCCGCGGGCGGCCCGGCCGCCGTCGACGTGGACTCCAGCGTGGTCATCACCCGCGGTCCTTTCGCTCGCTCGCCGCCTGGGCACGGATGAACACGATGCTCAACACGATGATGATCAGCGTCAGCACGGTGGCGATGGCGGCTCCGTAGCCGACCCGCGCCTTCTCGAAGAAGTTCTGGTAGGCGAAGTACGACGGCACGTTGGTGGCGTTGCCGGGGCCGCCCCTCGTCAGCACGAAGATCGGGCCGAACACCTTGAGGGCTGCGATGGTGCAGGTGAGCGTGACGACGAACGTCTCCGGCCGGATCTGGGGCAGAGTGATGGCCCGGAACCGCCGGAACCAGCCCGCGCCGTCGATCTCCGCGGCCTCGTACAGCTCCGGGTCGACGCGCTGCAGCGCCGCCATGAAGATGACGACGGGGTAGCCGATCTGGACCCAGACCATGATCGCCATGACGGTCGGCATGGCAGTGTCGGGATCGCCGAGCCAGTTCTGCGCCAGGCCGTCCAGGCCGACGGCGTCGAGCAGGCCGTTCAGCGCCCCGTTGTCGGGACGCAGGATCCAGCCCCAGACGATGCCGGCGACGGCCACCGGGATGATCTGCGGCAGGTAGTACATCGCCCGCAGCGCGCTCGCGCTGCGGCCGCCGAACCGCTTGCCGATGACGTCGAAGAGCACCGCGGCCAGGATGAGCCCGATCACGGTGGGCGCGATCACCATTGCGACGATCATCGCGACGGAGTTGCGGAACGAGGCCCAGAAGGCGTCGTCGGCGAAGAGCTCGGTGTAGTTGTCGAACCCGATCCAGGTCAGCTCCCCGATGCCCGGCCACTTGGCGAGGCTCAGGCCGAGGTTCATGAAGAACGGGACGACGATGACACCGAGGAAGAGCAGGCCGCCCGGGAGGAGGTACAGCCAGTACGCCCGGCCGCCCTCGCCGATGCCGGAGGCCACCCGGCCGCGCGAGCGCGGCCGGGTGGGTGGGGTGGATGGTGTCGCGACCACGGGTTCCTCCGGCGATCAGCCGGTGATCTCCGCGACGCCGGCGTCGTAGGGCGCCTTCAGCTCCTCCAAAACGTCCGCGGGCGACGCGCTCTGGTTGATCAGCTGCTGCAGCGCGGCGACGAGGACGTCGTAGTAGCCGGCGACCGGCCAGTCCGGGTAGAAGGCGAGCCCGTCGGAGTCGTTGACCTCGTTGAAGAGCGTGATGAGCTCCTGGCTCTTCGGGTCGGTGATGTCGGCCGGGTCGGCGGCGACCGGCACACCGCCGTTGTTGCCGAGCAGTGCCTGGATCTCCGGGCGCATGGTGATGTCGATGAACTCGTAGGCCAGCTCCTTGTTCTCCGAGCCCGTCGGGACGACCCAGATGTTGCCGCTGGAGCCGGGGTGCAGGTCGGACTCGGGGAAGGTGAACACGCCCCAGTCGAAGGTGTCGGCGATCTCGTCGACGAACCGGCCGTACCACCAGGAGCCGGAGTAGACCATCGGGTACTCGCCGGCCATGAACGCCGTGCCCATGTCCTCGGCGGTGAGGCTGGCGGACTCGCCGCTGACGTAGCCGGCCTTGATCCACTCGTCGAACGTCTCGGCGCCGTAGCTCAATTCGGGGCCGGTGAAGTCGACGGGGTTCTCGTACAGCTGGTAGTCGTTGACGAACTGCCGGTCGGCCTGGGTCAGCGCCAGCTCGTAGAAGAGCTGACCGGCCGGGTACTCCGCGCCCGACATGGCCAGCGGCGTGACTCCGGCGGCGACGAAGGTGTCCATCGCGGCCAGCAGGTCGTCATAGGTCGTCGGCACCTCGACGCCGTGCTGGGCGAAGAGATCCTTGTTGTAGTAGACCATGACGAACTCGCCATAGTTCGGGACGCCGTACCAGGCGCCCGAGCCCATCACGCCGCGCTCGTCGTAACGGGCCGTGGTCTGCAGGCTCTCGGAGAGCTGCTGGTCCCAGCCGCGTTCCTCGGCGACGCCGGTGATGTCGGTCAGCAGCCCCTGCGAGGCCAGCAGCCCGGCCGAGGCGTTGCCCTTGTTGTACTCCATGATGTCCGGCGCCTCGTCGGAGTTGAGCACCATGTTCGCCGTCTGGCGGATCTGCTCGAACCCCTTCTCCTCGAACTCGACGGTGGCGCCGGTCTCTTCCTCGAAGATGCGGATCGCCTCGGCCCAAGCGACGCCCATCGCGCTGTTCGCGCCCTCGTAGTGCCACAGCCGCAGCGTTTCGCCGCCGCCGTCCCCGCTGCCGGTCGAGCTGTCGTCGTCGCCGCCGCATGCGGCGAGGACGAGGGCAGTGGAGGCGAGCACGGCGGCGCCGGCGAGTCTTCTCCTGGTGAACATGTCGCTCCTCGGTTCTGGACGGTCTTGATCAGCTCGTGGTGGGTGCCGGGCCGGTGGTCGCCCCGACGTCGAGCCGGCACGGGATGAGCTCGTGCAGGGTCGAGGCGCCCGTGGCCGCGACGGCCGGCGGTCCCTCGATCCGGGCGAGCAGGGACTCCACGCCGAGGCGGCCCAACCGGGCGCCTGGCGCGGCCATGGTGGTCAGCCGCGGGTGGCTCAGGGCGCCCACCTGCGGCGATGAGACGACCGACAGCACCGACACGTCACCGGGAATGCGGCGTCCGCCGTCGACGATCTGTGCGACAGCACCGAAGGTGGCGTTGTCGTTCAGGGTCACCAGCGCGGTGAGATCCGGGCGCTCGGCGAACAGCTCGGCGACCGCCGCCCGCCCAGCGTCGGCGGTCTCGTCGCAGTGCCGGATGGCGGTGAGCAGGCCACGCTGCCGCGCCTCCCGCTCGAAGGCCGCCAGCACCCGGACCGTCGGTCCGTAACCGGCCTGGAGGCTGCCTCGGGAGTGGCTGAGCAGCCCGATGTGCCGATGCCCCAGCCCGGTCAGGTGGTCCAGGGCGTCGCGCACCGTGGCGTCGAAGTCGATGTCGGCGTAGGGCAGGCCGGCGGGGTCCGCGGTCCGCCCG
The DNA here is from genome assembly GCF_004349105.1 of Jiangella aurantiaca. GTDB lineage: Bacteria > Actinomycetota > Actinomycetes > Jiangellales > Jiangellaceae > Jiangella > Jiangella aurantiaca. The sequence goes on from NZ_SMLB01000002.1 coordinate 9,981, forward strand.
ATCAGCGTGAACGGCGTGTCGCCGCGCTGCAGCTCCACCACACGTGGGTCGTGGAGCTTCACCTCCATGACGACGACGCCGTCGACGAGTCGCTGCCGGACCAGGTCGCGGGTCTCCGCCTCGTCGTCCGCGCCGGTCGGCCAGAGCACGAGGTGGTAGCCGTGCCGGCGGGCGGTCTCGGCGGCCGACGTCACGAACTCCAGGGCCGTGCCGGAGAGCCCCCGCTCGATGGCCGGGAACAGCAGCGCGAGGATGTGCGACCGCCGGCTGGCCAGTCCCCGGGCCAGCGCGTTGCGCTGATAGCCGAGGGTGTCCATGGCGGCCTGGACGCGCTGGCGGGTGGTGTCGGACACCGGCCGGACGCCGGTGAGGACGTAGGACACAGTGCTGACGGAGACGCCCGCGAGCCGTGCGACGTCCTGCATCGTGGCCATCCCCGCACCTCCTCGTGCGCCGCCGTCGAAGTATCGAAGCGTTTCGTCGAAACGCTTCGATCGCACATTCTTCACAGCCCAGCCGGATCAAATCAAGAGCGGGAGGGTCACAAGATGGCGACGCCACCGTGTCGATCTTGGAGTTGTTCGGCCATCGCGGGGTGAAATGTCCGATAGATGGCCGCACTACTCCAAGATCAACACAAAGCGTCGGGCAGAAAGCAGGGCCGTCGCTCAGGAGGCGCGGACCGGCCCGCAGCTCTGGCCCTCCACCAACCGGCAGGGCAGCAGGACCTGGGTCGGCGTGGGAGGCTCGCCGGCACGGAACTCGAGCTCGTCGATCAGCATGTGCACGCCCAGGCGGCCGAGTTCGGAGCTCTGCGGCTCAAGGGTCGTGAGCTTGGGCCGCATCATCTCGGTCACCCTGGTGGACGAGACCATCGACAAAAGGGAGAAGTCGCCGGGCACCCGCCAGCCGATCTCGTCCAGGGCGTCCATGACACCGACGATGGCGTGGTCGTTCATCACGGCCAACGCGGTGAGGTGTGGCGCCATCGCCCTGAGCTCGTGGAACGCCGCGCGCCCGGCAGCGACGTTGTCGCCGCACAGCCGCTCGAAGTGCTCCACGCCGGCCTCCATGGCCGCGCGGCGGAACCCGTCGGCGGCCCGCACCGTCGGCCCGTACCCGACCGAGAACGCCGACGGGGAATGGTTGAGGAAGCCGATGCTGCGGTGCCCCAGCGCCGTCAGATGCGACACGGCATCCCGAGCGGCCTGCTCGAAGTCGATGTCTGCGTAGTTGATCGAGCCGGGTTCGCTGGTGCGCCCGATCATGCTGAACGGCAGGCCGGCCTGCCGCAGGAGGTCGACCCGCTCGTCGTCCAGGCGGACCTCCATGACCACGGCGCCGTCGATCAGGCCCTGCCCGGTGAGCCGGTCGAGCTGCCGCACGTTGCGCAGCTCGCTGGGCCAGAGCACCAGGTGGTGGTCGCGCTCCAGCGCCGCCTCAGCCGCACCGATGACGAACTCCATCTCGGTGACGCCCATGCCACGCTCAGGGGTCGGGAAGAGCAGCGCGATGATGCGGGTCCGCTTGCTGACCAGCCCCCGCGCGATGGCGTTCGGCTCGTACCCGAGCTCGTCCATCGCCTTCTGGATGCGCCGCCGCGTCGTGGCCGACACCGCCCGGGTCCCGTTGATCGCATATGACACGGTGCTCAGCGCGACGTTCGCGCGACGAGCCACGTCGATCATCCGCGGCGCCACCGACGGCTCACCTCACTGCCTCTGACGCATGGTTCGCGAAACGGCATCCGCAAATCATCGCACATGGGCCTACCAGCAGCGTATGGCCGGTTTCCCCGCTGGTTTCCGGGAACGCGAACAGGAAACCCGTTCGACTCCGGCTATTGACATAGCGGACATCTACTGCCACTTTCGAAGCGCTTCGACTCAGACCGACCACTTCCCCGCTCCTGGACGGCGCCCGCGAGGCCGGCGCGTCCCGACCGAGAGGATGTCGAGCTCATGTCGCCGAGTCCACACCCCAGGCGCCGGCCCGACGAGCCCAGCGGCCTTCGCTGGCGGCTCGTCCGCGCGGCGCGCGGGCTGCTGGCCGTTCTTGTCGTCCCGCTGCTGGCCGCCGCGATCCTCCAGGCCCCGGGGGCGGGAGCCGTGGACGCGGCGCCGCCAGGCGGTGCCGCGGCCGCGGCTCAGAGCGGCCGGTACGAGTACCCGTTCCAGGATCCGTCCCTCAGCCCGGACGAGCGGGTGCGCGACCTGATCGCGCGACTGACGCTGGACGAGAAGGTGGGCCTGCTGCACCAGTTCAGCGGCGCGATCATCAGGCTGGGCATCCCGCAGTTCCGGACCGGCACCGAGGGCCTGCATGGGCTCTCCTGGCTCGGGCCGGCCACGGTGTTCCCGCAGAACACCGGCCTGGCGGCGACCTGGAACCGGGAGCTGATCGCCGACGTCGGCGAGGTGATCGGCAGTGAGACGCGCGCCTACAACAGCGTCGACGCCCGGTTCAACGGCGTCAACGTATGGGGTCCGGTGGTCGACCTGGCGCGCGACCCGCGTAGCGGCCGGGCGTCGGAGAGCATGGGCGAGGACGCGTTCCTGTCGGGCGTGATGGCGGACTTCATGGCGCGCGGGATGCAGGGCCAGGAGGACGAGTTCTACTACCAGACCATTCCGACGCTGAAGCACTTCGCGGCCTACGGGCAGGAGGCGCAGCGCACGTCGTACTCGGCCAACGCGTCGCCGCGAAACCTGTACGAGTACTACTTCCGCGCCTTCCGCTACGGCATCGAGTCCGGCGCGGCCAACGGCGTCATGACGGGGTACAACCTGATCAACGGCAAGCCGGTCATGACGATGCCGGAGCTCAGGTCGGTCGTCTATGACGAGTGGGTCCCGGGCGGCTACAGCGGCGGCAGCTTCTTCAACGTCACCGACGCGGCGTCGCCGGGCAACCTGAGCGGCTCGAACGCGTACTACCCGAACAGCACGCTGGGCCAGGCGGCGAGCATGGCCGACTCGATCGGGAACGGCGTCGCGGCGATGACGCCGTCGGACACCGACACGCCCACGACGCGCCGGTGGATCTACGAGGCGCTGGCGCGCGGCATGATCACCGAGCAGGACATCGACGAGGTCATCTACGGCGTCCTGCTGGTGCGCCTGCACGCCGGTGACCTGGACGTGGACCCGGTGAACCCGTACAAGCGGATGAACAAGCGCAACGCCCTGACCACCGAGGCCAACGCCGCCGTCGCCGCGCAGGCGGCGCGTGAGCAGGTGGTGCTGCTGAAGAACGACGACGACATCCTGCCGCTGTCGTCGTCGAGCGATGTGGCCCTGGCCGGCCCGCTGGGCGACGAGAACTCGACGGACTTCTACGCCGGCACGTACCCCTACACGACGCTGATCAAGGACGAGGTCGAGTCGAAGCTCGACGGCGGCGCCGGCGCATTGTCGTTCAGCCGCGGCGTGGACCTCGTGGCGCTGAAGGTGGCGAACGGGACGGGCGCGCCGGCGGGCAGGTTCGTCGTGACCGGCGCCTCGGCCGGTGCTCCGCTGACCGGCACCGGCACATCCGCCGACGACGCGAACGCCCAGTTCTACCTGTACGACTACGGCTACAACAACATGCTGCTCCGCTCGGCCGCGCACGATCGCTACGTCGCCGCCCGCGGCCCGGGCAACACGCTGGTCGCCAGCGCTGACCCGCCCGGCTACCAGTCCAAGAACCGCGCGACCCAGCAGTGGTTCACCGACCAGAACCTCGGCCTGGTCGGCCAGACCGGCGGGCTGGTGTCGCTCCGGTTCGTCAAGGGGACCGGGATCACGGCGCCGAACCAGGCTCCGAACGTGTTCGTGGACCCGGCGTCGTCGAACGTCCTTCACAACGGGGGCGCGTCGAGCCCGAACCGCCAGTTCGAGCTGGTGACCGTGCGCGACGGTGTCGCCGACGCCGTGGCCAAGGCCGAGGGCGCGGAGGTCGCCGTCGTCGCCGTCGGGGACCAGCCGCACATGACCTCGCGCGAGACGTTCGACCGGCAGAGCACCCCGCCCGGCATCGGGCTGGCCCCGCAGCAGGAGGAGCTCATCGAGGCGGTCGCGGCGGCGAACCCGAACACCGTTGTCGTGGTTGTCGGCAGCTACCCGTTCGACCTGCGGAAGGTGCAGGCCAACCCGAACGTCAAGGGCATCGTGTACACGACCCACGCCGGACAGGAGCTCGGCACGGCGGTCGCGGACGTGCTGTTCGGCGACTACGCACCGGCCGGACGGCTCACCCAGACGTGGTACCCGGGACTCGAGGTGCTGCCCACCATCTCCGACTACGACATCATCAAGGGCGAGCGGACCTACCAGTACTACGACGGCGAGGTCCTCTACCCCTTCGGCTACGGCCTGACCTACACCGACTTCGAGCACACGGACCTGTCCGTGTCGCCGTCGACGGTGGCCAACACCTCCGACACGAGGGTGACCACCGTGGTGACCGTACGGAACACCGGTGACGTCGCCAGCGACGAGGTCGTGCAGCTGTACGCCACGTACCAGGACGCCGGCGAGTCCCGGGTGCAGCACCCGATCAAGACTCTGGTCGGCTTCGAGCGCGTGCACCTGGCGCCGGGCGAGTCGCAGGAGGTCAGCATCGACGCCGACCTGTCGGAGCTGGCCATCTGGGACGTCGAGGCCGGCCGCTTCCACGTGGAGCCGGGCACGTACCGGCTGACGACCGCCACATCCTCGGCCGAGCAGGACGAGCGGGCAGCGGGCGAGCTCGAGGTCACCGGCACACCGCTGCCGGTCCGCGACCTCGGCAAGGTGACCCCCGCTTACACCTTCGACGACTACTCCTTCACCGACCAGACCACGACCGGGCTGCGCGCGGACGTGGTACCCACGTCGGTCCACGAGGACGACTCGTACGGCATCGAGGTGCGCAAGGCCGGCGCCTGGGTCGAGTACGGCGACGTCGACCTGTCCGAGGACCAGGAGGGCATCGTGCTGCGGGCGGCCAACCCGAACGCGCAGCCGGCGCAGGTGGAGATCTGGGCCGGCGGGCCCGGCGCCGACGGTGTCAAGGTCGGGACCGTCTCGGTGCCCCCGACCGGGCACGCCCAGACGTTCGTCAACGTCGGCGCGAGCCTGTCCGGGCTGCCCGGCGGCCGCGACGACCTGTACCTGGTGTTCCCCACCGCCGGTGTCCGGGTGGCCTGGCTGCGGCTCGGCGACGTCGACCCGGTCGAGAACGGCAAGGTGTCGGTGACGTCGAACCACTTCAACAACAACATCGGCACCTCGCTGAGCCGCTTCCACGTCGAGGTGCCGGCCATCGTCCAGCAGCGGCAGGGCAGCCTCCTGCTCGAGGCGGGCATCGACGGCACCGGTGTCGTCGACGGCCCGGTCTCGTGGACGGTGACCACGCCGGACGGCGGCGCCACTCCCCTGGCCACGATCACCGCGTCCGGCCAGCTGACGGCGACGGGCTCGGGCGACGGCACCGTGCGCGCGGTGGCGACCTATGCCACCTCGTCCGGGCCGGTCACGGGCTGGCTCGATGTCGAGCTGCGCAACCAGGGTGTGCCGGCCGGGACCGCGGCGGAGGCCGTCATCATCAGGAGCGGCTGGGACTCCCGCCCGCCGGACATCTCGTGGGGACCGAACCAGTTCACGAAGTTCGGGGCGATCCACGAGTACCAGGGCTCGCTGCTGCTCAGCGCGGTCACCTATCCGTTCACCAACACGACCCGGCCCGTCACGTTCACGGTCGCCGACGAGGACGGCAACCCGAGCGAGCTGGCCACGATCGTCGACGAAGGCCCGGGCTTCGTGGAGGGTCAGACCTCCGGGAACAACAACCGGGCCCACAACGCCACGCTGCGCGCCACCGGCGCCGGCGACGGTGAGGTGTACGTGACGGCCACGACGTCGAACGGCCTGTCCTACACGTCACGGATCGTGATCCAGAACCAGGAGACCCGTGACCCCTACGAGGGCCGCTACCAGGCCGAACTGTTCGACGCCTCCGGGAACGTCTCCGGTGCGGCATCGCACCTGCGGGCCGACAACGTCCACGGCGACGACGTCGGACTCCAGCTGAACCGCATCCGCAACGGCGACTACGCCGTGTACCGCAACGTGGACTTCGGCGACCCCGAACTGCTCGACCTCACGCTGCGCTACCTGAAGGTCTCCTCGGCACCCGCGACCGTCACGGTAATGGCCGATGACCCGGTCGAGGGCACCGAGCTGGGCACGGTCACGCTGACCGGGGAGCACGACCTGACCTCCGCGGAGGACTACGCGAACCCCGTCTACGAGTGGGCGGAGACCACCGTCGACCTCGAGCCGCTCGCGGGCGTGCACGACGTATACCTCGTGTTCACGGTCGCGCCGGAGGTGCCGGACACCGACATCTCCAGCACGTACGGCGCGGTGGCCGGCTGGCTGGACCTCGGCATCAACTGGTTCACGTTCCGCGGCGTCCAGTGCGACCGGACCATCTCCGGACCGCACACCCGGCCGCTCGAGGTCGACTCGGGCGTGACCTGCCTGACCGAGGGCGCCAAGGTGGTCGGCCCGGTGACGGTGGCGGCCGGCGCCGGCCTACTGGCCTCGGGGGCGACGATCTCCGGGCCGGTCACGGCGACCGGCGCCGACGTCGTCGACGTGCGCGACACCCGGATCTCCGGCGGCGTCAGGGTCGAGGGCACCACCGACAGCGTGACGATCTCCGGGAACCGGATCACGGGACCGGTGAACCTGCACGACAACACCACCGTGCCCAGGCCGATCGTGGTGTCCGGCAACAACATCAGCGGACCGGTGGCGTGCACGGGCAACGAACCCGCACCGGTCGACGGCGGCGTGCCGAACCAGGTGGTCGGCCGCGTCACCGGCCAATGCGCTGACCTCTGATCGGGCCGAGCCGGCGGAGGCGGGACTGCCGGGTCCCGCCTCCGCCGGGACGGCCACCCATCGCTCACCCGGCGGGACCGCAGCGCCCTCCGGGTCATTCGGCCAACGCCACCATGTTCCCCCAGGCCGTGGGCCTGGGATCGACGTGGGACACCGAGCTACTGGAACAGGTGGGCCACGTCGTCGGCTTCGAGACCAGGTCGCGCAACGCCAACGCGCTGCGGGTCTGGGCACCCGTGCTGGACGTCGGGGTGAACCCGCTGGCGGGCCGGTTCGAGGAGACCTACGGCGAGGACCCGTTCCTGTGCGGCACGCTGGGCACGTCCTACGCGTTCGGCATCAAGGGCCGCGACCCCTTCTACATCCTGGCCAAGCCGGAGCTGAAGCACTTCTTCGCCTACAGCCACGAATGGAACCGGGCGCGGACGAGCAGCAGCATGAGCATCCGGTCGATGTACGAGTTCCACCTCGTCAGCTACCGGAAACCGGTCGAGGCCGGCGCCGTGCTCGGCGCGATGACGTCGTACAACATGGTCAATGGAGTGCCCACGATCATCCACCCGATCACGCAGACGCTGCGCGCGGAGTGGGCGCCGGGCAACTTCATGTTCGTGCCCGGACGCGTGGGACACCTTCAACCTGTACAACACCAAGGGTGCGCCATACGCGTATCCGCTGGAGCGCCCCGCCGACCACGACACCTCCTACCCGGCCGGGCTGAGCCCCGACCCGGACGACGACGTCGCCGTCCGGAACACGACGGGTGCGCTGCTGCTGATCGCGGGGCTGACGAACTTCAACGACGGCAACGGCGCCGGCTTCAACGGCGCCCTCGCCGCCCGCAATGCCGTGCAGTCCGGGGTGCTCGGCGTGTCGATGGACCACGTCGACCGGGTGGTGCGCGACTGGCTCGCGTACAAGATCCGCACCGGTGCCCTGGACGGCGAGACGAACCCCTACAACAGCTCCGTGATCCCGCCCAACCCGACCCCGAACCAGCTGGAGAGCAGCAAGGAGCTCGCTCTGCTGGCCGCGCGGGAGCAAATCGTCCTGCTCAAGAACCGCGACGGCGTGCTGACGCTCGATCCGCGGCAGGTGCGGACGCTGGCCGTCGTCGGGCCGCTCGCGGACGTCAACCTGCGCGACTACTACAGCCCGCGCCCGCCGGCGCGAGTGACGCCGCTGCAGGGCATCGTGGACAAGCTCGGCGCGGACCGGGTCCGGTTCGACAACGGCACCGACGTCGTGGCGTGGCAGTCGGTGGCGCATGGGACGTTCGTGACGAACGGGACCGGCAACGCACCCATGACAGCGGCCTTCACACCGGCGAACGCACCGATCGAGCGCGGCTACCAGCTCGCCGACGGCTCCCACGTCGGTCCCGGGCAGGCGTTCCACGACTACGACTGGGGCTTCGACCAGCACATGTTCCGCAGCGTCGCCACCGGGAACTACGTCAACAGCAACCAGGCGATCGTGAACAACGCCACCGAGCTGCGGACCTCGCAGGCGACGATGGTCGACAACAACATCTGGAACATCAACGTCAACTTCCACCACCTGCGCAACGAGGACGGGACCCGCTCGATCTACGGCGTCGACTACATCCAGGACGACCAGTTCTACCGGTGGTTCACGAACGGCCGCTACGTGCAGGCCGACTCAGACGTCCAGCGCACGCTGCGCCCAACCCTCACCTACGACGCGTTCGCCGCCGGGGACGAAACCGTGCGCGCGCCGGCCAAGTTCACCGAGCACCTGCTGGAGAGCGGCGCCGAGCGGGCTGCCGCCGCGGCGGGCGCTGCGGACTACGCCGTCGTGGTCATCGGCAACCACGTGCTGACCAACGCCCGCGAGAGCCAGGACCGGCCGGGGCTCGCCCTGTCGCCACAGCACGCCGAGCTCGTCCGTGCCACCGCCGCGGCCCGCCCCGGCAGGACCGTCGTGGTGATCGTCAGTAGCTATCCGTTCGCCGTCAAGGAGATCGAGGACAACCCCGACGTCGCGCCCGTCCTGTACACGTCGCACGCCGGGCAGGCCGCCGGGACGGCGCTCGCCGACGTCCTGTTCGGCGACTACGCGCCCGCCGGCCGGCTCAGCGCCACCTGGCTGGTCGACGAGAGTTCGCTGCCGGCCATGGGCCCGGACGCCGACGGCCACGACGATCACTACACGGTCGACATGCTGGAGTACGACGTCATCTCCTCGAAGCGGACCTACCGGTACTCCGACGCGCCGCACGTCTACCCGTTCGGCCACGGGCTGACCTACACCGAGTTCCGCTACCACGACCTCTCCTACCGGCGGCTGGCGAACGCCGACGCGCCGTTCGAGGTCGGGTTCGGGCTGACCAACACCGGTGCGACGACGAGCGACGAGGTCGTCCAGGTGTACCTGCGTTCGCGGGACTCCGCCTACGGCGACCGGGTGCCGCGCAAGCAGCTCGTCGGCTTCCAGCGGGTCAAGGCGATCGCTCCCGGCGAGACCCGCCGGGTCAGCATCCGGGTCGATCCGCAGGACATGTTCGTGTGGGACGTCGTCCGCCAGCGCCCCGTCGTCGAGACCGGTGACCACGACCTCATGGTCGGCGCGTCGTCCGAGGACATCCGCCTCGATGGCCTGCTGTTCATCAAGGGCGAGCGCATCGGCGGCCTGGATCTGACGACCGTGCGCAACGCCTGGGAGCACTACACGATGAGCAGCGGTATCACGCACTGGGAGGTCTCCAAGCGCAACACCCTGCAGCGCGCCGGCGGCTACCACTCGGTCGGCTCCCGCCGCGACGGCGACTGGATCGGCTTCACCAAGGTGCTGCTGAACGGCGTCAACGGGATCGAACTGCGCGTCGCCACCACGACGCACGACTGGGCCGACCTGACCGGCGCCGCCATCGATATCCGCATCGACGCTCCGGACGGCCCGCGCCTGGGCACCGTCGCCGTCGGCCCGACGGACGGCCTGCAGGACTTCGTCACCCTGCGGGCGCCCCTGCCCGGCCGGCCGGGTACCCGGGGCAGCCACGACCTGTACCTGGTGTTCCGGTCCGGCGGCATCTACCTCGACACCGTCCAGCTGCTGCATGCACGACCACGTGGGGCGTAGCTCCGCGCCGAGCGGAGGCGTGGCGGTCGCCGGGTGGGCCGAGCACCCGGCGATCGCCACACCGCTCTCCGGGGGGCATGCCGCGACGTCGACCGACGAGACAGCAGGAGGAGGCATGAGGAAGAACCGGTTGGCGAAGCTCGCCGCGGAGGCCGCCCCTGAGGTACGCAGGGCCCGGCTACCTTTGTGGCTGCGGCCGGGGGTCCTTGGGCAGGACGACGCCAGTGAGCTGCTCGAATGCCGCGACGACTGCCTCCTGGATACCCGGATCATGCGGCTGGTCGTTGAAGCGGGCGGGCGCGCGTTCGAAGAACAGCTCGCCGCTGACCAGCGCCTCCGGGTCACGCGCCAGGGCGAGCCAGACGATCGTGTCCGCGCCCTCCTCGAGGCTCAGCGGGGCCGCTTCGCCGCTCATCTTCGACCGCACCCAGCCGGGGTGGACGACGTTGACGAGCCGCGATGGCCAGTGTCGCGCGACGTAGAGGCCCAACGCGGTGAGCGCGATCTTGGAACGACCGTACGCGGCACCCTGGTCCCAGTCGGCCCCGCTCTGGATGTCGTCGAGATCGAGCAGGGTGTTCCGGATCGAATCAGAGCCCACATAGACGATCCGCTCCGGGGGTGGCATGAGCGCGGTCAGCAGATACGGCGCGACGGCGTTGACCTGAAGGGTGCGCTCGATGCCATCGGCGGTGAGTTCCCGCGCAGGTGGGGCTCCGGTCCCGGCGTTGTGCACGACGACGTCGAACGGCCCCAGGGCAGCAGCCTGGCGGGCGACATCATGCGTCTCGGCGAGCGAGGCGAAGTCGCCGACGGCGATCTGTGTTCCCTCCGGCGCGTCGCTCAGGTAGTCGTCCGCTCGGACGCGGTTGCGCGCATGGCGGACGACCTCGTAGCCCTCGCCGACGAGCGCGTGAGCCACAGCGGCGCCGATTCCGTCGTTGGAACCGGTGACGAGCGCACGGGGAATGCACCTCGCGTCGGCGGCCGCGGTCATCGGGCCACTTCCGCATGGACGCCGTCCGGCACATCCACGGCGGCGCCCCCGGGAATGACGACGCCGATTCCCCGGAGGCCGAGGCGGTTCTCGGCCCAGGCCGCCGGTTGCGCGGTGGCCACATCGAAGCTGAAGATCTCCACCACCGAGCCGCCAGCGCCCAGATAGGTCATGAGGAAGCCGCGTGGATCGTCGTGGTGGCGGATGTCGCCGATGACTTCGTACCCGACTGATCGCCAGTACCTCGAGGTCGTGTCGAAGTCTGACGCTGTGATGCCGACGTGATCGAAGCGCGGCGGCGCGTCCGGCCCGGGCAGGCCGGCGGCCTCGGCGGCGACCAGCCGCGGCGAGCCGACCCGCTCGTAGGCGAGTGCGCCCCTGACCAGCTCCAGCCGCGCGCCGTCGGGATCGAGGAAGAATGCGATCCGGACGTCGCCGAGCACGTCGCGCGGCGGTGCCGTGACCCGCGTTCCCGCCGCCTCGAGCCTGCTGATGAGGCCGTCGACGTCAGCAGTCTTGAAGCCGGCGTGCCGAATGCCGCCTTGGAGGTCGTCGTCACGCCACTCACCGGGGTCACCGTTCACGACCTGTACGACCTTCACAAGGGCCGGGCCGGCGTCGAACCAGCACGCCGTAGCGGCGCCGGCGTCCGGCCGGTCCACTTCGGCGAGTCCGAGCAGTTCCGCGTAGAAGTGACGCGAGCGGTCCAGATCAGCCGCACCGATCTCGAGGTAGCGAATCCCCGAGTTCACGCCCGATCCCCTGGCAGCGCATTGGTGCGGGCCACTCCCCCGAGCCAGCGCCCGCTCCGCTTCGGTGTCCGCTCCTGAGTCTCGAAGTCGACGCGGACGAGGCCGAATCGAGGGCCGTAGCCCTCTGCCCATTCGAAGTTGTCCAGCAGCGTCCACGCGAAGTAGCCGCGGACGTCGACGCCACCGTGGATCGCGTCGAGCGTCTGCCGCAGGTGCGAGTCGAAATAGGCGAGACGCTCCAGGTCGTCGACGACGCCGTCCGGCCCAGCCTCGTCCGGATAGGCGGCGCCGTTCTCGGTGACGAGGAGCGGCATTCCCGGGTACCGGTCCCGCAGCTGCACGAGGAGGTCGTGCAGGTCGTGGTCGGTGACGGTCCAGCCCATCACCGTGACGGGCGTCCCCTCGGGGACGACATGGACGGCGTCGAGCTCCATCGGCGAACCCGATGCCAGCCCTGTGCCGCCCGCAGCGATGACGTGGCCCCGGTAGTAGTTGATGCCCAGGAAGTCGGTGGGGACGGAGATGACGTCGAGGTCGCCGTCCCACACCCACGGTGTGCCGCCGTACCACTCCACCATGTCGTCGGGGTACCTGCCGCGTAGCACGGGTTCGAGGAACATCCGGTTGAAGTTGCCGTCGAACCGCCGGGCGGCTGCGAGGTCCTCGTCCGAGCCGGACGCCGGCCGCACCGGGGTGAGATCGAGCGAGATGCCGATCTGCCCGCCGGCGGCGACCCGCCCGCGCAGCACCGGAGCGGCGAGCCCATGCGCCAGGAGCAGGTGATGGGCCGCGCGTACCCCGCCGAGCGGGTCGGCGACGCCGGGTGCGTGGATGCCCGCCGCATAGCCCGCGTGCGCGGCGACCTTGGGCTCGTTGACCGTGATCCAGTTCTGGACGACATCACCCAGGGCGCCCGCGACGAGACCGGCGAAGTCCGAGAAGCGGTACGCCGTGTCGCGATCGAGCCACCCGCCGCGGTCCTCGAGCGCCTGCGGAAGGTCCCAGTGGTAGAGCGTGACGTATGGGGCCACGCCGTTCTCGAGGCACGCGTCGACGACGCGCCGATAGTGGTCCAATCCCTTCTGGTTGGCCGGTCCGGTGCCGTCGGCCTGGATGCGGGGCCACGAGATGGAGAAGCGATAGGCGGAGAGGCCGAGTTCGGCGAGCAGCGCGATGTCGGTGGGATAGCGGTGGTAATGATCACACGCGACGTCAGCCATCGCGCCGTCCGCGATCGCTCCGGGAACCCGGGTGAACGTGTCCCAGACGGAAGGACCCTTGCCGTCGACCTCAGGAGCGCCCTCCACCTGGAAGGCGGCGGTCGCCGCCCCCCAGACGAAGCCGGGCGGGAATGGACGTTCGGACGTGGTCATGCACGGACCTCCACGGGTCAGGGGCGGCGGGTGCTCTACGGGTGCGATCAGCCCTTGAGCCCGCCGCTCAGCAGGTCGAGCCGCCAGTAGCGCTGCAGCAGCAGGAACAACGCGATGAGCGGCAGGATCGACAGAGCCGCTCCGGTGATGACGAGCGTGTAGAGCGCCGGCTGGCTCGCTCCCTGGTTGAGCAATGCGAACAAGCCCACCGTGAGGGGGTACTTCTCACTCTCCGACAGCATGATGAACGGGAGCAGGAAGTTGTTCCAGATGGCGACGAACTGCAGCAGGAGCACGGTGATCAGACCGGGCACCATAAGCGGCAGGCCGATCGAGCGAAACAGCCTGAACTCGCTCGATCCGTCGAGGCGCCCCGATTCGAGCAGCTCGTCCGGCACCGCCGCGGTCGCATAGATGCGGCACAGGTAGATGCTGAAGGGACTGATGAGGCTCGGCAGCAGGACGGACCAGTACGTCCCCGTGAGGTCGACCTTCGCCAGCAGGAGGTACTGCGGGATGGCGAGCGTCACCTGCGGCACCAGCACACCGGCGAGGATGAGGCGGAACATCAGTTCCCGGCCGCGGAACCGGTACTTCGCAAGTGCGTAGCCCGCGGCTGCCGAGACCACGACCGTGAGCACCGAGCCCACCCCCGCATACAGCAGCGTGTTGAGCGCCCACCGGTAGAAGGCGTTGTCACCGAAGGCGGTGAGCTCGGAGAGGTTCTCCTGCAGGCCCCCGGTGACGCTGGGCCAGAACGAGAATGTCGTGAACAGCTCGCCGGGCGACTTCGTGGCGGCGATGAAGACCCACAGCGAGGGCAGCACGCAGTACATCGCGCCCAGGACGAGGAGCGCCGTCGCCCCCCAGTTGGTCCGGCCGCGGCGCGAGCCGGCGGGCATGGCCTTCGGCGGACGGCCGACGGTGGCCGGAGCGGCGGTAGGTGTGCCGGCCATCACTGGTTCTCTCCGAACGCGCGTCGCTGCATGACACTCAGCACCAGCAGCGACAGAACGAGGGACGCCCCTGCGAGTGCGATCGAGGTCGCGGCCGCTGAGTAGATGTCGTTGAGGACGAAGGCATCGGTGTAGATCTTCTGCAGCGGCATCCACGACGACGAGATGACGTTCGTGAGCGGGCGGAGGATCTGCGGCTCGGTGAACACCTGGAGCGTCGCGATCAACGAGAAGATGCCGGTCATCACGAGGACCGGCGTGAGCAGCGGGATCTTGATCCGCAACGCGATCTGACGCTCCGAAGCCCCGTCGATGCGCGCCGAGTCGTAGAGCTCCGGGGGGATCGCCCGCAAGGCGGTGAACATGACCACCATGTTGAAGCCGACGCCGCCCCACACGGCGATGTTCGCGACGGACAGGATGACCGTGTCCGGGTCGAAGAAGTCGGGCGGGGGCAGGCCGACCGTGTCGAAGGCCTCCCGGATGGGGCTCACCCGAGGCAGATAGAGAAAGCCCCACAGCAGCGAGGCGATGACGCCTGGGACCGCGTACGGGAGGAAAATGCCCACGCGCGTCGCGGTCCGCAGCCGGACGTTCGGCAGATCGAGGAGCAGCGCGAAGAGCAGGGCGAGGCCGAGCATGACCGGGACCACGATCAGGCCGTAGACGGCCATTCGGCCGAGGGCCGTGTACAGCTCGGGGTCGCTGAGCGACCGCGCGTAGTTGTCGAGGCCCACGAACACCTCGGTTCGCTGACCGAGGATGCCGCCGCCGGTCCGGCGGGACGCGCGCAGGCTCAGCCAGCCCGCATAGATGATCGGCGCCAACAGGAAGGCGGCGAACAGCGCCATCGCGGGAAGCATGAAGAGGTAGGGCGCGCCGCTGGATGCGCGCCTGCGTCGTGCCGGGCCGACGGGCCGGTGGGCGCCGCCCGTCCCGGCATCGGTCGTCGTCAGGTCAGTCATGGCGGCCTTGTCCCTCCGTCGGGCGGGTGGCGCCGCCGGTGGGTCTTCCCCTGCGGGACGGAGGCCAAGGCCACCAGCGGCGGACCACCTGCTTACTCGACGACCTCGTAGCCCTGGGTCTCCAGGTCGGCCACCGTGGCGTCCTGCATCGACCGGATCGCGTCGGTGAAGGAGCCGCCGCTCTCGATCGCCCCCTGGAAGGCCTCGTTGTAGGCGTTGTATGCCACGTTGACGTTCGGGCCCCAGGTGAAGCCGCGTGCTGTCCCGGCGATCTCCGCCGCCAGAGCGAAGAATTCGGGTTGATTGGGCAGCATCACCGGCGGCTCCTCGAGCGCTGGGCCGGTCTGGCCCTCGCTAGCAGCCGGATAGAGGCCGCCGAGCGTGATCATGGCCTCGAGCGCCTCGGGCGACGTGTTCAGCCACTTCACGAACTTCGCCGCCTGCGCGGGATACTCGCATCCCTCGGTGATGGCGGTAGCGGAGCCACCCCAGTAGCCGGTCGCGTCCTCTCCGTCAGACCACTGCGGCATTGGCGCGGCGCGCCACAGTCCAGCGGTGTCGGGAGCCACGCCTTGGAGCACACCGGCACCCCAGACCGCGGAGGGCCAGGCGAGGAGCGTGCCGTCGTTCATCGCCGCGTTCCACTCCGGTGTGTACATCGGCTGATCATCGATGAGATCCTGGGCGACCAGGTCTCCCCAGAACTCCGCGACCCTGGTGGTCGCCTCGTCAGCCATGCCCACGGACCAGGCCTCGCCCTCGTTGGTCCACCACTCGGCGCCGGCCTGCTGCGCCAGGCCGGCGAACCACCCGGGGTCGCCCGACGAGAACGTCGTGAGATAGCGCTCGGGTGCCACCTGGCGCACCTGAGCGGCCAGCGCTGCGAAGTCGTCCCAGGTGCTGGGCACCTCGAGGCCGTACTGCTGGAAGAGGTCCTCGCGGTAGTACAGCATCATCGGCGCGATGTCCTGCGGGACGGCGAACGTCTGGTCGCCGAAGGACGTGAGGCCCCAGGCCGCCTCCGGGAACGCATCCCGTACATCGGCCACGTCACCGGTGAGATCGCGGACCACACCGTTGGAGACCAGCACCGGAAGCGCCTGGTATTCGGTATGGACGAGGCACGGCTCGTTGCCGGCCTCGGCCGCCGTCAGGACACGCGTGATGAGCTCGTCGCCCTGCGCCTGGCGGTCGACCGAGACCTGCTGCTCCGGATTCTGCTCGTTCCAGATCTCGATGACCTGCTCGATGTTGGTCGCCCACGTCCAGAACGCGAGCTCGGCGGGCGCGTCGGCGTCCCCTGCCGCGGTCGCGCCGGTCGTCTCGTTCGCATCCGGCTCGTCACCGCCGCCGTTGCACGCGGCCAGCGCGAGCGCCGTGGCAGTCGCACCGGCTGCGGACATGAGAAGTCTGCGATGCATCTGTCTCCCTCTCCGTTGAGCGGATCGCGACCACGTCGCCGCACAGCTGTCCGGCGCTGTGAACGGTCCCAACGTTGGAGCCATCACGTGAATGTGTCAAGGGCCACAATCCGATGACACGATTTCGTGACCTTCCTGAGAACGGATAAGAGGGCAGGGCACGATTCCATCGAGAACCGCGACGTCTACGGCACACCGATTGCACCGCGGTGACCTGCGCCGCTACTCCGACTGTGCAGCAACCGCGTATTTCCGAGGCGCAGCGAACCTTCGTGACAACTCGCCGGCGCGCGAGTCGGCAGCTGCCGCTCGCGGCTCTTCAAAGCGACCTTGGTACGAGCAGCATTCGTGGTGTTCTCTTGCGGCCGTACATGCGTCGCAGCTGAGAACGTACACAATCACCGCGGTGGGGAGACTCCATGACGTCCACAATCACGAGACCCTCGACTGGACAGAGAGACGGGACCGAGGTCTGACGGCGGCGGAGACCGTGCAGTGGCTCCCCGGGGTCGACCGCATCTGTTACGGCGGCGACTACAACGCGGAACAGTGGCCCTAGGAGGTCTGGTCAGAGTATCGGGCCCGGTTCCTCGCCGTCTTGGTCGTCCCGATCACGACCTCCGATGGTGCTCTGCCGGACGACCAAGGCGGTCGGCAGGGTCACCGCGGCAGCGTCGGAACCCTCGATGACGTCGAGCAGCAGCCGGACGATCTCCGAGCTGATGCGCTCGAACGGCTGGCGCATGGTCGTGAGCGGCGGATCGAGGGTCGCCGCGAGCCCGGAGTCGTCGAAGCCACCGACGGCGACGTCTTCGGGCACCCGGCGACCGGCCGCCCGGAGAGCCGTGAGCGCGCCCGCCGCCATGAGGTCGGAGGCGACGAAGACGGCGTCGAGATCCGGCCGGCGCTCGAGCAGTTCGGCCATCGCCCTGGCACCGCCGTCCCGGCTGTAGTCGCCGTGCGCCACGAGTTCGGGATCGAAGTCCTCCCCCAGCTCCCACCGGAACCCTTCGAGCCGTAGCCGGCCGCCCGGCATGTCCATCGGCCCGGTGATCGTGGCGATGCGGATACGCCCGATCTCGCGGAGGTGCCGGGTCATGTGCCGGGCGCCGCCGATCTCGTCGGCTCCCACGTATCCGATGCGGGCCTCGAAACCCAGTGGCGCGCCACACGCGACGGTCGGGATGCCCTTGCGCGCCAGCGCCTCGGCGATCGGGTTGCCGGCGTGCGACGAGATGAGGAGCACGCCGTCGATGTGCCCGCCGGAGACATACGCCAGCACCTGCTCTCGCTCCTCCGCGGTGGAGGCGACCATGAGCAGCAACGGCATCCCGCGCTTGCTCAGCGCCTGCGCGACGCCGCGCAGCAGGATGGCGAAGTTGGGGTCCTCGAACAGCAGGTGCTGGGGCTCGGTCAGCAGAAAGGCGACCGAGTTGGACCGCCCGGTCACCAGACTCCGCGCGTGGTGGTTGATCTGGTAGCCGGTCTTACGGATGGCCTCCTGCACTGCGGCGAGCGCCTCCGGCGACACCCAGTGACCCCCATTGATGACACGCGAGACCGTGCCGCGGGAGACTCCCGCGGCGGCGGCGACGTCCAGGATCGTCGGTCGCCGTCGACTCGTGCTTGCCATGGCCGGAATCCTCTGCACCGTCGTTCGCCAGATGTGAGTGTGTGACTGTGAGCGTTCCCATCATGTTACGGCAGGCCACGAACGGAGACGCGGGACCGCATCGCGTCGTCGCGGTGTCGCACTCAGTCGCGCCAGGTGCCCGTCCAGTCGTACAGCGCTGCCGTCGTGGCGTACTCGCGCAGATATGCGATCTTGTTCCCTTCGAGTCGGGCGATGGTGGCACCCTCGAACGTGGTCGCAGCGCCCTTCCAGGTGCAGGAGAAGATCCATTCAGCCGCCAGCGTGTCGCCGGCGGCCGTGTCAGACGTGATCGTCCAGCCGTCGACCGCACCGCCGGCTCGCAGCCAGGCAAGCATCCACTGCTCGACCCGCGGCCGTCCTCGGTACACGGGACCGTACGACTCGATGACGACGCAGTCGTCGCTCAAGGTGGCGAGCACGCCGGGCACATCGTGACGGCGCCAGGCCTCGACGTAGGCGTGAAGCTGGTTCATCACCGACCACCGCCTCGCACCGTGGTGCTGAGCACGGCCGCCATGACCGCTGCTGCGATGGCCGGACGGCACCTGCGCGCCACACCCGTACTCCTGAGTTCCATGCCCGTCCCTTTTGGCCGCGATCACTGGCTGTGAACGCTCACGGTTACATCCCACACAGCGGTCGTCAAGACCAGCACTCCCGGTGGCAGGTCGCCTCGAACGCCGCCTTGACCCAGGTTTGTGAATGCTCGTAACGTGACGGGCGTCACTGTGATCGTGCACAGTCCGCTCCGTCCACGCGGGCGGCATGGCCGATACAGAAGGCCGCCGCCGGCCTCCCGACTCACGAGACAAGGACGTCCCATGAGACCACGACGACATCGGCGCTGCCTGGCTACGGTTGGAGTCGCCCTCATGTGCGGCCTTGCATTGGCGCCCGCCACACCGTCGTCAGCGCTCCACGACCGTGCCTTCCTTCCGGTCGCGAGCGACCTCGCCGGCAAGCCATGGGTTTCGGTGACGACCACCAGCGCCGCCGAGACGGCGGAACTCGCCGTCGACGACGACCCCGATACGGCGTGGCTCTCGTCCCGCAAGCTGAAACAGTCACTCGCCCTGGACCTGGGCGGTGCGTACGACAACATCCGCAAGGTCGAGGTCGTCTTTCCGGATGCGCACGGAACGTACCAGTACCTGGTCGAGGTCTCGTCGGACGGAGACACCTGGAACACCGTCGTCGACCGCTCGGACGCCGACCGCCCGGGACGAGGTGAGGAGCACCTCGTCACAGCGCCAGGCATCGCCTATCTGCGCGTGACGATCACGGACGCCTCTCCCGGCGCCGCGATCGGCATCAGTGAGCTCTCCGTCTGGAACTACCTGCGCGACGACCTCGTCCTCGGCGCGGACATCTCCTATGCCGATCAGAACACGGCCCAGGGCCTGACCTACTTCGTCGACGACCCCACCGACGCCGCCGACATTCTGGAGACGGTGAGCGACGCCCGGATGGAATATGTCCGTCTCCGGGTCTTCAACGACCCGCGCGACGAGCGGACCGGCGCCTATCTCGACCCGGACTACCAGAGCCCGGAGCGAACCCTCGCCGTCGCCGATCGTGTCGTCCGCAACGGCATGGGCCTGGGCATCGACTTCCACTTCGCCGACTCGTGGGCCGACCCGAGCAAGCAGGCCAAGCCGACGGCGTGGCGCGAACTGCCCTTCGACAAGCTCACGCGAGCCGTGTACGACTACACCTACGAGAACGTCGAGAACCTCGTCGAGCAGGGCACGACGCCTGACAAGGTCGCCATCGGCAACGAGCTGATCAACGGCTTCATGTGGGGCGGCGAGCGGACCCAGCCGTGGTTCGACGCCTCGGCCTGGTGCGGCAGCTGCTACTTCAACACCGACCCGTCGTTCGTCTCGCAGCCCGGCGGCGGCATCTTGTGGGACTACTGGAGGTCCGACGACGCGGCAGAGCAGGCCGCATACGACGCGGCGTGGGACCGTTTCACGACCCTGCAGGCTGCCGGCATCGCCGCCGTGCGCGACGTCTCGGCAGCCTACGGTGCGGACATCGCGGTCGAGACCCACGTCATCATCGACAACGGCCGCGTGGACAAGACACTCGAGTTCTGGGACCAGTACCTGACCCGCCTCAACGCCAAGGGGCAAGACATCGACGTCATGGCGCACTCGTACTACCCCGAGTGGCACGGGACGGCCGATCACTTCGAGGCCAACCTGCAGGCAGTCGCAGCCGCACACCCCGGTTACGCGCTGGAGATCGCCGAGACGTCGCATCCGGCCAACGACTACGACGGCCGGCCGGTGCCCAATTCGCCGTACCCGAAGTCGCCCGTGGGAGCGGCGGAGGCCATCCAGCGGGTCGTCCAGATCGCCAACGACCTGCCTGACAATCGCGGCGTCGGGGTTCTCGTCTGGGAACCGGCGAACTATCAGGAGATGATCGACTGGGACGACAGCGCCTGGCCGGCGGTGAAGTTCCACGACACGATCAAGATCTACGGCGACAGCGACGCAACCCATGTCTTGGAGGACACCGTCCACCGGTCGATCCGGTTCAAGGACCCGCTGCGCCTTCCGGACACCGTCGAGGTGCTGTCGATGGCGGACGGTTCGGTGGCGCCGGTGCCCGTCGCCTGGGAAGACGTCCCGTCGAGCGCGACAAGCACGCCGGGTCAACTGGTCGTGAACGGTACGACCACGTACGGTCCGGTCACTGCGGTCGTCGACGTTGTCCGCAGGCCCTTGGTGCCGGTCGTCGGGCGATGAGTCACTCGCCGCGGGAGGCGAACGCGCCGCGGCGCAGGACGAACCCGGCCGCCACGAGCGCGAGGACACCGGGCACCGTCAGCAGCAGGGCGGGCGGAAGGCGGTCGGCGACCAGGCCGGTAGCGGCGGAGCCGGCCGCGACGGCTACGAGTCCCGCACCGACGAGGAGCGTGTAGGAGCCCGCGACGGCGCCCGGTCCCGTGACGTCGTCGATGAGGGCGGAGAGGACGACGGCGACGGGACCGCCCGCCATGCCGGACAGGAAGAGTCCCGCGACCAGAGCCGGTGTCAGGTCGATCAGCGTGGCGGCGAGCCCATAGGCGGCCGCGGCGGTTGCGAGCGCAGTGGCGAGCTGGTGGCGGCGCGAGCCGGGCCAGCGGCGGGCCCCATAGCTCAGCGCACCGGCCAGCTCGCCGAGCGCGACCGCACCGAGCAACAGGCCGGACAGCCCGGGCTGGCGGTGGTCGGCCTCGATCGATGGCAGCGTCACCAGCACGATGCCGAAGCCCGCGCCGGAGATGGCGGCCACCGCGAGCACGTACTCGAGTCCGCGGGCCCACGGGCGGGCACGCCCGCCGCCCGGCTTCGCGCAGGACCCGGCCGCACCAGGCGACCCAACCGTGTGCACCCTCACCACGAGGAGGATGAGCAGAGCCGCTGTGCCGAGGGCCAGCTCGGGCCCTGTGACGATGACGCAGAGACTCACGATGATCGGCCCGGCGGCCAGAGCCGTCTGGAAGACGACGGCGAGCAGTGCATACGCGGCGCCGCGGAGGTCGGTCGAGGCCAGTACCGTCGGCAACCAGGCCCGGACCGCCGCGGTAACGGCGGGGACGGACACTCCTGCGAGCAAACACAGCAGAAGCACCCATCCCACCGGCCATCGCGCCACCCCGGCCGCGACGAGTCCGAGCAGCGTCGCGCCGCACGTCGAGCCCGCGCCGATCACCACTCGGTGGTCGGGGTACCGGTCCAGCAGGCGACCTTGCACGACCAGGCCGATGGCGTTGCCGAGACTGAAGAGTCCACTCGCCACTCCCGCGAGCGCGGTGGAGCCGGTCCACTGGCGCATGCAGAGCACCAGCGTCAGCGACAGCATGCCCAGAACGGTGGCGCTGAGGAAGGTGGCCGCGAGCCGGGACGGGACGGCGGGCGTCCGGAGGAGGATGGCGTATCGACGGGCCACGGGCATGCCTCTCGAGGTGCCCACCCACCCGAGGGCCTCGCCCTCACGGACGCCGCGCTGGCTCCGGCATCGTCGATCAGGTCAAGGATAACGCGTGGAGTTATCTGGCCGGTGACGGCTCTGACCGGCTCAGGAAGCGGTCATGCTGGTCATGACCGAATATCCTGGTCCTGTGAACAATGCTGGCAGGCCGCGCCGGCCGACGATCCGCGACGTGGCTGCCGTCTCTGGTGTGTCCAGGGGGACCGTGTCCCGGGTTCTCAACGGCGGTCATTGGGTCAGCCCTGACGCGTTGGCCGCCGTCCAGGAGGCCATCGAGCGCACCGGATACAAGGTCAATCACCACGCCAGAAGTCTGGCGACGCGCCGGTCGAACTCGGTCGTCTTTCTCTTGGCCGAGAAGCAGCATCTGCTGTTCGACGACCCCAACATCGCCGTTCTCCTCCGGGGCGCCGCTGCGGCTCTCGGCGACAAGGACATGTCGTTGATACTGATGACCGCGGGCACCGACGCGGAACGCAAGCGCGCGACCGACTTCATCATGGCCGGCCACGTGGACGGCGTCTTGCTCATCTCGAGTCACCTGGGCAGCCCTCTGCTCCGGCCGCTGCTCGAGGCGCGGATACCGACCGTGAGCTGTGGCCGTCCGCTCGGGCTCGAGGGCAAGCTCAGCTTTGTCAGCGCTGACGACCGCGGCGGCGCGCGGCAGCTGACGGCACACCTCGCCGGCACCGGGCGGCGTCGTATCGCGACCATCACCGGCCCGCTCGACACGTCGGGTGGACGGGAGCGTCTCGCCGGGTACCGCGAGGCCATGGGCGAGGCCTACGACGACGACCTCGTGGTGCGCGGCGACTACAGCCGCTCCAGCGGTTACGCGGGCATGCAGGAGCTCTTACGCCGGAACGACCGCATCGACGCGGTCTTCGCCGCCAACGACCGGATGGCGGCCGGCGCCATGGCCGCTCTGCGGGAAACTGGGCTGCAGGTGCCGTCCGACATCGCGGTCGGTGGATTCGACGACACCGACCTCGCAGCGGCCTTGGAGCCCTCCCTCACCACCGTTCGGCTTCCGTTCGAGCGGATGAGCACTGAGCTCGTGCGCCTCCTGCTGGAGGTGATCGATGGTCAGCAGGGAGCGGCCACCATACTGCCGACGACGCTCGTCCAGCGCGACTCGGCCTGATCACGTACAGCAGGACCTCTCCCGCTTCACCTGGCCGGCACCCTGGTGAAGCGGGAGAGGAGTCCTGGTGATGTCAGGCCAGCGACCGGCGCAGCTCCGTCAGGGCATGGGCCAGCGCATCGGCTCCCGCCCGGTCGGCCGCGCGAGCGGCGTTCTGGAGTTGGACGAGGCCGGCCGTGTGCTGCGGACCGTCGACGAACCGCTCGGCTCGGTCGATCGCCTCCTGGATCTCGATGGCCGGCTCGCCCGTGAGCAGACCGGCGCGAACGGCACGGTCGTAGTGCCACCGCACCCGGTCGAAGTTCGGGACGAAGAGCAGTTCTCCCGTCGCGGTGTCGCGCCGATAGTCGTCGAAGAAGTCCCAGATGTCGGGTGCTGACAAGGGGTAGTTCACGTGCGCGAGGTTGTCGACCGCTGCCAACCTGATGACGACCCCGCGGTCGTTGGAGAGGGTGCCGACGTGCGCGTCCTTCGCACCGATCGTGTCCCACCGCTGACCGTCCAGCGCGATGCCGTAGAAGGGGTTGACCGACAGATCGGGCGCTTGTGGCACGTCCACTCCGTTCAGCGCCCCGTAGGCGCGCACCGCCGTGTAGACGCTCCGTGAGCTGGCTGAGACCGGCACCTGTCCGATGGTGTCGTTCACGCCTTGGAGCATGTAGAACGGCACCTCGTGCTTGGGCGCCGCGACCGCGGCGGCCTGCGCGATCTGTGCGTCGCCGCCTCCGAACGGGGCTCCCAAGCCCGCCACGGCGGCGAAGAGATCGCGCTTCGCCAGCGGCCAGGACTGCGCCTGGCTGGCACCGAGGGAGAACCCGTAGGCGTAGACGCGTCCGGTGTCGATCTGCGGGTATTTCACCGCGAGATGCTCGACGAGCCGCTCGGTCGAGTCCGCATCGAAGTTCCGGAAGCCGAATCGGGTGCCCTGATTCTCAGCGGAGACCATGATCGCGCCGACCTCGGCGACCTGTTCGATCCAGCCTCCTCGCTCGGCGATGTGCTGAGGCATGTCGGTGTTGCCGTGCAGGAGCACGATCAGCGGCAAGGAGCCCGCGGGTGCTTCGGCCGCCGAATCGGGAATGTACTCCTGCCACATGTACTCGCCACTCGACCCCAGCGGGTCGGTCACCGGCGTCTGCCGGACACCCAGATCGTCGAGTCGATAGGAGAACAGGGTGAATCCCTCGCGCGTGACGAAGGGATCGACCCGGCCCGGGTTGTTGGCATCGAGATAGATGCGATAGCTGTGGCTCAGGAGATGGTCCCATGCGGCCGAGAACGCCTCGGCCAGGCCCTGGCCGCCGTCCGCTGAGGCGACGACCCGCACAAGAGGGTCGTCCGGATTCTCATAGACAGTGACCCCGTCCTGAGTGCTCACCGGAACGGCTTGGTTCGCCGACACATACCGCTGCGCCGCGGTCGCGTCGCCGTGAACATAGGCGGGGATCGGCGCATGCGGCGTGACCGTCGAACTCATGGTCCCGCCATAAGTGAAGATGCCGGCGATCGACCACGAGTTCTGCGAGATGACGTTGTTGACGAAAGTGGCGCCCTCGCCGATGCCGATCACCTTCATGTTGGTGTGCTGCCATGTGGCCTGCCGCGGCAACTCGCTGAGCAGCGCGAAGTAGGACGCCAGGTCCGCCTCGGCGTCGTAGCTGACGCCGTTCGCCGGATTGATGACCCACGCTCGCGTCGCGTACTCGGTCAGATGCGTCGCGAGCCCGAGTTCATCGATGAGATCAGCCGCTTCCGCCGCGTCGACCGCCTTGTCGGGATAGACCAGATAGCGCGGCGCGATGGTGGGCTCGCGCTTGGTGAAATCGTACGCCGCTCGCTCGTCGAAGAGCCAGACGTCGGTTCCGACACCGGGAACCGCGACTGGCTCGAGCTCGGACGTCGCCGCCGATGCCTGCGCGGCCACCGCAGTGGACACCAAAGCGAAGGCGACGACCGACGCGGCCAACAGCGTAGTTCTGCGTCTCAGCGACCTCTCGTTCATAGAGCTCTCCTGTCTCGTCATCGAGCCGATCAACTTGACCTTCGGCTGCGTCCCACGCCGGGAGATCGCATGATGCGCAGCTTGACCTGAGCCTGGAGCGCATGCTCAGTGACTTGGGTATCCCGAGCGGGTGAGAGGCTCCTCGGCGGCATTCAGGTGACGGGCCAGCAGATCCACGGCCAGTCGATCCAGCGACAGCGACCCCGGTTCCCGAACGAATGTGCTGGTGAGAACACCGCGCATTCGGAGCACTTCCTTGCAGAAGGCCGCGCCGCCGTACTGGTCCTCCATCTCGACGAGCGGGAGCACCAGGCGATAGATGCGACCGGCGCGGTCGTGGTCGCCGCTCTCGAGCGCATCCCACAAGGCCACGTGCAGATCCGTGAACTCGCAGCCCGGCATCGTGCCGCAGATGCCACGCTGATACTCGTCGAGTGCGTATCGCGCCCCCTTTCCGCCCATGATCCCGAGAACTCCCGTTCCGGGCCGGCTGAGTACCGCCGAGATCGTCTGACTGGAGAGACTCGATTCCTCCTTGATCCAGGACACCGCCTCGATCCGGTCGGCCAGCTCGAGGAGCTGACCCGGTGACAGCGGCGTGCCGGAGGGCCCGTCGGCGTTCTGCACGAACACCGGGAGGCCGCCACCGGCGTCGGCGATGGCCTCGAAGTATCCGACGGTCTCTGTCCACGTCGCGCGTTTCACGTAGGGCGGTACGGCGATGACGGCGTCCGCTCCCGCGTCGGCCGCGTGTTCGGCGAAGACCGCCGCCCCATGGATCGACGGCGCGGAGACGCCGGCGACGACGGGGACGCGTCCCGCAGTGGCCGCGACCGCGGTCTCCACGACGGCGCGTCGCTCGGCATCGCTGAGCGTGAAGAATTCGCTCACGACGACGGGAGTCACGAGGCCGTGGGCACCGGCGACGACGGAGAAGTCGACGACGCGCTCCAGCGCGGCGAGGTCGAGGTGGCCGGTCTCGGTGAACGGGGTCACCAGGACCGAGTACACCCCGCGGAACCCCGGCGTCATGCAGTGGCCCCCGGTCGCGTGGACCGAAGGCCGACGAGGTCGGCGTCGGTCCGCAGCAGTTCGTCCTCGTCCGGTGTCGCGTACGGATCCCCGCCGTGCGGCTCGTCGCCGCTGCCGCCGACGAGGAAGTCCAGGTCGGCGCCTCGATCGGCTTGCAGCACGTGGTCCTCGTAGAGCCTGGCCCAGCCGCGCTCGAAGCGCCGGGGCCGCGCCGCGGC
Source organism: Jiangella aurantiaca (assembly GCF_004349105.1). Classification (GTDB taxonomy): domain Bacteria; phylum Actinomycetota; class Actinomycetes; order Jiangellales; family Jiangellaceae; genus Jiangella; species Jiangella aurantiaca. The sequence goes on from NZ_SMLB01000002.1 coordinate 36,453, forward strand.
CGCCCGCCTCCGCCGCTGCAGCTCGGCGTCGTCTACCTCCAGCAAGAGGGTCCGCGCCGGCACGTCGAGCGCGATGACGTCGCCGGTCTCGACGAGGCCGAGCGGGCCGCCGGCGGCGGCCTCGGGTGCCACATGGAGGATGACAGTGCCGTACGCCGTGCCGCTCATGCGCGCGTCGGAGATACGGACCATGTCGTCCACGCCCCGCTCGAGCAGCTTGCGCGGGATCGGGAGATTGCCCACCTCCGGCATGCCGGGGTATCCCTTCGGTCCGCAGTTGCGCACCACGAGGACGGTGTTCTCGTCCACGTCCAGGTCCGGATCGTGGATCCGCGCTTCGCACTCCTGGATGGAGTCGAAGACCAGCGCGGGTCCGCGGTGGCGCATGAGTCCGGGGCTGGCGGCGGCCTGCTTGACGACTGCGCCGTCGGGTGCCAGGTTGCCGCGCAACACGGCGGTGCCCGCGCCGACGCCCAGCGGCCGGTCCAGCGGCCGGATCACGTCGTCGTCGAAGCACTCGGCCGCCGTCACGTTCTCCGCGAGTGTCGTGCCCGTCACGGTCAGCGCCTGGCCGGCGAGGTGGTCGAGCAGCCGTCGCATCAGGGCGGGCAGGCCGCCCGCGTGGTGGAAGTCCTCCATGTAGTGCTCACCGGCCGGACGAAGGTTGGCCAGCCACGGCACGTCGCGCATCCACCGGTCGAAGTCGTCCAGTTCGAGCGGCACACCGGCGCGGCCGGCGATGGCGAGCAGATGGAGCACCGCGTTCGTCGACCCGCTGAGCGCGGCGTTCACCTTCACGGCGTTCTCGAACGCGCTGCGGGTGAGGATCCGCGACATCCGCAGATCCTCGTGGACCATGTCGACGATTCGTCGTCCAGCGCGGTGCGCGGCCTGCTTCCGGGCGGCCTCGGGTGCCGGGATCGACGACGTACCGGGGAGCTGCATGCCGAGCGCCTCCGCGACGCTCGCCATGGTCGAGGCCGTCCCCATCACCATGCAGTGGCCGGCGCTGCGCGCGTAGCATCCCTCGGCGGCGAAGAACTCCTCCGGCGCCATCCGGCCGGCCCGCACCTCGTCGGCGAGCTTGCGGGCGTCGGTGCCCGTGCCGAGCGTCCGGCCGCGGAATCGGCTGGTCAGCATCGGCCCACCAGTGAACATCAGGGTCGGCAGGTCCACACTCGCGGCACCCATGAGCTGCGCCGGCGTCGTCTTGTCGCAGCCGCCCAGGAGCACGACGCCATCGACGGGGTTGGCCCGCAACGTCTCCTCCACGTCCATGCTCATGAGATTGCGGAAGAGCATCGTGGTGGGCAGCATGTTCGCCTCGCCCAGGCTGATCGTCGGGAAGACGACCGGGACACCGCCGGCCTCCCACACGCCGCGCTTGACCGCCTCGGACACCTCGCCCAGATGGGCGTTGCACGGATTGAGGTCGGACTGGCTGTTGGCGATGCCGATCAGCGGCTTCCCGGATCGCAGCAGGCCGTCGGGGAACCCGAGGGCCTGCATGTGCCCGTTGCGGACCAACGCCTGCTGGTTGTAGCCGCCGTAGTACCGATTGCTGCGCAGGCGGCGGGACGTCCCTACTGGTGCCACGGTGTCAGAACTCCTTGTCGCTGTGATGGGGGCGGGGCCGGCGACGGCGGGCACTCACTTGACGGCGCCGCTCGTCAGGCCGCTGATGAGCAGCGGCTCGAGCAGGATGAACAAGACCACCATGGGTGCGATCGACAGCAGGCCGGCGGCCATGAGCGCTCCCCAGTCGGCGGTGTACTCGCCGACGAAGCTCACCAGTCCCACGGTCACGGTGGTTCCCGCATCGCCCTGGATGAGTGTCCTGGCGAAGGTGAAGTCTCCCCAAGCCAGAATGCCGGAGAAGATCGCGACCGCTCCGATCCCCGGCCTCGCCAGCGGCAGGACGATCGTCAGGAAGGACCGCAGCCTCGAGCAGCCGTCGACCATCGCGGCCTCTTCCAGCTCGACCGGGATGGAGTCGAAGAACGACTTCATCAGCCACGCCGCGAAGGGGACGATCACGACGGTGTTGGCGATCACCAGGCTGCGCAGCGTGTTGTTGAGCTCGACCTCGCTGAACATCATGAACAGCGGGATGACCAGGAGCGTCGTCGGTATCAGCCGGACGGCGAACAAGCTGTACCCGACGATGAGGCCGACCTTCGAGGCCAGCCGCGAGAGGCTGTACCCCGCCATCGTCGCGAAGACGACCGAACAGACGACCGTCCCGGCCGTCACGGTGGCGGAATTGGCCATCCAGCGCCCCACCGGCCGGAGTTCGAAGACCCGTTGGAAGGAATCGAAGCTGATGGACCCGAGGTCAGGGAGCAACGGCGGTGACGGTGACAACAACTCCCGCGTCGGCAGGACGGCGGTCAGCGCCATCCAGTAGACGGGGAACAACAACACCACGATGATCGCCACGATCAGCGCGTAACGAACGACCATGCTTCTGCTCATGTCTCGACACCACCTCGGGGCCACGGAGTGCGGCAGGTCATCAGAAGAAGCGCCGGCGGACGACGGGGAACAATGCCAGGAGCGCTGACCCGGCCAGCGCCATCGTCACCACGCCGAGTGCGGACGCATGCGGGAGATCGAAGAAGCGGAAGGCCTGGTTGTAGATGGCCACGGCCAACGTCTGGGTCGCGCCGTCTGGACCGCCTCGGGTGATCGCGTACACGAAGTCGAACGTCGTGAAGGTCCACAGCCCGGTGACGATCATCGCCAGCACGGCCGTGTTCTGCACCGCGGGCCACGTCACGTGGCGGAACTGCAACACGGGACCGGCTCCGTCGACCTTCGCCGCCTCGTACAGCTCGTCCGGTACCGACTGCAGCGACGCGAGGAGCATGAGCGTGCACAGCGGGTACGCGCTCCAGACCGTCGGCATCAGGACGCCGATCAGCGCGGTCTGCGGATCGAAGAACCAGGCGATGTTCTCATCGATGACGCCGATCGCACGCAGCAAGTAGTTCACCACGCCGTAGGTGCCGTCGAGCATCCAGACGAAGCCGACGGTGGCGATCGATCCCGGGATCGGCCACGGGATGAGGATCAGTGTTCGAAGCCATCGCCGCCCGGGCAGCCGCCGGCGGATCAGCAGCGCGGTGACGAGCCCGACCACGATGGCTCCGGCCACCGCCGCCAGCGTGTACACCGCCGAGATCCGCAGCGAGTGCCAGGTCTCCGGGTCCGACAGCACGGTGTCGTAGTTGTCCAGGGTCAGTGGCAGGCCGCCGACCTCGCTCATGATCATCGTCTTGCCGTCGCGCAGGCTCAGGTTGACGATCATGTAGATCGGGAAGGCGATGAACACCAGCGACATCGCCAGCGAGGGCGCGAGCAGCACGTACGAGAGCAGGTTGTTGCGCGTCGACAGCGACGGACGCCACCGCGACCGCCTCGGTCCGCCGGTGTGCGCGCCGGCTCGTCGGCGGTCATCGGTGACCAGCGTCATGGATCATCTCCTCCTGTGGCCGGCCCGAGCGGCCTGGTGGGCGGGCCGGCACCCGCCCACCAGGCCCGTCCTACGGTTCGGTGATGGACGACAGCTCCGACTCCAGCTCGGTCAGCACGTCGACGGTCTCGGCATCGGTGGTCAGCAACCGCATCATCGCGTCGATGATCCGCGTCTCGATCTCGCCGAAGTTGGCACGGAAGTTGGCGCTGTCGGGGAACTCCGGCTGCGCGCTCCCGATGGTCTGCGCGACCACCTCCAGCTCGGGCCGCTCCTGGACGCGCTCCGGCGGGACCGATCCGGTGCGGCCAGGGGCGGCATCGATGGCGCCGGCCCACATGCCCTGGAACTCCGGTTCGGCGGCGATCTGGATGAAGTCCCACACGAGATCCTTGCGTTCCTCGCTGATCCCGGCCGGAATCGACAACGAGGTGCCGACGAGGGCCACCGAGTTCTCGAACGGCGGCGGCGCGACCTGGAGCTGCGGTCGCACATCGGCCGGCGACACCTCGTCGAGCGTCGAGATGACCCAGTTGCCGTCCTGCGACATGGCGATCCGCCCGTCCGCGAGCAGCTGCCGGTACCCGCCACCGTCCAGACCGGGTGGCGCCTGACGTGCCAGTTCGCGGTAGAGCTCCACAGCCTCGACGGTCTCCGGCGCCGTGACGCTCCATTCGCCGTCGGTGATCCACTGGCTGCCCATGCCGACGATGAAGGCCGTCACCTCACCGAAGAGGTTGGAGTGGGTGGTCGTCGTGGCACCCCAAGGCGACACGCCCTCCTCGACGCTTCCGGCCAGCGCCTCCACAGTGTCGGCCAACTCGGACGGCGAGGTCGGTGGTGCGTCCACTCCGGCCGCGGCGAGGTAGTCCTCGTTGTAGTACAGCAGCCGGGTCAGTGCGTGCATCGTGAGAGCCAGGTGCTCGTCATCCACCACCCGCTCCTGCTGGAAGTCTTCCCACTCGTCCAGCAGACCGCTCTCCTCGAGCCGGTCGTTCAGCGGCTCGAGCTGGCCGGTCTCGGCGAAGGCGTAGAAGTGGTTGCCCGATGCGATGATGTCCGGAGGGTCGCCGGCCGACAGCTGAGTGACGATCTGGTTCTGGAAGTCCTCGTTGCTGACCGGGTACATGTTGACGGTGACGCCCTCGTGCCGGCTCTCGAACTCCTCGACGATGGCCCGCAGCGCCTCTCCGTGACCGGGCTCATTCGCCTGCCACGTCGGAAAGTCGAGCACGATCGAGCCATCCTCACCACCGTCCTCCGCCGTGCCGTCTCCGCCGCTACACGCGGCGAGAAGCACGGCGGCGCCTACAAGGGCTACAGCGCGCTGCGCGTGACCCCAGCGAACGGTGACGCGGCCCGCCGACGATCGGTCATTCATCGGAGCACCTTCCTATCATTGGTATGTCTTCTGGCGACGCACCATCGGCGTCACCGTTGTGCGCAGACGATGATGATTCCACGAAAGGTGGACGCACCCATAGAGCATCGCCCGTGTATAGCGCACGCTTCGAAACGACAGCGTTCTGGTGTCGTGCTCGTCCGCGACGATTCAGACGTCGCGCACCGAGATATCGGGACGCCTGAAGATCGATTCGTCGAATGGCTCGAGTGGTGGATCCCAAAGGCGCGGGAGCAATGTGCTCCACCGTCGCCGCGGCGCCGGCGGCCCAGGACGCTGTGGTGGAATTGCGCCGACTCTGGCACCGTTCCACAACCTCCTTTGGTTGCCGTTCACTCGCGGATCTTCCCAGCAGACCGTGAGCCGCAGCTGCCGGAGCGCCCGAGGGCTGTGACCGGTCCCAGTTTGGAGGCTGGTCAGCCGTGCGTCAAGCTCGATCGAGCCCGGAATCTCATCAGGCGACCACCTCATGGGCCACGAGCCACCCTTGACATGCGGTTTCCCCGTGAGCCAGACTCCCTGCACATCACGCAGAGCGGCTGCACATTGCGCAGCCCCTCGGTGATGAGCCTCTGCCCGGTCACCGGGGAGAGGGATTTGCGGAGCCCGCCGATGTGCACATCGGGCCCGCTGGGCGCGACGGTCGATCACCCATCTCCTTCCAGATCAATGACGACTCGAATTGGAGTGGATAATGGCAAGGAACCGTCCGATCCGCACCTTTGTGAGTGTGGCCGCAGCACTAGCTGTAGGCGCCGCATCAGGCGGCGCCACTACTCCGGCGGCCGCACTATTCGGCGACGTCGAGATCAAGCCGATCGAGAGCAACATCGCGGAAAGACCGTGGGCTTCTGTCGAGGCAGGCAGCGGCGCCGATTCAAGCAGACTGGCGATCGACCAGAACGCCGATACGGCGTGGATTGCCGCAGACTCCGGTGCGCAGTGGCTGACGCTCGATCTCGGTGGAATCTACGACAACATCCGCAAGGTCGAAGTCGTATTCCCGGACTCCGGCGCGGTTTACCAGTACGTGGTCGAGGCCTCGGGTGACGGCGACGACTGGACGGTGATCGCCGACCGGTCGGACAACGCCGCCCCCGGCCGAGGCGGAGTCGAGCTGTTGACCCGTCCGGACACCCGCTACATCCGCGTGACGATCACAGGGACGTCGCCGGGGGCGACCGTCGGCGTGAGCGAGATCAGCGCCTACAACTACCTCCGCGACGATGTCGTGCTGGGTGCCGATCTGTCCTATATCGACGACTTCCAGAACCGTCAGTACTGGGTACATCCGCTGGAGGAGGATCGCGGGGCCGGACCGTTCCTGCTGGACGTCGCCCAGGACCGCGGCATGGAGCTCGTTCGCCTGCGGATCTTCAACGAGCCCCGCAGTGAGTCATCGGGCAGTCCGGTCAATCCCCCGCGCCAGGGGCCGGAGCGCTCTCTCCAGTCGGCGAAATGGATCAAGGAGCGCGGGCTCGAACTGGCCATCGACTTCCACTACTCGGACTCGTGGGCAGACCCTGGCAAGCAGGCCAAGCCGCGAGCATGGGCCGAGCTCCCGTTCGACGAACTGGTGGATGCCGTCTACGGCTACACCCACGACTACATCCGCCAGCTGGTCGACCAGGGCACGACACCGGACAAGGTGGCGATCGGCAACGAGGTCAACAACGGCTTCCTGTGGGGCAGCGAGGCCGCTGGCATGACCACCGGCCCGGTGGTCGGGACGGCGAACCCGGCCTATTTCCGCAACCAGCCCGGGATCTACCAGTCCCAGCCCGGTGGTGGCCTGCTGTGGCCGTACATGAACTCGGACGACCCGGTCGAGCAGCGACTGTACTCGGAGGCCTTCGACCGCTTCGCCGAGTTGCAGGCCGCCGGTATCCGCGCCGTACGGGACGCCTCTCCGTCGACGCTGGTCGAGATCCACTCGCTGACCGGCAGCGGCATCGGCCCGGTCGTCGGCCCGGGTGTGGGCAACCAGGAGATCAGCGGCATCGAGAAGGCGATGGAGATGTGGAGCCAGACGCTTTCTCGCCTCGAGGACGAGCACGGTGTGTTCCCGGACATCATCGGCCAGTCCTACTACCCCGAGTACCACGGGACGATGGAGCAGCTCGAGCACAACCTGCACACCGTCGCCTCGGCATACCCAGAGGTTCAGCTCGTGGTCGCCGAGACGTCCTACCCGGCCTCGGGCGGTGGTGGCGCACCCATGCCGAACGCGATCTACCCGCGGACGATCCAAGGCCAGGCAGACGCCATCCAGCGGGTGTTCCAGGCCACCAACGACGTCATCAACAACCAGGGCAAGGGCGTCCTGACCTGGGAGCCGGCCAGCTGGCAATCGATGTTCCGGTCCGTGCCGGGCATGGCGAACACCTTCGAGCCGCACAGCTCGATCGACATCTACAACAAGAGCCGCGCCACGCACGTCATGGAGGACCGCGTCTATCGGACCGTGCTGGTCGGCGCCGAGCCGGCGCTGCCCGAGACGGTGCAGGTGCTGACCACCGCTGACGGCTCGATCGCCTCAGTCCCAGTCGACTGGGACGAGGTGTCTGCCGACGGTACCGACACAACCGGTCGGGTCGCGGTCTCCGGCTCGACCGAGTTCGGCGGGGTCACCGCGCTCGTGGACGTCATCGACGACTACGTGACCCCGGCGTGCGGCGAGAGGGTGTCCGGGCGGCACCTCGGTCCGCTGACCATCGACTCCGGTGTCACCTGTATCGAGCGGGCGACGATCGCCGGGCCGGTCACCGTCGGTCCGGGCGCGTCGGTCGTGATCACCAACGGCCAGGTCACCGGCCCGGTGACCTCGCAGGGGGACGGCGTGGTCGTGGTCTGCGGCACTCGAGTGACGGGCCCCCTCACCATCCAGCGCGCATCATCGGTGACCCTTGGCAATCCCATCGTCGGCTGCGAGCCGAACACGGTGACCGGGCCGGTCTCTGTCAACGACGTGTCGGGGTGGAACGTGATCGCGGGCAACCGGATCACTGGTCCACTGGCCTGTTCAGGGAACGATCCAGCGCCGGTCAACAACGGCTCGATCAACACGGCTGGGCGCAAGAGTGGCCAGTGCGCCGGGCTCTAGGCCATTCGACGACCCAGACAACCCCGAGCACAGCATTCCTGCGGAATGCGCAGCCGGTGCCGATGTCGAGCGGAGGAGACGCTGGCCGTCGAGCCCGCCCGGCCGACTGGCCTCCTCCGCCCGCACCTCTGCTCCTCCTGTCGCTACCGCCGAGGCGGCGGCTCCATCCACGCCGCTCAAGCGCACGTCATCCAGTCCGGCTCAAGGGAAGGAAGTAGATTCATGAGTGATCAGACAGTGGGCACCAAAGGCGCGACGCGGCGCCAGCTGCTCAGAGGAGGGGCGGGCCTCGGCATGGGCCTCCTCGCGGCCGGTGTCGTTCCCGAGATCACAGGCGCCTCAGTCGCACGCGCGGCCGACGACGCGACGCAGGAAGGTCGCCAGCGCGCCACCTTCGATTTCGGCTGGAAGTTCGTCCGCGGCGATCAGGACGGCGCCCAGGACCCGGCCTTCGACGATGCCGGCTGGCAGGACGTCGACCTTCCGCACGACTGGAGCATCGAAGGGCCACTGAGTGCCAGCGAGCCGTCAGGAGGGCCGGGTGGCTGGGTGCCGACCGGCATCGGCTGGTATCGCAAGCGTTTCACCGTGCCCAGCTCGCGGCCCGGCCACCGGTTCGTGATCGACTTCGACGGCGCCTACCAGAGAAGTACCGTCTGGATCAACGGACACGAACTGGGTCACCGCCCTTACGGTTACGTCCCGTTCGCCTACGACCTGACCCCGCATCTCGTCGACGGCGACAATGTCATCGCTGTACGAGTGGACAACTCCCGCCAGCCGAACAGCCGGTGGTACTCCGGCTCCGGGATCTACCGGCACACCTGGCTGACCGCGATGCACGACGTCCATGTCGGCCAGTGGGGCACTCAGGTGATCGTGGAGCACGCCGCCGCCGAGACGGCCACCCTGCAGATCAGGACCAGAGTGCAGAACGAGGGCAGCCGCCCCCTTCAGGTCTTCCTGCAGACCGACCTGGTGGACGCGGAGGGACGCACGGTCGCGACGGTCGAGTCGTCCAAGACCATCCCGCACGGGAACGAGCACACGTTCCGCCAGCAGCTCGACGTCGACGACCCCGAGTTGTGGACCGTGGACGATCCGGTGATGTACACGGTCAAGAGCACGGTCCGGACCCGGCCTGGCCCTGGCGGCGAGGCGCTCGGCGTCGTGGACGTCTACCTCACCCCGATCGGCATCCGGACCGCCGTCTTCGACGCGGACCGGGGCCTGCTGATCAATGGCCAGCAGGTCAAGATGAACGGGGTCAACCTTCACCACGACGGCGGCCTGGTCGGCGCCGCGGTCCCCGAGGGCGTCTGGGTCCGTCGCTTGGGAATCCTCAAGGAGATGGGGTGCAACGCGGTCCGGACGGGCCACACGCCGTTCGCCACCGAGGTCCTCGATCTCTTCGATCGCATGGGCTTCCTCGTGATGAACGAGGTGTTCGACGAGTGGAAGGCGCCCAAGCCGCAGGTGGCGCCGAACGGTTACAGCGCCTACTTCGAGGAGTGGTTCGAGCGCGACGTGGTCAACGTCGTGCACCGCGACCGCAACCACCCTTCGGTGGTGATGTGGAGCGCTGGCAACGAAGTCGCCGACCAGTCCCCCGAGGGAGACCCGAACGGGCATGTCACGCTACGGCGGCTCAACGAGGTGTTCCACCGCGAGGACCCGACGAGGTTGGTGACGGTCGGGTGCGACCGGATGGGACACGAGCGACCCGGAGCCGCCACTACCGACGAGTTCATCGCCGAGATGGACATCATCGGCTACAACTACTGCAACCGCTGGCGCAACCGCGCCCATCTGTACATGGAGGTCGACCGCGAGAAGTGGGGCCACAAGCCCATGGTCGGCAGCGAGAGCTCGAGCATGACCACGAACCACAGCCTCGACGTCGAGAACCAGTACAAGTTCATCTCGACGCGTGACTACGCGTCCGGAGACTTCATGTGGACCGGAGTCGACTATCTCGGCGAGACGTCCTCACCCAACAGTCGGGGCTTCGGCGGAGGCGTGCTGAACCTGTGCGGGTTCAAGAAGAACGGCTACCACTTCTACCAGAGCCAGTGGACCGAAGAGCCGATGCTCTACCTCTTCCCGCACTGGAACCAGAACGTCCCGGTGGGACGGCTCGTCTCCGTCCGGTGCTTCACGAACTGCGACTCGGTGGAGCTGTTTCTCCACGGCCGGTCGCTTGGTGTCAAGGGGTACTGGCACCCGGCAATCGGCATGATCGAGTCGTTCGGCAACTACCCGCCGGAGCGGAGCACCCCTCGCACCACCTCGGATCTCAGTCTCGTCTGGGACGTCCCGTACGAGCCGGGCACGCTCCGAGCCGTGGGGCGCAAGCTCAACGATGTCGCGGTGACGACGGAGCTCTCGACGACCTCAGCGCCTGCGGCCGTCAGGCTCTCGGTGGATCGGGACGAGATCACCGCCGACCGGCGCGATGTGGCGCATGTCGTCGCCGAGATCGTGGACGCCGACGGACTCGTGGTCCCCACCGCCAGCAACCGGGTCACCTGGTCGGTGAGCGGGCCGGTGACCTATCTCGGATCGGACAACGGCAACATGTCCGATCTGCAGGACTACCGGCTCACCGAGCGGAACGCCTTCCAGGGCAGGCTGCTGGCGATCCTCCAGGCGCAGGACGAGTCTGGCGAGGTCACGGTGAGCGCCACCGCGCCCGGGCTCGCGGGGGCAACCGCCCAGTTCCGCGTAGACGGGTAGCCGTGGACACCCACTAGGCCGGGTGATCGCGATGGGAGGGGCTCGACATGGGTCGGGAGCCCCTCCCATCGCCGGCGACCGCGCATTGAAGGGCGGCCATCGCATCGCCCGGTCTCAGAGCCGCTACCCACGGCTCCTGCGCGATTCGCAGGGCAGCTGCAATTAGCGCAGCGGCGTAGAGTTGCGCTCGGCCATCGTCGACAGCTGCTCGCACCGCTGAGTGATCGGCGCCTTGCTGGAAGGAAAGTGTGTCCGATGGGTAGAGCCACGGCCCGCGCCGAGGTGCGCTCGCGCGCACCGGGTGGACCTCGATGACGCAGTCGGTTCATCGTGCCGCGGAGACGCTGATGTTCGTCGCTGAACGGCCGCGGAGCGTCGGCGAGGTCGCGCAGCGATTGGGGGTCCATTCGACCACCGCCCTGCGGATCCTCCACGCGCTGCACAGCTGGCGGTTGCTGGACCGTCGGCCCAACGGGACCTACCGTCTCGGCGCGGCAGTCATGGAGCTCGGACAGCGAGCGCTGGAGTCGATCGACATCCGCGACGTCGCCTTGCCGTTCATGCGCGATCTGAACCAGGCCACTGGAGAGACCGTCCACCTGGCGATCCTGGAGAACGGCCATGTCGTCTTCATCGAGAAGATCGAGAGCCAGCACCCGGTGCGGATGTACTCGCGCATCGGCCTGATCGCGCCGTTGCACTGCACCGGCGTATCGAAGGCGATACTGGCTCAGTTGCCGCCTGCCGAGTTGGACGCGCTGATCGACGCGGCAGACCTGACGGCGTACACGCAGCACACGCTCACCACAGCCGATGCCCTTCGAGCCGACCTGAAGCTGACGAGATACCGAGGTTTCGCGGTTGACGAGCAGGAGCATGAGCTGGGTATCCGATGCGTCGCGGCCCCGATCATGCACGCCGATGGCCGAGTGGCGGCCTCGTTGAGCGTATCGGCGCCCGGCGTGCGGGTCAGCAAGAGAAGGCTCATGGAGTTCGTTGCGCCCTTGCAACGGGCTGTCAAAGGCGCGGAGGCAGAGCTGGGACGGCAGCCAGGCTGAGACGCGGGCGCTCGCAGCTGATGTACCTGCCGTCATCCCGTAGCACCGCTGGGCCGGACGCGGGCCGTCGGCGGTGCGGATCTGGTGGCCATCGAGATGACCGGCGTCCCTCCGGCCGGTTGAGCACCAGTGGTTCTCGCCGGAGGATCCAGCGGTCCCTGCACCACCGTGTATCCGTACGGCTCCAGCCGCAACTCGGTGACCGGCACGTCGTCGAGCACGTGGCCGGAGCCCAGCGCCACCACGCGCGCCTGCTCACCGTGGTTGATGACCACGAGGTGCTCGCCGGCACGGATCGCCTCCACGTCGGGATGGGCGGCCGCCAGCACGCCGGTCACTCCGGCGCGCGCGAAGACGTGGCGGGTGACCGCCTGCATGCCGTGATCGTCCGGCAGGGTGGCGAGGTAGTAGGCGGCGCCCACCCCGGCGAGATGCCGCGTGAAGGCGGGCCGGTCCTCGGCCCGTCCGGTGCTGAACCGGGCCAGGACCGTCGCACCGGCAGGCTCGATCTCCTCGGCGTAAGTCGTGCCGGTGTGGTCGGAGCCGTCGAGCCGGAAGGAGACGCGGCTCCGGCCGGGCAGCGCACCGAAGTCCTCCAGCCGGATGCCGAGCGTCGGTCCGAGCTGGGTGAGGAAGCCGCCCTCGCGGAAGGCATCGTGCTCGTCGACGATGTCGGTGAAACCGGCGACCAGGAGATGACCGCCGCCTCGGACGTAGCCGGCGAGGTTGGCAGCGGCCGCCGCTGGCAGGAGGTACTGCACGGGCGCGAGGACGACGTCGTAGGCGGACAGGTCGTGGTCGGCCTTGCGGATGTCGACCTGGACGTGCTGGCGGTGGATGGCCGCGTACCAGCGCACGACGATGTCGGTGTAGTCCAGCTCGACCGGGTGGTCGGGGTTGCTCACCGCCCACAGGTTGTCCCAGTCGAACAGCAGCGCCACCCGCACGTCGGCGGCCGTCATGGCGATCTCCGGTAGCCGCGTCAGTTCCGCGCCGAGCCGCACGACCTCACGCCACGTGCGGGTCTGCGTACCGGCGTGCGGCAGCATCGCCGAGTGGAACTTCTCGCTTCCGGACCGGGACTGACGCCACTGGAAGAACATGACGCCGCCTGCTCCACGCGCGACGGCCTGCATGCTGAGTGCGGCCATCTGTCCAGGGGCCTTGGGCGCGTTGGCCGGCCGCCAATTGACCGCGTTCGTGGCCTGTTCCATGAGGACCCAGGGCTTGCCGCCGCCGAGTGAGCGCATCAGGTCCCGGGTGAACGCCGCTCGGCGGAACGACTCCGGGTCAGCCGGGTCGGGATAGCTGTCGTCTGCGATGAGGTCGAGCTCGTCGGCCCAGCGCCAGTAGTCCAGCGCGGGGAACGGACCCATGAAGTTCGTCGTGACGGGCTGGGTCGCGCCGGAGGCGGCGATGGCCTCGCGCTCCATGACGAGCAGTTCGAGCGTCGCGTCGGAGGTGAAGCGGCGGAAGTCGAGCAGGGCGGCCGGGTTCTGGCTGTACGGGGCGGAGCGCGGCGGCAGGACCTGTTCGAACGAGGTGTAGCGCTGCGACCAGAAGTCGGTGCCCCAGGCGGTGTTGAGCGTGCCGATGTCGCCGTACCGGCGGTGCAGCCACCCCTGGAACGCGTCGCGGGCGTTGTCGGAGTAGTCGTAGGGGACGTGGCAGCCGTACTCGTTGTTGACGTGCCACATGACCACGGCCGGGTGACCGGCGTATCGCCCGGCGATCGTCGTCACCAGCTCGAGCGCCAGGCGCCGGTACACCGGCGACGTCACCGCGTAGTGCTGCCGGCTGCCGGGCCACAGCACGGTGCCGTCGGCCAGCTGAGGCAGCATCTCGGGATAGCGGTGCGTGGCCCATGGCGGCGGCGAGGCGGTGGCGGTCGCCAGGTTCACGGCGACGCCGTGGGCGTGCAGGATGCCGATGACCTCGTCGAGCCAGCCGAAGTCGAACTCGCCCTCGGCGGGCTGGATACGGGACCAGGAGAACATGCCGAGGCTCACGAGGTTGACGCCCGCGGCCCGCATGAGCTCCGCGTCTCGGGGCCAGAGTTCGGAGGGCCACTGCTCGGGGTTGTAGTCGCCTCCGTAGTACACATGGCCTCCTGCGGTCGGGACCGGGCTCGGGCGCGCGGCCGGTGAGCGTGGTCGTTCGTGGCGAGCGGCGATCAGACGGAGCCGCCTCCGCTGCTCTCCCGTTCGATGAGCTCGGGGTCGAACGCGATCTGCTTGACGGCGGAGTCGGCGTTGGCCAGCCGCTCGATCAGCAGCTCCGCGGCGCTCTGTCCCATGGCGAGAGCGGGCTGGCGGACGGAGCTGAGCGGAACACTCGTGTTCGCGGCGAAGTCGCTGTCGTCGTAGCCCACGATGGCGACGTCGCCGGGAATGCGCAGCCCGGCACGCAGCAGCGACTGCATGAGGCCGATCGCTTCCATGTCGCTGGCCGCGAAGACGCCGTCGGGGCGCTCGCCGGCCGGCATTGCCGCGATGCGGTCGCCGGTCTCACGTCCGACGCGCAGGCCGACACCGTCGCCCTCTCGCACGGTGAGCGTGGCTCCGCCGGCCGCCGCCACCGCCTCGCGGCACCCGGCCAGCCGGTCGGCGTTCTGGCGAACACCGAGGGGACCACCGACGAACCAGATGCGGGTGCGGCCGATCGCGATCAGGTGCTCGGTGGCGAGCCGTCCTCCGCCGACGTCGTCGAGCCAGACCGAGTCGAAGTCGCCGGCGTCGTCACGGGCGTCGAGAAGGACGACCGGGACGCCTCGTTGATGCAGCCGGTGCATTGCCGAGAGGTCGTGGGTCACCGGAGTGACCAGAACGCCGTCGACGCGATACTGCTCGAAGTTGGCCAGGTGGCGGGCCTGGCGGGCCACCGATTCGTAGCTGTTGCCGACCATCACCGACAGGCCGGCCCGCTCGGCGACGGTCTCGGCGCCGAAGATCACCTGGTTGAAGAACGGGATGGCCGTGTTGAACACGGCCATCCCGATGGTGCCGCTGCGCACACCACGCAACTGGCGCGCGGGCAGGTTGGGCACGTAGCCGAGAGTCTCGATCGCCGCGCGGACGCGGGCCGCCGAGGCGGCGCCCACGCGTTCGGGACGATTGAGCACGTTCGAGACGGTGCTCACCGATACTCCGGCCAGCGCAGCGACCTCTCGGATGCCGACGGTACCCACCGTTGCCTCACTCTCATCTTGCCGCGCAGATCTCGACGGCCGGTCGCCGCCGAGGCCTGTGCGCCGACGGGCGACGAGCGGGTCGCCCGGTCTCCCTCATCTCGCACGGCTCCGGATGCCGGAGCGATTCATGGTGTCCTCCAGTGACATCATGATGGTCCTGCGGGGCTTTCCTGAACGCCCAGCCCGGCCCGGTGACGCTGCGCGGCTTCGGACACGCAGCGCCCCAGGACCCGTCGCAACGCCTCGGCTCGTCAGCCTCCGGCGACGGGGATCGCCTGGGACTCCAGCGCCTCGATGGTCTTCTGCTGCCCGGTCTCAAGCGCCTCGACCAACGTGCCGGTTCCGTTGATGGCGGCGGCGAATCCGTCGCCGATGTCGCTGTAGGTCTGCGTCATGGTCGGGCCCCACGGGAAGTCGGGGTTGACGTTCTGTGCCGCCTCGGCGAAGACCTCGGCGATGACTTGTCCGCCGAAGAACTCCTCCGGCTGGTTGAGCTGCGGAAGCTGCTGCCCGGCCGTCGTCGCCGGGTAGAGTCCGCCGAGCTCGTTGAGCGCGGCCAGCGCCTCCTCGCTGGTGTTCAGCCAGAGTGCGAACTGCGCCGCCTCGTGCGGGTGCTCCGTCGAGGACGTGACCGCGGCCGTCGAGCCGCCCCAGTTGCCGGCCGCGTTCGTGCCCTCCGTCCATTGGGGCATCGGCGCGACCGCCCAGGCTCCGGCGCTCGCCGCCGCGTTCTGCTCGATGAGCGCGTTGCCCCAGTACGGGCTCACCCAGGTCCAGACCTCGCCGGTCTCGAGCGCCGCCCACCACTCGTCGGACCAGGACGCCATCGGTCGGGCGAGGTCCTCGTCCAGCATCCGCTGCCAGTACTCGGCGACCTGCACCGACTCGGGGCCGGTGAAGTCCACCGTCCATTCGCCGTCGGCCACGGAGAACCACGATCCGCCGGCCTCCCACACCTGGCCGAGGAACCAGTTCACGTCGCTGTCGGAGAAGTGGTGGATGTGGCCGCCCTGTGCCTGGATCACCTTGGCCGCCTCGTAGTAGTCCTCCCACGTCGCCGGCGGCTCGATGCCGGCAGCGGCGAACAGGTCGGCGCGGTACCACATGCCGATGGGGCCGGTGTCCTGCGGGATGGCGTAGACCGCGTCGTTCTCGCCGAAGGTGACCTGCTCCCAGGTCCAGTCGATGAACTCGTCCTGCGCGTCCATCACCCCGGCGCAGTCCGCGAGGTTGACGAGGGCGTCTTGGAGACGGAAGTTGGCCAGTGCGTCGTACTCGATCTGAGCGAGGTCAGGCGCGTTGCCGGCCTCGATGCCGTTGAAGAAGGTCTGGTAGGCGTCGATCCCGGTGGGCCCGGTGACGAACTCGACCTGGATGTCGGGGTTCTGCTCGTTCCAGAGCTCGACCACCTGGTCCATACCGGGCACCCAGGAGTAGTACTCCAGGGTGACCGGTTCACCGGCGGGCTCGCAGGAGCCGCCGCCACCGCCCTGGTCGTCACCGCCCTCGGCCGCGGTGTCGTCGTCGCTGCAGCCGGCCAGGACCAGCGCTCCTGCCAGGGACAGCACAGTCAGCCCGGCTGCCCGTCGTGTCCGTCGCATGTTTCCCTACCTCCCCGGATGTGGCGGCCAATGGATGTGGATGTCACGGCCGCACGGTGTGACTTGCGTTCGTTACTTGACGCCGCCCGTGCCGAGACCGGAGCGCCAGAAGCGCTGCAGGCACAGGAAGGCGATGATCAGTGGCACGACCGAGAGGAGCGCGCCGACGATGACGAAGGTCCGTAGTTCCGCCGCCTGCTGGGTCGCCTGGCTGTTCCAGACGTAGAGACCCAGCGTGACGGGGAACAGCGACTCGCTGCGCAGCATGATCAGCGGCAGGAAGAAGTTGTTCCAGATGTGCACGAACTGGAACAAGTACACGGTCACCAGGGCGGGCGCCATGATCGGCGCCGCGACCCGAAAGAACGTGCGCAGCTCACCGGAGCCGTCGATCCGCGCGGCCTCGAGCAGCTCATCGGGCACACCTGAGGCCGCGTAGACCCGGCTCAGGTAGACCCCGAACGGGCTGACCAGGCTGGGCAGGAACACCGCCCAGAACGAGTTCGTCTGACCGACGTTGCTGAACAGCAGGAACAGCGGCAGCGCGAGCGCCGTCGCGGGCACGAGGACGCCACCGAGGACCACGTTGAACAGCAGTTCCCGGCCACGGAACCGGAACTTCGCGAGCACATACCCCGCCATCCCGGCGAACACGGTGGCGCCAAGCGCCCCGACGCCTGCGTAGAGCAGGCTGTTGAGCGTCCACCGCAGGAACATCCCGTCGCGGTGGGTCGCGACGTCGGCGATGTTGCCGAACAGCTCGAAGTCGGCGAACCACAGCGGATTGGTGCTGTTGAGGTCGGATCGCTGCTTGCTGGCCGCGATGAGCAGCCACCACAGCGGGGCGAGCATGTAGACGGCGAAGACCGCCATGACAAGGAACGGCAGCGCGTCGCCCGCGGCGCGTCCGCGCAGACCGCGGACGAGCCCGCCCGTTTCGGATGGACGCGTGGCCGCGCGCGCGGCGGTGCGGGTGCTCATGCCTGCACCCCGCGCTGACTGATCTTGAGGAATCCGAACGACAGGGCGAACGTCGTGAGCGCCAGGACGACGGAGAACGCCGCGGCCAAGTGGAAGTTCGGGATGTTCGACGTGCCGAACACGACCAGGTTGGGCGTGTAGGTGCTCGTGATCGCCGACGTCAGGGACCGGAAGACCTGCGGCTCGGTGAACAGCTGCAGCGTCCCGATGATGGAGAACACGCCGGTCAGCACGAGCGCCGGACGCACCAGCGGGATCTTCACCGACCACGCCACCCGCACCGCGCCGGCGCCGTCCATGCGCGCGGCCTCGTAGAGCTCCGGCGGCACCGCCTTGAGGGCGGCGTAGAGGATCAGCATGTTGTAGCCGGTGAACATCCAGGTCGTCACGTTCGCCAGCGACCACAGGATGACCGAGCCGGACATGAACTCGATCCGCTCGGTCAGCCAGCCGAACGGCGACAGCGAGGGCGAGTACAGGAAGCCCCAGATGATCGCCGCGATCACGCCCGGCACCGCGTACGGAACGAAGAACACGAGCCGGAAGAACCGCTTGAACCGCAGCCGGCCGGAGTCCAGCAGCAACGCGAACAGCAGAGCCAGCCCGAGCATGACAGGCACCTGCACGATCCCGAAGAGCAGCACCCGCCCGAAACTGGCCAGGAACGCGTCGTCCTGGAACACCCGCGCATACTGGTCGAACCCGCCGAAGACCTCCCTCGGCGCACCGAAGGTTCCTTCCCGCTCCACCTTCAGGAACGACTGGTACACGGCATAGGCGACGGGCGCCAGGTAGAACGCGGCGAACAGGACGAAGAACGGCAGCAACAGCAGCACCGCGGCACCCAGGCGGCCCCGGCCCGCCGCTCCGCGGGGGGACCGTCGTGCCGCGACCGTCGCCTGCGCCATCATCTCGCCTCCTTGCTGCTGGAATGTGTGGTTGTCGCGGGTTCGGCGAGGCGTCGCCGGTCCGGGGCCGTCCGGCCCGGCGACGCCTCGGTACTGCCCGCCCTCAGGCCGCTACAGGTCGCGGCACTGTGCCGACTTCGGGCCGCTCACCGTGTTCGGAGCGCCGTTGTTCACCGGCGCCTCGGCGTTTCCGCTGCACATCAGCGGGCCGTCGATCCTGTTCCCGGCGATCACGTTCCACCAGTCCGTCCCGGTCACCGTGACCGGGCCGGTGATGGTGTTCGGAGCGCAGTCGAGCACCGGGTTGCCGATCGTCACCGATGAGGTCCCGGACGACGTCACCGGACCGTCGATCCGGCTGCCGCAGATCACGACCGCGGCCGCGTCGTCGGCCCGCACCGGACCGGCGATGGTCGCGCCGTCGACCTGGAGCGAAGCGCCGGCACGCACCGACACCGGGCCGGACACCGTCGTTCCGTCCAGGCAGGTCACGCCCTCGGTCGCCGCCAGCTGCCCGGCGTACCGGCCGGAGATCACGCGGTCACAGGCGAGGCCGGCATACGCGTCGACCACGTCGACCTGCGCCGTCACCGACCCGAACTCGGTCGAACCCTGGACCGTGAGCCGGCCGGCCGCGTCGGTGCCGCCGTCCGGCACCGGCTCCCACTCCACGGGCACCGTCTCGGTCGAGCCGTCGGCCGTGGTCAACACCCGTACCGAGTCCGGCAGCTCCACCTCGTCGCCGACCAGCGCGGCCGAGTACACGGTGTCCTCCACGACCTGGGTCGCGCGGCTCTTCGTGAAGATGTCGATCGACGCGTTCGGCTGCCACGTGCGCGTCATCCCGGGCACGGATGTGAACAGGGATTGCCACCGCGCCGGCTCCCAGGCCAGCACGCCCAGTCCCTGGTTGTTCGGGATGTCGTTGGCGATCTGGAACACCCGCTGGAGGGCGTCGGCCTGGCCCTGGATGGTGCGCGGGTACGGCGAGTTCGGCATGGGGGTTCCGCCGCCGCCCGACGCCGGGTACGAGGTCTCCGCGATGTCGATCTTGTAGCCCGGGTGTGCCGCGGCCACGGCGTTGACGTTGAACTCGTAGTGGTCCTGTGTCCCGTGGTACTGCGGGTAGTACGAGTGGGCGAGGACGTCCGGGTCGGCGCCCTTGGCGTTCACCCTGGTCAGGTACTGGTTCCAGAACTCGAGCGTCTTGTCGAGCTGACCGTTGTCGATGATGATGTGGGTCTCGACCTTGACGTCCTCGCCGTGGGCCGCCGACACGTCGCGGACCGCGCGAATCCCCGCCGCGGACAGCGTGGTGAACCGGTCCCACGCCTCGTCGTACAGCCGCTTCTCCTCCGGGTCGTCGGAGCCCCAGTAGTTCCAGAGCAGGCCACCGCCGGGCTGCGACTGGTAGATGTGAGCCTGGTTCCGGAAGTACGCCGGGTTGGTGGCACCGATGTGGGCGTTCTCGCTGCCGTACATGAAGCCGTTGAGGATCTCGTTGCCGATGGCCACCTTGTCCGGCGTGGTGCCCTGCTCGATCAGCCGCTCGATGTAGTCGTAGGTGTAGTCGTAGACCGCCTGGGCCAGGTCGGGGAACTCCAGCTCCGCCCATGCCCGAGGCTTCGGCTGCTTGATCGGGTCGGCCCACGAGTCCGCATAGTGGAAGTCGATGCCGAGCCCCATGTCACGCTCGGCGATCCACTTGGCCACCTCGGCCGACCGATCCGGGCCCTGGTACGGAACGGCCGAGGGGTTGCCGCTGCCCTCGCTGCGCGGCTCGTTCCAGATCCGCAGCCGGATGTACTCGAAGCCACGGTCCTTCAGCACGTCCAGCAGGTGAGGTCCCGCGCCTCGGTCCGCCGCGAGCGGACTCACCCAGTAATTCCGTCCTTCCGCGACGTCGTTGTCGACCCACGAGGCGTCGGCGCCGAGAACGACGTCCTCGCGCAGGTAGTTGTAGACACCGAGCTCGCTGATTCCGACGGTCGCGCCCGGCGACGCTCCCGTGACGGTGACGCGCACGTACCTCGTCCCCGGCTGGGTGAAGAGGTCGACCGATCCGCGGCCGGGCTCGTGATCGGCCGAGTGGTCGGCGATGACGGTCCAGCTCTGACCGTCCGCGGAGGACTCGATGACGTACTGGTAGACGGCGCCGGGATCCGGGAAGACCACCCGGACCTTCCTGACGTTGTCGTAGGCGCCGCCGAGGTCGAGCGTCAGCCACTGGCGCGCGGACGCGTCGTCGGCGATCCATGCGGTCTGGTCGTCCTGGTCGATCGCCAGGCCGGCGGTGGGTGCGCCGCTGCTGACGTCGACGCTCGCCCAGGATTTCGCGCTGATGTTGCTCTCGATCGGCGAGATCTCGGCATCGCCGAAGATCGCGGAAGCCGGGGCGACCGCCCCGAGCGCCGCCGCGCCGCATGCCAGAGCGGCGGCGGTGGTGATGGCGAGTGTCGTGCGGATGGGGTGCTTACGCATCGTTGCTTGCTCCTCATCTCTGCCACTGAGTGAATGAGACCGACTGCCGCGATCCGGCGCGAGAACGCCGGGCGGACCTGGACAGCGCAGCTGTTGTCCGACGGCTGAGGTCGGCCGTCGGCGGGGCCGTCGTCTGGTTCCTGCACTCTGCGGGTGTCGCCCGCCTGAGAAGGAACTCGTCGCATGGGTGCTCCCACGGCCAGCGCCGGCAGGGCGATCCGGCGCGGGCACGTCACGGCACGTCGCCCAAGACGCGCCATGAGCCTTCCGAACAGGGAGACTCTTCCCTTGTGAAACGTTTTAGTGCGCCTCAGTATGGCGACGCCATTTACTCATGTCAACAGCCTGTTTCCAGCGAGTTTCCAGCCTTGGAACGTTCGACAACCCGACGGAGGCCAGTGACCGGCCGACGCGCCGTGCGCTCGGACTCACCCACCGAGGCGGTCATCGAGCATCCGGTCGATCTCGGCGGCGAGGACGGGACAACCCACACCCATCGCCTCCCGGCTGCGGCGGGCAGGCACGGATCGACCGGAGCATCCGGAGCGTCTTCGTCGTACCGAGACACCGCGGGCTCGGCATCGACGGAGCGCTCGTCCAGCGGTGTTCGCTCCGCGGCACCAGTAGCGACGCGATCAGGGGCGCCAGGCGCGCACACCGCACCGCTCGGCCCATTGGCCGTACCTGGCGGCCATGGCCTCGACCCGAGGTACGCATCGGCCGGACACGTCGTGGAGTTCGGTGCGGTCGTCGATCATGTCGTACAGCTCCCAGCCGCCGCCGAATTCGCTGACCAGTTTCCACGGCCCGATGCGGACGGCGCGGTTACCTTCGTGCTCGAAGAAGATCGGCTGCTGCCGGCTCCACTCGCCGCCGGCGAGGAGTGGCAGGAAGCTCTCGCCCTCCAGGGGCGTGACGGCGTGGCCGTCGTTCTCGGCCGGATAACGGGCTCCGGCCGCATCCAGACAAGTGGCGAAGACGTCGACGAAATGCGCCGGCTCATGCGTGATGGCGGGCACGTCGACGCGTCCTGGCCAGCTGGCGATGAACGGGGTGGAGATGCCGCCTTCATGGACCCAGCGCTTGAAGCTGCGGAACGGGCTGTTGCTGACGTTGGCCCACGACCGGCCGTAGCTCATGAACGTGTCGGCCGGTCCGGGACGCAGGCCCGCGATGTTGCCGACGCGCATACGGCGGCCGTCCAGCGGGTCGGTGTCGTAACGGAAGCGTTCGCCGGTGCCGGTGTCCTCGGCCAGGAACTCGGCGCAGCCGCCGTTGTCGGACGCGAACATCACCAGCGTGTTCTCCTCCACGCCCAGCCGACGCAGGCTGGTCAGGATGCGCCCGATGCCCCGGTCCATGCACTCGACCTGAGCGGCGTAGGTGGCCATGCGCAGGTCTTCCCAGTCCTGGTCCGGAGCGTCATCCCAAGGTGGAGAACTCGCGTCGCGCGGTGAGATGTCCCAGGCCGGGTCGATCAAGCCGAGGCCCTTCAGCTCCTCGTGCCGAGCGGCGCGGATGGCGTCCCAGCCCTTGCGGTAGGTGCCTTCGTACCCGGCGATGTCCTCGTCGGACGCGTGCAGCGGCCAGTGCGGCGCCGTGTAGGTGACGTGGAGGAAGAACGGCTTGTCGGACGCCGCCTCCTCGAGCATCTGCACGGCGTGGTCGCTGATGGCGTCCGTCAGATAGAAGTCGGAGTCCTCCAGCGGGACGAACTCGTCGTCCCGCATGAGCGTGCGCGGGTAGAAGTAACTGCCCGCTCCGGCGACGATGCCGTAGAAGCGGTCGAACCCGCGCTGCCTGGGCGTCGGATGGGTCGCATCCCCCGGCCGCCACCTGTCCGGGTTCAGGATGTCGTAGCCACCGCCGACGTGCCACTTGCCCGACATCAGCGTGGTGTAGCCGCGGGCGCGAAGCGCTTCGGCGATGGTGACACAGCTGCGGTTGAGGTAGCCCCGGTACGACGGGGCTCCCAGGTCGTCGGTCATGTGCCCGACTCCGGCCTGATGCGCGTAGAGACCCGTCAACAGCGAGGCACGAGACGGGCAGCATCGTGCGGCGTTGTACATCTGGGTGAAGCGGACGCCGGATCGGGCCAGCCGGTCCAGGTTCGGCGTCCGGATCTCCGAGCCGTAGCAGCCGAGGTCGGAGAAGCCCAGGTCGTCGGCGAGGATGAGGACGACGTTCGGTGGCCGCTCGACGGCGCCGGTCATCGCACCACGTCCAGCGGCAGGTGGCAGACGGCGCCGCCGGCCGGCATGGTGTTGGAGCGGGCCAGGTCGCGGATCTGCGTCGCCGACAATGCGCGGTCGAACAAGTACACCTCATCGACTGCGCCCACGAACGGATGGTTGATGCCGTCCATGCGCGCCCCGACCCGGATGCCGGCCAGGAAGTTCGCCGACACCGAACCCGCGTCCGCCTGCGCGCTCGCCACCGGCTCGCCGTCGAGGTACAGGGTCCACACGTGCTGATCGCCACGGCGCACCGCGACGTGGTGCCACGCCCCGTCGCCGACGTCGGCAGCGGTCTCGGCGGTGGTGTCGCCGGCGGCGGTGCGCATCCGCGCTCGTAGCACGCCGCTACTGGGCACGTACTCGATGAACCACTGTGGGAAGCCGCCGTTGTTGTACGCATGCATGATGCGTTGCTGGCGCGGCGCGCCGGTGCGGAACCACAGCGCGGCGGTGAACGGCAGGTCGGCGACGTCGATCGACGGGTCGTAGGGAAGCTCCACGTAGTCGCCGGCCAGTTCCAGGGCCCGGCCGAAGACCCCGCGGACCCGGCGCGGCGTGCCGCTGACGACCGCGTGGTTCCCGTCGCCGGACTCGTCGGGTGTGACGGCCGGCGCCGGTACGGGTCGATCGAGCGTGATGAGCGGGATTCTGGCGATACTGATGCACTGGTGGTACGTGAGCGGCGCCGCGTCGGACAGCCGCGGGCCGTTCTCGTACAGCACTCCCAGCGTGTCGTCGTCGACCGCGGCCAGGTCGGAGTAGCCCGCCGGTCCGTCGTAGACGACCTGGCTGAGCCCCCACGTGGCGCCGGCGTCGAGGCTCGACCACAGGGTCAGCCGTTCCCGCGACGACGGGTGCCAGGGCGCGGAGAAGATGATCCGCTCGCTCCGGTCGGTGCGCCGGCCCTGCTGGAACAGTGACGCCGAGACGATCGGGGTCTCCAGGTCCGGCACGATCTCGAACGGCCCGTCCAGCGTGCGCCCGCCGTCGCTGCTGGTGGCGGCGGCCCGGTTGCCGGGTGCGGTGCCCTGGTGGTCGCGGGTGTTGAAGTAGACGGTGCCGTCCTCGAGCTCCACCACCGCGGTCTCGTTGGGAACCACGATGCCGTCGCCGTAGGCGCCCAGCGCGCCGCCGAGCCGCCACGTCTCGCCGTGGTCGTCGCTGTAGATCGTGTGGATGCCCACGACCGCCGGCCGGTCCGCGGTGGCGGGCAGGACGTTGTGGTTGCCCGGCATGAGCAGGCGGCCGGCGTGCGGTCCGTGGGCCAACTGGATGCCGTGCGTCGGCCCGCCCACGTAGTGGCGCATCTGCGGCAGCTTCACGTCGTCGGTGATCTCCCGCCGCGGCGACCAGGTGACGCCGTGGTCGTCACTGTGGACGACGAACGGGCGCGGCGCGTCCTCGGGGCTGACGGTGCCGTCGACGATGTCCTGGTCGGTGACGTCGCCGCTCGTGCGGACGAAGAACAGGTGGATGCGTCCGGTCGTCCGGTCGACGACCACCGACTGGTTGGCGATGCGGTGCGGCGGGTCCGCGGCGACCACCTGCAACGGCCCCCAGGTCCGCCCGCCGTCGGCCGACCGCTTGAGGACGAGCTGGATGTGCCCGAAGTCCTCGGCGTTCTCGACCCGGCCCTGCGCGAACGCCAGCATCGTCCCGTCGGTGGCGCGCACCAGGACGGGGATCCGGAAGGTGTGGTAGGCGTCGGTCTCGCCCCGTTCGAACACGGTGATCTGCTCGACGTTTCCAGCCGCCGCGGCACCAGCCGTCCTCGGCAGACCGGCGAGGGCGAGGATCGAGGCGCCACCCACCACACCGGTCGCCTTCAGCAGATCACGTCGTCGTATCCCGTCCACGATGGTCTCCTCTCGCTGCCTAGACACCGAAGTCGTCGGGCCGGGCAAGCCCCTGTACGGCCACCCGTTCCTACTTCTCGCACCGACGATTTCGAGGAGGCCTCCGGCCCCCTCTCATCGCCGTTCTTGCCCGGCGTTCCTAGGGGGCCGAACCGCGCCGGACGAGCTCCCAGGGCTGCAGGCGCGTCCGGCCGGCGGCCGGTGCCTCGCCCGTCATCCGGGAGACGAGCAGCTCGGCGATCTCGGCCGCCCCGACGGTCGCCGGGCCGACGCTGGTCAGTGGTGGATTCATGACGAGGTCCTCGTCGATGTTGCCGACCCCGATGACGGCGACGTCGTCGGGCACCCGGAGCTCCAGGTCGCGGGCGGCCCAGATGGTGCTGACGGCAGCGATGTCAGAGGCCGCGAAGACCGCCGACGGGCGGTCGGGTGACTCGAGCACCCGCACGGCACTGCGGTAGGCCTCGGCGCGCGACGACGCACCGGACACCACGAGCCGTTCGTCCAGCTGCAGGCCGCTGGACCGCAGAGCCGCCAGGTAGCCGTCGTACCTGCTGTGCCGGTGCGCATGCGGCGGGAACTGGCCGATGAACGCGATGCGCCGATGCCCCTGCGACACGAGGTACTCGACCGCACCGCGGCAGGCGTCGGATGCGTTGCTGCTGACGACGTCGATGCCGTCCCTGGCCGGCTCGTCCGCCACGAGCACCACGGCGATGCCGAGGCCGACGAGTCCGGTCAGCGCCTCGTTGGTGGCTCGGGTACCGGGCACGATGACCACGCCGTCGGCCAGCCGTCGGCGCAGCTGCTGCACGACGGCCGACCGCTCGTCCACGACGTCGCTCACGGTGATGACCAGCGCGTAACCGTGCGCCGCCATGGCGTCCTGCAGCTCCGTGGCCAGCTCGTCGAAGTACGGGACGCCGAGCCGTGGCAGCACCAGGCAGACTCGCTCGGTGCGCCGCCGGCGCAGCGCTCGTGCCGACTGGTCGGGCACGTAGTCGAGGGCGCGCACAGCCTCGAGGATCCGCTGCCTGGTCTCGTCACGGACCCGGCTGTCGCCGGACCTGCGGCCGCTGAGCACATACGACACGGTCGCCTTCGAGACGCCGGCCAGTCGGGCGACGTCCGCGGCAGTTGCCGCACGACGAGCCTCAGCCATAGCTGGTTACTCGGTTAACCATCAGCATGGCCATGAACCATAGATCCACACACGTCCATGGTCAAGAGCTGCGACATTTACTCGACAGACCCCCTTGACCGAAACGGGGTTCTGCGCTTAAACGTATAAGCATGCCGCGACGGAAGCAGCCGACGTCCCATGACGTCGCCGCACTCGCCGGTGTGTCGGTGGCCACCGTTTCCTACGTCATGAACGGCCGCACCGACCGCCGGATCCCGGTCGAGACGCGCGACAAGGTGCTCGACGCGGCCCGGCGGCTCTCGTACGCGCCGAACCGGTCGGCGCGCAGCTTGCGCCGCCGGCGCACCGAGCAGGTGTGCCTCGTCGTGGGGTCCATCGGCGTGCCGGCCTACGACCAGCTCGCCCGGGACATCCATGCCCGCGCCGACGAGGCGGGCTACGGCGTCGTCACGATCGTCGTCGACTCGCGAGCGCGCGCGGAGAAGGCGATCGACCTGTTGCAGCAGCGCATCGCCGACGGCGCCGTCATCGCGCCGGACGTCGGGTACCTGACCGAGTCCGACCTGACCGGGCTGGCACGCAGCGGCCTGCCGCTGGTCGTGATGAGCAACACCGCGACCCCGGACGGGTTCGACGTCGTGCGGGCGCCGGAGACCGCCGCCTGCGCGGCGGCCTTCGATCACCTCTTCGGCACCGGCCGGCGGCGGGTGGCGTTCCTCAGCCACCTGCACGAGTTCGAGGCCGCCGACACCCATCCCTCCGAGCGCCTGGCCGCGTACTTCGACGCACTGGAGCGGCACGGCGTCGTCAGGGACGACGGCATCATCGTCCCCGGTGCCAACGACCGTGTCACCGCGTACCAGCGAGTGGCCGAGCTGCTCGCCCGGCCGGACCGGCCGGACGCGATCTTCGCCGCGTCAGGCCGCGGTGCCATCAGCGCCATCTGGGCGGCGCGCGACGCCCAGCTCGCCGTTCCGGACGACGTCGCGGTCGTCGGTGCCGGCAACCTGCCGGAGAGCCTCATCACGCGCCCGACCCTCAGCACCGTCGGGCCGTCCGCCGCCGACGACTTCACCGAGGTCGCCCGCCTGCTGTTCGAGCGCATCTCTGCCGGGGTGCCGGCCGAGGGACGCGTGATCAGCGACCCGTGGTCCTTCCATCCCCGCGGTTCCACCTGAGTTCGACCAGGACCGCAGCCCGAGAGGAGCAACGTCAATGGCGACACCACACCCGACTCGACGTCAACTGCTGCGCTGGACCGGAGCCGGTGCGATGGCCGGCCTGGCCGCGCCGTGGCTCAGCAGCTGCGCCGGCGCGCCCGAGGACGACGCGTCGACCGGAGCGTCCGGAGGATCCGGTGGAGGGGGCGGCGGCGATCTCACCGTCTACTGGAACGCCGGTCACGCCTATGCGGCGTACGACAAGGTGATCGCCGAGTTCCAGGAGGAACACGGCGTCACCGTGAACATGCAGAAGTACCAGTGGGACGACCTGCGCACTAGGCTGCTGTCCGACCTGGCGTCCGGGAATCCGCCGGACCTCGTCGAGGAATCCGGCGGCTGGGTCCAGGAGTTCGCGACGACCGGCGACGCGCTGTCGCTGCAGGAGTACGTCGACGCCGACGGTGAGGAGATGGGCTTCCCCGAAGACTGGCAGCCGAAGACCATCTCGCGCAATTCCTACGAGGGTGAGGTCTACGGTATCCAGCTGCACCTGACCTGCACGATGCTGCTCTACAACCGGGCCATGCTCGACGCGGCCGGCGTCGAGGTCCCCACCACCTGGGACGACTTCCTCGACGCGGCAACCCGGCTGACCGGGGACGGCGTGTATGGCTTCGCGCTGAACCAGGACCGCAGCTACAGCTGGCCGTGGCTGCTGCAGAACGGCGTGCGGTACTACGACCCGGACGGCGGCGATCTGCTGGTACCGCGCGACAAGGCGATCGAGGCGCTGCAGTTCCAGGCCGACCTGGTCCACCGGCACCAGGTCGCGCCGGTGCCGACGCCCGGCACCGACTACTCCGGGCCGCAGAAGCTGCTGTCCGCCGGGCGGGCCGCGATGATCCTGACCGGGCCGTGGGACCTGGCGCCGATCCAGCAGACCAGCCCCGACTTGAACCTGGGCGTAGCGCCGGCGCTGGCGAACGACGTCCAGGCGACGGTGCAGGCCGGCACCAGCGTCTTCATCCCGAGGAAGGCCAAGAACCCGGACCTGGCGTGGGATTTCATCAAACGCATCACTGCGCTCGACGTCGAGAAGGCCGCCACCGAGGAGGCCGGGATGCTCATGCCGCGGCTGTCGTGGGCCGAGGATCCCGTGGTGCAGGAGAACGAGCGCTACGCGGCCTTCGCGGAGGGCTTCGCCTACGCGGTCGACTACACAGAGGACCTCCGGCTGACCGGCAAGAGCGGTGAGATCAACGAGCAGCTGTACAACACGCTCTACCAGGACGTCGTGATGAACAACACCCCGGCCGAGACGGCGGTCGACACGTTCGTCACCGAGGCCCGAAAGGTGCTGGACGCTTGATGAGCGCGGCGACGACGACGGCGCCGTCGCCGTCCGAAGCTCCGCCGCTGCGGCCACGCGGCCCGTTCCGGCGGTCGCTGAACCGGCGGTACGTGATCACGGCGTATCTGTTCCTGTTGCCGGCGTTCGCGTTCTTCGGGCTGATGTTCTATCTGCCGATCGGCAACGTCATCGCGAACTCGTTCAACACCGGGCCGCAGGCCGACGTCTACGCGGGACTGGAGAACTACCGCCGGGCCCTCGACGACAGTGCCGTGCACAACTCCTTCACCGTCACCGTGGTCTTCGGTGCCGCGACGACCATAGGCGCCATCGTGCTGGGTCTGGGACTGGCGATGGTGCTCAACCAACGCCTGCGCGGCCGAGTGGTGTTCCGGGCTATGCTGCTGGTGCCGTACCTGACCTCGGTGGCGATCATCGGCCTGCTGTGGCGCAACATCCTCGACCCGCAACTGGGCATCCTGAACCGGGTGCTCAGCGACCTCGGCCTGCCGACGCAGACCTGGCTGAACACCCACCCCTTGGCGACGATCATCGCCGTCACGTTGTGGATGAACGTCGGCTACACCATGGTGCTGTTCCTGGCGGGACTCCAGGGCATCCCGGAGGAGTTCTACGAGGCCGCGACGGTGGACGGCGCCGGGCCGTGGCAACGGTTCTGGCGGATCACGCTGCCGCTGCTGACGCCGACGACGCTGTTCGTGTCGGTCATGGCGGTGATCAGCGGGCTGCAGGCGTTCGGGCAGGCGTACATCATCACCGGCGGCGGCCCGGCGGACCGGACCGATCTGTACATCTTCCACGTCTTCAACGTCGCCTTCACCTCGCGTGACTTCGGCTACGCATCGGCGCTGTCGTTCCTGCTGTTCCTGGTCATCGTGCTCTTCACGGTGGTCCAGCTGCGCCTCGGACGCAGAGGCGAGGTGCAGTACTGATGCACATCCGACCTGTCTCGCCGGCCCGTGTGGCCGGCTACGCACTGCTGACCGTGGTGTGTGCCCTGACCGTGGTGCCACTGCTGTACATGGGCACGCTGTCGTTGCAGACGGAGGCGGAGACGCTGGCAGCCGACCCGGTGCTGTGGCCGGAGTCGCCGCAGTTCGGCAACTACGTCGAGCTCTTCGAACGCGCGCCGTTCGGCAACTTCATCGTCAACAGCCTGATCGTGGCCGGCGGCATCACCGTCGCACACCTGGTCTTCGATCCGCTGGTGGGCTACGTGTTCGCGAAGTTCCGGTTCCCGCTGCGCAACACGCTGTTCGTGGCCTTGCTGGCGACGTTGATGATCCCGCTGTTCGTCCGGATGATCCCGCTCTACGTGATGATGTCGAACCTGGGCTGGCTGAACAGCTACCAGGCACTGATCGTGCCGTTCCTCATGGACGCGTTCGGCATCTTCCTCATGCGTCAGTTCATCCAGCCGATTCCCGACGACCTCATCCAGGCCGCCCGCATCGACGGCGCCTCGGAGCTGCGCATCTATGCCCGGGTGATCCTCCCCCAGGTCAAGCCGGCGCTGGCGGTGCTGGGCCTGTTCACGTTCGTCTTCCAGTGGAACGAGTTCCTGTGGCCACTGGTGGCAACCACGACGGAGGAGATGCGCACCATCCCGGTCGGCCTCACCCTGTTCAATCAGGAGTACTTCACCTTGTGGCACCTCACAGCGGCCGGATCGGTCATCCTGTTCGTGCCCACGGTGCTGCTGTTCCTGTTCAGTCAGCGCTACTTCGTCCGCGGCATCACCCTCAGCGGCCTGAAGTGACCGTCGATCCCTCGAAGGGAGCACCAGATCGTATGGCGCAGGAACCTCCCGGGCATCCGAACGTCGTCGTCGTCTTCACGGACCAGCAGCGCTGGGATTCGACCGGCGTCCACGGCAACCCGCTGGACCTCACCCCGGTGTTCGACCGGATGGCCGCCCACGGGACCCATGTGGCGCAGGCGTTCGCCGCGAATCCGGTTTGTGCGCCGGCCCGGGCGGCCATCCAGACCGGCCGGTACGGCACGACCAACGGCGTGTTCCGCAACGCGATCCCGCTGCCCGGCGACGCCCGCACCCTGGCGCACCACTTCCGTGACGCCGGATATCGCACCGGCTACATCGGCAAGTGGCATCTGGCGGACACAGAGCCGGTGCCACCGGAGCAGCGTGGTGGCTACGAGCACTGGCTGGGCGCCAACCTGCTCGAGTTCACCTCCGACGCGTATCGCACCGTGGTGTTCGACGGCGATGGCGACCCGGTCCTGGTGCCGGGTTTCCGCTCCGACGCACTGTTCGACGCAGCCGTGCGGTTCGTCGGCGACTGCACGGGCGTGGGCGACCCGGCCGGGCAGCGGCAACCGTTCTTCCTGTTCCTCTCGCTCATCGAGCCGCATCACCAGAACGAGATCGACGCCTTTCCGGCCCCCGAGGGTTATGCCGAGCGCTACCAGGGCCGTTGGATGCCGCCGGACCTCGCGGCCCTGTCGGTGCCCGGCGGCACGGCGCACCAGCACATCGGCGGATACTGGGGACAGATTCGCCGGGTGGACGAGGGGCTCGGCCGGCTGCTGGACGCATTGCGCAGCCTCGACGTGTTCGACGACACCATCGTCGTGTTCACCTCCGATCACGGCTGTCACTTCAAGACGCGCAACACCGAGTACAAGCGGTCGTGCCATGACGCCTCGATCCGGGTACCACTGGCCCTGCGCGGCCCCGGCTTCGACGGCGGCGGAACGGTCACGCGACCGGTGAGCGGCGTCGACCTGGCACCGACGCTGCTGCACGCCGCCGGCCTGCCCGTGCCGGAGCAGATGCAGGGGCGGTCGTTCCTGCCGCTGCTCCGCGATCCCGGCACGGAGTGGCCCGACGACGTGTTCGTGCAGGTGAGCGAGTCGGAGGTCGGCCGGGTCCTGCGCACGTCGCGGTGGAAGTACTACGTCGCCGCACCGGGTGCCGACCCGTGGCGTGACGCGGCCGCCGACCGCTATGTCGAGTCCGCGCTCTACGATCTGACCCACGACCCGTACGAGCTGGTCAACCTGGCCGGCGTCGAGTCACATCGCGAAGTGGCCGACGAGCTTCGGCAACGCCTGGCCGACCGGATGGTGGAGGCCGGCGAGGGCAAGCCGCTCATCGAGCCGGCCCCGGTCGTCGCGACCACCGGGCAGCGGCGGGTCGACCCGGCCGTGCGGACGTCGTCGTTGCGGCCCACACGCCTGGGCCACCAGCCTCCGCAGTAGTCCGCCGCCGCCCGTAACGCGCGGCCTGGCTAATCGAGGTGACGACGAGCGGCGACGATCCAGGCGCGAGCATCGAGCAGCACGCCCTGCGGGGTCGCGTGCGCGGCGAGCCGCGCGCCCAGGCGCTCCCGGGCGCGCGGGCGCTCGGTCCCGGCCAGCCGCCCGAGAGCGTCCTGCGGTGCCTTCAACTGCAACACCGCCTCGAGCGCCGCGCCCACGTCTGCGCCGTACCAGACCGGCGCCCCGACGCCGGAGAACTCGACCTCGCCGAATCCCGCCGACTCGAGCAGCGAGCGCGTCGAGTCGCGATCGGCGAGAGAGAACGCGCTGTCGTCTCCGGGCACCGCATCCGCGCCGCCCAGGATGGCCTCGATCGGTGCGCCCGCCCACTCGTTGACGTTGCGCTCCCGCCAGACCATCATCACCAAGCGCCCGCCGGGTCTGGTCGCCCGGGCGAGATTGGTGAACGCCGCCATGGGATCGGCGAAGAACATCGTCCCGAATCGGCTCATCACCAGGTCGAATTCGTCATCGGGGAACGGATGCGCCTGCGCGTCGGCGACTTCGAACGCCACGTTGCGCAGCCTTTCCGCCTCGGCGATGTCGCGCGCTTCGTCGATCCGCGCCGGCGAGACATCGACCCCCAGCACGCGGCCCTCCGCCGCGATCCTGGCGGCGTCGCGCGTCGTACGACCGCTGCCACAACCGACGTCGAGCACCCGGTCCCCTCGCCCGATGCCGAGCGCCGCACGGAACGGCGGGTCGAGATGACGCAGTTCGGCATCGTAGTCGAAGGCCACGACGCCGACGCTAATGGGTGAGTGGTGCGTCGAGCCGCCAGGCCCGCAGATCAGCCGGGGCTTGCAGCGCGGCCGCCATCGCGCACAGGCACAGCCGGTCGGCGTCCATCCTTCTGGGCCGTACCGCCGATCTCGCCCGAAACGGCCCGTTTTCGCCGCGGGCAGGCCCGTCAGGCGTCACCACGCTCGTCGGCGAGGTGCTCGATCCAGAGCCGGAGCTGTCGAGCCTGATCCGTGACCACGGTGGGATCCTGAAGCGCGTTCGCGAGCAGCGCGGCGCCCTGATAGCCGGCCACCAATGTCATGGCGAGGCTCTGTGCATCTTCCCGACCGAGCAACCGGAACTGTTCGTACGCCCAGTCGATCTGCAAGGACATGAGCACCGACGCCGCCTTCTCCATACCGTCGCGGCGCTTGTCGAGCTGTGCGCACAGCCCGCCATGCGGGCACCCATGGCTGGCGACCATGTCAGCCTGCTGTGCGAACTGGTGAGTGAAGGCGACGAGCCGCTCCGGCGCCGTGGGGTGCTGATCGAGGGCACGAAGCCGCGTCCGGATCTCCTCGGCCTGCGCGTCGATCACGGCACGGATGATGTCGTCCTTGGCCTTGAAGTAGTAGTAGACGTTGCCGAGGGGAACCTCGGCGGCATGCGCGATATCGGCGAGGGTCGTCCGCTCCACGCCCTGATGGTGGAACAGCTCCCTGGCGCTGGCGACGAGTCGTTCGCGCTTGCCGGCACGAGCGATGACTGAGTTAGTCATCCCACTAGATTAGCTGACTCGCCTCGTGAGGACCGGCTCAGAATGATCGGCCGGCCGGCGGTGGCGGGTGCCGCCAGACAGCATCCGCCACCGCGACCATCAGTCGTCGGCCTGCTCGGCGACGGGCACGAGCGGCGGGTGATCGGGGCCGAGCGCAGGCGGTCGCCGGAGCAGGAGGAGCGCGGACACGACACCGACGCCGGCAAGGACCACGCAGGCCAGGAACCCGGCCTGATGGCCTTCGACGACCGCGCCGAGCGGATCGCCGCCGCCGGCGATCACGTCGTTGGTACGCGAGACCGCAACCGTCGACACGATGGCCGTCCCGACGGCCGCGCCGATCTGGAACGTGGTGTTGCTCAGCCCCGACGCCAGTCCCGCTTCGCGCTCGTCGACGCCGGCCAAGGCGGCGATCGAGCAGGTGACGAACGTCAGACCAACGCCGAGGCCGCAGATGAGCAGGCCGAGGAAGATGTCGCCGAAATAGCTGCCACCGGCCGACACCTGGGTGAGGTAGAGGCATCCGATACCCAGCAGGGCCAGGCCCGCGGTGGCGACGACCCGGAAACCGATCTTGAGCACCAGACCCTGGCCGGCGATGGCGGCGACCGTGACCGCAAGCGGGAACACGATCGAGGTGAGACCGAACTTGACGGCCGAGTAGCCGAGCACCTGCTGGGCATACAGGGTGAGGATGAACGGCATCCCGAAGCCGATGGTGGAGAACAGCAGCATCGTCACGTTCGCACCGACCAACGTCCACGACCGCAGAATCCGCAACGGGAGCAATGGCGCCGCCACCCGAGACTCGACCACCGCGAACAGGACGAACAACACCGCCGACCCGACCAGCAGGCCAACCGTCTGCGGGTCGCCCCATCCGGCCTCCGGCGCCTCCACGACGCCGTACACCAGCAGCACCAGCGCCGCCGTCGCCGCGAGGGCTCCCAGCGGGTCAAAGCCACGACGCTGTTCCACGGCGCGGCTCTCGCGCAGCAACCGCGGCGCCAGCGCCAGAGCCGTGGCCCCGATGGGAAGATTGATCAGGAAGATCCACTCCCAGCTGATGTCGGTGAGCGGGCCACCGATCAGCCAACCGGCCGTCCCGCCGACCCCGCCCAGCGCGCCCCAGATGCCCAGCGCCTTGTTCCGCTCCGGGCCCTCCGCGAACGTCGTCGTCACGATCGACAACGCCGTCGGCGTCAAGACCGCGGCACCCACCCCCTGGAACGCACGCGCGACGATCAGCGCCGCCGGCGACCACGCAAGGGCGCACAGCAACGACGCCACCGTGAACAACGCCAGTCCGATCATGAACATCCGGCGCCGTCCTACCAGGTCGGCCGATCGGCCACCGAGCAGCAGCAATCCGCCGAAGGTCAGCGCATATGCGCTCAGCACCCACTGCAGATCCCGTGGTGCGAAGCCGAGATCCGTCTCGATCGAGGGCAACGCGACGACCACGATCGCCGAATCCAGGATCACCATGAAGAACGCGCCGCACAGTAGCGCCAGTGCCTTCCAGCGGCGCGGATCGGGCACGACCTGGACCATGAGACACTCCGAAAGCTCGTAGTTAGTTGGACAACTAACTCACCATGGCATCGGAGCACCGCACAAGCTCTGTTCACCAGGAGCTGAAGGAGCCGGCAGCGTGCCAGCTGCCGCGCGGGCGGTCATGGGGATTCGCCCAGCGACGACCACGGCCGTCGATCACCGGCGCCTCATGACGGCGACCCGTGGCCCGCGCTCATGCGGGCGGCGGTGCGGTCGAATCACGCACCACGAGCTCGTGTCCGGCCACGCGTCGACGTGGTCGCGCAGCCGGTTCCTTCAACGCCAGCTCGAGTGCCAGAGCCCCCATCTCCGTCATCGGCAGCCGCACGGTGGTCAGCGACGGAGCCAGGTCCTGAGCCACCGCGACGTCGTCGAATCCGGCTACCGAGATCCGGCCCGGGACGGCGATCCCATGGGAGCGGAAGACCGACAGGATCCCGATCGCCATGTCGTCGTTGAGAGCGAGCACCGCGGTCACGCCCGGGTGCTCGGCGAGGATCGTCTCGGCGGCTTCCTTCCCGCCTGCGCGGGTGAACTCCGCCTCTACCTGCGGCACCGTCGTGAAGTCCAGGCCGGCTGCGCCGAACGCCTCGGCGACCCCGCTGATCCGGTCCGCGATCGTGGTCAGCGCCCGCGAGCCGGTGGCGATCGCCAGCCGCCGGTGCCCCAGGGCGAGGAGGTGCTCGGCGATCGCCCGGCCACCCGCGGCGTTCTCGGGCAGCACCGCGTCGACACCCAGATGATGCCGGCCGATCACGGCGACGCGGCCGCCCGCCGCACGGTAGGCCTGGAGCTCCGCCTTGGCGGCAGCTTCCAGCCGCGCGTCCAGGAATCCCGAGCCGGCGATGACGATCGCGCCCACGCGGCTCGCGACCAGGGTGCGGATCTGGTCGAGCTCGCGCCTCGGGTCGCGACCGGTGTGACAGATCTGGACCATGAGCCCTTCCCGGGCGCCGACCCGCAGCACACCACTGGCGATCTCGGTGAAGTACGGGTCACCGATCTCGCGCACGACCAGCCCCACCGACCGGGACGTGCCGGCCGCGAGACTGCGGGCGTGGAGGTTGGCGACGTACCCCATACGCTTGGCCACCTCGCGCACCCGCTCGGCCAGCGGCTCACTGACGCCGGACGCTCCGGACAAGCTCCGCGAGGCCGTCGCGATCGAGACGCCCGCGTGCTCGGCGACGTCCTGCAGGCGCAACGTCGTCCGCCGCTTGGCCACGCTCGCTCCTTCGCCTGTCGCCTGCGCCATCCAGGGGCATATGTGAGCCTTGCCACAATCGAATCTCCGCCCCTAGGCTAACGGAAAGCGCTTACGAAAGCGCTTACCAACCCGGGTACGACTTGTTCAGTTCAACGAGGAGCGACATGACCGTCCCCAACGGCCTTCGCATCACCGCTCTCGCCGCCGCCAGCTGCCTGGCGCTCACGGCTTGTATCAGCGGCGACGACCAGGGCACGGACGCCGAAGGCGGCGACGACACCATCAGGATCGGCATCTCTCTGCCGTTGACCGGCGACTTCGCGGAGCCGGGCAAGGGTGTGCAGCAGGGCTATGAGGCCTGGGCGGCGTACACGAACGAGAACGGCGGCCTGCTCGGCCGGGACGTCGAGCTGACGATCCTGGACGACCAGTCGAACGCGGACCGGGTCGCCGCAGACTACGAGAGGCTGATCAACGAGGACGGCGTCGACCTGGTCTTCGGGCCGTTCTCGACCCGCCTCGTGATCCCCGCCGCGCAGGTCGCGCAGGACTACGGCTTCCTGTTCGTCGAGCCCGCCGGCGCCGCGCCCGAGGTGTTCAGCCAGGGTTTCGACAACCTCTTCTACGCGGCTCCCGCCGTCGCCGACGACCACTACAACCACCTTGCCGACGCGATCGAGGCGATGCCCGCGGCCGAGCGACCCCAGACCGCCGCCTACGCGGCCATGGACGATCCGTTCGCGATGGGGACCGCCTACGGCCTCAAGGCGCGCCTGGAAGCGATGGGCGTCACGACCGTGGCCGACGAGGTCTATCCGCCGAACACCACCGACTTCAGCAGCATCGCGGCGACGATCGCCAGCAGCGACGCCGACATCATGGTCGGCGGGTCGCAGTACCAGGACGCGGTCAATCTGATCCTCGCGCTCCAGCAGCTGGACTACCAGCCACGGATGGCGGCGTTCTCGACCGCACCGACCAACCCGGAGTTCCCCGAGGCGATCGGCGAGAAGACCGAGGGCATCCTGTCCCCGACCGGCTACACCCCGGAGGCGGACTACCCCTCCAACCAGGAGTTCGTCGAGTTCTACACCGAGGAGTACGGCACCGCGCCGGGTGAGGATCAGGCCAACGCGTGGACGACCGGCCAGGTCGTCGCCGCCGCGGTCGAGGCCGTCGGGTGTGCCGACCCCGAGCCCGACTGCCAGCAGCAGCTCATCGACTGGCTGCACGAGAACGAGGTCGAGACCGTCGTCGGCCCGCTCAGCTGGGACGCCGACGGCCGCCCGGAGGGCGCCCACCTGATCCAGCAATACGTCGACGGCCAGATCCGGATCGTCCTCCCGGAGGATGCGGCCGAAGCCGAGTTGATCGTCGAGAAGCCGGCGTGGTGAACGCCACCGGCGGACACCACCAGCCCCGAAAGGTCTGACCGGCATGTCGTTGTTCGTGCAGAGCCTGGTGCTCGGCGTCCTGCTGGGAGGGCTCTACGCCCTCCTGGCGGCCGGCCTCACGCTCTACTTCGGCGTGATGCGCGTGGTGATGATCGCCCACTCGGCGTTCCTCATCCTGGCCGCCTACCTCGCCTGGGTGTTCACCCGGGAGACCGGCCTCGACCCCCTGCTGTCCATGGTCGGCACGGTGCCGCTCTTCTTCGTCGTCGGCGTCGCCATCCAGCGGTTGCTGATGGCCCGCCTCCGGCCGGCCACGCTGACGATGATGTCGGTGCTGCTGACGTTCTCGATCGCGCTGGTCATCGAGGGCATGCTCGGCTGGCTCTTCACCGGCACGCAGCGCCGGGTCCGGCTGCCCTACGGTGGCGCCGACTTCGAGGCGGCCGGCGCCAACGTGGCGGTGGTCAAGCTGATCGCGTTCGTGCTGGCCGCGCTGTCGCTGCTGGCGCTGTACCTGTTGCTGACGCGCACCCGCTTCGGTCAGGCGCTGCGGGCGACGATCCAGCACCCCGAGGCCGCCCGTCTGGTGGGGATTGACACCGATCGCACCGCCGGTTACGGCTTCGGCATCGGGCTGGCGACGGCGGCGATCGGCGGGACCGCGCTGGCGCTGGACTCCACGATCTACCCGTCGCTGCACTGGCACTGGATCGGGCCCCTGATGGCGATCATCGTGGTGGGTGGCCTGGGCAGCATCCCGGGCGCCGCGATCGCCGCGATGATCCTCGGCATAGGGCAGGCCCTGCTCCAGATCCCGCTCAATACCACGTGGGCGCAGACGATCTTCTACGTGGCGCTCTTCGTCACCCTCATGGTCCGCCCGCAGGGATTCTTCGGAGGTCGTCTTGCCCAGCGCTTCTGACCGGACCCGCGGGTCGGGCCTGACCACCGCACTCAAGATCGTCGGGATCCTCGCCCTCGCCGCCGCGGTGCTGTCGTTCCCCTCCTTCGCCGCCAACCCCTT
Source organism: Jiangella aurantiaca (assembly GCF_004349105.1). Classification (GTDB taxonomy): domain Bacteria; phylum Actinomycetota; class Actinomycetes; order Jiangellales; family Jiangellaceae; genus Jiangella; species Jiangella aurantiaca. The sequence goes on from NZ_SMLB01000002.1 coordinate 75,125, forward strand.
CATCCTGTCGGTGGGCGTCGTGATCATGAGCTACGCCGTCCTCGCGACCGGGTGGAACTTCGTCGGCGGGTTCACCGGCTACATGTCGCTCGGCCACGCGGCCTACTCCGGCCTCGGGGGCTACGCCACCGCGCTACTGATCATCGAGTCCGGGATCAACCCCTGGCTGGCGCTGGTCCTCGGCGCACTGCTCACCGCGGTGATCGCCGTGCCGGTGGGCATCGCCAGCCTGCGCGTGCGCGGAGCGTCGTTCGTCATCGTCTCGATCGCCTTCGTGCTGATCCTGCAGCTGGTCTTCCAGTCGTGGGGCGAGTTCACCGGCGGGTCGAACGGACTGAGGGTGCCGCGGCCGTTCGGTCCCGACGTGCTCCGTCCCGAACAGCACGAGCGCTTCTTCTACCTCCACGCCGCGGTGCTGGCGATCGCCCTCCTCACCTGGTGGCTGATCGACCGGTCGCGGTTCGGCATCGGGCTCAAGGCGATCCGCGAGGACGAGGACAAGGCGCAGGCGCTCGGCATCCCGACGTTCAACTACAAGCTCGTGGCGTTCGTCGTCTCCGCGTTCTTCACCGCGGTCGGCGGCGGGCTCTACGCGCTGTGGTTCGGCTTCCTCGACCCGATCTTCCAGTTCTCCATCCTCATCGGCTCGTACATGGTGCTGATGAGTCTGCTGGGCGGCATCCGCAGCCTGTTCGGGCCGATGCTCGGAGCCCTGGTCGTCGGCTACTCCGTCGAGTTCTTCAAGAACGAGTACGGCGACACCCAGTTCCACCTCGTCGCCACCGGGCTCCTGCTCGGACTGGTCGTGCTGTTCATGCCCGACGGCGTCCTCCCGGCCCTCGCGGCGCTGCTGCGGCGGTTCCGCCCGCAGGAGTCGTCCATCCGCGAGGTCACCCAGGCCGAGCTCGCCGAGCAGCGGAACTCCGACCCGATCACGCAGGGGGCGAAGCGATGACCGCGCTCCACGAGCAAGGCGCCGGCCAGCAGGAATCGGTACGGATCGGCCTCGCCGCCACGGGCTTGTCGAAGGCGTTCGGCGGTGTCCGGGCCGTCCACGACGCCACCGTGGCGTTCCACCACGGCAAGATCAACGCCCTGATCGGCCCCAACGGCTCGGGGAAGACGACGTTCTTCAACTGCGTGACTGGAATGATCAAGCCCGACAGCGGGACCGTGACCTACTACGGCGCCGACATCACCGGGAAGGCACCGCACCGGATCGCCCGCGCCGGCGTCGGACGCAGCTTCCAGCTGTGCCGGATCTTCCCCCGGATGACCGCACTGGAGAACGTGCTGGCGGCCGTCCGTCCGCCGAGCAAGACCCGCCTGCTCGCCTCCGCCCACCACCACGGCGATGTCGCGCGGGCCCGGGAGCTGCTCTCCCGCGTCGGCATCGAACACCTCGAGGGCGCCGAGGCGCGCGCCCTGTCCTACGGGCAGCAGAAGCTGCTCGAGCTCGCGGGCGTGCTGATGGCCGACCCGGACACGATCATGCTCGACGAGCCGGCCGGCGGCGTGAACCCGGCCCTCATCGAGCGGATCGCCGGGCTGGTCCGCTCGCTCAACGCCGAGGGCAAGACGTTCATCGTGGTCGAGCACAACATGGAGCTGGTCATGAGTCTCTCCGACCACGTGGTCGTCTTCGACCGCGGCAGCCAGATCAGCGAAGGCCCGCCTTCAGTGGTCCAGAACGACCCCCGAGTCCTGGAGGCCTACCTTGGCGTCTGACTACCTGCTCGAGCTCGACGACATCGAGGCGGGCTACGGGCGCGCCGCCCTGGTGCTGCGCGGCCTGACCGTGAAGGTCCCCGCGGGGTCGGTCGTGTGCCTGGTCGGACCCAACGGCGCCGGCAAGTCCACCGTCCTCAAGGTCGCCAGCGGCATGCTCGCGCCTCGCTCCGGCACGATCCGCGTCTGCGGCGACGACGTGACCGGCTTCGGACCGCAACAGATGCTGACCGCTGGTCTCTCCCACGTGCTCCAAGGACACAGCGTGTTCCGGGAGATGACCGTCGAGGAGAACGTCCTGCTGGGCGCCTACACGATCCGCGACCGCGCCGCGATCGCCGAGCGGGTCGGCTTCGTCAAGGAGCTGTTCCCCGTCGTCGGCGACCGGTGGAAGGCGCTGGCCGGAGCGCTGTCCGGCGGCGAGCAGAAGCAGGTCGAGTTCGCCCGCTCGCTGATGGTCAGCCCGCGGGTGGTGCTGCTCGACGAACCGTCGATGGGCCTCGACCCCAGGGCGACGGCGTCCGTCTTCGAGCAGGTGATCCGGATGCGTGACGCGGGCACCGCCGTCCTGCTCGTCGAGCAGAACGCGCGCCGCGCGCTCGAGACCGCCGACCTCGGCTGCGTGCTGGACCTCGGCCGGGTCCACATCGACGGTCCCGCCTCCGAGCTGCTCAAGGACCCCCAGCTCGCCGAGCTGTACCTCGGCGGCCGGCCCGCCGCGGCACCACCCGCATCGTGACGCACGGAGGCCGGACGCCGACCGCGAAGGTCCCAGGCGGCGGCGAGTCCCACAACGGAAAGGAAACCAGCCCGGATCGGCTCGGCCGCACCCGCAAGTAGATCGCAGCAGTTGTTCCCATCCGCATCCGACAGTGAGGGACGAGGACCCATGCGCAAATCACGTCGACGGCTCGCGGCTGTCACGGCCTTCGTGCTCGCAGCGGCGCTCACCCCGCTCTACCCGCCGGCCACGGCGGACACCCCCGACCCCGACGCCCCCATCACCGACCCGATCCCGCAGGCGGTCAAGCCGTCCACTCGCGGCCTGATCCTGGAGGAGTACGCCCAGCTCCCCGCGTCCACGCCCAACGGGCCGGTCACGGACGTCCGGATCGGCTCGAGGCACAACCGGATCAACTACCTCGGCGAAGTGCCGGACGGCTCCGGCCGGATGTACGTGCCCGACCTCAACGGCCCGCTGTACCTCCTGCACGACGGCGAGCCCCAGCTCTACCTCGACATCGCGGCGCGCTATCCGCACTTCCTGTCCTGGCGCGGTCTCGGATCCGGGTTCGGGTTCGTGGCGTTCCATCCGGAGTTCGAGGACAACGGCACGTTCTACACCGTCCACTCCGAGACCCCCGACGCCCCTGGCGAGCTCACGTACCCGTCCCAGCCGCTGACCTCCTCCTCGGTGACGAGCGTGGTCACCGAGTGGATCGCCACCGACCCCGCGGCCGACACGTTCAGCGGCACCAGCCGGGAGATCTTCCGGTTCCGCTTCGGGGGTCAGATCCACGCGATCCAGCAGATCGACTTCAACCCCCACGCCCGGCCCGGCGACGAGGACTACGGGCTGCTCTACCTCGCCGTCGGCGACGGCGGCATCGGGGTGAACAGCGACGTGCCCCAGGACCTCACCACGCCGTCGGGCAAGATCCTCCGGATCGACCCGGCCGGGGCGAACGGCCCGAACGGCCAGTACGGCATCCCCTCGTCGAACCCGTTCGTCGGCGAGCCGGGCGCCATCGGCGAGATCTACGCCGTCGGCATGCGCGACCCGCACCGGTTCAGCTGGGACAGCCGCAACCCCGACGACATGTACCTCGGGCACATCGGCCAGCGTGCCGTCGAGGCGGTCTACGCCGTCGACGCCGGGGACAACTTCGGGTGGCCGGTGATCGAGGGCCGCTACGCCTACCGCAACCAGACCCAGTGCTGGCTCTACCCGATGACGGAGGAGATGAAGTCCGCCGGCTACGAGTACCCGGCGGCCTCCTACGATCACGAGAAGCCCGCCAACTGGCCGTGCAACTCCGACTCCGGACACGCGATCTCCGGCGGGTTCGTGCATCGCGGCGACCTTCGCGGCCTGTACGGCACCTACGTCTTCGGCGACCTGGTCGAGGGCCGCGTGTACTACAGCCAGATCACCGGACGTGCCGACGACACGGGCCACGACAACGACGTCTCGCGCGAGGCGCAGATCTACGAGCTCTCGCTCTACGACACCGACGGCACCCGGATGCGGATGACCGACTTCGTCGGCGACGGACGCGTCGACCTGCGCTTCGGCACGGACTCCGACCAGAACCTCTACCTGCTGGCGAAGGCCAACGGGATGATCTGGCGGGTCGTGGGCATGAAGTACGAGTCGATCCGTTCGGAGGTCGCCCCGTCGATCGCGGAGGACCTCGTCGCGTCGTACGACTTCGAGCACCCGTTCGCGGCCGACGACTCCTGGGAGGAGGATCAGGGATGGTCGCGCACGCTGATCAGGCTGGTCAACGGCGGTGAGGACATGCGGGTCGACGACGGCGCCTACCCGGGCAGCCACAACGCCCTGCAGCTGCACAGCGCCGCCGGGTCGCCGACCGGCCGGCCGTGGAAGGCGGGCGTGTACTCCGCGGACGCCGACGGAGTGGAGTCGCTGAGCCGCTTCAACGGCGCGGAGGGCATCACGGTGATGGGCTGGTTCAAGATGACCGGCCCGAACCCGACCCCCGGCTACAACGCGATCGGCCTCGCCGGCGTCCTGAGCGGCAACTCCGACGGCCACGGAGTCCGTGCCCTGCTGGAGCTGATCCAGGTCAACGGTGACCTGCGGCTCGTCGCCCTCGGCCGGCGGATCGACACCGGCGCCTCGCAGACGTTCGCCGCGGAACAGGACTGGCGAGAACTGCTCCCCGAGGGCGAGTGGGTCCATCTGGCCGCGACGTTCGACTACACGACCGGAGAGATGGCGCTCTACCGCAACGGGCAGCCGATCGAGGGCTTCTACACCAACGCCGGCGACCCGTGGCAGGTCGACGGGACGGGTACGTCGCCCACCAACCCCCGCGGCATCAAGATCGGCGGCTCCTATCCGCAGGACGGCACCGAGCGCAACCCCTGCAACTGCCGGATGGATGCCCTGATGTTCTTCGACGACGACCTGGAGGCTGACGAGATCCTGACGCAGTACCGCCGGTTCCGCGGCAACTGACCGCCCGGACCACTGACACGGCCCCGCCAGGACGGCGGGGCCGTGTCGCGTTCTGCTGTCATCGACCGCTGCACGTGTCGGGGCCCGGCGCGTGGTGCGCCGGGCCCCGACCCTTGCTGACCGCGGCGGGGAGGAGAGTGCCCGCCGCGGCCATGTCCCCGTCAGCCGAGGGCGAAGGAGCCGCCGGACCTCCCGACGTCGCTCCGGGCGGCGGCCCGCTGGATGCTGCTCGCCTCGCGCCCGGTGATGACGCCGTCGGCCTGCAGCTGCTGGGTGACCTCGGTGACGTGCCGGAGGAACGCCCCTCGGCTGCTCCACGGCTGCTCGTCGAGGATGAGGTCGTTGATCGTCGTGCCGCTCGACACCGTCCGGTTCGCCACACCGCTGTCGATGCCCCCGACGATCACCATCGTGTCGGCGACGACGACGGTCGACTGCTGCCAGTCACCGACGTTGCCCGCCGCGTCGACGGACCGGTACTCGACCTCGTACACGGCTGCCGGATCGAGCGTGACCGGCCCCGAGTACACCGTGTGGTCGGCGTCGCCGGCCAGGCGGTAGTGCGTCTCGACGGCACCCGACGCCGCATCCGTGGCGGCGAGCGTCAGCGTCGCCGGCCCCAGGTAGACGTCGCCGTCGAGATCGCCCTCGACCGTCGCAGTGGTCTCCGGCGCGGTCACGTCGACCGCGACCTCGACCGTGCCGGCCTCCGACGTTCCCGCGGCGTTGGTCGCGCGGTACGCGACCGTGTGCGTGCCGTCCTCGTCGAGCGTGACCGGCCCGGTGTAGGCCGTCCACTCCCCCTCGCCGACGCGGTACTCGATGTCGGCATCGGGATCGTCCGCGGACAGCGTCACCGTCACCGGCGTGACGTACCAGCCGTCCTGTCCGTCCGGCTCGGCCGGAGCCACGGTGGCCGACACGGTCGGCACCTGGACGCCCGGTCCGGCGTTGAGGTGCAGCCAGTTGACGTTCGCCTCGGCACCCGGGAACACCAGGTACAGCTGGGTGCTGCCCTCGGTCGGGGCGAGGTCGACGGTGACGTCGGTCCAGTTGGCCACGGCAGGGTTGAGGACGATGGAGCCGTCGTTGCCCCGACCGGACGAGTCGGCGAGCGTGGGGCCGCCGGTTTCGTCGACGTCGTAGGCGACGACGTTGCCGCCTGCCTCGCCGGCCGGTCCGGCCATGAGCGCCTGGAGCTGTGCCTGAGTGAGAGCGCTGTCGAAGATGTGGAACTCGTCGAGCGTCGCGTTCAGGTACGGGTCCGCGGCGTACTGCGACCGGATCAGCCAGTTCTGGGTCGTCTCGCCGAGCTCGGCCGGGTTGAACGTCATGTTCGCGTTCGTCGCGACCGGAGCGCCGTCGAGCCACAGTGTTCCGGTGGTCCCGGACAGCGTCACCGCCACGTGGTGCCAGCCGGCGGGCAGCTCCTGGTTGTAAGTGATCTGCTGCTCGGACGCACCCTGCGGCTTGATGGCGTAACGGAGCCCGGGAGCGCCGCCCGCGTTGGGCGTCAGGAACATGTTGACGCCCGTGCCCGACCCGAAGTCGAAGATCCGGGACCAGTCCTGGCCGGTGGCGGCGCGGTTGATCCAGGTGGCGATGGTGAAGTCGCCGGTCAGGTCGCTCACCACACCGACCGGAAGCTCCGCATACCGGTTCGCGCCACCGGAGTTGAACTGGACGGCGTTGCCGAACCCGTCCTTGCCCGGCACCCGGCCTATCTCCGTCGTGGCGGGCACCTCCGCCGTACCCAGCAGCGGACCGTCCGGTGCGTCGCGCCGCACCTCGACCGTCGTGTCGGCCAGCGCCGACACCCGCAGGTCCAGCGACTCGACACCGCCCAGGCTCACCGGGTCGTACGAGGCCCAGTCGCCGTCCGCGCCGCGCATCGTCTCGCCGCCGCCGAGCGGGTCGCTCCCCGGACCGGTGACGACGCCCGTGGACTCACTGAAGTGCTCGGCCTCCGTCCGGGCCGGCCGCAGCAGGTGACTGTTGCCGCCGGTGAGCGGCTGTGCGTCCGGGTGGTCGCCCTCGTCGGTGTAACTGGCGGTGACGATCACGGTGACGTTCTGGCCTTCGTGGCCGCTCTCGGGGTCGGTGAGGATCGTGCCCTCGCACCCGTTCTGCGACGCTCCCTGGTGCACGTGTACCGCGCCGCCGGTGTCGTGGTACACACCCTGCTGCACGGTCACGTCCGCGCAGTCGATGGTGCCATCGGCGGTGGAGCCGTCCTCGGCGTCCGTGACGGACACCCGGAACGGCACCTCGTCGCCCCACTCGAACACCTGACCGTGCGCAGGCAACTCGATGCTGACCTCCGGCTCGGTGTTGCCGACGGTGATCGTCAGATTCGAGCTCGCGGAACGACCTGTGGTGTCGGTGACCACGAGTTGAGCGGTGTAGACCCCCGCCTCGGTGTAGGTGTGCGTCGGATTCGGCTCGGTGCTGGTGGCGCCGTCGCCGAACGACCACTCGAACGTGATCTCGTCGCCGTCGGCGTCGAACGTGCCCTCGGACGAGAACGTCACCTCGACCGGCGGCTGGCCGTTGTCCGGCGTGGCCGACGAATGAACGGTCGGGGTCCGGCCGTCCTTGACATAGCTGATCCGGTACAGGCCGGAGTCGGGGTTGACCCCACCGCCGCCGAAGTTGAACTCGTCTCCCCACTCGATCAGGTACAGATTGCCGTCGGGGCCGAACTCCATGTCGTGCGGCTTGCGCAGGCGCTGGCTGTCCTCGAACCGGAAGCCGTAGAACTGCTCCCGGAGCGAGCCGTTGACGTAGTTGCCGTTGGCGTCGAGGTCCATCGTGGCGATGAAGTCGCGCTCCCACTCCATGACGAACGGCTTGCCGTCGAAGAACGCGGGGAACCTGCCGTCCGCCGTCACGGCCGGGTCGAAGTGGTACGTGTCGCCGGCGTAGGCGGCGCGCCCGGTGCCGTAGGCCGAGCCGCCGGCGACCGGACCGCACGGAACCTCCGGGTACGGCGGCGGGGCCGTGTAGCCGCCCTGGCTGTTGCAGTACGGGTAGTAGACCGTCGGCAGTTGCTCGACGGGCGGCAGCCGGTCGATGCCGGTGTTGTTCGGCGAGTCGTTCACCGGCCCGCCGACGCAGTCGTACGGCTCACCGACCACGTTCGTGGCGAAGTCGAAGTGGCGGTAGGGCTGGCTGTTGACGATGCAGAACGGCCATCCGTAGTTGCTGGCCTCGTGCACCTGGGCCCAGTAGTCGTAGCCACGCGGGCCGCGGTTCGGGTCGACACCGCCGGCCGGGTTGGCGTCGGGGCCCACCAGACCGAAGGTGAGCACGCCGGTCTCCTGGTCGATGTCCAGGGTGAACGGGTTGCGCAGACCCATGACGTAGATCTCCGGCCGCCCCAGTGCGGGGTCGTAGACACCGCCGGGGAAGAGGTCGTCGTGCTCGCCGCTGGTGAAGAGGTTGTCGTCGGGCACGTCGAAGGTACTGCCCACACCCGGGGCGTCGTCGCTGGTGGCGTCCTCGATCGGGTTGATCCGCAGGATCTTGCCCCGCAGGTCGGCGGCGTTGCCGGACGACCGCGCCGCGTCCCACGGCTGGCGACCCGGCCGGTAGTCGAACGGGCCGAAGCCGCCCGACGCGAACGGGTTGGTGTCGTCGCCGGTGGAGATGTAGAGGTTGCCCTCGGCATCGAAGTCGAGGTGACCGCCGGTGTGGCAGCATTCGACCCGCTGGTGCGGGATCTCGAGCAGGACGACCTCGGAGTCCAGGTCGATCTGCTCGCTCAACGGGTCCAGGGTGAACCGCGAGACGTGCTGGACGCCGCCGGCGATCCCGTCGACGGTGCGCGACGCCGGGTCACTGTAGAACAGATAGAGGAAGTTGTTCTCCTCGAACGCCGGGTCCAGCGCGATGCCGATCAGGCCGTTCTCCTGGCCGCGGTAGACCGGGATCTGACCCGCCGTGGAGATCTGCTGGGTGTCCGGGTGGTAGACCTTCACCGCGCCGGCCAGCTCCGTGTAGAAGATGCGACCGTCTGACGCGATGTCGAGCTTCATCGGGTTCGCGGTGTTGTCATCCAGCGCGACCTTCTCGAAGGCGGCGGCGGTGGGAATGCCCTCGCGCGGCTCACCGCAGTCGCCCTCGGCAGTACCGGCCGCCCATTCGATGGCCCAGCCGATGTGCTGCCGGAAGCCCGGGTCGGCGTAGTGGCTGGCCGAGTGCCCGAGGGCGGTGTAGAACGACCGGCCGCCGTCGTACACCGAGCACCAGGAGACCGGGTGGTCCGCGCCCATCTGGCCGCCGTTGTAGGTGGACTCGTCGACCGTCAGCAGGACCTTGACGCCTGCGGCACGAGGGTTCGCGGAGAAGTTGTAGAACTCGTCGCTCGGCCACTGGAACGAGCTTCCGAACTGCGCGGTGGCCGGATGGCCGGGATCCTCGACCTTCACCGTGGCTGACTGGATGGGCGGGTGGTTGACGAAGAACGCACCACCGAACATGTCCTTCCACCACGGCCAGTTCGACTTGTCCGTGTTGGACGTGGAGTGCAGGCCGACGAAGCCGCCGCCGCGCTGGATGTAGCGCTCGAACGCGGTTCGCTGCGGCGTGGTCAAGGTGTTCTCGCCGTCGGTGTAGAACACCACCGCCTCGAACTCGCTCAGGCTCTCGTCGGTGAAGACCGACGCGTCCTGCGTCTCCGTCACCGTGAATCCGTGGTCCGCGCCCAGCGCCTGGACAGCGGCAAGCGCGGCCGGGATCGAGTCGTGCCGGAACCCGGTCGTCTTGTGGAAGAACAGGACCTCGTACCCGGCCTCGGGGGTGTGTGCGGAACTGGTGGCGATGCCGGGGAACAGCGCGGCCAGGAAGGCCGCCACCACCGTGAATGTGAGGTAACGATAAAGTCGTCGCATTGACCTCTCACCGTCGCTTCGTTGCGGATGGGGACGGAAGGTCCGTCCGAGGTGAACAGCCCGACGTGCACGGATCGGTTAGGACACACCCCCTCCCCGCACGACCCCGGTGAGGAAGGCGAGCCCGTCGACGGCGATGGCATCCTGCGTCTTCGCCAACGGCCGCCAGATCGACGCCGCCGTCGCGATCGTCGCGTTGTCGCCGGTGAACGACTCGATCACGAGCGGTCCCCGGTAGCCGGCCGCGTCCAGGGCGGCGACGATGCCGGGCCAGTTCAGGTGATCCGCACCCGGCGCGCCACGGTCGTTCGCGCAGACCTGCACGTGCGCGATCCGGCCGGCGGCTCTCCGGATGGCCTCGGTGATGCTGCGTTCCTCGATGTTCATGTGGTAGACGTCCAGGCCCAGGCCACAGCCCGCGGCCGGGAGGCCGTCGAGCGCCTCCAGTGCCTGGTCGACTGTGTTGATCAGGCTGGTCTCGTAGCGGTTGAGGGGTTCGACGGCCAGGCTGACGCCGGCGTCCATCGCGTGCCGGACCACGGGCTCGAGGCTGTCGCGCAGCTGCTCGTAACAGCCACGTCGCTCCGCCTCGCCGATCCGCCACGTCCTTCCGACCGACGTGTAGATCGGCCCGGCGATCACCGGCGACGAGACCGCCGCCGCGAGGTCGACGACCCGGCGAAGGTAGTCGCGCGTCGACGCGATCGTCTCCCGGTCCGTGCTCACCAGCTCGCGACCCGGCCCCATGGCGACGACGATGGTGGCCGACAGGCCGAGCGAGTCGAGCAGCGTCGCCGCTCGGCCCGGATCCCAGTCGCCCACGTTCTCGACCGGGAGCTCGATCACGTCGAAGCCCCACTCGCGGATCCGCGGCGCCAGCTCGGCCAGCCGCTGGTCGGTCAGCGGCGAGGTCCAGATCCAGGTGTTGGCCCCCAGCGCCCTCCTCGACGTCATGCGCGTTCTCCTTCCGTGTGCTGGTTTCCGGTGGCGATGCCGGCCGGTGCCGTAGAACCGACGCCGAGATAGCGGCGCTGGAGTTCGGGCCGATTCAGCAGCTCGTCGCCGGTGAACTCCGCCTCGATGCGACCGGAGACCATGACGAGCTGGCGGTCGGCCAGCCGCACCGCCGCCCTCAGGTTCTGCTCGACCACGAGCACCGCCACACCCTCGGCCACCAGGTGATGGACGGCGTCGACGAGCACGTCGACGATCGTGGGAGCCAGCCCTTCGGAGGGTTCGTCCATCACGATCAGCGGTGCGTTCAGCAGGAGTGCCCTGCCGACGGCGAGCATCTGCTGCTCGCCGCCGGACAGATCGGCTCCGCCGTGTCGCCGGCGCTGCGCGAGCCGCGGGAACAGCTCGTAGACCGCGTCGGGTGTCCATCGTCTGCCCCGAGCGCGCCGGGCCAGCATGGAGAGGTGCTCGTCGACGGTGAGCGAGGGAAAGAGCCGTCGGCCCTGGGGGACGTAGGCGATGCCGGCGATGGCGATCGTCTCAGGAGCGAGCCCGTCGAGCCTCCGGCCGGCCAGCCGGACTTCGCCGCCCGACGGCCGCACGAATCCGACCAGCGCGTCGCAGAGCGTGGTCTTGCCCATGCCGTTGCGCCCCACGACGGCGACCGACTCGGCCCCCATGCTGAAGCTCAGACCGTCGAGAACCCGGGACGCTCCGTAGCCGGCGCGCAGATCGCGGACCTCGAGCAGTGCATCGTCCGGTGTCATGCAGCCGCCTCCGTGCCGAGATAGATCCGGTGGACGTGCGGATCCGCACGAACCTGCTCGGGTGTTCCGGCCATGACCTGCTCGCCGTCCGCCATCACGACCACCCGCTGCGCGATCCGGAACGCGACGTCCATGTCGTGCTCGATCAACAGCAGGGTCAGCTGGTCGTCGAACGATTCGAGCAGTTCGATCAGCCGCTCCCGCTCCCCGCGGGAGAGGCCGGACGCCGGTTCGTCGAGCAGCATCACGTCCGGCCGCGTGGCGATCGCCATCGCCAGTTCGAGCTGCCGCCGCTGTCCGTGGGCGAGCTCACCCGCCACCACGTCGATCTGCCCGGACAGCCAGGTCCGGGCAGCGACCTCGGCGGCTTCGGCCCGCATCCCGCGATCGGCCCTGGACTGCCAGAGCGCCCGGTGCCGGCCGCTGTGACCCGCGAGCGCGAGATAGATGTTCTCTCGCACCGTGAGGCCGGCGAACGCGCGTGCCTTCTGGTAGGTCCGCGCCAAACCAAGGCGTGGGCGCTGACGAGACGGGCGGTAGGTGCAGTCCTGCCCTTTGATGACCACCGCACCGGTGGTCGGTGTGATGTCGCCGGCGATGACGTTGAACAGCGTGGTCTTGCCGGCTCCGTTCGGTCCGATGACGGCCACTCGCTCGCCCTGGGCGATGTCGAGATCGATACCGCGAAGGGCGCGCAGGCCTCCGAACGCCACCGTGACCGCGCTGACCTGGACGACGGGCGCCATGGCGATCCTCCTCCTTTCCATTCCCTTGCGGGACTCGCCGCCGCCTGGGACCTCGCGGTCGGCTTGGGGACTAGCTCTGCGGGACGCCGTCGACGACGGGGATGGCGTTGCCCTCCCACGGCAGGTCACGCTCCTCGCACGCCGGGAAGTCCCGGCCCGGCGAGGGCGTGTCGGGGCTGAACGTGCCGCCGAATGTCTGGTCGACGCCGGGCACGATGGCCACGGTCTCCTGGACGACTTCCCCGGACTCGTCGAGCACCAGGCGCGACAGGCCGACGTCGACGACGCCGCTGCGGTTCTCGTCCAGGCTGATGTCGCCGTAGGGAAGGTCGAGGGTGAGTCCGGAGATCGCCTCGTGGAAGGCGTCGAGGTCGGACATGTCGCCGCCCACCGCATCCAGCGCCTCGACCAGCGCCACGCCGGCCGTGTAGTAGCCGTAGAAGAACCCGAACGCGGCAGCCACGGACGGCGGAGCGGGCTCGTTGCCGCTCAGCGCCCCGGGGATGGTCTCCCAGGTCTCGTCCGCGGCGGCCAGGTAATTTTCGATCTCCGGAGTCTGGACATCGCCGGGCAGGGTGGCGAAACCACCGACGTAAGCACCGGCGATGTCGGGCCCGAGCGCTTGGGCGAGGCCGGGGTTGAAGAACAGGTTGCCCGCGTGCTGGTCGCCGGTGAGGTCGCCCTTGGCATTGACGAACGCCTCAAGTGACGCCTGGGTCCCGGTGCCGCCGACCGCCCAGAAGTACCCGTCGACCTCGTCCGGGTTCGGCAGTTGGGCGATGTAGGACGAGTAGTCCGTCGTGCCCAGCGGCGGGAAGACCCGGCTGGTGACCTCACCGCCGACGGCACAGAAGTCTGCGATGAAACCGGCCGCCGAGGTGTGGCCGAAGCTGTAGTCGTCGGCGATGACGGCGACGGTGTCCCAGCCCTCCTGGTTGTGCAGCAGGTCGCCGAGACCCGCGTTCCAGATCGCCCCGTCGCCGTAGAAGCGGAAGTAGTTCGGCGCCTGGACCTGCAGCGTCTGCTCCTGCGACCCGGAGATGCCGGCGAGGACGGTGAGCTCGGGGTTCGCCTTGGCGTACTCGGCGATCGCGATGCCCTCGTCACCGGAGAGCGGGCCGATGATCACATTGGCGCCGAGCTGCTCGACCAGGCGGCGCACCTCCTGCAGGATGCGGTCGGCGGTGTCGTCGCCACACCCGATGCCGACGAGCTCGATCGGGGTTCCGGCGACTTCTGCGCCGGTGAAGCCGTCGAGCGCGGTGGTCGACGAGCCCGGGGTCGCGCCGGCGAACTGGGTCATGGCCAGCGTCGCACCGCCGACGACATCCTCGTGGAAGCCGCCGAACGGGCCCTCGCACTGGCCCAGGATCCCCAGCCGGACCCCGTCGCCGCCGGCGGGCGGCGAGCCGGTCCCGTCGCCGGCGACCGTCTCCTGGTCGGCGGGCAGGCCGGCCGATTCGTCGTCGCCGCCGCCGCAGCCCGCGGCCACCAGCGCCAGACCCGCCGTCATGGAGAGCGCCAGCGCCGTTCGTCGCTTCAGTCTGCTCATGATCGTGTTCCTCCGAGTTCCTTCTGAGTAGTCGTGTGCACAGGAAGCGATCCGCCGGTCGACGCAGTGGGCTCGGTCGCGGCGCGGCGCCGCAAGCGGCCGCGCAACCGCTGGACGATCCCCGTCAGGCCCTCCGGTGAGAGGACCATGATCGCCAGCACGATGACGCCGATGACGGTGTTGAACCGGGCCTCGGTGATGCCGATGCGGTCGACGAACGGCAGGTCGCGCAGGTAGGTGAAGACCAGGACGTAGACGAACGCCCCGAGCCAGGCGCCTTCCAGCGACGAGATGCCGCCGATGACGGCGATGATCAGCAGGATCAGCGTCGGCCCGATGGAGATCGACGCCGGGTCGATCTGGCCGTTCCACCACACGTTCAGCAGCCCTGCCAGCCCGGCAACGAACCCGGCCAGGGTGAACGCCAGCGTCCGGTGCAGGGGCACGTTGAACCCCAGTGACGCCATCCGGATCGGGTCGTCGCGGACGCCCTGGAGCGCCAGTCCGAAGGCTGTTCGCCGGATCGTCCGGAAGCCGGCATAGACCACCACGGAGAGCAGTAGTCCTGCGTAGTACAACCGGACCGGCGGTCCCAAGAGGTCCGGCCGCTGGATGCTCGTGATGCCGCCGGGTCCGGAGATCTCGACGATCTGGGCGAACACGAAGTAGCCGATGACCCCGTAGACCAGGGTGAGCATGAGGAAGTAGATGCCCGTGGTCCGGCTCGCGATCGCGCCGAGCAGGAACGCGGCCAGCGTCGTGACCAGGATCGCGAACCCGACGGCGGCCCACGGGTGCCAGCCGAGGTTCAGGCCGCGGGCGCCGCCGTCGAGGGCGGCGTTGCCGAACATGAACCCGGCGATCCCGAACATGAGGAGTTGCGCGAGCGAGGTCATGCCGCCGTACTTGGCCAGGAACACGATGGTCGCCGCGGCCAGGCCCAGGATCAGCGTCTGGGTCATGACGAAGTTGACGAAGAACGCCGTGGCCAGGCTGGGCAGCAGGACCAGGATGAGGACCAGGCCGGCAAGGGCGAGTGTCTCGCCGGTCAGGCGTTCACGCAGGTTCATGCCGGCCTCCCGAACAGTCCGTAGGGACGGATGGCCAGCACGAGCGCCAGGAGACCGAACGTCATGATGATCGCGTAGTAGGAGTACTGGCTGGGCAGATAGGCGGGCGAGAAGGCGACCACCGTGCCGTACAACAGCGAGCCGGCGGCGGCGCCCTTGAGAGAGCCGAGACCGCCGATGATCACGACCACGAGCGCGTTCAGCAGCCAGCTGCCGTCCGTTCCGGGGGCCGCGCCGGCGAACGACGCGCCGAGCACTCCGCCCACGCCGGCCAGGAACGACCCGACGAGGAAGGTGAGCGCGAACACCCGGCGGATGTTGATGCCCAGCCCGCGCACCATCTGCCGGTCGTCCACGCCGGCCCGGATGACGATGCCCACGCTGGTCCGGGTCAGCCACAGCCACAGCAGTACGCCGACCAGCACGGCGATGCCGAGCATGACGAGCCTGGTGACGGCGTAGCGCTCCCCCATGACCGAGAAGAAGTGCGTCACCGCACCCGGCCAGACCATCCGCTGTGCCAGCCCGCCGAACTCACGAAGCATCTGGTCGGCCAGCACGACAGTGATGGCGAGCGTCAGCAGCGTCTGGCGCATCTCCTGACCCTCGTTCCACTGCAGGAACACCTGCTGGATCAGCAGACCGAGCACGGCCGCGACACCGGCGCCGGCCAGCAGAGGGACCAGCCAGTCGAGCAGACCCACGTCAGCCGGGTCGATGTTGCGGGACCGGCCCACCATGGCCTCCTGCACCCGGATGGCGACGTAGGCGGCCAGCAGGAACAGCGACCCGTGCGCCATGTTCACCGTGCGCATCAGTCCGAAGATCAGCGTGAACCCGGACGCCGCGACGAACAGCAGGCCGGCGAAGGTCACACCGTCGAGGACCGTGACCAGGAACTTGCCGGGGTCGTCGACCGCAGCTCCGGCCGGCGTGCCGTCCGCGAGGAACAGCACCCACGCGGCGACGGCCACGGCGATGACGGCGGCGACCCAGACAGGGGGCCGGCGCAACTCCGTCAACCGGCGCCTCGAGGAACTCCGGTCCGCATCGATCAGGGCAGGCGTCATCGGTACCTCCCACTGTTGAGCGCCGATCGGCGCGTGGTGTCGGACGACCTGGTGCGTGACGGCAGACGTCAGCTCGTGTAGTCCGGGATCGCCACCCGAGTGCCGCCGTTCATGGCCGACTCGTGGGCGCAGATCCCGACAGAGGTCCAGTTCGCGGCCGTGACTTCGTCGACGGCGGGCGCCCGGTCCTCGATGATGCTGCGGACGAACTCGTGGGCCATGTGGGGGTGGGATCCGCCGTGACCGCTGCCCTGGGTGAACGAGAGGTGCTCGTTCTCGTCGTCATAGACGCCGCGGGTGGTGAACGGCGCGATCTCCGGAGGCAACCGGTGCGCAAAGTCCGGGATCTCGACGGACTTGGGAATCTCGCCGACGTGCAGGACGTGGCCCAAACCCTGCGTCTGTTCCCATTCGAAACTCGCCAGCTCGCCGAAGACGGTGAAGCTCTCGACGTATTCGCGCGCCGTCTCGAACAGCGAGCGCGCGATCTCCGCACCGATGGGCGAGTCACGCAACGTGATGAGGGCGCTCTCCACCGCGAACGGCGACCCGTACTTCGCCGTGAGTTCGGGAGAGATGCGTCCTGAACCGAGACACACGACGCTCTCGGCCAGCGCGCCGGCCAATGACAGAACCGGGCTCACGGCATGGGTGGCGTAGTGCATGGGAGGGAGGCCCTCCCAGTACCCGGGCCAGCCGGCCATCTCCTGGTGATGTGCTCCGCGCAGGAACTGGATGCGACCCAGCGTCCCGTTCTCGACGAGGTCCTTGACGTGCAGGAACTCGCGGGAGTACACGACGGTCTCCATCATCATGTACTTCCTGCCGGACTCCCGGACTGCTGAGACGATCGACCGGCACTCCTCGAGAGTCGTGGCCATCGGCACGGTACAGGCGACGTGCTTGCCCGCTCGAAGCGCGGCGATGGTGTGGCCGGCGTGGTCCGGGATCGGGGTGTTGATGTGCACCGCGTCGATGTCCGGATCCTCGAGCATCGCGGCGTAGTCCGTATATCGGCCCGGGACACCGAAACGGTCGGCCGTCTCGTTGAGCGCGGTCTCGGTCCGTTGGCACACGGCCACGAGTTCAGCGTCCGGATGGGCTTGGTAGATCGGCACGAACTCCGAGCCGAAACCCAATCCGGCGATGGCCATACGTACTCTCTGCGTCATCGTTGACCTCCTGTGTCGTGAAGGCTACGGAGGACACAACAGGGCAAACCATGCGCAATCCAGCATCAGACCTTAGATTTTTTACATGGTTGTCATGGGCACGCGGCACGTCGCACTGTTGGTCGAAACCTCGAACGCCTATGCCCGTGGGCTGCTCGTCGGGGTGAAGAAGTACGTCGGCGAGCACCCGCACTGGTCGCTCTACCTCGCCGAGCACAGCCGGCACGACACCGACTTCTCTTGGCTCGAAGGCTGGCACGGCGACGGCGTGCTGGCCCGCATCGAGAACGAGGGAACCGCCCGTTTCATCCGGCGGCTCGGCCTGCCGACGGTCGACCTCAGCGCTGCCCGGCTGGTCCCGGATCTCCCTGGCGTCGAGACCGACGACGGCACGATCGCCCGCTGGGCCGTCGGGCACTTCGCCGAGCGTGGCCTGCGGAACTTCGCCTTCTGCGGCGACGAGCGGTTCGCCTGGTCGGTGAAACGCAGCGAGTGGTTCGCCGGCCACGTCCGTCAACGCGGCGCGACGCCGCACGAGTTCCGGATGAAGCCGTCCGGCATGCTCGCCGCCGACCGTGAACGCCTCGCGGCCTGGCTGGGCGACCTGCCGAAGCCGGTCGGCGTCCTCGCCTGCTACGACATCGCCGGCCAGGAGGTCCTGGAGGCCTGCAAGATCGCCGGCCTCGCGGTGCCCGACGCCGTCGCGGTGATCGGGGTCGACAACGACGAGCTGATCGGCAACCTCACGACACCCCCGCTGTCGAGCATCGAACCCAACACGACCGCGACCGGCTACCTGGCAGCCCATCTGCTCGATCTGATGATGCAAGGGCACTCCCTCGAACCAGGCCTCAGGCTCATCGAGCCCACCCGCATCGTCGCCCGCCAGTCGTCCGACATCCTGGCCGTCGACGATCCGCTCGTCTCCGAGGCATTGCGGTTCATCCGCGCCCGGTCCGACCAGAACCTCGCCGTGAGCGCCGTGCTCCGGCACGTCGGGCTCTCACGGCGCGCACTGGACCATCGGTTCGCCGCGACCCTGGGCCGGACAGTCCACGGCGAGATCATCAGGGTCCGCATGGGACACGTCGCCGAGTTGCTCTCCTCGACGGACTGGACGCTGCAGCAGATCGCGGAACGGCTGAACTTCAGCCACTCGGAGTACATGAGCGTCGTCTTCAAGAAGCACACGGGCCAGTCGCCGGGCCAGTACCGCAGGACGGTGAACGGGTCGGTCGCGCGTCAGGCGTTCTGGCAGGCCTGACCGCGGTTGTCGATGGACGGAAGGAGGTCGGCGTGGTCGCTTCGCTCGGCTGCGGCGCCGGCCTTCTGTGCGTGGTGCAGATCGATCTGGTGCCCGATGACGAACCCACCGTGCGCCAGCTCGATGACGCCGTTGCCGGGGTCCTGGGCGAGGCGACGGAGGCCGGGGCGCTGGACGAACCGCGGGCGTGCGCGTTCGTCCGGTGGACCATCGGGCTGAACGATGACCAGGCCGCGCAAGTGAGGCTCTCCTGCTGCTTCCGTGGGTCGACGCGTCAGGTTCGCCGGGTGAACGTGCGTCGGGGTCGTGGCGTTCGCCGTCCCCCTGCTGCCCCATTCTCTTGCCGCGACCGCGCGCCAAGACCGGGCAGCTATCAGGGGGACGGGGCGAGTCTGGGCACACCTCAAGGTGTACTGGCGTGATCCGGGTTCCACGGGGTTGGCCGTTCCAGCGTCCCGGGAACCCGCACTTCTCCGTGATCATCAACCTTCTGTACTGCTCCGACGACACAAAGGTTGATGATCACCGGCGCCGGCAGGGATGCGAGCCGCCCCGGCGGGCAGCGCCTGGAATGACCTGCCCCCCATGGCCGGCTCACACCCCCCTCACCGAGTTGATCATGGAGAAGGTCGGGTTTCCCGCGACTCCAAAGGCGACCTTCTCCATGATCAAGCGTGCCGGTCGTCGTCGTCAACGTCAACGACGACCCATCGTCATCGACAACGGCGGCCAAGACAATCGGGCAGCAGGGGGACGACCAACGCCACACCCCCGGCCAGCGTGTCACGCGCTCGGCAGAACGCCGACCACCGGCAACGCGGCGCCACGGACGACACCGAACCACCCACCCGGGACGCCCTGGTCGTCGTCCACGCGGCGAGCGACAGCTGAGAAGGGCCCGCGGAAGCCTTGACCGGACGCGTGTGAGCGCTCACAATGGGTCGCCGTAGCCCGGCATTCCGGCCAACTCCGCACATCACAGAGGTCAGCCATTCCGGCCCAGTATTGTCGAACCGGTTCGACGATCGGCCGGCCGGGGTGGCGGCGAGGAGGACACCGCAGCAACACCGCAGGACCCATCGGCATCACCAACGCACGCGACGAATCAGGAGCAGCAACGATGGTGCTTTCGAGAGCAACACGAGTGCGCGCCGCCGCGGCATCGGCCGCGCTCGCCACACTCGGCGCCGGTCTCACCGCCGGCGGCTTCGCAGCGCCGGCGGCAGCAGCCGATCTCCCGGCGCCCCTGGTCCGCTACGAGTTCGACCCCGACGACCTGACCACCGGGGTCGTCACCGATTCCTCGGGCAACGGCCTGAACGCCACGCTCGTCAACGGCGCCAGCGCCACCCTGGTCGAGGGAGCCGACGGCGGCTCCGCCGTCGATCTTCCCGGCGGTGCGCCGACCTCCACCGGCGCCTACATCCAGCTCCCCCGGCAGATCCTCGCCGGCGCCACCGACCTCACCGTCTCGACCCGCATCCGCTGGGACGGCACGCCCGCGTCGTGGCAGTGGATCTACGCACTCGGCACGAACACCACCCGGTACCTGTTCAGCACGCCCTACAACGGCGACGGCCGGCTGCGTACCGCTGTCACGACTGGTGGTGGCGGCGCGGAGGCGCAGGTCACGGGCACGGCAGCGCTGCCGGCCAACACCTGGAAGACGCTCACGGTCACCCTCGACACCGCGGCGGACCGGATCACCACGTACCTCGACGGCGTCGCCGTCGGCTCGGCACCCACTACCATCGGCGCCGGCGACCTGCTGACCGCGAGCGCTACCTCAGCGGGGTTCATCGGCCGGTCGTTCTACCAGGACCCGCTGTTCGCCGGTGCGGTCGACGACTTCCGCGTCTACCGGGCCGCCCTGACCCCCGAGCAGGTGGCCGAGGACTTCGGCGGCACCCTGCCCACGCCTACCGGCATCGCGCAGACCTCGTTCGACGTGCGCACGTCGATCGGCACGGCGCCGAGCCTCCCGGCGACCGTCCCGGCGACGTTCAGCGACGGCTACGCCCGCGCCCTCCCGGTGACCTGGGACGCCGTCGACCCCGAGGACTACGCCCAGCGAGGCTCCTTCACCGTCGGCGGCATCGCCGGCGGGTGGGCGGTGACCGCGACCGTCACCGTCGTCCGTGAAGGCGAACTGGTCATCGACCTCGCCGAGGACACCGGCCCGTTCCACGGCGGCGCCTCCGGCACGCTCTACGGGCTGTACGGCCAGGACGTGCCGACCAACAACCTGATCGAGGGCATGAAGCTGCGCACCGTCTCCACCAAGGCACAGGACGGCCCCCAGCACCCCGGAGCGGACGCCCTCGAAGTGGTGAAACCGCTGGCCGACAGCACCGACGGCGACGTGTACATCTACATGACCGACATCCACCGGGGCTTCCCCTACGAGTGGCCCGGCGCCACCCCCGAGCAGAAGCTCGACCTGTACATCGAAAAGATCGAGAAGCAGGTCGACCAGGTGCTCCAGCTGCCGGAGGCGTACCAGGACAACATCGTGTTCGTGCCGTTCAACGAGCCCGAGGGCAACATGTTCGGCACCGGCCAGTGGAGCTACAACCGGGTCAGCTGGCGCACCGACCCGACGCACTACTTCGCCGCCTGGGACGAGATCTACCGGCTGATCAAGGGCAGGATGCCGGACGCGCGCATCGCCGGGCCCAACACCAGCGTGCTGTACAACGAGGTCATCGGCTTCATGGAGCACACCATCGAAGCCGGCACCGTCCCCGACGTCGTGACCTGGCACGAGCTCAGCCACCCGGAACAGGTGCGGACCAGCGTCGCCCGCTACCGCCAGTGGGAGCGGGAGTTCTTCGCCGGCACGCCCTACGAGGGCACTGAGCTGCCGATCAACGTCAACGAGTACGCGTTCAACTACCACACGTCGGTGCCGGGCCAGATGATCCAGTGGATCTCGGCCATCGAGGAGTCCAAGGTGGACGCCGACATCGCCTACTGGAACATCGACGGCAACCTGTCCGACTCCGCCGTCCAGGCCAACCGCGGCAACGGCCAGTGGTGGCTGTTCAACGCCTACGCGTCCATGACCGGCCACACCGTCGAGGTCCGGCCGCCGTTCCCGGGCCGGAACTACACCCTGCAGGGCGTGGCCACGCTGGACGAGGAGAAGTCGCAGGCCAGGGCGCTGTTCGGCGGCGCCGCCGGCAATGGGTTCATCGAGTTCCAGAACGTTCCCGACGATCTCGGCGACGCGGTGCACGCGTGGATACGCGAGATCCCGTGGACCGGACAGATCGGCGACTCGGCCCAGCCGAAGATCGTCGACGAGCGGGTCGTCGAGGTGACCGACGACGGTACGGTCGCATTCGACTTCGGCGGCGACCTGCCGAAGCTCAGGGAGTCCTCGGCCTACGAGATCGTCCTCGCCCCCGCCGGCGACGGCGAGCCGACCGCCGTCCCGCCGACCGTGTGGGAGCAGACCTACGAGGCCGAGGACGCCGCACACACCGGCTCCGGCTACAGCCGCAACGGCCCCGAAGGATCGCCGTCCGACGTGTCGAAGTTCTACACCTCGGGCGGGTACAACGTCGGCGGCCTGCGGACCGGTTCGAACGTGACGCTGGACTTCACCGTCGACGTGCCGCAGGACGGCGTCTACGACCTCAGCGTCTTCGCCAACTCCCTCAACACCTACGGCCTGGTCCAGGAGCAGGGCCCGACGAACGTGTTCCTGCGCGTCGACGGCGCCGCCGAACAGGAGCTCTTCCTTCCGCTGGGCTACAAGTGGGTGGTCTGGGACCACACCGACACCACGGTGGAGCTGACGGCCGGCACGCACACCATCACGCTGGCCGCGCGGAGCATCGACGGCACCGGGGCGACGGAGGGCGACGCGATCGTCGACCGGATCCATCTCTCGCTCGCCAACCCGGAGGCGACCAGCGACACCTACGAGGCGGAGCTGGCCGAGCTGGATGGTGCCCGAACCGTCTACGACGACCCGCGTCTGGAGCGGCGCGGCGCGTCCGGCTCCGGCGCGGCCGAGGTCCGGCCCGGCGACACCGCGACGTTCTGGGTGTATTCGGCCGATGACGCCGAGGCCACCTTGCGGCTGCGCGCGCTGGGCGGCGGGGTCGCCGATCTGGCGGTCAACGGCCGCGACGTGCTGCGCGTGGGGCCGACGACGTCCGCCGTGGCCGCCTCCCTGTCCGGCGGGATCAACAAGATCACCGTCACCGGCATCACGGGCGCCGCACTCGTCGACCGGCTCGAGGTCGTGCAAGCGACCGGCATGCTCGCCGAGCAGGTCTACGAGGCCGAGGACGCCACCACGGCCGGCACCGCCGCTGCGGCGGACTTCTCGCTGGCCAGCGGCGGCGCCGCCGTCACGGGCATCGGCGGCGAGCCGGGCAACGGCAACACCCTGACGTTCGAGGTGACCGCCCCCGCGGCCGGCACGTACGCCATGCGGGTGCGCTACTCCAACCCGGAGCAGTCGGTGGCCTCGCACTACAACCCCGACCCGCTCGCCCGTCGCGCCGACCTCACCGTCAACGGGTCGGACGCGGGCAGTGTGTCGTTCCCGCACTCGTTCCACCAGAACAACTTCTGGGAGCTCACCATCCCGGTGGAGCTGCGGAAGGGACAGAACACGGTCACGTTCGCGTCGGAGGAGATGCCGAACTTCGACGGCGTGACCTATGCGTCGGACACGTGGCCGGGGATCCTGCTGCGCTCGCAGTACGCCCCCGTGATCGACAAGATCACCGTCGCACCGTTCAGCGGGCCGAGGCTGCGATGACAGCGGCGAACTGACCGGGCTCCGGCGGCGCGCCGGCACATCCAGCGCGCCGCCGGGGACCGACAATCGTCGAACCGGTTCGCAGATCTGAGGAGGAACAGTGGTCACGATCGGTGACGTCGCACGGGCGGCCGGGGTCTCCCGCAGCACGGCCTCGTACGCCCTGTCGGGCAAGCGGGCGATCTCCGCCGAGGTCCGGCAACGGGTGAACGACGCCGTTCTACGGCTCGGCTACACCCCGAACGCCGGCGCCCGCGCGCTGGCGACGTCGCAGACCATGGTGATCGGGTTGCTGGCCCAGTTCCTCGAGGACGAGTTCGCCCCGGCGATGTTGGAGTACATGCTCGGCGTCTCCGACACCGCCCGCGAGCTCGGCTACGACACCCTGCTGGTCACCGACTCAGACGGGGCGAAGGCGCTGCGCCGCATCACCGACTCGCGCATGGTCGACGGCCTCGTGCTGCTCAACGTCGCCCAGGACGACGTCCGCCTCCCGGTGCTGCGCGCCGCACCACAGCCCGGTGCGCTGGTCGGGCTGCCCGGCGACTGCTCCGGCCTGGACGTCTTCGACCTCGACTTCGAAGAAGCCGGCCGGATGATGGTCGACCACATGCACCGGCTGGGCCACCGCGAGCTGATCCTCGTGTCCCAGCCGGAGCACGTGGTCCAGCGCGGCGGCGCCTATGTCTGGCGGCTGCAGGACGCCGCGCTCCAGCAGGCCCGCCTGCGCGGCGTCACCCTGCACGCGGTGTACGGCGAATCGCGCCAGCCCGCGGTCGGCCGCTCCATGAACGCCCTGCTGGACGCCTATCCGTCCGCCACTGGGCTGCTGCTCAACAACGAGGCCGCCGCGGCGGCGCTCCCCACCGTCCTGCATGACCGCGGGCTCACCGTGCCGCACGACCTGTCGGTCATCGGCCGGTACTCCGACGAGTTCGCCCGCGTCTTCTCCCTGCCGTACTCGTCCATCGAGAGCGCGCCTGACCGGCTCGGGCGGATGGCCGTCCGCCAGCTGGTCCGCCGCATCGAGTCCGAGGCCGGCAGAGCCGAGCCCTACGTCGTCCGGTTCGTCGCCCCGGAGTTGGTGGACCGGCAGAGCACGGCCGCCCCCCGAACCTGATCCACCCATACAAGGAGGAACGCAGTGAAGCGTCTGACCAAGCCGGCGCGCGCCCAATTCATGAGGTTGGGCGCGGCCGGATCCGCAATGCTCTTCGTCACCGCCATGGCGGCCTGCTCGTCGTCCGACGACGACGGAGGCAGCACCGAGGCCTCGAACGACACCTACACCTGGTGGGACCCGTATCCGCAGCACGACGAGGGCTCGGACTGGGCGCAGCGGGTCGCGGCCTGCGGCGACGAGGCCGGCGTCACCATCGAGCGCACCGCCTACGACACCACGGCCCTGACGAACCAGGCGCTGCTGTCTGCCCAGGAGGGCACCGCGCCCGACATCATCCTGCTCGACAACCCTGCCGTCTCCACGCTGGCGGACACCGGCATGCTCACCACGATGGAGGAGTTCGGCTTCGACACCTCCGAGTTCGACGAGAACCTGCTGGCCGCCGGCGTCGTCGACGGTGACGCGTATGGCATCCCCATCGGCGCGAACACGCTGGCCATCTACTACAACCAGCAGATCCTCGACGCCGCCGGCGTGGACCCCGCGTCGATCAGCGACTGGGCCTCGCTCACCACGGCGCTGCAGCAGGTGACGGCGGCCGGGCACAAGGGCATCACGTTCGCCGGCATCGGCACGGAGGAAGGCTCGTTCCAGTTCCTGCCGTGGTTCTGGGGTGCCGGCGCGGACCTGCGCGATCTCGAGTCCGCCGAGGCGGCCGAGGCGCTGGCGTTGTGGACCGGCTGGCTGGAGGCGGGCTACGCACCCAACTCCGTCATCACGAACTCGCAGAACACCACCTGGGAGGAGTTCCTCACCGGCACCTTCGGGTTCGCGGTGAACGGCACCTGGCAGGTCAACAGCGCCGCCGAGGCCGGCTTCCCGACCGGGGTCATCTCCGTCCCGGGCGTCGACGGCGGCACGGCACCCACCCCGACCGGCGGTGAGTTCATCACCGCGCCGGTCCAGGACGACGAGTCCCGCTACGACGTGACGACGCAGATCGTCGAGTGCATGACGACGCCCGAGGGTCTGGTCGAGACGGCGAACACGTTCGCGTACTACATTCCGCCGACCCAGGCCGGCCAGGAGGCGCTGCTGTCAGAGGATCCGAGCCTGCAGCCGTGGGTCGACGCCGTCCGTACCGCGAAGGGGCGGACCAGCGACGACCTGGGCACCGACTACCCGCTGATCTCCGAGGCGCTCTGGACGGCGGTCCAGAACGCGCTGAGCGGCTCGATGAGCCCTGAGGAAGCGCTCGCCGAGGCACAGGCGAACGCGGAGTCTGCGACCGAGTGACGTCATGCGCTCGACCATGAACAGCATCACGGCCGCGGAGGTGGCGGGGGCCGCAGCGCCCGCCACCACCGCGGGTGTTCCCCCGCCGCGACGCCGGATGTCCTCCACACGATGGGCGGCGCTGGCGTTCCTCGCGCCCCTGGCGGCGTACCTGGCGATCTTCTACGCCTATCCGCTCTACCGGAACGTCGAGCTCAGCCTGCACGACTACACGCCGCGGGCGTTCGTCCAGGGCAACGCCGAGTTCCTCGGCCTGGACAACTATGCGGACGTGGTCTCCTCCAGCATGTTCGGCCTCGCACTGCGCAACACCGCCCTGTTCGTGCTGATCTCCATCGTCGCGCAGTACGCCGTCGGCCTGGCGCTCGCGGTGTTCTTCCACCGCCGGTTCCGGCTGTCGGCGGTCCTCCGGGCGATGTTCCTGGTGCCCTGGCTGCTGCCGCTGATCGTGTCGGCATCCACCTGGTCATGGATGCTCAACAGCGAGAACGGCATCGTCAACTCGGTGCTGGGAGCGTTCGGCATCGGCCAGATCAACTGGCTGACGTCTCCGGACTGGGCGCTGTGGTCGGTGATCATCGCCAACATCTGGCTGGGCATCCCGTTCAACCTGGTGATCCTCTACGCCGGCCTGCAGAACATCTCCGGCGACCTCTACGAAGCCGCGGCGCTGGACGGAGCGAACGCCTGGCAGCGGTTCTGGCGGGTGACCTTCCCGTTGCTCCGCCCGGTGTCGGCGATCACCCTGCTGCTCGGCCTCATCTACACGCTCAAGGTGGTCGACGTCATCTGGATCATGACGACCGGCGGGCCGGGCAACGCCTCCCTCACACTGGCGGTCTGGTCGTACCGCGAGGCGTTCGGCACCGGGCAGCCCGACTTCTCCCCCGCGGCGGCAGTGGGCAACATGCTCATCGTCATCGCCCTGGCCGCCGGCTTCGTCTACCTGTACCTCCAGCGTCGTCAGGAGCGGACATGAGCAGCCCCCGCCGCACCTGGTGGACGACTGCGATCGGCGTCGTCCTGACAGCGATCATGCTCTTCCCGGTCTACTGGATGATCAACGTGTCGCTGACGAAGACGAGCGACATGCGGGCCGACCCACCCCACTGGTTCCCGTGGAACCCGACGTTCGAGGGCTACTCGGACGTCTTCAGCGACCAGCTGCCGGCACTGACCACGAGCATCCTCGTCGGTCTCGGCTGCGTCGCGCTCACGTTGACGATCTCCGCGCCCGCGGGCTTCGCTCTGGCACAGCTCCGCCCGCGCGGATCGGGTGCGCTGAGCTTCCTGCTGCTGGTGGCGCAGATGATCCCGAGTGTCGTCATGGCGATGGGGTTCTACGCCATCTACGTGCGGCTGGGCTGGCTGAACACGATCGGGGGCCTGATCATCGCCGACACCACCATCGCGGTGCCGTTCGGCGTGCTGCTGTTCACGGCGTTCATGTCCGGGATTCCTCGCGAGCTGATCCAGGCGGCCAAGGTCGACGGGGCCGGGCACTGGCGGACGTTCCGGTCCGTCGTGCTGCCGGTGAGCCGCAACTCCGTGCTGACGGTCTCGCTGTTCGCGTTCCTGTGGGCGTGGTCGGACTTCATCTTCGCCTCCACGCTGAACCGCAACGGCGACCAGATCCCGATCACCCTGGGCATCTACGCCTACATCGGCAACAACACCACCCAGTGGAACTCCATCATGGCGACCGCCGTGGTCGCGTCCATCCCGGCCGCGGTGCTGCTCGTCGTCGCGCAGCGCTACGTGGCCGGTGGCGTGACGGCCGGCGCCGTCAAGGACTGAACTCGAGGACACACACATCCATGGTGACCTTCCACCCTTCCCCCACCACGCTGGAGATCCGGCACCGCCACGAGGTCCTGACCATCGAGGCGTGGGGCACCGACAGCGTGCGGGTGCGCGCGGCGCAGTATCGGATCCCATCGGAGAGCCACGGCGCGCTCGACGAGCCGCCCAAGGCGGACCCCCCGATGATCACGGTCGACGACGACAGCGCCCGGCTGGTGCACGGCGAGCTCACCGTCGACGTCCGGTTCGACCGGACCGCCCCGTACCCGGATCCGCTGCTGACGTTCACCCGGACCAGCACCGGCGCGGAATTGCTCACCGAGAGCCGTGAGCACTTCTGGATGCCGGGCGCCCGGTACTTCCAAGGCAACCGCTCCGGCGCCTACGAGATCCACCAGCAGTTCGCCGCCTACCCGGGCGAGAAGCTGTTCGGCCTGGGCCAGCGCACGCACGGCCGGCTCGACCTCAAGGGCCTGGCGCTGGACCTGGCACAGCGCAACGGCGAGGTGTCGATCCCGTTCGTCCTGTCCGACCGGGGCTACGGCCTGCTGTGGAACGTCCCCGCCGTGGGCCGGGTGGAGTTCGCCGACTCGGGCACTCGCTGGGTCGCCGGCCAGGCTCGCGAGATCGACTACTGGTTCACCGCGGCGCCCACGCCCGCCGAGATCATGGCCCGGTACGCCGACGCCACCGGCCACGTGCCCGAGCTGCCGGACTGGGCCAGCGGCTTCTGGCAGTCCAAGCTGCGCTACCGCACCCAGGACGAACTGCTCGCCGTCGCCCGCGAACACCGGCGCCGCGGACTGCCGCTGTCGGTGATCGTCGCCGATTACTTCCACTGGTCGGCCATGGGCGACTATCGGTTCGACCCGGCGGAGTGGCCGGACCCGGCGGCGATGGTCGCGGAGCTGCGCGAGCTCGGCGTCGAGCTCATGGTGTCCATCTGGCCGACGGTGTCGCCGTTGTCGGAGAACTTCGCCGACTTCCGCGACCGCGGCCTCCTCGTGGGTGCCGACCAGGGCGTCGAGGCGCACCAGACGATCCAGGACAAGGGCATGACGACACCGATGCCGGTGGCGTTCTACGACTCCACCAACCCGGAGACCCGCGACTACGTCTGGGAACTGGTGCGGCGCAACTACCTCGACCTGGGCATCCGGGTGTTCTGGCTGGACGCGTGCGAGCCTGAGCTCAATCCCGCGCACCCCGGCAACCTCGCCTTCTGGGCCGGACCGGGGGCCGAGGTCGCCGGTGTCTATCCCCGGGACAACGCCAGGATGTTCGCCGAGGGCATGGCCGCCGCCGGCCAGGAGCCGACGGTGCTGCTGTGCCGGTCGGCGTGGGCCGGCGCGCAGAAGTACGGAGCGGCGGTGTGGTCCGGTGACATCCCGGCGACCTGGGAGTCGCTCCGGACGCAGGTCCGGGCCGGGCTCAACATCGCGGTCGCCGGCATCCCGTGGTGGACCACCGACATCGGAGGATTCCACGGCGGCGACGCCCGCGACCCCGGCTATCGCGAACTGATGATCCGCTGGTTCCAGTACGGGGTGTTCTGCCCGCTGTTCCGTCTGCACGGCGACCGCGAACCGCGCACCCCGACCTCGTACGCACAGACCGGCGGCCCGAACGAGGTGTGGTCCTACGGCGACGAGGCGTACGAGATCATCGCGGACCTGCTGCACTTGCGCGAACGGCTGCGCCCGTACATCCACGAGCAGATGCGCCTGGCCGCCGAGACCGGGCTGCCACCGATGCGGCCGTTGTTCATCGACTTCCCCGGCGACCGGCGCGCGTGGGAGGTGGCCGACCAGTTCCTGTTCGGGCCGGACATCCTCGTCGCGCCGGTCACGGCGCCGGGACAGCGCTCCCGCGACGTGTACCTGCCGGCCGGCGTGCGCTGGGTCGAGGTCAGCACCGGCGCCGTCCTCGAGGGTGGATCGACCGTCTCGGCCGACGCGCCGCTGGACCGCATCCCCGTTTACACCAGAGAGGGCGCGGAGCTGCCGCTGCACATCGGAGCGGCCGCATGACCGCCGCGCCGGTGACCAGCGACGATACGGCCGGCGGCACACCGGTCCTGCCCGCGCGCGGCGCGCAGCGGCCGCTCGGCCTGCGCGAGGTCGAGGTGACCGGCGGGTTCTGGGAGGGGCTGCAGACCGTCAACGCGACCGCGACGCTGGAGCACTGCGAGCGATGGATGGAGCGGCTGGGCTGGCTGGCCAACTTCGACCGGGTCGCCGACGGCACCACCGGACCGGACCGGCCGGGCTGGTCGTTCTCAGACTCGGAGGTCTACAAGCTGATCGAGGCGGCCGCGTGGGAGTACGGGCGCACCGGTGACCCGGCGGCCGACGCCCTCGTCCGCCGGCTGACCGCCCGGATCGCCCGCGCCCAGGATGCCGACGGCTACCTCAACACCTGCTATGGGCACGGCGGTCAGCAACCGCGGTACAGCGACCTGGAGAGCGGCCACGAGCTCTACAACACGGGCCACCTCCTGCAGGCGGCGGTCGCACGGCTGCGCACCACGGGCCCGGACGAGCTGGTCGACATCGCCCGGCGGGCCGCCGACCACGTCTGCGCGACGTTCGACGACTCCGGGTTGTGCGGGCATCCGGAGATCGAGGTCGGGCTGGCCGAGCTCGGTCGCGCGCTCGGTGACCTGCGGTTCGTCGAGCAGGCCCGACGGTTCCTCGACCGGCGCGGCCACGGCAGCCTGCGCGAGATCCCGCTCGGGCGCGCCTACTTCCAGGACGACCAGCCGATCCGCGAGGCGACGGCGTTCCGCGGGCACGCCGTCCGCGCCCTGTATCTGGCCGCCGCCGCGGTGGACGTCGCCGTCGACCTCGGCGACGACGAGCTGCTCGGCGCGATCGTCCGGCAGTGGGACCGAACGGTGGAACGGCGTACGTACATCACCGGCGGGATGGGCTCCCGGCACCAGGACGAGGGCTTCGGCGAGGACTGGGAGCTGCCGGCCGACCGCGCCTACTGCGAGACCTGCGCCGGCGTCGCGTCCGTGATGGTCGCCTGGCGCCTGTACCTCGCCACGGGCCACGTGAAGTACGCCGACCTCATCGAGCGGACCTTCTACAACGTCGTCGCGACCTCGCCGCGGTCGGACGGCCGGGCGTTCTTCTACGCCAACCCGCTGCACCAGCGCACCGCCGGTGGAGTCAGCGACGACGACGCCGTCAGCCCGCGGGCCGAGGGCGGCTCCAGGGCCGCATGGTTCGACGTGTCCTGCTGCCCGACCAACCTGGCCCGGACGCTGGCCTCATGGCAGGCCTACGCCGCTTCGGCCGCCGAGCGGGAGCTGACCCTGTTGCAGTACGCGCCCACCCGGATCCGGACCGTCCTGGGCGACGGCAGTGCAATAGCGATCGACGTCACGACGGCGTACCCCGCGGACGGCGCGGTCACGCTCCGGGTGACCGATGCTCCGGCGGGCGCGGTCGCGCTGCGGCTGCGGATCCCGTCGTGGGCGGCCGGCGCCGTCCTCGTGGAGGGCGGCCGCACCCGGGTCGTCGCGGCCGGGTTCGCGGTGGTCGACCGGTCGCTCGTCCCCGGTGAGGAGATCCAGCTGCTGCTGCCGACGACACCGCGCTTCACCTGGCCGGACCGCCGGATCGACGCTGTCCGCGCCTGTGTCGCCGTCGAGCGCGGCCCGCTCGTGCTGTGCGCGGAGTCGGTGGACCTGCCGCCGGGAGCGGTTCTCGACGACCTGCTCGTCGACCCGTCCGTCCCCCCGGTGGCGCGGTCCGACGCTGCCATGGTCCGTACGGTCGGCGGTGACGAGATCGAGCTCGTCCCCTATCATCGCTGGGCCGAGCGCGGAGCGTCCACCATGCGAGTGTGGCTGCCGGTGCACTGACCCAGGCGCATCGAAGGCCACCACCGGCCAGCACGGATGTCAGTCGGTTGCGTACTGCGGGCGCCCGCCCGGCCGGTAGACCTGGAGCGTGATGCCCTTCGGGAAGGCTCGCGACTCGACCAGGTCGAGCGCCATGTCCGGGCCGGCGTCGGGGAACAGCCGCGTGCCCTGGCCGACGACCACCGGAGGTCGATGCCGAGACCAATCGTCACGAACTCGTCGACGGAGTCCACCGGGAGCCGGTAGGCACGGCGAGGCTCGCCCAGATGCCGCGTGCGACGACGATCGTTGAGTGGCCCGCCTGGGCCGATGGGTGTCGCCAGTCAGCGGAGGCTGTGGCGTGCCGGTGATCATGAGCCGATCCGCGCGGACACCCATGCGTCGACCCGCGCGTGATCCCAGGCGCCGTCGGCGACGGCCACCTGGTACGCCCGGCGCGTGGTGGCGCCGGGCGCGAGCGCGAACGTCTCGTGGAAGGCCCATGACGGGTTGACGGCGGCGAACTCCGTGGCACGGACGAACCAAGTGCCCGGTACGTCCCGGTCGTCGACGAAAACCAGCGTCGAACTGCGGTCGACCTCGTCGTGGTGCCCGACGAACGCCAGCCAGGGCGCCTCCGTCGCGGCGGTGCCGCGGAACTCGTCGGCGTCGGCCTCACCTCGCGGACCGAGCACCTGGCCGCCGGTGAACGACCTCGGGCCCCGCCAGAACAGCCCGGCGTACCCGGCGTTCGGCCGGCCGTGGGTGGTGGGGCTGCCGAACACGAGCGGCTCGGCGGTCGCGTTCGTGATCTCCGACGTCCATGCCAGGGTCCAGCTGCCCGCTGCCTCGTCGACGTCGCCGAACACCAGCGCCCGGCGTTCCGTGCACAGCCGGTCGCCGGCCGCGGTGGTCCAGGTCAGGTCCTGCCGCACCCGTACCCGCGTGTCCTCGGCGGCGACGGCAACGTCGCCGTCCGGCCGCATCGCGCCGACGTTGTCCAGCCGCACGTAGCCACGGTCCGGGACGTACGTGTTGCCGCCCCACAGGTTGTGGCCGGAGACGTCGGTGGCGGTCAGCTGCAGGCCCTTGTGCCAGCGGTGGTCATGCGGGCGGTACCCGGTCACGACGTCGCCGGCGATCGTCCGCAGCGGATGCAGGTACGGCTTCGGTGCCTCGAAGGTGTCCGGGTCCGGCGCGTAGACGTACCGCGCGATCGGCACGTCGGCGAACGAAACGGTGACGTCGGCACCGTGCGCGTGGGTGACCTGAAGTCGTCGGTCGCTCATCGAGCGCCTCCCGGCCGGCCGTCGAGCCGGTGGTAGAAGGGGTCGTCGGGCGTGATCTGCCCGCGTTTGGTGACCTCACCGGTGATCGCGGACCGGTAGACGGCGGTGACCAGTTCCAGGGCGCCGCGTCCCCCGTCGCCGCTGGTCTCCGGGCGGCGGCCGGCCCGGAGATCGGCGAGGACGGCGCGCAGCTGCGCCAGGTGGCCGCTGCGGGTGTCCGGCAACGAGTTCGCCCACGTCGCGGCCGTTGCGTCGTCGACGCCGGGTGCGGGCGTCAGCGACCAGTCCGTGTTGCCGTGGTCGTAGAGGAAGTGCACCTCGATGGTCGCCCGCTCGGCGTCCACCCGGATGTGGCTGCGCTGGCGGGGCGACACGGCACTGGTGGTGACGGAGGCCAGGGCGCCGTTCTCGAACCGGACAGCGGCCGCGCTCACGTCGCCGGTCTCGACGTCCCGGCCGGTCGACGCGGTCAACGCGGCCACCTCCTGCCAGGGACCGAGGAGCATCAGCAGCAGGTCGATCTGGTGGATGCCCAGCGCCATCAGCGGGCCGCCGTCGCCGGTGAACGATCCGCGCCACGACTCGGAGAAGTAGGCGTCGTCGCGAAACCACGACGTGTCGCAGTGGGCGAACAGCGGCCGCCCCACCGCCCCCGACGACAGCAGCTCCCGCGCGTGCCGGGCGCCGGAGCCGAACCGCTGCTGGAACACGATCGGAGCGTAGGGGCCGCCGTCCCGCTCGCCCGCCACCATGGCGTCGAACTGCGCCAGCGACAGCGTCGGCGGCTTCTCGCACCAGGCCCAGGCGCCGGACTCCAGGACGGCGGCGACCTGGTCCCTGTGCAGGTGGGGTGGCGTGCACAGGACGACAAGTTCCGGATCCTCGTCGACGAGCATCCGGTCCAGGGCGGTATAGCGCCCCGGGATGTCCCACGCGGAGGCGACCTGACCCAGGCGCTCCGGATCGACGTCGACCAGCGCGACGACCTCGGCGGCAGGCCCGACGTCGCGGAACGCCGGGAGGTGCCGGAGGTCCGCGATGAGCCCGGCGCCGACGAGCGCGACCCGGATCGAATCCCCTGGTGTCGTCTCAGCCACGTGCTTCCGCCCTTTCTCGAGTGATCGGTACGCCGTCGACGAGCCCCTGGTACGTGGCGGCGTGGTCCTGGGTCGTGCCGACCGCGGTCCGGGCGCGCAGGTCCAGTCGTCGTCCCGGCGTCCACGTCAGCCGCACACAGTCGTCGGTCAGTCGTTCGAGCCGGGCTCGTGGTGTGGGCGCGTTCGTGGCAGCGTCGTCGACGTGCTCGACCACCGTGACCGTGCCGGCCGCCCACACCGCACCGGCGCGAGAGAGATCGACGTCCACCGGTTCCGGCGCGTCGAGGAGGTCGAGGTCGACGAGCAGCCGGCCGGCGTCGTCCACCCGGATCCGGCCCCGTGGCGGCTCGCTGCCGGCTGGCCGGCCGCCGAACTCCGCGCCCGAGAACCGCAGCACGACGGTCACGTCGCCACTGCGGACGGCCACCTCGTCGTCGAGCGTGAACCCCTCGCTGGGCCCGGCCACCCGGCCGCCGACGGTGACCACCGGATCGGCGAGGCGGCCGAACTCGATCGAGACCCGCAGCGACCGGAGGCGCGTGGGACCGGTGATCTCGTCCCGGACCACGTGGCGGTCGCCGCCTGGGCTGGCCAGGCCCACGTGCCAGAGGGCGTGCGGGCCGGACTGGACCGACGAGAACACACCGGAGACGAAGTCGTGGTCGTCCTTCGTCACCCGCAGCCGGGCGTACGACACGGGGTTCTGCCACAACGGGCCGTCGTCGCTCCGCCAGAAGCACAGGAGGTTGCGCCGCTGGAACCAGCTGTCGGCGTGGCTGACCGAGCCGAGCGTGGCCGCCGGGCCGAGCCAGGTGGTCCCGACGACATCCGGCGCGCCGGTCTCGAACAGCTCTCGGCGTTCGTCGATCACGCCCGGCCCGATGAGGGCCGCGACGACGGCCGGCGGCGGCTCCGGGCGGAGCACGACGGCGGAAGCGAGCCCGATCGCGTGGTAGGGCTGCCGGCTCCCGATGTCAGGGAGGGCGTCGAACGGCGCCCTGTAGCCGGTGGCCTGAGCGACGTACGCGTGGAGCGGCAGGTTGTCGGCCAGGTCGCTGGCATAGGCGCGCGACATCGGCCCGCCGAACTGGCCCGTAGCGGCGTGCCACCGGCTGACCAGGTGGGTCCACAGCCGGTCATGGAGGATGCACGCCAGCTCCCGAGATCGGGCATCCGCGACGTACCGCAGGATCGCCGTCATCGCAGCGCACGTGACCAGCCAGTACGTCGGGCTGTTGTACTCATGGATGCCGCGATGGTCGATCTCGGCAAAGAACCGCTCCATCCGGTCGCGTCCGTATGCCAGGAGCTCGTCGTCGGCGAGCAGCTCTCCCGCCGCGAGCGTCACGAACGTGCCCTTCGCCGCGATGTTGGTGTACGCCACGTGGACGTCGCGACGCCGGATCGCCGTGGCCGCGCGGTGTATCGCGCCGTGCACCTCGTCGAGCACGTCGGCCGGCAGTGCATCGCGATGCCGGACCGCCACATGCAGGAGCTCGTGCCCGATGAAGTCGGCCCAGTTGAGGTCCGGACGGCGCATCTGCGCCAGAGGCTCCTCGGCCACATAGCTCCAGACGCCGTAGGTCGGGGAAGTGGGATCGGCGTCTTGTGCACGGGCGACCCGCCGCAGGACTTCGGCCGCCGGGCCGCCCGTGCGGGACTCCAGGACCGCAAGGGCGTAGGCGGCGCTCTGCCGGAAGGGATGGACCCACATGTCGTCGAGCGCCGTATGAACGGAGTTGCCGTTCGGCGGAAGGCGCAGCAGCCGCTCGCCGGGGTCGTAATAGCGGTCGCCGGTCTGGCGGGCGTGAGTGATCAGCCAGCTGTCGTCCACAACTCTCCCGAGGATGTGAGGAGAACGGTCGCGGCTCCTGATGCCGCGACGTCGGCCACCTGCGCGGCGTCGAAGCCGGCGATGGGGTTCCAGGTCCTGCCGCTGTCGGCCGACTCGGCCAGCACCGTTTCAGTGAGGGCGAACAGCCGGCCGCCGGCGCCGATGAGTCTGCGCAGCCGGCCCGCCGGTCCGTCGCCGGGGCGCCACCCGCGCTCACTGCCGTACACCCATCGGCCGTCGAACGCGGCGGCCGGCGGGTCGAGGGACAGCTGCACCGACGGACGCGGCGTAGGCACGCGTCCCGAATGCGACCATGGACCGTCGACGCGGCCGCGCCACAGGTCCACGGCAGCACCGGGGGCGTCGTACGTGGCGGCCAGGACGGTATCGGCCCGGGCGGCGAGCGCGAGCACCGTCGCCGTTCCCCATGGCGACGATAGGTTCACCCAGGTGCGGCCACCGTCGGCGGAGCGGAGCAGCCGCGCACCGTCGGCGCTGGCCGCCCACCAGGATCCGTCCTCTGCCGGTGCGAGGACGTGGACGAAGCCGGCATCACCAGGTAGCACGTTCACCCATGAGCGTCCCGCGTCGGTCGACCGCGCGAGGCCCCCGGGACCCGCCGCGAGCACGACGCCGTGCGGCCCGGCGGTGACGACGGACACCGGCCGAGGCGCCGCGACCATCGGCACGCCCGCGACACACCGCACGACTCCGGCCATCGGCCCGTAGGCGAGTACCTCTGCACCGGTCACGACCAGCCTGGACACGTCGTGGACCGGAGGCGCACCGCCGCGGGGCGACCACGTCCGCCCGTCGTCACCGCTCGACACGAGACCCGAGCCTGTCCCGGCGATCAGCTCTCCCCCGGCAGCGATGGCGAGCGTGAACACCGGCTCCCGGTGCGCGCTGTCCCAGGTCTCCCCGCCGTCGGCCGAGCGCAGGATGCCGGCGTCCGTCGCGACCACCACGACATCGCCGTTCGTCTCCAGCGCCGACGGCACGGCACGAGCCGGGAGCGGGCCGCGCCGGGTCCAGGCCCGCCCGCCGTCGGAGGACACCAGTACCTCCCCGGTCTCGGCGGCGGCCCAGGCGACGTCGCCGTGCACGGCGAGCGCTGTCACGCCCAGACCGCTGGTACCGGCCACCTGCCGCCAGGCTCGGCCGGCGTTGGGTGAGGCGTGGATGCCGTCGTCGGTGCCGGCGAGCACCATGTGGTCGTCGACGAACGCCAAGGCCGACACGTCGTGGCTGGCCAGGCCGAAGCCGGCCGGCGCCCAGGTCCGGCCGTCGTCGGCGCTGCGCAGCACTCCGCTGCCCAGCGTGCCGGCGAGCGTGTTCCCGCCTGCGGCCACCAGCGACGTGACCGGTGCCGCGACGCCGTGCACGACCGCCCGCCGCCAGGTCCGGCCCCCGTCGCTCGATCGGGCGATGCCGCTGGCACCACCGGCGAGCAACACGCTACCGGCCCGGACGACGCCGGCGACCGCGCCGATCCCCGGGTCGGCAGCCGTCCACGATCCGTCTGGCGCTCCGATCGCGACCCCGCCGGCGCCGCCCACGATCACGTCACCGCTCGCGTTCGCACTCGTGGCCGGCTCGGAGAGGACGGCGAGGACGGCCGCCGGCACGTGGGCATCGGCGAGCCGTCGCCAGGCGTTCGTCATGACGCCGCCCGTCTCCGCGCAGTGACCACGGCGGCGCTGCTCACGAGCGTCGCCGTGAGACTGCCGGCGGCCTCGACCGCCCCCGTCAGAACCCCGGCCGCGTCCAGGACGCCCGCCTTGGCCATCGGCGCGAACTCGCCCTGCTGGGCGTCGAATCCCCATCCCTGGCCGAGATCGGCGATTCGCGCCAGCGCCAGGTCTGGATGCGGTGCCTCGTGCCGGCTCCGGTAGTTGTCGACCAGCTGGCGCAGCGGCGCGCTCAGGGCCGTGGCCACGAGGTCGACGCCCCATGCCTCGTCGATGCCGGCACAGCCGGAACGGGCGGCGCGGACGGCCTCGGCGCACTCGAGGAGGGCCACGCCGCCGCCCGGCACCGCCCCACCGCGCGCCGCCAGTTCGAGCACCCGCTGCGCCTTCGCGACGCGGTCCGCGCGCAACTGCCGTTCGCCCGCCGTGTATCCGCCGACGACGATCACCCCTTGGGCACCCGACAGGCGGGCGATCCGCATCCGGGCCGCCCGCCATTCGTCGGAGCCGCGTTCGATCGCCGCCGCCCGTCCGAGCAGCTGGCCGGCTCGCGCTTCGGCGCCGGCCGGCGTGCCCGCACCTCCGCTGACGGTCACGTGCCGCCGGGTGAGAACGACGAGCCGGGCCCGCCCGCAGTCAGCCGGGCGGAGCGTTCGAGGCGGTCGCCCCAGGACGTCGCCGAGCACCGTAGCGCCGGTCAAGAGTGCGAGG
This sequence comes from Jiangella aurantiaca, assembly GCF_004349105.1. Lineage (GTDB taxonomy): Bacteria > Actinomycetota > Actinomycetes > Jiangellales > Jiangellaceae > Jiangella > Jiangella aurantiaca. The sequence goes on from NZ_SMLB01000002.1 coordinate 113,022, forward strand.
TCGGCGATGTCATCTGGAACCTGCCGCTCGACCGAGGCCAGCCGCATCGGGATGATCGTCGATCGCGCCCTGTTGCCGAGCACGGCGGCCTTCGCCGCGCTCTCGATCCCGCGCACGACCAGCAGCAGCGGCCGCCGCGACGCCAGCGCGTGTTCCAGCGCCGGTACGACGTCCTCGACCGCCGTGAGCGTTGCGTCCGCGACCACGATCTCCGGGTCCCGGAGCGCCACGTCTGTCGATCCGTCCGGCACCACCTCGCGGAACGCCGGCTTGGCGCGCCACCTCGCGCCGTCGACGTACCCGCGCTCGACACCGGGTGTGGAGCGTTCCTCGACGATCAAACCGGCCCGCTCGCCGAGCAGACCGAACAGCTCGGCGAGCACCTCGCTCACCTCGCTGTCGTGACACGCTCCGGCCGCGAGCCGGCGCAGGTCGTCGTCACTGCTGACGGCCGTGGCCGTGGCGGTGAGCGCCGCACTTGCCGCCGTCACGCCGCGTTCGATGCCACGACGCAGCGACACCGGATGTGCGCCGGCCACGACCAGCCGGCTCGCCTGGGCCACCATCGAGCGGGCCAGCACCGCCACGGTCGCCGCGCCGTCGCCGTACCGTCGGCGGGTGGCCAGGCACGTGTCACGCAGGGCCATCACCCCGGCGTGCCCGCGCCGGTCGGGCAGGCCGGTGATCCGGCGGGCCAGCAGTCCGCCGTCCTCGACGACCTCCGGCAGCGCCCGGCCGCTGTCGAGGAGCACCGTGCCGGCGACCGGGCCGTAGGTGCGGGCCAGCACCGCACCCAGCGTCTCGACTCCGGCCGCGAGTGACGCGACGGCGGCCGCCCCGCCGTCCCGGAGCTCACGCACGCGGGATCGCCTGCTCGGTGACCGGGTCGAAGAGATGAACGTGACCGTCGACGTCGAACGCCACCGGATCACCGGGTCCGATCGGCAGGTCGTCCTCGAGCACCGCCGTCACCTCGGTCCCGTCACCCGTGGTGAACCGGACGATCTGCTCGACGAAGCCCTCCTCGACGTCGACCACGGTTCCGGACAACGCCGCGGACGCGGTGTGTGCCGGCCGCATCGACTCGGGCCGGAACCCGACGATGACCCGGCCGGATCCGGAGCGGGCGACCCGCTCGATCGGCACCTCGACGCCGGAGGCGCGGGCCACGCCGCCATCGAGCGCCGCCGGAACCAGGTTCATCGGCGGGCTGCCCACGAAACGCGCCACGAAGGTGTTCGCCGGCGCCGACAGCAGCTCGTCGGGCGTGCTGACCTGCTGCACCCGCCCATGCGACATCACCGCTACCAGGTCGGCCATGGCAAAGGCCTCGCTCTGGTCGTGGGTGACGTAGACACTGGGCCGCTTCTTCTCGCGGTGCACCGCGACGATGTCGCGCCGGGCGTGATGGCGCAGCTTCGGGTCGAGGTTGGACAGCGGTTCGTCGAACAGGTAGGCGTCGGCGTCCTTGACCATGGCCCTGGCCAGAGCCACTCGCTGCTGCTCGCCGCCGGACAGGTCCTGGGTCGACCGGCCCAGCATCTCGCCGAGGCCGAGCTTGCCGGCCGCCTCCACCACGCGCCGCTGGATCTCGTCCTTCGGCAGGCCGCCGCGAGACTCCAGGCCGTAGGCGATGTTGCCGCGGACGTCCATGGCCGGATACAGGCCGTAGTCCTGGAAGACCATGCCGAGGTTGCGCTGGCGCGGCGGCAGTGTATGGATCTCCCGTCCGTCGAGCAGGATCTGGCCGGCGTCCGGCCGCTCCAGCCCGCAGATCAGGCGCAGGAGGGTCGACTTCCCGCTGCCGGACGTGCCGAGGATGACGAAGAGCTCACCCGTGGCGACGGTGAAGCTGACGTCGTCGACCGCCTGATGACCGCCGAGCCGCTTCGAAACGCCCCGGACCTCGAGCTCACCCATCCATGCCTCCCGCGTGATCGACCAGGTTCGTGTGGAGCAACCCCAGCACCGCCGGCACCGCCAGAGCCATGCCCGCGATCGTCAGCACACCGATGGCGACGAACACCAGCGTGACGAGGCCGACCCCCGCCGCCAGAGCCGGGGAGCGCCAGGCCAGCAGCAGCGATCCCCGCAGCACACCGACGGTGCTCGCGTCGGGCACCCGGGCCAGCAACGGACCCCAGAACATCGACGCCGTGAGCGCCAGCAGCGTCGCGACCTGCGCCACCACCGCGGCGACGGGGTGCAGACCGGTCGCGAAGATCGCGGTCAGCACCAGCGCGGTGACGGCCCCGTACAGCGGGCCCAGGACGCGCAGGCTCGTCAGCCAGCTCGATCGCACCGCGTCGATCGCCGCGCGTACACCCACCTCGTCGCCGTCCAGGGCCGTGGCCGCGAGCCGGTACAGCGCACCGGTCGCGGGCACCACGGCCAGGCTCGACACGACGAACATGACCGCCCGCACCCCAGCCGGCAGCCCGGGCAGCGCGAACGCCGCCGCCGCCGGCGCCAGCGTGACGGCCCAGGCAAGGCTCACCCCGACCATCCGCTCGACCTGCTCGCCGAACACCGCCAGGGCACCGATCACCGGCCCGCGGTGGTTCTCGCGGACGATGCCGGCGTCGTCGAAGAACGGCATGGCCTACGCAGCCCGCGCGTCCACGAGCACGGAGCGCTCGGTCACCGCGTCGAACAGGTGCACCTTTTCCAGGTCGACGGCGAGGGGCACCTCCTGGCCGACGAAGCGGTCCGGCAGCCGGGCGCCGAAGCTGGCGGCGACGTCGAGATCACCGGCCGGACCCGGCATCGTCGCGTAGACCGTCGAGCCCGCCGTCGTCGGCTCGACCAGGTCGACCCGCGCCGTCATCGTGTTGTGCTCGCCGACCTCGAACGGCGCCTGCCGCGGCGGATGCAGGTCCTCGGGCCGGATTCCGGCGGTGATCGGCCCGCCCACGTGGCCGGCCAGGGCCCTTGCCCTGGACGGCGGCAACCGCAGCGAGAACGCCGGAGCCTCGAGCCACACGTCCTCGACCTCGGCGCGCAGCGTGGCCTGGAACAGGTTGATGCTCGGGGTGCCGATGAAGTACGCCACGAACGTGCTGACCGGGTTCTCGTACAGCTCCCTGGGCGTGCCCACCTGCTCGATCCTCCCCGAGCGCATCACAGCCATCCTGTCGGCCATCGACATCGCCTCGGACTGGTCGTGCGTGACGTAGACCGTCGGCTTCCGCTGCCGCTGGTGCAGGGCGAGGATGTCCTCGCGGGCCTGGTGCCGAAGCTGGGCGTCGAGGTTGGACAGCGGTTCGTCGTACAGGTACGCCTGCGCGTCGCGCACCAGCGCCCGGGCGAGCGCCACCCGCTGCCGCTCGCCGCCGGACAACTGCCGCGGTTTGCGGCGCAGCAGGTGCTCGATCCGGAACGTCGCCGCCGCGTCGGGCACTCTCTGCCTGATCACCGACGAGGCCAACCGCCGCGACCGCAGTCCGTAGGCGATGTTCTCGTGCACCGACAGGTGCGGGAAGATCGCGTAGTCCTGGAACACCATCGCGATGTCGCGGTCGCGTGGCCGGGTCTCGTTGACGACGACGGAGTTCATCCGCAGCTCGCCGTCGTCGATCGACTCCAGGCCGGCGATCATCCGCAGCGTGGTGGTCTTGCCGCAGCCGGACGGACCGACCAGGACGAAGAACTCGCTCTCGCCCACCTCGAAGTCGACGCCGTCGACGGCGGCCTTGTCCCCGAACCGCTTGGTCAGCCGGGAGGCGGTGATGGTCACGTCCTACTCCTTCAAGCCGTTTCAAAAGTCGGGTGGCCGGGAGAACACTGTCAGAAGAACTCGGGCGCTCCGGGCGTGTGCAGCGCGTGCTCGCCGTCGGCGGCGAAGAACGTGGCGGCCTCCCAGTCGGGCGTGAGCCACAGCACGTCGCCTGCGGTCCCGGCCGGCGCGACGACGGTCACCCGCGCACCCGACACCGTCCCGTGCGCCAGGGTCAGCCGCTCGGCGGGCACGGACTCGATGCGGTCGACGGCCATCCGGGCACCGCCGCCGGACTCCGCGCCGGCGAATCGCCAGGCCTCCGGCCGCACCCCGATCCGTACCGGGCCCGGCTCCAGCCGGTCCGCGAGCACGGCCGGGAGCGGCCAGGCGGCCTCGCCGAACCGGACCGTGCGATCGGCGACGGTCGCCGGCAGCACGGCCAGGGGGCGGCTGCCGAAGAACGTGGCGACGAACAGGTTCACCGGCGAGTAGTACAGCTCGTCGAACGTGCCGATCTGGACCACCCGGCCGGCTCGCATCAGCGCGATCCGGTCCCCCATGAAGACCGCCTCCTGCTGGTCGTGCGTCACGAACATCGTCGTGATGCCGTACCGCTTGAGCAGCTTCGCCATCTCCATGCGCGTGCTCTCGCGCAGCTTCGCGTCGAGGTTGACGATCGGCTCGTCCATCAGGAACAGCGTGGGGTCGCGGACGATACAGCGAGCGATCGCCACCCGCTGCTGCTCGCCACCCGACAACGTGGTCGTCTGCTGCCCGAGCAGCAGCTCGAACCCGACGCCCATGATGTCGGCGATCTCCTTCGCCCGCGCCCGTGCCTCGTCCTCGGTGCGGCGGTGGACGTCGAAGTAGTACTTGAGGTTCCCGGCGCCCTTCATGGTCGGATACAGCGCGTAGTCCTGGAACACCATGCCGATGCCGCGGTCCTGCGGTGCGACGTCGGCGACGTCGTGCTCGTCGTAGTGGACGGTGCCGCAGTCGGCCGTCTCCAGGCCCGCGACCAGCCGCAGCAGCGTGCTCTTGCCGCAGCCGGACGGCCCGACGACGCTGACCGTCTCGCCGTCGGCGATGTCGAGGCTGATGTGGTCCAGCGCCGGCGGCTCGTCCGAGGCGACCCGCAGGCTGCCCTCGCGCAGGTACCGCTTGGTGACGTCAGCCAGCCGGATCCTCATCTCTCACCCCCTTACTTCAGTCCGCGGATCTTGATACCACGCAGCAGGTACTCGCGGCAGACGAGGAACGCGATGAAGATCGGGATCGACTGCAGGATGGCCAGCACCATCATCCCGTTCCACGTCAGGCCGGAGTTGAGCAAGTCGCTCATCCCCTCCGCCTGGGCGGCCGCGCCGCCGCCCGTCGTGCCCTTCGTGCTCAGCCGGTCGATCAGCTGATAGGTCGCCACGGACATCGTCACCTTGTCCGGGCTCTGCAGTGTGACCAGCTGCCACAAGAAGTTGTCCCACACCGAGCCGAAGCTCATGTAGGCGGTGACCGCGAACACGGGCACCGCCATCGGCATCACGATGCGGCGGAAGATGTTCAGTTCCGAGCCGCCGTCGACGCGGGCGGCATTGATCACCGAGTCGGGGATGGTGTCGAAGAACCCTTTGAACAGCAGGAAGTTGAACGGCACGAAGATGGCCGGCAGGATCACCGCCCACGGTGTGTCCCACAGTCGCAGCGTGGGGAACTCCGAGTCGGTTCCCGGAATCGTCGGCGCGTCCGGCAACGTGAACGGGAAGTTGAGCGTGAGCAGGTACATCGGCACCAGCGTCACGACGAACGGCACCATCATCGTCCCGATGAAGAACAGGAACGACAGCCGCGCACTGCGCCCGCTCTGCAATTTGCTGTTGGCATAGGCCGCCAGCGCCGTCACCGGGAGTCCGAGCCCGACGGCGAGCAGGGTGATGAACGCCGAGTTGACGAAATAGACCCAGAACGGCTCCTGCACCAGCTGGACGATCTCGGCGTTGTCGCCGATCTGCAGGACGAGCTTCCAGGCGTCCAGGGTGATCGCGGACGGGATGAAGGTCGGCGGCGTGCTGACCACCTCGGCGCCTGGCTTCAGCGAGGTGCTGACGATGTAGTAGAAGGGCAGCAGGTGCAGGAGCACGCCGAGGCCGAGGAACGCGGCGATGGCGGCGCGGCTGAGCCGGAGCTTCGGTTGCCGCATCCCGACCTTCGGGAGCAGGGCCGCCATCAGTGGTCACCCTTTCGTGTCACGAGCTCGCGCAGACTCCGTCGCGGCGGCGCGTCCGGATCCTCGCGAATCGCGAACCGCATGACGGCGACGACGAGCATGATCAGTGCGAACAGCAGAATCGACAACGCGGTCGCATCGGCGTACCGGAGCTGGTTCAAGATGTCGTAGACGTACATGACCGCCGTCCGGCTGGCCCCGCCAGGGCCTCCGTCGGTCATGAGCATCGGCCACTCGAACTGCTGCAGGTTCCCGATGACCGCGAACATCAGCATCATCAGGATCACCGGCCGCATGCGGGGCAGCGAGATCGTCCAGATCTTGCGCCAGAAGCCCGCACCCTCGATCTCGGCCGCCTCGTAGTACGAGGTCGGCACGCTCTGGAGCGTGGCCAGATAGATCAGGCCCGGCCCGTACAGCACCAACCCTGGAATGACCAGCCAGAACAACACCTGATCGCTGCTGTTGAGGAACGGCTGGCGGTCGAACCCGAGACCGGTCGCGATGCTCTGAAGCAACCCGTAGTCGGTGTTGTACACATAGCGCCACAAGATCGCGGTGCCCACCGAGCTCAGCGGCAGGAACCAGAGGAGCATCATCCAGCGCATGGTCCGCCGCGGCATCTCCATGAGCAGGATGGCGACCAGGATCGGCACGACGAACGTCAGCACGATCGACAGGACCGCGAAGATGATCGAGACCCGGAACGCCTGCGCGACCAGCGGGTCGTTGATCATCCGCTCGTAGCTCTCGAAGCCGGTGAACGTGACGTCGCCACGCAGCCGCGCGTCGGTGAAGCTGAGGACGAAGGACGTGGCCAGCGGATACCAGCCCCACACGAGGTTCAGCAGCACGGCGGGGGCGAGGAAGATCCACAGCTGGCGACGCCGACGGCGCGAGCGGCTCGGCGTCGCCGGCGGCTGGGCACCGTCCTCGGCCGCGGTGGCGTCGGCGACGGCGGTGTCGGTGGTCATGATCGCGCGCCTCAGCCCAGAGCCGGCCGGACGTGCTCCTCCAGCCACGGCTTGAACGTGTCCCGGTGGAAGTCCGGCGCGTTCTCCTCCCAGTGCGCCGAGAGCGCGTCGTAGTACTCGCTCGCTCCGGCCGCGAAGTCGTCCCACGACACGCTGGAGGAGAAGCTGGCCGCCTGCTGGTTGCGCACGTCGCTGAGGGTGTCCAGGTCCGCGGCGACGTCAGGTTCCGACGGCTCGTACCACCACTTCGACATGGCGTCGTTCAGGGCCTCGTCGCCAGGGCCGGGATTGGACTCGACCGGGACGAACCAGCCGGGATCGGGACGCTGGGTCAGCTCGGCGATCTCCTGCACCGAGGCGGCGATCTTCTCGCCCCAGCCCTCCGCTAGCGATCCCGGCAGGCCGTCGATGACCTCGGTGAACACCGGGTACGCACGGGCGCCCTGCCACACCGACCGCAGATCCTGTGCCGCGTCGTACTGCGCCTGGCCCCGGCTCACCTGGCCCTCGGTGTTCATGTACATGTGCAGGCTGAACGCCGCGACCAGCTCGTCGTCGCCGAGCTCGGGGTCGAAGGCGACGGACTGGAGGATGTTCTCGCACGAACTCGGGCTGGCGTGGCCGTTCAGTCCGGCCGGGAGCGCCACGATGCCGGTGACATCGTCCAGCGGAAGGCCGACGCTGTCGGACAGTGCGACCGGTCCGTCCTCGGCGTCCGGCCCCTGGAGGAGCATGTCGATCGAATTGATGTGCATGGCGATCTCGCCACGGTTGAAGGCGTGCCGCGGCGCCCACGGGTCGTCGCCGGTACCGATGTCGGCCAGCGCGGACTCGTCCTCGAAGATGATGCCGCGTAGGTTCGCGACGGCCTCGGCATGGGAGTCGGCGTCGATGCCGTAGTCGTAGCGCCACCACCAGGGTCCGTCTGGGTTGGGCAGTCGCCCGAGCACGTCGGCGCCCTCCGCCGTCTTGAACGCGGCGTTCATCGGCGAGGTGCGCAGCATGATGCCCTTGCGGCCGTCGGCGGTCAGCGCCTTCGCCAGCGCCCGCAGGTCGGCCCACGTCCAGCCGAGCTGGGGCTGAGGCAGGCCGAGCTGGTCGACGAGGTCACGCCGGTAGTGCACGACCTCGCCGATGCTGAACGTCAGGGGCGCTCCGAAGTAGCGGCCGTCGATCGCCCAGTTGCGCTCCCAGACCAGACGCGCGGCGTCGGTCATCCTGCCGACGACGTCGAACGACGCCACGAGATCGGTGGTGTCGGCGGCGAGCTGCTGCGCGAAGGCCTGCTTGATGCCCTCGTTGTTCCACCCGCCGATGACGTTGGCGTAGTAGATGGCCGGCGCGGTGCCGCCGGCGATGGCCGTGACCATCGCGTCCTTGTTCCAGACGTCGACGTTGGCGGCTTCGAGCTTCACGGCCGGGTTCTCGTCCAGCCATGCCTGCAGGGTGTCCGCGTAGATCTTGTTGGAGGGGTTCTCGGCTTGAGCCGTCTCGTCCGGGACGGCCTTGTACGGACCGGCGTCGCTGACCACCAGGGTGGCCTCGGCCAGTTCGGTCGGCAGCGGCTCGGGGCCGCCGCTGGGATCGTCGTCGTCCGCCGAACAGGCGGCCAGGCCGACGACGCCGGTTCCGACGATGCCGAGGGCCGCCGAGGCACGCAGGAAGGACCGTCGCGTCACGATGGGGGCTGCGTTGCTGCCTGGAGCCCGGGGTGTCCGGATGGTCATAGGTACTCCTCGCTCCTCAATGAGCCGTAGGAATGATGCCAGGGAGACCGAGGCGTCTGCTTCGGCTACGAGACTTCCTTCAAGCCATAATTGAAGACTCGTCGTTTCGGCGATGTCAAGAGTTTCCCCCTTGTTACATCTCTTCATTCAAGGCATAGTCGAAGTCGCGCGTTCATCTCCCGGCAACCGGAGAGGAGGTCGCACACTACCCCGGCAGGTCATATCCGATCGATCCGCTGCGAACGGAAAGGGACTCGAGCCATGCGACTCAGACTCGGCCTGGCTGCGACCGTGCTCGCCGCTCTGGCCGCCTCCGCACTCGTGACAGCTCCGTCATCCGCACAATCAGCACCGGCCGCCGCCCAGGAGAACCTCATCGTCAACGGGGACTTCGCCGAAGGCGTCGCACCCTGGACCGCCACCGCCGGCGTCGGACTGGAGGTCGTCGACGGCCAGTTGTGCGCGGCGATCCCCGGCGGCACGGCGTGGCCCGGCGAACTGATCGTCAACCAGGGTGACCTCGCCCTGACGGCCGGCGAGAACTACACGCTGACCTTCACCGCCCGGGCCAGCCGCACGCTGTACACCCAGCCCGTGGTCCGCTCCACCACCGCGGGCTCCGCCGACTTCGCCAAGCGCATCCAGCTCACCACCACGGCCCAGACGCTCTCGTTCGTCTTCACGGCCAACGCCACCGGCACCGCCGGATACTTCCGGTTCAACGCCGGGGGTCATGCTCAGCCGTGGACCCTGTGCATGGACGACGTCTCGCTGACCGGTGGCGCGGGCGCGCCGCCACCCGACCTCGGCCCGGACTCGTTCGTCGACGAGTTCGACACCGGCGTCGACAACGTGTTCTGGTACACCCCCGACGGGTACAACAACGGCTCGCATCAGAACTGCCAGTTCAACGCCGCGAACGTCGCGACCTCGAGCGGCGTCCTCACGTTGTCGCTCGACGACACCCCATACGGGGACCGAAGCTACTCGTGCGGCGCGATCCAGACCAGCGAGCGCTACGGCTACGGCACGTACGAGACCCGGATGCAGGCCGGGCGGGCCAGCGGCACGAACTCGTCGCTGTTCAGCTACATCGGCCCGTACAACGGCTATCCGCACGACGAGATCGACTTCGAGGTGCTCGGCAAGGACCCCACCAACGTCGACCTCAACTCGTGGGTCAACGGGAGCAGCCGCGGGCCCTGGGTCAAGGACATCGGCTACGACACCAGCACGCAGTGGGTGGACTTCGCCTGGATCTGGGAACCGGACCGGCTGCGCTTCTACATCAACGGCCAGCTCGTCGAGGACGTCACCGACCCCGCGGACATCCCGACCAACCGCCAGCAAGTCTTCACGATGATCTGGGGATCGGACACCCTTACCGGCTGGATGGGCGAGTTCGTCTACCCGGGCGCACCGGTCACCGCCGAGTACGAGTACGTCGCGTTCACCCGGGCCGGCGACGAGTGCCAGTTCGCGACGTCGGTCGCCTGCGACGTCGACGTCCCACCGGTGACCGACTCGTTCGTCGACGACTTCGACACGCTGAACACGTCACGGTGGGCCGTGTCGCACGGCTGGAACAACGGCACCGTCATGAACTGCATCTGGGACCGCGCGCAGGTCGTCGCCAGCGGCGGCGCGCTCAACCTGTCGTTCGCGAAGAAGACCATCGGCGACCGCCAGTACGCGTGTTCCGAGGTCCAGCATCGCGAGAAGCTGGGCTACGGCGTGTACGAGGCGCGGGTGAAGGGCGTTGCCGGATCCGGGTTGATGTCGTCGTTCTTCTCCTGGGTCGGCGCCGGTACCTCGTCGCCCGAAGAGGCGATCGACTTCATCAAGCTGCTCGGCGTAGACACCGGCAGGGTCAAGTTCGACACCTGGATCAACGCGCAGACGCAAGCGGCCGTGTTCCGTGATCTGCCGGTACCGTTCGACCAGGGGTACATCGACTACGGCGTGGACTGGTCGGCCACCAGGCTCGACTTCTACGTCAACGGTCAGCTCGTCTACTCGATCACCGATCCGGCCAAGATCCCTGACCGGGAGACGAACATGTTCCTCAACATCTGGGGCAGCGAGACCACCCCGGAGATGGGGACGTTCGAGGACCCGGGCGGCACGGTGACGTTCCAGGTGGACCGGGTCGCCTACACCGCGCCGGGCGACGACTGCCAGTTCACCGGGTCCATCGCCTGCGCCTCCACCGCGCTGCTCACCGCCGACTTCGAGACCGGCACGACTACCGGCTGGACCACCGTCGGTGGTACCTGGAACACCACGCCCGACGAGGGCAGCCTGGTCTACCGGCAGACCAGCACGTCCGGCGAGGCGATCGCCCACACCGGCGACGCGACGTGGCAGGACTACGCCGTCGAGCTACGGGCCAAGGTGAAGACGGCCAACGGGAACGCCGGCGTCCTGTTCCGCTACGCCGACGCCGGCAACTTCTACATGTACCGGCTGAACGCCTCGAGCCAGCGAGCAGAGCTGTACAAGCGAGTGGACGGAACCTTCACGTTGGTCGCAAGCCAGCCCATGACCGTCTATGTAGACCGGTTCTACGACCTGCGGGTGGAGATCACCGGCGAGCACGTCGACGCGTTCGTCGACGACATCCAGCGGATCAACTGGACGAACCCGGTCGACCAGCTGAACGCCGGACGCATCGGCCTGCGCACGTACTCGTCCGGCGCGCACTTCGACGACATCGTCGTGAGCTCGTAGCGAGGTGACGATGACCGCCGACCCCGACTGGAGCGACGAGTTCGACCAGGACGGCCTGCCCGACCCGAGCAGATGGAGCTACGCCGAGGGCGGGCACGGCTGGGGCAACGACGAGCTCCAGTTCTACACCGAGAGCCGGCTCGACAACGCCCGAGTCGAGGATGGCCGGCTGGTCATCGAAGCGCATCGGGAGGACTGGCACGGCCGCCCGTTCACCTCTGCTCGGCTCGTCTCACGCGGCAAGGGTGACTGGCGGTACGGCCGCATCGAGGTGGTGGCCAGGTTGCCGCAGGGTCGCGGCACCTGGCCGGCCATCTGGATGCTGTCGTCGAACGCGGACCGCCGCTGGCCGCGCGATGGCGAGATCGACATCATGGAACACGTCGGCCACGACCCCGGCGTGATCCACGCGAGCATCCACACCGCGGCCTACAACCACGTCGCGAAGACCCAGCGGACCGCCACCACGTCGGTACCGGACGCGCAGCAGACCTTCCACACCTACCGGCTGGACTGGGATCACGAGACGATCAGCTGCTCGGTCGACGACCGGACGTACTTCAGCTACGCGCGCGATCCGGGCGCCGGGGTCGCCGAATGGCCGTTCGACTCCGAGTTCCATCTGATCCTCAACCTCGCCGTGGGCGGGTTCTGGGGCGGCGAGCAGGGCGTCGATGAGGCCGCCTTCCCGGCCCGCATGGAGGTCGACTCGGTCCGCGTGTTCGGGCACAGGGACACGTGAAGCGTTCTTGCCCCGCGTTAGTTCATGACTTAGATTATGAGATGAATCAGTGCATTGGGGGAGGACACATGGCGCTCGGCTCCACGGTGAGAGACCTGCGCAGGAGCAACCGGGCGCGGGCCTTTCGCAGCATCGTCCTCGCCGGCGAGACCACCCGCGCGGAGATCGCAGCCAGCTGTGGCCTGTCCACCGCGACGATCACCAACGTCGTCACCGATCTCATCGCCGACGGGCTCGTCGAGGAGGTCGGCTCGGTGCCGTCGAACGGAGGACGGCCGATCGCCCGGCTCTCCCCCCGGCCCCAGGGCGCCTACCTGATCGGCGCCGACGTCGGCGAGAACGGCGTGTTGGTGGAGCTGTTCGACCTGTCGCTGTCCACCGTCGACCGGGTCTTCACTGAGCTCCCCACCAACGTCGCCTCGCCCGCCGACGTGGGCCGGTCGTTGACCGACGCCGTCGAGACGATCCTGGGCCGCCGCCCGGACATCCGCGACCGCGTGATGGGCATGGGACTCGGCGTGCCGGGCCTGGTCGAGCGGACCGATGGGCGCACGACCATCTACGCGCAGAACCTCGGGTGGGCACCGACGGACGTGAACGACCTGGTCACCATCCCGGACCTGCCGGTCCAGGCGGACAACGGCGCGAAGACGCTCACCATGGCCGAGCAGTGGTTCGGAGCCGCACGCGGGGTCGACGACTGCGTCGTCGTGCTGGTCGGCCGCGGCATCGGCGCCGGCATCATCAGCGACAGCCGGCTGCTGCGCGGCCGGGCCAGCAGCGCCGGCGAGTTCGGCCACACGAAGATCTCGGTCGGCGGCCCGGTGTGTTCATGCGGCGGACGGGGGTGCATCGAAGCCCATGCCGGCGGCGGAAGCCTCGTGGCGCGGTGGCGCGAGGTGGCCGCCGCGTCCGGCGACCACCTCGACGATCTCGGTGACGAGGAGGCCCTGGCCAGGCTGCTCGAGGCGGCCGCCGACGGCGCCGAGGCCGCCGCGGCGATCGTCGACGAGGCGGTCGACCGGCTGGGCATCGGCCTGGCCAACCTGGTGAACCTGACCAACCCGGAAAAGATCATCCTTGGCGGCTGGGCCGGCATGCCGCTCCAGACCGCCCGCGGACCACAGCTCACCGAGGCGATCCGCCGGCACTCGCTGGCCCGCCCGGGCGAGCAGTTCACGCTCGAGCCGGCCGCGATGGGCGGCGACGCCGTCGCGCTCGGAGCCGCGCTGCTGTCTCTCGAGCAGCTCATCGAAGGAAACACTCCCCTGCCGAAGGTGCCCACGTGACCGATGCGTCCTTGCCGCCCGCTCCCGACGACTCTCCCCGCCTCGACGCCTTCCCCGCCGACTTCCTGTGGGGCGCCGCGACCGCCGCCTATCAGATCGAAGGCGCGGTCGACTCCGACGGGCGCAGACCGTCGATCTGGGACTCGTTCGCGCACTCTCCACGGGCCACGCTGAACGGCGACACCGGCGACATCGCCTGCGACCACTACCACCGGTGGCGCGACGACTTCGACCTGGTGAAGAGCCTGAACCTGAACGCCTACCGGTTCTCGGTGTCGTGGGCGCGGCTGCAGCCGACCGGCCGCGGACCGCTGAACGCGCTCGGCGTGGCCCACTACCGCGCCCAGCTGGAGCGGCTCCTCGCGCTGGGCATCCGGCCGTTCGTCACGCTCTACCACTGGGACCTGCCGCAGGAGCTCGAGGACGCGGGCGGGTGGCCGGTCCGCGAGACCATCGACCGCTTCGCCGAGTACGCGTCGCTGACGGCCGAGGCCCTCGGGGACCTGGCCGCCGACTGGATCACGACCAACGAGTCGTGGTGCCAGGCGTTCCTCGGCTACGGCGAGGGCAAGCACGCCCCGGGCCGCCGGGACTGGCGGGCCGCCGTCGCCGCCGCGCACCACCTGAACCTCGCCCACGGTCTGGCCGTGCGGGCCATCCGCGCCGCCCGGCCCGGCGCGAGCGTCGGCACAGCGCAGCTGGTCGTCGACTTCGTCCCGGCGTCGTCGGCGCCGGCCGACATCGCCGCGAGCCGGCGGTGGGACGCCCACCACAACCAGACCTTCCTCGGCCCGCTCGGCGGCGGCGGTTACCCGGCCGACGTGCTCGACCTCTACAGCGCCGACGGCCTGGCCGACCTGCTCCGGCCCGGCGACGACGCCGTCATGGCCGAGCCCATCGACTTCCTCGGGGTCAACCACTACCAGCAGGTGGTCGTGGCTCACGACCAGAACGCGGCGGTGCCGCTTCGTGCGCGGGACACGCCGGCCGAGCCCGCGCTGACGTCGCTGGGCTGGTCGGTCAAGCCCGAGTCGTTGCGCAACGTCCTGGTCCGCGTCGCGGGCGAGTTCCCCGACCTGCCGCTGTACGTCACGGAGAGCGGCGCGTCGTTCGACGACTACGTCGATCCGCACGGCCAGGTGATCGACCACGAACGGGTCGACTACCTGCGCCGCTACCTGGCCGCCGCCGGGGATGCCATCAAGGAGGGCGTCGACCTGCGTGGCTACTTCGCGTGGTCGCTCCTGGACAACTTCGAGTGGGCCGAGGGCTACCGCAAGCGGTTCGGCCTCATCTATGTCGACTACGCCACCCAAGCCCGCATCCTCAAGGCCAGCTCCGTCTGGTATCGCGACCTGATCAGCGACCATGCGGCCCTGTCGAGGCCGGCATGACCGCGGCAACGTTCGACGGATTCGTCCACGCCGACGGCGACCGGCTCGTCGACGGCGAGGGGCGGCGGCTGCAGTGGCGCGGCATGGGCCTGGGCAACTGGCTGCTGCCCGAGGGATACATGTGGGTCCTGCATGGCGGCCCGCAATCACCGCGGGCCATCGAGTCGATGATCAGCACACTCGTGGGTCAGCCACGCGCCACCGAATTCTGGCGCCGGTTCCGCGACGTGTTCATCGCCGAGGCCGACATCGCCCGAATGGCCGCCGAGGGGTTCGACCACGTCCGGCTGGCGATCAACGCCAGGGTCGTCATGTCCGACGACGCTGCGCCGCTGGACGACGGCCTCGCCCTGGTCGACCGGCTGATCGACTGGTGCCGCACGCATCGGCTGTGGGTCGTCCTCGACCTCCACGGCGCACCCGGCGGACAGACCGGCACGAACATCGACGACTCCCCCAACGGCCGCCCCGAGCTGTTCGAGGACCCGCGCCATCGCGAGCGCACCATCGAGCTCTGGAGCATGCTCGCGCGCCGGTACCGCGACGAGACCGTCGTCGCCGGTTACGACCTGCTCAACGAGCCGATCCCCGATGACTACCAGCACCGGTACGCCGATGACCTCGCTGGGATCTACCGAGACCTCACCACGGCCATCCGGGCCGTCGACCCGAACCACCTGATCATCTACGAGGGCAGCCACTGGGCCACCAACTGGAGCATCTTCACCGAGGTCTGGGACGCCAACTCCATGCTCCAATTCCACAAGTACTGGTCCCCGCCGGACCGGCCGAGCATCCAGCAGTACCTCGATGCCCGCACCCGGCTCGGGCTGCCGATCTACATGGGCGAGGGCGGCGAGAACGCCCTCGACTGGTTTCAGACGATGTTCCAGCTCCTCGAGGACCACGAGATCGGCTGGAACTTCTGGCCATGGAAGAAGATCGACACCACGACGTCACCGTGCTCGATCGACCCGCCTCCCGGCTGGTCGGACATCGTCGCCTGGGCAGCAGGACAGGCTCCGCAACCGTCCGCCGACGACGCTGCCAAGGTTCTCGACGACCTCCTCGACCGGATGCGACTCAATCGGTGCACCTACCGGCCCGATGTGGTCAACGCGATGATGCGCCGTGTCCCGCTCCGGCTGCCGGCGACGGGCTTCACCTTCGACGCCGGCGGCGCGTCGCGCCCCCGCGGGGCACAGCCGTTGGCGGGATTCCGTGACGACGACGGCGTAACTGTCCGGTTCACCGGCGACGGCGAGCCCGACTGGGCACATGCCTCGTACAGCCAGCCCGCCGAAGGATTCGAGGTCGTGCTGGACACCGGTGACTGGGTGGAGTACGAGATGACACTGGCGGCCCCCGGCGTCCTCGAGGTCACCGTCGAGGTCGGTGGCGTGGCGTTCCCGGACGTCGCCGTCGACGGCGTCAGCCTCGAGCCGTCCGGCACCGCAGGCCTGTACCGCACGCCGGTGCCGATCGCCGCGGGCACGCATCGCCTCCGGGTCACCGCCACGCGCGGCGACACGTCGCTCGTCGCCCTCACGGTCGCGCCCGGGTAGACCCCAAACGGGCCCACCCGGGCGACCTGCGAAATCTCCTATCCGGCGTCGGCGCCGATGTTCGGCGGGTTCGGGATCGGGTCCTGGAAGTAGTCCAAGCCACCGTTGCCGACGATGTTCACGCCGGCGCGCAGTGCGGGCGAGCCGGACTGCAGTCGATACGCCGACGGGCACGGCTGCGGACCGGTACCCGATGCCGGTGTCCAGGAACAGGTGCCGCCGTTCCCGGCCGAGGCGAACAATGGGTTGCCCCACACCGGTCCCGTCTCGAGGCCGGCCGCTTGCCAGGCCGCGAACGAGCTGTGCGTGGTACCGCCCCAGCGCCACCACGGAGTGCCGGTCGTGTAGTAGAGGTTGTTCGAGATCGGCATTCCGGTCTGACCGTTGGGGTTGTAGTAGAAGTGCCCGGGCCGGCCGTACTGGTCCCGGTTGGCGAGGTGGCAGATGTTGTTCTTGATCTGCGATCCGCTCGCCCACGTCCCGCCGGCGTAGCCGAAGAAGAAGCACGCGCTCGCGGTGCTCTTCGAGCTCTGGTTGACGTTGCTGAAGAACGTATTGCCGTAGATGGACAGCGCTCCCGTCGGTGCCCGCGGCACGACCCCCATCAGGCCGCCCTGCGCCTTGATGGTGTCGTCGTTCTCGGAGATGTTGTAGCGGAACGTGTTCGGCCCCCACGGCTTCCCGCCGGGGCTGTCCACATAGGCCAGCAGGCCGTTACCCGCGTTGTCGTGTGTGTAGTTGTACTCGACGACGGAGTTGTCCACGCCGCCGTCGAGGTCGATGCCGTCCCAGTCGCAGCCGCTGACATAGCTGGGGTACGGCTCGACGTTGTACACCTCGTTGTAGCGGATGGTGATGTGGCTCGAGGTGTAGGCGAGGATGCCGGCCGTTCCGCCGCAGGACGTCACGTTGGCGCCGATGTCGTGCACCTTGTTGTGCTGGATGACGGCACCGTTCCACCCGTTCGCGGTGATGGCACCGCCCACGGTCTTGGGGAGCATGCCCAGGTTGTAGACGTTGTTCCCGTCGACCATGACGTCGGTGATGTTCTGCCCGTAGCCCCAGCCCCCGATGGCTGGTCCGTCGGCCGAGGTCTTGGAGGCCCCGTACAGATGGTTGTCGAGGATCTGGATGTCGTTCATCGGCCCGTTGTTGCCGTTCACCGCGTACCCGATGATCTGGATCGCGCCGCCGAAGCTGCTGGAGCTCCCCGCCGGAGTGGTGAATCCAGTGATGCGCGAGTTCGAAATGACGATGGACTGCGTCGGTTCCGAGGATTCCTGGTTCTGGAGCAGGACGCCGGCGGCCGTCGTGCCGCCGTTGACGAGCTTGACGTTGTTCAGGCGGAATCCGCTCACGTTGTCCACGGTGACCGCTGCCGAGTAGTCGCCTGTGCAGTTGGACCTGATCGTCGCCTGGCCCGAACCGTAGGAGTACACCCGGAACGGCGTCGTCGCCGAGGAGTTCGGCACGTTTCCGGAGTCGAACACCAGGCAGCCGGTGAAGGTCTGGCCGCCCTCGAAGTAGACGAGACTCCCCTGGGGGAAGGTGAAGGCGTTGACCTTCCCGATGGTCCGCCATGCCTCGCTGGGAGACAGGCCACTGTTGTTGTCGTCGCCGTTGGGAGAGACGTAGTACGTCCCCGCGGCGCCGTGGGCTGGACCGAGCGCGACCAAGGACGTGGCCGCCGTCAGCAACGCTGCGATCACGGACAAGCGTCTGGATCTCATGCCTCTTTCACCTCTTCGCCGATGAATCGGTTCGGATGCACGAAGTCGATGGGGCGCCGAGCAGGGCGCATTGCCCCATGGAACGGCTGCGCGCAGGCGTACTTCACGCTCCTTTCCGGAAGCTTTAGTTACGGCTTAAAAGAAGCCGTGCAACAAGACGTTACTGCGAATGTCACGATCTCGTCAAGATCCTGACAAGTCCGATAGGCCGCACTGTGCGATCCCATTCGCACGGGGGTTGTGTGTGACGGTGTCGTCCGGACCTCGGGTCAGGTCAGCTGCACCCGGCGCCGCGCGTCTGCGCCGCAAGCGCGCTTGGCGTCGCGGTAGCCGGCGATGACGTGGGATCGCCACCATGACGCCTTCCGCAGCGAACTCCCCCAGTTGCTCGGCCGGCGCGACGGCTGGTCGTGGCCCGCTTCGGCGACGGCGATCCGGTCGGCGTCGGCGCGCTCAAGCCCGCCGATGACGCCACGGCTGAAGTCAGACGGATGTACGTGCGTCCCGCGGCACGGGGTCTCGGCGTCGGCCGCGCGATTCTCGCCCAGCTCGTGGCCGATACGCGGTGAGCAGCAACGTCGTCACCGTCACCACCCCGCCGGCCACTGACACCGTCGCGCCGACCGCTCCGACGAACCTGCGCGAGACGACCGCGGGCTGCGAGGAAGCCTGGCTGACCTGGAACGCGTCGTCTGACGACGCCGACCCGGCATCGTCGCTGCGCTACGACGTCTACGTCAACGGCGTCAGGCAACCGGTCGACAGCCACAGCCCGATCAGCCACACCTCCACCGTCGCCGACGCGGCCGCGCCGGGCCTCAACACGTTCGTCGTCCGCGCCGTCGACACCTCCGGCAACATCTCGCCGCCGAGCAACCCGACCCTTCTCCGTGATCGACTCGGTGGCGGCGGTGTGAGCCGCCATGGGCAGCGCATCCAGGCACTGCCCGCTGCGGCGGCCGGGTGTCCGTGCCCGGGGGCCGGTCATGGTCGCCGGTGGTGACATGAGCGCCAATTGTTGGCGCTGGTGTCAACACGCCCGGGTCGTGTTCGGTGCCCTGGCCGAGTCGGCCAGGCCCGCGGGGGTGGCGGCTAACACGCGGGTCTTCCGGCTCGCTCCGCCGAACTACGTGAGGGCTCACCGGCGGCCAGGTGCAACCTACGTTACCGGCCGGTAGCATATCGTCGCCATATCGAAAACCACATACGTGCTGGCAACACCACGCTGCCTTAAATGGAAGCATGAGCTACAGCGAACCAGCACGGACAGCGGCCCGCCGCCCCCGATCGCTGGTGCTCGCGTCCTCCTCGGCCGTCCCAAAATTGGGAATGACGATCTATGGATGCGGGCAGGACGAGGCCGGTCTGTTCCAAGAGCTGGCGCCTCGCTTTGGCGTTGTGCCGACCATCACAGAGGCAGCGGCGTCCGAAGCCAATATCGAGCTCGCATTCGGAAATCGATGCATCAGCGTGGGCCACAAGACGCGGGTCACCAATCCCACTCTTCTCGCGCTTCGCGAAGCCGGCGTCGTGTATATCTCCACACGAAGCATCGGATACAACCATATAAATGTGACGTATGCGGAGAGCGTCGGCATGACCGTCGAGAACGTCGCCTATTCGCCCGACAGCGTGGCGGATTACACACTGATGCTGATGCTGATGGCGGTGCGAAATGCGAAGTCCATCATTCGCCGCGCCGATGTTCATGACTACAGACTGAACGATACACGCGGGAAGGAACTACGCGATCTGACCATCGGGGTGATCGGAACAGGACGCATCGGCGCCGCGGTCATGCATAGGCTGCGAGGTTTTGGCTGCCGAATATTGGCCTACGACAGTCGCCCCAAGACCTCGGCCGCCTACGTTCCACTCGATGAATTGTTACGGCAGAGCGACATTGTAACGCTCCATACGCCGCTCAATGCGGATACCCACCATCTCCTCGATGGTCGGCGTATCGATCGGATGAAGCACGGTGCGTTCATCATCAACACCGGACGCGGTTCACTTCTTGATACCGAGGCCCTTGTTCCCGCACTGGAGAGCGGCAGACTGGGCGGCGCGGCGTTGGATGTCCTCGAAGGAGAGGAAGGAATATTCTACGCCGACTGCAGAAACAAAACCATCGAAAGCAAACCGCTATTGCGGCTGCAACAGCTCCCGAATGTAGTCATCAGTCCGCACACCGCCTATTACACCGACCACGCTCTGAGCGACACCGTTGAGAACTCCATCATCAATTGCTTGAGGTTTGAAAGCAGGAACCAGCATGGCTAGGTTGAAGATCGGGATCATATTCGGGGGCAGTTCTGAAGAACATCCCGTGTCCGTCAAATCTGCGCAAGAGGTTGCAAGGAGCCTCGATACCGACAAGTATGAACCGTTCTACATCGGGATCACGAAGAGCGGTGCTTGGAAGCTCTGTGACGGGCCTGACGCACATTGGGAAAATGGCGGTGGCCGTCCGGCTGTGCTGTCACCGGACAGCAGCGTCCACGGGCTGCTCGTTCTGGAGCAGGGACGATACGAAACGATCAGTCTGGACCTGGTGTTGCCCGTCCTGCACGGCAAGCTCGGCGAGGACGGCGCGATGCAAGGCTTGTTGGAGCTCTCCGGCATCCCTTACGTGGGCTGCGATGTCCAGAGTTCCGCTCTGTGTATGGACAAGTCCCTTGCTTACATCGTCGCACGAAGCACGGGAATCGCCACGCCGAACTTCTGGACCGTCGCGGCGAATGAGAACATCGATCCCGACCGGCTCACCTATCCAGTCTTCGTGAAGCCGGCCCGCTCGGGGTCGTCTTTCGGCGTCAGCAAGGTATCTGGAGAAGAGGAGCTGCCGAGTGCGGTGAAAGCGGCTCGACAGTACGACTCGAAGCTGTTGTTCGAAGAGGCTGTCGTCGGCAGCGAGGTCGGCTGCGCAATCCTGGGGAACGATCTGGATCTGATCGCAGGTGAGGTAGACCGAATCGCCTTGTCGCATGGCTTCTTCAGGATCCATCAGGAGAGTCAGCCCGAAACCGGCTCCGAGAACTCGACACCAATCGTTCCCGCTGACATTTCGGCAGAGTCACGCGCGCTCGTTCAGCAGACGGCGAAGGACATTTATCGCGCCCTCGGATGCAGGGGGCTGGCGCGGGTGGACATGTTCCTCACGGAGGATGGAACAGTAGTCCTCAACGAGGTCAATACCTTCCCGGGCATGACCTCATACAGCCGTTACCCGAGAATGATGGCTGCCGCAGGGTTGCCGCTTGCCGACGTGATCGACCGGATGGTGTCGTTGGCGTTGACAGGAAAGCCCGATGACCGGTGACTTTGTCATTGTCGACGACCTTGTACCCGGAATACGCTGGGATGCCAAGTACGCCACCTGGGACAACTTCACCGGGAAGCCGGTGGACGGATATCTGGCAAATCGAATTGTCGGCACGAGAGCTCTGTGTAAAGCCCTGGAAAGAGCGCGAGAATGCGCCGAATCCCTTGGCTTCGGCTTGCTCCTGTGGGACGGCTATCGCCCGCAACGTGCGGTAGACTGCTTTCTGCGCTGGTCAAAAGAGCCGGAGGACGGCCGGACGAAGTTGCGACACTATCCGAATATCGACAGATCCGAGATGGTTGAAAAGGGATATGTGGCAGCCAGATCGGGCCACAGTCGGGGCAGTGCCGTTGACTTGACACTCTATCACCTGGCCACCCGTGAACTCGTACCCATGGGTGGGAACCATGATCTGATGGATTCGATCTCCCATCATGGAGCAATAGATGTCACGCCGGTCGAAGCGAGAAACCGGCAATACCTGTGTTCCATCATGGAGGCGAGCGGCTTCAATCGGTACGACTGCGAGTGGTGGCACTACACGCTGAAGGACGAACCTCATCCAGACACCTACTTTGATTTTCCCATCACCTAGTCCACTGCCGTCTGCAGTGTGGACACACCTGAGACGTCGACAGGGGAAGGCATGCAGATACGACTGGCACACACCTCCGACGCCGCGGCCGTCAACGAGCTGCTTCACCAGCTGGGCTATCCCCAAGACGGCACCGCGACAACGGCAAACCGGATCCAGGCGTGGAGTGACGACCCCTCCAGCGCAGCCTATGTGGCCGATGCCGACGGCGACCTCAACGGCCTTGTCGCGGTCCACGTCAGCCCGTTCTTCGAGCGCACCGGCTCGTGGGGTCGGATCGTGGCGCTGATCGTCTCCGATCGAGCACGCCGCCAGGGCGTCGGTGGTCACCTCGTCACAGCGGCGGAATCGTTCGCTGCGAGTCGTGGATGCGTACGCATGGAGGTCACCAGCGCAGACCGCCGCAACGACGCACACGAGTTCTACCGGCGCTGCGGGTACGTCGACCAAACAGGAAGGTCATCCCGGTTCCTACGCGATCTCGACGACACCAGCGAGATCGCTCGGCGACGGGAGCAGGAGTGACGGCACCGCGCGTCGTTGTCGCCGGCGGCCATTCGGCCGGGCACATCGAGCCCACGATGTACCGCCGCGCGCCGAGTGTCCGCTCACGCCACCGCCGTCGGGATCCCGCGGTGTCCGGCGCATCTGACGCGGACGTCGTCCTGGCCCGGCACGTGCTCACCGCGGTCGCCGAGTGACGTAGGTCCGCCTCGTGTTTGTCATCTGCCAGTGTGCGGTGACGCGGCGGGTAGTCGCACCGTGACTCGGAGCCCGCCAGCGGGCCGGGGGGTGACGGTGAGGGTGCCGTCGTGTGCCTGGGCGATGCTCTTGACGATGGCCAGGCCGAGGCCGACACCTGCGTGGTCACTGCGTATGCGTTGGGTGCCGCGCTGGAACGGTTCGGTGAGGGTCGAAACCAGTTGTGGTGAAAGCTTCTCACCGGTGTTCTCGACGGAGAGCATGACGGACTCGGGCTGGATGGCGGTGGTGACCTGCACGGTGCCGTGTTCGGGGAGATTGTGGACGATGGCGTTGTGTACGAGGTTGGTGGTCATCTGCAGCAAGAGAGCGTGTGAGCCGCTGGTGGGGGTCAGGTCGCCGGACGTCTCGATGGTGATGCCGTGCTTCTCCGCAAGGGGGAGAAGTGTCTCGGTGGCCTCCTCCGCTATCAGGGACAGGTCGACAAGCTCTCGGGTGAAGGATCGCTGATCGGTGCGGCTGAGCAGGAGCAATGCTTCGGTGAGGTCGATCGCTCGGGCGTTGACGGCGTGGAGGCGGTCGACGAGCACACCGGTGTCGCGGCTCAGATCGTTGCGGGCGACGTCGAGAAGCGTCTGCGTGATCGCCAGTGGGGTGCGCAGTTCGTGTGAGGCGTTGGTCGCGAATCTCCGCTGTTCGGCGACGTGTGATTCGAGCCGGGCGAGCATGGTGTCGAACGCGTCGGCGAGTTCGCGGAACTCGTCTCTGCGACCCGGTAGCCGGATTCGGTGGGAGAGCGATCCGTCCGCGGCCATGCGTGTGGCGTCAGTGATTCGGGTCAGGGGGGCGAGCATGCGGCCGGCCAGGATCCATCCTCCCACGAGGCCGAACACCAGCAGGAACGCCAACGCTGCGACTGCCACTAGAGTGAAGGCTCGCTGGGCGCTGGAGCGGCCGGGAGCGAACGCCCCGCCGATGCCAGATCTCGTGTCTCTGATGATCGCAGCCTGGGGGAAGTACCGCATGAGGACCACCCACAGGGCGAGTAGCAGGGCACCTGCGAGCACGAGGAATCCGGCGTAGCTGAGGGTGAGTTTCAGGCGAACGCTCAAACCGGGCGCCCTATCCACGGTCGGCTCCTTCACGTCCGGTGCCGGATGCCGTGTCGATGCGGTAGCCGACGCCGGGGACGGTGGCGATGAGCCAGGGTTCGCCGAGCCGTTTGCGTAGTGCCGATACGGTGATGCGCACGGCGTTGGTGAAGGGGTCGGCGTTCTCGTCCCAGGCCCGTTCCAGCAGCTCTTCGGCACTGACGACACCGCCTTCGGCAGTGACGAGGACTTCGAGGACGGCGAACTGTTTCCGGGTGAGCGCGACGTAGCGGCCGTCGCGGTAGACCTCGCGGCGGAACGGATCCAGCCGCAGGCCTGCGATCTCTCGCACGGGGGGCCTGTTGTGACCGCGCCTGCGGTCGAGCGCTCTGAGCCTGAGCACGAGTTCTTTGAGCTCGAACGGCTTCGTGAGGTAGTCGTCGGCACCGAGTTCGAACCCGGTGGCCTTGTCGTCGAGCCGGTCGGCGGCGGTGAGCATGAGGATCGGCATACCGCTGCCGGAGGCGACGACACGTTTGGCGATCTCGTCACCGGAGGGCCCGGGAATGTCGCGGTCGAGGACGGCGATGTCGTAGGCGTTGGTGCTCAGCAGCTGCAGAGCGGTGTCGCCGTCGCCGGCGATGTCGGCGGCGATCGCTTCCAGGCGCAGCCCGTCGCGGATGGCCTCAGCCATATACGGCTCGTCCTCGACGACCAACACACGCATGCTCTCGATGCTACGAGCCGGTGCATATCGTCGGCGTATCGAAATCCACATACGTGCTGACAACACCTCATCGCCTTGTCTGTCAGCATGAGTCAAACCGCAGCAGCACGAACAACGACCCGGAGGACGCTCGGGCCCGTCGCCGTCGGCGTGGTCATCGTCACCGCCGCGATCATCGGGACCTTCGTCTATCGGTCGGCGTCGTCGTCGGCGTCCTCGTTGAACGATGTCCGTCGCGGCGACCACAGTGGTGCGACTACCGACCACGGCGGTGCCGTCACCGACGGTGCCGTCACCGAGGATGACGGTGACCTCCCTGACGGCGTGACAGTGTTCGACGACCAGTATCCCGGCGTCGCCAACCTCGACCCCGATCTGCTCAAAGCCCTACGGGAAGCGGCGACGGATGCCGCTCACGACGGCGTCAAGTTCAACGTCAACAGTGGCTGGCGTTCCCCGGAGTACCAGAATCAGCTTCTTCGCGAGGCGGTCTCGAAGTACGGCTCGAAAGAGGAAGCCGCCCGGTGGGTCGCCACCGTGGACACGTCTCCTCACGTATCCGGGGACGCGATCGACATCGGGCCCTCCGATGCCAGGGCGTGGCTGTCCGAACACGGCGCTGAGTACGGGCTGTGCCAGATCTACCGCAACGAACCCTGGCACTACGAACTGCGCCCCGAAGCCATCGATCACGGTTGCCCGGCCATGTATGCCGACCCCACGCACGATCCAAGGATGCGCAGCGACCGGCCGGCCTCAGGCTAGACCGTCGCCAGGGCCACGGTGGGTGGCATGCGCGCCGCGCGGGCCGCGGGGTACGCGCCGGCGATGGCACCGACGAGAACGGTGGCGGCCGCAGCGCCGGCGAGCACCCACACCGGCAGGGCGAATGGCCAGTCCCTGGTCTGGGCGAACGCGGCGGTCACGACGCCGCCGAGAGCTGCGCCACCGATTCCCCCCAGGCCGGCGAGCAGGACGGACTCGCCGAGGAACTGGCGGCGGACGTGGGCGCGGGTGGCTCCGAGCGCGCGCCGCAGGCCGATCTCGGAGCGTCGCTCCAGGACGGCGATGACCATTGTGTTGGCCACACCGATGCCACCGACCAGCAGCGCGACCCCGCCCAGGGCGAGCAGCAGGGTCGTGAGGGTCTCGTCGGCGGCGGCTTGGGCGGCAAGGGCGTCGGAGGGCCGGCTGACGGAGACCTCTTCGGGGTGGTCGGGATTCACGGTGGCTGGGAGGACGGCCCGGACGTCGTTCACCGCGTCTTCGTCGGATCGCTCGTAGATCGTCGTCGGGGAGCCGTCGAAGCCGAGGGTGTCCTCGGCGACGGGCCAGCCGATCAGGACCGACGAGTCCAGCTCGGGTGCCAGCGGCACCGGGTCGAGGATCCCGACGACGGTGAACCACTCGCCGGCGAGCCATACCTGGACGCTGCCGTCAGTGTGGTCGATGCCGAGGCGTTCGGCGGCGTCGGCGCCGAGCACGACCGCCGGGAACTGGGCGAGTGCGTCATCGAGCCAGCGTCCGGAGGCGACCGTGCCCGAGACCGTGTCGAGAAGATCGGGCCGGGCCGCGTTCACCGAGAGCCCGTTGGTCTGTTCTTCGGGAATGTGCTGGTTGCGGAAGACCGAAGCGTCGTCGACCGCGCCGATGGCGCTGACGGCGGTGACGGGGCCGACACGGGCGACCATGCCGACGCTTTCGGGGGGAAGCTTGGCCTCACCTCCCATCAGCTGCTGGCCCGGGGTGATGGTCAGCAGGTTGGTACCGAGCCGGCGAAGCTGGTCGTTGACCTGTTCACGGCTGCTGGCCGAGATGCCGACCACGGCCACCATCGCGGCGATGCCGACGGCGATGCCCAGCGCGGACAGCACGGCCCGCAGCGGCCGCGTGCGCAGTCCGGAGAGAGCGACGCGGATGGTGTCGCGGCCGCGCAGCCGCGAAGCCGGGGGTGCGGACGTGGCCGTCATCGTTCTGCCGTCCTTTCGTCGGATTCGATCCGGCCGTCGAGGATGTGCACCTGCCGGGGCAGCTCGGCGGCCACGCCGTGGTCGTGGGTGATGACCACGATGGTCGTTCCGCTGCCGCGGAGCTCGTGCAGGAGCTCGAGCACCGCGGCGCCGGAGGCGGAGTCCAAGGCGCCGGTGGGCTCGTCGGCGAGCAGCAGCGCCGGCTGGCCGACAAGCGCCCGGGCGACGGCGACCCGTTGCCGTTGGCCGCCGGAGAGCTGGTGTGGCTTGTGGTGCATTCGGTCGGCGAGCCCGACCCGGGTCAGTGTCCGCCGTGCCCTGGCCCGGCGGTGGCGCTGGGCGATCCCGGTGTAGAGCAGTCCGTCGGCGACGTTGTCCAGGGCTGTCACCCCCGGAGAGAGGAAGAACTGCTGGAACACGAACCCGATCCGATGCGCGCGCATCGCCGACAGCTGCCGGTCGGACAGGTCGTCGACGTCGTAGCCGTCGATGCGCACGACGCCGGCATCGGCCCGGTCCAACGTGCCCAGCACGTTGAGCAGGGTCGTCTTTCCCGAGCCTGACGGTCCGACGATGCCGACGAGCTCACCCGGGTCGATCCGCAGGTCGACGCCGTCGAGCGCTCGCACCGGTGGGCTCCCGGGATAGACGCGGCGGACCTCGCTCAGGAGGACGACGGGTTCCCTCGTGTCCGAGATCGCGTCGGGCAGCGCTGCCGTGGCCTGGATGCGCGTGCTCATCGGCCGGCCGCCCCGACGACGGTTCCCTCGGCGATGTCCGCGCCGCTCACCTCTACCTTGCCGTTGGCGAACATGCCGGTCTCGACCGGAACGATGTCCGTCGTGCCGTCAGCGCGGACGACTTCGAGTCCGAACCCGCCCCCGGCCAATGCGAGCAGGGCGTTGACGGGGACGACGAGGACGTCCTCACGGGTCTCGACGTTCACGACGACGTCGACCGGCGCCCCGATCAGCGCCTCGTCGACCGGGTCGGTGAGTGTCACCTCCACCTCGGTGATGGTGTCGTCGGCGCCCGGGTCCTCGTCGTCCCCGCCGCCTCCTCCGCCGTCGCCTTCGCCCGACGTGTCCTCGACCACCGTGGAGGAGGTCACCGTCCCGGCCGCCTCCTGGCCACCCGGCAGCCGGACGGAGACCCCGGTGCCGACGTCGACGAGACCTCGGTCAGCGACGTCGACCTCGAGCGACACGATCTGGTCGGCTGCGGTGATGCCGAGAACCTCCGTATCGGGGGTGACGGTGTCGCCGAGCGCGACCTTGATCCCGTCGACGCGTCCCGCCTGGGGAACGACCACGACGTCGGCCGGGCCGACCGTGCCGGTCTTCTCGGCGCCGATGTCGTCTTGCCACTCCCTGACGGCCTGGGCCGTGTTCCAGGTGTACTCGTCATCGACGTCGAACCCGTCGTAGCCGAGCTCGGCGAGGTTCTGCTCGAGCATCTCGACGTCAGCCCCCTCGGTGCCCGGTGACAGCTCGCGATACATGGGGACCGACCCGATCACGGCGATCACCGGCTGCTCGTCCAGGCGATAGAGCTCGGTGCCACGGCTGACCGCCGACTCCTGGGCGGCGAGCCCGGTGACCGTTCCGTCACCCTTCGCCTTGACAGCCAGCGGCGTGCCGTAGCCGAGCGTTCCAGTCAACGACTCGGCTCTGGTCAGCGTCTCCCTGGTGACATCCGCCGTCGCCGCGGGACTGGTCGACGCGTCCGCCGGTGCCGATGAGTCGTTCCGGACGGCGAACCAGTACGACGCGCCGGCGCCGCCGGCCACAACGAGAGCCATGGCCAGCCACAGCAGCCGCCGTCGTCGTGGACGGTCGTCGACGTCCAGCTCCACGTCCTCTGGTCGCGACATGACGTCCTGGCTCATGACGCGTCGCCTTGCGTGTCTGGCTGTCCACCGAACACCTGGTCGTTGCAGGTCTGCTCGGCCGCTTCGAAGTCCGGGTCCCCCACGATCTCCGGGCCTATCCCGATGCCCTCGCCAGGTTTGGGATCCTCGAACGCTTCGACGCCGTTGTCACGCATGCACTGCGCGAACGCCAGCATGTCCTCGCGATCCTCGTCCTCGCTGCCCTCAGGGGGAGCTGGCGGAGCTACGTCCTCGCACGCGGCGAGAGCTTCGTCGGAGTTCGATGGATCGCCCTCGTTCTGGAGCTGGATGCCCTCGCCCGGCGCCGGGTCCTCCACGTCGAGGCCATGGTCGCGCAAGCACTGCGCGTACTCCAGCAGCCTGTCGTGCAGCTCGTCCTCGCTCAGCGGCTCCCCGCCGTTGCCGCCGCTGCCGTCGTCCCCGCTGCCTTCGTCGCTGCTGTCGGGCGGCGTGCTGCTGTCCGCGGATGCCACCGGGTCGCCGCCGTCGCCGCTTCCACCGTCCGACCCGCAGCCGGTGAGAGCCAGCAGTGCGGCCAACGGCAGCGCTGTCAGCGCCATTCGAAGTCGGGTTCGCATTGTCGTCTCGATTCCTGTCGGGGGCCGGCCGAGTGCCGGCGCGTTGCCACCCAGGAAACCGAGAACACCGTTTCCGCAGCGTTTCCGTGGCGCCGAACGGTGCTCGCTCACGGTGCTAACGGAAAAGAAACACACGGGTCGGCGACAATGACCGTGCGGGGCGGCGTCGACGCCGCCCCGACCAGCGAGAGAGGCGGGACATGCGGGTGTTGGTGGTCGAGGACGAGCCGAGACTCGCCGGCGCGATCGGCGAGTGGCTGCGCAACGATACCCATGCCGTCGACGTGGTCCACGATGGCGCCGCGGCGTTGGAACGCATCGGCGTCAACGACTACGACGTCGTCGTCCTCGACCGCGACATTCCGCTCGTCCACGGCGACGACGTCTGCCGGGAACTCGTCGAGGACGTTTCGGGCGCGCGCGTGCTGATGCTCACAGCCGCCGCCGAGGTGGTCGACCGGGTGACCGGGCTCCGGCTGGGCGCCGACGACTACCTGACCAAGCCGTTCGCGTTCGCCGAGCTCAGCGCCCGAGTCCACGCGCTCGGCCGCCGCTCCCGTCCTGCCGCTCCCCCTGTGCTGCGCCGGGCGGGCATCATCCTGGACCCGGGCCGTCACGAGGTCTTCCGTGAGGGCCGGCTGGTGCCACTGTCCAAGAAGGAGTTCGCGGTACTCACCGAACTGCTGCGCGCCGACGGGGCCGCTGTCTCCGCCGAGCACCTGCTGGAGAAGGTCTGGGACGAATTCGCCGACCCGTTCACCGGGGCCGTGCGGCTGGCCATTCTCAAACTGCGCCGCAAGCTCGGCAACCCGCCGGTCGTCGAGACCATCGCCGGTGTGGGATACCGCATACCGTGAGACGCCGAAGGTTTGTCGACGTGCTCCCGATCCGGATCAGCCTGCGCACCAGACTGACCGTCATCTACGGAGCCATGTTCCTCGTCGCCGGCGTCGTTCTCCTCGGCACGACTTACGCGCTGTTCAACCAGCAGTTGTCCGGCTCTTCTTTAGAGATCAGTTTCTCCAACTCGACCGACGGGGAGGACCAGCCCCCGCCCCAAGAGGACGCACCCCCAGGAAACCAGATCGTCACCGGCGAGGGACAAGTCCTCACCGACGAAGCGGCCACGGACTGGCTGGAAGGGCAGGAGCAACGGCTACGGGACTCAGCCGTCACGTCACTGATCGCCCAAGGGGGAATTGCACTCCTGCTCGTGGGCGGCGCCGCGGCCGGATTCGGATGGCTCGTGGCGGGCCGCGTACTCGCGCCCCTGCACCGCGTCACCGAGACCGCACGACGCATCGCCGCCGCCCCCGCCGCCGACCGCGGCCTCCACGAACGTATCGCCCTCATCGGCCCCGACGACGAAGTCAAGGAACTCGCCGACACCTTCGACACGATGGTTGCCCGCCTGGACCGGTCCTTCGATGGCCAGCGCCGTTTCGTCGCCAATGCCTCACACGAGCTACGAACGCCGCTCACACTGAGCCG
Source organism: Jiangella aurantiaca (assembly GCF_004349105.1). Classification (GTDB taxonomy): domain Bacteria; phylum Actinomycetota; class Actinomycetes; order Jiangellales; family Jiangellaceae; genus Jiangella; species Jiangella aurantiaca. The sequence continues at coordinate 143,482 of NZ_SMLB01000002.1, forward strand.
GGGCCTCGTCGAGCTGGCCATGCACCGGCGATCGGCCTCCGATGACGTCAAACGCCTGGGTGAAGACCTCCTGGAGATCAACACCGGCCACGAGCGCCTGATCAGCGGCCTTCTCATGCTGGCCAAAGCCGAGAACGAAGTGGTCGAACGGTTCCCCGTCGACCTCGCCGACGTCGTCGACCACGTCATCGCCCAAACGGCCGAGGAAGCCCAACAGTGCGAGGTCGACGTGCAGGACGAGGCCGAAGAGGCCGTGACGGACGGCGACGCACTCCTCCTCGAACGCCTCGTGCACAACCTCGTCGAGAACGGCATCCGGCACAACGACCCCGAGGGCGGCTGGGTTCACGTCAAGAGCCGGACCGACCCCAGCGCGGGAGTGGTCGAGCTGGAGTTCAGCAACACCGGACCCGTCGTCCCGCCGTACGAGGTCAATGCCCTGTTCGAACCATTCCGCCGCCTCGGCACCGACCGCCTCGCCACCGCGAAAGGCGCCGGCCTGGGACTGTCCATCGTTCGCGCCATCGCGCGAGCACACACGGGCGACGCCACCGCCCGCCCCCGCGACGACGGCGGCCTCGTCGTCACGGTCACACTCCCCACGAGCTCCCAGACCAGCCCTCCGGCTCGCTCATAGGCCTCGCCCGTCACAGTCGTCCCGTTGCGTTACCTCACCAGGCGTTCTCCTGCTTCACCCGGCATGCATGGGTGGTAGAGCAGGGGAACGCCTAGTGACGTGGACGCGCGAGCTCGCCATTGGGAGTCGTTGCACAATATGCAACACGATCGCTGTCATTTGCAATCACCTCTTGACACAGCCGCACCCTCTCCACGATGGTTCCCACGATGTAATCGATCAGCCGTCAACGGCCTGATCGACTCGCCCAACGGAGGGAGAGGTACATGCACCTGCCACAGCCCCGCCGGACGCCGGCGTCCCCGCCGGGCAGGCGGCTGATGCGCTCACTGCTGGCCGGTCTCGCGGTCGCCGCGGCGATGACGGCCGGAGCGATCGCGACGGCCGCGACGGCCGCGCCGTCCGAGCCGCTCGGACCGGAAGTCATCCGGACGGATCAGCCGCCCACCGGGTACTCCGTCACCTTCAGGTACCAGCCGCCCCAAGGCGTCGAGTCGGTCCACATCTACGGCGACTGGTTCTACTCCCACCCCGAGAGCGTGACCTGCAACGACTGCGGGGACGGCCGGCACCCGTCGGAATGGAGGCTGGGCGACATCGCCGCCACGCCGTGGCGGATCCTGCCGATGGAGCGCGGGGACGACGGAGTCTGGTCGATCACGGTGCCGCTGCCCGCGGGAAGCTTCCGCTACGCCTTCACCCACGACTGCACCAACGTGCTGGCCACTGGCTGCACGCTGCACGACGACCCGGCGAACCCATGGAAGATCCAGCCTCAGTACGCCGGTGCGCCGGGAGCGGTGCGCAGCACGATCTACGTCCCGGAGAGCAAGAAGTTCCCGACCTACGACACCGACTACCAGGCCCCGCCCCGGCCCAACAAGGCCGGCACCCTGGAGACGCGACGCTACCCGTCCCCGCTGTCCACCAACCCGGTCGGCGTCCACGACATCGTCGTGTACCTGCCGCACGACTACGACCCCGATCGGGCGACGCCGTATCCGACGCTCTACCTGAGCCACGGCGGTGGCGACCACTCGACCGCCTGGACGATGCAGGGCGTGGCCCACCACATCCTGGAGAACGCGATCCAGGACGGCGCGGCCCAACCGATGGTCATCGTGTCGACCGACTTCAACGGCCTTCCCGGCGGAAACCTGGGCTACGTCAACGAGCTCAGGAACAACGTCATCCCGTTCGTGGAGCAGAACTACAACGTCTCCACCCGGGCCGAGGACCGTGCCTTCGGCGGATTCTCCGCCGGCGGGAGCCGCGCCTACACGCTCATGTACGACCACACCGCGCTGTTCGGCTACCACGCCGCCTGGAGCGCGGGCGGACCGCAGGCCAGCCAGGTGCAGATCGACCGCATGAAGGGCGTGGCCGGCGGAATCATGATCGGCACCGGCCTCCAGGACCGCCTGGGCAACATCGCCGAGAACTCGCAACGCAACGCCGCCGCGCTGAAGGCGGCCGGCGTCGACGTCGACGAGTACAACGTTCCGGGCGTCCACACCTGGCACGTCTGGCGGCCATTGCTGAACCACTACCTGCGCGAGCTCGTTTTCCGTGCCACGGCGACGGAGCTCGGCATCGACACCGAGCCGGCCGGCGGTTCCGGCAACGTGCGGCTCACCGCCGTTGCCACGATCGATCCCGTGACGACGAGCGTCACCGCACCGTCGGGCACGGTGGACTTCTACGCCGGCGACCAGTACCTCGGTTCCGCGCCGGTGAGGGACGGCGCTGCCCGATTCCACCAGACCGTCGACGGCGCGCTGCTCGACGAACCGGTGATCGCCCACTACCGGGGCGACGAGCTGTTCAACGAGTCGCGGAGCACACCCGCCGAGGCTCACTGACCCTTCGGCAACCCCTGGGGCGGTGCCTCCTACCGGCGGCGCCGCCCCAGGCGCGCCGGCCACGACTCAGCCGACCGCCGGCTCGGCCGTCGCCGGCACCGCCGCAGCACCGGTCGTGTAGCCGAGTTCCGCGGAGATCGACGCCGCCGTGTCGAGCAACAGCGGAAGTCTCGCCTCCAGCTGCGGCAACGTCGCGATCACCTCGATCGCCGTGATCGAGACGGCGGCGATGACCTGGCCCCGCGAGTCCCTGATCGGTGCGGCCACGCACATCACGTAGGCGTCGTGCTCGCCGTTGTCCGTCGCCCAGCCGCGCTCGCGCACTTGGATGAGCTCGAGCTCGAGCGACCCACGGTCGGCGAAGGTCGTGTCCGTGTACCGCTGGAACGTCACGTGTGAGAGCAGTCGATCGCGCTCTTCTCGAGGCAGATGCGCCAAGATCACCTTGCCGACGGCACTCGCGTAGATCGATACCGCTCGCCCGACCCGCGACGGCAGCTTCACGGCGTCGAAGGCGGGACTGTCGACCTTGTCGATGTAGATGATCTCGTCGCCGGTCAGCTGGGCCAGGTGCACCGTGTGGCCGGTCTCCCGCTGGAGCCGGCGCAGGTGCACCGAGGCGAACTGGCGAAGGTCCATCGAGCCGAGCGCCAGCTCGGACAGCTCGATGAGGCCGCTCCCGAACACGTACGTCCCCGCCCCGGTCTTCCGGACGAACCGCGCCGCCTCGAGCGTCTGGAGAATCCGGAGCGCCGTCGACTTGTGGACGCCGAGCACCTCCGAAGCCTCGGAGAGGCTCAGCGGGTGCTCCGCGGACCTCCTGATGAGCTCGATCGCGCGTTGGATCGTCTGAGACACGCCCACCTCCAGATTGCACTATACGCAACGAACACGCTGCGATGTGCAACCACGACTTGACACCGTTGCATATGTTTCTACGATCGTTGCACGCCTTTAACGTTCAACCAGTGCCACGACTCCCTGAGGAGCACCCGATGAGAAAACCCCGCGTTCGCCGCGCCACGGTCGCCGCGGCCACCGTGGTCGGCCTTGCCGCCGTCGTCTCGACCGGATGCGGCTCCGACTCCGGCTCGGGCTCGGGCTCGGACGGCGGTGTCACCACACTCACGTTCGCCGCCTCGACCTTCGGCGATCCCGGCCGAGGGCCGCAGCTACAGGAATGGATCGACGAGTTCAACGCGAGCCAGGACGAGATCCGAGTCGAGGCCGCATCGGTCCCGTACCCCACCTTCGGACAGACGGTGCTCACCCAGATGGGCGGCGGCGAGGGTCCTGACCTCGTCCGCTTCGACATGCCCGAGTTCGAGGCCGCCTCGGACGCCGGCCTGATCGCGCCACTCGACGACCTGATCGACGTCAGCGAGTACGACCTGCTCGAGCAGCCGGACCAGTTCATGGTCCACGACGACGTACGGCACGGAATCATCTTCGAGGCGTCCAACTACGCCATGTTCTACAACGCCGATCTCATTCCGGAGCCGCCGACGACGTATGACGCGTTCTTCGAGACCGCGCAGGCGTTGACGAGTGGCGACGTCTTCGGTCTGGCGTTCCGTCAGACCGAGGCCGAAGAGGCGGGGGTCTGGCAGGACATCTTCAACTACGTCTACGGCTTCGGCGGCGCCTGGTCCGACGGTGAGAACCTCACTATCAACTCGCCGGAGAACCTCGAGGGCCTGCAGGCCTACAAGGACCTCTACGACGCGAACGTCATCCCGCGGGGCGCCGACGCGGCGACCTTCCGCCGCATGTTCGCCGAGGGCAAGGTCGCCATGGAGCTCAACAACGGCGGCTACGCCACGCACCTGCGCGCCGAGAGCCCCGATCTCAACTTCAACGTCGCCCCCATCCCCTTCCCGGAGCGCAGTCAGGGCGCCATCCTCGCACCGATCGTGATCAACGAGGCGAGCTCGGCCAAGGACGAGGCGGCCACATTCATCCAGTGGGCCCTCGAGCCGGAGAACCAGGTGAGCCTGCAGGAGATCCTCGGCGCGAGCAGCGTCGCGACGGCCACTGAGCGCACCCCCGAGTCACTGCAGGAGCTGCCGTTCCTGCCGACGTTCGACGAGCTCACCGACTCCAGCCTCCCGCAGATCGTCCTCGGCTTCGAGGCTCAGACGCCGGACATCCGCAAGATCGTCGTCCAGAACGTCATCGCCGCCCTCCAGGGCACGGTCGACCTCCAGACCGCCCTGGACACCGCCCAGGAGCAGGCGACCGAACTGGTCGGCTGACTCGACGACGCCGGGGCGACATCGACTCGCCCCGGCGTCACTACCGTGACGAAGGACACCCACTCGATGACCGTGCTCGAGCAGACGAGAGCGCCTCGATCCGAGGCGGCCAGGCGCCGGCGTAGCCCGCTGGGCAGCAGATGGACGCCCTACGTGTTCCTCGCCCCCGCGGCCGCTTTCATCATCCTCTTCCAGGGCGTTCCACTCGCTCAGGAGATCTACCTGAGCTTCACCCGGACATCGCTGCTCAACCCGACGCGCAGCACGTGGGTGGGACTGGAGAACTACGCCCACATCTTCGGCGACGACGACTTCCGGCGTACGCTCCGGACCACGCTCGTCTACGTCGTCGCATGCGTCGCCGGCTCCGTCGGGTCCGGGCTGCTCGTGGCGCTCCTCCTCAACCGGAACTTCCGCGGCCGCGGTATCGCCCGCGCGCTCGTGACCGTGCCGTGGGCCGCGCCGGGCATCGCCGTCGCCCTCATCGCGACCTGGATGCTCAACCCCCAGTACGGAATCGTGAACCGGTTCCTCAACGCCATCGGACTCGGTGTCCCCGGGGGCACGATCCTCGACAGCCCGACCTATGCCCTTCCGGCGATCCTCGTGACGACCATCTGGCAGCTCTTCCCCCTGACCTCCGTGGTGCTGCTCTCGGCCCTGCAGGCCGTCCCCAAGGACCTGACCGAGGCGGCGACGATGGACGGCGCGGGCCGGTGGTGGACGTTCCGGGCCGTCACCTGGCAGGTCATCAAGCCGACGGTGGGTCTGCTCGCCCTGCTCATGACGATCTGGTCGATCCGGCGGTTCGAGCTCATCTGGCTGATGACCAAGGGCGGCCCGGTCGGTTCCACCGAGACGCTCGTCATCGACCTCTATGCCCAGGCGTTCGACTCCAAGCAGCTCGGAACGGCGGCCGCGATCGGCATGGTCGGCGTCGTCATCTCCCTCATCGTCATCGCGGGCAGCAGGCTCGTCGCCCGCGGCGCCGCGAAGGAGGGCCTCCGGTGAACCGTCTCCACATCGGTCTCACCCTGCGCATCGTCGCCGTCCTCGCCGTCATGGGGATCGCCGTCTTCCCGTTGTACTGGATGTTCGTCACCGCGCTGTCCAGCGACGCCGACCTGTTCGCCTCGGAGGCCCGGCTCTGGCCCGACTTCTCACAGTTCGGAGTCTTCGTGGACGCGCTGGCCGAAGGCGAGACGGTGCGCTGGCTGCGCAACAGCCTGGTGATCGCCGTCGGCACGACCGCCATGTCGATCGGCCTGGGCATCCCACTCGGCTACGCGCTCTCGCGATTCTCCTTCCGGGGCAAGGTCCTGACGACGGTGGTGCTGCTGCTCACGCAGATGCTCCCCGAGGCGCTCATGGTCGTGCCGCTCTTCTCGCTGTTCAACCGCTTCGACCTGCTCGACTCGCTGATCGGTCTGATCCTGGCCAACTCCGCGTTCGTGCTGCCGATCGTCGCCCTCATCCTCAAGGGTGCGATCGACGGCATCCCGCGCGAGCTCGAGGAGGCCGGCCGGGTCGACGGCGCCCGGCCGCTCACGATGCTGGTGCGCATCAACGTGCCCCTGATCGCGCCGTCGATCGCGGCCGCCGCGGTCATCGCGTTCTTCCACGCCTGGAACGAGTTCGTGTTCGCGGTGACGTTCATCTACGCGCCCGAGACCCAGCCGGCCTCCGTGGGCATCGCAAGCTTCATCGGTGAGGTGGGCACTCCTGTCCAGACAGTCATGGCGGTGGCCTTCATGTTCACCCTGCCCGCCGTCGCGTTCTACCTGTTCGCGCAGAAATACGTCGTCGCCGGCATGACCGCCGGCGCAGTCAAGGGCTGACCACGATATGAAGATCACTTCGGTCGACACCATCGCCGTCGACTTCTACCGGACCAATCTCGTCATTGTCCGGGTGCGCACTGACGAGGGCATCGTCGGGCTCGGCGAGGCGACCCTCGAGGGCAAGGAGCGCGCCGTGCAGGGGGCGGTCGCCGAACTCGCCGAGGCGGTGACCGGGCTCGACCCCACCCGGATCTCCGGCACCATCTACGAGCTGGCCCGAGACTGGTACTGGCGCGGTGGCCCGGTGATCATGACGGCCCTGAGCTCGTTGGAGATGGCGCTGTGGGACATCTCGGCCCGTGAGCTGGGGGTGCCGGTATCGCGCCTGTTCGGCGGCGCAACCCGTGACCGGGTGCGTGCCTATGCGAACGGCTGGTTCTCCGGCGCCGTCACGCCCGATGACTATGCTGCCGCGGCACGGCGAACGATCGAGGCCGGCTTCCGCGGCCTCAAGTGGGACCCGTTCGAGAATCACGACCTCACCATCACCTCCCAGCAGCTCGATCGCGTGCTCGCGCAGATCGACGCGGTCCGCTCCGCCGTCGGGCGCCACGTCGAGCTGTTCATCGAGGGCCACGGCCGGTTCGACGTCCGGCATGCGGTCAAGATCGCACGTGAGATCGCGCAGTTCGATCCGGTCTGGTTCGAGGAGCCCTGTCCGCCGGACAATCTCGACGCGCTCGCCGACATCCGCCGCGCCTCGCCGGTGCCGATCGCGGCCGGCGAGCGCTGGTTCGGCAGGCAGGGCTTCGCCCCCGCCCTCGCCCGGCAGGCCGTCGACTTCGTCCAGCCCGACGTGACCCATGCAGGCGGCCTCTCCGAACTGGCCTTCATCTCGACGCTCGCCGCGACCAGCTACGTGGGCTTCGCGCCGCACAACCCGAGCGGGCCGCTGAGCACGGCCGCGACTCTGCAGCTCGGTGCCAGCCTGCCCAACTTCCACTATCTGGAGATCATGGCGTCCGACGTCCCGTGGCGCCCGCGGATCACCAACGAACGTCTCACGCTGACCGAGGAAGGAGATGTCATCATCCCCGCCTGCATCGGACTCGGCATCGAGCTCGACCTGGAGGAGATCGCACGCCACCCGTTCACGCCCCATCCCATGCGCTTGTTCGAGGACGCCGCCTACGACATCCGTCCCCGTGACGAGCGGTCCTTCTTCAACCTTGGAGCCGACGAATGACCCTGCCCGCGCCGGAGGCGGTCGACGCCTGGTTCGGAACCGCTGCCGACGCGCTGCCGGACGATGCGGCCGAGAGCGTGCTGATCGGCCGTGTCTGGGACCCCGCCGCGGGAGGACCGTCGCCCGTGGTCGTGCGCGACGGTGAGCTCCTCGATGTGAGCGACGGGTTCCCGACCGTCCGCGACATCTGCGAGCTGCCCGACCCGGCGGTCGTCGTCGCCGGCCTCGACGGCAGACCGATCGCAGATGTCGCGCAGGTGCTGGCGAACACCGGGGCGGCGGCCCGTGACACCACCCGTCCGTGGCTGCTCGCGCCCGTGGACCTGCAGGCGTTGAAGGCTGCTGGCGTGACGTTCGCGGTCTCGATGATCGAACGCGTCATCGAGGAACGGGCGCGCGGCGACCTCGCGCTCGCAGCGGACATCCGCCACCGGATGCTCGCCGACGTCGGCGACGACTTCCACGACCTGACGCCGGGCTCCGAAGAGGCATCGCGTCTCAAGGACCTCCTGATGGCCGAGGGAGCCTGGAGTCAGTACCTGGAGGTCGGGATCGGACCGGACGCAGAGATCTTCACGAAGGGCCAGGTCCTCTCCGCCGTGGGGACCGCCGTCCCCGTCGGCGTGCTCGCGGCGTCGACGTGGAACAACCCGGAGCCCGAGGTGGCACTCATCGTCCAGTCCAGCGGCCGGGTCGTGGGCGCGACCCTCGGTAACGACGTGAACCTGCGTGACGTCGAGGGCCGGTCCGCCCTCCTGCTGCCGAAGGCGAAGGACAACAACGCGTCCTGCGCGCTGGGGCCGTTCATCCGCCTCTTCGACCACCGCTTCGGCCTGGACCGGGTGCGCGAGCTCGAAGTGGGTCTCGACATCGAGGGCGAGGACGGGTTCGGCCTCGACGCGGTCTCGGAGATGTCGCGGATGTCGCGCGACCCGGAAGCACTGGTGCGACAGCTGATCGGTCGCCACCATCACTATCCAGACGGTGCGGTCCTCATGCTCGGCACCATGTTCGCCCCCATCCAGGACCGCGACCGGCCCGGCGAGGGTTTCACCCACAAGCTCGGTGACATCGTGAGAATCAGCTCACCGGCGCTGGGCACGCTGGTCAACCGCGTCCGGCACGCCGAGGACTGCGAACCGTGGGACTTCGGCGTCCGCGCGCTCATGGGCAATCTCGCGACGAGAGGACTGCTGTGACGGTCGTCATCGCCGTCGACCTGATCGTGCACGTCATGAGCGGGCGACAGCAGAGGACGCTGGGAGCCGGCACGCTGACTCACGCAGGACTCAGCGGGTCGATTCGCGCAACGCCAGCTGGGCGGTCACGATCGTCGTCACCGGGTCCGGCGCGTCCTTGCCGCCGTCTCGGGCCGCGGCGACACGATGCTCCAGCAGTTCGAGGACTCGATCGGCCATCGTCTCGTTGCCCGGTTCCACGGACGACAGACGAGGCACCAGGAACTCGGTCTCCTTGCCGTTGTCGAAGCCGATCACCTGGACGTCGCGCGGCACCTCGACCCGTAGGTCGGCCAATGCCCTCAGCACGCCCATCGCGGCGGCGTCGGTGAGCGCGAAGACGCCGTCGAACGCGATGCCGGACTCATGCAGCCGCCTCACGGCCTGGAACCCGGCCCCGGGGTCGAAGGACTCGACCTCGACCACCAGCTGCTCGTCGACCTGGACGCCGAGCTCGACGTGGGCCTGACGATAGCCGCGAGTCCGCAACGACGGCATGTCGTCGACGTGGTCGTCATGCCGGCCGCCGACGACGGCAATACGCCGCGACCCGGTCGTGAGCAGGTGCTGGGTGGCCTGCCGAGCACCGCCGACGTTGTCCATCATGACGTGGTCGAAGGTCTTCGGAACCGGCCGCTCGCCGATGAACACGACAGGCGTCTCGAAATGCAGTTGATCCAGGTCGGCGGCGTCGACGCGCAACGGGCTGATGACGACGCCGTCGTACATGCGCAACCGGCCGAACGAGATGGCCTCGAGCTCGCGTTCGGCGTCGCCCCCGGTCCGCTCGACGACGAGGTGCAGGCCACGCTTCTCCACGCCCTTGGCGAGCCGGCTGGCCAGTTGCGCGTAGTAGGGCCGGTCGATGTCCGGGACGATCAGCCCGACGGCACCGGTGCGGCCCGCACGCAGGTGCCGCGCGGCGAGGTTCACCTGGTAGCCCAGCTTCGAGATCGTCGCGAGCACCCGCAGCCGGGTCTCCGCGCTCACCCCGGGCCGGCCGTTGATCACGTTCGACACCGTCATAGCCGACACGCCGGCCTCATGTGCCACATCGATCATCCGCACCACAGACCCATCATCCCCCGCCGCTGGCCCGAAGACGACGACCCGCCTGAACGTCAGTGCGACTCGCGAGGTACGGCGGCCCCGCGCGAGCCGACCAGGAAGTCGAAGTCGGCGCCGCGATCGGCCTGCAGCACGTGCTGGGTGTAGAGCCAGCCGTAGCCGGTGCCGTGCACCGGCTCCGGAGGCTTCCACGCCGCGTGCCGCCGCTCCAGCTCGTCGTCGTCGACGTCGAGGGTGAGCGTGCGGGCGGCGACGTCGAGCGTGACGATGTCGCCGGTGCGGACGAACGCCAGCGGCCCGCCGACCGCCGACTCGGGCGCGACGTGCAGCACGACGGTGCCGTAGCCGGTGCCGCTCATGCGGCCGTCGCAGATGCGCACCATGTCGGTGACCCCGGCGCGCAGCAGCTTCGTCGGGATCGGCACGTTGGCCACCTCCGGCATGCCCGGGTAGCCGCGCGGCCCGGCGCCGCGGATGACGATGACGTCGTCGGCCGCGACGTCGAGGCCGGGGTCGTCGCACACCTCGTGGTAGGCCTCCGGGGTGTCGAACACGACCGCCCGGCCGGTGTGCCGCAGCAGCGCCGGCGACGCGGCCGACTGCTTGACGACGGCGCCTCCCGGGGCGAGGTTGCCGCGCAGCACCGCGGTGCCGGAACCGGCCGGCTGCAGCGGCTCGCCCAGCGGGCGGATCACCTCACGGTCCCAGCACTGAGCGGCCGCGACGTTCGCCCCGACCGACCGCCCGGTGACCGTCAGCGCGTCGCCGTCGAGCAGCCCGGCTTCGGCGAGGTCCCGCAGGACGACCGGCAGGCCGCCGGCGTAGCAGAAGTCCTCCATGAGGAACCGGCCGGACGGCATGAGGTCGACGACCGTTGGCACCGGCCGGGCCAGCTCGTCGAAGTCGTCGAGCGACAGCTGGACACCGAGCCGCCCGGCGATCGCCAGCAGATGGATGATCGCGTTGGTCGACCCGCCGATGGCCGCGTTGGCCCGGATGGCGTTCTCGAACGCCGCGCGGGTCATGATCGCGCTCGGCCGCAGGTCCTCCTCGACCATCGCGACGATGCGCCGGCCGGCCTCCTGCGCGACCTCGAACCGGCGCATGTCGACCGCCGGCCACGTCGCCGACCCGGGCAGCTGCATGCCCAGCGCCTCCGCCATGCAGGCCATCGTCGACGCCGTCCCCATCGTCATGCAGTGGCCGTTGGACCGGGCCATGCAGCCCTCAGCGACGGCGACCTCCTCCTGGGTCATCCGGCCGGCCTTGAGGTCCTCCTCGAACTTCCACACGTGCGTGCCCGAACCGACGTCCTGGCCGCGGAACTTACCGTTGAGCATCGGGCCGCCGGTGACCATGACAGCCGGCAGGTCGACGCTGGCCGCACCCATGAGCAGCCCCGGCGTGGTCTTGTCGCAGCCGGACAGCAGCACGACGCCGTCCAGTGGGTTCGCCCGGATCAGCTCCTCGGCCTGCATGGCCAGCAGGTTCCGGTAGAACATCGCCGTCGGCCGGATCAGCGTCTCGCCGGTCGCCATGACCGGGAACTCCAGTGGGAAACCGCCGGCCTGCCAGACGCCGCGCTTCACCGCTTCGGCGACGCGGTTCAGGTGCGCGTTGCACGGGGCCAGCTCCGACCACGTCGACGCGATGCCGATGACCGGCCGCCCGTCGAACACCTCGGCGCCGAAGCCCTGGTTGCGCATCCACGACCGGTAGATCATGCCGGACCGGCCGGCGGCGCCGAACCAGGCCCGGCTGCGGCGGATCGCGTCCTCGGCCGTCATCGGGTCACTCTCCGGGTCTTGGATGCGTCGCGAAGGACGTCGGCGAGTGTGCGGCGCACGTGGCTCTGGTCGAGGGCGAAGGAGTCCGCGAGCCGTTCCGCCTCGTTGGGGGTGACGCCTTCGAACGCCCTCGCGAAGTCGCCCACCATGGCCTCGGCGAGCATCACATGACGCACATGCCCGTGGATCCACCGACGAGCACCCCACGGATAGGGCTGGAAGTCGGGGAACTCCCGCTCGAACAGCTCCTCGATGGGCTCCAGGATGTGCCGGATCTCCCCATCCGTCGACCCCCAGGAGTCGACGCCGAGACGCGCCTTCTTCTCCACGACCGGCGCCACCCGCTGCGCGTACGGCGAGGCTGGATCGACGGTCACCAGACCCTGCAATCCGATGTCCTTGTACGTCCAGAGCGCCCAGCTCGCCTCGTGCCGGCGATAGATCTCCAGCTGGTCCTCGAGCAGGCGATAGCGCTGCTCGTCCCGAGCGGGATCGCCGGTGTACACGGGGCCGAACTCACCGACCCAGATGGGCGTGCCGGTCTGGCGCATGTACTCGGTGCGAGCGAGGAACGTCTTCTCCACGTGGTCGCGGTCGACGTACTCGCCTCTGCTGACGCCGGGATAGGGACCGCCGTCGACGAAGCCGGGCAGAGCGTAGTCGTGGGCGGTGTAGACGCAGTTCGGCAGCGGGTCGCCCAGCTGGTCGAACTGGGTCGAGTAGCGGTTGCCGTCGAGGAAGAGGATGTGGTCCGGATCGACGGCGCGAATGGCCGCTTCCAGGCGCCGGTAGAACGGTCCGATCGTCGTGCCTTCGGCGTCGCCGGGCTCGTTGACCGGGTTGTACCCCGCCACCCAGGCGTTGCCCCTGTAGTGCTCGGCCAGTCGCTGCCAGAGGTGCACGACCCGGTCCTGGAACTGCCGCTGGCTCCAGAAGTGGGCCCACTGCGTGGGGTTGTCGCTGTGCCAGTGCTGGTTCTGCGCGCCCGGCACCGCATGGAGGTCCAGGATGGTGTATAGCCGGTGCCGTGCGCAGGCGTCCACCACCCCATCCAGCAGCGCGAACCCCTCGGGCTCGAGCTCGAACGGCGCCGCATCGTCCTCGAAATGGCGGTAGTTGAACGGGACGCGGACCGAGTTGAGCCCGAGGCCGGCGAGCAGGGCCGCGTCGTCGTCGGTGAAGAAGACGGAGAGGAAGCGGTCGAAGAACCGCTTGTAGCCCTCCTCGCCGAGGACCCGGCGCAGCGCCTTGCGCTGCTGCGACTCCGTCCCGGGGTAGCCAGTGATGAAGTTCTCCATGTTCATCCAGCCACCGAGACCGACACCGCGCAACACCACCGGCCTGTCACCGGCGACGATCCGGCTTCCGTCGACTCTCAGGACGGGTTTCCTGCTCATGGGCGTCCTCTCTTGACTCCGAGGGTGTCGTGCGCCGAGCTCAGCCCAGCGTCAAGGCGGTCCAGGAGACGGGCGGCAGCGAGACCGTGACCGTGCCGTCGATCAGCGCGGCCGTCGGGTTCACCACCGGACGCACCCGGTCCTGCTGTTCCAGGGTGTTGGCGGCGTGCGGATCCTTGTCGCCCAGCGTCCACGCGTCGCGGACACCGACCTGGCCGAGCATCCGCACGTCGATCTCGACCTCCGCTTCTGTCTCCTCGTCGCGGTTGACGAGGAACACCGCCGTTGAGTTGCTGCCGGCGTCGTGCGTCGCCACCGCGTCGATCACGGTGACGTCACCGTGCAAGGCCGACGTGTACGTTGGGCTGTCCAGCTTGAGTTCCAGCGCCTCGCCGCGCGCCAGTCGCGAGGTGAGCGCGAAGGGGTAGAACGTGGTCTGCCGCCAGGCCGGTCCTCCCGGCTCGGTCATGATCGGCGCGATGACGTTGACCAGCTGCGCCAGGCTGGCCGACGTCACCCGGTCGGCGTGCCTGATGAGTGAGATGAGCAGGTTGCCGAAGACCACCGCGTCCATCACCGAGTAGGTGTTCTCGAGCAGCCGGGGTGCGATCGGCCAGTCGTCGATGCCGGTGTGGCGTTCTCGCCTGTAGCGCGACTGGTACCAGACGTTCCACTCGTCGAAGGAGATGTACATGGTCTTGCTGCTGCGACGCTCGGCCTTGACGTGGTCGGCGGTGGCCGCGACCGACTCGATGAACCGGTCCATGTTCACCGCCGAGGCGAGGAAGCTGGCGTAGTCGCCGTCCTTCGGCTCGTAGTAGGCGTGGCACGAGATGTAGTCCACCTCGTCGTACGTCGCTTCCAGCACGGTCCGTTCCCAGCCGCCGAACGTCGCCATCTGCGCGCTGGAACTGCCGCAGACGACGAGCTCGAGTCCGGGATCGACCTGCCGCATCGCCCGGGCGGTCTTGGCGGCGAGGCTCGCGTACTCCTCGGCGGAGCCGTGGCCCAGCTGCCACGGCCCGTCCATCTCGTTGCCGAGGCACCACATCCTGATGTCGTGAGGCGCCGGCGTGCCGTTCGCGATGCGCAGGTCGGACAGCCGCGTGCCCGAGGGCACGTTGGCGTACTCGAGGACGTCAAGCGCCTCGTGGACGCCGCGCGTCCCGAGGTTCACCGCGTACATGAGCTCACTGCCGACCTTGCGCAGCCAGGCGGCGAACTCGTCCAGGCCGACCTCGTTCGTCTCGGTCGAGTGCCAGGCGAGGTCGAGGCGGCGCGGGCGCTGGTCGCGGGGGCCGATGCCGTCCTCCCACCGGTAGCCCGACACGAAGTTGCCGCCGGGATAGCGGATGGTGGTCACCCCGAGCTCTCGGACCAGGGCGATGACGTCCTCGCGGTATCCCTGCTCATCGGCGGTCGGATGGGTGGGCTCGTAGATGCCGTCGTAGACGCATCGGCCGAGATGTTCGACGAAGGAGCCGAACAGACGGCGGTTGACGGTGCCGACGGTGAAGTAGGGGTCGATGGTCAGGTGAGCGCGGTTCATGATCCTCTTTGGCGGTCGACGGGCGGGGGGACGTCTGCCGGCCTACTTCAGGCTCCCGATGGCCAGCCCACCGCGCCAATGGCGCTGCAGCGTGAGGAAGGCGATGATCAGCGGGATGACCGAGACGAGAGACCCCATGATGATGATGCTCCAGAGCGACGTACCGCCGGAGTTGTTGGCCGAGGCGATCCCCTGCCACTGACCGATGCCGACCGTCACGGGGTACAGGTCGTTGTCCGACAGCATCGCCAGCGGCAGGAAGTAGTTGTTCCAGGTGGCCACGATCGACAGCAATAGGACGGTCACCATCGCGGGTCGCATCAGCGGAAGCGCGACCTGGAGGAATGACCGCACCTCACCCGCACCGTCGACGCGTGCGGCGTCGAGGAGCTCGTCGGGAACGGCGTCGCGCACGTAGACGTGCATCAGATACACCCCGAACGGGTTGAGCAGCGACGGCAGGATCACCGCCCAGATGGTGTTCGTCAGCCCCAACCGGGAGAACATGATGAAGGTCGGGATGACCAGCGCGGTGGCCGGCACCATCACCGCGCCCAGCAGGACGGCGAAGCTGAACCGCCGGCCGGCGAAGCGGTACTTCGCGAAGCCGTAGCCGGCCAGGACGGCCAGCGCGGTGGCGCCGACACCGCCCACGACGGCGTAGAGCGTGGAGTTCAGCAGCCATCGCGCATAGATGCCGCCGCTGTGGGTGAACAGCTCCTGGAGATTGCCGATGAAATCGACGTTGTCGGAGAACCAGAGCGCGTTCCCTCCGCCGAAGAGTCCGGCGGCGTCCTTGGAACTGTTGACGACGACCCACCAGAACGGCACCAGGAAGTAGACGAGCAGGAAGCCGAGGAGGACCTGCAGCGGCAGGTAGCGCTGCGGCCGCCGGCGACGCGAGGCGACGTCGATGTGTGCGGTCATGACAGGAAGCTCCCCCGCTTGCGGGTCGCGAACAGGAAGACGTAGACGCAGACGAAGACGACGCCTCCGAGCGCGAACGAGATGGCCGATCCGTAGTTGAAGTTCGCCAGGCCGAACGCCTGCTGGTACGCGTACATGTTCGGCGTGAAGTCCGGTCCGATCGCGCCGGCGGCGAGGTCACGGAGGATCTTCGGCTCGTTGAAGAACTGCAGCGTTCCGATCAGCGCGAACACCAGGATGAGGAGCAGCGCCGGCGTGATCAGCGGGATCTTGATCCGCAGCGTGATCTGCCAGGTACTGGCGCCGTCGATGCGCGCGGCCTCGTACAGGGTCGGATCGATGCCCTGCAACGCGGCGTACAAGATGATCATGTAGTAGCCGGCCCACTGCCAGGTGACGATGTTGAGCAGGCCGTAGAAGATCAGGTCGTTGCTGAGGAAGTCCGGAGCCGAGGCGCCGAACAAGCCGAAGATGTCCCCGAGCGGGCCGAAGTTCTTGCTGTACAGGAACCCCCACATGAGGGCGCCGATGACCGCGGGAATCGCGTAGGGGAGGAAGATCATCAGCCGGGAGAACCGCGCGAACGCCGACGTGACGATGTCGAGGATCAGCGCCATCGCGAGCGAGATCAGCATCTGGACCGGGATGAGGACGAGCGAGAACCGGATGACGAACCACGCACCGTCGAGGAAGCTCGGATCGGTGAACGCCTTCGTGTAGTTGTCCAGGAGGACGAAGCTCGTCCCGCCGATCAGCGCCTTCCGGAACAGGCTGAGGTAGAGGGCGTACACGAGCGGCGCGACGAGGAAGGCGAGGAAGACCACGCCAAACGGCCCGATGAACAGCCACCCGATGAGCTGCTCGCGCAGGGGTACCTTGGGCGCTTTGCGTCTGGTCTTCTCGGCGCGCGGTGGCGCGGTCTCGCTGATCTGCAGGGTCATGCTCCAGCTCCGGAAAATCTGTGGACGGCGAGGAGGGAGGTGGCGGGGGCCGGGCCGTCGGAGAACGAGCCGACCCCCGCCCGTCGGGTCACTGGACTGTGAAGCCCTGTTCCTCCGCGTAGCTCACGACGTCGTCCTGCAGCCGGTCCGCGGCTTCGGAGCCGGTGATCGAGCCCTGGTTGAGCGCACCGAGCTGCTCGGTCATGGCGTCGTAGTAGTACTGCTGCAGCGGGCTGTAGGTGAAGCCCTCGTAGGCGTTCGCCGCCGGGACGTAGACCTCCTTGTTCGCCTGCTGCCCGCCGAAGAACTCCACCTCGAGGTCGACGAAGGCCGGGTCCTCCAGCGCGTTGAGGTTCAGCGGGAAGATGACCTGGTTGGTCCAGCCGTCGGTGAGCGACGCCTCGTCGGCGTAGATGCCGAAGGCGACCTTCGCCGCCAGTTCCGGATCGGAGGCCTGGCTGGTCACCGAGAAGGCCGAGCCGCCCCAGTTCACCTGCACCGGGTTGGCGGGGTCCCACTGCGGCAACGGCGCGACCGCGAACTGACCGGAGTCCGCTCCTTCGCCCACGCCGGCACCGGTGAGGTAGCCCGGCGCCCAGGCCGCGGAGATGTAGGTGGCGTAGTCGCCGTTGATCACGCCGGAGATGTACTCCGGAGTGAACTGGTCCTGGGTGCCGACCAGGCCCTTCTCGACGAGGCCGCCCCAGTACTCGAGGACGTCCTTCGACGCCTGGTCGTTCAGGGCGATGCCGATGTTCTCCGGATCGTCGGTGTCGTAGGCGAACGGGCTCGCGCCCTTCTGGATCTGCAGTGCCATCATGACCGCCGGCACGTTGGCGCCGAGGTCACCGAACAGCGGGCCGCCGGCATCGCGCACCGTCTGCGCGGCCTGCTCGTACTCGGCCCACGTGGTGGGTGGCGTGATGCCGTACTGCTCGAAGATGTCCTTGCGGTAGATCATCCCCATCGGACCGCCGTCGACCGGCACGCCGTAGACCGCGTCGCCGACCGAGACGTCCTGCCAGGCGCCCTCGCTGTAGTCGTCCTTGACGTCCTCGTAGCCGTAGTCGCTGATGTCGACGAGTGCGTCCTGCACCTGGAAGGTCGGGATTCGGTCGGCCTCGATCATGATGACGTCGGGCGCGCCGGTCCCGGCGGCGATGGCGGTCTGGAACTTCTCGTACTCGTCGCCGCCCTCGCCGACGTTGGTCCAGCACACCTGGACCTCGTCGTTGAGCTCGTTGAAGTTGTCGACGACCAACTCCATGTTCGGGTACCAGGCCCACAGCGTCACCGCGGGCAGGTCCGGCTTGGGAATGGTGTTCGTGCAGTTGCTGGCGTCGGACCCGCCGCCACCACCACCATCGCTGCTGCTGGTTCCGTCATCTCCCGACGAGCAGGCGACGAGTGTGCCGGCGAGGACGAGGGTCGCCGCCGCGGCAAGGAATGGCTTGCGCTTCATTGCGTGTGTTCCCTTCGGGATGCTGAGGACGTCGTTGTCGGCGCGTCGCCGGGCGGCCCGGAACCGGCTCCCGGGACGGACGCTTCTGGCACCCCTGCACCGGGCCGTGTGGCCGCGAAGATCGTTTATAACGTTGTATGTTTAGCGATAAAGCTGACTATGGCAATCCGCTCCGCCAGTGTCAAGACCGCTCGGCAGCCCTGCGCTCGACACATTTCTGCGCAGGTCGGCCCATAGAATGCGGGTACGGCACGGGCGCGCACGCGGAGCGAGGAGGACACGTGATCCCGACGATGCACGACGTCGCGCGGGTGGCCGGGGTCTCCATCAAGACCGTCTCGAACGTGATCAACGACTTCCCCCACGTCCGGCCGTCGACACGCATGCGCGTGCTCTCGGCCATCGAGCAGCTCGGCTACCGGCCCAACCTGTCGGCGCGAGGGCTGCGGTCGGGCCGCACCGGGGTCATCGGGCTGGCGGTGCCCGAGCTGCGGCAGAATTACTTCGCCGAGCTCGCCGACTCGATCATCCGTGCGGCGGAGAAGCACGACCTCGGCGTCCTGGTCGAGCAGACGAGCGGCGATCGCGACCGTGAGATCGCGGTGGTCACCGGCGCCGGACGCCTCCGCCTCACCGACGGGCTGCTGTTCAGCCCGGAACGACTGGGCCAGGACGACCGCCACCTCCTCCGGCCCACGTTTCCCTTCGTGCTGCTGGGCGAGCGGATCTTCGGTGGCCCCACCGACCACGTGACGATGCACAACGTGAGCTCGGCGAAGGCAGCCGTCGAACATCTGCTCGGGATCGGCCGGCGGCGCATCGCGCTCATCGGGGCGCACCCGGACCAGCGCGAGGAGGTGCGTCCGGCGGACCTGCGCCTGCGCGGCTACAAGGCCGCGCTCGAGGCAGCCGCGATCCCCGTCGATCCACAGCTCATCCGAGCCGTGGCGCCGTGGCATCGGGAGAACGGCGCGGAGGCCATGCGCGACCTCATCGCGGCGGGCATCCCGTTCGACGGCCTGTTCGCCCTCAACGACACGCTGGCGCTCGGTGCGCTGCGCGCACTCGGCGAAGCGGGCTGGCGCGTCCCCGACGACGTCGCCGTCATCGGGTTCGACGACATCGACGAAGCACGGTTCTCCGTTCCGTCGCTGTCCAGCGTCGATCCCGGGCGCGACGAGATCGCGGAGACCGCCGTCGAACTCCTCGTCGAGCGCATCAACGAGCGGGACGACGAGCGGCTGCCGCCGCTCCTCGTCAAGTCCGAGTTCCGGATCGTCGCCCGCGAGTCCACCGGGTTCGGCCGGTCCAGCTGACCGGCGGCGTGGCCGGCCGGGATCGCCGGCCGGCCACGCGCACCTGTGGGGCACCTTCACCGGACCTCGTCAGTCCTGCCTGAACAGCAGCGGCGCGAAGTCGATGAGGTTCTTCTGCCACGCATCCCACCCGTGCGGGCCGGGCGTGGGCCCGTCGTACTCGTACTCGATTCCGAGCTGGTCCATGACGGTCAGGGAGTTCATGAAGGACGGGTAGACGAAGTCCGTGGGATCGCCGACGTAGACCTTCAGCAGTGTGGTGCCGTCGTTGATCGCCTCGGCGTCGACCCCCGTCGCGCTGCCGAACCCGGCCGAGAACGCTCCGACGTAGGCGAATTTCCCAGGATGCGTCTTGAGTACGGTGAAGGTCTGCCCCCCGCCCATCGACAGACCGGCGAGGGCGCGGCGGGCCGGATCGTCGGACACGTTGTACCGCTCGAGCGACACGGGGACGATGTTCTCGAGCAGCTCGCGGGTGAAGTTCGACGAGTTGCCGTTGCCCATCACCACCACCATCGGCTCGAGGTTCCCGTCGAGGTAGTGGTTGTCGAGGATCTGCTTGGCCCGCCCCATCTCGATCCAGTCCGTGTAGTTCTGGCCGCCGCCGTGCTGCAGGTAGAAGACGGGGTAGGGCTCGGCGCGATCGGGGTCGTACCCGGGCGGCGTCCAGACGTACGCCTTCCGCTCCGCCCCGGCGACCGTGCTCTGGTACGTCAACGTCTCGACGGTGCCGCCCTGCCCCTCCGGGACGTCGGCGAGCAGGCGCGCCGACTCTCCGGGGATGAAGAACGTGCTCCAGGTCGGTTCCGTGGTCACCCGGGTCGGGTTCGACGTGTCCTTCGTGGAGACGCGGTCGACGATGAGCCGGTAGTAGTGGAAGCCGGGCTTCAGCGGGCCGACGGTGGCACGCCACCGGTCACCGACCCGGGACATCTCCACGCGGATCCAGCTGCCGCCGGGCGCCCAGTTGCCCCACACGGTGACGTTCTGCGCGTCCTTGAACTCCGTGGTCGTCTCGAACGTGACGAACCCGTCCTCGGTGATCCACGGCGTCGGAGTGGTGCCGGCCGGCGGCTGGCGGAACTCGGCCTCGAGCGGAAGGTGCCCAGGGCTCGGGCCCTCGTCCGGTGCGTCGCGGAACAGGCGCGGCACGAAGTCGATCAGGTTCTCCTGCCAGGCGTTCCAGTTGTGGCCGCGATCGGGGTTGACGCCGTCGAACTGGTACTCGACGCCGGCCTCGTCGAACTGCCGCATCAATCGGTAGTTGTAGTTGTAGGCGAGGTCGGTGACGTTGCCGGTGTACAGCCGCAGCAGCTCGGTGCCCTCGTTGATCTCCTCGGCGTCCACACCACTGGCGCTGCCGAACACGAATCCCGCGAACGACCCGATGTAGGCGAACTCGCCCGGGTGTTCGAACAGCGTGCTCAGCGTCTGGTAGCCGCCCATCGAGAGCCCGGCCAGCGCCTGCTGGGACGGACTGTGCGAGATGTTGTAGTCGTGCCGGGCCTCCCGCATGATGTTCCGCAGCAGCTCCTTCTGGAAGTCCGGCACGTTGCCGTCACCCATCACGACGACCATCGGCTCGATCTCGCCACGGAGCGTGAGGTTGTCGAAGATCTGCTTGGCGCGTCCGACCTCGACCCAGTCGCGGTAGCCCTGCGCGCTCCCGTGCTGCAGGTACAGCACCGGGTACGGCTCCTTGCGGCCGGCGTCGTAGCCCGGCGGCGTCCAGACGAGCGCGGACCGTTGCCCGCGCGTGACCGTGCTGCGATACGTCATCGTCTCGACGGTGCCGCCCTGCCCCTGGGGCACGTCGGCCAGGAGGTCGGCGGAGTCACCAGGGACGAAGAAGGTGCTCCACTCCGGTTCCGACGCGACGCTCGTCGGGTTCGTCGGGTCCTTGACCACCTTCGTGTCGTCCGCGGTGAACTGGTAGTAGTACAGGCCCGGCTCGAGCGGCCCCATCACCGACGTCCAGTTGCCCCCGCGTCGCGTAAGGCCCCACTGGGCCCAGTTGGCCGACGGGCCGAAGTTGCCCTCGGCGACGATCTGGGTCACGTCACCGAACGCGGCCTGAGCCTCTTCGGCCGAGATCGTGAACGTGACGAAGCCGTCGTCGTCCACGGCGACCCACGGCGTTTCCGCCATCACCGCGGGTGGTGCCGCCACCAAGGCGGCCACGGCCATCGCGGCGCCGACGAGGAGGGCCGCCAAGCGCCGCCCGATCCCGATGCGGCGCGTTCGTCTCTGGCGAGATGCCATCACCATTGATCCTCTCTGTCCTGAGTCCGCCGTCGTCCGGTGCAGCGCAGGAGACGACGGATGCGACCACCGAGAGAGCCGATCACCCTCGGCTGTGCGGGCGGGCGGTTGCGACGTGCGGGGCCCCTCCTCATTTACAACGTCGGCAAAACTCGCCCGCGGCCCATGCTGGCGGCGCGGCTCGGAGGGTGTCAATACTTCTGGCGCCGCATTTATAACGTTGTGATTGATTGCATCATGCGCAACGCTTCGATCCGATATGCGCAACGCCGCGTCGTGCGGCGGGTCATAGGTCCGTCTGGAGAACGCCGCGCTCGCGCAGGTCTGCCCACAGCCCAGGAGGCACGTCGGCCTCCGAGCGTCGCAACGTGGCGGCGACCTGTGCCGCGTCCCGAACCCCGACGACCGTCGAGATCACAGCGGGATGCGCACGGGCGAAGGCGAGTGCGGCCTCGGGAAGGGTCACGCCCCAGTCCTCGCATGCGGCGGCGATGCGGTGTGCTCGCTCGATCACCTTCGGCGGCGCCTGTTCGTAGTCGTAGGTGGCCGTGGTCGGGGGTCGCTCACTGGCGAGCAGGCCCGAGTTGTACACACCGGCGATCACGACGCCCACTCCTTCGGCCTGAGCGGCGGGCAGCAGGTCGTACAGCGCCCCTTGCTCCAGCAGGGTGTACCGCCCGGCACACATGACGACGTCCACATCGGTCTCCTGGACGAACCGCGCGAGCATGGCCGATCGGTTCATGCCGGCCCGATGGCTCCGATGACGCCTTGGTCACGCAGTGCGATCAGCGCGGGGATCGCCTCCGTCGCTGCCTCGTGCCAGTGGTCGTCCGGATCGTGCAGGTAGACGATGTCGATGCGGTCGAGTCCGAGGCGGTTCAGGCTCGCCTCGAAGGACCTGCGGACGCCGTCACGGCTGAAGTCCCAGACTCGCCGGTGATCCGCGGGCACCGCGAAGCCCTCGGCGTCGCGCAGGTGCGCCGTCTCCGGGGATGGCACCAGCAACCTGCCCACTTTGGTCGAAACGACGTACTCTTCACGCGGGTGCTGCCGCAGCGCCGCGCCCAGTCTGCGCTCGGACAACCCCAGGCCGTAATGCGGAGCGGTGTCGAAGTACCGGATCCCTGCGGCCCATGCCGCGTCGACGGCGCGGGCGAACGGTCCGTCAGACGTGGCCCGGTACAGGTTGCCGCCCTGGGCGGCGCCGAATCCCAGGCCGGTCAACTCGACGCCGGGCCTGCGGGGCAGCTGCCGGCGGTCCATCAGTGGCCGAGCCGGCCGGAGTCGCCGCGGTAGACCACTGCCGTCCATCGCTCCTCCATCGTTGGTCCGTGGTGGCCGGTCGTGGGGCGCACCGCTGCGGCGGCGCGCCACACGACCGGGCTCGTCTCAGGTGACGCTGAAGTCGGCGAAGCTGAACTGACCGGTCACGCCGGCTGCGTGGGAGGTGGCGATCAATCCGGCGTCCTGGGTGGACGCGATGCCGGCCAGCGTCACCGTGGGGCCGACCTTGATCCACGTGCTGCCGTTCGTCGAGTAGTAGCCGCTGACCTGGGTGCCTTCGCGGACCAGGCGGACCCAGGCCGGCGCTCGGACGCCGCCGGCTCCGCTGAAGGAATCGAGGTACCCGTTGCCGTTGGCGTCCCACTGGAACGCGACGCCGTTCCCCGGTGTGACGACCATGACGGCGTAGCCGGCAGACGATCCGGCGGCGGTGACGTCGTTGCGGATCACCACACCGGCCTTGGCCCACGGGTTGGTGTTGTCCATCTGAGTGACCCGCGCCGTCACGGTCGCCGTGTCGCCGACCGCGTCATCCTGGTAGATGGTGCCGTACTCGTCGAAGGCGCCGCCGCCGTCCTGCCAGATGTCCGCGCCCGCGGTCAGGATGGCGAACTGGCCGCCGGCCTCGGCGAACCGGCTCGGTACCGACCCGTAGCTGGCGAGGGACGTCAGCGGGTTCAGCGCGGTCAGCGTCAGCGACCTGTTCACCGCATACTGCAGGCCGTCGGCACGCAGGCTCAGCGCCGCCTGCACCGTGGCCTGGCTGACCGGGCTCGAGAACGACGCCGGCGCGGTGACCGTCCACGACACGGTGGCCGACGCGCCCGGGTCCAGTGCCGGGCTCAGCGGCTTGCCCTGACGTACGGCCGCCCAGCCCTCGGGAACGCTGATCCCGGCGGTCAGTCCGGACACCCGCTCGTCGGTCAGGTTCGCGACCGTGGCGGTCACCGTGGTGGCGCCGCCGGCGTCCAGGCTCACCGGATCGGCCGTCAGGAAGGCCCCGACCGGCGGGCGCTGGGGATCTGCCGGGCCGCGGTACTTCCCCTCGGGCCCAGCCTCGAAGATCACTCGGCTGGCCTCGATCGGGAGGTTGCCACCGGTGACGGCGACGTTGTCGCGGACGATGTTGCCGCGGCTACCGTTGACGAGGCCGGTGATGGCCGAGTTGGTCGCGTAGTTGCCGATGAGCGTGAGGTCGCCGGTGCGGTTGCCGTTCTGGTTGTTCGCGTGCGCCCACTGGCCGGCGTTGTTGAGGAAGACGTTGCCCGACGCGGAGATGTAGCGGGAGCCCTCGTCGAAGTAGAGACCGAGCTGCCGGCTGTTCTCGCAGAGGTTCTCGTCGATCGTGCTGCCCGGCATCGCCGACAACGTGTAGATGCAGCCGGCGTCGAACATCGTCTGGATGACGTTGCGCACGTAGTTGCCCACGATGCGCACGTCCTTCAAGGTCGTCGGCGTCTCGTAGATCGGCTGGAAGTCGTAGAGGCCACGATTGATGTACTCCGGACTGCCGCCGGGGTCGTTCGCCCCCCAGCCGTAGCCGACGCCGATGCCCGTGTAGGGCATGTCGGACACGTAGTTGTGCTCGATGGTCAACCCGCTGACGTAGCTGGCGAAGATCGCGTCCTGGTCGAGATATTCGAGCGCGGTGGAGTACACGCGGTTGTTGCTGATCAGTATGTCCTTGTTCACCATGCGCAGGTCGGGTGGGTGGTGAGCGTCCGGCTGCACGCCTCCGACGACGATGCCGCCGCCCGCGCTGGCGGTGAAAGTGCTGCCCACGACGGAGACGTCGCTGGCGCCCAGGCCGACGCCCGTGGAGTGGGCGTTGGCATCGTTCCCGATGCCCAGGCCGACCGATCCCAGGTTCACGAACGTGCCGTCGACGACGCTGATGTTCTCGGCCGCCGACACCTGCACCGCCGCCGGGGCCTGCCACCAGTGGTTGCGGGATGCCTCGAAGCCGCGGCAGCCGACGGCGCACGACGTGAACGCGTCAGCGGGCCGGTCCGGCTGCACGCCGTTGATGAACGTGCCGGTCTGCTGGTTGGCGTAGCCGTTCGAGGAACTGGGGTGCAGCCACGTCGTCCCGGTGAAGGTGATGCCCTCGAAGCGCAGGTTCCGAACGGGCTCGTCGTACGTGCCACCCACCTCGACCAGCGTCTCCAGCCGGGGCAGCTCGACCGTGGCGCTGCTCAGGTCTTGTCCGTCGAGCGGCTTGTAGTACAGAACGCCCGCCGCCGTGTCGAGATACCACTCGCCGCCCTCGTCGAGGAAGCTCTTCGAGTTGAGCAGGAAGTACCGCGGCGTCCGGAAGGGAGAGGTCACGGAGTCGTAGCCGTAGGTGTTGTTGTCCCAGGCCGGCTGCTGCATGACGACGGTCGTGCCGGAGATGCTCTGCACGGGTGCGAACCGGTTGGTGAACGACTGCAGCGCCTGGAACTCGATCCGCTCCTGCTGCGGAAGATCCGCCAGGTAGGCGAGATTCGGATCGTTGAGCGTGAAACCGGTCGGGTTGAGGGTGATGGCCGTCCGGGGCAGGCTGATCCGCGCCTTCTGAGCCACGACGCCGTTCACATAGAGCTGCCGGCTGTCGAAACCGGTTCCGACGTCGGCCTTGTAGACGCCGGTCGTAGGGTCGTCGAGCTCCCAGCCCGTGACGGGCCGTGCGCCACTCAAGACCGGCTCGGCGCCCGGTGCGGCCTGCCAGGTCACGGTGTGACCGTCGCGCCCGGAGTCGTCGGCGTCGAATCGCAGCGGCTGGTCGAGCCGGTAGGTGCCGTCGAGCAGCTGCACGGTGACGTCGCCGTCGTCCGCCAGATCGCGGACGCGGCGCTGGGTCTCCTCCAGCGTCGCCAGCGGCTCGGCCCGGGTGCCTGGGCCGGCGTCATCGGCGCCGGGCGCACCGGTCGGCGCCACGACGATCACCTGCGCGGTCTGCGCGGCGGCCGGTGGCGCGGCGGCGAGCACCGTGGTGACAGTGACTGCTGCGATGGCCGCGGCAGCCGTCGTTCGTACGTTCAGGTCGCGTAAGAGACGCACGGCGATGTCCGTCCTTCCTTCACGGTGGGTAGGGCGTGGAACTCAGAGCTGAGCGCTGTGCGGCAGGTCGTTGTCACTGATCGGGGGGTGCTGAAGCGGGCCCAGCGGGTAGCGCGCCCCTCCGGGGCGGCGGCCGGTGGCGGCCAGCCGCCGGCCCGCGGCCTCGGGCCGCACGTGTGGCCCGCTGGGGGTGGACGGGCGGCCGCCGCCGACGCTCGACGCGATCGCGTCCTCGTCGACCTGGATGCCCAGCCCGGGCGAGTCACCGAGCGTGAACGCACCGTCCTCGATGCCCAGGTCGAGGACGATGCCGTGTGGTGGCCGCAGGTCCTGCAGCTCACTCACGATGTGATTCGGCACGCAGGTCGCGGCGTGCAGCAGCCCGACGGGGGTGTTGCCGATCGGGCTCACGGGCAGATCGTGCGCGTGGGCGACCATCGAGGTGCGCAGGAAGTGGCTGATCCCCCACACCGCGCTGGTCTGCACGATGTCGACCGCACCGGCGGCGAGCAGCGGCCGGAACTGCTCGAGGCCGGTGAGGTTCTCGCCGGTGGCGACCGAGGCACGGATCCCGCGCCCGACCACCGCATGGCCTTCGGCGTCCCAGCGGCGCACCGGCTCCTCGACCCAGGCGAGGTCGAGGGTCCGCTCGAGCTCGCAGATGTGGCGGACCGCCTGCTTGCGCGTCCACGACTCGTTCACGTCGAGCATCAGGCTGGGCCGCAGTCCGCGGCCCGCCTCGGTCAGGACCTCTCGGACCAGGGTGAGCCGGTGTCGGTCCTGCTCGATGTCCAGGCCGCCCTTGAGCTTGGCGGCCCGCAGGCCGACCGCGGCGTAGAGCTCGTACGCCGCGACCAGTTCGTCGTCCGTCAGCCCGATGTCCAGGCCAGAGGCATAGGCCGGGACCCGCCGGTCCCTGCCGCCCAGGAGCCGCCAGAGTGGCTCGCCGGCGGCCTGGGCCTTGATGTCCCACAGCGCTGTGTCGAACGCGCCGATGGTGCCGAAGACGGCACCGGCGTGGCCGGTCTTGAACGTCTGGCGCAGCATGCGGTCGTAGAGCGCGGTCACGCCGCGTGGGTCCTCGCCCTCGAGCGCGGCGAAGATCGCGTCGGCTTCGATGTGCGACCCCAGACCGACGCCGGTGATTCCCTCGTCGGTGTCGACCAGGATGATCGGAACCGATGTGACGCCGTCGGTGAAGACCCCGTTGGCGTCGCCGACGGGACGGCCCCACTCCTGGACCGTCGTGAGGGTACGAAACCCGGTGATCCGCATGTCAGCCCTTCGTGGAGCCGGCGGTCACGCCGTCGGCGATCTGGCGCTGGAAGAAGAGGTAGATCATCAGGACGGGAAGAGCGGCGATGAGCACCCCGGCGGCGAAGGTGGGGATGTCGTCGGAGTACTGCCCTCGCAGCGCCGTCACCCCGACCATGAGCGTGCGATGCTCGGCCGATGGCATGAGCAGCAGTGCAATGAGCACGTCGTTCCAGCAGAACAGTGCGTTCAGGATGCCTACGGACAACAACGCCGGCCGCCCGATCGGCAGCATGATTCGTCGATAGACGCCGTACAGCGTGTTGCCGTCGATCCTGGCCGCGTCGATGATGTCCGCGGGAATGCCGGCGTAGTAGCTGGTCATCAGGAAGATCGTGAAGGGCAGGAATTGCGCGACGTAAGTCAGGATCAGGCCCGGGTACGTGTCGAGCAGTCCAGTGTCAGCCATCGTCCGGGCGAGCGGAACCATGATCACCTGGAAGGGGATGAACAGCGCGGCCAGGCAGCCCAGGAACAGTGCCCGCGAGCCCTTGAAGCGCAATTGCCCCAGGGCGAAGCCGGCCATGGATCCGAGGAGTAGCAGGACGGCAACCGAGCACCCCACCACAATGATGGAGTTGACGAAGTACCGGGCCATCCCGACGCTGTTCCAAGCGGCGTCGATGTTGTCCCAGCGCAGCGACTCGGTCACGGAGAAGCGGTTGAGGATGTACTCATGACGCGTCTTCATCGCGACGTTGGTGGTGAAGACCAACGGGTAGATCGTGGCCAGCGCGAGCAGCGCCATGGGTGCGGCGACGAACCACTTTCCCGAACGCACACCGCCGCCCATCAGTCCTCCCTCCCCGATCGGCGCAGAATGCTGATCTGCACGAGCCCGACGACGAGCATGATCAAGAAGAGGACCGTAGATGCTGCCGAAGCCAGCGCCGGCCGGTTCATCTGCCCCTGCTGGATCCAGATGTAGTACTCCGGCAGAT
Organism: Jiangella aurantiaca; assembly: GCF_004349105.1. GTDB lineage: Bacteria > Actinomycetota > Actinomycetes > Jiangellales > Jiangellaceae > Jiangella > Jiangella aurantiaca. The sequence continues at coordinate 171,794 of NZ_SMLB01000002.1, forward strand.
ACGTAGAGCCCTCCGGCCCGCCGCTCGTCATGACATAGAGCAGGCCGAACATCGCCGTGAGCATCCCGATCATGGTGGTCACGAAGACGAACTGGATCGTGCGGGACAGCCCTGGGATGATCACGTGCCGGATCACCTGGTGCAGTGCGGCGCCGTCGACGCGCGCGGCATCCAGCAGCGCCGAATCCAGGGTGGCGAATCCGGCGAGGAAGACGACCAGCGCCATGCCGAATGTCGCCCAGATGTGCACGCCGACGACCGCGAAAATGGCGACACCGGGATCGCCGAGCCAGTCCACGGGGGCAATGCCGACGCTTCGGAGAAGGCTGTTGAGTGGGCCGTCAAATGCCAGGAGGAGGTTGAAGATCGCGCCGACGATCACGGGCGACAACACCGCCGGAAAGAAGTACACGCTCCGGAAGAAGCGATGACCTGGAACTCGCAGGTAGATGAACGTCGCGAGGAGCCCGGGGATCGCTACGGCCACCGGCAGAAGCAGCACCAACAGTCCGACGTTTCGCAGCGCCTGCTGGAACAGCGGATCGTCGAACAGGGCCGCGTAGTTGTCCAGGCCCACCGGCTGACCGTTGCGGTCGCCATCGCCGGTGAACGAGAAGTTCACCCCCAGCAACAGCGGATACAGCCGCAACCCGACGATGATCAGTACAGCGGGCGCGACCAGGACATACGGTGCCCAGCGCTCCCAACCCCGGCTTCTGGAGCGGGCCGGTGGGCGGCGGGCCGGACCGGGCCGATCGTCCATGGTCCGGGTGTTTGTCCCGTCGGCCAACCCCACCATGCCGGGAGGGCCGGCCGGCGGCAGCGAGGCTCCTCCTGGCACTCGATCAGCCCGCCTGGTCCGAGGCCGCCAGCTGCGCGACCGCATCGTCCACGGTGACCGATCCGCTCAACAACTGCTGGGACAAGCGGTGGATGAGCTCCAGCGTCTGCGACGACAAGGCCACGTGCAGGGCCTGCCTTCCGGTCTGGATCTCCTCCACGATCGTCGACACGGCAGGGCCGGCATCGGACACGTCGATCGTGGTGTCGGAGACGATCGCGCCGGCATCGGCATGGAAGGCTTCCAACGCCTCCGTGGAGGTCAGCGAGCGCACGAGGTCAGCAGCCAGGTCCGGGCTCGTCGTCCAGTTCATCACCGCGTACCCGATGCCGCCGTCATACGGCAGACTCGGACTCGCCTCCGGGTTCACGACGGGAGCCAGCATCACACCGACGTTCTCCGCGCCGAGGAACTCGTTGAAGTCCTTCCAGTGACCGATGTCCGACATCAGGCCGATCATGTTCGCCGCCTCACCGGCCTGGAAGATCCCGAACGAGTCGTTGAACATCGCCGTCGAGTTCGCACCCTCGTTGTTGAGTCCGGTGTCACCGGCGGCCTTCCACAGCTCGAAGATCTGCTTCACACCCGGCGACGACCAGTCCCGATCACCGGCGATCCAGTCGTCGTACTCCTGCGGCGTGAGAACGGCCGAACCCATGGCAGACAGGAAGAACTCGATGCCGTAGCCTTCCTTGTTGCCGAGCGCGATGCAGTCGGCCCCGGTCGCCGTCTTGATGGTGCCGCAAGCGGCAACGAAGTCGTCCCACGTCGTGGGCGGGCTCTCCGGGTCGAGCCCGGCCTCGTCGTACAGCGCCTTGTTGTAGTAGATCGGGTGGCCCTGCAGCGTCACCGGCGCTGCGAATACCGCACCGTCCTGGCTGAACGCCTCCCACCCTGCGAGACGCTCCCGATCCTCGGCCACGTAATCATCGAGCGGGAGCAGGGCGTCCACTCGGTCACGGATCTGACCACCGCCGTTGAAGAGCACCACATCGGGCCCCTCGCCCGCCTGGATCGCGGTGCCCAGCAGCGTGTAGTACTGCTCGAACGGCTGCGCCACGAACTCGACGGTCACATCGGGGTGCTTCTCCGCGAAGTCGGCCTTCGCCTGCTCGAAGTAGGCGGCCGCGTTCTCTTCACCTGATTTCCAGTCCCAGACCACCAGCGTGTCTTCGGAGCCGCCGGAGCCGCCGGTCGACGAGGACTCCGGCTCCGAGGCGCTGCCGCAGCCGGCCAACGCCAGTCCCCCGATCAGGGCCGCGGACCACAGTGTTCGCTGCTTCATTGCTGCTCACCCTCCAGAAAGTGGCCGTGTACCGGCATGTCCAGGATGTGCGCAAACGTAACTCGTATGACGTGTGACGTCAATCGAGTGACGTATACTCTCTCTCCGGCTACGGCGCGTGGACCAGGGCCACCGGAGGGGGACATGACCGCATCGCAGGACACGACCGTGAGCGCCGCGGCGCCTCCGGTCTGGGCGCATCGACCCGCGAACCTGGCCAAGGCGGTCACCGCGGAACTGGTCCAGCGCATCGTCCGTGGCCACCATCCGCCGGGCACGGCACTGCCGCCGGAGCCGGCGCTCTGCGAGGCGTTCTCGGTGAGCCGGACCGTCGTGCGCGAGGCCGTGAAGATCCTGCAAGAGAAGGGCCTGGTGCAGATCCGCCAAGGCTCCGGCACGATGGTGCAGCCGCCAGCCGCATGGAACATGCTCGACGAGCTGGTCCTCGGCGCCACCATCGCCGAGGACGACAGCCTCTCCATACTCGACGACCTCGTCGTCACGAGGCGGCTGCTGGAGTCGGACATGGCGAATGTCGCCGCCCGGCTGTCCACACCCGAGGTCATCGATCAGCTCAGGGCACTGGTCGATCGCATGGACCAACTCGTCGATGATCATGCGTCGTACCATGAGCACGACAGAGCCTTCCACGACACCGTCATGCGAGCCTCGGGCAACCGCATCGCACGCGGCGTTGTCCGGTCGCTGGAGAGCCAGGTGGTCAACACCGCACGGTACATGGGCCAGACCGCTCGGGAGCTGTGCATCGCGTCGAACCGCGGTCACCGGCGAATCTACGAGCGAATCGCCGCCCATGATCCCGACGGCGCCGCCGAGGCGATGTTCACCCACATCACCGAAGCATGGCTCGTGCGCCGCAGCGGACGAGGAGACCCCGAACGCTTGATCCGTTGATCACACTGTCAGGGCTGGCACGCGGTGAACCTGGAGGCGGCCAAGCCACACGCCGGAGGAGCGAACGGACAGACGCGACCTAGCTGCGGCGCCTGCGACTCTCGTCCGGTCGTCCCGTGCTGGCCCGCTCGACCAGCTCCCAGGTGCCGAAGCGGATGCTCGTCGTCGGCCCGCCATCGATGGCCTCCCGCAGGATCCGCACCGCCGCGGCGCCAAGGCCGTCGATGTCCATGCGCATGGCCGTGAGTGCGGGACGCGGCAGCTCGCACAGTGGCGAGTCGTCCCAGGCGATGATGGACAGCTCGTCCGGAATGCGGATGCCGAGATCGTGAGCGGCGCCGATGGCGCTGACCGCCATCACGTCGTTGTCGAAGATGATGGCACTCGGCGCATCCGGAGAGTCCAGCAGAGCGCGCGTCGCCTTCGCGCCCTGTTCACCGGTGTAGTCGGCGTCGACGATGACCGCGGACTCCATGCCGAACGTCCGAGCCGCGGCCCGATAGGCCGTGTCACGTTCCCGGGTGTGGATGAAGGCCCGCATGCCGCGGACGCGGGCGACCCGGCGGTGCCCCAGGTCGGCGAGATGGCCGACGGCGGCGTCCATCGCCGGTCTCGTATCGACCCACACCGACGGGAGGTTCGAACCGCGCAGCCGTCCGAGCAGGACGGCCGGGAGCCCGAGCTCGGCAACGAGGTCCGCACGATGGTCGTTGACCCGCAGGTCCAAGAGGACGACGCCGTCGACCTGCCGCTGGCTCCACCACCGCCGGTAGATCTCCAGCTCCCGCTGTGGCTCCTCACCGACCATCTTGAGCAGCAGACCGGTCTGCTCGGTCCGCAACTCGGTCTCCATGCCGGCGATGAGCCGGACGAAGTACGGCTCGGCCGCGAGCAGTGACGGGTTCCGCGCGAGGACCAGTCCCACGACGTTCGCCCGCGCGCCGGACAGGGCTCGCGCAGCGCTGCTGGGCCGCCACCCGAGCGCTTCGGCGGTGGCGAGGATGCGTTCCCGGGTCGCCGGTGAGACGCCCGGCTTGCCGTTGAGTGCGAACGACACCGCGCTCTTCGATACGCCGGCGCGCTCGGCGATGTCATTGATGGTGCGGCGTTTCACGCAGGCCTCCTGGTGTCGTTGCGCGCGGCGATCGGCGGGACCGATGCTAAACCGGTTTTTGATGATCGTAGCGCGACGCGGCCGGCCACGGTCCGGCGCTCCGGCATCTGAATGTAACACCGTTGACACTAAACCGCTCCAGTTGTACCGTTCTCCACACCTTGACCGCTCGCGCACTAAACCGCTCCAGTTCTCGTGCTCGTCATCAACCGATTCCGATCAGGGAGAAGGAGTTCGTGAGCCATGCTCTCTCGACGACACATGCTTCTCGGCGCCTCGGCACTGGCGGCCGGCGCGCTGGGCCTCACCCGCCCACTGCCGGCCGCCGCGGCGTCTCCTGTGGTTGACCGGTACGGCCAATACCTCCATCAGGACTGGCCGGGCAAGGTCATCTCGGACGAACAACTGCGACGGGAGTACGCGGAGGAGGCCCGGCGGCTGGCCGGCGTGCGTTTCGACGGGGCCACCTACGACCGCTACGGCGGACGGCGCAGCCTCGGGCGACGAGCCGCCACCGGATACTTCCGGCTGGAGAAGGTGGACGGCCGCTGGTGGTTCGTCACACCGGACGGCCACCTGTTCTTCCTCAAGGCCGTCGACGCGTTCTCCTACCAGGAGTGGGGGTACGGCACCCTGTACAAGAACGCCGATGGGAGCCCTCGCGAGGTCTTCGAGGAGCTGCCCGATCCGGCCGAGTTCGCGCCCGCGTACGCCGTCGTCGAGAACGGCCTGCACACGGTGAACTTCGTCATCGCCAATCTGATGCGCAAGTACGGTGCCGACTTCCAGGAGAAATGGCGTGAGATCAGCCGGCGGCGGATGATCGACTGGGGATTCAACGCCCAGGGCAAGTGGCACCGCGACCCGTCCGTCGTCATGCCTTACATCGAACGGGCTCCCACGCCCGCCGACGTCATCCGGGTCCTGTGGGGCATCGACCCGTTCGACCCCGACTTCGCGGCCAAGCTCGACCACGCGTTCGACGCCTTCGGGCTGCGCGGCTTCCGCGACGACCGGTGGCTGGTCGGCTACTTCTTCGAGAACGAGCGTGGCTGGAACCGTGACGTCGTGGCCGCCGTCGTCCGGCGGGGCGCGGACCTCCCGGCGAAGCGCGCGTTCGTCCGGCATCTCGCCGATGCCTACGGTGACGACCTGGCGAGGGTGAACGCGACACTGGGCACCAGCGCTCGGTCGTTCCGCGAGCTCGCAGACCTGGCGATCGACATCAACCGGGTGCCCGCCCACGACGTGTCGGGGTTCATCACGCTGGCAGCGAAGACCTATTTCCGCGAGGTGCGCAACGCGATCCAACGGCACGATCCGCACCACCTGTTCCTCGGCTCGTCGTTGGTGCCCACCTGGCGGACGAGCCGGGAATGGAACGTCGGCGGCATCGAGTATCTGGACGCGATCTCGTTCGACTGGTATTCGAACGACGCCAGCGTCATTCGCCAGTACGAGATCCACGACAAGCCGATTCTCAACATCGAGTTCTCGTTCTGCTATCCGGACCGCGGCCTGACGTCGCACAACCGGTCGATCACGGCCGACAGCATCGCGGGTCGGGGCGAGATGTTCCGGGACTTCGTCCGCGCCCAGGCACTGAGCCCGGCGTTCGTGGGCTACGCGTGGTTCGTGCACTACGACCAGGCCGTGACCGCCAAGCCGGGCGCGACCGAGGCGTTCAACATGGGGCTGATCAACCAGCAGGACCAGCCGTACCACGAGATGACCGACATCATGCGCGCGACGAACCGTGACCTGGAGCTCGTGCATCTGACCACCACCAGCTGACCGCCCGCACCACGAAGGAGTGTTCCCATGAACGTGAGGTCGTCCAGGACCGCCGCGCTCGCGATCGCGATCATCTCGGTTGCCGGCCTGGCAGCCTGTTCGGACAGCGACGACGCGGCCGGCGGGTCCGGATCCGGTGACGTCGTCCAGATCACCGTCGCGGACCTGCCACCGAGCACTGAGGAGGCCCGCCGTGAGCAGTTCCTCGACAAGGTCGCGGCCTTCGAAGCGGAGAACCCGGACATCGACATCGAGCCGGCCGAGGGGAAGTGGGAGGCCAACACGTTCGCCGCCAGGCTCGCCTCGGGCGAGCTGGAGACGGTGTTCCGGGTGCCGCTGACCGAGCCGCAGGCCCTGATCGCTCGCGGTCAGGTGGCCGACATCACCGACGAGGCCGCGGACCTGCCGCACTTCGACACCGTGGACGAGCGGGCCCTGGCTCCGGTCCAGGACGAGTCCGGACGCCTGTTCGGCATCCCCACCGACCTGTACGCGATGGGCCTGCTCTACAACCGGGAGCTGTTCACCCAGGCGGGCCTCGACCCGGACGACCCGCCCGCCACCTGGGACGACGTGCGCGCGGCCGCGCGGCAGATCGCCGAGCGGACGGGCGTGCCCGGCTTCGCGTTCCCCACCATCAACAACACGGGCGGCTGGGTGTTCACCTCGATGGTCTACTCCTTCGGCGGCCGGCTGCAGGACGACGACGGCGACGAGGTCTCCTCCACCCTCACCGACGATCCGGCCGTGGAGGCGCTGGAGTTGCTGAAGGCGATGCGCTGGGACGACCAGTCGATGGGTACCCAGCATCTGAGCGAGGCGCTCGAGGTGGTCAAGGCGTTCGCGGCGGGGCAGGTCGGCATGGTGATCGGGCTGCCCAGCCAGTACCGCGACTACGCCGTCCAGTACAGCGGAAGCCCCGAGGCCTTCGGCGTGACGGCGCTGCCGACCGGATCGGAGCCGTCCACGCTGCTCAGCGGCGCCGTGATGATGGTGAGTCCGAAGGCGAGCGACGAGCAGCGTGCCGCCGCCGTCAAGTGGATCGACTTCAACTACCTGCGCAGCAAGCACGACGCCGACATCGCCGGCGAAGGAGCCGCCGCCCAGGCCGCCGACGGGCTCCCGGTCGGCATCCCGAAGGTGCCGTTCTACGGCGATGAAGTCGTCGCCGCCGTGCTGGCCGCCGAGAGCGGGCACGTGAACGTCCCGCTGGAGAACTTCCAGCCGTTCGTCGACCGGCTGGAAGGGCAGGAGTTCGTGCCGGAACCGAGGGTCGCGGCACAGGAGGTGTACGGCGCCCTGGACTCCGCGCTGCAGGCTGTGCTCACCCAGCAGGACGCCGACCCCGCCGCCGAGCTGGCGGCCGCCGACGACAAGGCCAGGGCCGCGATCGATCGGGCACAACGGTGACGACGCTCACCACCGACCGGCCGGTGACCGCGCTCGCGCGGCCCGGCCCCGGTAGGCGCCCGCGGCGGCGATCGCGGCACGGGCTGGCCGCGCTGGTGTTCCTGCTGCCGACGCTGGTGGTGTTCACGTACTTCGGCTGGTGGCCGATCCTGCGCGGCGTCGTGCTCAGCGTCCAGGAGACCAACCTGGTCAGCGATCCTCGCTGGGTCGGGCTGGACAACTTCCGGACGCTGCTCGCCGACCCGTTGTTGTGGACCGCCGTGCGCAACACCGCATGGTTCGCCCTGTTGGCGCTGCTGTTCGGGTTTCCTGCCCCGATCCTCCTGGCGGTGGTCATGTCCGAGCTGCGCCGGCTCGGCGGTCTCTTCCGGGTGCTGGTCTACCTGCCGGTGGTCGTGCCGCCGGTCGTGGCGGTCCTGTTGTGGAAGTGGTTCTACGACCCCGGCAACGGGCTGTTCAACGAGGTCCTGGGGCTGATCGGGCTGGGGCCGTACCCGTGGCTGCAGTCCACCTCGTCGGCCATGCCGAGCCTGGTGCTCGAGGCGACCTGGGCCGGCGCCGGAGGCACGGTGCTGATCTACCTGGCGGCACTGACCAGTGTGCCGTCGGAGCTGTACGAGGCCGCGGAGACCGACGGCGCGTCGGTCTGGCGCCGGCTCTGGCACGTCACGCTGCCGCAGTTGCGGGGCGTGCTGCTGCTCATGCTCTTGTTGCAGGTCATCGGCACGTTGCAGGTGTTCACCGAGCCGTTCGTGCTGACCGACGGCGGCCCGGCGGACTCCACCGTCACGATCCTGCTGCTGATCTACCGGTATGCCTTCGTCTACGGCGACTACGGCCTGGCCACCGCCCTCAGCGTGCTCCTGGCGGTCGTGCTCGGCGTGCTGTCGGCGATCTACCTCCGTCTCACCCGCTCGTGGAGCACGACATGACGACGTCCGACACCGCACGGGGGCTGCTCTCCACGCATGACCGGCGCGGTCTGCGCATCCGTGGGATCTTCGTCCCCGTCCAGGTCCTGCTCTTCGTGGCGGTGGCACTCGCTGGCCTGGTCCCGTTGTTGTGGATGGCGAAGGGCGCCATCTCGCCCACCCAGGAGCTGTTGCGCGAACCGTTGCGGCTGTGGCCGTCCGACCCGCAGTGGACGGTGCTGTCCGACGCATGGTCGCGGCTGCGGATCGGGCACTACCTGTTCAACACGGTGGTCCTGGTGGGGGGCTCCTGGCTGGTCCAGCTCATCGTGGCCGCCACCGGAGCGTTCGCCCTGTCGATCCTGCGGCCGTGGTACGGGCGCTATGTCGAGGCCGCGGTGCTGGCGACGCTGTTCGTCCCGGGGACCGTCTCGTTGATCGCGCTCTACCTGACCATCCTGGACCTGCCGGTCACCGGCGGCTCCATCGCCAACACGCCGCTGGCCATCTGGCTGCCCGCCGGGGCCAACGCGTTCAACTTCCTGATCATGAAACGGTTCTTCGACGCCATCCCGCGGGAGCTGTTCGAGGCGGCCGAGGTGGACGGCGCCGGCCCATGGCGGCTGTTCGTGCAGATCATGCTGCCGATGTCGCGGCCGATCATCGCCGTGGTGTCGCTGCTGTCGGTGATGAGTGCGTGGAAGGAGTTCCTCTGGCCGCTGGTGGCCATCTCCGACGCCGAGCGCCAGCCGCTGGCGGTCGCGCTGCCCCGCCTCGCGGAGTCGTCGGAGCTGAACCAGCTGATCGCGGGGATGCTCATCGCCACCGTGCCGCCATTGCTGCTGTTCCTGGTCTTCCAACGTCACATCATCCGCGGTGTCGGCGGCTTCGCCGGCGTCAAGGGCTGACGACCACACGAGGAGGTGCGGCACATGCCGCGACGACCAAGGCTGCTCGCGCCCGCGGTGGCCTCGATCCTGCTGACCGGACTGCTGGGCGTGACGGGCGCGGGTGCGCACACGACCACCGCCACGGCGCTGGACGGGAACTACGCCTACACCCAGGCGCCGACCGACGGCGGCGCACCCGACCAGGGCCAGACCGGCGTCATCTCGATGGCCGACGGCTTGGTCGGCGACGGCGACGCCGGCACCACCGCGCGGTGGATGGGCGACGGTGTGCGGTCCTACACCTCGGTCAGCGTCGTCGTCGACCTGCTGCGCGACTACCCGCTGGACCAGATCACCGTCGTGAGCAATGCCCCCAACGTCTACTTCGGCGTGAAGTCGGTCGAGATCCGCACGCGGGCCGAGGCCGACAGCGGATACACGACCATCCTCGAGCAGCCGTGGTACGGCACCGCGCATCCGCTGCCCGTCGGGTCGGACCTGCGCCAGGAGCTCAGCGCACCAATGGACGGCCGGCACGCCCGCTTCGTCATCGTCACGCTGGACCGGCTGCACCGATGGCAGCACATCCCGCTCACCGAGCTGGCCTTCTCGGTCGCGGCCGGCGAGCCCGGCCAGGATCCGTCACCGGCCCTGACCGCCGACGAGCTGCGCGCAGAGACGGCGAAGCCCACTGCGCCGATCCCGAGAGATGGCATGGTCGACACCGGCGCGTACCTCGCCAGTGCCGCGGCGTACGACGGAACGGCGGCCGACAAGGGCGGCGGTGTCGTGCCGTTCGGCCACAGCGCGATGTTCGACCGGAACCCCGCCACCTATGCCGGCTGGCGCGGCAGCGCGACGGCGCCGAAGACCGTGGCCCTGGTCTACGACCTGTTCGCCGACCATCCGCTGGAGAGCATCCGCATCGTCAGCGACGCACCGAACCAGTACTGGGCGTTCGACGAGATCACGGTGACGTACCGTGCGGAGGACGACACGGCCTACGCCGTCGCGACCAGAACGACGCGCGACCGGAGCTCACCGGAGTTCGAGCTGACGGTCCCGATGGAGAACACGGTCGCCCGGTTCGTGCGCATCGAGATGACCCGGCAGAACCAGTGGCTGCACGTCCCGGTCAACGAGGTCGAGATCGCCGTCGGCGACGGCTCCGCCGACCCCGAGCCCGCGCCGCCGCTCGGCATCGACGGGATGCGGACGGAACTGCAGAGTGACACCCGGCTGGTCGACGAGTACGGCCAGTACCTCTACCAGGACTGGGCCGGCAAGGTGACATCCGACCGGCAGCTGCGCGACGAGCGGGACGACGAGGCCGCGCGGCTGGCCGGTGTGGAGCACGACCCGACGCGCCACGACACCTATGGCGGGCTGAAGGGCCTGGGCGATCACGGTGCCACGGGCTACTTTCGGCTGCAGAAGGTCGACGGCCGGTGGTGGTTCGTCACCCCCGAAGGACACCTGTTCTTCCTGAAGGGAGTCGACGCGACGTCGCCCGAGGAGTGGGGGTACGGCACCCTGTACCGGCATCCGGACGGCCGCCCGCGCGACGTCTTCGGGTCATTGCCGGACCCGGAGACTTACGCGGACGCGTACACCAGCAACGAGCGAGGGCACGCAGTCAGCCTGCTGAAGGCGAACCTCATGAAGAAGTACGGCCTCGACTACGGACCCGGATGGCGGGACATGACCACGCGCCGGCTACGCGACTGGGGCTTCAACGCCCAGTCCAAGTGGAGCCCGGACCGGCGACTGCCGTTCCCGCGCATCGAGTGGGTGTCCGCACCGGCCGACGCCGTCCGCGTCCTGTGGGCGATCGACCCGTTCGACCCCGAGTTCGACGAGAAGCTGGACCGGCACATCGACATCGAGCGGTTCGCCACCGACCCGTGGGTCATCGGCTACTTCTTCGACAACGAACGGGGCTGGAACCGCGATGTCGTGGCGGAGATCCTGCGCCGCACCGACGGGCTGGCCGCCAAGACGGCCTTCGTCGACCACCTGGCGCAGCGATTCGGCCGCGACCTCGCCGCCGTCAACGAGCTGCTCGGTACCGACGCGGAGAGCTTCGCCGAGCTGGCCGGCACGCCGCTGAACGTCGCGGCCGTGCCCGCGGACGTCGTCACCACGTTCATCACGCTGGCGTCTGACGCCTACTACGAGGCCGTCGACCACGCCATCGCGCGGCAGGACCCCAACCACCTCTTCCTGGGCTCCGCGCTCGTCCCCACCTGGCGGACCAGCCTGGAGTGGAACGTCGGCGGGCTGGACCACGTCGACGCGATCTCGCTGGACGTGTACAGCGACAGCGCCGGCTACCTCGAGCAGTACGAGGCCTACGACACGCCGGTGCTGAACCTGGAGTACTCCTTCAGCTGCCACGACCGGGGCATGCGCGCCATCAATGCCGCGACGCGGTGCGTGGGCGAGGGCGACGCGGGCATCGCCGACCGTGGTCACAAGTTCGCGGCCTTCGCCGAGGCGCAGGCGGCGAGCTCGGTGTTCGTGGGCTCCGGCTGGTTCGTCTACTACGACCAGTCCGCCGCGGGCCGTCCCGGCGACGGCGAGAGCTTCAATTTCGGCCTGGTCAACCAGCAGGACCAGCCGTACACGGCGATGACCGACATCATGCGCGAGACCAACGCCGACCTCGAACTGGCGCACCTGCTCGGCACCGCCTGCACCAGGGTCGTGTCCGGCGAACCCACCGGGCCACTGGTCGTCGACGACGGCATCACCTGCCTCGACGGCGCCACGGTTCGCGGGTCGGTGACCGTCGGCCAAGGCGCCGGGCTCGCCGTCGTGGACTCGACCGTGACCGGCTCGGTGTCGGCCACCGGCGCCGCCACCGTCGTGCTGTTGCACTCGCGGCTACGCGGCCCGGTGTCGATCAACGACAGCACCGGCCGCGTGCTGATCTCCGGCAACCAGATCGACGGCCGCCTGACCTGCACCGGCAACGACCCCCCTCCGGACGACGGCGACCGGCCCAACGTCGTGCGCGGCACCTCCTCCGGGCAGTGCCGATGGTGAGCGCGTCCGGCACGTACCGCCCCCTGCACGACGGCTGGACGCTGTCACCTGACGGCGGCCCGGCGGTGCCGCCCCCGGTCGCCGCGGGGCCGGTGCCGGCGATCGTGCCCGGCTGCGTGCACACCGACCTGCTCGCGGCGGGGCTCATACCCGACCCGTACCTCGGCGACGCCGAGCACCGGCTGGGGTGGATCGGGCGGACGGCCTGGACGTACCGGACGTCGTTCGACTGGTCCGGCACCGCCGCCGACCGGGCCGACCTCGTCTGCGACGGGCTGGACACCGTCGCGACGGTCACCGTCAACGGCGTGGAGGTGGGCCGCACCGCCAACATGCATCGCGGGTACCGCTTCGACGTATCGAGCCTGCTGGTGGAGGGGGACAACGACCTCGCTGTGCGGTTCGACTCCGCCTACGACTACGCCGAGGGCCTGCGGGACGTGCTGGGTGACCGGCCGAACGCGTACCCTGAGCCGTTCCAGTTCATCCGGAAGATGGCTTGCAACTTCGGGTGGGACTGGGGCCCGACGCTCGTGACCGCCGGAATCTGGCAGCCGATCGGCCTCCACTCGTGGTCGACGGCCCGGCTCGCCCGGGTCCGCCCGCTGGTGACAGTGGACGGCGCGACCGGGCTGGTGACGACCCACGTCGAGCTCGAGCGCGCGACGAGCGAGCCGGTGACGGTGAGCGTCGCGGTGGGCGAGCTGGCCCGGGCGGACGTGGCCGTGCCGGCCGGTGAGCGTTCCGTCGTCGCCGGACTCACCGTGCCAGGAGTCGCGCGCTGGTGGCCGCGCGGCTACGGCGAGCAGCCGCGCTATCCGCTCGAGGTCGTCCTGCGGGACGGCGCGGGGCGGCTTCTCGACTCGTGGTCGCGGTCGATCGGGTTCCGGTCCGTGCGGCTGGACACTTCGCCGGACGCCGACGGCAGCGCCTTCACCGTCGTCGTGAACGACGTCCCCGTCTTCGTCAGGGGCGTCAACTGGATCCCCGACGACTGCTTCCCGGCGCGGGTCGGACCCGAGCGCTACCGCGCCCGGCTGACGCAGGCGTGCGAGGCGAACGTCAACACGGTGCGGGTGTGGGGCGGCGGGCGGTACGAGTCCGACGCGTTCTATGACCTCGCCGACGAGCTCGGCCTGATGGTGACACAGGACTTCCTGTTCGCCTGCGCGGCCTACCCAGAGGAGGAGCCGCTCCGCGGCGAGGTCGAGGCCGAGGCACGCGAGCAGGTCATCCGGCTGGCGTCGCATCCCAGCTTGGTCATGTGGACGGGGAACAACGAGAACCTCATGGGCTTCCACGACTGGGGCTGGGCGGACCAGGTGAACGGGCGCAGCTGGGGATCCGGCTACTACTTCGACGTCCTTCCGGCCGTCGTCGCCGAGCTGGACGCGACCCGGCCGTACTGGCCCGGCAGCCCCTACTCCGGCCACCCGGACCGCGACCCCAACGATCCCGGCCACGGCAGCACGCACATCTGGGACGTGTGGAACACCCATGACTACACCCACTACCGCTCGTACCGGCCTCGGTTCGTCGCCGAGTTCGGGTACCAGGGTCCGGCGGCCTACGCGACGCTGCGCCGCGCCGTCGGCGAGAGCGGGCTGGCCGTGGACTCGCCCGAGCTGGCGCACCGGCAGAAGGCCGTCGACGGTGACGCGAAGCTGCGCCGGGGGCTCGACGCGCACCTGCCGGCACCACGCGACTTCGACGACTGGCACTACCTGGCTCAGCTGAACCAGGCCCGTGCGGTCCGGACCGGCATCGAACACTTCCGTGCCCTGCGGCCGCACTGTATGGGCACCATCGTCTGGCAACTGAACGACTGCTGGCCGGTGACGTCGTGGGCGGCCATCGACGGGGACGGGCGGGCCAAGCCGATGTGGTACGCGCTGCGCGAGGCCTACGCCGACCGGTTGCTCACCGTCCAGCCCCGCGACGGCGCACTCTGGCTGATCGCCGTCAACGACGCCCGGACGGCCTGGCAGGTCGACGCCGTCGTCGCCCGCCACACCCTGGACGGCACCGTCCAGGCGAAGACTCTGGTGAGCGTTCGGGTGGCTCCGGGATCGGCGCGGGCGGTCCCGCTGAGCCCGGACGTGACGACGCCCGCCCACCCCGAGGCGGAGTTCATCCTCGCCGAGGCCGCGGGCCCGACACCGGACCGAGCCTGGTGGTTCTTCGCCGAGGACCGCGACGTCCGTTATCCAGAGCCGCAGTACCACGCGGCGGCCGAGCCGCACACCGACGGCGTGCGGGTCACCGTCACGGCCGAGACGCTGCTGCGTGACCTGACCTTCTTCCCGGACCGGCTGGATCCGGACGCCGTCGTCGACGACGCCCTGGTCACGCTGCTGCCGGGCGAGTCGGCCCGGTTCACGATCCGCACCGCCGCACCGCTCGACCTCGACCGGCTCACCTCCCGGCCGGTCCTGCGCTGCCTCAACGACCTCGGAGTCAACCGATGACCAGCAACGTCTTCGACATCCGGACACACGGAGCCCTGGCCGGCGCCACCCGCCCGCAGACCGCAGCCGTCCAAGCAGCCATCGACGCGGCCCACAGCGCCGGCGGCGGCACGGTGTACGTGCCGCCGGGGACGTACCTCACCGGCGGCATCGAACTGCGGAGCAACGTCACGCTGCACGTCGAGGCCGGCGCGACCCTGCTCGGCAGCCCGGACCTCGCCGACTATCCGCCCCACGCGGGGCCGCCGCCGAACTCCGACGCCAACGACCGCCATCTGATCTTCGCGCGCGATGCGGAGAACGTCGGGATCACCGGCCTGGGCACCATCGACGGCAACGGTCCGGCGTTCTGGGAGCCGCGCGGCCGCCCGCCGGTCGAGCCCGATGAGCTGTGGCGCGACGTCATCGCCTGGGACTGGAAGCCGGCCGGGGACAACGAGCGCCCCTCCCCCATGATCGAGCTGGTGGAGTGCGGCAACGTCCGGGTCGAGAACGTCACGCTGCGCAACTCGCCCGGCTGGACGCTGCGGCCCATCGGCTGCGAGACCGTGCTCATCCGCGGGGTGCGGATCCGCAACCCCGTCCACGGGCCGAACACCGATGGCATCGACCCCACGTGCAGCCAGAACGTGCTCATCGCCGACTGCGACATCGACACCGGCGACGACGCCATCTGCATCAAGAGCGAGAACCCCTACGGCGAGCTCCGGGTGACGCGCAACATCACGATCACGAACTGCGTCCTGACGACCTGCTGCAACGGCCTGAAGATCGGCACCATGACGCGCGGCGGGGTCGAGAACCTGACGTTCTCCAACTCGGTGATCCACAACGGCGAGGTCCCGCTGAACGAACGGGTGATCGCCGGCCTCGCGCTGGAGGTCGTGGACGGCGGCTGGATCGACGGGGTCGTGGTCACCGGCATTCGGATGCAGAACACCCGCACGCCCGTGTTCATCCGGCTGGGCAACCGCGGGGTCGGTCAGCGCGTGCCGACTCCCGGCACGCTGCGCGGCATCATGATCTCCGACGTGCACGCCACCGGCGCGGTGCTCACATCATCGATCACCGGGCTGCCCGGCCACCACGTCGAGGACGTCACCCTGCGCAACGTCCGCATCGCGACCGACGAGCGTGGCCGGCCGGAGTGGGCCGGCCTCGACGTGCCCGAGGTGCCGGCCGACTACCCGGAGGCCCGCATGTTCGGCCGGCTCCCCGCCTACGGCCTCTACTGCCGGCACGCCACCGGTGTGCGGCTGACCGACGTGCGGGTGGTGCCGTCGTCGCCCGACCCGCGGCCGATGGTGGTGTGCGACGACGTCGACGACATCCAGGTCGACGGTGCGCCCTTCCTCCAGGAGGCCGTCCGTGCCGGGTGACCCTGCCGGAGCCGGGCGGCCGGGCTCGAGCCCCGGGCAACGGCTGCTGATCACCGGCGCCGCGGGCGGCGTCGCCGATCAGCTCCGGCCTCGCCTGCGACGCCCAGGGCGCACGCTGCGGCTGCTCGACGTCAGACCGCCGGCCGAGCCGGCCGGAGCGTCGGAGGAACTGGTGATCGGCTCGATCATCGACGTCGACGAGCTGACCGCCGCCTGCCGCGACATCGACGCAGTCATCCATCTCGGCGGTGAGAGTCGCGAGGCTCCCGCGGAGGACGTGCTGCGGTCCAATGCCTACGGCACATGGTGCGTCCTGGAGGCGGCCCGCCGAGCCGGGACATCCCGAGTGGTCATCGCGTCGTCGAGCCATGCCGTCGGCTTCGTCCGCACCGCCGAGGCGCCGGTACCGGCGGACGTCCCCGGGCGGGCGGACACGTTGTACGGCTGGAGCAAGATCGCTGCCGAGGCAGCCGGACGGCTCTACCACGACCGCTACGGCATGGACGTGATCTGCCTGCGCATCGGCACCTGGCGGGTCCGACCGACGACCCCACGCGAGCTCGCCACGTGGCTGTCGCCCGACGACGGCGCCAGGCTGATCGAGGCCTGTCTCGCCGCGACGTCACCGGGCTACCGCGTCATGTGGGGCATCAGCAGGAACACCCGTCGCTGGTGCTCGCTCGCCGAGGGAGAGGCGATCGGCTATGTCCCCCGCGATGACGCCGAGCGCTACGCCGGCGAGCTGATCGCTCGATCCGGCGCTCCCGACATCACCTCCGACCCGCAGGTGGCGCGGATCGGCGGTACGTGGTGCCACCTCCCGCTCGGCGTGCGCCACGCCGCGACGCCACACCCCGTCCGTGATGGTTGCGCACCCCTGGAAGGCTCGAGTGATCAACACCTCCGGCACTGAGATCGCCGACGTCGTCGTCACCCCGGTCGCGTTCCGCGAGCCGCCGCTGCTCAACGTCGCCGGCGTCCACCAGCCATGGGCGCTGCGTGCCATCGTCGAGGTACGCACGACTAGCGGGCTGACCGGGCTCGGGGAGACGTACGGCGATGCGCCACACGTCGCCTTGGTCCGCCGCGCCGCAGCCACGCTGACCGGGCTCGACGCGTTCGACCTCCATGGGCTGAACGCCCGGATCGCCCACGCCGTCGACGGTGTCGACCTCGCCGACCGGCACGGGCTCACGGGGCGCTCCACTCCGTCGAAGACCCTGCTACGCGTCCTCGCCGCGTTCGAGACCGCGTGCCTGGACCTGCAGGGTCAGGCCGTGGACCGGCCTGTCGTGGACCTGCTCGGTGGCCGGGCTCGCGACGCCGTGCCGTTCTCGGCCTACCTGTTCTACAAGTGGGCGTCGCACCCCGGCGGCGAACCGGACGAGTGGGGCGCGGCCCTCGACCCCGACGCGATCGTCACCCAGGCCCGGCGCATGATCGACCAGTACGGCTTCCGCTCCATCAAGCTCAAGGGCGGTGTCCGTCCTCCGGCCGAGGAGGTCGACGCGATCCGTGCCCTGCGTGTCGCCTTTCCCGAACACGGGCTGCGGCTGGATCCCAACTGCGCGTGGGCTCCCGATACGGCCGTCGGCGTCGCCACCGAGCTCGCCGACGTCCTGGAGTACCTGGAGGATCCCACCTCATCCATCGCCGGGATGGCCGAGGTGGCGTCGAGAGCACCGATCCCGCTCGCGACGAACATGTGCGTGGTCGCGCTCGACGACGTCCGGCCGGCCTTCACCGCGGATGCCGTTCAGGTGGTGCTGGCCGACCACCACTACTGGGGCGGCCTGCGGCGCTCTCTCGACCTCGCGGCCGTCTGCGCCGCCTGGGGCGTCGGTGTGTCGATGCACTCGAACAGCCACCTCGGCATCAGCCTTGCCGCCATGACGCACCTGGCCGCCGCGGCGCCGCAGCTGACCTATGCCGCGGACACCCATACCCCGTGGCGCGGCGACGCCGACGTGGTCCAGGACCCGCTCTCGATCGTCGACGGAGCAGTCGAGGTGCCGCACCGCCCGGGCCTCGGCGTGACGCTCGACCGAGACGCGCTGGCGAGAATGCGCGACGACTATGTCCGCTGTGGCATCACCGAGCGCGACGACACCGGATACCTGCGAACCATCGACCCGGCATGGGAGCCGCGCCAGCCACGGTGGTAATGCGCGGGGCTTGGTACGCCGACGGCGTTCGGTTCGGCTTGCGTCATGCGCGCATTCCCCGCGACTACCGAAATACGCGGACGCATTTGTATGTCGCATGGATAACCGGGTGTTGACCGCTGGATTAACATCCGCTAGCCTTTTACTCAACCGGTTTATCAGCAGGTCTTTGAACCGCCCCAATCTCTGATTCTTTCGCGCAGGAATCAGACCCACCCTGTGCTCAATGAATCCCGTCGTCCTCGAGCAAGGAGGAACAGGTATGAGCCACAACGATCGACCCATCAGCCGAGCGCGGCTCCTGGCTGGGATCGGAGCCACGGGGGCAGGCATCGCAGGTGCGTCAGTGCTTCAGCAAGCCGGCTCCAGCACCGCGGCCGCGTCTCCGCCCAGCGATTGGGCGAATGTCAAGATCGACCACGGAGCCAAGGGTGACGGTACGACCGACGACACCGCCGCCATCCAAGCAGCGGTGGACACGGCCGCGACCGCAGGGACGGTCGCCTACTTCCCTCCCGGTACGTACAAGGTCACCGGCACGATTCACGTGGCCGGCGCCTCGATACATGCCGCCTTCGGAGCCGTCATCAAACATCAACCGGCGGACGACACCACCGACTGTATGGTGATCACCGGGTTGAATGCTGGACGAACGAAGATCTCCGGCCTCCAGATCAAAGGCTTACAGGACGGCCACGGTTTCGGCCGCGATCTCGTCCGCGTCGCCAAGGGCGACTACGTCACCCTCGACGATCTCTACCTCGACTCCGCCAAGCGTGACGCAGTTCATGTCGAACCGGGTCAAAGCTTCTTCTGGATCGAGAACATGCTTCTTGTCAATGTCAAGATCCAATCTCCCCGGCGGGACGCGTTCCACTACGCCATCCCGGCCGGGCTGACCGACGTGTTCATCAATCAAACCACCATGATCAACTGCGAGAGCAGAGCTGCCGCGCGACATGCGTTGGCGTTGATCAACAGCAATGAGGGCGCTGCTTCCAACAAGATCAGCTGCTTGAAGGTCGTCAACTGCGAGCTGGCCGGCACGGGCTCGACTTCCGAGCCACTCGCAAGACTGAGTGGTTCGATCAACGGTGGAACAGTCGAGAACATCTCCTTCGAGGATTCCGCCGTCGAGGACACCACCGCCACCCGGACCGGCGATGCGGTTCTGATCAGCGGCAAAGTGAACGGCCTGTTCCGCTTCGAGAACAGCATCCACTACGGCACCGTCCGCGGGATCACGGGCCTGACCCTCTTTCCGCACTATTTTTATCGCAACATCTTCAGTTCGGCTTCAGTACCCTTATATAGCTCCCATATGGGGTTGTACAGGAAGTACCGCACCGCCACTCTGGCGCAAGGTGCTCATGAGGACACTTACCAGCTGCAGGGTGGAGAAATCCTCAAAGGCTACGTACTGGACCGGTACAACAACGAAGATTGGTATGCCGAGTTCACCTGCCTCAACACGTCGGCGCTGGTCGTAGCCGCACAAAACAACGTCGTCGTCAGTTTGAGCGGCTCCACCATACGATTGACCAACACGTCCTCTACGGCTACGTCTTTGGAGCTCTTCTTGCTGAGAATGGCAAAAGACACCGCATTCTGACGAGTTCCGGTGCGAGGAAGGCTTGGAGCACCCAGTTGCGCTCGTGCCGGCCGCGCCGGCGACGAGCCCGGCCCCCCGGCCACGACCGGCGCGGGCAGGGTCGTCGCCCACCACCACCCTCTGGCGCAGTAGCCTTGCGATCGGCGAACGAGTGGGATCATGGTGCGGTGGATCCGGTGACGATCCTGCGCAGCACCAAGGTGTTCGGCGAGCTGAGCCCAGCCGCGCTCGCCGAACTCGTGCCTCATCTACGTGAGCGAACCTTCGCGACCAACCAGGTCGTGTGGCTGGAGGGCGATCCGGCGGACGCGCTCTACATCCTCGCCGACGGAGCCCTGAAGTCTCACCGCACCAGCCGTGAGGGCCATGAGGTGATCCTGATCTTCAACTCAGTCGGCGACGTCGCCGGCGAGGTCGGGCTCTTCCACCCGGCTCAGGTGCGCCACGTCAACGTCACCGCGATGGCTCCTACCCGCTGCCTCACGATCGGAAGGGAACCACTGCTGGGCTTCCTGTCGCGACATCCCCAAGCCATGCTCCGAATGCTGGAGCAGATCGCCACCGTCGCAGTCAAAGCGGCGTCGTCGTACAGCGGGCTCGCGTTCAACGACATCCGCGGACGGGTCGCCGCTGCCCTCCTCGCCCTGGCCGATGAGTACGGCGAACGAACGCCCACCGGCGTCCGAATCAGACTGCGCCTGTCCCAAGCCACTCTTGCCGCGCTCGTCGCAGCGTCCCGGGAGAACGTCAACCGCGCGCTGGCCGGCTTCCTCGCCTCCGGCGCAGTCAGCTACGCCGACCGCCAGTTCGAGATCCACGACCCGACCGCTCTGGAGACCGCTCGAAACCTCCCATGAACAGTGATGCACAACACTGCGGGCGACCCGCGACCGCCAGACCATCGACGACATGACCACTCCAACCATCGAGGGCGTGCAACTGCTCACCGCAGCGGATGGTGAGGCGTACGACGACGCCCGGCGAGTCTTCAACGCCATGTTCGACCGCAGGCCGCGGGCGATCGCACGAGTGAAGACACCACACGACGTTGCCGCAGCCATCGGATACGCCCGTGGCCGGGCCCTGCCGATCGCCGTACGTGCTGGCGGCCACTCAGTCGCGGGTTATTCCTCCGTCGAGGACGGCCTGGTCATCGACGTCCGCCCCATCGACCACATCGCCGTACACATCGACAACCGGACGGTTCGCGTCGGCGCCGGCGTCACCTGGGGCGCACTCGATGCGGCGACGCAGGCCCATGGGTTGGCGACCACCGGCGGTCGGATGACCACGACCGGCGTGGCCGGCTTCACCCTTGGCAGCGGCAGCGGCTGGCTGGAACGGATGCACGGCCTGGCCTGCGACAACCTGCTGTCCGCGCACGTCGTCACCGCTGACGGACAGCAACTGATTGCTAGCGAGACCCAGAATCCGGATCTGTTCTGGGGCCTTCGCGGAGGCGGCGGCAACTTCGGCGTGGTCACCGAGTTCACCTTCCGGCTGCATGCAGTGGGTCCGACCATCTACGGCGGGTTCACGATGCATCCGCGTGTCGAAGCGCCCAAGGTAGTCCGGCTCTTCCGCGACTTCATGGACGACGCGCCAAGGGAGGTCTGCGGTGGCGCCATCCTCATGACCGCGCCGCCGGCGCCGTTCGTGCCCGCCGATCTGCGGGGCCGACCGGCGGTTTCCTTGTTCGCCGCCTACTTCGGGCCGGTCGATGAGGGCGAACGCGCCCTCGCACCTCTTCGCACGTTTTCCCCGCCTGCGGTCGACAACCTCGGCGCTCGCCCGTACGTCGAGTTCCAAGCCATGACCGATCCCGGCAACCCGCCAGGCCGTCGCAACTACTGGCGGTCCGGGTTCCTCAGCGACCTCCCCGACGACGCCATCGACACCTTCCTGGCATGCGGCGTCGGCGCGACCTCGCCGTACAGCGTGCAGGTTCTGGCACGCGCCGGAGGTGCGATCTCCGACACACCGGAGGACGCCACACCGATCAGCGGGCGATCGGCCCCATGG
Source organism: Jiangella aurantiaca (assembly GCF_004349105.1). Taxonomy (GTDB): domain Bacteria; phylum Actinomycetota; class Actinomycetes; order Jiangellales; family Jiangellaceae; genus Jiangella; species Jiangella aurantiaca. The sequence goes on from NZ_SMLB01000002.1 coordinate 193,648, forward strand.
CTGTTCCACTGCTACGGATCATGGGAACAACCAGACGACGACCGGCACATCGCCTGGGTGCGCACGACCGAGCAAGCGATGCGGCCGTGGTCGATGCCTGGGATGGCGCTGAACTTCTTCAGCGCCGTCGACCCTGAACTGATCCGGAGTACGTTCGGCGCCGGCAAATACGCCCGACTCACCGCGCTGAAGGCGAAGTACGACCCGGAGAACCTCTTCCACCTCAACCAGAACATTCCGCCCGCGCCGACCCAGTAGCAGCCAACTGGTGGTCGGGGTGGAAGCAGGGACCCGCGGACGTCCAGCCGCGGCGGTCTCCCCCGCCCGCGCCGCGCGCGCCACCGCGGCCCGTGGGTCGGCCTGGATCGCCAGCCGGCGCGCGATCGCATGCGCGCGCTTCGGGCCGAGCCCGGGCAGCAGCTCGGCGAGTTGTCTATCGACCAGTCGCCGGTCCTCGGCTCCGAGGTGGGAGGTCTCAACGGCGACGATGGTCGCCACCTGCTCGGAGATCAGACCACGCTGCCACAGCGCGAACGTGGCCGGCAGCTGCTCGATCAGTCCTCATGCCTGGGTCACCTGCCGAGCCGCCGACGTCGGCGAGACCCGGCGCGCCAGTGCCACCTGTTCGGGAATCCCCCGGCCGGCGTGCCGGGTGTGAGCCGCCATCGAAACTGCCGATGATGGCGTCACTGATCATGAGAATCTGGCGGTCACAGGCGAGGCCGGGTGATCGGCACGGCGACGTCGGCGTCGTCACGGCGTCGGCCGCGCCTGCGGGCCTGGCCGACCCGGCCAGGGCACCGAACACGACCCGGGCGTGTTGACACCAGCGCCAACAGTTGGCGCTCATGTCAACACCCGCGACCACGACCGGCCCCCGGGCACGGACGCCCGGCCGCCGCAGCGGGCAGCGCCAGGATGAACCACCCCCATGGCGGCTCACACCGCCGCCACCGAGTCGATCACGGAGAAGGGTCGGGTTTCGCGACCGCAGCCAAGTACGCAGCGGACTGGCCGGCCTGGAGGCACCGCAAGATCGCCGCGATGATGCGCGCCGACGGCTGCGAGGTGTCCACCTCGACCGTGGAACGGGCGCTGCGCCGCCGCGGGCTGCTGCTGCCGTCCGGGTTCCGCGCTGACCGCAGATCCTGGGCGCGGTTACGTAAGCGGGTGTTCCGCGACCCGCCGAGGCAGCGGAACCGGGTCTGGCAGACGGACTTCTCCGAGTTCGGAACCGCCCGGGGCGGGATCTGGCGGATCTGCGCGGTGATCGACTACGCCACCAAGTACTGCCTCGCAGCTACTGTCACACCCACGTCTCGCGGCGCCGACGCGCTTGCCTACCTGCGCCGCGCCGTCGTCGAGGCGGAACGGGTCCTCGACCTCGACGACCTCCGCGCCGACCGCGGCGAGATGGACGTCGTCGACGCCGACGACTACGTCATTGGTCAGACGGCGGCGCCGATCGCGTGGTCACCGACAACGGCCCATGCCTCCGCGGCGGCACCTTCGCCGAGGCGTTCACCGGCGACGACCCGCTGCTCCGAGAACACCACCTTCGGCATGTCCCGCCAGCGGCCGGCGAACTCGATCGCCGCCGGTGTGGCACCCGGCTGCTGGTCGGCGGTCGGCCAGTGGGAGCTCATCGTCTCCCACAGCTTGCGCCCGTACAGCGCCAGGCCCGTCGCGTCCACCCGGTCGGACCACCACTGGAACAGCTCGTCGCTCGGCACGCTCCAGCCGAGGTCGTCGCCGGGAGCGGCGATGTAGCCGTCCAGGCTCATGTTCATGCCGAAGGTCAGTTTCCGCATGGCGTCAGCCTCCCGTGAGTCGGTATTCGGCGTACAGACCAACTTCTTGACGCATGACAGCTTGAGCCAAGCTGGCTCGTTCACCGCTCTCGCCTCAGCCATCCGATATGCGGCGTAGGTGCTGTTCACTGACTGGCGCCAGCTTGCGCCTGGTTCTGGCGGCCGCACGTGTCCAGTTCCAACAAGCATCCGCCTCAGTCCGCAGGCAACGGACTGAGGCGGATCAGCAGACGTGCCGCCTTTGTGGCTCCGTCGGCGATGACGGCGGGTGCGGCCGGAGCGTGCGCGAGGCGGTCATGCGGGCCACGGTGGGGCATCTTCCTTGGGGGAGGCTCAAGTCGCCGGCTGGCGTCGGTTGAGCTCTTCGAGACCACAAGCGATGATTCCCCCGACGGTCCCTGGTCTGTAGGTCGCACCGCTCCGTCACTCGACTCAGGAGGCATCGTGAGGCTTCTGCTCACGTCCGCGGGCGTCAAGAACCCGAGCATCCACGACACGCTGCTCGACCTCCTCGGCAGGCCGATCGCCGACTGCACCGCCCTGGCCATCCCCACCGCGATGTACGGGCACCCGATGGCGGGCCCGGGAGCGGCGGCGTGGGAGTTCATCGCCGGACGGTCGAACGAGCCGATGATCGAGCTTGGGTGGAAGTCCGTCGGGGTGCTGGAGCTCACCGCGCTACCGAGCATCCCGGAGGAAAAGTGGGTCCCCCTGGTCCGGGAGGCCGACGTCCTGCTGGTCTCGGGCGGCGACGCCCTGTACCTGAACCACTGGATGCGCGAGGCCGGATTCACGGACCTCGTCCCGTCCCTGACCGACACGGTCTACGTGGGGATGAGTGCCGGAAGCATGGTGACGACCCCGCGCATCGGGGAGTACTTCGTCGGCTGGAAGCCGCCCTCGGGTGACGACCGCGCGCTGGGGCTCGTCGACTTCTCGATTTTCCCGCACGTCGACCACCCGATGCTGCCAGCGAACACCATGGACGCCGCCGAGCAGTGGGCGGCCGGGCTCGGCGGTCCGGCGTACGCGATCGACGACGAGACCGCGATCGTGGTGGACGACGGCGACGTCGAGGTCGTCTCCGAGGGGCACTGGAAGCACTTCCTCGCCGACGGCGTGCCTCTGTAGCGCAGGTGAGTCGATGTCGCGCGCTACCTGCTGCAGAGTTCAGTCACCATCCGCGCGGTCTCCGGGTCGTTGCAACTCCGGGCAGGACGGCGGATTTGTCCGCGGCGTTGTGGCCGGTGGTGTAGTGGTGGGTGTAGCCCAGGTCGGCCAGCCGGCGCAGCCCTCGGGCGCCGTCGGTGTGGATGGTCGAGCCGGGCTCGACGACGCCGGCGGCGAAGGTGACCTTGTCCCCGCCCGCGCCGGCGGTCCGGCTACCGCGCGGTCGCTCGGCCCGCGGCGCGGGCCTCCGCGGCCAGGCGTTGGCCGGCGATCTCGGCCTCGAACCGGGTCGCCATGCTGGTGAGGTGTTCGAGGACGTCGGGATGGCCGTGGCGCAGGTCGTAGGTCTCGGCCGGGTCGAGCTCGAGATTGAACAGCTGAGGCAGCTCCCTGCCCTGGGCTCGGTTCGGGTCGCGTGGGAAGCGGTCGAGGTGCAGCTTCCACGGCCCCGATCGGACGGCGTTGAGCGTCCACCAATGGAAGAAGAACAGCGGCCGCGGTCGTGGGATCGGTCCGCCGGTGAGGACGGCGGACATGTCGATGCCGTCGATCGGCCGGTCCTGCGGCACCGCTGCGCCGGCCAGGCCGGCGAGGGTCGGGAGCAGATCGAACAGGCACACCGGCTCGTCGGACACCGCGCCCGCCGGGATCCGTCCCGGCCATCGAGCGACGAACGGGACCCGGATCCCGCCCTCGTACGTGTGCAGCTTGGTGCCGCGCAGCCCGCCGGTGCTGCCTTCGAACCACGGCCCGTTGTCGCTGGTGATCACGACGAGGGTGTCGTCGGCCAGGCCCAGGTCGTCGAGCCTGTCGAGAAGGCGGCCGATGTGGTGGTCCAGGCTCTCGACGACATCGCCGTACCTGCCGCCGGCCGACCGGCCGGCGAACTCGTCCCCCACGTGCAGCGGGATGTGCGGCATGGTGTGCGCGAGATAGACGAAGAACGGCTGGCCGGCGTGCCGCTCGATGAAGTCGACGGCCTGATCGGTGTAGGCACGGGTCAGCGCCGCCTGGTCGACGTCGGCGGTGGAGATCTTCTCCCCGTCGAACAGCTCGACCGGATGCATGTCGTTGCTGTAAAGAAGCCCGGCGTACTCGTCGAAACCGTGCCGGGTCGGGTAGTGCTCCGGCCGGCACCCGAGATGCCACTTGCCGAACATCGCCGTCCGGTAGCCGGCGTCGCGGAGCATCTCCGGCAGGGTGTACTCCCACGCCGACAGGCCGGTGCCGTCACGCGGGTTCAGCACCCGCGGCAGCCCGACCCGCTGCGGATACCGTCCGGTCAACAACGCCGCGCGCGACGGGGTGCACACCGCCGAGGCCGCGTACATGTGCCGCAGAGTGATCCCGTCCGCGGCGACGGAGTCGATGCGCGGCGTCCGCAGGATCGTGTTCCCCATACAACCGAGGTCGCCGTAGCCGAGGTCGTCCATCACCACCAGCACGACGTTCGGCCCGACCCCGGCCGCCGACCGGTCACTCATCGTGCACCGGAGCCACGGGTCCGGTCAGGGCCGGATCCTTTGTCTCGACCATCCACTCCTCCAGGCGCGCCGCCAGGCCGGCCCTCACGCTCGCGTACGCCGCGTCGTCGGCGAGATCGCGCAGCTGCCACGGGTCGTCGTCGAGGTCGTAGAGCTCCTCGGCGGGTCGTGGCCGCAGCTGTTCGTCACCCAGACCCAACCGCACCGGGCTGCGCTCGATGTCACCCGAGAACCTCGGCGGCGTGCCCGGTTCGAGATTGCGGATGTAGGCGAACCGGTCCGTGCGGATGCTCCGGATCGGGTCGTACTCGTCGTGGTAGTTCTTCTCGGCGAAGATCTCGGTGCGCCGCGGGCCGGGCTCTCCGCGCAGGACGGCTGCGAAGCTCGTGCCCTGGACGAACGGTGGGACCTCGCCGCCGGCCACGTCGAGCAGGGTGGGCAGCACGTCGACATGACTGAGCAGCCCGTCCGGAGTCGCCGGCGCGATGTCCCACGATCGCGGCGGCCGGGCGATGAACGCCACCCGGATGCCGGGGTCGTACAACGTGCCCTTCGCTCGCGGGAACGCGATCCCATGGTCGGTGGTGAACATGACCAGGGTGGACTCGGCCAGGCCGGCCCGGTCGATGGCGTCCAGGACGCGGCCGGTGGCGGCATCGGCGACCCGGATCGAGCCGAGGAACCCGGCCAGGTCCTCCCGCGTGTGGTGGTTGTCCGGCAAAAACGGCGGAACCTCGACCGTCGCCGGGTCCGCCGGCGGGTACTCCGCCGCCGGATACGGGCGATGCGTCTCGAAGAACCCGACGGTGAGGAAGAACGGCTCCGCCGGCGCCGCCTCGAGCCACTCCACCGCCTTCACCGACACCGGGCCGCATCGTGCCCCACCCGTGGGCCACGGATACACCTCATCGAAGCCGAGCCTGAACGGGTCGCGGCTCTCGTGCTGCTGACCGATGAGAGCGGTCCGGTAGCCGAGCTCGGACAGCAGCGCCGGGGCGGTCCGCTCACCCGGACCGTACTCCCACCCCCTGTTCACCAGGCCCATCAACCCGTTCGTGTGCGGATAGCGGCCGGTGAACAACGAACCCCGGGCCGGGCTGCACAACGGCGTCGTGCAGAACGCCCGGCCGAAGCGCAGCCCCTCGGCGGCCAGCCGGTCCACGGCCGGGCTGGTCACGTCACCGTGGCCGTACGCGCCGAGATGGGTACCGACATCATGCCAGTGGATCAACACCACATTGGGCCGCTCGGTCGTCGTCATGCGCGGCCCGCCGATCCGTGCGGCACGAGATCGGCACGTATCTTGCCGAGACCCTCGATCTCGCCACGGACGACGACGCCGGCGTCGTACTCGTCCCGGGTGAGGACGAGCCGGGCCGCGGTCGACCCCAAGGTGATGACGTCGCCGGGGAACAGCGTGATCATGGCTGAGATGGTCCTGATCAGGTCGCCCGGTCCGGCGATGTAGTACGACGTCGAGCCGCTCACCACCCGGTCGCCGACCTCCAGGGACATGGCCCGGTCGCGCCAGTCGTGGTCGGGCAGCGGTACGAGCGCGTCAGCCACGATGTTGAACCCGTCGGCCCACCGGCCGTACATGGCGGGGGCGCCGCGTTCGCCGGTCCGGGCAGGCTCCACGACCGCGTCGGCGAACGAGCGGTCGCATACCGAGACCAACGGCGTGTACCCGAGCACGATCTCCGGCCCGTCCTCCACCTCCGCCGCGAGCGCACGGACGACGACGGCGAGCTCGATGCTCACGACGAGGTCCGTCGCACGCGGCGGGATCTCGACCGGGGATCCGCCGTTCCCCAACGAGCTCGCGGGACCGTTGAGGAATCGCGGCACCTCGAGCCGGGGCAGCCCGTCGGACTCCTCGGCGGTCTCGTGGTTGCCGAACGCCGTGTAGAAGTGCCGAGCCGACCCGGCCGTCCAGGACCGCGGCGACTCGAGGGCCGACGCGCCGGACGTCGCGATCTCCCGCACCGCATAGGACGGGTGCGACTCCAACGGCATCGCCGGCCGGTCCGTCCCGTCGGCGATGACCACAGGGTTCACCAGCGTGCCGACGTCCTCGATCTCGACCTCGAGGCGCGTCAGCGGGTCGGCCACGTCGTCCGGGAGCACCGGCAGGCCGTCGACGCCCATCGTCGCGAAGTGGATGACGTCGCCCGGGTTGAGCGAGGCGAACGACGAGTACCAGGAGATGACGCGCTCGATCCCCATGAGGGTCGCGCCGCTGTGGGCGCGATCCCGCGTTCGCCCCGACTGCCGGGTGTACATCAGCAGGTCGTACGGATCGCCGATCTCGTCCTTCGTCACGAGGAACGGACCCATGGGGGCGAGGGTGTCGGCCTTCTTCCCGCCCCAGGAGGCGGTCGCCTGGTAGAGCCAGTCGCCGTAGCGTTCCGGCAGCGAGTAGCCGCGCCCGGCGTTGCCGGGGACGATGCCGTAGTAATAGGTGCCGGACACGTCGTTGACCACGGTGTAGCCGGCCACGTGCTCCATCGCCCGCTCGATCGGGATGTACCGGCCGGCCTTGCCGATCACCACGGCCAGCTCGACGTTGTAGGCCATGAGCGGCTGGTGGTTGCCGCCTCTGAAGGTGACCGGTGCGCCGGAGCCGATCGCCGCCCCCTGCGGCCGTTGGTGCCCGAGCGGGAACAAGTTGAGGATGCGGGTGTTCGGGTTGTTCCGCACGAACGACGGAGCGTTCGCCACCAGTCCCCAGTAGAGCCGAGGCCGCGGAACGGGAGCCAGAAGCTCGACCTCTTCCACCGGGTGCCCGGCCTTCGGCAGCAGCGTCGCGTCCGACTGCGCCACGAACCGCTCGACGTACGGCACCAGCCGTGACAACGCGGCCATGCCCTCGTCCTCGAGGGCGAGGAACTCCACGAGCGTGGCCGGCCAGTCGTCCCCGAGGAACCGGGGACGACTGGCGACCAGGCCCGACGACGGGATCGACGCGTACCGGACGACGAAGGCCTCGGCCTGCGCGGGTTCGACCACCCAGACCCGCCCGGTGGCCGGCTCGTCGACGACGAACCCCCACCGTTCGGCGCCGTCGACGAGGTAGCTGGCAAGCCTCACGCGTCGATCCCTTCGCTGTTCATCGCCCGTGCCGTCGGCCGGCGGGCCCATTGTCCCGTTCAGGAGGTCCTGACCAGGGCACCCAGCGGCAGGCGGCGCCACCCCGTGCCGTCGGCGACGGCGAGGATGCCGGCTCCGGTGGACGCATCCTGCACCAGGGCCACGGCTCCCGGCGTGGGTTCCGGCAGGTCGGCCGCCGATACGACCGTGAGCTGCAGGTTGTGCGCGTACACAGTACGGATCTTCCGCTCTGCCGACCCGATGTCGCGGAGGTTGTCGGCGGATGGGATCAGCCCGTTGATGTCCACCCGCATGGCCGCGACGGCGTTGGTGTCGTTCGTCGAGCAGAGCAGCTCGACCGCGGCGGCGCCGGACGCATTGGCCGGGACGACCCGTACACCGCCCTTCACCCCCGGTCCCGCACCGATCGGCTGTTCCGACGCGGCGACGAAGCTGCCGTACGCGTCAGTACCGGCTGCTGGCGCGGCGGTCGCCCGGACCACGAGCGCGCCGTTCTTCGCCGCGGTGAGCTCGTGCTGGTTGGCGCCGACGCTGCGCCGCTCGATGTAGTTCTCCTCGCCGATCGCCTCGGCGTAGACGACGCCCGCGGTGTTGTCGAAGAGGTTCCCGACGATCGTGGATCCGGTCAGCGTCCCGATCACCCGCACCGGGGGCGCCCCGGCGACGGTGTTCGCGCCGAACGCGTTACCGATCACCGAGAGGTCGGTGGCGTCGCCGTTGACGCGCACGGCCGCCCAGCGCTCCTCGGCGAGGAGGTTCCAGTTGTCGAACGAGTTCGCCGAGACCGTGATCTCCGACGCCGCCCGGCCGAAGTAGATCGGCGACCCGTCGACCCAGTTGAAACTGTTCCCGGTGATCGTGACGTTGCGCGCGGCCGCCTCGGGCCGGAACTCGATGGCGTGTCGCGGCCGGGCGCCGCCACCCGGGTCGCCGCCGCCCAGGACGTTGCCGGTGAAGGTGAGGTTCGAGCCACCCGACTTCACGGAGATCACCGCGGCGTCGGCGGCGTTGGTGGCCCCGTTCTCGACGACATTGCCGGAGAAGGTCGAGTTGATGATCCCTCCGGTGAACAACCGCCGGCCGATGTCGAGGATGTTGTTGGCGATGATCGCACCACGGAAGTTGTGCGCGTCGGCGCCGGTCGTCGTGATCGCGAAACTCATGCTGTGGAAATGGTTGCCCTCGATGAGCCACTTGCGCATCCCGTACGGCAGCACGTGGACGTTGCTCCCGGCGACGCCTCCGGTGGGCCACGAGATGTCGAGGCCCACGTCGCCGACCGCGACGAGGTTGTTCGTGAACACCAGTCCGCGCCCGACGTGCTTCACCGCGGTGAAGAACTCGACGAACGTGCACTCGGTGATCGTCGCGTCCATGTCGTCGGTGTTGGACTGTGTGCCTCGGCCGGCATCGCGGGCGATGTGGATGCCGATCGTGTTCGTCAGGCTCGCCGGCGCGACGAAGGAGAGCCCGCGGACCGCGGCCAACGGCGCCTGCAGAAGGATGCCGGTGCCGTTGAAGTCGACGTCGATGATCGACGTCCGCGATCCCATCGTCCCGGCGCCGGCGAGCACGAGGCGGTTGAAGTTCGGCGCGAGGTTGCCCTCGACGTCCGGGATCACGAGGGTCCGGGTGATCCGGTACGTGCCGGGCGGGAAGTAGACGATCTTGTTCGGCTTGGTCAGCTGGGCGTCGATGGCCTGCTGGATGGCGTTTGTGTCGTCGGCGGCGCCGTCGCCGACGGCGCCGAAGTCCTGCGGGGTCGCGGCGCCGGCCAGGTCCACGGCGGGTGCTGCCTGCGCCGACGCGCTGACGGCGCCGAGCGTCGCGGTGGCGACTCCCGCGATGCCCGCGGTACGGAGCAGATGACGCCTGTTCACGGGTGTGACCATGCTGCTTGTCCCTTCGTTGGGTGGAGTAGCTGGTTCTCGTGCGGTGACAGGACGGTCCGTCGGCCGTCAGTAGCCCTTCACCTCGGGCCAGGCGAGCTCGAACCCGTCGGCGACGAGCTCGCTCTGGAAGGTGTCGAGCCGGACGGCGTCGCCGCGTACCTGCTCCGGGGTGAGCGAGTGGGCCAGGCAGTGCGCGGCCAGGGCGCCCGCGGCCTCGCCGATGTTCCACTCGACCGGGTGGAGGCGGTAGCAGCCGTTGGTGATGTGCGTCGTGCCGAGGTTCTTCCCGGCGGCGAGCAGGTTGCGCACCCGGACCGGCAGCAGGGCACCGAGCGGGATCTGGAACGGGCTGCTGGGCACGTCGATGTAGTTGTCGCCGCCGGTCGACGGGTGTAGGTCGATCCGGTACATCCCGATGCCGACCGAGTCCGGGTACCGCACGGCGCCGGCATCCCCGCGGACGGTCATCGACAGGTCCTGCTCGACGATGGTCGTGTGTGCCTTGATGCGGCGGGACTCCCGGATGTACGGCGCCATGGCCAGGCCGTCGGTCGTGCCCATGACGTCGGGCCGCAGCCGCAGACCCGGCCAGCCGGCGCCGCCGCCGGGCCGGGGCGCTTCGGTCTGCAGCCAATAGAGCATGCTCAGCGAGAGCTGCCGCGCGCCCTCCAGGTGCTTGGCGCGCTCGTCGTCGGAGACCCCGGCCAGCGGACCGGGCAGGTAGTCGATCATCGGCCAGTTGACGACGGTGACGTCGCTCGCGGCGAGGCCGGGCTCGTACTGCTCCCGGGCGAAGATCCGGCGGAACAGCCACAGGTCGCGGTCGCCGGGGTCCTTGCTCTGGTCGGCCACCACCCGGCCGGCGGGGGCATGCGGCACGAACGTCCGCGTGAACGGCACCAGCGTCCGCGGGTCCGGGGCGGTGAGGCTGAGCAGCCGATCCGGCCAGAAGTCCGGCTGGTAGTCGCGCCAGAACCCGTACTGGTCGGGGCGGTCGATCGTGTGGTCCTCGCCTTCGCGGTGCTCGACCGCGAACACCCACGAGAACGCCTGCTGGTTGAGCGGCTGCGCCTCACTCGGTGCGCTCGGCTCGCCGGTCTCGGACTGCGCCTCGAAGCCGATGCTGTGCTCGACCCCCGCCAGCGGCAGCAGGTCGCCGAGCTCGGTGGCGTCCAGGACGTACGACGCCTCGATGGTGCACCCCACGCCGTCGCGAGCGACGACGGTGACGGCCGTGACCCGGTCGCCGTCGGTCTGGGCGGCGACGGGGCGGTGACCGGTCAAGACCCGCAGCGTGCCCGCGGAGCGGTACGGGGCGAGCATGCCCTCGATCACGGACAGGGCGACCCGCGGCTCGTGACACAGGCGGCTCACCCGGCCCAGACCCGGATTCAGGTCGGCCTGGCGGCGCGCGGCCGCGGTGAGCGGGTACCAGGTCCGGTAGTAGTCGCGCACTCCCTCACGGAACGCGCGATACGAGCGGGTGCACCCGAACTGCTCGATCCACGGATGCTCGTCCGGCGGGACAGCCTGGCTGGTGAGCTGCCCGCCGAGCCAGTCGCACTCCTCCGTCACGGTCACCGACCGGCCGCGACGCAGCGCCGCCAGAGCCGCCGCGACCCCGCCCACACCTCCGCCGACGATCAGGATGTCGGTGTGGAGGCTCGCGTCCGTACTCAACTGATCTGCTCCCGTGTGTACTCGAACCCGACGTTCGTGCCTTCCAGGTCGTGGGCGGCGCTCAACAGCCCTTGGGTGTACGGATGGGCGGGCGCCGTGAACAGCTGCTCGGCCGTCGTGCACTCGACCAGCTCGCCCGTCTTCATCACCGCCACCCGGTCCGCGATCTGCCGTACCACCGCGAGGTCGTGCGTGATGAAGAGGATCGACAGGTCGTGCGTGCGCTGGAGATCGACGAGCAGGCGCAGGATCTGCGACTGGACCGACACGTCCAGAGCCGAGACCGCCTCGTCGCACACCAGCAGGCGCGGTCGCAGCGCCAGCGCTCGAGCGATGCTCACCCGCTGGCGCTGGCCGCCGGACAACGCCGACGGGCGGCGGCCGGCGACGCCCGCGTCGAGACCGACGTCGGCGAGCACCTCCGCCAGCGCCTTCCGGCGATCGCCCTTCGGCGCGACCGCGGGATGCACCTTCCACGCCTCGCGGATGATCGCGCTCACGGTCATTCGCGGATTCAGCGACGAGCCGGGATCCTGGAACACCATCTGGATGGCGCGCTGCAATTCCGCGGGCCGCTTGTCGATCGGCCCGAGCGCTCGGCCCTCGTACGTGATCGTGCCCTCCTGCGGGCGGACGAGCCCGAGGACACAGCGCGCGACGGTCGACTTCCCCGACCCGGACTCGCCGACCAGCGCCAGTGTCTCCCGGGCCCGGATGTCCAGGTCGACGCCGGCGACGGCCTGGACGATCGTCCGAGCTGCGCGCAGCGACCGGCGGGGTCCGGGGAACGCCACCCTGAGGTCACGGATCTCCAGAACGTGCGAACTCACGGCTCCACCTTCTCGGAGAAATGGCAGGCGCTGAACCGGCCCGGCTCGACCTCACGCAGGAGCGGCACCTCAGTGCGACAGCGGTCCTGTGCCATCGGGCAGCGCGGATGGAACGCGCACCCGGTGGGCCGGTCGAACGGGTTGGCCGGGGCGCCCTGCAGCGGCTCGGCGATCGCCGACTTCGTGCTGACCGCCGGCACGTTGTTCGCCAGTGCCCGGGTGTACGGGTGCAGCGGGTGCTCCAGCACCTCCCGCGCCGGGCCGCGCTCGGCGACCCGGCCGGCGTACATGACCACCACATCGTCGGCGACGTGCGCCATCACCCGCAGGTCGTGGCTCACCAACAGCATCGCCATGTGCTCCTGCTCGCGCAGGTCGGCCAGCAGCCGGAGGATGCGCGCCTGGGTCGTGACGTCGAGGGCGGTCGTCGGCTCGTCCGCGATGATCAGCTGTGGCTCTCCGGCCAGCGCCATCGCGATCATGACCCGCTGCCGCATGCCGCCGGACATCTCGTGCGGGTACACGTCGATCCGCTGGTGCGGGTCCGGGATCCCGACCCGCTCCAACAGCTCCAGGACCCGGGCTCGGACCTGCTGACGCGACATGCCGCCGCGCCGCAATATCTCGCCGACCTGCCTGCCGATCGTCTGGATCGGGTTGAGCGCGGCCAGCGGGTCCTGGAAGATCACACCGATCTCCCGGCCACGGACCTGCCGGATCCGGCGAGCGGCCGCGGTGAGGAGATCCTCCGACCTCCAGGTGACGCGACCCGCGGTCTCCGCCTCGGCCGGCAGCAGCCCGACGATCGACATCGCGCTCATCGTCTTGCCACTTCCGGACTCCCCGATGAGGCCGGTCGTGCGGCCGGCGTCCACGGCGAAGGACACCTTGTCGATGACGGTACCTGGAGTGGCACCCGACGGCAGCACGACCACGAGGTCCTCCACCCGGAGCAGAGGCGCTCCGGGTGCGTGGGCCGCGTCGCCTGCCGCGGGTGCCGCGGCGGTGGACGAGTACTGATCAGTCACCCGAGACCGTGACCTCGTCGAAGTAGGGCACGCCGTCCGGGACGGGCTGGAAGCCCTCGACGCTGGTCCGCCACGCGTACGGCTGCTCTACGAACATCGGGTACATGCCGACCGCGTCGTTCCAGATGATCTCGCTCGCCTGCGCATACAGGTCCTCGCGCTGCGCCGTGTCGCTCGTCGAGCCGGCCTCGGCGAGGATCTGATCGAGTTCCTCGTTGCAGTAGCCCATGCGGTTCGCCGCGCACGTGTAGAGACGGCCCAGGTTGGTCGCCGCGTCGAACCCCTGCGTCCCGAGCTGCTGGAGGTTCATGTCCCAGTTCAGCGCCAGCAGGTCTTCGAGGAAGACCGCCTGCTCCTTCTCCATCGGCTCGACGGTCACGCCGATCTCGGCGAGGTCGGAGACCACCGCGTCGACGAAGTTCCGGAAGTTGGCCTGCGAGAACTGCCACCGGATCACGGTGTTCTCGTAGTCGAACCCGGCCGCGTCCAGCGCCGCCTTGGCCGCCTCCGGGTCGTACTCCACCGGCTCCTGCGGTGCGTAGCCGAGCACGGCGGGGCTGATCGGCGAGTCCGCCGGTGTTCCCGTCTCCGGGTACAACGAGCCGATGATCGACTCGAAGTCGACCGCCTGCCACAGGGCCTGCCGCACAGCTGAGTCCTGCAGGGCCGGCGTGGAGCTGTTCATCCACATCGTGAAGACGGCCGGGCTCGCGACGTTCTCGACAGTGATGTTGGAGTCCGACCTCAGCTGCGCGATCTGGTCATCGGGCATGGCCCAGGTGACGTCGACCTCGCCGGTCTGCAGCGCCGTCATCCGAGCCGCCACCTCGGGGATCGACTGGAACTCCAGGGAGTCAAGGGCCGGCTCGCCGTCCCAGTAGCCGGGGTTCGGCGCGAGCTGGAGCGTCGCCCCAGGCTCGAACGACTCCACGACGAACGGCCCGGACCCGATCGGATCCTGGAAGAAGCCTTCGTTCGCGGCGGCCTGCGGCGTGACGAAGAACGAAGAGACCTTGCCGAGGAACGCGGCGTCCGGCGTCGGAGAGGTGAAGACCACGGTCGACTCGTCGGGTGCCGCCGCGGTGTACCCGCCGAAGTTGCCGGCGAGCGGACCTTCCCCGGCCAGGACGCGGTCGAACGACGCCACGACGTCGGCCGAGGCGACAGGAGTGCCGTCGGAGAACTCGACCCCTTCACGCAGGGTGAACGTCCACACGCTGGCGTCGGCGTTGGGTTCCCACGACTCCGCGAGCTCCCCCTCGAACTCGCCGGGACCGTTGCTGACGACGAGCTGGCTGAAGATCGCCCGAGCCGCGAGCTGGGTGCCGGCGTCCAGGCTCGCCGCACCGTGGGGGTCGAGGTTCTCGATCGGGATCGGCCCCGCGACGGTCAGGTCGCCGCCGGCCGCCTCGGAGCCACCGGTCTCAGACGCCGGGTCGTCGGATGAGCAGGCAGCAGCCCCGATGAGCAGTGCGACGGCGCCTGCGGCCGCCGCCAGCGATCGCCGAGTACGGATAGTCATGTGCGGGAGTCCTTTCGTCGTTGGAAGTGAGCGGCCAGCGCCCTAGTCCCGCTTGCGCGTGAACCGCCGGGTGAGCCTGTCGCCGACCAGGCCGATGCAGATGACGAGGATCGTGAGCGCGATACCGGGGAAGACCGTGATCCACCAGGCGGTGCTCAGGTGCTCCCGGCCGCCCGCGATGGCCTGTCCCCACGACACGATGTGCGGGGGAAGACCGAGACCGAGGAAGCTGAGGGCCGCCTCGGACAGCACGGCCGATGCGAGTTCGATCGTGGCCAGGGCGACGACCGATCCGGCCAGGAACGGAACGATGTGCCGCTTGAGGGTGGCCGGCTTGGAGACGCCCATGATGCGGGCGGCGTCCACCCAGTCGCGTTCGCGGGTGGACATCGTGATACTGCGCGACAGCCGCGCGAAGCCGACCCAGCCGCCAACCGACAACGCGATGATCACGACGTGCATGCCGCGCTCGAGCAGGCCGGCGATGACGATCGCGAGCAGGATGCCGGGGAACGCCATCAGGATGTCGATGGTCCGCGAGACGACGGCGTCGGGCAGCCCGCCGGAGTATCCGGCGATCGCGCCGAGCGCGACACCGATCAGGCAGCACACCGTGACGACGGCGATGCCGATGATGAACGACGTCCGCGCGCCGTACACGACCTGCGCCAGAACGTCTCGTCCAACGGCGTCGGTGCCCAGCCACGCGGTACCGGACCCCGTCGCCGATCCCGGGGGTAGCAGGCGCTCGGTGACCTCGGTGGCCACCGGGTCGTAGTCGATCAGGAACGGGCCGATCGCCGCCGCGAGCACGTAGACGCCGATGATCACGTAGGGAATCGCGGCGAGGGGCCGCCGGCGCCGGCGCCGGACGGGAGGTGCGGCCGGACCGGGGGCCTCGGTGAGCAGGATGTCCGACTGGGTCATCGGCGCGCCTCCAGACGGATCCGAGGGTCGAGCTTGGCGTTGACGATGTCGGCGGCCAGGTTGAGGACGATCACGCACAGGGCGATCAGGACGGTGGCTGCCTGGACGACCGCGTAGTCACGGTTCCCGACCGCGCTGACCAGCAGGGACCCGAGCCCGGGCCACGCGAACACGGTCTCGATGATCACGGCGCCGCCGAGCAGTGTCCCGACCTGGAGACCGACGACGGTGACCACGGGGATGAGCGAGTTCTTCACGACGTGGCCGGTGAGCACCTGCGTCTCGGTGAGGCCCTTGGACCGGGCGGTCTGGACGAAGGCCTCGGACATCGTCTCGGCCACGCCACTGCGGGTCATGCGGGCTACCAGCGCTGTGAACGGGATCGACAGCGTGACCGCCGGCAGGACGAGGTTGGCGAGACTGCCGCCGCCGGCACTGGGCAGCACCTGCAGCTGCAGCGCGAAGATCAGGATGAACATGATGCCGACCCAGAACGGTGGCAGTGCCTGGAGGCCGAGAGCGAACGTGGAGACCGCCCGGTCGAGGACGCTGCCCGGCTTCTTGCCGGCGAGGACGCCGAGGATCAGGCCGGCGATGATCGCGATGACCGTGGCGGCCAGGGTGAGCTCGACGGTCGCCGGGAAGCGCTCGATCACCTGATCCATGGCCGGGCGGCCGAAGCGGTAGGACTCTCCGAAGTCGAGCCTCACGACGTCGCCGAGGTACGAGAAGTACTGGACCAGCAGGGGCCGGTCGAGGCCGAGCGTGTGCCGCAGCGCCTCGATCTCCGCCGCGCTCGCGTCCGGGCCGAGTGCCACCGTGGCCTGGTCGCCGGGCGCGAGCCGGACCACGATGAAGACCGCGGTGACGACGCCCCAGATGGTGAGGAGGCCGATCGCCAGCCGCTTGACGATGAAGTAGGTCACCGCGGCGGTCCCTTCGGCGGTGCGGGCGGTTCGGCGATGGAGACGCCGGGGATCGGCGTACAGGCGACGTTCAGCTGACGAGGTTCGCCGTCGTCGTTGTCCAGCAGGTCCAGGAGCAGCCGGACGGCCTCCCGGCCCATCTCCTCGCGGGGCAGTGAGAAGCGCGTCCAGTCGCGGGCGCCCTCGCCGAGGGGCGGGTCACCGAGCAGGACCACCGAGCAGTCCTCGGGGATGCGAACACCGGCCTCGGCCGCGGCTCGCTCGACCGCGGCGATCGTGGAGTCGTCCTCACTCGGTTCCACCAGCAGGGCCGTCACGCCGGCGGACAGCCAGCTGCGCAGCAGGTCACCCGTGATGACGCCGTGGTCGTCGATGGGGTGGACGACGCAGCCGTCGCCGGCGATCCCCACGTCACCGAGCCCCAGCCGGAACCCGGACTCGCGGTCCCGGGTCGGTTCCTGATCTCCGCTCAGCTTGAGGTACGCGAGATGCCGATGCCCGCGATCGGCGAGCGTCCGGACCATGTCCCGAGTGGCGCCCACGTAGTCGGCGGCGACGTACGACAGCTCCTCACCGGGGACCTCGCGGCGTCCGATGAACACGAACGGGAAGTCCTCGTGGACGAGTTCGGCCAGGTCGTCGCGGTGCAGATGGCGACCGAGAAGCACGCAGCCGTCGGCCACCTTGAGCCGGTTGACCCCGCCCGCGTAGATGCGTCGAGTACCCCCGGCCGTGGCCGAGCTGAACAGCAGCAGGTCGTAGCCGTAGCGAGCCGTCGCCTCCTCGACGCCGAGCAGGAACGGGAAGTAGAAGTCCCGCTGGTCCACCGGAAACACCGGCTCGAACGTGTACAGGCCGAGCATCCGGGTACGTCCGCCCTTGAGCCTGCGCGCCGCGGCGTTGACCGTGTATCCGAGCTCTGCGGCGGCCTCGAGCACCGCGCGGCGGGTCTTCTCGGCGACCTGGTCGCTCGCCGCGCCACCACTGATGACCAGCGAAACCGTCCCCTGGGAGACGCCCACACGCCGGGCTATGTCCACCTGGGTGGGGCGCCGCCGTTGCGCTGCCATGGCCATCCTTAATACGTATTGATTCCTGATGGGCGCTCACGTTACGGACAGATGACGCGCGCCGTCAAGAGCCCGTCGACGACTCGTCCCGAGCTGTTATCGAAGGGCCGGGTAGCCGTCACAGGCGACACGATGCGAGTACCGCGGGCTCGTCATGGGGCGCGTTCTCGTCGCGCCGCGCGGGCGTCGACAAATGCCGCCGGTCAGGGCTTGTCGATGACCGCCAGGCGGCTGAAACGAGCCATTTCCCAGGTCGTCCTGTCGAAATAGCTGACGTTTTCGTCATCGGGTCGCCGACGGGCGCCGTCGCGCGGATTGAAGAAACCGTGGCGCTGGCCGGGGTACAGGATGACCTCGGCATACCCGCCGTGCGACATCACTGCCCGGGCGAAATCGACGGAGTTCTCGTGGTGCACGGCGGTATCCGCCGTGCCGTGCATGACCAGCACGGGCGGAGTTCTCGAGCCGACGTGATGCACAGGCGAGTAACGCCGGGCGTGATCGTCGTTGTCAAAGTGCCGTCTGCCGAATCCGGCCGGGAACTCACCGCAGGTGTTCGTGACCGGATTCAGCAGGACGAGAGCGGCCGGCCGGTGGTTCGGATCGGTGTCCGGCAGGTCGAGCACGGCCGTCGCCAGTGCCAGGTGGCCGCCGGCCGAGCCGCCGATCGCCACGATGCGCTCCACGTCGCACCCGATGTCCCGGGCGTTCTCGACCACGGCCCTCATGGCGGCCACCGCATCCGCGGCGGCCGCCACGGGGCCCTCCATGCGGTACTCGACGAGCACGGCGAGCATGCCCAGCTCGTTCAGGCAGGACGCCTGCGGCAGAAACTGCCTCCACGTTCCGCGGACCCACCCGCCCCCGTGGTAGAAGACCGCCGTCGGCACCGGCGAGCTGACCGGCTCGCGGGATGGCGACACATGAAGGAGCATCGTCCGGCCGTCAACTGTCCTGTAGGGGATCTCGCGCACGGTGTCCGAGGATGCGCGCGCAGCCCACATCAGTGCCGACGCGTCACCCATGGGGGAACGACTCGAGGAGTGGCTCAGATCGGCCGTCCTGGCGGAGAGATCAGCCACGATGTCCCGTCCGACACCGCCAGCGACGCTCGACCCCACGGGCATCGGTGATCACGGCGGTGGCGCCGGTCAGGCCAGCCGGCGACGGGAGGTCGGACGTCTCGCAGGGCGTGATCGCGACGCGGGTGGCTTCAGGCATGGTCATCCCCCATGGAGATCGTGGCCGACGACGGACGCCGAAGCGGCAGAGGATGTCGAGCAGACATCCAGGCGTTAATACGTATTAAAGCGTTGCTGATGGTGATCGTACGCGCGAAGAGCACCGAGGGTCAACGGGCTGCGAAGGGCGGTGCCTGCCGGGTGCGCGAGGCGCGCCCCAGTACAGCTCGAGGAACGACAAGTCACGGTGTTAGCCGCCGTTGTCGATGACGATGGGTCGTCGTCGACGTTGACGACCAGGCGTGGACAACCGGTCCGATGTCGGATGGGTCGTGTGCGCCGTCAGCGTGGCGTCGTACGGGGCTGCCGCACACGGCGACGACGACCGGGTACGGCTTGATCATGGAGAAGGTCGGCTCTGCAGTCGCGGGAAACCCGACCCTTCTCCGTGATCGACTCGGTGGCGGCGGTGTGAGCCGCCATGGGTAGCTCATCCAGGCGCTGCCCGCTGCGGCGGCCGGGCGTCCCTGCCCGGCGGCCGGTCGTGGTCGCGGGTGGTGACATGAGCGCCAATTGTTGGCGCTGGTGTCAACACGCCCGGGTCGTGTTCGGTGCCCTGGCCGGGTCGGCCAGGCCCGCGGGCGCGGCCGACGCCGTGCCGATCACCCGGCCTCGCCCGTGACCGCCAAATCCTCCTGATCAGTGACGCCATCATCGGCCGTTTCAATGGCGGCTCACAGTCACGGCCTTTCTGGGACGGCACCGCGTGGGCTCAGCACGTCGAGGGCAGCGGTAGCAGCGCCAACGTCAGCAGCGCCGCCGCTCTGAGCCATCGCCGACGGCGAGGCGACCAGAGTGGCGCGGAGCGGGCCTCTGCTAGGCGCCAGCGCACTCGGGCGGTAGCAACCCGGCCGCCCGGCGGACCGCTCGCGGCGCGCAAGACCAGCGCCTCACTCGTACAGGTCGCGCTTCGAACAGCCCTGCGGAGGCCGCGGCGGCAGCCGGGCAGATCTCTGCGTTGCACTGGCCGGCATCGTCACGCGGTCCCGGAACCGCAGCATGCTCCGAGTGGTTCAGAGCGTGCCGCGTCACCGAGCAGCGCAATGTCCCGCGAGGACCAGCCGCTGGTTGCCCGTTTCCTCCAGCGACGGGCACTTGACCTAACGCTGTTATGTAACAACGTTAGGTTATGCTCGCCACGTGGGTAGACCTCGGCTCCACGACGACGCGCTCCGCGACCGGCTGCTGGAACGGGCGGCCGCGACCGTCTCGTCCGACGGCGTCGCGGCGCTGAACCTGCGCGCGCTAGCGGCCGAGGCCGGCACGTCGACGGCGGCGGTGTACTCACTGTTCGGAGGCAAGCCCGGGCTGGTCTCGGCGCTGTACAAGCAGGTGTTCGCCCGGTTCGCCGAGCGGCTGGCGGCGGTCGGGGTCAGCGACGACCCGGTCGCCGACATCGTCCAGCTCGGCCACGCCTACCGCGAGAACGCGCTCGCCGATCCGCACGGCTACCGCGTCATGTTCGGCGGCGAGCTGCGCCCAGCCGACGTCGGGCGGCGCGCGGCGCGGTCCGGCGCGCGGACATTCGAGCCGCTGCTCAAAGCGGTCCGGCGGGCGGTCCGCGCGGGCGCGTTCCCGAAGCGGCCGCCGGCGGAGTCGATCGCCACCGCGCTGTGGGCCAACGTGCACGGGCTGGTGTCGATCGAGCTCGGCGACTTCATGCCGCGGGAAGGCGATCCGGCGGCCGTCTTCGAGGCCGCCATCCGGGCCAACGTGAGCGGCTGGGTGGCGTCCGCGCGTGGTCGGTGACGGCGCCGGCACGCACGGAGTACCCGTATCCACACCTGCTCGAGATCGAGTATCGGGCCATATGGCGCGGCGAGTTGGCCGATGTTCGGGCCGCGGAACACCCACGCCGTGTGCGGACACTCTGGCGTGCAGCTATGCGACGATCTGCTTCGTCAGCGTGCGGAAGCGGCTGAGGTTGTCATGGCATGCCTCACGGAGAAGTTCGTCGGCGTCCGTTTCGGCGACGGTGTGGAGCCGGCCAGTGAGGATGTTGTTGATGAGCAGGACGTTGGCGATGAACTGTGCCGCACGGTCTGAACCGAGTCCGGCTTCATCGCGCACGATGCGGTAGATGGCGAGCAGGCCGTCGCGCGCGACCGATCCAGTGACCGCGTCGTGGCCGAGGGCGAACATGTGGGTGATGCTGAGCAGGATGCCCCTGTCGGCGATCAGTTCGACAAGGGCGTGCGCAAGGCGTTGCTCCATAGGCTCCGCTGACCCCGTATCGGCGATCGCCTGGCGGAAGGTTTCGCTGACCGTGTCGATGGCACGGCGGGCGACATCGAGGAACAACTGTTCCTTCCCACCGAAGCTGCGGACCACGAGCGCCTGGCTGATTCCGGCCCCGGCGGCGATCTGGTCGGTGGTCGCGCCGGCGTAGCCACGGTCACCGAAAACGACGCTCGCGGCGGCGAGGATCGATTCTCGCCGCTCGGCCGCGGGGACGCGCTTGCCGGACGGGGTCTCGGTCATCCTTGTGTCACTACTCCCTTGCTCACCAGCGTGGCTCGAATACGCCCCAGTAGGCGACGCTGAGGACCATGAGAGCCGCCACCGCGCCATGCGAAGCGAGCAACACCTGTTGCGCACCCTCCGGCGCCCAGCCGTGCCGGCGGGCCGTCAGCAGCGCCGCGCCGGCCGCCGCCCCGGCCACCACGGCCAGTAACCCGGCTGCACGCACCAGGCCCCAGCCGACCTGAAAGAGCAGCTCACCGCCGTTGCGGGTGTAGCCCAGGCCGATCGTCAGGCCGACATAGGCCCACATGACGGCGTAGGCGGCGATGCCCGCCCGCATCGCCCGCCGGCTGCTCCGCAGCACGGCGGCGCACTCGCCGGCACCGGCCGGCAGCCGCCGCCGCACGATAGCGGGCACGACCAGGGCGCCCACGACGGTCAACAGCACCGTCGCGATCAGCCCCGGTGTGCCGCCGTACCAGGGCGTGCGCGGCACCGGCGTGGTGGCGTACCGCTGGACCGGCAGCGGGCCGGCCACCGGTGCGGCGGCCGCGGCCGAGCCGGGCAGACCCGTGATCCAGTCGGTCACGGTGCGCACGTAGCCGGGGGCGTAGTCGCCGTCGCGGCGCAGTCCGTGGTCGGCTCCGTCGAAGAACCGGACGGCGTGCGCCGTGTTGCCGCCGCGCCGCAGGTCGTCGACGATGTGGCGGGAGCTCTCGGCGGGCGGGACGAGATAGTCGTTCGTCCCGTAGATGACCAGCGCGGGTTGCCCGACCCCGGCCCAGACCCCGGTGGGCGGGTCCAGATGCAGGGTGAACAGGTGCCCGCCGCCGAGGATGCGCACGGCGAGCCGGCCCGCGCCGGCCGGTGCCCCGGCCGCGGCGAGGCCTTCGTACACCGACCAGGCGGTGTTGCGCAGCGGGCCGCGGATCGCACCGCCGACGGTCACGACGAACGCCACGCCGGAGTCGCGTGAGGCCGCGAGCGGAACGACACGGCCGCCCTCGCTGAGTCCCCACAGCCCGGCCCGCTCGGGGTCGACGTCGGAACGGTCCCGCATGACCGCGACGACGGCGCTCGCGTCCTCGGCCAGTTGGTCGAAGTCGCGGTTGTCGAAGTAGGAGTAGTCCGACCGCTTGTCATAGGCGACGGCGACGATGCCGGCCCGGGCGAACCGCTCGGCCAGGCCGAAGAACGACGACCGGTCACCCGCCCCCGCGCCGTGCACGAACGCGACGGCGGGGTACGAGCCGGGCGCGTCCGGGGCGAACACCGTTGCGGCCAGCTCGTCGCCGCGGACGGGGACCGAGATGTCTTCCCGGACCACCCCGTGCTCGGCGTCGCCGTCGGACGGCGCCGAGCCAGTGTCGACGGGTGGCGGCGGCCGATCCGTCAACGGCGGCGCGACGTACGGCTCCGGCCGCCAGTCCTGTGCGGGCCCCAGCAGCCGCCCGGCCACACTGAGCAGGACGACACCGACGACCGACGCCCCCAGGACCGCCAGGCCGAGCCGGGCGGACGGGACCGCCGCTCTCACCGGGGCGCCACGGCATCGCGCCGCGACGAACGGGACAGCAGCGCCCGGAAGGCGGCCTGCTTCCACATGCACAGACCGGTCAGCGTGGCCAGTGGGACCACCACGAACATCATCGCCGGCCGCATGCCGTCGGTCACGTGCTCGGGCGCATAGACATACGTTCCCAACACCAATGCGACGGCCACATGAATTGTTCGTAACAATACTCGCGACTTGCGTGGCGACAACCGCATGGCACTCCAATTCATAATTGATGTAACGACCACAAACATTAAATTGGCGCACGAGCGGAGTCAAGCACCCGTTCGCTGGACGAACACGCCCTCGACGCCGCCGGCGCCCTCGTGCCGCGCGGCCCTAGGCCTCGGGCGTGCCGGCGAGACCGGTGAGCAGGGTCCGCAGGGTGCTCGCGATGTCCGTGGTCGTGTCGGACTCGAACGTCGCCATGCCGTCGATGCGCAGGATCGCCACGCCGTGCGCCAGCGCCCAGGCGGCCCGCTTCGCGGTGCCGGCGTCGACGGTCAGGCGCCCGGCCCGGCCGGCCTGTTCGAGCGTCTGTTCCAGCAGGTCCAGGGCGGCCAGCCCGGCGGCGGACGCGGGCAGCCGCTCCTCGACGGAGAACATCAGCCTGAACAGTTGCGGCTCACGGATCGCGAACTGGACGTACTCCATGCCCAGCGCGATCACCCGGTCCAGCGGATCGTCCCAGGCGGTGAGGTCGACGGCGTTCATCGCCACCTTCAGCTGCTCGAACCCGCTCTCGGCGACGCAGGCCAGCAGTTCCTCGCGGCTCTCGAAATGCCGGTACGGAGCGGCCGCCGTGACACCGGCGACCCGGGCGGCCTCGGCTAGCGTGAACCGGTGCGCACCGCGGGCGCGCACCAGCGCGACGGCGCTCTCGATCAGCGCCGAACGCAGGTTGCCGTGGTGATACCCGGCCTTCGCCAGCAGGGACCGTTCGGTGCCCGCTTGCGGAGAACGACGAGGCGTCATCGTCGGCGATTGTATGCTCGCTCAGGCCGAGTGGACCGCTGGGCGCGCGTCGTCGCCCGGCGGTATCGTCGGCTCGACCGACCCGGCGCCACGCGGGATGAACAGCGCCACGACGGCACCGGCCACCACCACGGGCGCACCGACCCACAGCGCGGCTACGACCCCGTCGACGAACCGCTGCGGATCGCCGTAGCCGCCGTGCGCCTGGAACACGGTGCCGAGGACCGCGATGCCGAGCGCTCCCCCGAACTCGCGGACCGTGGTGTTCGCACCGGAGGCGAGCCCGTGTTCCTCGGAGCGGACGGCGGCCAGCACCACCGCCGCCGTCGGCGCGAACACCAGCCCCATGCCGATTCCGGCCGTCACCATCGGCCCCAGTATCTCGGCGAACGGCTGCGCCGGAGCGGCGACCGCCGCGATCCAGGCCAGGCCGGCGGCCTGCAGTGCCAGGCCGGCCGCGATCAGCCGCCCGCCGCCGATCCGCTGGGTCAGCATGCCGGCCAGCGGGGCCACGATCATGGGCATGACCGTCCACGCCATCGTCCGCAGCCCGGCGTCCAGCGGGCCGTAGCCGTGCGCCACCTGCAGCAGCTGGGCCAGCAGGAAGATCGAGCCGAACACCCCGAAGTGCATGCTCAGCGAGGCGACGTTGGTCAGCGTGAACGCCTTGATCCGATACAGCCGGGGCGGGAGCAGCGGCGTCACGGTGCGCCGCTCCCACACCACGAACGCCACGGCCAGCGCCACGGACACCGCACCGGCGACCAGCACGGCCGGCGCGGTCCAGCCTCGCTCCGGGCCGTTGACGATCGCCCAGATGCCGGCGACGACCGTCGCGCAGACCAGCGCCATGCCGACGACGTCGACGCCAGTCGAACGCACCCTGCTCTCCGGCAGCCACCGTCGCGCCAGCACCAGGGCCACCACGCCGATCGGCACGTTGATCCAGAACACCCACCGCCAGTCCAGGCCCTCGGCCACCGCTCCCCCGGCCAGCGGCCCGAGCGAGATGGCCGCGCCGTTGGCGGCGCTCCACAGACCGATCGCCAGGCCGCGACTGCGCGCCGGTACGGCACCGGCGAGGATGGTGAGCGACAACGGTGTCAGCATGGCGGCACCGGCGCCCTGCACGGCACGGGCCGCGATGAGCTGGCCCGCGGTGTCGGCGAGGCCGCAACACAGCGACGCCGCCGTGAACCCGGCGATCCCCGCGGTGAACACCCGGCGGCGGCCCCAGCGATCACCCAGCCCCGCGGCCACCAGCAACAGCCCGGCGAACGCCACGATGTAGGCGTTGGAGATCCACTGCAGGTGCGCGACGTCGGCACCGAGATCGGCCCGGATCACCGTCAGCGACGTCACCACGACCAGGTTGTCCAGGCCGGCCATGAACATCGGGAGCGAGCAGGCGACGAAGACGGCAAGGACCGGGTAGCCCGCAGTCCTGGACCTCATGCCGTCAGGGCCGGGCTCAGTTCCGCCACCAGTCGATCGACCCGCCGGGCGTCGGAGGCCGAATGACACACGATGTCGGGGCGGCTGCGCTTGCACAGTCCGGTCAGCACCCGGCCCGGCCCGACCTCGACGAACGCGTCCACGCGGTGATCGGTGACGGCGTCGAGGCTCTGCCGCCAGCGCACCGGGCCGGCCAGCTGAGCGCGCAGGGCCGCCCGGGCCTGAGCGCCGGACGCCACCGTCGTCGCCGTCGCGTTCGCCACCACGGGGATCCGCGGCGTGGCGAACTCCGTGGCGGCCAGGTCGGCCGCGAACTCCTCCTCGACGCCGCGCATCAGCGAGCAGTGGAAGGGGGCGCCCACCCCGAGCTTCGTGACCTGCACGTCCTCGGGTCCGTCGCGCAGCGCGCGCTCGGTCAGTGCGGCCACCCCGGCGACCGTCCCGGACACCACCGTCTGCGTGTCGGCGTTGTAGTTGGCCACCTCGACCAGCAGGTCGCCGCCATCGCCCACCTCGGCGCACCAGGCCTCGACGTCCGCGGCCGGCGGGCCGAGCACCGCCGCCATGGCGCCGGGCGTGCTGTCGTTCACCGCCGCCATCAGCTGCCCGCGGCGGCGGACCAGCCGCAGGGCGCTGACCCAGTCCAGCACTCCGGCCGCGACCAGGGCTGTGTACTCACCGAGGCTGTGACCGGCCACGACGACCGGCGGTGGGAGCCGCTCGGCCAGGACGCGGTGGGCGGCGACGCTCGCGACGAAGATGGCCGGCTGGGTGATGTCGGTGCGGCGCAATACGTCCTCCGGGCCTTCCCAGCAGACCCGGGCGAGGTCGAAGCCGAGCACGTCGCTCGCCGTGTCGAACAGCGGCCGCACGAGTCGCGGGTGGCGGTCGGCCAGGTCGCGGCCCATGCCGACGCGTTGCGATCCCTGGCCTGGGAACAGGTGAGCGGTACGGATCATGTCAGCTCCTCGGGAGGATGGCGGCTGAGGAAGTCGGTGTGCGCGTCGCCGCCGCGGAACTCCGCGTGGGCGAGGACGTTGCGCTGGAAGCCGATCGTCGTGCGGACGCCGGGCCCGGCCACGTCGAACTCGTCGAGGGCCCGGATCGCCCGGTCCAGGGCGAGCCGGCGGGTCGGCGCCCACACGATCAACTTGGCGATCATGGAGTCGTAGTGGGGCGGGATGCGGTCGCCCTGCCGGCTGGCGGTGTCGATCCTGGTCCACGGACCGCCGGGCGGGTCGAACACCTCCAGCAGGCCGGGCGCCGGTGCGAAGCCGCGGGCCGGGTCCTCGGCATTGATGCGGCACTCCACGGCGTGACCGGAGATCCGGACGTCGTCCTGGCCGAACGAGAGCGGCAGCCCGGCGGCGACGCGAATCTGCTCGGCGACGATGTCGATGCCGGTGACCAGCTCGGTGACCGGGTGCTCGACCTGGATGCGAGCGTTCATCTCCATGAACCAGAAGTCGCCGCCGTCCTCGAGCAGGAACTCCATCGTCCCCGCGCCGCGGTACCCGACGGCACGGGCGCCGGCCAGCGCCGCCTCCCCGAGCCGGCCCCGCAACGCCGGCGTCACGCCGGGCGACGGCGCCTCCTCGACCAGCTTCTGGTGCCGCCGCTGCACCGAGCAGTCCCGCTCGCCCAGGTGCACGGCGTTGCCGTGGTCGTCGCAGATCACCTGGACCTCGACGTGCCGGGCGCGCTCGAGGTACCGCTCGAGGTAGACGTCACGGTTGCGGAAGACGGCCTGGGCGGTCGCCCGGGTCTCCTGGTAGGAGCGGCGCAGGTCCTCGGGACGGTGCACGACGGTGATCCCGCGGCCGCCGCCGCCGGCCGACGCCTTGATGATCACGGGGTAGCCGATCTTCTCCGCGATCTCCTGCGCCTCGTCGAACGTGTGCACGGGGTCGACGGTGCCCGGCAGCAGCGGCAGCCCCGCGTCGGTCATCGCCTGCCGGGCCACGGCCTTGTCCCCGACCACCTCCATCACCTTCGGCGGCGGGCCGATGAAGGTGACGTCGTGGTCGGCGCAGATCTCCGCGAAGTAGGGATCCTCGGAGAGGAAGCCGTACCCCGGGTGGATCGCGTCCGCGCCCGTCTTCACCGCGGCACCGATGATGTTCGGGACGTTCAGGTAGCTGGCGGCGGCTCCGGCGGGGCCGACGCGGACCGCCTCGTCGGCGAGCCGGACCACCATGCTGTTCTCGTCGGCGTCGGAGTAGACGGCGACGGTCGCGATACCCAGCTCGCGACACGCGCGCGCCACCCGGACGGCGATCTCGCCCCGGTTGGCGATGAGGATCTTCGTGAACACCCGGCGATGCCTCCTCTCGGCCTAGGGTGGTCAGTGGCCGTCGACGGCCAGCTCCACGAGGACCTCGTCGAACTCGACCATCTGCCCGTCGGCCGGACGAATCGCCACCACGCGTCCCGCCCGATCGCTCTTGATCTCGTTCATGAGCTTCATCGCCTCGACGATCCCGAGCGTCTGCCCGGCCGCGACGACGTCGCCGACCTCCACGAACGCGTCCGCCTCCGGCGCCGGGCGCCGGTAGAACGTGCCGACCAGCGGTGCCCGGACACCGTGATGCTCCGGCCCGTCCTCCGGCGCCGGCGCGGCGACGGCGGCGGCACCGGTGCCGGTGAGGACGGCGGGAGCCGCGGCGACCGGAGCGGGCAGTTCAACCCTCAGGGAGCAGTCGCCGGCGGTGAGCTCCACCACGCGGATCGCCCCGGCCGACGCGCCGATCAGCGCCGTCGCCTCGGTCCGCAGGTGACTCACCAGGCTCCGGCGGGCGTCGTCGAGCAGTTCGGTGCCGTTCACGCCGCACCGGCCCGGTAGAGCTCGGCGTCGGCACCGAGCCGGCCGAACGCGTCGAACCGGGCGTGGCGCTGGTCGCGCAGGTCGGCGCCGGACCGCGTCGACAACTCGCCCAGGGCGGCCGTGATCGCTTCGCCGACCCGATCGACCGTCCCGGCCGGGTCCGTGTGCGCTCCACCGGCCGGTTCCAGCACGACGTCGTCGACGATTCCGAGCTCGAGCAGGTCCGGAGCGGTGAGCCGGAGTGCGGCCGCGGCCTCGGGCGCCCGGGTGGCGCTACCCCACAGGATGGTCGAGCAGCCCTCCGGCGAGATGACCGAGTAGTAGCTGTACTCGAGCATCAGCACCCGATTGGCGACCGCCAGCGCCAGCGCGCCGCCGCTGCCGCCCTCGCCGGTCAGGACGCTCACCACGGGGACCCGCAGCCGCGACATGGCCGCGATGCACTCGGCGATGACCGAGCCCTGGCCGCGTTCCTCGGCCTGCAGACCGGGATAGGCGCCCGCGGTGTCCACGAACGTGACCACCGGCAGCCCGAACCGCTCGGCGTGCCGCATCAGCCGCATCGCCTTGCGATAGCCCTCGGGGTGCGGCATGCCGAAGTTGCGCCGCACCATCTCGGCGGTGTCGTGACCCTTCTGGTGCCCGATCACGACGACGTTGCGGCCGGCCAGCCGCGCCACGCCGCCGACGACGGCCGGATCGTCGCCGTGCACGCGGTCGCCCCGCAGCTCCACGAACTCGTCGCTGAGCCGGTGCACGTAGTCGATCGTCGTCGGCCGGTCGACGTTGCGGGCCCGGCAGACCACCTCCCAGGGGTCCGTCGCCGCCGGGCCGGGCTGCCAGCGCCGCGGCTCGTCGCGGCGGGCCGGCGGCTGAGCCGGCGCCTCCGCCGGGCGGTGCAGGCGCAGCAGGCCGGCCAAGCTTTCCCGCAGGCTCTCGCGGGGCACCACCATGTCGACCAGGCCGCGCTCGTGCAGGAACTCCGCCGTCTGGAACTCCGGCGGCAGCGCCTCCCGGATCGTCTGCCGGATCACCTGCGGGCCGGCGAAGCCGACCAGGCTGCCAGGCTCGGCGATGATCACGTCGCCGAGCGAGGAGAAGGACGCCGTAGCCCCGCCGAAGGTCGGGTGCGTGTTGAGGTTGATCACCAGGACGCCGGCCTCGCGGAGCCGGGCGATCTCCTGCGCGGTCCGGGCCAGCTGCATCAGCGACAGGCAGCCCTCCTGCATGCGGGCGCCGCCGGAGGCCGAGACGATCAGCAACGGGGTGCGCGTGGCGCCCGCCCGCCGAGCAGCGCCCACGAGGACGTCACCGACGACGGTGCCCACGCTGCCGCCCATGAACGCGAAGTCCAGCGCCGCCACGACGACCGGGTTGCCGCCGATCGTCGCCGTGCCTGCGGCGATGGCGTCCGGCCGGCCGGTCTTCCGCTGCGCCGCGGCCAGCCGCTGGGAGTACGGCCGCGAGTCGGCGAAGCCCAGCGGGTCGTTCGGGGCCGGGATCTCACCGAGCGGGTGGAAGGAGTCGCGGTCCAGCAGCAGGTCCAGCCGCTCGTCCAGCGACAGCCTCAGGTGGTGCCGGCAGTCCGGGCAGACCTTGGCGTACCGGTCGAGCCGTTTGCGATAGAGGTAGGACGAGCAGTTCGGGCACCTGGTCCAGGCGTCGCCACCGGTACGGGCGGTGGTCATCTCGGTCACGGTGTTGCTCCCTGCGGCTGGGCGACGGGCGTCGCGCGCGAATACGGCTGAACCGGGCCGGTGCGATCCCGGAACGAGCGCGGCAACGTCGCCCCGACCTCGTTGCCCAGTTCCTCGAGAACCAGCTTGGAGACGTTGAAGCCGGACGACACCGCCCGGAACGACGAGCACCCGGACTCGGTCCAGTGCCCCGACAGGTAGAGCCCGCCGATCGGCGTCGTCTGCGCCAGCCGCTTGTTGGCGAACTGGTTCGGCGTGTTCTCCCAGCCGTACGTGGCGCCCTCGTAGCCCCGGGTGAAGCGGTGCATCGTCTCGGGCGTGCCGACCTCGCGGTAGGTCAGGCGGCCGGAGAACTCCGGGACGACCGTGTCGAACAGCCGGACCAGCGCGTCGCCGGCCTCCTCCTTGATCTCGCGCCACGGCCGGTCCAGCCGCCACGGCGCCATCACGTTGAGGATCGCCAGGTGCTCCCCGGCCGGGGCCAGGCTCGGGTCCAGCAGTGTCGTGTTCGACATCCACGCCGACGCCGGCCGGCCGGCCAGCACGTCCTGCCAGTTGTCGTCGTGATCGGTGTGCGGGTGGACGAACGTCTCGTGCGCGATGTCGAGCTCGGCCAGGTCGATGTCAGTGGCCGCGAAGACCGTGAGCACCGAAAGCGACGGCTTCATGCGGTTCAGCCGCTTGAGGTAGGCGTCCGGGACGTTGGCGTCGCCGACGAGGTCGTGCATGGTGTGCCGCACGTCGGCGTTGGAGATGACGACGCGGGCGGTGAACTCGGCGCCGGCGTCGGTCCGGACGCCCGTGGCGCGGCCGTCCTCCGTCGTGATCGCCGCCACCGGCGTTCCGGCCAGGATCGTGCCGCCGCTGGTCTGGACGACGGACGCGAACGCGTCGACCATGCGCTGGTACGAGCCGAGCGGATAGCGCGGTCCCTCCAGGTGCGTGTCCAGCATCTGGACGAAGTTGAGGAACGACAGCCGCGACGGCGGCGAGCCGATGAACGGCCACGCGGCGCCGGCCAGGGCCCGCACCCGCGGGCTGGGCACGTGGTCGGCGAAGACGTCGCCGACCGTCGCCATGCGGTAGCGGGAGAAGGTGGGCCGCGCCGCCATCAGGTCGGCGAGCTCACGCGGGTCGATCCGGTACGGCAGCCACGACATCTCCTGCAGCGTGGTGCGGCACACGTCGAGGAACCCGCGCATCTCGGCGGCCTCACCGGGCGTGAGCAGCGCCGTGTTCGCCTCGGTGAACGGCTCCCAGCCGGTGGGCGCCACGATGTTCAGCCCGTCCGGGAAGGCCGCGCCGTAGACGTGCGGCGACTCCACGTACGGGACGCGGCCGTCGACGCCGAGGTACTCCAGGAAGTTCCAGACGATCTCGCCCGCACTGGTGCCGTGCACGGCCGGGTCGAAGACGTAGTCGCCGCGGACGAAGGCGTGCGCCACCCCGCCGATGCCCTCACCCTGCTCGCAGACGAGGACGTGTTCCCCGCTGTGCGCCAGCAGGGCGGCGGCCGACAGCCCGCCGAGGCCGCTGCCGACGATGATCACGTCGTAGTCGTGCGTTCGGTTCATGTCAGGTCCTCCGTCGAAGTCGGGTGCTGCCAGTCGATGAGCACGCCGGCATGCACCCACTTGCTGCTCTCGATGCCGACCAGCAGGACCCGCTGGCCGGGCCGCAGCTGCCCGGCGCGGGCGGCGTCGTCGAGACACACCAGCGGTCCGGCGCAGCCGAGGGCGCCGCGGCGCGAGAGGCTGTCGACGAACTCGCCGGTGATCTTGGTCCATTCGTCCCGCTCGACCGCGCCCTCGGTCATGGCCTCGCGCATCCAGCCGGACGTGCCCTCCGGCACGACGCAGACGTCGATCTCATCGGCCCCGGCGCCGCTGGCCGCCAGCGTCTCGCCGATGGCCTCGGCCACCAGAGCCGGCGCGAAGTGTCCGGCGGCGACGACGTCGACCTTCAGGGTGACCAGCCGCTTGGCCGCCGCCTGCTCGTGGACCGGGGCGTGCGTGCCGCCACCGATCACCTGGATGCCCGGCGCCCGCCCCGGCCCGATGGCGCCGGTCGCGCCGCCCACCAGGCCACCGGCGGGGCCGGCCTCGGCGCGCAGCACCACGGCACCGGCGCCGTCGCCGAACATGTACACGGGGATGCGGTCACGGATGCGGACCTTGCTCGACGGCACGCCGAGGAAGATCGGTGCCAACGCGGGCGACGTCGTCTCGCTCCCGATCACCAGCGCGGTGCGGTGGGTCCCGGCCTCGATCAGCAGCCGCACCAGCTCCAGCGCCTGCACCGTGCCCGCCCCGCCGGAGCGGAGCTCGTAGGTGGCACAGGTGCCGATGCCGAGCTGGTCCTGTACGAGGTTGACCGTCGGCGGGAGCGGGTACTCGGGCGTCGCGGTCGCCAGGACCAGCAGGTCGACGTCGGCGGGGTCGACGCCGGCGTCGTCGAGCGCGGCCCGGCCGGCCGCGGCCGCCAGCTCTGAGTTCCGCTCATGGTGGCTGCCGGTCGCCGGGTCGATGATCCAGTGCCGCGACGAGATGGCGATGTCCTCGGCCACCTCCTGCGGCAACGGTCCCACCAGGCTGTCGATCAGGTCGTTGCCGATCGGCTCGCCCGGCAGGTAGCTGCCGGTCCCGGCGACGGTGGCCCGCACCGCGCTCACCATTTCGGCCGCCCGAGCCCGAGGCCGGCCATGCCGCCGCCGTCGATGTTGAGCAGCACCCCGGTCATGTACTCCGACTCCGGGCCGGAGAGGAAGCGGATGGCGGAGGCCACCTGCTCCACTGTCGCGAAGTCGCGCATCGGGATCTGCCGCTTGAGGTTCTTCGCCACGTCACCGGTCGACAGGCCGGCCACCAGGTCGGTCGGTGCGAACCCTGGCAGGACCGCGTTGACCCGGATGCTGAACCGGGCCAGCTCGATGGCGGCACTGCGGGTGAATGCGTCGACCGCGCCCTTGGACGCGGCGTAGTTGGACTCCCCGGTCCACCCGCGCTCGCCCATGACCGACGAGACGTTGACGATGGCGCCGTCGCGCGTCTTCATGAAGTGGTCGAGCACGGCCTTCGTGCAGTTGAAGACGCCGCCGAAGTTCACTTTCATGACGTCGAGCCAGTCCTCCGGAGCCATGTGGTAGATCAGGCTGTCGTTCGAGACGCCGGCGTTGTTGACCAGGATGTGCAGGTCACCGAAGGTCTCGAGCACCTCCGCCACCAGTGCGGTGGCCTGTTCG
Organism: Jiangella aurantiaca; assembly: GCF_004349105.1. GTDB lineage: Bacteria > Actinomycetota > Actinomycetes > Jiangellales > Jiangellaceae > Jiangella > Jiangella aurantiaca. The sequence continues at coordinate 226,550 of NZ_SMLB01000002.1, forward strand.
TGGTCGGAGACGTCGGCCCGGAACGCCGCGGCTCGCCCACCGGCCTCCTCGATGCGCGCGACCACCTCGAGCGCCTCGTCCTTGCCGGAGCGGTAGTTGACCGCGACCCGCGCTCCGTCGGCGGCGAGCGCCAGCGCCGTTGCGCGGCCGATGCCGCGCGAGGCGCCGGTGACCACCGCCACCCGATCGTCGAGTTTCATCGGACACCTCTCTGGTTGTCATCGGGGCAGGGACGGAGCACGAGCGACATCGCCGAGCCGCCCAGGGACGTGGCGTGGACCAGCGCGGCCCCGCCGTGCGGATCACCGGCCAGTTCGTCGACGGCCAGCGCGGCGGACAGTGCCCCGCCGGGGCCCACCGGCTCACCGAGCACGGCCTTCGGTGTGCGCAGCGCCGGCAGCCGGCCGCCGAACGCATTGGCGAGGCCGGACCGCTCGCCGCGGTCGGCCGGCTCCAGGCCGGCCGCGGCCGGCCACAGCCGGGTGATCTCGTCCGGCGCCGCACCGGCGGCGCGCAGCGCCTGGGTGACGGCCCGCGCGCTGGCGTCGCCGTCGATGTCCCAGGACACGCCGCCCGGCCGGATCCGGCTCGCCGCGCCGTATCCGGCCAGCTCGGCCATGGGCCGGCGGCCACGTCGCCGGGCCGTCTCCCGTCGTTCGAGCACGATCGCGACCGAGGTGTCGGTGATCGCGAACCGGCGGTCGCCGGGCGTCCTCGACAGCACGCCGAGGTCCCGGTAGGCACGGACCACGAGGTCGTCGATCAGGTCGAGGGCCAGGCAGACGATCGTGTCGGCGCGGCCGGTGCGGACCAGCTCGTAGCCGTAGGCCAGGGCCGCGGCGCCGGAGGCGTGCCCGGCCGAGACCGTGGACGTCGGCCCGTACAGGCCGAGCTGCTGGGCCACCTGCCCGGCGGCCTGGTTGTAGACCGTGCTGGGGAAGACGGCGGGATCGGCGCCGGACGCGCCGTCGGCGAGGACGCCGCGGGTGAACCGGGCCATCGACTCGACCGGCCCGGCCGAGGTCCCGAGGATGACACCGATCCCGGCGCGGTCGGCGGCGTCGACGTACCCGGCCTGGGCCAGCGCCTTCGCCGCCGTGACGACGGCCGTGACCGTCATGCGGTCCATCCGGCGGCGGGCCTTGCGGCTGAGATAGGGCTCTGGGTCGACCGTCATGGTCGCGGCCCGGCCCTGCGGATCGGCCGGGATGGGTGTCCCCGCGTCCAGCGCCGCCCGGGCCGCTGCGACGCCGTCGCCGAACGGCCCCAGCAGCGACTGGCCCGTGACCACTACCTCGTCGAGGCCGGGCGCGGGCGGGCGGCGCTCGTCGTCGGAGCGCAGCAGCACCAGGCTGGCGTTGGACCCGCCGAAGGCGAAGTTGTTGGACACGGCCACCCGGCTGTCCAGCGGCCTGGCGTCGAGCGGGGCATAGTCCAGGTCGCAGGCCGGGTCGGGACCCAGGTACGACGCGGTCGGCGGCACGGTCCGCTGTTCCAGCGCCCGGACGGTCACGACGGCCTCGGCCGCGCCGGCCGCGCCGAGCAGGTGGCCGATGACCGACTTGGTGCTGCTGACCACCACGTCGTCGGCGGCGGAGCCGAGGGCCGCGCGGATGGCGAGCGTCTCGGCCGGGTCGTTCTTCTCGGTGCCCGTCCCGTGGCCATTGACGTAGCCGACGTCGGCCGCCGCGACGCCCGCGGTCCGCAGCGCCGTCGCGATCGCGCGCGAGGCGCCGGAACCGTCGGGCCGCGGCGCCGTCGGGTGGTACCCGTCGGCCGACAGCCCGTAACCGCCGAGCCAGGCCAGTACCTCGTCCGGCTCGGCCAGGTCCTCACGGACGAGAACGAGGAACGCGGCGCCCTCGCCCAGTGACAGGCCGCTGCGGCCCTGGGAGTACGGCCGCGCCGGATCGGCCGACAGCGCCTCCAGCGAGTGGAAGCCGGCGAAGAGCACGTCGGAGAAGGCATCCGCACCGCCGGCCAGCACGAGGTCGGCCTGCCCGGACCTGATCAGGTCGGCGGCCCAGCCGATGGCGTTCGCGCCGGACGCGCACGCGGTGTTGACCGAGACGACCGGTCCGCCGAAGCCGAACGCCCCCGCCAGGGCCTCGGCGGCGGCCTGCGGTGTGGACATCGGGGCCAGCCCGGGGGCCGGCCGCTCGCCGCGGTCCACCGCGGCCAGCCACTCTCGGCCGGAGAGCAGGCCGGCGTTGCAGGTGCCGTAGACCACGCCGCAACGGTCGGTGCCGGCGCGCCCGATGACCGGGCCGGCGGTGGTCACGGCCTCGTCGGCCGCGTGCAGCGCCAGCTCCACGACACGGTCGCGATACCCGCCGGGCTGGGGGAAGCGGTGGATCGTCCCGATCGGGGCGTCGACCTCGCCGCCCAGTTTGGTGCGCACGCCGGTCAGGTCCAGCCGCTGGACCGGCCGGATACCCACCCGGCCGTCCCGCGCCCCGGTCCACAGGGCAGCGGCGTCCTCGCCCAGCGCCGTCACCGCTCCGACGGCGTGTACCGCCACCCGGACAGTGGCCGCGTTCTCTTGGCTCATCGTTCGCTCCTGTCCATCACGCCTCCATGGCTTGCATCACGCCGCCCGCAGCGCGACCGCGACGTTCTGTCCCTCGAGGCCGCGGGCCAGCGCGAGCGCGGACCGCACCGGCAGGTCCCGGCCCTCGTTCGGGACCCAGTCCATGGCGCAGTCCGGGTCGGGGTCGGTCAGGTTGAGGGTGGGCGGAACGCTGCCGTGGTGCACCGCCAGCGCCGCCACGGCGATGTTCACCGCGCCCGCCGCGGCCACCATGTGCCCGAGCGCCGGTTTCACGCTGCTGGCGACCACTCGGCCGGCGGCGGCACCGAGCGCCGACCGCAGGCCCGCGGCCTCGCTGGCGTCACCCAGCCGGGTGGCACAACCGTGGGTGGCGACGTAGTCCGGGCCGTCCGCCGTCCAGCCGGCCTCCCGCCCGGCGGCGGCGACGGCGGCCGTCAGCGCCGCGCCGTCGGGCTCGGGGGTCACCAGCCCTCCGACGTCGAACGCCGATCCGAGGCCGCCGATCTCGGCGTACACCCGAGCGCCGCGGGCGGCAGCGATCTCGAACTCCTCCAGCACCAGAACGGCCGCACCCTCGCCGAGCACGGAGCCCGACCGCTCCCGGTCGTAGGGCCGGAACGCGCCGGCGCCCAGATCGTTGCGGTCGGTCAGGACGCCGAGGCCGTCCATCTTCGACATCGCCCAGAACGAGACCCCGGTGTCGAACCCCCCGGCCAGCGCGATGTCGGACTCACCGCGGCGCACGGAACGGTAGGCGCGCCCGATCGCCGTGGCGCCCGCGTCCGCCGTGCCGTGGAAGTAGGCGTTCGCCCCCTTGGCCTGGTAGCGCTGCGAGGCGTAGAAGAGCGCCGCGGCCTGCAGGCCCTCGACGTAGAACAGCGGGTAGAAACTGGATCCCATCCGCTCGCCCAGCACACTCTCGCGGGCCGAGCCGTCCGCTTCGCGCACCGACAGCGAGCCGTCGATCAGGTGCTGGGGACGCGAGATCTCCTTGTTGCCGCCCAGGAACACCGACAGCCGCTCCGGGTTGAGTCGGGCCAGGTCCGCGCCGCTGTCGTCGACCGCCAGCGAGAGGCCTGCCAGCGCCAGCTCGTCCTCCCGGGTGGCGCTGCGCAGGGTGCGGCGCGAGGCGAACCGCGACGGGACGAAGCCGGTCAGCTCGGCGCCGATACGGGTCCGCAGCGTCGTGGCGTCGAAGCCCGTCAACGGGCCGATCGCCGTCCGGCCGCCCATGAGCCCCGCCCACGTGTCGGCCTGGCCGGTGCCGAGCGCCGACAGCAGCCCGATCCCGGTCACGGCGACGCGCCGCCCGGTTCCGCGGCTCATACGCCGGCTCCCGCGGCCGTGGCGCGCATGACGAGCGAACCGACCGTGGTGACCGGAGAGCCGCCCACGCGGACGTCGCCGCGCAGGACCGGCTCGTCGCCGCCGGACCGCACCTCGACACTCAGCTCGGCCACGTCGCCGGGCCGGACGAAATGCCGGAACCGGACCCGGGTCACACCGGCCAGTCGCCACCGGTCCAGCCGGCCGTCGCCGGTCAGCACCAGTGCGCCGAGCCGAGCGAGGTCGTCGATGATGAGCACGCCGGGAACGACAGGGAAGCGGGGGAAGTGGGTGGCGAAGACGGCCGAGGTCGCCGGGACGTTCCTGGTGGCGACGCCGGCGACGCCGGGCCGCAGGGACACCACGGTGTCCAGTCCGCTGGCCGCGGCGGCCGCCGCCAGGTCCATGGCACGGGTCTCGTCGAGCAGCGGTGTCGTCATCGAGGGGTCTCCTGCCCTGGTCGCGGTCCCGGTCCGGTGACCACGAAACATGCGTTGGTTCCGCCGAAGGCGAAGGCGTTGACCAGCACGGCGCGGACCGGCCTGGCACGGGCGACGTTCGGCACGTAGTCCAGCGTCAGCGCCGGGTCCGGGCGGTCGAGGTTGATCGTCGGCGGCACCAGCTGCTCACCGAGGGCGCCGAGCGCGGCGATCAGGTTGAGGCCGGCGGCCGCGGACGTGAGATGGCCGGCCATCGACTTCGGCGAGCTGACGGACAGCCGGTGCGCCCACGGCCCGAACACCTCGGTGATGGCGACCGTCTCGCTGGCGTCGTTGCCGGGCGTGCCCGTCCCGTGGGCGACGACGTAGTCGACGTCGTCCGGGCGCAGGTCCGCGTCGGCCAGCGCATCGCGCATCGCGGTGATCGCGCCACCGCCGTCGGGCGGCGAGTCGGTGATCCGGTACGCGTTCAGGCTGGAGGCGTACCCGGAGATCTCGCCGAGCACGGTCGCGCCGCGGGCGATGGCGTGTTCGCGCTCCTCGAGGACCGCGATGACCGCGCCCTCACCGAGCACGAAGCCGTTGCGGCGCGCGTCGAACGGCTTGCAGGCGCGGTCCGGCTCGTCCGGCGAGTCCTGGGTCAGCGCACCGAGCAGGGCGAAGCCGAGTACGTCCATCCAGGTCGTCAGCGCGTCGTACCCGCCGGCGAGCATCATGTCGGCGTCGCCGTCCTGGATCCGCAGGTACGCCTCGCCGAGCGCGTGGGCCGCTCCGGCGCACGCGGTGCTGACGGAGACGAACGGGCCGCGGCAGTCGCCTATGTCGGCCATGACGGCGGGCCCGACGTTCTGGTCGCGTTCGAGGACCTCGGCCGGTGACTGCCGGAAGATCTTGCTGTGGCCGGTCGACTCGAGCAGCCAGGACATGTCGGCCAGCTGTTGCAGCTCGACCCGGCCGACGGTGCCGCCGACGGAGACGCCGCGACGGTACGGGTCGGTGCCGGTCAGCGGGCCTGCCTGGGCGAGCGCCTCGACCGCGGCGGCCACGCCGTACCCGGCGCCACGGGACAGGTAGCGACGGTGCCGGCGCTCGGGCACCGCGGACGTCACGTCGAAGCCGGTGACCTGGCCGGCGATCCGCACCGGGAACGTCGACGCGTCGAAGGTGCTGATCGTGCGCACCCCGCTGCGGCCGCAGGCGAGGGCCTTCCAGGTGCCCGGGGCGTCATTGGCCAGCGGTGTCACGGCGCCGATCCCGGTGACGACGACGCGCCGCCGCTCGTCGCGGCTCATCGGCCGGTGTCCCGAAGCGCGGCGAGCTGGCGGCGGGTCGTCTCGGGGTCGTCCAGCTCCGCCGTGTCGATGAGGGCGCACATGACATCGGCCGCCTCCATGACGGTGCGGCCGCCGACCTCGACCGCACCGGACATGACGGCCCGCTCCTCCGACGCGGACTCGACATGGGCGATCACGTCCAGCACGTCGCCGGGCCGCACGCTGCCGGGGAATCGCACGTCCGCGACCGAGAGCAGGGCGGCGCGACGGCGCACGTCGGTGTCGAGCATGACCAGCCAGGCGCCCGCCTGGCACAGGGTCTCCAGGATCAGCGGAGCCGGCATCGCCGGGCCGTCCGGCGTCTCCCGCCAGTACGGCTCGGTACGCGAGGTGACCTTCCGCGCCCGGATCGACCGGCCCGGTTCGTAGCCGGTGATCCGGTCGGTCAGGTGAAAGAGCACGATCATCCCTCCTCTTCGGGGCCGGGCTCGCCGGACATGACGACGACGGCGTGGGCGAGCGCGAAGTCCGCGGTGTGGGACAGCGAGACGTCCACCGTCCGGGCCCCTCGGCGCGCGCCGGCCGCTGCGACCTCCCCGTGCAGCCGCACCACCGGCCGGCCCCACGGCTCGTTCACGATCTCGACGTCGAGCCAGCGCATCCGCGGCCCCAGGCCGGTGCCCAGCGCCTTCAGCACGGCCTCTTTGGCGGCGAACCGGGCGGACAGCCGGCTGACCGTGTTCCGCCGGTCGGCGCAGGCGCGCAGCTCGCCGGCGGTGAACAGCTGGCCGCCGATGGCCGGCTGTTCCGTGAGCAACCGGCGCAGTCGTGGGACGTGGACGAGATCGACGCCGACGCGGACCTCCATCTCAGACCGCGGCCGGCGACGTCACCCGAGCCAGCACCAGGTCGACGAGATTGTCGACCGTGAACAGTCCCATCACGCCCTCGGCCGGCAGCTTGCCGCGCAGGGCCTCCACGTCGATCTGCGGCATGACCGTAGCCAGCTGGGCCAGGCCGACGTCGGAGACGACGCCCTCCGCCGTCCCGAAGTCCTCCTCGGAGATCCCGCCCTGCACGTGCTCGCCGAGATCGGCGGCCGAGATCTTGACGCCCAGCGACCGCTCGAGGCGGAAGAGGATGTCCAGCAGATCGATCGACTCCGCCTCGAGATCGCCGAGCAGCGTCGCCTCGGCCACCACGTCTTCCTCCTCGACACCCAGCGCGTCGACCAGCGCCGCGCGCACCGCTTCGAAGACCTCGTCCTTTGCCACCGTCATGATTCCTCCGGGATCGGCATTCCGATTGACCGTTACGCACCGCAACGCGGCGATATACATCGGTATGACCTGATCGGAGGGCTTGGTCGTACAGTGATGGGCGCAGAATTTGTGTGGCCTCGATCACATGCCCTTTTGCGCGGTATTCTTTAAACTCCCGGTTAAATCGAGACGACCGAAGAGAGCGCCTTCACAGCGCATTCACAGGTACTGCGGTGTAGCGTTCAGGCAAGTACGCGGCATCCCGGACTGCGGGCACATCCGGGCCTGCCGCCGGCCCATCTCTCGCCCGCGTGAGACACCTCTGCCCGGCCGGGCCGGACGGACCTAGCGCGAGGAGGCGCCAGCGTGGACGACGCCCCAGAGAACGTGGAACACCCGGAGCAGGCGGCGGGTGACGACCTCGTCGCCGAGCTGCGCGAGCTCCTCGGCAGCGTGCCGCCTCAGGTCGTCGAGCGGGCCGACGACGCCAGGCGTTCCGGCTGACCGGCTCAGTCGCTGTCGTCCAGCAGCGCGCGCAGGTGGGCGATGCACCGGTTGCGCAGCGGCCCGACCGAGCCGGCCGACACCTCCAGTGCCGCGGCGACCTGGTCATAGGTGCGGTTCTCCACGAACAGCGCGAGCAGGTGCTGGCAGCGCGGCGGCAGCGAGAGCAGGGCCCGGGCGAGCTGGTCGTCCCGCTGCCCGGACATCACGCGGCCCTCGACCGACTCGCTCTGGTCCGGTAATCGGACCAGGGCCTCCGGGTTCCACGCCTGGGCGCGTCGCGAGGCGGCGTCCAGATAGCGCAGTGACTCGCGCTTGGCGATCACCGACAGCCATTCCGTCAGCCGGGCGGGATCGCGCAGACCAGGCAGGTTCTGCCACAGCCGCATCCACGTCGCCTGGCTGACGTCCTCGCTGTCGGCCGCGCTCAGGCGGTGGGCTCGGGCGATCGACCACACGAGCGGCGCGTAGCGGACCACGAGATCGCGCCAGGCCTGCTCATCGTCATTGAGACACGCCGTCACCAGATCGGCCGTCGTCGAGTACCTCTCCACGGTCGGTCCCCCCGGATCGTCTGACGACTGCTGTGCGCCGGCCGCCGGTCCTCGTCGACCCGCGGCTGCCGCACGGCACGGATTCACGGTCGCGCGGTGCCGCTCACCACGTCGGCCGGACGCGGTGCCTCGTCGGACGAGGCGCCGGCCCATTCGTCCTCGCGGAACCCGTGCCGGTCCCACCATCGCCGCATCGGCGGCGGAGCCCACCAACACCGGCGGCCCAGCAGTCGCATCGTCGCCGGCACGAGCAGCGCCCGCACGATCGTCGCGTCGACGACGATCGCGACGACGAGGCCGATGCCGACCATCTTGATGAACGTGACCCCGGAGGTCGCGAACGCGCCCACGACGATGACCAGCAGCAGCGCCGCCGCGGTGATGATCTTCGCGGTCTTCTGGACACCCGTGGCGATCGACTCGACGTGATCGCCCGTGCGGTCCCACTGCTCCCTGATCCTCGAGACCAGGAACACCTCGTAGTCCATCGCCAGACCGAACGCGATGGCGATCATCAGCACCGGCATCGTCGCGTCGACCAGGCCGGTCGGGGTGAATCCGAGCGGCCCGGACAGGTGGCCGTCCTGGAAGATCAGCACGATCGCGCCGAAGGCCGCCGACAGCGACAGCAGGTTCATGACGATCGACTTGATCGGCAGGATCAGCGACCCGAAGGCGAGGAAGAGCAGCACGATCGAGACCACGCCCACGAACAGCCCCATCCACGGCAGCCGCGAGCCGACGCTGTCGAGCAGGTCGGCGAGCCCGGCTGGGCCACCGGTGAACAGTGCCTCGCCGCCGCCCGGCGGCGGCAGGGCGCGCAACGCGGTCAGCAGCTCCATGGCCTCGCCGGACTGCGGCTCGGCCGCGTAGCGGACGCTCAGGGCGGCGGTGTCGCCGGCGGCGCCGGACGGGTCGACGCCGTCGACGCCCGGAACCGCCGTGAGCCTGGCGGTGAAGTCCTCCAGCGCCGACCGGCCGGCGGGGCTGTCGACGGGGTCGGCCAGCGTGACGGCGACCGTGATGGCGGCGGCGGGATCGGCCGGGAACTCGTCACCGAGCGCCTCGGCGACCTGCCGGGCCTCGGTGCGCTCGGGAAGCACCCTGGCGTCGGCCATGCCCCAGTCGACGCGCAGGAACGGCAGGCCGAGCGCGACCAGCACACCGACGATGCCGGCGGTGACCACACCGGGCCGGCGCATCACGGCGTGTGCCACCCGGTACCAGCGCTCGCCGTCGCGCCCGGCCGCCTTGCGTGGTGACGGGATGCGCCACGAGTCGATCCGCCGGCCGATCACCACCAGCAGCGCCGGCAGCACCACGAGCGCTCCGACCAGCGCGAACAGCACGGTCGCGACACCGCCGAGACCCATCGAGCGCAGGAACACCTGCGGGAAGAACAGCAGGCTCAGCAGGGACACCGCAAGGGTCAGGCCCGAGAACGCCACCGTGCGACCGGCGGTCCGCATCGTCCGGATCACCGCCTCGGCAGGGGTGGCGCTGGCCGGCAGCTCCTCGCGGAACCGGCTGACGATGAACAGCGCGTAGTCGATCGCCAGGCCGAGCCCGAGCATGGTGACCAGGTTGACGGAGAAGACCGAGACGTCGGTCACCATCGTGATCAGCCGCAGCACCACGAACGACCCCATGATGCACAGGGCGCCGACGGCCAGGGGCAGCAGCGCGGCGACCGCGCTGCGGAAGATGACCACCATGAGCACCAGCAGGATGGGCATCGCCATCAGTTCGGCCCGGGCGATGTCGCCCTGGATCTGCCCGTTGATCTCCTGCCCCATCGGCACCTGGCCGCCGAGCTCGACGTCCAGCCCCGGCGCCACCAGCAGGTCGGACACCGCGTCGTAGGAGTCCGCCCGGGCTGCGGCGTCGTCGCCCGCGAGCTGGATCGCGACGTAGGTACTGCTGCGGTCCGAGGATACGAACGTCTCGGAGCCGGTCGAGTAGTACGAGCGCACCACAGAGACGGCATCCGATGCGGTCAGGTCGTCCGCCACGGCGGTGACGGCCGACTCGAACGCCTGGTCGTCGACGGTGGCGTCGTCGCTGCGGTACAGCGCGAGAACGTCGACCGCGGTCCTGCCGATCCCGTCCTCGATGGTGGCGGTCGCTCGGACGGACTCGCTGTCCGGATCGTCGAAGCCGGCCTCACCGGTGAGCGATCCGAAGACACCCGTTCCCCAGACGCCGCCGACGAGCACCAGGACCAGGGCACCGATGAGTACCGCCCCGCGTCGCCGGGTGGTGGCCCGCCCCAAGAACGTGAACATGTCCCAGCCTCTCCCGCACACCCTGTCGTGACATCGACGAACGCTACACGGACTAAATGTAAATAGCCTTTACACTAGTGCCTGCGAACCGCGTTCCAAGACAGTCGAGCTGCGGCAAGACATCGCATCGAGTCCACCCGATTCGGGTGCATCCATGACCGCTCCAGTGGCCGTGGATGCTCGATCACCCCGGCCCGCGCCACCACCCCTGGCCACGCGAGAGCCATCCCGACGACACTACAGATCGGATGACAAACCGATACAAGTCGACGCTTGCCGCCATGAGTAAAGCATCGCCGCCAGCGGGAGGTCAATGATCATCCGGATGTGACTTGGGTTACATGTAAATGACGCAGACTTAAAATGAATCATTGTTGATGGGTCACATTAATGCTTGGTTAAGCTGTGGCAACGCACTTCGCTTGCCAGCGGTGGTCTGCTAGCGTCTTGTGCCGTCTCCCTGCCAGTCGGCGGCGCCGGCCGACCTCGCCGACCGGCGGCTCCCGAGCCCGGTCAGGTCCCGCAGGGTCATGTCGATGACGCGATCGACGGACGCGGCGAACAGCTCGGGCGCGACGTTGGCCAGCGGGCCGTCCAGCGCCAGCCGGGCGACGCCGTGCACGGCCGCCCACGCCGCGATCTCGGCCAGCGGGCGGCGCTCTGCGGGCAGCCGGCCGGCCGCGACGAGGTCGTCCATCACCTGCGCGACCATGGCGAGGGCGTTGGGCAGGTCGTCGGACGGCAGCGCGCCCTTCTCGCAGAACGCGACCCGGAACAGCCCGGGTTCGGCCAGCGCGATGCCGACGTAGGCCCGGCCGAGCGCCTCCAGCCGGCGGGTCGCGGTCTCGCCGGCGTCGCCGGTGTCGGGGACGGTGGCCAGCCGCGCGCGCATGGCGTCGGTCAATGCCTGGAACGCTCGCTCCTTGACGCCGAGCAGGAGGTCGTCGGCGTTCTCGAAGTGCCGGTAGGCCGCGGTCGGGCTGACCCCGACCTCGCGGGCCGCCGCCCGGACCCCGACGGCGTCGGGCCCGCCCCGTTCCGCCAGCCGCGCGCCGGCGGCGAGCAGCGCGTTGCGGAGGTCGCCGTGGTGGTACGTCGACCGCGTCGTCGGTTCAGGCATCCCGATGATGTTGACACCCACCCACATCGGCTGGCAAGTTGACACCCGTGGCCTGGACCCACGCGTCCAGGGCATGCTTGGTCGTCGGAACCCGCCCTCCGCCTGCGCGTGGGCGAGAATCGGCACCCAGGACCGACGCCCACGGAGGTCAGGCACCGCCCGCGCCGACCAGCGGCCACGACCACGCCGGCATGTCCACCTCCTGAACGTCGGCTGAAATCCTCGCAGCCCAGCGGCGGATCCGCCAGTGTGCCCGGCGCCCACCCACCGCCGGAACTGCGCCGCGTGCCCTCCTAGCTCTTGGTCCCGACCGACAGCAGGTACTCCTTCTCGAACCGCGCCTGCTCGTCGGTGCCGCGGTTCCACGTGTCGCAGAAGGCATCCAGCGCCGCGTCGAACTCGTCGGCCAGACCGTTCTTCTCGGCGTTGTTCCGCGCTGCGATGGTCGGCCCGTAGAAGGCCTTGAAGTGCTCACCGTAGTCGTGGGCACGGGTGAACGCCGTGATCTCCAACGTGGCCCGTTCACGCCTGCCGAAGGTCACCCGGTCGCCGAAGAGCTCGTCCAGGTGAGCCTCGCGGCCCCACAAGGGCGGGGACGACGCTCCGGCGGGCGGCGGCGGCGCGAACGGCTTCATCGTCGCGAACAGGCCGCCGATCATGCCCTCCGGCGTCCAGCTCAGCAGTCCGATCGTCCCGCCCGGCTTGCAGACCCGCACCAGCTCGTCGGCGGCCGCCTGGTGGTGCGGAGCGAACATCACTCCGATCGAGGACATCACGACATCGAACTGGTCGTCGGCGAACGGCAGGCGCTCGGCGTCGGCGGGGACCCAGGTCAGCTGCAGGCCTTCCGCCTCGGCCACAGCGCGGCCGGCGTCGAGGAGCTCGGGCGTGAGATCGCTGGCCGTCACGTCCGCGCCCTTGCGTGCCGCCGGAATGGCCGCGTTGCCGGTGCCGGACGCGACGTCGAGCACGCGGTCGCCGGCCTGGATGCCACACGCCTCGACCAGGCGTGGGCCGAGCGGAAGCAGGAAGGTGGTGACCATCTGCGGGTAGTCGCCGGAGGCCCACATGGCGCGGTGGCGGCTCTTGAGTTCCTGGTCGCTGACAGTGCTGGACATGATGGTCCCCCCTGGGTCGGTGTCGACGAGACCGACACTAGACCCCGGACCCGCTCGCGCATCGGGACGTTTCCCTATCTTTCGCCCAGGCCGCGCAACACGTACGGACTCCCAACGGCCGGCAGATGGCGCCGGCGACCGTGCTCGCCTGTCGCGTCCCGCCCGTCAACGGTGAGACGACGAGACCTCGTCCGGCACGCTGTGACCAGCTGCCATGCAGTGGCGATGAGCGCGAGCAGCAGGGCGAGCACCCGGCGGTCGGGTCACCCAGCACATCCGGGTGGCCAACGTCGCGTGTCTACCGGAATGTGGCGCGTCAGCTCCAGGCCGGCGCCGTCAGGCCGGTCCGTGTGCGGGGAGATCGCGCTGGTCGGATATGGCCTGGAGCGCCTGTGTGGGTGACAGGCATTCGCCCTCGCGATGGGCGGCGTCGAAGCCGGCTGGGCCGAGCTGTCGTACGAGCGATCGGCGCAGGTCGTCGTCGGGTGGCTGGACGGGGCGCATGTGGGTGCTGGCCGAGTCGCGGGCGGTGTGGGCGGCGCCGAGGAGTACCGCGGCATGTCGCCGGCGGCCTTGATCGGCGAGGACGGCGGCGAGGCTCTCGAGCGCTCTCACGAGGACGAATGACTGGCCGGCCAGCGTGATGGCGCCGATGCTCGCGGCAAGGTGCTGCTCCGCGGAGCCGAGGTCGCCGCGCTCGTAGGCCCGCTCGCCGAGCACGTACAGCGCTCGCCCGGTGCAGCGCTGGTCGCCGAGCCGGCGAAGCGTCGGCAGGCAGCCCGCCATCAGGTCTGTGGCGCGGTCGTGGTTGCCGCGGAGCCATTCGAGCTGCCCGAATCCCACGGTCGCGTGTGTCTCGTCGCCCTCGCTGCCGGCCGCTTCGGCCAGCGCCCGGCTCTCGGACAGCCACGCCTCCACCTCGTCGTCGGCGACGCCGGCATACATCGCGCGTTGCGCCATGATGAACAGCGCGTTCGCCGCATACATCTGGTCGCCCACGCTGCGGAACAACGCCACGCTCCGTCGTCCCCAGTCGATCGCCTCGGACAGGTCACGGGACGCCTGCGCGAGACCCTGCATGGTGAGCGCGGTCTCCCACGGGTGATGCTCACCGAAGAGGGCAAGCGCATCGTTCAACGCCGGCAGCACTCGCTCTGCCTGGACCCAGATCGCGCCCATCCCCACCGCGCGCGCAGCCCGCGCACGGGTGAGGTCGTCCAGGTCCACGGCGAGGTCGACGGCCTTGTCCGCCAGGTCGAACGCGGCTCGAGCGTCCGTGGGTTGCAAGAGCGCGCTTGCCGCGGCGACTCCAGCGACGACCTGACGGGTGGCGGGTGGGCGGCCCAGCGCCAGCGCGCGCTGAATCCACTCCTGAGCCTCGCGGCGCTGCCCGCTGACGTCCCAGAACCGCTCCAACGCGGCGATCCATCGCCAGGCGGACTCGATGTCGCCGTCGACGATGCGGCGGTCCAGTGCGGCACGCAGATTCGGCTGCTCGGTGGTCAAGCGGTCGAGCCAGGCGCGCTGCTCCATCGTCCGTAGCCACTGGGCCGCGTGTTCGGCAAACGCGAGGTAGTGGGAGGCGTGCCGTTGCCAGGTGCCGGCTTCGGCGCCGGACGCGGTCAAGCGTTCGGCCGCGTACAGCCGGATCGTCTCCAGTAGCCGGTAGCGGCGTCCATCGCGACCCACAGCGGTCACCAGAGACTTGTCGACCAACGCCGGTAGCAGCGTGATCACGGCCGCAGCACCGGGCGCGTCCGCCCAGCACACGGCCTCGACGGCCGCGTAGTCGAAGTCGGCGGGGAACACCCCGAGCCGGTCGAAGAGCGCCCGTTCGGCGTCGTCCAGCAGGTCGTAACTCCAGTCGATCGCGCCACGCAGCGTCTGCTGCCGCGGCAACGCGGTGCGGGAACCGGCGGAGAGCAGCTCGAAACGCTGGTCGAGATGCTCGACCAGATCGGCCGGGTCGAAGCTGCGCACGCGGGAGGCGGCCAGCTCGATCGCGAGGGGCAGCCCGTCGAGGCGCTGGCACAGCGCGGCGACGCTCGCGGCGTTGGCGTCGGTGAGCGTGAAGCCGGGTGCGGCCGTGGCGGCACGGTCGACGAACAGCCGCACGGCGTCGTAGGTACCGGCGGTGTCGGCCGAGGAGGCGGCCGGCGGGTCCGGTACCGGCAGGGGGTGCAACTGGTAACTCACCTCTCCGGGGACGCCGAGTGGTTCGCGGCTCGTGGCGATCACGCGCAGGAGGCTCCCAGCGGTCAGGAGGTCGGTGACGATCTCGGCGGCCTCCGCGATGACGTGCTCGCAGTTGTCAACCACCAGCAGGCCACGCATCCCACCGGCCGTCTCGCGCAGGACGTCGCGCAGCGGCCATCCGGGCTGCGGCACGACACCCAACGCTCGCGCCACCGTGTCGCCCACCAGTTCCGGCCCGACCGGCGCCAAGTCGGCGAGCCGCACACCGTCGGGCGCGGAAGCCGCCTGCTGTGAGGCGACATGAAGAGCGAGCCGGGTCTTGCCCACGCCGGCCGGCCCGATGAGTGTCACCAGTCGATGGGCGCCGCCAAGCACGGTGAGCTCGGCCAGTTCGTCCGCCCGCCCGACAAGACTGGTGAGCGGGGCGGGCAGCGTGATATCGAGGACGGCACTGCGGCGCAACTCCACACCGATCTCACCGAGGGCCGCCCGGTCCGTGACACCGAACTTGCGCATGAGAGCGGCGATGTGGCTCTCCACGGTCCGCACCGAGATGTGGAGCCGCTCGGCGATCGCGCGGTTGCGGAGACGTTCGGACACCGCCGCCAGCACCTCGGCCTCACGCTCGGTGACACCGTTACGAGCCAGCTGCTCGGCGAGGCCGCCGTCGTGACCTGCCATCTACGCATTGTGCGTCAGCTCGGCGTTCTCCGGTACTGACGCGGCGTCCGTGGAAAGACCCGTGGATCGCACGGATGAGTTCTCGCCCGGCACCTCACAGGCTGGGGTGAGACGAGCCCGCGGCGGCCAGCAGCCGCCGACGGCGCCACCGAAGGGGACTCACCGCATGCAGATCAACCGCCACCGCCACGACGTTGTCGTCGTCGGCGCGCGTGCCGCCGGTGCGGCCGTCGGGCTCCTGCTCGCCCGGCTCGGTCACGACGTGGTGGTCGTCGACCGCGCCGTCTTCCCGGCCGACACGCTGTCGACGCATCAGCTCGCCCGAACGGGTGTGCTGGCGCTGCACCGGTGGGGTCTGCTCGACGAGGTACTGGCCACTGGTGCGCCGGCGATCCGCCAGGTCACCTTCACCGCTGACGGTGAAACCGTCACCCGACCCGTCAAGGACAAGGCGGGTGTGGACCTCCTGGTCGCACCCCGCCGCTACGTCCTGGACACCCTCCTGGCCGACGCGGCGGTGGCCGCCGGTGCGCACGTGCGGCTCGGGGTGACCATCGACGGCGTGCGCCTGGACGCCTCGGGACACGCCATCGGGGTGTATGGGCACGACCGCGCCGGCGCTGCGGTCGAGATCGACGCACGGTTCGTGATCGGCGCGGACGGATTGGGGTCCGGGCTGGCGCGGTCGGTCGGTGCCCGCGTGGTCGAGCGCCGCGACCACGGCGGAGCGGCGCAGTACGCGTACTTCGACGGCCTGCCGTGGACCGGCATCGAGCTCGTGGCCGCCGACCGCGCGCTCGCCGGCGTCTTCCCGACCCACCACGGGCAGGCCTGTGTCTGGGTATGTACGCCCACGCTGGACGCCCGGGCCTCGCGCCGCCGGTCATCCACCCACGAGGACGCCTTCACCGCGCTGCTGAGCCGGGCCGCACCCGAGCTTGCGGGGCGACTTCGCGCTGGTCGCCGCACCTCGCCCGTGACCGGCATGCTCCGCATGCCCAACTTGGTCCGCCAGACCCACGGGCAAGGCTGGGCGCTCGTCGGAGACGCCGCCGTCCACCGGGACGCCGTCACTGGCTACGGACTGAGCGACGCCTATCGGGACGCCGAACTGCTCGCCGCCGCCTTGCACGAGGCCCTGACCGAAAACACGGACGAGCAGTGTGCGCTGGCCGGCTACCAGGCAGAACGCGACCGCGTCTTCCGCGACGTCTTCGAACTGACCTGCGCGCTGGCCGCCTACCCGCCGGTGCCTGAGTTCGTCGAGCTGCAGAAACAGCTCGGCCAGGCCATCGACACCCAATCGGCCGACCTGGCCGCCCGACCACTTCCCGGCGAGCGCCAGCTCACCTGGGTCTGAGCCGCTCGCCGCCCAGGCGAGCGACATCCGCACCGCGCGGCCGCGTGGTGCCCGATCGAAGGAGAACCAGCCATGACGACCGACGTCAACGACTCCGTCCGCAACGGAGTGGACACCGCCGCCCTGTTCGCCACGCTCGACGCCCTCAAGGCCGCGCCCGCGGCGGCCGCGTTCCAGTTCAGGGCCGAGAACCAATGGGTCTCGGGCACGCACAGCCGGGGCACGATCACCGGGTTCTTCGGCGCCGGCGAGGAGCAGACGCACGAGCGCGTCTTCCGGTTCGACGCCGACCACCCCGCCGTACTCGTCGGACGCGACCACGGACCCACCCCAGTGGAGTTCGTCCTGCACGCGCTCGCGTCCTGTCTCACCGCCGGGCTGGCCAACATCGCCGCCGCCCGCGGGATTCAGCTGACGGAGGTCCGATCCACGGTGTCCGGTGACATCGACCTCAACGGCATCCTCGGGCTCGACCCGACCGTCCGGAACGGCTACCAGCGGATCGTCGTCCGCTTCACCGTCAAGGGCGACGCGCCCGCCGCGAAGCTGCGCGAACTCGTCGAGCAGTCCCGCGCCCGATCCGCCGTCTACGACGTCCTCACCGGCCAGGTCCCGGTCGACATCGAGATCGGCACCGACTAGCCCCAACCGGCCGCGGTCCCGGCTGACCTCCCGGGCACCGCATCGAACAGCGCACCACCCGGAAGAAGGAATCATGGACACTCTGTACGCGGTGACCACGCAGCATGACCTGATGGTCCGGCAGTCCGACACACCGGAGCGGCGCCATCTCGCTGCCGCACTCGCGGCCCGCACACCGTGGCGCCGCCGGCTCATGCGGCGCCTGCGGCTGCTCGCCACCCAGCCGGCCAGCAGCCTTCCGGCACCGGCGCCGGAACGACCCTGACGCCCGCCTCGATCAGGTCGTCAGCCGAGACCAGCGGCAGGCCGGTCAGCGTCACCAGGTGCCGGAGCACGGCCTCGCGGTAACCGGGCACCGTCGTGATCTGGGTGCCGATGGCCGTGCCAGCCGGGTTCACCTCGTGCAGCAGCCGGCGCGAGTCCTCCAGTCGAGGCAGCTCCTCGCGCATGGTCGCCGCCCACCCGGCGAACTCCTGCCCGACCGTCATCGGCACGGCGTCCTCCGTCGGGTAGCCGTTCCCGCACCTGGAACGGCGCCCGAGAATCGATCTTCGGCGATAATGCACGATGCTCGCTCATCGCTGTGCGGCCCTACGACCTTCGCAACGCGGCTGTCTCGAACGCGGCTCAACTCCGGCGTCCCGCCCACCAGAGTGGCAGGGTGGGCGGGGCACTCCGTGGACGTCCCCCTGAAGATCTACGCCAACTGCGTCGACGGCGACGACGATGTGTACCGCGCCAGGATCGACGCCGTGCTGAGCCGGGCCGGCGAGCCGCCAGACTTGGGCGCGCATTTGGCGAGAAGGCCCGTAGAGAGCCGCCCAGGGCCGCAGACGGCCGGGCAGACAGAAGCGCCCCTCACCGTGCGTTTCCGCCGGCGAGGGGCGCTTACCTGTAGCCCCGACGGGATTCGAACCCGCGCTACCGCCTTGAGAGAGCGCCATGGCGGCCGCGTTCCAACCGCGCCTGACCTGGTACAACACGCAGTTGGCGCAAGGGCGCTACGAAACTTGGACACGTATTCGCCACGAGCCCGCCGTAGACGGCCGAAGCTTGTCGCCGACGGCCGCGCGACGATGGCTTGGGTGGGCGCCGCCCGTGAACGTCGCGCTCGACGGTCCGTGGCGGCGCGACCGCTGCCGGGTCGAACTTCACGACGCGACAGTGCACGCACCTGTTGTCTATTTGACAGGCGCCACCCCGACTGGGGACGAGCACCACGCTCGCCCCAGCCAGGGTTCAGGTAGCGGTGGCCGGTTCGCGTGCGGCGAAGCGTCAGCGCAGGACCCAGCCGGAGAAGTCCGCGGTAAAGGCACCGTCGACGAGGTCGACAACGCTGATCCCCGCGAAGGCCCCGGTGAACCGCAGGCTCGGGCCGAAGTCGTCGGATAGTTCGCTGACGTCGACATCCGGTCCGACCTGAGCCCACAGCCCGTCGCTGCCCACCGACCCCAGGCGGGCCGCGGCGCCCTCGATCTGCGCACGGATGCGAACCGGTCCGTCGGCGAGGTCCACCGTCGCCAGGACGCGCGCGCCCTCCGGGTGCCCGTGGACGAGCACCAGCACGCGGCGGCCCCGGTCCCCCGCCCACTGCTGGCCCGCCTGTGGCTCGCCCTCTGGCTCCGCCCACGTCACGTGGAGCTGGTAGTAGGAGGCTGTGTTGTACCAGAGCACCAGCCCGGCGGATTGGGTGAATGTCCGGGGCTCGGCCTCGACGGTCACCTCGACCTCGGCTTGGTGCTCGGTCAGTCGCCGGGCGAGCAGCGACTGCTGCCACAGCGACTCCGCGGACATCCGGCCGCGCAGCCGGACCCACCCCGGCCGTGCCACCGTGTCCAACCAGTCCCCCGGCGGCTCGCGCAGCGTCGACCACGGCCACGCGGGTACGACGTCGAGGCCGGCCGGGGCATCGGTGCGGTCGTTTCGACGAGCACCCGCGCTGACGCGCTCGCCGACGTCGGGCACCTCGACCTCGGTGGCCGGGTGCCAGCCGCCCTGGGCGAGCCGCGGCCAGCCGTTGGCCCAGACCACCCGCTGCACCGCCGTCTCGCGGCCGAGGGTGTTGCGCGGCCCGGCGGGGGTCTGCAGCGGCCGGGACGCGAGGTGCGTCAGGTACCACTCGCCCGACGGCGCCTGGACCAGCTCGCCGTGCCCGGCCTTCTGCAGCGGAACCGCCGGGTCGTCCCTCGAGGTGAGCAGCGGGACGTCGTCCACCTCGTAGGGCCCGGTCAGGGAGCGGCTCCGGGCCACGAGCACGCCGTGCTCGACGCCGGTCCCGCCCTCGGCGAGCAGGAGGTAGAACCAGCCGTCCTTGACGGTGATCTTGGGCCCTTCGACGAGCTCGTCGCGCTGGAGCAGCAGGCGGGTGGGACCCGCTTGCACGCGGCCTACGTCGGGCACCCCGCCGGCCGACGGGACGTCGAGCTCGGTGAGCACGACACCGTCGAACCGCCGACCGCCGACCCGCGAGTCGTTCTGCAGGTTGAGCAGGTAGTGCCGTCCCTCATGGTGCAGCAGGGACGGGTCGAAGCCGTGGCCGGGCAGGCGTACGGGCTCCGACCACGGACCTCCGGCGTCGGCGGCGGTGCAGAGATAGGTCTCCAAGTCGAAGTGCCGGGTACCGAGCGAGCGGACTATCGAGTACACGACCCAGAACACGCCGTCGGAGTGGCTCAGGGCGGGCGCCCAGATCCCGCCCGAGTCGGGCACCCCCAGCAGCGACCGGCCGGGGGCAGCGCTATCGACTGCCCCGGCCGGCTCCCAGTCCGCGAGATCCCGCGAACGGTACAGCGGGATGGTCGGGAACCACTCGAACGAGCTGGTCGCGAGGTAATACCATTCGCCCACGCG
The DNA here is from genome assembly GCF_004349105.1 of Jiangella aurantiaca. Lineage (GTDB taxonomy): Bacteria > Actinomycetota > Actinomycetes > Jiangellales > Jiangellaceae > Jiangella > Jiangella aurantiaca. The sequence goes on from NZ_SMLB01000002.1 coordinate 246,713, forward strand.
GATCACCGACGGGTCAGGGGCGAAGCCGCGCACCACCGGGTTGACCGCCGTACGCGTCGCGCCGCTCATGAGGCCACCCGGACCCGCAGCAGCCGCGCCGACGTCAGGGCCGGGAGCTTGAGCTCGAGCGCACGGCCGTCGTCGAGCACGGCGACGGCCTCGCCGCCCCAGCGCGGATACAGCACCTCGACGTTCTCGTCGGCCAGCCGGCAGGGCAGCGGCACCCGCAGGGTGTCGGGCGCGCCGTCGTCCTGGCCGCCCCGGCGCCACACCGCCAGGTAGAGGCGGTCGCGGTCGCGCGCGCCCTGGACGATCCAGGGGTCGCGCCAGCCGGGCAGGCCGAGCGGCCACACCGGGACCGAACGGCCGACGGCGGACCGGATCGCCCGGTACGCCGCGAGCGCCTCCCGGACTACCGCGCGCTGCCCGGCGTCGAGCGTGTCGATGCGGCCGGTCAGGTGCACGCGCGCCAGCAGCGCCGTGACGAGGGAGAAGGCGAGCTGCTCCCGGTCCATCGTGCCGTCGACGCAGGCCCACACCCCGGCCTGTTCGGGTGGTAGGGCGAGCGGCGCGGCCGCCGCGATGGGCGGAGTAGCGCGGTAGTCCTGCTGGTCGGTGACGGACTGGACGGGGAAGACGCTGCCGGTGGCCGGGTCCGTGCGCGATCCGCCGGCCGCGCAGCCCTCGATCACCAGGCCGGGGTGGCGGTCCATGACGGCGCCTACCCAGTCCAGGAACGCCCCGCCGTGTTCGAGCAGCCCGGTGCCCGGCGCCTCGCCGGTTCCGGCGTCGGTCCCGGGGCCGATGTCGATGTTGTGGTCGAGCTTGAGGTAGGCGAGGCCGAACGTGTCGACGAGCCGGTCCACCACAGTGTCGAGGTGCTCGCGTGCGGCGGGGTGGCGCAGGTCGAGCTGGTATCTGCCCCATTCGGCGACGCGTCGGCCGTGGCGCTGGAAGAACGCCGCGTCGGGCAGCGTGCGCGCGACCGGACTGCGCACGCCGACGACCTCGGGTTCGAGCCACAGGCCCGGCCGCATGCCGCGGGTGCGGATCCGGTCGACGAGGCCGCCCAGGCCCCCGTCCGGGAAGCGCGTGGACGATGGCTCCCACTCCCCCACGGAGTCCCACCAGCCGCCGCGCTCGTCGTCGTACCAACCGGCATCGATCACATAGTACTCGGCGCCGACGTCGGCGGCCGCGTCGATCAGCGGCAGCTCGCGCTCGGTGGTCGGGTCGGACATGAGGGCGTTCAGGAAATCGTTGTAGACCACGGGCAGCGTCTGGTGGTCCAGGTGCTGCCGCCGGATCCGGCGGCGGTGCTCCGTGAGCGCCGCGCCGACGGCGCCGAGGGTCGCCTCGGGACCTGCGGCGTCACCGGGGACGACGGCGAGGCTCACCGGGACGCTGGTGAACCCCGAGCTGGCGGCGAGTCGGCCGGCCCACTGGTGCTCGTGCGCCGTCGGGCCCATGGCGGCGAGGTAGACGTCGTCGTACCGGTCGCCGAGCTCGGCGTGCCAGGCGCCGCTGGTCTCGACCTGCCAGGCGAGCATGCGGCCGGTGCGCGTGTCCTCGACCAGGCCCATGGCCAGGTGCTCGGAGGTGGACCAGGCGCCTGTCGAGGTCAGGCTGATCCGGTTCTTCGAGCCCACCTGGCCGAACCGCACCATTCCGACGTCGTACAGGCCGCGCTCGGCGAGGGTGGACCGGCGCCAGCGAAACTCCCCGCTCCACGGGTTCGCCGCCTCCCACACGGCCAGCTCGTCCTCCCAGCAGGCAGCATGTCCCAGGCCGGAGACGACGCCGGTGGTGACATGGTCGAGCACCAGCTCGCCGTCGGACGTCAGCTCCGCCCATGTGCGCAGCACGGGGATCGGGTCGGCGAGCTCGTAGTGCACGGTGGCGCGCAGACCGGACTCTGCGTCGGCGAGGTGGAGCCGCAGCTGCCGGACGGGGCCGGCCTGTTCCTCTTCCACGTCGCCGAGCCGCATCCGTTGCGCCGCCGCGCCGTCGACGTGCCTCTTGCCCGAGGTGCCCGTACGGCCGTCGCCGAGTGCCGCCACTTCCAGCACCGGCAGCGCCGACCGGCGCAGGCTGCCCAGGTCGGGGCGCCCCTCGCCGGTGTGCCAGAGCGCCACCAGCCGCGGCGCAGTGTGCGGTCCGTGGGCTATCACCACGCGTACCAGGTCGTTGCCCCACTCGAGCCGCTGCTCCGTGTTGTCCTCAAGACCGGGAAGGGGCACGGTCATGCGATCAGCCCCGTCACGGGATCGATGGTCCAGGTGGCCCGCCATTCGAGCTCGGCTGTGCCGTCGTCGATCCGCACCGGCAGCCACACCGGCGCCGAGTGGAACAGGTCGTCCCTGTCCCACCGGTCGCCGACATAAACGTGGCTCGTGGCACGCGAACCGTGCACGGTGACGATCGTCGAGATCTGTGAGTTGTACGTAGCCGACCCGGCCGGCGCGATGTCCGCCCAGTCGCTCCACGGCCCGGCGAGCGACCTCGCCGTCGCAACCTTGTTGTCGTTGGCGGACCAGCCTGTCAGGTCCGACCCGAACAGGTAGTAGAGGTCGTCCACCTTCACCAGCGCCGGTGACTCGTACCCGTGTGGACCGGCCGAGTGGTCGCCGGGTGAGGTGAGCGTGGTCGCGACAATCTCCTCGACCGTGACGTAGTCGGCTGACAGCCGGTAGATGTGCAGGCCGTGCTCGCGGTCCTCGGACAGCAGGTACCCCGTGCCGTCGTTGTCCGCGAAGGCGCCGATGTCGCGGCTGATGTTGCCCAGCGGGCGCTCGCTGCGCAGGTAGCTGTACGGGCCCTCGGGCCGGTCGGCCAACGCCCAGCCCACACGGGCGTCGGCGTAGTCCGCGGAGTCGACATGCAGAAACATCACGTACTTCCCAGCAGGGTTGCGCAGCACCTTGGGCCGCTCGATCACCCGCCCAGGAGCGAGGTCGGGGACGTCCGGCGTGACCGGAAGGGCGTGCCCGTGCGCCGTCCAGGTCGCCAGGTCTGGCGACGAATAGCAGGCCACGCCTCCGAAGTGCCCCCCGTTCGTCTTGTCCTCGCCCCACGCGTAGAACCGCTCGCCGAACTTCTGGATGCCGACGCCATGGAGCTGGGCGACGGCACGCTGGTCGTCGACGAACAGCCGCCCTGGCGCGATGACGCCACGTGGAGCGTACCGATGGGCGGGCACACTTGCTCCCTAGTTCTAGGCAAACGTTATCCTGCCGATCGTACTTTAGGGTATTGGCAGGCGAGCCTTGCGGGCACACGGCTCAGGAAAACGACATGCCGCGAGCGCGGATCGTATGCTCGTTTCATGGCCAGTCCGAAGCCGTACCGAGCCCCCGTCCTCGCCGATGTCGCCAGGGCAGCGAAAGTCTCCGTGCCCACCGTCTCCCGAGTCCTCAACGGCACGAAGTACGTGGCGCCCGAGCTTGCGCAGCGCGTGAACGAGGCGGTACGGGCGCTCGAGTACCGCCCGAACGGCGCCGCCCGGTCAATGCGCTCCGGCCGGCGGACGCTCGTGTCGGTGCTGGCCGGGGCGACCGCCAATTACGGCTACGCGCGCACCCTCCAGGGGATCGAGACCGCAGCCCGCAGCGCGGGCATGTCCGTGTCGATCACGGTCGTGGAGTCCGGCGACGACGAGCAGGTGCGGGCCGCCATCGACCTCACGCTGGCGCAGCCGACAGCGGGCGTGGTGGTGCTCGAGTTCGACCGCGCGGGCATCAACGCCGCCAAAGCACTGCCCGAAGGGCTGCCCGTTGTCGTCGCCGGCGGTGGCTCGCGGCGCACCGGCCACGTGCCGGCGGCCCTGATCGACGAGCGCGCGGCGGGCCGCCGGGCGACCGAGTACCTGCTCCACCTCGGCCACCGTACGGTCCACCACATCGCCGGCCCCACCGAGGGCAAGCACTCGGGTAGGACCGGCGGCTGGCGGGCGGCCCTCGCCGCCGCCGGGGCCCCGGTACCGCAGGTCATGCGATCGGACTGGGATGCGAGCGCCGGCTACTGGTGGGGCGAGCGGATCGCCGGCATGAGCGACGTCACGGCGGTCTTCTGCGCCAACGACGAAATAGCACTTGGCCTCATGTGCGCCCTGTCCGACCGCGGCATCGACGTCCCGGCGGACATCTCCGTGATCGGCTTCGACGACCAGCCGCTCGTCGCCCTTTGGCGGCCCTCCCTGACCACCGTCGACCAGGACTTCGAGGACCTCGGTGTCCGCGCCTTCAACCTCCTGTCGCGGGTGATCCAGGGTGAACCCGGCCCCGCGACGTCGGTCAAGGTCCCGCAGCTCGTCGTGCGGGAGTCGACCGCGCCGCCCGATGCCTGATCCAGCCACCACTTGAGGCTCCCGAGCGGGACGCTCGAGCGCCTGTAGCGCTGCATCGAGATCACGAGCACCACCATCGGGATGGCTGTTGGCCGCCGTTGTCGATGACGATGGGTCGTCGTTGACGTTGACGACCAGGTGTGGACAACCGGTCCGATGTCGGATGGGTCGTCTGCGCCGTCACCGTGCCGATGAACGGGGCCGCCGCACACTGCGACGACGACCGGCACGCTTGATCATGGAGAAGGTCGCCTGTGGAGTCGCGGAAAACCCGACCTTCTCCATGATCAACTCGGCGCGGGCAGGGTTGGCCGCCAGCGGGCGGGCCATCCAGGCGCTGCCCGCCGGGGCGGCTCGCGTCCCTGCCGGCGCCGGTGATGGCCGCGGAGGTGTTGACATGAGCGCCAACGGTTGGCGCTGGTGTCAACACGCCCGGTTGTGATCGGTGCCCTGCCCGGGTCGGCCCAGCGTGCCGGGGGCGGCCGACGCCGTGACGACGGCGACGTCGCCGCGCCGATCACACGACCTCGCCCGTGCCCGCCAGATCCTCGTGATCAGTGACGCCATCATCGGCATTTTCAATGGCGGCTAACAGATGGCCAAGACGAGCGCGCCCGTGTGGACCAGGCCTTGAAGGCGTCATGCGGCGCCTCAGGCGAGCTCGAGACTGACGGTGACGTAGGAGTGGGCGGGCAGGTCGACCTCGAGTCCGCGGGAGTGGGGGCGTATGCCGTGGTGGTCGGCGGGGGCGACGGCGTTGGGGGCCGCAGGGGTGTTGTGCGCGTTCAGGCACGGGGCAGTCAGGACCCTGGCGTGGCGTGCGACGATATCGTGCCCGCGCAGGTCCAGCGCGACGGTGCGGGACGACTCTGCGTCCAGGTTGGCCAGTGACACCAGCGCCGCGTTGTCCTTGACGGACGCGGAAGCCGACACCAGCGGCAACTCGCGCCCGCCGGACTCGATCGACGGCACGTCACGCAGGTGCACCGTCAGGGCAGAGGCGTCGTGGTGGGCGCTGTTCATCTCGAACACGTGGTAGGTCGGTGTCAGCACCAGCGCTCCCGTGTCCGGGTCGGTGAGCACCATCGCCTGCAGCACGTTCACGGCCTGGGCGATGTTGGCCATGACGACACGGTCGGCGTGCCGGTGGAAGGCGTCGAAGTGGGTGGAGGCCACCAGGGCGTCGCGCAATGTGTTCTGCTGGTATAGGAACCCCGGGTTGGTTCCAGGCTCCACGTTCCACCAGGTTCCCCACTCGTCCACCACGAGGCCGACCTTCTTGTACGGGTCGTAGCGATCCATCACCGTCGTGTGCCGGGTCAGCAGCTCTTCCATGTAGGCAGCACGCGCCAGAGCGAGATACCACTCGTCCGCCGAGAACTCGATGGCGCTGCCCTTGTCCGACCATGGACCGGTCATCGTGTAGTGATGCAGCGACAGCGCCTGAAAGGGTCCGGCCGGCTGGTCCGGCTCCTTGGCCAGGCAATCGAACGACTTCATCAGCAACTCCGTCCAGGCGTAGTCGTCACTGTTGGCGCCGACCGCGATCCGGTAGACCCGGTTCTCGCCGTGGTCGCGCACGTAGGTGGAGTACTGGCGGGCGAGCGAGGCGAACTGCTCAGCTCGCAGGTTCCCCCCGCAGCCCCACGCCTCGTTGCCTATCCCCCAGAACGGCACCCGCCACGGCTCCTCACGCCCGTTGTTGCGGCGAAGAGCCGCCATCGGCGAGTCGTCATCACGCGTCAGGTACTCGATCCACTCGCTCATCTCGCGCACGGTGCCGGAGCCCACGTTCCCGCTCACGTACGGGTCGGCGCCCAGTAGCTCACACAAGTCCATGAACTCGTGCGTGCCGAACGAGTTGTCCTCCACCACGTCACCCCAGTGGGAGTTGACCATCCGGGGCCGCTGGTGGCGGGGGCCGATGCCGTCGCGCCAGTGGTAGTCGTCGGCGAAGCATCCGCCCGGCCAGCGCAGGTTGGGGATCCGGATCGTCTTCAAGGCATCGACGACGTCGGCGCGGATGCCCCGCACGTTCGGAAGCGGCGAGCCCTCCCCCACCCAGAACCCGCCGTAGATGCACCGCCCCAGGTGCTCGGCAAAGTGACCGTAAAGATGACGGGAGATCGTGGCGCCGGGCAAGTCCAGGTCGATGACGGCAGTGACGTGAGAGGTGGACATGTCTTCCTTCGATGGTGGGTAGCCGGCGCGGTGGCCGTCCACATGGTCGGTCGGACGCGTGCCGTCAGCCCCTCACGCCTCCGGCGAAGCGGTGCACCACGCGCCCGCGGTGCACCGCCGTCAGTTCAGCGAGGTTCACGTCGATCAACGGTGGCGGTCAGGCGATCTGCGGCGCCGTCGACCTTGGCCAGGTCGGCATTGGGGTCGCTGTTTTCCTCGCATCGGCTGCGGCTGCACCCATGGGCTAGGCCGGCTCCACCCGCAGGTCGTCCACCCGGAACTCACCGGACGAGCCGCGGAACCCGAAGTCGATCACCACGTTGTTCACGCTGCCGCCTTCAGTGGTGTACTCCCGCTCGAAGTACCGCCACTCCCCAGGCTCTGTGTCCTCGGCGCGGATCCAGTTGCGCTGATCGCTCCCGACGCCGCTGCCGCCGCTGTACGAGCGGATGAAGTAGTAGGCGCCGAGACCGGAACCGTACTCGTAGTCGGTCAGCTGGTACCAGAAGGACACCTTGTACGTGGTGTGGGGCGCCACCATGACCGGCGACCCGCTCTTGTTGCTGCGAAACCACAGGTTATGCGAGCCGCTATAGGTGGTGTCGGTGCTCGTGAAGTGCAGCGACCGGGTACCGCTACGCCCATAGGAGTCGTCGATGGTCCGGGTGTAGGTGGACGGCGCCGAGCCGTTGGGCGCCCACACGTCGGGGTCAGACGCCTCGAAACTGTCGCGGTACACCGCCACCAGCAGGTCGTAAGCGTCGAGTACCCGCTTGATCAGCGACTCCTTATCGGCCCCGGGCTCATCCATGACGTCTTCCACGGCGGTGATCTCGGCGTCGAAGGCGGCCCAGCTCGTCGCGGTGAAGTCCTCCGGGTCAAGCGACCGGGCGTAGTGCACCACGGTCTCCAGGCCGGCCTCGGTGCGTTCGCCGTGGATGCGGATGTCGGCCATCGAGAAGATCCCAGGACCCTGTGGCTCGTCGACCTGGAGCTTGAGGTAGCGGAACCGGCTGTCCCGCACCTCGTCGCGAACGGCGATCGTCTCGATCGCCACGTCGTTGCCCTCGGTCACGTGCTCGGTGAGGAGGGTCCAGGTGGTTCCGTCGTTGGAGCCATAGGCGTTGGCGCCGTGGGAGCGGTCCGGGAACGTGTCGCGGGCGAGCCAGCCGAACGCGTCGGCACGGAACCTGTATCCGGCCCCGAAGTCCAGCAGGACGCTCGGGCGGCGGATGTCGCCCCAGAATGTCTGGTTGTCCTCGTCGACCAGGATCGCAAGCTTCGCCGGCGACAGGTCCGGAGACGTCACCAGCCCGGAGAAGTCGAGCGTTCCGTCGGACAGGCGAGGATTGAGCAGCTCCAGTCCATCGATCCTGAGCCTCAGGTCTTCGAGCAGGTCGGCGAACTCCGCCGGTCCGGCATTCTCGGCGGCCGCCGAGGCCGCCTCGCGCGCTTCGACCACCGGCCGCCAGGTCGACGTCGTATACGACGAAGACGCGTCGAGACCGGCGAGAAGGGCGTCGATCGCTGCCAGACGGTCCGGTGCGACCGTGATCGTCACGGGCAGCGCCGTGTCGGTCTGCTCGTCAGAGGCGACGACGACCAGGTCGTGCCCTCCGCGGTCCTGCTTCTTGCTGGGCAGCCAGGTCAGCGTGCCATCGTCGGACAGCTCGGCGCCCTTCGGAGCGTCCTGAAGCTCCAGCGAGACGTCGTTCCCTGCCGAGTCCGTCACGCCGAAGGTCCTGGTGTACGGCTCCCCCGCCACTGCGACCACGTCGAGCGAGGCACCGTCGTCGAACACCGGCGGAGTGAGCGCGCCATTCGCGTCCGCCAGGACGGCCGCGACGTCAACGTGGGCCCTACCGCCCGTGGCGCGGAAGAACACGATGTTGTCGCCCACCGACGGCACCTTCGACGAGTCGACGTCGAACCACACGTAACGCCACCGCCCATGGGTGTCGGGAAGTTGCACAGTGGTGAACGGCTCGGCGTTGGAGGTCCGCGCCGCCTCCAGGATCGCGGTACCGTTCGTTCGTACCTGCACGCCGACCAGTGCCGTGCGGGTGCGGTCGGCCCAAACGACACGCCGAACTGCCACTCGGGCGTCGTCCTTCTTGGCGTCAAGGCGCACGAAGGCCTCCCCGGCAGCGTCAAGCTTGTGCTTGGCGCCCTGGCCGAGGGTGTGGCCGAACCTCTCCAGTGGGAGCTCGGGCCCGTCGCCGGCCGCCGGGACCGTGATGTCCTGCTCGGCGAGTTCTGGCGGGAAGGCCACCCAGTACTCGGCCCCGGTGAAGTCCGAGCCGCGCTCGTTCCAGAAGTTCGACACGCTCGAGCCGTAGTAGAACAGGGGCCCGTCGCGGTGCTCGTACAGTTCGGCGACGTGCGGCGCTTCCGTCTCGACGTCCACGTCCGCGATGTATTTGTATTGGTAGTAGAGCTCGTTGAGCGGCTCGCGAAGGCGTCCGCGGTATGCCTCGGCGACCTTGCCCGATCCGCCGGAGGTGTCGACCCAGGGCAGTTCCTCGCCCATCATGAACGCGGCGAAGACATCGCCGCCAGCGAGGATCCGATTGTCCAGGAACTCGTACGGGGACACGGCATCCGGTTCGGTCGACACCGTCCCGTCCAGGGGGTCGACCCGCGTGCCCTGGTTGTTGACGATCCGGGCCAGTGCCGTCAGCAGGTCGATGTCGCCCTCGGCGTGCGCCTGGTCCCGGCCCATCTCCATGACTTGGAGGAAGTCCTCGCCGTAGGTGTTCAGCGGGTCGTCGGCGTCGATGGTCCGGATGATCGCGGCAAGTGAGCCGTTCACGTCTCCGCCGTTGATGGTGTGTTCGCTCTGGTACGTCGAGTTGACCGTGAACCACTCGACGCGCTCTGCGTAGAGCTCCGGGTCGTCGAGGAAGATCGCGGCGGCGACCATGCCGATCACGCCGTACAGGTGCTGGTTCCACAACCGGTTCTGCGAGTACAGGAACGTGTCGAGCACAGGCCTGATGAGGTTGCTCTCAATCCTCTGCTCGTCGCGCCCGGTCCAACGCAGGTCGTACCCGTCCAGCTCATCGTGCACGGGCTCGGTGGAACGGATGATCTCGGCCGCGACCAGCGTCTGGTAGAGCGGGACGCCGGTGTGGATGTGCGCGTCGGGGAAGTACTGGTACTGAGTGGGGTCCAGGCTGCTCCAGGTCCGGATGATGTGCAATGCGTTCGCGCGGAAGAGCTCGTCACCGGTGACCAGGTACATCAGGGCCTGGGTCATCGCACCGATGCTGTCCGTGTGCTGCCGGCTTCGCATACTCGCGTTGTCGTATGCCGTGCTGGTCGGCTGCTCGTCCGTCGGGCCCTGGATCGACGCCTTGAAATCCGCGGCCGCGTACCTGGTCTGCGTCATGGCGTCGTAATAGCTCGCCCACGGCTCGACACCTGCCAGTACCTGGGTCCGCATGTTCTCGAGGTTGTCGGCCGTGAGGCCGACACCGGGGTGGATGAATCCGTCTTCGCTCGTCGTCTCGTGAATCTCGACGAGGTCGGCCGGTACCGAGTCTGCACGGATACCCGGACCCCCTGCGACAGCAGCAGGCGACGGCGCGGCCACCAATCCGGTCAGGACCAGCCCCACTGTGGCTGACACAGCGCAGAACCGCGATCTCGTGGCTCGCTTCATTGCACAGTCCTCCCTCGGACATCGACGTCCAGGATAACGTTATCCCGGACGGTATCGCAGCAGGTATTGACGGGCAAGGGCTTGGGCGTCGCCAAATGCGTAGCGGATCGTGACGATGATGATGGCGCCTCGGCAGAAGGGGCGCGTTTGTCGAAGCAAGGGCCCGACCACTGGCCTGGCCCTTCCGTTCCGGGAGGCGATCACCGCCGAAGCGTGCGGCCAGGAAGCACAAGGGCGGCTCGAGGAGTGACGCATGCACCGAGGACGCGGTTGCACCACAGGAAATCGATACTCCGCGCCGACTGCTCACGCCTGCCCTTGATCCATGACGACGCGGAAGCCGTATCGCACACGATCTTGGCCGACATGGCTCGCGCCGCCCAGGTGTCGGTTCCGACGGTGTCGCGCGTCGTCAGCGACACGCAGTACGTCTGACGGGACGCCGAGGATCGGTCCAGGTGCTGTGAGAGCCGATTAGTGGGTACAAATCGCAGGATAGGCCCATGGGAGCCTGACCCGGTTTCCCGGACACGGTGGGTGGGGTGATCATGACCGGGGACCTCCTGGGTGATCGATAAGGGCTGGCGGACCTGATACGTCGGCTCGTGGTGGCGGGTGCCAGTGACGCGGACGACGGCGTTGCCGCGCTTGGGGTCGGTGTCGACGATGCGGTGGGCCTGTGTGCGCATCCGATGACCTGACCCGCCGGTAGGGGCTTGGCAGGCCCCTACGCGACGTCCCAGTGGTAGTTGGTGTCCCACCGTCAGGAGGCCCACACCGCGGCACCGAGGCAGGTGGCTCCGAACAGGACGGGGACTGCTGTTGGGCTCACGCTTGCTGCTGGGCGCGAACGGTTTCACGGTCCGGGCTGGTCGCCATGGTCGCCGACGGTGCGGTGCGGGGCCAGGTCCAGGCGTACCGCAGGATGAGGGCGAGAAGGATCACTTCCAGTGCGACGCCAAGGCCGTAGAAGTAAAGCCAGGACTCGCCCACCGCGTTGAATGCCGTGACGGGGACGTAGAGCGAAGCCACGATGAGGTTCGCGATGCGGTTCACCCTGGCGGGTAGCGTCATCGACAGCACGACCATGAGGATCGGGATGGCCACGAGGGTCAGCGCCGTGGTCGAAAAGGTCTGGGAGAGGTCGAACTCGAAGACCCTGCCGTCGAGGATGTCTTCGATGACGCCGGGCGTGAAGAAGTTGAGAATGTCCACGTAGACGTACAGGAACATGAAGCTTGTCCACGCTGCGGCGAGCTTGGCTCTCACCGGGATCGGCTGGTCTTCCAGTGTGGTGGTGGGTTGGGGTGTTCTCATCATGGGCTCCGTTGTTGTGCTGAGGATCGGTAGGTCCACGATCGCTGAGCCCGGCGGCGGGCACATCGGCCCGGAGGCTGGAGTTCGCCTGGCCGATGGCATGGTCTGTCTCTCGTTCTTTCGGCGGGTACGCCGAGGCGCGCCGATCCCTAGGCTGGAGCCGTGGTCACTGTCCGGCGCTCCATCTGGCATGAGCCGCGGCCTGCTGACGCCCCGCCCATCGGTCGTCTCGACTGGCTGCTGGTGGGCGTGTTCGCGGCCGCCACCTTGGTCGAGGGCATCGTTCGGCCGGGCTTGGCCTGGCGACCCCTTGTGACGGTGCTCGCCCTGGCGCTTATGCCTGCCCTGCTCTGGCGGCGGCGCCGCCCCCTGATAGCCGCCCTGGTCGGGTGGGGCGTCGCCGGGCTGCTCTCGGTCCTCCAGCTGACTGCGCACGCCGGGGACCTCGGCCTCTACTCCATGATGGCCGTCCTGATCCTGCTCTACTCCCTGGTGCGGTGGGGCTCGGGACGGGAGATGGTCTTGGGGACGGCGTTCGTGACAGTCGTCGTCGCGCTGGGGATGTACGCCTCCTCCGCGGGCTGGGCCGATGTTTTCGGCGGGAGCGTCCTCTTGCTGTTGTTCGTCGCCCTCGCGGCGGTGTTCCGCTACCGCGCGGACCTCTGGCACCGCCAACAGCGCGAGATCCGCAATCAGGAGCGGGTGGCGCTGGCGCGAGAGCTGCACGACACCGTGGCCCACCACGTCTCGGCCATCGCGGTGCAGGCGCAGGCCGGTGGAGTGGTCGCCAGCATCCAGCCTGAGAAGGCTGCCGAGGTTCTGGCCGCGATCGAGGCTGAAGCGTCGCGAACCCTGGCGGAGATGAGATCCATGGTGCGGGTGCTGCGTGAGGAGGAAGCCGTCGCCTACTCACCGCAGCTGGGTGTCGCGGACCTGCCTGCTCTGGCGCGCGCCGACGCGACGCCCACCGTCGAGGTCTCGCTGGACGGTTCGTTAGCCCGGCTGGCACGACCCGTGGACGCCGCGCTCTACCGGCTCGCGCAGGAGTCGCTGACCAACGCCGTACGGCACGCCCGGAGCGCGACCCGCGTCGGGATCGACGTACGCCGGGAGGGCGACGCCGTCAGGCTGCGTGTCAGCGACGATGGACAGACCGAGCCGGGGCCAGCCCCGGAGCCTGGGTTCGGCCTGCTGGGCATGGCCGAACGCGCCCAGCTCCTCGGCGGATCGCTCTCCGCGGGGCCGGGGCCCGAAGGTGGCTGGGTGGTCGAGGCCGTGCTGCCGGTGGAGGCGCTGGCATGAGCATCCGTGTCGTCGTAGCCGACGACCAGGACTTGGTCCGGACCGGGTTGGTGATGATCCTCGGCGCGCAGCCCGATTTCGAGGTCGTGGGGGAGGCAGCAGACGGGCTCGCAGCGCTCGACCTGGCGACCCGGCTGCGTCCCGATGTCCTCCTCGTCGACATCCGGATGCCCGGGCTCGACGGCGTCGAGGTGACGCGGCGCCTGGCCGGGCCGGACGTGACGGACCCGATGGCGGTCGTCGTGATCACCACCTTCGACCTCGATGAGTACGTCCTCGGCGCCCTACGCGCCGGCGCCCGCGGCTTCCTGCTCAAAGACGCCGGGCCGGAGCTCCTCGTGCAGGCCATCCACGCGGCGGCCACCGGGGACGCGCTGATCGCCCCCAGCATCACCCGCCGGCTGCTGGCGACCTTCGCCGACCAGGCGCCGGTAGTACCGGTCCAGCCCATCGACCCGCTCACAGAGCGCGAGGAGGAGGTGCTCGCGCTGGTGGCACGGGGCCGGACCAACGCTGAGATCGCCACCGAGCTCTTCGTCGGCCTGAGCACGGTCAAGACCCACGTCGCATCGTTGATGACCAAGCTCGGCGCCCGCAACCGCGTCGAGATTGCGATGTGGGCACACGACACCAGACGCGTGAGAGCCGATTAGTGGGTACAGATCGCAGCGTAGGCCCGTGGGGTTCGGTAGCCCAGCGATGAGTGCGGCCGGTCGTGGTTGTACTCCTCCTTCCAGTCGCCGATGGTGACCTTGGCGTGGGTCAGGGACCAGAACAGGTGGATGTTGAGGCATTCGTCGCGCAGGCGACCGTTGAAGGACTCGATGAAGGGGTTGCGCCACGGCTCCCCGGGTGGGATGAACAGCATCCTGGTCCTCGTGCCAGCCCACTCGGCCGGCGCAGCCGCGATCATCTCCGGCCCGTTGTCCAACCGCAGCACCGCCGGGCCACCACCACCACGAGTGGCCGTGATCCGGTTCAGTTCGGTGGCGAGCACTTCGCCGGTGATGGAGCGCTCGACCAGCCCGCCGAGACATTCACGGGTGTGCTCGTCAACCACCGACAGGATCTTGACCGGCCGACCGTCGGTGGTCGAGTCGAACTGGAAGTCGATGGCCCATACCATGTTCGGGCCGGTCGCGGACGGCACCGACGGCACCGTGGAGGACCCGACCCGCTTGCGGCGACGCTTCACGACCACGCGGAGGCCTTCCTCGCGCCACAGCCGCTGGATCTTCTTGTGGTTGACGGTCCAGCCCTCACCGCGGGCATCGTGGTAGGCGCGTCGGTGACCCCAGCGGGGATGCTTGCCCGCGTACTCACACAGCCACGCCCGCAGGGCGGCGTCGGGGTCCTCGACAATCTGGGATGCCGGGGTGTGGCGTTGGGTCGATCGGTGCTGCCCGACCACTCGACACGCGAACCGTTCGCTCACCTTCAGCGTGCGCTGAAGATGGTTGACGGCCGCGCGTCGACGGGCCGGGCTCAGAAGTTTCCCTCTGCGATCGCCCGGAGCGCGTCCTTCTCCAACTCGGCGTCGGCCAGCAGCCGCTTGAGTCGGGCGTTCTCCTTCTCCAGCTCCTTGAGGCGCTTGGCGTCTTCGGCCTTGAGACCCCCGAACTGGTTGCGCCACCGGAAGTAGGTCTGCTCGCTGACGCCCAGCTGGCGCGCGACTTCGGCGGTATCGGCGCCCTGGGCGAGCAGCCGGTCAGTTTCGGTCAGCTTTCGGACCACCTGCTCAGGAGTGTGCCGCTTCCTCTTCGTCGACATGGTGTGAGCCTTCCCGCCCGCTCCCGCGGGCTGCAAGGACTCTCACACCCGATGGACCGGCTTTCCGGGGTCACGCCACGTCGCACCCGAGCTGGTGCGACGAGTGCACGAGGCGGTGGTGCTCCTTGGCTACCGGCCCAACAGGCCGCTGTGCGGGAGTCCACCGCCCCAAGGCGGGCGACATGCGTGCGCTGACCGCTTGTGATAGCCGTCACTATTCAGCCCCGGTGTCCGACGTCCGGCCGGGATACTGACCGACATTTTCCTTCTCTTCTCGATCTCCTTTCCTGCGCCGGTCGCATGTTCTTCAGCGCGGCGGCACGGGCACGGATCGTGTCGTAGACCTGGCCGCGAGAGTCGTAGGCGAGGCGGGAAGCCGTCGCCGACATCCGTCAACCTCCGATCGGAGGGCAGCTGGCCGATCCGGCCAGCCACGGTCCGGGCCGGACGGCGACGGTTCGTAGCACCAATGGCGGCCGCCGCAGATCCGGCACAGCGTCCCCAGAACGTGGATGTGAAGTATCGGAGCCCGCAGCGCCTCAGCGGGTCACCCGCGGTGTGCTCTCGCGCACGATCACATGGCCCTTGACGACCGTGGTGCGAGGCGGCGTCGTCCGGGGCAGGACTGTCATGGCGAGCGCTTCCTCGGCGATCTGCTCCCACGGCATGTGCACGGTCGTCAGCGACGGCGTGATGTCGCGGAGCGCCTTGATGTCGTCGAAACCGGCGACGGCGACACGGCGCGAGTCGCCCGTATCGCGAAGGAAGGTCAGCACACCCAGCGCCATGGCGTCGTTGACCGCGAAAATCGCCTCGACATTGACATTCCGCCGTAGGAGCTCCCCGGTCATCGCGTAGGCGGCGTCACGGTTGAATTCCCCGACAAGGATCCGGTCTGCCGACACCTCGATGTCCGCGTCCGCCAGGCCGGCGACGAAGCCCTCGGTCCGGTCCCGCTGGGTCATACCATGCTTCATCCCTGAGATCACCGCGAACTCGCGATACCCGAGGTCGACCAATGCCGTCGCCATGTCATATCCGCCCTGGCGGTTGGCATAGGTGACCGTGTCGAACGGCAGCCCTTCCTGAGAGATCAGGACCACTCGACCGCCCTCGTCCTCGTAGTGGCGCAGCGCCTCGATCAGTGCGGGGATCGTCGTGTCGTCCGCCGCTCGCCCACCGGTGATCACGAGGGTCTCCGGCCGGTGGCTACGGGCCAGATTGACCGCCTCGACGAGATCAGACTGCTCCGTACCCGCCGAGACCAGCGTGAAGGGCAGACTGCGACGCTGCGTCGCCTTGAGGACCCCGGCGGTGATCGGGTTGGCGAAGTCATCGGGCATGCCCTTGGCGACGAGCATGACACCCCGGGACCGACCGCGGGCGACCGCCTGCGCTGCGAGGTTGGTGGTGTACCCGAGGGTCTTGGCCGCCTCGAGCACCCTGGCCCTGTTGGCTTCCCGAACACCACGGTCATTGCCGTTGAGGGCGCGTGACGCGGTGGCCGCCGAGACCCCGGCCAGCCGCGCCACGTCGGCCAGTCGCGCGGCACGCGTAGTTGCCGAGTCGGTCATCGTGGTCGGTCACCTCCCTGATCAATATTGTGGATTGTCGTCGCTCGCTCGCCCCCTCAGCTGTCCGCGACGGATTCGGCGGCCACCGCGAGATCGGCGTATCGAGCCAACTCGGAGGCGACCTCGTCACCCATCCGGCGCAGCTCGGTGCCCATCGAACCGGAGATGTGCGGCGTGAGGAACACGTTCGGCAGGTCGTAGAGGGCGGATTCAGCGGGCAGCGGTTCGGGGTCTGTGACGTCGAGGACGGCGTTGATCCGGCCCCCAATCAGCTCCCGCTCGAGCGCTGCCGGCTCGACGATCACGCCACGGGCTGTGTTGATGATCGTGGTGCCGTCGCGCATGAGCGCGAGCAACTCGCGGTCGATGAGCCCGACGGTGTCCGGACGGACGGGCGCGTGGACCGTCACCACGTCGCTGCGGCGCACGAGCTCGGGCAGGCTCACCGGTTCAGCCCCGAGTCCGCGCGCCTCGTGTGGCGGGAGGTACGGGTCGTATACGAGAGCGTCCAGCGTGGGGAATGCGCGCAGCAGCTCGAGCAACACACGCCCGGTCCGCGACGCGCTGACGACGCCGACCGTGCGGGCGTGGTTACCAGCGTCGGCGAACTCCTCCTCCCGGTCGATGTAGGTCCGTCTCGTGCGGTAGAGATCCCGCGCCCGGACGGCGTCCTTGTTCGCGAGGATGATCATGGCGAGCGTGTACTCGGCGACCGGCACGGCGTTGACGTGGCCCATGTCGGACACGTGGACACCGGAGGCGCCGTCCGGGAGAAGCCAGCCGAACGCACTACCGGCGTGAATGACACGGCGCAGTCGCGGTGCGTGCCGCAGGACGGACCGGCGCAGCGGCGGCGTGTCCCATCCGGTGAGCAGCACCTCCGCGCGTGACAGCACGCGACGGGCGAGTTCCGAGTCGAACTCGGTGAGGACCCCGCCGAGTCGTCGCGCGGAGACACCTGCGAGCGCCTCGCAGGACGGGCCGAACAAGCGCTCAGCCAGCCGGGGCGAGCCGACAGCGACTGCGTATTCGATCACACTGATCCTTATCACGGATAGGACGTCCCGGGGTCGACGAGCTCGACTGCCCGGGGAACTCGTCGGTGTCGCCCTGGATCGACACCGACAGATGCATGGGCTACTGCGAGGCGAGATAGGCGTCGGCCTGCCTGTTGAGCTCCTCCTGAACCTTGGCCAGTCCGGCTTCGTCGACGGCGGCCTTGAGCTTGTCAAGGCCCTCTTCGACGTCGACCGCACCCGCATACAACGGGTTTCCGTATTCGGCGACTGCGGCGGTGATCTGCGCATGCTCGGTCTCGATCTCGGTCAGATCGGGAATGAACGAGGCGTAAGGGTCGAGGGTGAAGTTGTCGTAGACCTTGGACCACTCGAACCAGCTCTCCTCGCTCTCGGACATCCGCGCGTACTTGCGCTCGAGAGGAATGCGCCAGCTCAGGGCATAGCCCGGGAAGTTGGCGTACTCGCCGATGGGGTCGTAACCGTCGTCCCCGGCCGCCTCCCAGTCCGTGCCCTCCTCCCCGTACTGCAGCAGGTCGTGGTTCTCTTTGATGGAAACCCAGTCGAGCAGCTGCAGCGCCGCGTCGATGTCGGCAGCGGCAGCATTGACGACCACGAGGTTGTCCGCCTGGAAGGTCTGGTTCGGTTTGGCCGACTGACCGTCACGGAAGGGCAGGAGCGTGACGAGCGACGCGCCCGGGACGGCCTTCGTGAGTTGGTCCAGATGCCCGGCGGTGTCGAGCCCGTCCGTGATCCCCCAGGTCGAGGCCGCACCGCCGGAGTCGAACCGTGCCTTGAGGTCGGCCGAGTCGGCGTTCAGCCGATCGGCGTTGATGATGCCGTCCTCGTAGTACTTGCGGATTCGGTGCAAGGACTCGACGTACGGCTCGTACTCCCAGAACGGCACTGCGTTGGTCGACCCGGTTGTTGCGGCGTCACGAGACGGCACGAAGAACACCGAGTCGCTGGAGAAGTACAGCGGCAGAAGATCGGGGGATTCCCAGCCCTGCGCGTAGAGCGCACCA
This sequence comes from Jiangella aurantiaca, assembly GCF_004349105.1. Classification (GTDB taxonomy): domain Bacteria; phylum Actinomycetota; class Actinomycetes; order Jiangellales; family Jiangellaceae; genus Jiangella; species Jiangella aurantiaca. Next base: position 264,907 of record NZ_SMLB01000002.1, read on the forward strand.
GTCGGCGCGCCGAGCGTGTCGAAGGGCGTGTTGTTGCGGATGTAGCCCGGGATCCCTTCCTTCTGGAGGACGTCGTACCAGAACTTCTCGAGCTGATCGAACGTCTCGATGTTGCCGCCTGCGTACTTGTCGATCAGATCGCCGCGGGCGATGTGGTGGTGGATGCGGCCCGCGCTGTTGACGGCCGGAACACCATAGATCGCGCCGTCGGGCCACCGGTTGGCGTCGAACGCCGCCTGGTCGACCATGGCGGTGAGGTTCGGGTAGTCGCCGCTGGTCAGGGCATCGTCGAGGGGGTGCAGCGCCCCGGCCTCGATGAGCCGGGCGATATTGAGCCACCGTGCCGAGAGCGCAGTCTGGAAGTTCTCGCCGGCGGTGAATTTCAGGAGCGACTGCGAGGCATAGTTGGACCAGTTGATGAACTCGGGGCTGACCTCGAAGCCGAGGTCGGCCTCGAGCTTCTCGTTGACCGCAGCACGCACACGGTCCCAGTGGGGAGGCACGTCGCCTGGCAGCAGCAGACCGTGGGTGGCGCTGCTGCTCTGGCCGTTCGATCCGGTGCTGCACGCCGAAAGTGCAGCCGCCGCGAGCACACCCCCCGACCAGGCGAGAAATCCTCGCCTCGATACCGGCCGTGACAGTGCAGCGCCGTTGGTGTTCGCTGTCATGGTGTTCCTCTCCTCGTGGTGCTCGAGTGGATGGATGGTTGAGGTCGATCGGGCGGGGTCACCGTCGGACCCGCTGCAGCGCGGGTGCCATCAGCCCTTGCTCGCCCCCAAGGTCAAGCCCTTGACGAAGTAGCGCTGGGCGAACGGGTAGGCCGCGAGGATCGGGCCGATGGTGATGACGGTCATCGCGAGCCGCATCTGATACACCGGTGCCGATATCGTGGTGCCGAGGTCCGCGGCGTTGGCGACGCTCGTGATGAGGTTCTGCAACACGAGCTGGAGGGGGTACTTGTTCGGGTCGCTGATGAACAGCAGGGCGTGGAACCACTCGTTCCAGAACGTGACGGCGTAGAAGAGGGCGACGACGGCGATCACCGGCTTGGACAGGGGCAGGACGACATGGAAGAAGGTGCGGAGCTCTCCGGCGCCATCGATTCGTGCGGCGTCGAGGATCTCCGGCGGTGTACCGCGGAAGAAGCTGACCTGGACGAAGACCAGGAACGGCGCGATGACGAGCGGCAGGATCACTGCGAACCACGAGTCCCGCAGCTGCAGAATCTGCGTGATGAGGATGTACATCGGCACCAGGCCGCCCGTGAACAGCATGGGTATGTAGGCGAAGACCGCGAGCGGCCGGCTCACCCAGGGCAGGCCTCGGGCAATGACCCAGGCGATACCGGAGGTGGAGGCGACCGCGATGGTGGTGCCGACGACGGTGATGAAGAGCGTCGCCCCGTAAGACAGCCAGACCCGCGATCCGGCGAAGATCGTCTGGTAGGCGTCGAGCGAGAAGGGCGACGGCCAGAAGGAGTACCCGCGTTGGGCGAGCACCGACTCGTCTGTGAGGGAGCCGGCGATGACCATCCAGAATGGGATGAGGCAGATGAGGCCGAACGCGACGACGCCGACGTAGCTCGCGATGGTGAACGCCTCGGGTCGCTGTCGAGGCCGGCGCCGAGCAGGCACGGCTGGGTCCGTCGAGTTCAACGGGGTGGCGTGCACGGGTTCCGCGATGGTGTTCACAGGATCGCCGTCTCTCTCGCGTACTTGCGCTGCACCAGGGTCGCGATCACGACGAGGACGAAACCGACCACCGACTGGAACAGTCCGATGGCCGCGGTGGTCCCGAAGTCGCCTTGCGTGCGCAGCGCACGGAATACGTAGGTGTCGATGACGTCGGTGGTCTCGAAGAGCGTTCCGTTGTCGCCGACGATCGCGTAGATCGTGGCGAAATCGCCGTAGAAGATCCGCCCGATGCCTAAGACCAGCAGGATGGCCGCGGTCGGTTTGAGCAGTGGCACCGTGATGCGGAACGCCATCTGGGCCCGGCTCGCGCCGTCGATGACACCCGCCTCGTAGACCTCTTCGGGGACTGCCGTGATCGCGGCGAGGAAGATGACGCTCATATAGCCGCCGAGGTGCCACACCTTGACGACAGTGAGGATCCAGGGCCATGGCCCTGGATCGGTGTACCAGGACAGCTCGGGCAATGACAGGACGTTGAAGAAGTCATTCACGAGACCACCCCGGCCGCCGGGCCCGGCGAGGAACGCCTGGAGGAAGATGCTGACGACGATGGGCGAGACGAAGTACGGCACGAAGATCACGGACTGCCAGAAGCGCTTGGTCACCCGGCCACGGATCTCGTTGAGCATGAGCGCCAGCAGGACGCCCGCACCCAGTGTCGCCGCGAGGAACAGGATGTTCAGGAACAGGGTGTTCCACAAGATCCGACTGGCATTGCCCGACGTGAAGAAGAACTCGAAGTTCTCCAGGCCGGCCCACGGTGAGCCGAACACGCCGTCGGCGACGTTGAAGTCCTGGAAGGCGACCACCAGACCGGCCATCGGTCCGTATGCAAAGACCAGGAGGAGGATGACGGCCGGCGCCGCCAGGATCACGAGACCGTAGTCACGCTTCTGGCGAATCCCGCGTGGTGCGGCGGGGGCACTCTCGGTCGCGGCTTTCAGGTCGGTACTCATCGGCGTTCACCTCCGCGCCGGCGGGGGAACGGCGACGTCACGTCGTCCTCGCGATCCACGGCACCCTCGTCTTCTCCGTCGAAGCGGTGTCTGCGTTCGTTGTGCCGCGACACTAGAGGTCGCCACACGCGCTGTCAAGAAACAATTGGAAGCGCATGCAAACGCGCTGCGGCCTCTCTTGCTCGCGGCCCAGGCTCGCATCTTGCCTGGTAAAGCGCCATTTCTGGCGCGCCCTCCTGGCTTCCTGAGGGGAGCAACCTGTACCCGAATCGAACCAGCCACGCCAGACGTGAATGCGGTTGCTGTCGTTCCGGACGGCATTCGAGCGGGATCATGGAGATCGGGACGAGGCCAGCGGCGGGGAGGCCACGGCTCTGGAGGCCACCACCGACGGGCAGTCGGTCCGGTAGTCGGTCGACGTGCCCGACAGTGGTGTCTACGACCTCCGAGCAGGGCTGAAGTGCCTTGGCGCCCGGGGCATCGCCCAGGTCTACGTCGACGGACCGGCATTGGGCGGCCCGATCGACGAGTGGCCGCATCTTTCCGAGTCGGAAGGATGAGCGTCGTGCCGAAGAAGATCGATACGGAGCTTCGTGCTCGTGCGGTGCGTCTGGTGGCTGAGCATCGTGATCAGTACTCGTCGGTGACCGCGGCGTCGGTCGCGGTGGCCCGGCAGCTGGGGGTGAGCTGGGAGTCGTGCGTCGCTGGGTGGCTCAGGCCGAGATCGACGCCGGCGAGAGGCCGGGCGTGAGCAGCGAGGAACACGAAGAGATCACGCGGCTGCGCGCAGAGAACCTACTTCGGCTGCCCGTACTACGCCGCCATGCGACCTGAAGAAGCCGCCGAGCTACGGATCGACAATCTCGACCTTCCGAACGAGGGCTGGGGCTGGATTCACCTGGAAGCGGCCAAGCCACACGCCGGCAGCGACTGGACCGACTCCGGCAAGGCACGACACGACCGACCACTCAGACAACGCGAGATCGGCGAAGTCCGCAAGATCCCGTCGCCCCTACGACCTGCGCCACGCGGCCGTCTCCACATGGCTCAACTCAGGCGTCCCGGCAACCCACGTCGCGACCATGATCGAGCAGGCTCTCCAGGGAGATAGACACGTATCTGCCAGCGACGGCCGTAGGCCGGGCCGCACGCCGTCGCCCCAGCTCGCGAAGTGGAACCGCGCCGGTCCGACCGGACGCTGCGGGCGGTCGCATGATGCGGGCCGCCTCAGGCCGGGCCGGCAGGGCCCTGATGGGAGCCCCATCGGGCGTCTGGCTCGGATGCCTCGGCAGGATGAGGGCGTTCAGTCGGTCGAGCAGCCCGGTCACGCGCCCCCGTGTCACGCGTGACCGGGCCACTTCTTCCCGCGCCGGCCAGAGAGCGTCCTGGTCGCGGAGCGGGAGGCTCGACGGCCGGTGAGGTCGTGCGGGCGCTTCGGCACGAAATCGCCCACGTCTGCGCATCGCGACCTCACCTCCAGCGCCTGGTGAACAGAACCGCCGTGCGGTGCCTCCGCCTCCGCAGAGGCGAAGGCACCGCGTCGGCGACCGGCCTACGAGGACAGGCCGGCGGTTCCGCCGCTCCCACTGAACGGCCGGCGACGGTGCGTGGCCGCGAGCACCAGACCGCCGATCAGCAGTGCCATCCCGCCGGTCAGGAGCCAGCCGGTGAGACCGGCGCCGGTGTCGGGCAGGTCCGGTGCCGGCGGCTCGTCCGGGGTGTGGTGATCCGTCTTGCAGTCGGGGTTGCCGTCTGCCGCCGGGACACACACCGACCGCTCGTCCGGGCTGGTGACCACGTTGCGCATCGTGGCGTCGGCCTTGTCGCCGACGGTCACCGAGTACGTGATCGTCACCACCTGACCCACCTCGAGGTCACCGGTCCAGGTGAGCTGCTCGTCCTCCATGCTCACCTGACCCGACGTCGCCGTGGCGTCGTCGTTCCAGTCCGCGACCGGCGCGACCTCGGAGAGGTCGTCGACCACGATGGCGTCCTCGATGGGAGCGGCGCCGACGTGCTCGACGGTGACGGTGTAGGTCACCACCTCACCCTCCTCGACCTCCGACCCGGGTTCGGGGTCCGACGTCTTGGAGTAGACGTACTCGCCCTGGTAGTGATCGGTCTGGCAGTCGGGGTTGCCGTCCGGCGCCGGGACGCACACGCCCCGCTCGTCGTCGGTGGTGACGATGTTGCGCAGCTCGTCGTCGCCCTCCCCGACCGCGTTGGCCGTCACCGAGTAGGTGAGCGTGACGACCTGATCGATCGCGAGATTACCGTCCCACCGCAGCGTCGTCCCTTCGAACGACGCCTCGCCGGAGTCGGCCGTGGCGTCGTTGTTCCAGACCGCGTCGTCCAGGACCGCGGACAGGTCGTCCTCGATCCAGGCGTCCTCCACGGGCGCCTCACCGACGTGCGAGATGAGCACCGTGTAGGTGATCACGCCGTCCTCCTCGACGACCGAGCCCGGAACCGGGTCCGACGTCTTGGAGTAGGTGTACGCGCCGTTGATGTGCTCGGTGGTGCAGGCCTCGGTTTGTCCCTCCGCCGGCACACACTTCTCCGGGTCTATAGGTGTGACCACATTCCTCAGGTACCGGTCACCCTCGGCGGTCACCGTGACCGAGTATGTCACCGTGACCACCTCGCCCGGGGGCAGCACACTCGACCAGGACAGCGTCGGCTCGTCGTACGTCGGCTCGGGGCCCGACGACGCGACCGCGTCGTCGTTCCAGGTGGCGTCGTCGAGCACCTGGGTGAGGTCGTCGTCGAATCCGGCCTCGACCTCGGCGAGGCCTTCAGTGGTCACGGTGACCGTGTAGGTGATCACGTCGCCGGGCTCGACCTCGGATCCGGTGACCGGGTCGGAGGTCTTCATCACCTCGTAGTCCCCGTACCAGTGGACCGTCGTGCAGTCAGGGTTCTGGTCCGGCGCCGGCACGCAGATTCCCTCGAGGCAGTCGGGGTCGTCCTCCGGGCACTCCGAGGTGACGACGTTCCTCAGCTCGTAGTCGCCCTCACCGGTGACGGTCACCGAGTAGGTCAAGTCCACGACTTCGCCGACGGCGAGTGGACCGTCCCAGCTCAGCGTCGGCTCCGAGTACGTCACCTCGCCGGACGTCGCCACGGCGTCGTCGTTGTAGGTGGCGTCGTCGAGGACCGCGGTCATGTCGTCATCGGTGAACGCATGCTCCACCGCGCCCTCACCGACCTGCGTGATCTGCACCTGGTAGGTGATCACGTCGCCGCGGCCCACCGTCGTGCCCGGTGCAGGGTCGGACGTCTTGGAGACCGTGTAGTAGCCGTACCTGAGGATCGGCGGCTCGCACGGGTTCACCTCACCCTCGGGCACCTCGTCCGGGCACACCGGCGACCACACCGAGTTGTCCACGATCGTGTCCGCACCGCCGGCCACGAGATCCGGGACGTCCTTGATCGTCACCGTAAAGGTGATGGTGGCGACCTCACCGACCGGGACCACGCCCTCCCACGAGAGCACCCCGTCGGCATACGTGACGGTGCCGATGTCGGCGGTCACGTCCTCGTTGTAGACCGCGTCATCCAGCACCTCCGCCAGCGTGTCGGTGAACACCGCGGCCGCCGGCACCGGACCCTCCTGGGTCACGGTGATCGTGTACGTGATGGTCTCACCCGGCTTCACCGTCGACCCCGGAGCCGGGTCCGACGTCTTGGCCACCGCGTAGTCCGACACGTACAGCGGCGCCGACGTGCGCATCACCAGCTCGGTGTGCTCGGCGATGGCCTGCGCCCGGTTGACGTACACGTCCTGCGGCTGCGCGCCCTCGGTCTCGATGACCACCTGGAACGAGAAGGTCTCGCCGGACACCAGCTCCCCGCCGATCACCCGGATCGCCGTCGGGTTCTCCGGCCGCGTCGTGCTCCACAACGCCGACGGAGCACCCGGCGCACCGTTCGCCTCGTCCTCCGGGTCGTCCGACAGCGTCGCCGGATCGGCGTCGGTGTAGTACACCGTCCCGCCGTCGGGCAGCACCACATCGGACAGCGTGTACGTCCCGTGGAACGCCGTCCCGCGCTGGTCACCGATGTAGGGCAGGATGTCGATCGTGTCGGTGAACGCCTGCGGCGTCGGGTCCTGCGACTCAATCGTGACCGTCCACGAGCCGGTCCCGACACCCTCGTCGTTGACGTACGGGATGTACGTCGGGTCGGCCATCTTCAGGATGAACGTGGAACCGTTGGTGGCTGTCGTCACCGTCTCACTGACCTGCGGCGAGTTCTCGCCCTCAAAGCTCGACACCGCCGTGTTGGTCAGCGTCGTGCCAGGTTCGACGCCTGCATCGGCGACGGCCTGATAGGTCAAGGTGTGCTCGGTGTTCGTCGCCACACCGTCGAGCGTCCAGGTCAGCACCTGCCGGCCCTGTCCATCGACGGTCACCACCGGTTCCGGATCCGCGGATCCGGGCTCGTAGGTCATCCCCACCGGCAGCGTGTCGACGATCTCGTACCCGTCGACCGTCTCGGGGATGATCCCGCTGCCGTTGGCGGAGTACGTCAACGTGAAGTCCGCCGGCACACCCGGCGTCACCACCGACTCAGCCGCCGCCTTCTCGATGAACGGCGTCGCCGTGACGATCCGCAGGATGTCCCGCCGGGCGTTGGTGTTGGGGTAGCGAGCGCCCGGAGTCTCCAAGCCCCCGCCGGGAAAGTCCGGCCCGACCCACGTTCCTTGCCGCAACCCTGAGCCGAACATCCACACGTCCTGGCCCGTCGGCACATCGTCGTTGATCCGGGTGTTGGCGTAGAGCCGGAAACCCCTGGCGTCCTCGGTGGCGTATGTCGAGAACGGGTACAAGATCCGCACCGCCCGCACCATCGCCGCCTGCTCCGGAGTGGCTGGGGGCGTCGTGGTCCAGTTGGCGCCGCCTGTGCTGCAGTTGAACCCGTCCGGGTCGGCCAGCGGGTTCGGGGTGACCAGGTACTCGACTGGGATGGTGTCGATGGTCACCGGCCTGAGCGACCCGTTGATGATCTGTTCCTTCTGGACGACCACGGAGCCGGGCTCGAACGTCACGAAGTCGGTGTCGAACACCAGGCAGTTGCCGTACTGGCTGGCTGGCGGAGCGTTGTCGACGCCGAAGCGAGTGAGCACGTGCTGCTGCACGACCGTCCCCGCCGACACCCGGTACGTGTCGTCATGCGGGACACCACCCGACCCTGTGAAGGGGCGATGCCAGCTGGCGGAGAACGCACCCGCCAACGCGTACGTCTTGTTAGTGGTGTTGTTCTCGGCAAGATCCGTGAATGGCGGAGCACTGGTCACTGGATCATAGGTCGGCGCGTTGGATTCGACAGTGATCGAACCGCCCTGGTTGGTGTACACCCGGAACCACAGCGACCCGCTGGCGACATAATCCCAGTCGAGCGGCAGCGGACGGTTGGTCGAGTCGCGAGTGGGCCTCTTGATCAGCGAGTAGTCGATCCCTCGAAGGGTGAGCTCGAAGACGCCGGGGCTCACCCGTGTCAACGTGCAGTCGGCGACGTGATTCGTGTTGCGCTGATCTTCCGGCGGTAGAGCAGCGTTGGAGAACGGGTGTCCGTCGGCAAGAGCGGACGTGTATGGCGTGCAGCCGTCGGCCTCGCCCGTCCACGGGTTGGGGCCGACGACGACATTCGCATCGTTTTCCTCGCCCACGTTGAGCGTGTAGGTGACCTCGTCGGGGCCCGGATCAGATCCTTTGCCGAGACGCAGGGACCACTGGACGTCGACATCGACGAAGGACGGGGTGCTGAGGTCGTCCCACAAGTAGTGCAGCGTGTTGGTCCCGTAGTGGATGTCCATCCTGAAGTCGTTGAGGATCTCGATCGGATCGAGCTCAACGGTCTCGCCACCGGGCGACGTACCATCCAGAACAACCTCGTCGCCCGTGACGCCCGTCGCGACTACCGGTGTCTGCACGACCACGGCCGTGCCCATGTCGACCGTCCCGAAGTTGCACGTCAGCGTCATTCCGTCGTCCGAGATGCTCGACGGCGGATCGACGCCCTCGGTCAAGCACAGGTCCGGAATGCCGTCGAATACCGCCTTCTCGACGGTGAACGTCGCAACAACGTTCTCCACCGGGTCATTGCTGGGCGGGTCCTCTGCGTCGTTCACGTTGACACGCCACTCCGCGACCACCGGATTGCCGCGGCCGATCGTCGCCGGCGGGTCGATCCATGCGCCCCTGATCTCGTACTCCGGCGTCGCCGCCTGCGCCACGCTCGCGCCGCCCAGGAGCACGAAGAGGCACGACAGCAGGGCGAGCACGACGCCCAGCGCCGTGCCGCGGCGTAGCTGTCCGCCCCTGCGGGACGATCGGCGCATTCGGCGCGGCGAGTCGGCTTTTCGGGATGTTTTCGACTTCACGAGTTCTCCTTCGGCTGCGCGGCCACCCGCGCCAGACGCACTCGACGCCTGACTCCGCGACCGTGTCTCCAGTCGCCCGCTACTGCCGTTCCATCGCCGTCAGGGTGCCGACGGCAATGTGACACCAGCGGCAAGAACTTAAAAGAATCGGGCCAATCCGCGTCCTGAAGTGCGCAAAGACGCCGTAGCCAACACTGAACGAATGCGTTGCAAAAGCGGACAAAGAAGCGCAAAAGCAACTGCACGGACGTGGAAATTCATCCTTGGGATTAGTCCCTTGTCAGTGCCCCCGCTGGGACAATCGTCGCCGTGCTGAGAGGCGAACTTCTGACGCACTTGCGATCTCCGCGAGCCGGGTATGCGGCTGCGGATGGCGCAGCCACGCTCATCTGGACCGTCGTCGGGGGCTACCTCGTCGTCTACTACACCGACGTGGCCGGCCTTCCCGCCGCAGCGGTGGGAACCCTCTTCCTCCTCGTGCGGATGTTCGATGCGATTGTCGACCCTGTCATCGGCGTCGTCATCGACCGGACCCGCACACGGTGGGGACGCTCCCGGCCGTACTTCCTGTGGGCGAGTGTCCCGTTCGCGACCCTGGCCGTGTTGACCTTCTCGGTACCGGACTGGTCGGAATCGGGCCGGCTGGCGTGGGCCTACGTCACCTATCTCCTGCTGAGCGTGCTGTACTCGCTCGCCACCATCCCGGTGGTCTCCATCCTCGCCGCCCTCACGGCGGACGACCGAGAACGCGTACGACTCTCCTCGCTGCGAACCGCCGGGAATCTTGTCACCTCGGTGGCCGCAGGGGCGGCCATACTTCCGTTGGTCGCCATGCTGGGCGGCGGAGACGACGGACGAGGTTACACGCTGGCCATGTTCCTGCTCGGGTCAGTGTCGGTCGTCCTGTTCCTCTTCGCCTTCGCCACGTTGCGGGAACGAGCCGCGGGCGATCGGCGGCTGCGAGTAGCCGAGGTGAGAACGGTGATGCGGGGCAACCTGCCCCTCAAGATCATGATCGGCGGCGGGCTGCTCATCAACGCGGCCTCGGTCACTCGGGTGGCATCGACCGTCTACTTCTGCCGCGACTATCTAGGTCGCGAGGACCTCGTTCCGGTCCTCGCCCTCTTCCCCGTCCTGATGATCGTCGGGCTCGTGCTGGCCAGGCCGGTGGCGCAAAGGATCGGCAAACGCAACGCCCTCGTCGTCGCGCTGATCGTCCAGGCGATCGGCTTCGCCCTGCCCATACCGTTCGGACAACATGTCGGCCCGGTGCTGGCCGGAACGGCACTGGCGAGCGCCGCGCTCGGGTTGCTGATCTCCGTCGAGTACGCCGTGCTGGCCGACATCGTCGACTACACGGACTGGCGCTACGGCGTGCGCGCCGCGGGCGTGATCGCGTCGCTGGCGGCGTTCTCCGCCAAGGCGGGTAGCGCCTTGGGCGGCGCCGCTCTCGGCTGGCTGCTGGCCGCCGGCGGCTACCGATCCGGTGCCGAGCAGCAGCCGGCTGCGGCCCTGAATGCCATCAGGTTCTGCTTCTACGGGCTCCCCGTCATCGTCTGGCTGCTGGTCGCCGTGCTCCTGGCGGCCTACAAGGTGGACCAGCAGCTCGCCCGCATCAGGGCGGACCTTGCCGCCCGAGAGGTCGTCGCGGATGTCGAATCGGAGACCCGATTCACGACTCGTCCGTGAGGATCCCTGCCGCATCGGCCACGTCGAGTGCATCGGCGCGGCATCGCACCCCCAACTTGCGATACAGACTGGCCCGCTGAGTACGGAGCGTGTTGACCGAGACATGCAGGTCGTCTGCGAGGTCGGTCAAGGTGACATCGGTCAGAGCGAGCCTGTGCAGCAGCCGCAGCTCTCGCGCGGTGAGGTCGTAGTGGCGAGCCATGTCGGGGAACAGCTGTGGCACACCGATCACCCAGCTCGTGGGAAGTACGCCGAGACTGCCGACAGCACGCAGGTCGCCCGGGGGGAGGAACGTCAATGGAGTCCGAAGTCCATTCAGGTCCATCAGCGCAGCGGCTCGCTCCAAGCTCACGCGCGCCATCTGCTGCTGATCGAGCCGGAGGGCGGCAGCAGATTGCAGCAGCAAACCAATAGCCTTGAACCTCGGATCACCGGCGCAGACCCGCACGGCCCGGGCCAACTCAAGTGCCCGCTCGGCAGACCGGCTGGCCAACGCCGAGAGCGCCTTCACCACCTGCGCCCCTCCCGACGCTCGTGATCCGCGGGATACCGCTCGCTCGGCCAGCACGAGTTCACCGGCGCTGACGTGAAGCAGGCCGACGACGACCTCGTGAACGGCCAGCATCTCCGCCCCCGGCGGAGGACGTTCGGCGTCGCCTCGAGCCGCCCGTAGTCGCGCCAGCCCCGCGTGGGGCCGGCCTCGCGCCGCGTCGAGGTAGGCCTGGACCGGCACGAACCACGCCCAGTATTCGAGTACCCCGAAGGTTTGCTCGACGGCCTGGACGTGCTGCTCCGCTGTCGCCAGATCGAACCGCTCGAGGGCAGCGATCGCCTCCGCGAGGTGATAGGGCGATCCCAGATAATCGTCCTTCTCATCGGGTGGCCAGTCGAGCCGTCGCGCTCGCTCGATCCACTCCCGTGCCATTGGCATCTTTCCTAGAGACGCCGTAATCGCCGCCAGTGGCGGAACAGTAAAAGCGTCCGCACCCTCGTCGGCTGCGAGGGCGTTTGCCTCGGTGTAGGCCTCGATCGCGCGCGCGAGATCGCCGGACTGCCACAGCTGGTTTCCGACCAGCGTGAGCCGGGACGGAAGAAGCCAAGCCAACTCGTGACGAGCCGACACCGACAGACTCCGGTACGCCTGGAGCACACGGTCAGCGGCCGCTGTAGCCATGTCAGTCGGACCATTCACCCGCGTCGCGACCATCTCGATCACCGAGAGCGCGAACCGCTCAACCTCGTCCACCGAGTCTTCCTGCAAGCGCTGAGCGGCTGATGCACCAGCGAGGGCGTAGAGTCGGCGAGCCTTCGCGCGTCTGGTGTCCGAGGAGCCGATCTGCGTCGCCAGGAACAGCGCCAACGCCGGATGGTCCTGCAGCGCTCCACGCGGGATGCTCTGCAGCGCCGCCACCGTCCGAGCCGAATCGTCCGCGCTGACGGAGAAGAAACACGGCCACACAGCCCTGCTCGCCAGGGTCAGGTCGCCACCACGGATGGCCGCAATCGTCGCCGAGTACGGATCGCCGTGCACCATCGCCCAACGGGCGTAACGTCTGGCCAGCTCGTTTGCCGCATCGGAGCCGTCGCGCCGCAGTTGTGACCACAAGGCGTAACGCACCATGGGGACTAACGTGAATTCCACCTCGGAATCCTCGGCCGGTCCGACGTTCCGCGATCCCAGCCCAGCCGCCTCGGCCTGACCGAGGAACCGCACGGCGGCCGCTCGGGTCACCTGCGCCAGCTCGGCGGCGATGTCCGCACTCAGGCGGTCACCCGGCGAGGTCCGCTGGAGGAAGCGTGTGAAAGCGGACCGGCCATAGGACCGGCGCAAGGACCTCAGGACATGATGGCTCAGTCGCTCCGCGAGCGTCTCCCGGCTGTCCGCAAGTGACGCCTCACGGCCGAGTACATGTACGGCGAAGGGCACTCCTGCGGTCACCTCCTGGACGGCATCCACGTCGAGGTCACCCGCACCAGCATGACGTAGCGCGAGCGCTGTCTCATCGGGAGTGAAGCAGAGGGCGTCCCCGCCGATGACCTGAGGCCGGAACTCAAGGTCGATCTCCGGATCGCCGAAGTTGGCCGAGGTGCGGCCCATGACGACGAGTCGGACACGCTCGCCGTGTCGCATGAATGCGACGAGGTCGTCAAGCAGGTTGCGGTCCTCGATCCGGTCGATGTCGTCGACCACCAGCACACTCGGTGTAGACACAGCCGCGGCCAGCCTGATCACGGAACCACGCAGATCTTCGGACGCGAGGGTTCCGCTTCCGTCCAGGAGACCGCCGCCTGCTGCCCGGAACAGGGCATGCACGCGGCGCCAGAACCCGAGCCTCGTGGCGCAGTCGGCGTCGACCGTCATCCACACGCCTGCCTCACGACGGCTGCGCACCCACTGCGAGACCAGCGTCGTCTTGCCGAACCCGGAGGGCGCCCGCACCACCGTGAGCGGCTGAGGCCCGTCGAGCAGCTCGAGCAGCCGAGGCCGCTCGACGATAGGGACCGGCAGGCGCGGGGCCGCGTGCGGGCCCGGGGCAGGAGTACTCGACTGCTCGAGCAGGGACAACTCGGCAACTCCTCACGGGTCGGGGTCACGACCGCCGGCGAGTCGTCGAGTACGTCCTCCGGCCGATCAATGCCCATCGGGTCACGACGGATGGCCGCACTACGCCGAGCAGTCACACATAGCAGAGGACACGCCGGCACTCCACAGCATGCGACTGCACGCAATGTGACCAGAGTCATATTTGCGGCCGGCCGGCGTCCACTGGGTGGCAGCCGAGCCGCCTCTGGTAAGCGACCGGGTCGGCGATCGAGAGGTGGGGTGGTGCCTCCGGCGAAGGCATCGAGGTGTCACCACGCACCATCTCGCCGTCCGCACCGGCGACTCGACGATGACACCCACGGATCGCCCTCAACACGGCCTTTGGGCAAACGTGGTCAAGCCAGACCTCCCTCCAGAGCGGCGGCGGAGCATATGTGCAGGCCTGCATAGTGATCGAGAGAGACGAACCGTCGCGCGGAGTCATTCCACGGCACCTTGGAACACCGCTGATCGGCCGTGTGCACGTACAAGCTGCTCTTGGAGGAGCGACAGGAATCACGCCATCGCCGCAGACGCGGGCCTCTGCGCGCTTGTCGACATAGCGGGGAGCCGCCGGGCCGCCGCGTCGAGCCGGCGTCTCGGTTGGCTCCGACGAGGCGAGTGATCTGGATACGCTGATCGGAACGCACGACGTGCGCGCGTTGCAAGGCTGGAAACGGCTGTGGGGCTGATGGCCATCAGCGGTGCGAGCTCGGTGGGCGCGTATCCCTCGACCTCGATGAGCCATAGGATGGCGCGCCATCGCCGCGGCAGACTGGCCAGGGCGGCGGCTGCGGCATCGCAGTCCTCGGCGCGCCGATAGCGCGGCTCAGGAATGGGGAGGCCGATCCGAACGAGAGATTCGCTGCGGGCTTGCTGCCGCTGGGCGAGACGCCTGGCGACGGCGTGGACGTAACCCGCCGCAGAGTCGCGCGGTCCGCGGCCCGCCTTCAGGGCGAGCAACACGGCATAGAACGTGTCTTGGACGATGTCCTCGGCCTCGTCGGCGTCCTGCAAGATCCTCAGCGCCACGCCACGCGCCAACGGCGCGAACCGCCGGTAGAGCGAGGTGATTGCGTCCTCGTCGCCGCGGGCAGCGGACCGCAAGGGTTGATCATCCGCCCTACTCATTCCAGCCCCCGAGCATCGGCCGCATCAGGTCGACCCGGTCGACCCCGGTGAGCTACGAGAGCCGGTGGAAGCGCCTCCGGCCGCCCCGCCGACGCGTAGCGGACGATGCCTGAGATCTTCGGTACGCGAGAACGAAACGGCAGCGCGAGAACGAGCGCAAACGACATGGCTCGCTGAAGGTCGGCCGGCAGCCGTCGCCAGCGGCGCGGGCGCTTGCGGTGGGCCCGAAACCTTCCCCGCCAAGGCATGGCTGCACCTCACCTTCCGGATCGACCGTATTGCCGGAACGGCGACACTCCTGACGTGGCACTCCAGACACCGGCAGCAGAAGGAACGTAAGGGAACTGGGCGGATCTCCCGACAAAGAAGCACATCCGGTGTGGTGATCGACAGAAGGCCGGTGTGCAATAAAGCTGTCGAAACACGGACAAACTCTCGCACCGTTGTGTCCAAATTCGTCCCCCGGCTTAGTCCGTCCCACAGCCTCGCGTCCAGGTCGGCGGGCAGCCGCCTCGGGAGTTGCGCCCAGCCTGAACGGCCCGCGTGACACCGTCTCGTACCGCCTCGCCCCGCCGATCAGGTCGTGCGCCAGAGCGAGTGCTTCGACTCGGCAGTGCCCGGGGAAGCAGCAACCCAGAGGCTGGGCGCTCACGTCGAACAGATAGTTCGAACTGGCGGGCGCGGATCAGATAGGCAACTCGCGCACCGGGCCTCGATTGGCGGTCAAGCGCGCCGAAGCACCCAGACACTCCCGCGTCATTCCGGCTCCCCGCGAAGGATGCAACACTCAAGGATGCCGAGATCGAGCAGCGGATCGGCCAGCGGGAAGCGCTGAGGGTTTCTTGAGAAGGCGCAGAGGCTGAGTACCGTCTGTGGAGGGAAGATGGGCAACTCCTCGGACGCTCTTCTGGGTCTCATCTCCTGGCACATCAGCTCAGATCGGAGCTGATGTGCCGGGGTCGAACGAAGCCCGCCGTCGCAGGCAGCGTCATTGCGCGCGACGCGCCGCCCGCTAGCCTCGCTGAGCCTCTCCCCCGGCCTCACGGCTCGATCTCGGCCACGACGACTCCGTATGGCTCCAGGTGTACGCCGAGAGACATCCGCGCCCTCGAGCGTGGTCAGCCGGACGCCCGGCGCATCGGGCACGACCCGCGGATCGAGTACCCGGACCGGGCCGGCTGACGCGCCGCCTCAACGACGTACTTCACCTGCCGACTCGCGCATCCGTCACCGTCGTAACCTCGCACGAGCCACTCCGCTGCCCACCACGGGATGCGCTTGAGCGGCACACGCTCCAACGCGTAGAAGGCTGCAGCGTCCTCGGGCGCTGGTTGTTCGTCATCGGCCGGCATCTGTCCCTGAACGACGAGGTGAGGCCACTGAGCCCCGCACGCCTCGTCCAGGGACGAGGCGTGCGTTCCCAGTGCAGATCAACCGTTGTGAACAAGTCGTCAAGCGACGGTGACCAGAAGCCGCTGTGGCAGTTCTCGCACTCTGCGAACACCCGCAGGGAGTCGATCCGAACCATCATGGCCAACTCGGCGCTGGAGCAAATGGGACATACGCTCTCGCTGATCACGGCCACGACAACATGATGCCTGCGAGGGCGTCGCGTCGCGGCGGCGGCTGATCGTCTTGCAGCTCGACATACTCATCTGCCACGAATCGCGCACTCATATCCGCGTCTTATCGCCGCGAGAGCAATATGCCGTCCCAGACGACTTCTCAAGATCGGGGGTGACCACGAGGTTGCGGCTAGACCATGTCGAGATCCCGGCCCCGGCTCCGTCCCAGCATCGAAGCGACCAGATCACCAGCGGAGGATGGATCACATGACACACGTACAACGTTTCGACCACATCGGCATCACCGTCGCGGACTTGGAGTCGGTGACGGCGTTCTTCGTCGGGCTGGGTCTCGAGGTCGAGGGCACGGGATCCGTGGAGGGCGAGTTCGTGGAGACCGTCTGCGGCATCCCTGGCGCGCACTGTGAGATCGCGATGCTGCGGTTGCCCGCCGGTGGAACCCGGCTGGAGCTCTCGAGCTTCGTCACGCCCGACCACGTGCCTGGATCGCCCGCGGCGATGGCCAACGAGCTGGGTCTGCGCAACGTGTCCTTCGAGGTCGGCGACCTCCTGGCGGCAGTCGACGCTGTGGCTGCGGACGGGTACGGGCTCGTGGGCGGTGTCGGCGAGTACGAGGGCAGTGTCCGAATGGCCTACGTCCGCGGGCCCGAGGGGATCATCGTGTCCCTGTTCGAGCAGATCGGCTGACGCGCCCCGAACGGCCCCAAAACTTGGCCACGTATTTCCGAGAACGACCGTAGAGAGCCGCCTACAGCCGTTGACGGCCGGACAGACAAGAACGGCCCCTCACCTACGTTCTAGCAGGTGAGGGGCCGGCGCCGCCCTCATCACCGTCGCCCTCGGCGGGGCGATGGCCTACCGGTTCGTGCTCGACGGCCAGGAGGCCGACTAGGTCCTCACCGTCGTCATGGCCCTGTTGTTCGGACTCCTCACGCTGTCCGTCGCCGTCCTCGCGTACATGTCGGAGTTCGCCGACGGGAGCACGTCGACTGAGACCCTCGACGTCCTCGCACCGCAGCTGCACCAGACCAAGGCGACCGTCGATAACCTCATGCGGAAGATGGAGGTCGCCACGGTGGAAGCGGGCCGCCGCCTGGCCGCGCTGCAGCGAACCATCGCCGACATCGAAGCCGAAGCCGAACGGCGGGTGCTCGCGAGCAGCGCCGACCGCGCCATCCGATACGCCCGGTCCCTGCACCAGCAGGCAGGCAGTGGGGGAACCTGCCGGCTCCGCGTCTCGACAGGACCGGCCTGCGCCTCGCTGAGCGTCAGGCATCGGAGTTGGCCAGCCACCAGCGAGCAGTCGAGGACGACGCCAGGCGGCGTAAGGACGGCGACGACGACGCGCCCGGAAAGCTGGTGGCACTGTGAGCCGGTTCAGGCGCGTGCGGGATGCGGTCACACGGGCGGGAGCTATCGGCGGAATCATCGGGCATCTCGTGGGTTCCGGCCAGGCCCCGCCACCGGCCGACATGCCGGACTATCTGACCAAGCAATACAAGATCCACACCGAGCTGCAGCTCAACAAGCGCGCTCGTGACATCAAAAGGCTCACGAGCACGACGAACCGGCCGGTCGCAGCGCTCGACCCACGAGACGCCAAGCGCCTGCGCGGAGGGAAATGACCGCCGACGCCCAGGTGCGGGCACCGAGTCGTGGCAGCGGGCGGAGCGCCCGTCGCCGGCGTCGGGCTGGAACGTCTGGGCGGATCTTCTCCGGGGTCATGAGATCCACCTCAGCATGTCCGTGCAGCGTGATCGTTCACCAATCGCTGCCCAGCAGCTTCCTCATCTTGCGCTCCGCGTGGTGACAGCGGGGTCGACGGGCTATGTCCCCGAGTTGAGGTCGTTGGCGCATCTGAATACCGGGGTTTGCCGCAAACGCTCGGCAGGCAGGCGTGCTCCATTGTGGATTCGGATGGTGCGTTCCTCGCCCGGCAGGAGTGTGACGAGCATGTCGTCGACGGAGGCGTGTGCATCCAGCCGGTCCACGAAGATCGCAACGTCACGGAGCAGTGTTCGCGCGCAGACCCGCATCAGCGCGTCGTCACCGTCACGGCGGAAGTCGATGTCGTACGACGGCGCGGGATAGTCGAGATCCTTGTCCGGGCAGAAGAACCACGTCGTCCGCATGCCGCCCACATCAGCGACGAGCAGCTCGCGCGCCGGCTCGCCCGGGGTCGTGAGGTTCGGTGGGAGCCGGAACGTCGATGTGCTGTCCCGCCTGACCGAAAGCTGGCTCTTCCAGTCCGCCAGCAGATCGCCGGCGAAGCTACGACGCTCCACCCGGAGTGTGCCGTGCCAGGACGCGTCGCCGTCGTTGACCGCCACCGCGGCGAGTCCGTCCTGGTCCGGCTGGATCGTCAGCATGCGATCGGCGTACGCACGGCGTAGCGCGTACCACATCGGTTTCTGTCGGCCTGCGGAGTCGATGGCCGACCACGAGATCGCTGGCCAGCAGTCGTTGAGCTGCCACACGATGGCGCCCATGCATTGTCCTCGGTGTGACCTGAAGTGCTCGACGCCGAGGGTGATGGCGCGGGCCTGGTTGAGCTGTGTCGCAAAGTGCCAGTCCTCGGTCGTCACCGGCGCTCGGAAATGCGTGGCGAGGCCTCGGGTCAGCTTGGCATGTCCGTCGTCGGCCTTCTGGTGGCTCAAGATTCCCGCCGAGTCGGGAGTCAGTGGGTTGTCGTGAACGGCGCGGGTCAGCGTGGTCCATGTCGGCGGCGCCTGGTAGCCGAACTCGGCGACGAAGCGCGGGACGTGGTCGCGGTAGGCGGTGTAGTCGCGTTCGTTCCAGACGTCCCACAGGTGGGTACAGCCGTGCTCGTCGGCGTTCGGTGCGACGTCCATGGAGCCCGAGTACGGGCTGCCGGGCCAGTAGGGGCGCGTGGGATCGATCTCGGCGAGGAGGGCGGGCAGCAGGTCCACGTAGAGGCCGAGACCCCAGGGGCGGTCTTCCAGCTGTTCCTGCCAACCCCAGTCGTGCCAGCCCCAGATGTTCTCGTTGTTGCCGTTCCACAGGGCGAGGCTGGGATGTGGCATCAGCCTGACGATGTTCTCTCGCGCTTCCGCCTCGACCTCGTCGGCCAAGAGCTCCTCCGGGTACGCGGCGCAGGCGAACGGGAAGTCCTGCCAGACCAGGATGCCCAGCTCGTCGCAGGCTTCGTAGAAGTCGTCGGTCTCGTAGAGTCCACCACCCCAGACGCGAAGAAGATTGACGTTGGCGTCCCGCGCCTGCTCGAGTCGCCGCCGGTAACGGTCGGAGCTCACGCGGGTGGGGAAGCAGTCGTCGGGAATCCAGTTGGCCCCACGACCGAAGATCGGCCGGTCGTTCACGATGAGAGTGAACGCTGATCCGCCGTCGTCGGCCGCGGTGTCGAGCTCGATGGTGCGGAAGCCGATCTGTCGCGCCCACGTGTCGAGCAGCCCGGTCTCGGTCTCAAGCGTCAGGGTGAGCTCATACCGCGCCTGCGCACCCATGCCGTGCGGCCACCAGAGGTCCGCGTGGTCCACCTCGAGTTCGATCTCGCCCGTCGTCTCCGCGCCAGGGATCGTGATCGTCTGCTGCGATCCCCCGACCGATGCGGTCAGTTCGACGTCGTGTGGCGCGCCCGCGCGCTCCAACTCGACCTCGACTCGGACCATCCCTGTCGTGCCGGCCACTGAAATGATCGGCCGGACCTTGTCGAAGCGTGCCACGCTCCATGCGTGCACCTGGATGAGCTTCCAGATGCCGGCGGTGACGAGCTCGGGCCCCCAGTCCCAGCCGAAGTTGCACGCCATCTTCCGGGCGAACTGATACGGCTCCGGCAAGATCTCCACGGGCCTGGGCAAGTCACCGACCGTGTCCCGGAGCTCGCGGCTGCGAAGCACGGCCGAGGCGAACGTCACGACCAGCTCGTTGGCGTCTCCGGCGAGCACATCCTGAACCGGGATGCGGTACGACCGGTGCATGTTCCGCGTCGTCCCGACAAGGGTTCCGTTCACTTCGACGGTCGCGAACGTGTCGAGACCGCCGCAGACGAGGTCGACCCGGTCGGCCTCCCTCTCTGGCGTGCCGAACGTCGTGGAGTATTTCCAGTCGCACCGCCCGATCCACTTCAGCTCGTGCTCGTTCTGATCGAGGTAGGGATCGGCTATCAGAGCCGCGGCGAGCAGGTCGGTGTGCACGCACCCCGGCACGCTGGCCGGCACACCGGCCCGGAGCGCCGGCCAGATCTCCGGTGGGACGTCGTCGTGCCCGCCGGCCACTCGCAGCATCCAGCCGTCGGCCGGGGTGTACCGATCCGTCACCGGCCGAGCTCCTTCCGCAGTGCCTGGATCTGGCTGTCGACGTAGTTCTTCGTCGCGGCATCCTGGGGACCGTCCGGGTCCGCGACACCGACGATGGGGCGGTCGTGCACTGCGAGGACGGACTCGTCGAGACGCATCGCCACCCGCCCGCCGACGGTCCAGCCAACGGTGTCCTGGGCGGGGAAGTACATCCCCGTGTCGGTGTCCCGGGCATTCCCGACACCGGGAAGCCCTTCCGTTCCGGCGAAGGCATAGATGCGACCGAGGTTGGACACGAACGCCATCGGCTGGCCCGCGGGATCCTGCCATTCGGTCAGCCGGGCTTGCTGACCGTGGACCGACTGGATCACCAACGGCTTCTCGTTCTCCGCGCCGGCACTGACGAGCGCGACCGCCCGCTCGTCCACGGTCTGCGGATTGTTGACGGTCATCCGGCTGGCGATCGGCGGGTCGATCGGCGCCGACGTGGTCCGCTTGCGCGGCAGGTATGTCGTGTTGATCCCGGTGAATCCGCCGCGGTAGTTGCTGACGCCGGACGTGTTGCCCACGAACTCCAGCTCTCGGTTGAACGCGTCGCCGTAGTTGTCCGCGCCGAACACGACGACCTGCGTCTGGTCACCCACGTTGACAGATCGGCTGGCACGCTCGATGCCACCGATGACATTCGTGTCGTACCAGCAGTTGACCAGAGCGACGGTGCCGCCGATGTGGGCGAGATCGAGCAGGTAGCCCGATGGCGGGTACGGAAAGTCATCGATGTCGTCGAAGGCGGGATGCCCGCCCGCGGAGAGGTTGCGCATCGCGCACGCCTGGAACGTGAACCCGCCTGTATACGACAAGCCTCCGGCCGGCTGAACAGAACGGCGCAATATCGAGTGCGTGGCGCTTTCGAAATAGCAGCCGACGAAGCTGTACGCCGCCACGCTCCGGTCGGCCTGCACGTCTACGGCGGTGAACCACGGTTCGAGTGGCAGCGGATAGTCGGGCTCGGTCCATCGCGAGTCTCCCGGCACTGTCGTGAAGACGGTGCCGAAGAACTGTGCTCCCGAGAAGTTCGAGGCCGCCACGCCGACGTTGCACGCGCCAAGCACTCCCCCGTTGAACTTGGTGGCCGTCGAGTCGTTCTTCACGCCGATGCGGCACCACGCGATCCGGACGTTGTCGAACACGATGTCGTCGAACGACCCGGACGGATAGGTCTCGTTCGTGAACCCGGTGATGCCGTGGCCGGTGAAATGCTCGAGGCGAAGGTTCCTGATCCGGGCACCCTTGACCTTGCGCGCTGGGGAGTACTGCGGGTTCGGGTCCCCGATGACGAGGCCGTCCTCGATCCAGCGTCCTTCTTCGATTTCACCGTCGATGTACAGCTCCTCGAACCCGCCGTCCTCGGGCGGGTCGCTCTCGCTCGGCATCGGTGTGGCAAGGCGGGCGAACGGGGTGAAGTCCGCCGCCGCTTTCAAATAGGTGACCTTGGCGTAGTGGGTGACCAAGTCTCCGCGAACCAATACGCCGGCGCGGTTGTTGTCGATGGTGTCGGTGATGTAGTAAGTGCCGGCCTTGATATGGACGATGCCGCCGCCGGCATCGCCTGCCGCCTGAATCGCGGCGTTGATCTGCGTGGCGTCGTTGGTGCCATCGGTTCGGAAGTCGTCGGTGCGGTCCGGCCCGACGGTGACGCAGATCCGTGACTGGAACGGACGATGACTGCTGGCGTCGGCCGTGTGGGTGGGAAGGGCGCTGGCTGCCGCCGCGCCGACGACCCCTGCGGCGCCGAAGCGCAGGATGTTCCGCCTGGTGGAGTCCTGTGGCGTTGTTGTGTTGTCCATAGGGTCGAGCTCCTTCGTGTCTGCCGCTACTCGGCCGAGTTCTCGCGCATGGCTTGGATCTGGCTGTCGACGTAGCTCTTGGTGGCGACGTCCTGCGGAGCTATCGGGTCCGCCACGTCACCGATTGCACGGTTGCCCATGACGAGGCCGGACGACGTGAGCCGCATCGCCATGGCCCCGTCGACGGTCCACGCGACACTGCCCGCGGCCGGAAAGAACATGCCGGTGCGAGTGTCGGCGGCGTTGCCGAATGCTGGTGTGGACGCCGTTCCCGAGTCGCTGAACATTCGCCCGGCGCTCGAGACGAAGGCGACCGGCCCACCGTCGGCGTTCTGCCACTCGGTGAGCCGTTCCGCCTGATCCGCGACGCCCTGGACGACCAGCGGCTTGTCGCTCGGCTGACTCGAGCTCACGAGTACGAGGGCACGCGGGTCGTCGGCAAGAGGTGAGTTGACGATCAGCGGATTCGACGTCGCCGCAGTGTTGATCGCGGCGAAGCCCTCCCGATAGGAACTGACGGCGGCGGTGTTCCCGGCGAACGCCGGGCTCCGGCCGTTTCCGGATCCGACGATGATCACCTTGCTCTGCGGGCCGACATTGATCGTGTCGCTTGCGTCCGGGGCGCTGTCGTACCAGCAGTTGATGAGTGCAACGGTGCCGCCGATCTGACTGAGGTCGAGCATGTAGTCAGACGGTGTGACGTCGGGATAGTTCGGATCCCGCAGCTTGGAGAGATTGCGCATCGCGCACGCCTGGAACGTGATGCCCAGCGTGTCGTGGCCTCCGGCCGGCGCGATGGACCTGCGCACGATCGAATGCGTCGCGCTCTCGAAGTAACAGCCGACGAACGTGTACGCGGCGATCGACTGATCCGCCTGCACGTCGAGGTTGGTGGCCCAACCCTC
>NZ_SMLB01000030.1 GCF_004349105.1 Jiangella aurantiaca
CGCCCGCCCCGCCCCCGGCCCCATGTCGATGCAGTGGTCCGCGATCGCCATGATCTCCGGATCGTGCTCCACGACGACGACCGTGTTGCCCTTGTCGCGCAGTTCGAGCAGCAGCTCGCCGAGCCGGTGCACGTCGCGCGGGTGCAGGCCGACCGTCGGCTCGTCGAACACGTACAGCAGGTCGGACAGGCTGCTGCCGAGGTGCCGGACCATCTTGACCCGCTGCGACTCGCCGCCGGACAGCGTCGACGTCGCGCGGTCGAGGCTGAGGTAGCCCAGGCCGAGGATGCCGAGCCGTTCGACCTGCTCCGCGGCGTCCCGCACGAGCGGCGCGACGCCGGGATCGTCGATGGACCGGATCGCGTCGACCAGGTCGTCGGCCTGCATCGCGTTGAGGTCGGCGATGGACCGTCCGTTGATCAGCGACGAGCGCGCCGCCTCGGCCAGCCGGGTGCCGCCGCAGTCGGGGCAGGTTCCGCGCGTGACGATGCGCTCGAACGCCTCGCGCGTCTTGCCCTTGAACGACTCGGGCTCCTTGTGCAGGTAGAGCCGGTTGAACCGGGCGATGACGCCTTCGTAGCTGGTGACGTCAGGGTTCGGCGCCTTCAGCTCGCCCTGTCCGGCGTACATCAGGATGCGCCACTGCTCGTCGGTGTACTCGCGCAGCGGCAGCGACGGGTCGAAGAACCCGCTTCTGGCGTAGGACCGCCAGAACCACTGCCCGACCCCGAACGCCGGGAACGTCAGCGCGCCGTCGTCCAGCGAGCGGTCGCGATCGACCAGCTGCGTCTCGTCGACCACGCTGACCACGCCCAGGCCCTGGCAGCGCGGGCACATGCCCTGCGGGTCGTTGAACGAGAACGCGTTGGAGTAGCCGGCGAACGGCCGCCCGGCGCGGGAGTAGATCAGCCGCAACCGGGCGCCGATGTCCGTGGCGGTGCCGACGGTGGACCGCGCGCCGCCGCCGAGGCGCTTCTGGTCGACGACGGTGACGGCGCACAGGTGCGCCATGCGGTCGGCGTCGGGCTGGCCGTAGTTGGGCAGCCGGCTCTGCGCGAACGCGCTGAACGTGGCGTTGAGCTGGCGTTGCGACTCCGCGGCCAGGGTGTCGAAGACCAGCGACGACTTGCCCGACCCGGAAACGCCGGTGACCACCGTCAGCTGGTGTTTCGGGATGTCGACGTCGATGTTCTTCAGGGTGTGCTCTCGGGCACCACGCACCTCGATGAAGCCATGATCGGCCAACGTCATCGGTTCAGCCTCCGGTAGGCAGCGGCGGACAGCGGTGCGAACACCACGACCATCAGGATCGGCCAGATCACTGACAACGCCTGTCCGTGATCGGCAGGCCAACCTCCGCCGGTCACGCCGGGGTTGCCGAACAGCTCGCGCACCGCGTCCGCCGTCGCCGACAGCGGGTTCCACTCGGCGACGGTGCCCAGCCAGGACGGCATGGTCGCCGGGTCGAGGAACACCGTGGACAGGAAGCCGACCGGCCAGACCATGATCTGCACGGCGGCGACGGCCTCCGGCCCGGGCGCCTTCAGCCCGGCCCAGACGCCGACCCACAGCAGCCCGAACCGGAGCAGGAGCAGCAGCCCGTACGCCGCCAGCACGTCGCCGGCCCCGCCGGACCACCGCCAGCCCAGCGCGAACCCGGCGGCCGTCATAGCAGCCAGGCCGGCCGCCGACGCGGTGAGGTCGGCCAGGCACCGTCCGGCCAGGACCGCGCCGCTGTGCAGCGGCAGCGACCGGAAGCGGTCGGTCACGCCGCGCGCGGCGTCCGTGGTGATCGCGATCATCGTGGTCTCGAGCCCGAAGAGCATGGTCAGCGCCAGCACGCCGGGCACGACGAACGGGACGTAGTCGGCCGCGCCGCCGGCGATCGCGCCGCCGAACAGGCCGCCCATCATCAGCACGACGAGCACCGGGAACAGCAGCGTGACCAGGAACGGCACCGGCTGCGCCCGCCAGTGCCCCAAGGTCCGGCCGGCGAGCACCAGCGAGTCATGGACGAGCGAATTCATCGAGCCTCCCCTTCGACGGTGTTGACGTGCACGAAGACGTCGTCGAGCGTGGGCCGCCGGACGGCGACGTGCTCCGGCTCCAGGCCGGCGGCGGCCAGTGCGGCGCAGAACCCGGTGACGGCGCCGGCGTCGGCCACCGGTACGGCGACGGTCGTCCCGGTCACGTCGACGGGCCCGACGGCATACGGCTCGGCCGCCCGCCCGGCGGCCGCCGCGTCGTCCGCCGTCGCGAACCGGACCTCCACGCGGGTCTCGCCGACCAGCGAGGTCAGCTCCGCCGGGCTGCCCTCCAGCACGACCCGGCCGTCGCGGAGCATGGCGACGTGGTCGGCCAACTCGTCGGCCTCCTCCAGGTACTGCGTGGTCAGCAGCACCGTGACGCCGTCGTCGACGAGCCGCCGTACGGTGGCCCACACCTCGCGGCGGGCGTCAGGGTCGAGGCCGGTCGTGGGCTCGTCGACGAACAGCACCGACGGCGGCACGACCAGGCTCGCGGCGAGGTCGAGCCGGCGCCGCATGCCACCGGAGTAGGTTCCGACGGCCCGCTCGGCCGCGTCAGACAGACCGAACCGCGTGATCAGTTCGTCCGCCCGCGCCCTCGCCGCGGCTTTGGCCAGCCCGCGCAGCCGGCCGAACAGCATCAGGTTCGCCCGGCCGCCGAGGATCTCGTCGACGGCGGCGTTCTGCCCGACCAGCCCGATGGCCCGCCGCACGCCGTCGCCGTCGGCCCGCACGTCGTGCCCGGCCACCGTCGCCGTGCCGTCGTCCATGGCCAGCAGCGTCGTCAGGATCCGCACCGCCGTCGTCTTGCCCGCGCCGTTGCGGCCCAGCAGCGCGCACACCGACCCGGCGGCGACCCGCAGGTCGAACCCGTCCAGCGCCGGCCGCTCCGCCCCGCGGTAGTGCTTGCGCACCGCCCGCGCCTCGATGGCTGCGTCCACTCGCCCTCCTCTGTTCAGTGAACCGTACAGTGTACGGTACAACGTACGGAACAACGTGCGGAGAGTGAGAGGATGTTCCCGTGCCCTCGAACGCGCCCCGCCCGTCCGACCCCACCCGGCTGGTCTCGCTGCTCTGGGAGCCGTCCGACCGGCCCGGCCGCAGCGGGCTGACCAAGCAGGCCGTGGTCGAGAACGCCATCGCGATCGCCGACGCCGAGGGCCTCGGGGCGCTCACCATGCGGCGCGTGGCCGACCGCCTCGGCGTCGGCGCGATGACCCTCTACACGCACGTGCCGGGCAAGCCTGAGCTGGTCGAGCTGATGCTCGACGCGGTCGCCGGCGAGGCGTACGCCGACGGCGCGCTGCCGGGCGCGCAGGGCGGCTGGCGTGCCGGGATGCGCCACGTCGCGGAGCGGAACTGGCGCCACCACCTGCGGCACCCGTGGACGGTCGAGGTGGTACCCGGGAGGCCGGTGCTCGGGCCGGGCGTGTCCACCAAGTACGACCTCGAGCTGGCGCCGCTCGACGGCACCGGCCTGTCCGACCTCGAGATGGACCAGGTGCTGTCCGGCGTGCTCGCCCTGGTCGAGTCGACGGCGCGGCAGCAGATCGGGCTGGACCGCCTGCGGGCCGGCACCGGCGACCTCGACTGGTGGGCGACGGTGAGCCCCGTCCTCGCGCGGGCGATGCGCGGGCGCCGGTTCCCGCTGGCCGAACGCGTCGGCACGGCGACCGGTGAGGCGGTCGAGGCCGGCGACCCGCTCGCCATCATGCGGCTGTCGCTGGAGCTGCTGTTGGACGGCGTCAGCCGGCGGCTGGACTGACGGCCGGACCGTTCAGGAGATCACCACCCGGCTGCCCGGCCGCTGACCCGGGCACCGTCGACGAGGAGACAGATTATGGACCGAACCCAGGAGATCATCCTCGACCTCCTCCAGCAGGCGGCCGCGGCGCACGGCGAGTACGAGGCCGACGTCCTCGGCGGGAAGCACGACGAGGAGTGGCCGCAGTGGTACGCCGCTTACATGGCCCGCGCGCTCGCCGCGGCCGGCTACCGGATCGTCGAGGCCTGATCGTGGCCGCCTGACCGTCAGTGTCCCGGCGGGAACGCAGTGCCCTGGTCGTACACGGCGAGCCAACGGCCGTGCTCGAACACGTACGTCACGACGGTGAGCGCGCGCGACTTGAACCCGATGCGCGGCAGCTCATAGGTGGCGTCGTACTCGATGACCGCGGTCTTGCAGCCGTAGACGTGACGGTCGATCTCGGTCCACGTCCAGATCGCCTCGCGGTTCTCGAAGTGGCTCTTCTGCGCGGCCATGATCGCGTCGATGCCGGCGAACCGGTGGCCGCTGGCGTAGACGCTGACGGCGTCCTCGTGATGGACGTCGCGCCACGCCTCGGCGTCGAAGTCGCGGAACGACTCCATGTCGATCCGCTGGGCCTCGTCGAACCGCGCCTCGCAGCCGCGGTGGCCGGCGGCGTCGTTCTGAGCCGAGGCCGCGGCGATGCCGGGCAGTGCGAGTGCTCCGGCGGCCAGCACCCCCACGATCGCCCGGAACGTGTTCTTGCGCATGGCGAACCCTCCTGACCTGTGTCTTCTCTGAGCCGTTGGCCACGCTAGCCACGGTCAGTAGCCGCTCTCTGGGCCACAGGACGGGGTTCTGCACTGGGCCGATCACGGCCCGATGACGCCGGCGGCCCTAGTCTCGGGCCCATGGATCTGCACGTGCGGCTGGACGGGCGGGGCGACCTGTCCGGGCAGATCTACCGGCAGGTTCGGACGGCCATACTGGCCGGGCTGCTGCCCGCCGGCCAGCCGCTGCCGCCGACCCGTGAGCTCGCCGGCGACCTCGGCATCGCCCGCAACACCGTGAGCATGGCCTACGACCGGCTGGTGGCCGAGGGCTTCCTCGTCGCGCGCTCCGGCGTCGGCACGTTCGTGGCCGACGGGCTCGCCCAGGATCGGCCGGGCGGCGACGACGGCGACCAGGTGGCGCTGGCGCCCAGACCGATCTGGGACACGATGAGTGCGGCGACCGACCTGTCCGCCGCCGACGCCGAGTTCGACTTCCGGCCCGGCATCCCCGACGCGTCGCTGTTCCCCTACGCGGCGTGGCGCCGGGTGACGACTTGCCAGCTCCGCACGACGGCCGTCGGGTCCGGCGCGCACATCGCGGCCGCCGGCCACCCGCCGCTGCGTGCGGCGATCGCCCGGCACGTCGCCGTCGCCCGGGGCGTCCCGGCCGGCGTCGACGACGTCGTCGTCACCAGCGGCAGCCAGCAGGCCGTCGACCTCCTCGCGCGGGTGCTGCTGTCCCCCGGCGACGTGGTGGCCGTGGAGGACCCCGGGTACCCGCTCCCCCGCAAGCTGCTGACGTCGTCGGGCTTCGACGTCGTCCCGGTGCCCGTGGACGGCGAGGGCCTCGTGGTCGACGCGCTGCCCGACGCCGCGCGGCTGGTCTACGTCACCCCGTCGCACCAGTTCCCGCTCGGCACGTCGATGTCGCTGGGCCGCCGGCTGGCGCTGCTCGAGTGGGCCCGGCGGGCCGGCGCGCTGATCGTCGAGGATGACTACGACAGCGAGTTCCGCTTCGCCGGGCGCCCGTTCGAGCCGCTCGCCGGCCTCGGCGCCGCCGGCCACGTCGCCTACGTCGGCTCGTTCTCCAAGACGCTGCTGCCGACCCTGCGGCTCGGCTTCGTCGTCGCGCCGCGGTCGCTGCGCGACGCCATGCACAAGGCCAAGCAACTGCTCGACTGGCACACCGCGGTGCCTCCCCAGGCGGCGCTGGCCGAGCTGATCAACGAGGGCCTGTTCGCCCGGCACCTCAAGGCGATGCGCCGGGTGTACGCGCGACGCCACCACCTGGTGACCTCGCTGCTGCGCCGCGACTTCGCCGGCGTCCTCGAACCGGTTCCCTCGCTGGTCGGCCTGCACGTGACCGCCCTGCTCACCGACCCCGCCGCCGACGACGTCCAGCTGGCCGCTCGCGCCCGCTCGGCCGGTGTCGAGGTGCTGCCGCTGTCGCCGCTGGCGGTGGCGCATCCGGTCCGCGGGCTGGCGCTCGGCTACGGCGCCATCGCCGAGGACCGCATCCCCGGCGGCCTCATCCGCCTCCGAGCGGGCCTGTAGCGTTCACCGGACGTTGGGCCGGCGTTCGCGCCGGCTGGGCACGTTGACCCGCATGACGACCCGCCATCGACCCAGTCGCGTCCGCCCGATCGCCGTCGCCGGCGTCGCCGCAACCCTCGCGGCCGCCACGCTGACGCCGTCCGCCGCCGCCGACACCCCCGCACGCCCGTGCCAGGACGCACCCGAACGGCCGGTGACCACCGGCGCCGTCTTCAACAACCCAGCCGCCGGCGACGGGACTCCGATCATCGAGCAGATCTGCAGCCTGGTGAAGCAGGCGCCGGCCGGGTCGCTGATCCGGATCGCGCACTTCGTCATCTCCGGGACGTCCGGCGCGGACTTCGTCGCGGTCCTCACCGAGGCGCACCGGCGCGGGGTAGACGTCCAGGTCGTGCTGGACGGCTGGCAGGTGACCAACCCGGCGGTGACCGCGCTGCGCGCAGAGCTGGGCACCGACCAGGCGCGGCGCTCGTGGCTGCACGTGTGCACCGGGCTGTCGCCGGAGGGCAACACGGCCGCCTGCATCGGCACGAAGGGCCAGCACAACAAGTTCTACCTGTTCTCCGAGACCGGCGGCCGCGAGCACGTCGTCCTGCAGTCGTCGGCCAACTTCACCGACCTGAACTCGACGACGTATTGGAACAACGCCATGACGATCGCCGGCAACGCTGAGCTGTACGAGGCGTACGGCGCCTACTTCGGCGACCTCGCCGCGGAGCGGCGCACCGACGACTACGACCGCACCGTCACCACCACCATGCGCACGGGCACCGTCGCCGCCTCGTTCTTCCCGCGGGCCGACGGTGACCCGATCACCGAGCTGCTCGACGGCGTCAGCTGCGGCCCGCAGACGGTGCTGCGCGTCGGCATGTCCGAGTGGGACGCCTACCGCATCGCCATCGCCGAGCGGCTGGCCGAGCTGGCCGGGCAGGGCTGCGAGGTCGCGATCGTGCACGGGCTGATGGACGACGAGGTCCGCGCGGTGCTGGCCGCCGCGCCGGCCATCGCGCTGCGCGAGCTCGACGACGCGAACGTACTGCCCGGCCGGATCCACTCGAAGTACGTGCTCATCGAAGGTGGCAACGCCACCGACCGGAGCGAGCGGTGGGTCGTCACCGGCAGCCCGAACTTCAACCACACGTCGCTGCGCCGCAACGACGAGACCATGCTCCGCACGGACATCGCGTCGGTCTACGCCCGCTACCGGGCCAACTTCGAGACGATGTTCGCCGCCGCGACGCCGGGCTAGACGGCGGTCAGCTCCAGGGTGAGCACCTGGGCCGGGTTGAGCGTCGGCGCCTGCAGGCCGACCGTCGCCAGCGCCCGGCCGGGGAGCTCGACGCCGCCGGACTCGAGCCAGGCCGCCGGTCGCGCCCACCGCGGCAGCACGCTGCTCAACGCGGCGATGGGCGTGACGCGGTACGTCACCGAGGGATCAAGGCCGGGCAGCCGCAGCCGCGGCGGGATGTCCGCGGTCATCGTCGTCAGCGCCACGTAACTGAACACGGCCTGCCCGTCGCCGACCACGCCGTGCAGCACGTGGGCGTCGTCGGTGTCGGCGCGCACGACCCGGCCGGTGTGCAGCAGCGGCCGGAGCCGCTTGTACGTCGCCGCCCACTCGGTGAGCAGCGCCAGCTCCTGCTCGGAGCACTCGGTGATGTCCCACTCGATGCCGGCGTGGCCGAACAGCGCGGTCGCGCAGCGCAGCTGCAGCTCGGTGACCCGACCGGACACGTGCGTGTGCGACGGCCCGACGTGCGCCCCGATCAGCTCCAGCGGCAGCAGCAACGACGTCCACCGCTGGATCGCCTGCCGGTCCAGCGGGTCGTTGCTGTCCGACGCCCACACCCGGTCGGTGCGCTGCAGGATCCCGAGGTCGACCCGGGCACCGCCGGACGAGCACGACTCGATCTCCAGCCCCGGATGCCGCGCCCGCAGCTCGTCCAGCAGCCGGTACACCGCCGCGGTCTGCTCGTGCACCCCGGCGTGACCGTCGTGGACGGCCTCGAGCAGGTCGCGGTTGTGGTCCCACTTGAGGTAGTCGATGCCGTACTCGCTGACCAGGGCGTCGAGCCGCTCCAGCAGGTACGTGTACGCCTCCGGGTTGGCGACGTCGACGGTGTGCTGGTGGCGCCACTCGCGGGGCACCCTGCCCGGATCGTGGAGCAGCCAGTCCGGGTGCTCCTCGGCCAGCCGCGACCGGGGGTTGGCCATCTCCGGTTCCACCCAGAGCCCGAACTGCATGCCCAGCGACTTGACGTGCTCGACCAGCGGGTGCAGCCCCTTCGGCCAGACGTCGGGGTCGACGTACCAGTCGCCGAGGCCGGCGAGGTCGTCGCGGCGGCCCAGGAACCAGCCGTCGTCGACGACGAACCGCTCGACACCGACGGCGGCGGCCACATCGGCCATGCGGGCCATCTTCTCCATGTCGTGGTCGAAGTAGACCGCCTCCCAGGTGTTCAGCACCAGCGGCCGCGGCGTCGACGGGTGCGACGCGCGGGCCCGCAACGACGTGTGCAGCCGCGCCGACAGCCCGTCCAGCCCCTCGTCCGAATAGACGAAGTACACGTCCGGGGTCGCGTACGACTCCCCCGGTGCCAGTACAACCTCGCCCGGCGCGAGCAGCTCACCGGCACCCAGGGTCGACCAGCCCTCGGCCATCCGCTCGGCGTCGTGCACCGTCCAGCCGCTCCAGCCGGCGTGCACGCCCCACACCTCGCCGGAGCCGAACCCGAAACCTGGAGTGCCGGCGACCAGCAGCCCGGTGTGCGAGTGCCCGGTGCGCCCGCGCCGCGTCTCCAGCGACCGGATACCGGGCAGGAACGCCTCCCGCTGAGGGATCTTCTCCAGCCCCCACCGGCCACTGAAGTGCAGCAGCTCGGCGGTGTGGTCCGGCACCGGCAGGACGGCGCGCAGCCCGTCCACCGACCACGCGGAGTCGCCGTCGTTCGTGAGCGTGTGCCGCATCCGCAGCACGCCGGCGTCGTCAAGGACCAGCGAGCTGACGACGGACACGCCGGCCGCCTCGTCGCGCGACGCGATCTCTACACCGCCACCGTCCGCCGCCGCCGACACCGAGACCGGCACCAGCCGCAGGTGCGAATAGGCACGGTCGCGGTCACCGGCGACCGCGGACCGGCCGACCCAGCCGTCGACCTGTGCCGGCAGCAGCGACGGCGCCGCCGGCTCGGGCGGCGCGCCGCCGCGCCGGCCCGGGACCGCCGCGGCCCGCAGCGCCGCGGCGTCCACCCCGGAGCCCAGGTCCGCACCCCAGTGCAGTACCCGCGGCAGCCACGGCGAGGCTAGGTCCAGCACCAAGGCGACCCCGGCCCGGGCCAGCGTCACCATGCGGTCGTCCATCGCGATCCCCTCAGGCGGCGACTACGTCCGGATCAGACTGTCAGACCGCCGGGAGCGGTCAGGAGGCGGCCGCCTTGAGCTCCTCGACCAGCCAGTCGACCGCAGCGATCGCGTCGGCGTTCAGCCGGCCCCACGGTGCCCGGGCCGCGCCCGCGTCCGGCCCGAACCGGTTGATCAGCTCCTTGACGACCGGGATGGAGCCCCACTGGTCGGCGACGGCGGCGATCTGGCGGAACGGCCGGTGCAGCGCCAGCGCCGCCTCGACCTCGCCGGCCAGGATCTTCGCCCTGACCTCGCGCGCGACCGGGGCGAGCACGTTGTACAAACTGCCGATGGCGCCCGTCGCGCCGCAGGCCACGCCGGCCGGCAGCAGCTCGTCCTTGCCGAAGTAGACCCGGACGCCGTCGGCGGCCTCGCGCGTGCGGATGAACTCGAGCAGGTCGCCGTCGGTGAACTTGACGGCGCGCAGGCTCGGCACCCGGGCGGCGGCCTGCTCGACCACCGCCGACGGCGCCGCGCGCAGCCCCGTCATCGACGGGATGTGGTAGTAGCACAGCGGCACGTCCGGCGCCGCCTCGGCGATCGCGGCCAGGTAGTCGACGATGGCGGTGACCGACGGCGGCTCGCCGTAGAACGGCGCCACCGCGGCGATGAGGTCGACGCCGGCGTCGGCGGCGTGGCGGGCCAGCCGCCGTGCGTCCACCAAGCTGAGGTCGCCCACGTGCGCCCCGAGCAGCAGCCGGTCGCCGCGGTGCTCGGCCCAGGCGCTGATCAGCTCGGCCCGTTCGTCGACCGTCAGCGCCATCGACTCACCGGTGGTGCCGCCGACGAACGCTCCGTCGATGCCCAGCGCGACCAGCCGCTCGGCCTGTGCGGGGACCACCTCGGCGGCCAGGCTCTCGTCGGCCCGGAACGGGGTCGGCGTGGCCGCCCACAGCTCGAACGCCTCCGCGGTGTCTGTGCTCATGCACGTGCTCCTCTAACTCTTGGTGGCACCGGCGGTGAGACCGCCGACGATGTAGCGCTGCAGGAAGACGAAGACGACGATGATCGGCAGCGCGACGACGACGGAGACGGCCATCAGGTCGTTCCAGCGGGTCCCGAACGAGTTCGTCAGGCCGGCCAGCACCACGGTGATCGGCTGCATGCCCTCGTCCGAAGCCAGCGCCAGCCCGAACACGAACTCGCCCCACGCGCCGAGGAAGCTGATGACCGCGACGGTGATCAGCCCCGGCACCGAGACCGGCAGCGCGACCCGCAAGAACGCCGACCACGTCGTGCAGCCGTCGATCTTGGCCGCCTCGATGACCTCGCCGGGCACGGACAGGAAGTAGGGCCGGAGGATCGTGATGGCCAGCGGGATCGCCAGCGAGCAGTTCGCCAGGATCAGCCCCACGTAGGAGTTCACCAGGTCGGCCCGGCTGAAGATCACGAACATCGGCAGTGCGAGGTTCACGGCCGGGATCATCTGCACGACCAGGAACAGCAGCATCAGCAGCGCGACGAACCGGACCCGCAGCCGGGCCAGCGCGTACGCCGCGGGCACCGCGACCGCCAGCGTCACGACCGTTGTCCCGACGGCGATGACGGTGCTGTTCAGCAGCCCGCGGCCGATGCCCGCGTGGTTCACGACCGTCTCGGTGTACGAGGTCAGGGTGATCGGCGACGGGAACAGGTCCGGCGGCGTGGCGAAGATGTCCGACGAGTCCTTCAACGACGTCGCCAGCATCCAGTACACCGGCAGCAGGTAGGCGATGGTGATGAGCACGCCGCCGGCGCTCAGCCAGCCGCGTCGCCGCTGGGCCGCCGTCGCCGTCATGCCGTCTCCTCGCGGCGCAGCGAGCGGAAGTAGAAGACCGACAGGCCGAGCGGCACGATCAGCATCAGCGTGGTCGCGACGGCGCCGGTGTCGAACCGGAAGAACTCGAACGCCTCGTTGTAGGCGTAGATCGGCAGAATCATCGTGGCCTCACCCGGACCGCCGCGGGTCATCAGGAACACCGTGTCGAAGGTCTTGAAGGTGGAGATGAAGCACAGCAGCAGCGCGGTCAGGTTGACCGGCTTCAGCAGCGGCATCGTCACGCTGGTGAACCGCCGCCAGGCGCCGGCGCCGTCGATGGTGGCCGCCTCGTACAGCGTGTCCGGGATGCCCTGCAAGCCGGCGAGCAGCAGGATCATGATGAACGGCGTGAACGACCACGCCGTCGCGATGACCACGGCGAACAGCGCCGGGACCGGCCGGGCCAGCCAGAACACGTCGCCGTCGACCACGCCGACGGCCTCGAGCAGCGTGTTGATCAGCCCGTAGCTGCCGTCGAGCATCCACCGCCAGACGTTCGCGCTGACCACCGTCGGCAGGATCCAGGCGAGCAGCAGCAGTGACCGCATGACGTTGCGGCCCGGGAACCGCTGGTTGAAATAGACCGCCAGTGCCATGCCCAGGGCGAACGCGGCGGCGACCGCGAGCCCGGTGTAGAGCAGCGAGATCACCAGCGCGTGCCAGAAGTCGTCCCGGCTCAGCTGGTCGGTGTAGTTCTCCCAGCCGACCCACTCGGCCCCGCCGGTGACGATCTGCGCGACGCCGACGTCACGGAAGCTGAGGTCGATGTTGAAGATCAGCGGGTACAGCACGGTCGCCGCGACGAAGACGACCGCGGGGACGACGAACAGGTGGTCGCCCCAGCGCCGGGCCCGCCGCGGGGCCCGGGCCGGAGTGGTGCTCGCCGTTCCCGGCGGGGCGACGGTGGTGGTCACTCGACGTTCGCCAGCGCCTCGTCGATCTGCCCCTGTGCGTCGGCCAGCGCGTCCGCGACGCTCGCCCCGCCGCCCGCGGCGGCCTGCAACGCGCCCTGGATTCGGGTCAGCACCTCCGACGACGCCGCGGCAAGGTCGCCCTCGGGCGCCCAGGCCTGCTGCAGCTGCTCGGCGAAGATCGCCCGGACCGGGTCGTCACCGGTGTCGACGTCGTCGCGCGCGGCCAGCTTGTTCCGCTCGGGCAGGTACTCGGCGAGCACCTCCGGCCGCTGCATCCACGCGATGACGTCCCACGCGGCGTCCGCCTTCTCCGTCGTCGTGCTGATGGCGAGGTTCTCCTGGCTGAGGAATGTGGCCGCCTGGACGTCCGTGGGCAGCAGCGCGACGTTCCACTGCAGCTCCGGGTTCTCCTCGGCCAGGATGCTCAGGTAGGTCGCCGAGTTGATCATCATGGCGGCCTGGCCGTTGGCGAACTGGTTCTTGACGTCCTCCTCGTTCCAGGTGAGGACACCGTTGGAGACCGCGCCGCCGGCGATCATGTCGGTGAACTGGCCCAGCGCGACGGCACCGGCCTCGCTGTCGATGTCGGCCGGGTCGCCGCCGGCCGCGAGCAGCCGGATGACCAGCGCCGTCGCGCCCTCGTCGCCCTCGATGCCACTGAACGCGAGGCCATAGCGCTGGCCGTCGGACAACTGGGTGGCGTACTCCTGCATGTCGGCCCACGTGGTGGGCGGCTGCAGGCCAGCCTCGGTCAGCATGGTCTCGTTGTAGTAGACGGCGTACGCGTCGGCCACGTGCGGGACCGCGTACGTGGCGCCGTCGACCTGCGTGGTCTCCCAGCCGGTCTCGAAGTAATGGTCGGCCTCGCCCCACTCCTCGACGCGGTCGCTGAGGTCCTGGATGACCCCGGCGTCGGCCAGCGCCTGCGTGGTGAAGCCGTTGATGAGCGCGATGTCCGGCAGGTCGCCGCCGGCCGCGGACTGCAGCAGCGTCCGGGTGAAGTCGCCGAACGGGATGTGCCGCGGCTCGATGGTGACGCCTTCGTGCTCATCCTCGTACCGGTCGAGCAGGTTCTGCAACGCCGCACCGGTCGGGGTGTCCGGTGTCCCGTAGTAGTGCCACAGCGACAGCGTCGTCGTGCCACCGTCGCCGTCACCGCTGGTCTCGTCGTCGGAACCGCCGCTGCCGCACGCGGTGAGCAGCGCCGCCGCGGCGAGCACCCCCGCTGCCCGTGCCGTCCATGCGGCTCCCGATCGCCCGCCTCTCGTGCCCATGACACCTCCCTGTGTCCGCGATTCGCGCCTCGCGCAGACACTAGTCAGATATCCCATATCCCGTCAATGGGTGGATCTGCCCAGGCAGCTCCCGAGAGGTGGAGGGCTCAGCCGACCGGGCCGCCGGCCACATGGATCACCTGACCGGTGAATGTTCAGGAGGGGTCATGCCCAGCAGCACACACCATCGGTCCCGGCGCCCCGCCAGTGGGTTCCCACCACCCGCGGGTCGCCGTCAGCGCGGCACCGTCGCTGCTGTAGCCGGAGCGGCCGGGAACCGGAGCACCACCTGCAGCGCCTCGGCCGGACGCTGGTCGAGCAGCTCGAACGCGCCCGCCACGTCGGCCACGGGGACGACGTGCGACAGCAGCGGCGCGACGTCCACCTGGCCGGACGCCACGAGCGACATGAACACCGTCAGCAGCCGGTCGTGGTTCCACCGGTCGCCGAGCGCCCGCGGCGTGCCGCTGATCTGGCTGGCCACGATCTCGACTCGGTTGTGGTGGAACTCCTCGCCGAGCCGCAGCCCGGTCCCGTCGCCCTGGTAGAACCCAGCCGCCACGACGCGCCCCGCCGGCCGCACGGACCGGATCGCCTCGTGCAGGGCCCGGTAGCTGCCGCTCAGCTCGATCGCGGTGTCGGCGCCGGCGCCATCGGTCACCGACCGCACCGCGACCGCGGCGCCGCCGGGCGCGTCCGCGGGCACCGCCCGGACGGCACCGAACCGCGACGCCAACGCGACGCGGTCCGCCAGCCCGTCCACTGCCGTCACGGAGGCACCGTTCAACCCGGCCAGCCGCGTGGCCAGCAGCCCGATGACGCCCTGGCCGAAGATCGCCACGTGCTCGCCCAAGTGCACGTCGGCGGCGACGACCGCGTTCAGCGCGATCGCGCCGACGCGGGCGAACACGCCGTGCACCGGGTCGACGCCGGACGGGAGCAGCCGCCGGGCCGCGATGACGGCCGGCACGACGGTCTCGGCGCGGTGACCCCAGATGCCGTAGACGACGTCGCCGACGCGCGGCGTCGAGACGTCCGGCGCGACCTCGGTGACCTGCCCGACCTCCTGGTAGCCCCAGCCGGAGACCGGGTACGAGAACGCGGGCGCACCCTCGGTGAACAGCCGGGCGCCGGCGTCCCAGGTCTTCGTCAGGTACGGGTTCGAGCCGCGGTACGCGGTCAGCTCGGTGCCGGCGGAGATGCCGGAGTACCAGGTGGCGATGCGGACCTGCCCCGCGCCCAGCAGCGACGACGGTTCATCGGCCACGCCGACCTGACGGGGTCCGGTGAACTGCACGACGAGCGGCATCGGTGACACCTCTATTTCGTCTACAAGCCAACGGATTATGTCTTGTCATCAGACATTATTAGGTGTCTCATGACCGTGACCCAGAGCTCGGCGACCCGCGGGTCGAGGCCCGCCTCGGCGCCGCCCGACGCCGTCAGACCAGCGGCGGGAGCTCGGCGTGGACGGCCGCGCGGGCGGACCGGGCGTCGGGGGCGGCCAGAGCCAGCTCGGCCAGCCGGACGCACTCGGCCCGGGTGACGGAGAGCAGCGTCGCCGCGACCTCCGGGATGGCGCGCGCCGTCATCGACAGACTGGTCACGCCCAGCCCGGCGAGTACCACGGCGAGCGCGGGGTCGGCCGCGGCCTCGCCGCAGACGCCGACCGGCCGGTCCGATTGGAGGCCCGCCTCGGCCGTCAGGTGCACCAGCCGAAGCACGGCCGGCTGCCAGCCGTCGCTGAGCACGGCCAGCTCGCCGAGCAGGCGGTCGGCGGCCATCGCGTACTGGGTGAGGTCGTTGGTGCCGATGCTGGCGAACGCGACCTGCGCCATCAGTGCGTCGGCGGTGAGCGCGAGCGCCGGCACCTCCACCATCACGCCGGCCGTGGCCAGGCCGAACGCACCGGCCCGGGCGACGAAGTCGGCGGCCTCGGCGGGGGTCGAGACCATCGGCGCCATGACCCACACGTCGGCGCCCGACGTGTCGCAGGCGCGGGCGATCGCCTCCAGCTGGTGGTCGAGTACCTCCGGGTGCCGCAGCGCGGTCCGGTAGCCGCGCACACCCAGCGCCGGGTTCGCCTCGGACGTGTCGGTGAGGAACGGCAGCGGCTTGTCCGCGCCGGCGTCGAGCGTGCGGACGACCACCTTCTTGCCGGCGAACGGCTCCAGCACGGCCGTGTACTGCGCGGTCTGCTCGTCGACCGACGGCTCCTCGGCGCGGTCCAGGAAGCAGAACTCGGTGCGGAACAGCCCGACGCCCTCGGCACCCACGTCGGCGGCGGCCGCGGCGCCTTTCGGGTCGCCGACGTTGGCCAGCAGCTGGACGCGGTGCCCGTCGGCCGTGCGGCCGGTGCCGTCGAACGTCCACCCACGGGCGGCGGCCGCCTGGACCTGCGCGATGACGTCGGCCACCGGGTCCGGCTCGACGGTCCCGGTGCCGCCGTCGACCAGGACGACGGTGCCCTCCGCCAGGTCGAGGATCCCTGGTGCCGCGACCACCGCGGGCAGGCCGAGCGCCCGGGCCAGGATCGCGGTGTGTGACGTCGGCCCGCCGCCCTCCGTCACCAGGGCCAGGCAGGTCGCCGGGTCTAGCGTCGCGGTGTCGGCCGGGGCGAGGTCGTGCGCCACCAGGACGAACGGTTCGAGCCGCTCCGGCACACCCGGCGCCGGCCGGCCGTCCAGCACGGCCACGATGCGGTCGCGGACGTCGGCGACGTCGCGGGCCCGCTCGGCCATGTAGCCGCCCAGCGACTCCAGCATCGCCTGGACCTCGCCCGCCGCCTCCCACACCGCGCGGGCCGCCGCCGTCCCGTCGGCCAGCTTCGTCTGCGCGGCGGTGACCAGCGCCGGGTCGGCCGCCATCAGCGCAGTCGCCTCGAGCACTGCGGCGCCGTCGCCATGCGCCGACGACGCGCGCCGCTCGAGGTCGGCACGGACCTGCTCCGCGGCGGCGGCGATGCGGGCGCCCTCGGCCGCGACGTCGGCGCCTTCGCCCAGCGTCGCCCCGGCCGGAGGCTCGGCCACCGGGTCCGGCATCCGGACCACCGGCCCGACCGCTCGCCCGGAACTGACACCCACTCCGCTGATCACTGCCACGGCGCTCCTCCTCAGGTCTTCTCACACGATCATCGGCACTTCCCGGCCCTGGTGGGACCGGAAAGTGCCGATGATCACAGCGGCTCGGTTACTTCGGCTGCCCGTCCGACGGCGGTCCCGCCGGCGGCTCGGGCGCCGGTGGCGGCGTGGTCCCCGGCGGCGGCGTGGTCCCTGGCGGCGGCGTGGTCCCCGGCGGCGGCGTGGCCATCGGGCGGTCGGCGGAAGTCGGCGCCGGCGCGCCGGCCGGGACCTTCTCCTCCTGAACGATCTCCGCGGCCTCCTCGCCGAGCGACGCCTCGACCGCCTCGGCCTCCTCCTCGCGGCCCGGCGTCCGCAGGTTCCACTTGGTGATCACCCAACGGAACAGGAAGTAGTAGACCACCGCGTAGCCCAGGCCGATCACGATCAGCCAGAGCGGCTTCTCGGCGATGCGGAAGTTGATCGCGTAGTCGATGAAGCCGGCCGAGAATCCGAAGCCGTCGCGGATGTCCAGCGCGTTGGTCAGCGCCAGCGCCGTGCCCGTGAGCACCGCGTGGATGAGGTACAGCGGGAACGCGACGAACAGGAACGAGAACTCCAGCGGCTCGGTCACGCCCGTGAAGAACGAGGTCAGCGCGGCGGAGAGCATGATGCCGCCGACGATCTTCTTCTGGGCCGGCTTGGCGGTCTGCCAGATCGCCAGCGCGGCTGCCGGCAGCGCGAACATCATGATCGGGAAGAACCCGGTCATGAACGCGCCGGCGGTCGGGTCGCCGTTGAGGAAACGCAGGATGTCGCCCTGGACCGGCGCACCGCCCGGCGGCGTGTACTCGCCCAGCTGGAACCACGGGAACGAGTTGAGGATGTGGTGCAGGCCGAGCGGGATCAGCAGCCGGTTGAAGAAGCCGTAGAGGCCGCCGCCCAGAACGTCGTTCTCGGTGACCCACTCGCCGAGGTTGGTCAGGCCGGCGTCGAACGGCTTGTACAGGAAGCTCATGCCCACGGCGATGAACACCGCCACGAACGCGGTGATGATCGGCACGAACCGGCGTCCGCCGAAGAACGCCAGGTACGGCGGGAGCTTGATCCGGTAGTACCGCTGCCACAGCAGCGCCGCGACGATGCCCATGATGATGCCGCCGAGCACGCCGAAGTTGATCAGCTGCTGCTCCTCGCCCTCACCGGGCTCGCCGAGGATGTAGGGCGACATCGCGTCGGAGACGCTCTCGTAGACCAGGTAACCGACCACCGCGGCCAGTGCCGTGGACCCGTCCGATTTGCGGGCGAAGCCGATGGCGACGCCGAGGGCGAAGATCAGCGGCAGGTTGTTGAAGATGCCCGCGCCGGCGGCGCCGACCACCTCGGACACCGGCTGCAGCCAGTGCAGTCCGTCGTACTGCGCCAGGCCGGCCGGCAACCCCTCGGGGACGGTGCCCGGCTCGCCGCCGAGCATGTCGTTCGAGCCGAGCCGCAGCAGCAGGGCCGCGGCCGGCAGGACGGCGATCGGCAGCATGAGGCTGCGGCCGATGCGCTGCAGGACCGCGAGGCCGGGGAAGCCACGCTTCCCGGTCGCGGTGGCGGTCGCCGTGCTCATCCCAGCTTTTCCTTTCCCTCGCGGGACGTACTGCCCGCTTGGGACCTCGCGGTCAGCCTTGGGTCGGTCTCTCTCGTCGTGAGGATGTGACGATTCACGTGCTTCTCCTCTACAGGTGATGTCCCGGGCCGGAGCCCGAGTGCGGGGTGCGTTCCAGCGTCATGTGCACCTGGTACCGGTCGGCGCGGTACCACGAGGTGACATGCTCCATCGGCCGCCCGGCGGCGTAGGAGGTCTTGCGGAAGACCAGCAGTGGCGCGGCCGGCGGGACCCGCAGCAGCCGGGCCCGCAGCGGGTCGGCGCCCTCGGCCCACACCGTCTGGGCGGCGGAGTCGAGGACGCGGCCGTAGTCGTGCGCCAGGATCGAGTAGACGGAACTGGTGAGGTCGCGCTCGAGCAGCCCGGGCAGCGGCGCGGCCGGCAGCCAGGACACCTCGTGCGCCATCGGGGCGCCGTCAGCCGAGCGCAGCCGCTCGATCCGATAGGCGCGATCGGTGACGTCCAGGCCGAGCGCGGCGCGGGCCGGCGGCGGTGCCGCGGTCTCGTCGGCACCCAGCACCACGGTCGACGGTTTGTGCCCTCGGCGGCGCATGTCCTCGGTGAACGAGGACAGGTGCATCTGCGACTCGATGCTGGCCGCCGCGACGAACGTGCCCTTGCCGCGGACGCGGTAGAGCCGGCCCTCGGCGACCAGCCGGCCGACGGCCTCGCGTACGGTGGCCCGGCTGACCTTGAAGCGGGCCACCAGCTCTCGCTCCGAGGGGACTGGCGCGTCGGGCACCAGCTCGCCCTCGATCATGGCGAGCAGGATCTCTCTCAGCTGCCGGTGTTTGGGCACCGGTCCGTCGACCACGTTCACGGAGACCCTCTTTCCGGACATCTCGGACACTGGTAGGAACTGGTCTAGATGACTTGACCAGTGGCCCATACAATGTGGCTGCGCACCACGCTTGTCAAGGGGTGCGTGCCCCGAATCGACCGCCGGCCGGATTTCCGACGGCCCCGACCCGATGCGAGTCCCGTGCTGTCCTTGCGCCGATCGACGCTCAAGTACCTGCAGGTGCGCGACTACCTGCGGAGTCTCGTCGTCAGTGAGCTGCGTCCAGGTGACCCGGTCCCCTCGGAGCGCATGCTGTGCGAGCGGTTCGGCGTCTCCCGCATGACGGTGCGCCAGGCCGTCGACGCGCTCGTCGTCGAGGGGGTCCTCGAACGGGTGCAGGGCCGCGGCACGTTCGTCGCGCCGCCCAAGGTCGACCTGCAGGTCCGGCTGGCGTCGTTCACCGAGGAGATGACCCGCCGCGGCATGACGGCCGGCGTCAAGGTGCTCACGTCGGGCCTGGTGCGGGCCGAGCCGGACATCGCCGAGGCGCTCAAGGTGGCGCCCGGCGAGCAGCTCATCCACCTGCACCGGCTGCGCTATGCCGACGACGAACCGATGGCCGTCGAGCACACGTGGCTGCCCGCCGGCCGCCTGCCCGGGTTCCTCGATGGCAGCGTTCCCGCCAGCGTGTACGTCGAGCTGGACGCCCGCGGGCTGATCCCGGACTGGGGCGAGGACACCATCGACGCCGGTGAGGCCGACCACGAGGAGGCCAAGCTGCTGCAGATCAAGCCGGGCAAGCCGGTGCTGCGGATATCCCGCCGCGCGTTCACCGGCGACTCCGCCATCGAGTACAGCCGCTCGGCGTTCCGCTCGGACCGCTACACGCTGTGGGTGCCGGTCTCCCGCCCGAACCCGCCGGTCGTGCCGCGCCGCCGGACCGCGGCGCCCGGAGCCACCACCTGACCCTGTACCGTCACCGACCCATCCGACAGGAGAACCGCCCCGTGACCGACACGATCATGGCCCGTGAGATCGCCGAGCAGCCGGAGGCGCTCGCCCGCACGCTCGAGGCGCTGCTGCCGCTGCGGCCGGAGCTCAGGGCGCTCACCGAGGACCGCCGCGTCGTGTTGTTCGTCGCCCGCGGGTCGTCGGACAACGCCGCGATCTACGGCCGGTACCTGCTCGAGGTGCACGGCGGCGTGCCGGGCGGGCTGGCCGCGCCGAGCGTCGCGACGCATTACCACGCGGACCTCGACCTCTCTGAGGCCGTCGTCGTGTCGGTGTCACAGTCGGGTGAGACCGAGGAGATCGTCGAGACGCAGGCATGGGCGGCCGCGCACGGGGCGCGCACCGTCGCCGTCACCAACGACGGCGGCAGCGCGCTCGCCGGGGCCGCCGACCTGGCGCTGGTCACGCGCGCCGGCACCGAGCTCGCGGTGCCCGCGACGAAGTCGTACACCACCCAGCTGGCCGCGATGGCGGTGCTGGCCGACGCGTTCGCCGCCAAGCCGGGCACGCTCGACGCCGAGCTCGACCGCGTCCCGGCCGAGGTGCAGCGGCTGATCGAGCGGCGCGAAGGCGTCGACGAGGCCGCCGAGCGGCTCGCGTCGACGCCGGAGACGCTGGTCAGCGGCCGTGGGGTGACGTTCGGCACGGCGCTGGAGGCGGCGCTGAAGCTGGAGGAGACCTGCCTGCGCCCGGTGCGCGGGCTCTCGTACGCCGACCTGCGGCACGGGCCGATCGCCGTCGTCGACGCCGAGCACGTCGCGCTGCTGGTGTCCGCCGCCGACGGCCCCATGGTGGCCGGCCTGACGGAGCTGGCGCGCGACCTGCGTCGCCGGGGCGCGGCGGCGACGATCGGCATCGGCGGCGACACCGGGTTCGCCGGCGCCGTCGACGTCTGCGTCCCCGGGCCGGCACTGCGCGAACTGGTGGCCCCGCTGGCGCTCGTCGTGCCCGCACAGTTGACGGTCGAGGCTCTGGCGCGCAGGCTCGGGCTCGACCCGGACGCGCCCCGCGGGCTCTCGAAGGTCACCCAGACCGACCCGGCCGGCAACTGAGCCGGCCGCACTCACAGTTCCAACGGAGGGGACACATGGACAAGGCCGAGCAGATCCTGGCGGCGCTGGGTGGCGCCGACAACATCGTCGAGATCGAGCCGTGCGCCACGCGGCTGCGCACCGAGGTGCACGACTCGTCCAAGGTCGACGAGAAGGCACTGAAGGCCGCCGGCGCGTTCGGCGTCATCTCGTCCGGCCAGGTCGTGCAGGTCGTCGTCGGACCCGAGGCGGACACCATCGCCACCGACATCGAGGATCTGATGTGACCCAGCTCGACGTGCTGTCCCCCGTGCCCGGGCGAGTGATCGAGCTGGCGGAGGTGCCGGACCCCGTCTTCGCCCAGGCACTGGTCGGCCCCGGGCTGGCGGTCGACCCCGTCCGGACCGGTCCGGTGACGGCCGTCGCGCCGGTGGCGG
The DNA here is from genome assembly GCF_004349105.1 of Jiangella aurantiaca. GTDB lineage: Bacteria > Actinomycetota > Actinomycetes > Jiangellales > Jiangellaceae > Jiangella > Jiangella aurantiaca. The sequence goes on from NZ_SMLB01000030.1 coordinate 21,463, forward strand.
GCCGGCTGGTCAAGCTGCACCCGCACGCGTTCGTCCTCCAGACCGACGACGGCGCCGGCGTGCTCACGCACCTCGGCATCGACACCGTTCAGCTGGCGGGCGAGGGCTTCGAGCTGCACGTCGCCGAAGGCGACGTGGTGGCCGCCGGTGACGCCGTCGTCACCTGGGACCCCGCAGCCGTCGCCACCAGCGGCCGGTCGCCGGTGGTGCCGGTGATCGCGCTCGAGGCCACGCCGAGTGACCTCGACGGGCTGCGCCCCGCCGGCCCGGCCGAGGCGGGCGACGTACTGTTCACGTGGGCCCGGTGAGCGCCGGGCTCGACGCCGCGCTCACCAGCCGGCGGGCCGCGATGCTCGACCTCGACGGCACCCTGGTCGACAGCGAGCCGGCCAACCAGGCCGCTTACCGCTCCTACTTCATGGCTCGCGGCTGGGACCTCGATCCCGAGGTCCTCCGCGAGTTCGCCGGGCGCCGCGGCGCCGAGGTGTTCGCGCAGCTTCCGGGGCCGTGGACCGGCGAGGACACCACCACTCTGGTCGAGGGCGTCCTGACCCACCTCGACCACGACACCCACCCGTTGCGGCCGCTGCCCGGGGCGGCCGAGCTGATCCGGCGGCTGCACGCGGCGGGCATCCCGGTCGCGCTGGTGACCTCGGCCGGACGGGCCTGGGCCGAGCACGCGGTGGGTGACGTGCTGGGCGTCCGCGACCACTTCGCCGCGCTGATCACCGCGGAGGTGACCGCCACCGGCAAGCCCGACCCGGCGCCCTACCTGGCCGGCGCCGAGACCCTCGGCGTCGCGCCGGCCGACGCCGTCGCGCTGGAAGACACCGTCCCGGGCCTGCGGTCGGCGCTCGACGCCGGGGTCGGTCTGGTCGTCGGTGTCGCCACCGGAGCATCGCCGCAGTCCCTTCTCGCCGGGGGCGCGCACCGGGTGGTCGCCGGGCCGGCGGAGCTGTTGCGGTCCTGATCGAACCCGTTTGGCCGGCGGCCGGGCGGGTACGTGGCGACGGCAGACTCCGGAGGAGGTCGGGAGCCATGTTGATCGTGCTCGCACTGCTGTTGTTCGCGGTCGCCGGTGCCGCGGTCTACGTGATCGCGGCGGACGGGACCGGCCAGGTGATGTTGGACGAGTTCGGCCTGGACACCGAGATCCCGGCGTGGGGCGTGTTCATCGCCGGCGCCGTCACGATGCTCGTGGTGCTCGCCGCGGTGGCCGCGTTCGCCGCCGGGCTGCGCGCCGCCCGAGCCCGGCGGACGGAGATCCGCTACCTGCGCCAGAAGGTGGCCGGCCAAGAGCTGTCCGAGGACGGCGCCGTCGACGACCGCTCGGCGACCACCGGCGGGCCGGTCGCCGGCACCACCGACGACGGTGCCGGCGAGGCTCGCCACAGCCGGCTCGGACGCTGGCGCCGCCACCACACCGACGACACCCGTAGCGACAAACCGCCGGCCGAGGCCACGCACGGTTGAGGCCGGGTGCGGCGACCGGGGACGCCGCACGAATGCTGATCACGGAGAAGCCGGGGTTCCGGGCCGCCAGAACCCCGGCTTCTCCATGGGCGGGGCGGTGCCTTCACTCCGGTGAGTGCGGCCGGGGCGCGGGCTGCAGGCCGCCGGGCAGCTCGTAGCCGTCCTCCCAGGGGAACCGCCCGCCGGCGTCGTCCCAGAAGAGCTGGAGGGCGGGCACCGGGTCGGCGCCGCCGCGGCCGTAGAAGCGCTGCGCCGAGCCCAGCACCGGCGGATCGTCGCCGTCGTGGAACGGGAACAGCTGCAGCCGGTGCGACCAGCCTGCCAGCTGCATCGGCCGGCCCGGGCCGAACCGCTCACCGTCGCGGATCTTGTCGCCGAGCTGGTTCAGCACCCAGGCGCTGGCCTGCAGGTCGAGCCCATAGACCAGCAGCTCGGGATGTCCGAAGCCGTACAGCCCGACGGTGTAGGCGAACGGCGGGGCGCCGGCGGCGTACTGGACCGCCCAGCCGTGCCGGCGGACGGTATCGCGCAGCCACGCGTCCTCCTGGTCCTGCCACTGTTGCAGCTGAAGCGACGTGCAGGCGCCCAACGCCATGGTCGACCTCCGGAGATACCTCAAGGGGAACAGGAGTTCGAACGCTAGCAGCGGCCACCGACAACGTCGGGCCGGAACCCTGAACTCACATGTCGCGGCAGCGCTTTGCCACGGCGACCTCGGCGCGCAACTGGTCGGCGGTGTGCCGCGCGCCGAAGCCGGGCGTGTCGCGCTGGATGCGCCAGCCCTCCGCGAGCGGGCCGATGTCGACCGGGTCGAAGCCGAACCGGTCGATGAGTTTCGCCACCTCCGCCTTGGCGCCCTCGTCGTCACCGGCGAGGACGGCCCCGCGCCGGCCGGGATCACCCGCGGGCCGGCCGTCGGTGGTGAGCTCGCCCGCGAGGATGTGGTTGAACGCCTTGACGACGTGCGACTGCGGCAGGTGCGCCTGCAGCCACTCCGACGTCGTCGTGGACTCGTCGTCGAGCTCGGGGATGTGGCCGTCGCGCTGCCAGTAGTAGTTGCTGGTGTCGATGACCGTCTTACCGGCCAGCGGCTCCACCGGCACGGCGCCGCTGACGCGCAACGGGATCGCCACCACGACGATGTCGCCGTCGCGGGCCGCCTCCTCGGTCGTGCCGGCGCGGGCGGCAGTCCCGGAAACTTCTGCGATCGGCGCGGCTGCGATGTCGAGAACCCGGCACCGGCTCCGTCCCCGGGGCATGAGTGGCCGCGACGGGCCACCGACGAACGAGGAGGCCGACGATGCAGCAGAACGAGATCATGGAGATCCTGAACCGCCCGCTGAGCCACGAGCTGCTGGCCCGTGACATCACCCGGCTGGCCTACGTCGCCGCCGACGGCACGCCGCGCACCGTCCCGATCGGGTTCACCTGGAACGGCGCGGAGATCGTGATGTGCACGACGACGAACGCCCCGAAGCTCGCGGCCCTGCGCCGCAACCCGGCGGTCGCCCTGACGATCGACACCGAGGTGCACCCGCCGAAGATCCTGCTGCTCCGCGGCCGGGCCGAGCTGGACGTCGTCGAGGGCATCCCGGAGGAGTATCTCCAGATGAACGGCAGCTACGAGATGACGCCTGAGCAGCGGGTCGAGTGGGAGGCCGAGGTCCGCTCGCTCTACGAGCGGATGGTGCGGATCGTCGTGACGCCGACGTGGGCCAAGCTGATCGACTTCGAGACCACCCTCCCGAGCGCCGTCGAGGAGCTGATCCGGCAGCGCGCCGAGCGTCAGGGCGCCTGACCGCTCCGCCGGGAGATCACTCCTCGCCGGCCAGCGTGAGCACCCGCAGCCGCTGGCCCGCGTACCAAGTGGCACCGACGATCACGACCGCCAGCAGCACCCCGGCCACCGCGAGCCGCACGTCCGAGGACACGAGGTCGCGGGTGGTGATCGCCTCGGTGAGCGACAGCGACCACTGCTGCACGCTCAGCGTCCGGGCGCCGGGGACGAACGAGCCGAGCAGCCCCTCCCAGATCAGCGCGTACGCCAGCCCGAACACGACCGCGTGCCGGGTGACGACGGCCAGCAGCAGGAAGATCGCGCTGTAGGCCAGCGACGCCACCAGCGCCGCGACGCCGAAGCCGAGCGCGATACGGTCCGCCGTCCCGGACATCACCAGGCCGGCCACGAACGTCGGCACCGCGGCGAACAGCACCGTCCCGGCGGCGGCGACGACCAGCTTGCTCAGGATGATCCGGGGCCGGGAGATCGGCTTGGACAGCAGGTAGACGATGGAGCCGTCGTCGATCTCGGGGCCGATGACGCCGGTGCCGACGATCAGCCCGAACAGCGGCACCAGCGCGGCCACCGCCACGGCGCCGAGGAAGTCGGCGGTGACCTGGTGGTCGACCCCGACGGTGACCCGCAGCAGCACCGCCATGGCCAGCAGCAGCACCGACATCAGCAACAGCAGCCAGGCGCGCCGGCCCCCGAGCAGCGCCCGGTAGGTCAGCCGGACAACGGTCCCGTTCATGCCTGAACCCCTAACTCTTCACCAGGTAGGAGAAGACGCTCTCGAGCGACTCGTCGGTGGGCGAGACCTCGAAGAGCCGGATGCCGGCGTCGCGGGCGACGCGTGGCAGCAATTCGGTGAACCGCAGGAACGACACCGCCTCGACGCTCAGTACGCCGTCGTCGAGCTGGACGCCGGCGGTGGAGCCGTCGGCGATGAGCGCGGAGGCGAGCCCGCGGTCGTCGGAGGAGCGGATGACGTACTGGTGCGGCCGGTCGATCATCAGCCGGCGGATCTCGCGGAAGTCGCCTGACGCGGCATGCCGGCCGGCGACCATCACCTCGATCTGCTGAGCCACCTGCTCGACCTCTTCGAGGATGTGCGAGCTGAACAGCACCGTGCGACCCTCGGCGCCCATCTGCCGCAGCAGTTCCATGAGGTGCAGCCGCTGCCGCGGGTCCATGCCGTTGAACGGCTCGTCCAGCAGCAGCACGGCTGGGTCGTGCACGAGCGCGGAGGCCATCTTGACCCGCTGCTTCATGCCCTTGGAGTACTCGCCGACCTTGCGGTTCTGGGCGAACTCCATCTCGACGGTGGCCAGCGCCCGCTTGGCGGCGGCGCCGGGGTCGGCCAGGCCGTGCAGCTCCGCGTTGGCCAGCACGAACTGCCAGCCGGTGAGGAAGTCGTAGGCGGCCTCGCGCTCGGGCACCAGCCCGATGGCGCGGTAGACGTCGGGGTTCTTCCAGACGGTCGTACCGTCGAGCGTGACCGACCCGGCCGACGGCGCCAGGAACCCGGCCAGCATGCCGATCAGCGTCGACTTGCCGGCACCGTTGGGGCCGAGCAGGCCGGTGATGCCCGGCCCGATGGTCATGGTGACGTCGTTGACGGCGACGACGTTGCCGTACCAGCGCGAGACGGTGTCGACGGACAGCACCGAGGGGCTCATGAGACGGAGGCCTTCCGGTAGCGCAGGTTCAGCAGGGCCCAGCAGGCGCCGATGACGGCGAACGTCACCAGCACGAACACGACGCCACCCGTGGCGCCCGGCGGCTGTGCGACGGCCGACGACGACGCGTCGAGCACCCAGGTCTGGAACCCGTCGACCAGCGAGATGGGCGACAGCAGCCCCAGGTAGCCGGCGAGGTCCGGGTTCTCGACCTCGTACCGGATGACCCCCTGCATGACGCTGACCGCGGGGAAGCTGAGCGCGAAGATGGTGATGATGGCCGCGACGCCGAGTCCGCGCCGCGCGGTCAACGACGCGACGACCAGCGCGATCCCGGCGAAGACGACGGCGAACACCACGGCCCCGACCAGCGCCAGCAGCAGGTCACCTGTCTCGCGCCCGGCGGGCAGTTCGGCCAGCAGCGCGCCGACGTACATGATCAGCAGCGGGGCGGTGAGCAGCAGGAACAATGCCGTCGCCAGCCCCGCGTACTTCGCCAGCACATAGTCGGAGCGCTCCAGGGGCCGGGAGAAGTACAGCGGCACGGTCTTGAACCGCAGGTCGCGCGAGAGGGATGCGGGCGCCTGCGCGGCCACGAAGATCGTCAGGATGCCCTGCGTCACGACGGCGTAGCGCGAGTACGGCAGCACCAGCTCGGTCGTGACGCCGGACGCGACGTTCGCGATGACCGCGATGACGAACGCCGGAATGCACATGACGCCGAGCAGCAGCATCGGCAGCACCTTCGCCCGGGCCGACCGGCCGAGGCCGTAGGCGCCGCGCAGGCTGTGGGCGTACAGCGCCCGGGCCACCTGGCCGCGGCCCAGCCGGGGTCCGTCGTACTTGCGGTAGCCGATGTCGTGGATGACGCCGGTCGGAGAATCGGTCATCGGGCCGCTCCTGCCTGGTCTTCTCCGAAGATCTCGGCGATGTGGTGCCGGCGCTGCTCCAGCCGGATCAGCCCGACGCCGTGGGCGGCGACGGCATCGCGCACCGCGTCGTAGATCTCGTCGTCGTCCAGCGAGAGCACCAGCTGCGCGCCGTCGCGCTTCACCGTCAGGCCGGCCGATGTGAGCGTGGCGGCGACGGCGTCGGCCTCGGCCGACACCTCGACGACCAGGAACTGGCTGGTGCGGGTGAACTCCGATGTCGACGACGACCGCAGCAGCGTGCCCGCGTCGATGACCACCACGTGGTCGGAGATCCGCTCCAGCTCGCCGAGAAGGTGCGACGTCACCAGCACGGTGATGCCGAACTCGGCCCAGATGCGCCGGATCAGCAGGAGCATCTCGTCGCGGCCGACCGGGTCGAGACCGTTGGTGGGCTCGTCCAGCATGACGATCTCGGGGTCGTGCACCAGCGCCTGAGCCAGTTTGACCCGTTGCTTCATGCCGGTGGAGTAGCCGCCGATGGGGCGGTACCGCTCCTCGTAGAGGCCGACGTGGCGCAGGGTGTCGGCGGTGCGCTCGCGGGCGGCGTTGGCCGGCAGCCCAGACATACGGGCCATGTGCACGACGAACTCGGTGGCCGACACGTCCGCCGGCAGGCAGTCGTGCTCGGGCATGTAGCCGACCCGCTCGCGGATGCGTGGGCCCTCCTTGGTGACGTCGAGGCCGAAGACGCTGGCCCGTCCCGACGTCGCCGGCGACAGCCCGAGCAGGATCTTGATCAGCGTCGACTTGCCCGCGCCGTTGGCGCCGACCAGGCCGACGACGCCCGGCTCGACCTCGATGCTCAGCCGGTCGAGCGCGGTGGTCGCCGGGAACCGTTTCGTCAGTTCCTCGGTCTGGATGACAGGCACGGATCGACGCTACAGCCGAGGTGTGGCATCGCGCGTCGGGCGGTGGTACGACACGCGACATCGTCCCAGAGCACGAGCCTCCCCGAGCCGCCGGCGCGGGGCGACCCTGAGATCGTCCTCAGGGTCCGCCGTCAGAGCCGGTCGGCGGCCTTGCGGGCGGCGATCTGGACCGGGTCCCAGACCGACGAGAACGGCGGCGCATAGGCGAGATCGGTCATGGCCAGCTCACCGACCGTCAGCTCCGTCCAGAGTGCCATGGCGCACACGTCGATGCGCTTGGCCGAGTCGTCGCGGCCGACGATCTGCGCGCCGAGCAGCCGGCCGGTCGGGCGCTCCGCGACCATCTTGACGGTGATCGGCTCGGCGCCCGGGAGGTAGCCGGAGCGCGTGGTCGACTCGATGGTGACCGCGACGTGGTCGAGGCCGGCCTCGACGGCGTCGCCCTCGGTCAGGCCGGTGCGGGCCAGCTCTAGGTCGCAGACCTTCGTCAGCGCGGTGCCGACGACGCCCGGGAACCGGGCCGCGCCGCCGCCGAGGTTCGTCCCCAGCACTCTGCCCTGCTTGTTCGCGTGCGTCCCCAGCGGCACGTGCACCCAGTCGCGCCGGACCCGGTCCCACGTCTCGACGCAGTCGCCGGCCGCCCAGACGCCGTCGGCGACCCGCTGGGTGTCGTCGGTGCGCAGCCCGCCGGAGGGGCCCAGCGGCAGACCCGCGGCCCGGGCGAGGTCGGTGGCCGGCCGCACGCCGGTCCCGAGCACGACGATGTCGGCCGGGAACGTCCCGACGTCGGTGACGACGGCCGCGACGCCCCCGCCGGGCGCGGTCTCGAACGCCGTCACGGCTGCGGAGGTGACGACGTCGATGCCCATGCGTTCCATGGCGGCGTGCACCTGGGTGCCGAGGTCGGGGTCGAGGGTGTTCATCGGTTCCGGGCCGCGGTCGACGACGGTGACGGACAGGCCGCGGCGGACGAGCGCCTCGGCCATCTCCAGGCCGATGTACCCGGCGCCGACGACGACCGCGCAGCGCACCTCGCCGCCGAGGTGGGCGATGACCGCGCCACCGTCGTCGAGCGTCTGCACGCCGTAGACCCCCGCCGCGTCGGCACCGGGGACGTCCGGCCGCGCGGGCGCCGCGCCGGTGGCGACCACCAGCTGGTCGTAGCCGAACCGCTCGCGCCGGCCGGCCGCGTGGTCGACGACCTCGACCCAGCCGGCCTCGGTGTCGATGGCGACCGCCTCGGTGAGCAGGCGGACGTCGATGCCATTGGCGCGGTGCTCCTCGGGCGTGCGGGCGACCAGCGCGCCCGGCGAGGCGACGTCGCCGCCGATCCAGTACGGGATGCCGCACGCGGAGTAGGACGTCCAGTGCCCGCGGTCGACGGCGATGACGTCGAGGTCGCGGCCGGCCGCCTTCGCCGTCCGCAGTGCCTGCGAGGCGGCGCTCATACCGGCGGCGTCCGCCCCGATCACCAGCACACGGTCAGCCATCGGCACCTCCGGGGACGACGTGCCGGCGGATCCAGGCGTGCATGGCGATGGCCGCCGCGGCGCCGGCGTTGATGGAACGGGTGGACCCGAACTGCGCGATCGACAGGACGGCGGTGACGTGCTCGCGCGCGGACTCGGACAGGCCGGGCCCCTCCTGGCCGAACAGCAGGACGCAGGCGCGCGGCAGGTCGTAGGTCTCCAGCGCGACGGCACCGGGCAGGTTGTCGATGCCGATCACCGGCAGGTCCTCGGCGCGTGCCCAGGACGCGAGCGCGGCGAGGTCGGCGTGGTGCCGGATGTGCTGGTAGCGGTCGGTGACCATGGCGCCGCGGCGGTTCCAGCGGCGCCGTCCGACGATGTGCACCTCGGCGGCGAGGAACGCGTTCGCCGTCCGGACCACCGAGCCGATGTTGAAGTCGTGCTGCCAGTTCTCGATGGCGACGTGGAACGGGTGCCGGCGCCGGTCGAGGTCGGCGACTATGGCCTCGTTGCTCCAGTAGCGGTAGGCGTCGACGACGTTGCGGCGGTCGCCGTGCTCCAGCAGTTCGTGGTCGTACCGCGGGTCGTCGGGCCAGGGACCCGGCCACGGCCCGACGCCCGGCTGATCCGCCTCGGGATCCGCGCCGAGGGCCGCCTGGTCACTCACGGGACCCACCGTAGTTCGTGCCGGCGCCGGGCCGCCCGCCTGGCGGGTGACCCGGCGCCGGCACGGGGTGTGTCAGCCCTGCGCCTTGAGCTTCTCCAGGGCGGCGGCGGCCAGCGCGTCCAGGTCGAACGTCGTCGACTCCGGGTTGCCGGCGACGTAGACGCCGCGGTCGCCGTCGATCATGTAGATGACCCGGGTCGGGACGGCGGGCATGGCCGCAGATTCCGTGACGGTCTCGACCGCGACGACCTCGTCGGCGTCGACCTCCGGCGCCTCGACGGTGGAGGTGCGGACCGTCATGTCGAGGGGCTGGCCGGCGGCCTCGCCGCTGATGGTGATCTCGCCGCAGCGGTCGTAGTACTCCTGCACGCTGGCGACGTCGTCGGCGCTGGCGTTGGTGTAGACGGCGTTGACCAGCACGTCGGTGCCCGAGGTCGCCGTCATGCCGGCCGCCTCGGCGCCGTCCTTCTGCAGCGGGTTGGCGTCGTAGGCCTGGCAGTCGGCCGGCTCGTAGGTGACGCCCTCGAGCAGCTGCGCCATGCTTTCGCCGGCGCTGCTCAGCTGGGCGACATCGAACGCGGACACCGTCGCGCCCTCGGGGAGGTCCTCGGCCGCCAGCAGCGCGGCCTGCAGGCCGGTGGCGCCGGCCTCGCCGCCCTCCTCCTCGGCGGCGGCGTCGCCGGTGGCGTCGTCCCCGGGGGTCTCGGCGGCCGCGGTCTCCTCGCTGGAGGTGGTCGCGTCGTCGCCCGACTCGTCGTCACCCCCGCACGCGGCGAGGAACAGGGTGGCGGCCACCAGCGCTGAAATTCCGAGCTTTCGCATGGTTCGTCTGATTCCTTGACTGAGGGGTGTGCATAGGACATCCCCCGACATGGACAGTCGTGCGCCTTGTCAACGACACGCGCACATGCCTCACGGCAGGGGAACGGCGGCAAATCTACCGACCTGCGAGCGCCCGCGTGGGCGGTGTGGGAGATTCGCGCCAGACGGACGATGCAGCGGATCGACCGGGCCGGTACGTCTGAGGGATATGGGCGTGGACTTCCACGAATACGTGGTCACCCGGCGGCAGCCGCTGCTGCGTCTCGCGTACCTGCTGACCGGCGACGCGCACCTCGCCGAGGACGTCGTCCAGACGGCGCTGCTGCGGGCGTTCCGGCAGTGGCGACGGGTGAGCCGGGCCGACCAGCCTGACGCCTACGTGCGCCGCATGGTCGTCAACGTCTACATCGACGGCAAGCGGCGGCGCAGCTCCACCGAGGCGCCGACGGCGCCGGCCGATCTGCCCGCACCGGCGCAGCACGACCACACCGACGCGCAGGCCGAGCGGTCGGTCATGTGGACCGCGCTGGCAGGACTGCCGCGGGTGCAGCGTGCGGTGCTGGTGCTGCGGTTCTACGAGGACCTCGACGACGCCCGCATCGCCGAAGTGCTGGGCAGCACGCCCTCGACGGTCCGGTCGAACGCGTCCCGGGCCCTGGCGACGCTGCGGAAGGAGCGGACCCGTGTCTGACCTCGACCTCGAGACCGCCCTGCGCGCCACCCTGGCCGACCACGCCGGCTGGGCACCAGCGGGAGACGAGCTCGCCGACACCGTCACCCGCACCGGCCTCGCCCGCCGGAAGCGGCGCCGTGTCGCGGCCGCGGCGGCGGCGCTCGTTGCCGGCGTGGTGGCGGGCCTGGCCGGATCCGGGTACGTCCCCTTCGCCGGAGAGCCGGAGCCCGCCGCGACTCAACCGGCCGAGGACCTCGTCGCCACGCTCGATCCGGATCTGGCCACTTGCTGGGGCAACGGCCCGGGATTCGACCCCGCCCTGCTGACCGAGCGCCCGCTGGTCGATCCCGCCAGCGCACTTGGAACGGCCGTACGCACCGGCCCGCCGCCCCCGGCCACGCCGGCGATCGTCGCGGGCGCCACCCTCGTCGAGCAGACCGGATCGACGGCCTACGTGCTGATCTGGCTGACGGACACGGACGAGGCCCGCAGCCTCTTCGACACCGACGTCCTGGGCGCCCGGTACGAGCAGGCGCCGGATGGAGCGTGGTCTTCCCAGGGCGGCGGCGCTTGTTACCCGCAGCGAACTCCTGACGACGGTCTGGTTCTCGCGGAATGGTGGCTGCGCACCACGCCGGGGCCGGACGCCACCTCGGTCACCATCCAGGTCCAGGAGGAGGGTTGCTCCGGGGGCATGTCGCCCGCGGACCGGCTGGCCGAAGCGATCGTGGAGTATCGCGCCGACGCCGTCGTGATCACCGCGCGGATCGAGCCGCTGCCAGACGGCGCCTACACCTGCCAAGGCAGTCCGCCGGCACCGTTGACCGTCCAGCTCGACGAGCCGCTGGGAGACCGGCAGCTGCTGGACGGTAAATGGGTGCCTGCTCGGCCCCCGACGGTGTGGCCGTGACTTAGAGGCCGAGGTCGGCCTGCGAGTAGGCGGCGCGGTACTCCAGACCGGCGGCCTCGATGCGCTCTCGGGAGCCGGTGTCGCGGTCGACGATCACGGCGACGGCGACCACCTCGGCACCGGCCTCGCGCAGTGCCTCGACAGCGGTCAGGACGCTGCCGCCGGTGGTGGAGGTGTCCTCGACGGCGAGCACGCGGCGGCCGGCGACGTCCGGGCCCTCGATGCGCCGGCGCAGGCCATGCTGCTTGGCGTCCTTGCGGACGACGAACGCGTCCAGCGGCTGCCCGGCGGCGTGGGCGGCGTGCAGCATGGACGTCGCGACGGGGTCGGCGCCCAGCGTGAGCCCGCCGACGGCGTCGAACCGCAGGTCGGCCGTCAGGTCGCGCATCACCTGCCCGACCAGCGGCGCGGCGGCGCCGTCGAGCGTGATGCGGCGCAGGTCGACGTAATAGTCGGCCTCCTTGCCCGATGACAGGACGACTCGGCCGTGCACGACGGCCTTCTCGACGATGTGGCGGCGCAGCTCATCCCAGGCACTCACGAGGCACGAGCGTACGGCAGGCTGGCAACGTGCAGCCCGGAGCCGTCGTCGTCGTGTCCGGCCCGCTCGGTCCCTGGGCCAGTGGGCCGCCGCCGCGCGAGCCGTCCACCGCCGTGCCGTACCCCGTCGTCGTCGCGGCGCCGGTCGCGGACCGCCGGCCGTACGCGGTCAGCTGGCTGGCCGACGCCGCGCGGCGGCTGCTCGCGGCCAGGCCCGCGTCGCCGCTGGTCCTCGTCGCGCATGGCACCGCCGGACCGCTGCTGCCGGCCCTGGCCCGCGCCCAGCGGGCGGCCGGCCGGCGGGTCGGCGGCTACGTGTTCGCCGACGCCACGCTGCCGCGGCCGGGGGCGCCGTCGCACCTGGATCTGCTGCGCGCCGCCGACGGCGCCACTGCCGACGCCGCGCACGACGCGCTGCACGCCGGCGGCGCCGGATGGCCGCCCGAGGCCGCGCACCCGGGCGACCACGACTTCTGGACCGAACGGTTGCCGCCGGCGCCGGACTGGCCCGACGCACCGTGCGCCTTCCTGCGCACCGGCGCCACAGTGCCGGGCATCGGCCCGGTGGACTTCTGGGCGCGCTCGGCGGCGGCCCGCGGCTGGCCGGTGCGGACGATGACCGACGACGAGGACGTGACGGCCGCGCTGGCCGAGGCGGTCGCCGCACTGCCCGGATGACCGACAGTCACGCAACCGCCTGACCACCGAAATCCGGCACCGCCGTCCGCTCGCGCGCGCTCGTCCGGGCGCTGGAATCCCGGTTGATCATGGGGAAGTCCCCCTTTCACTCGCCTCGAGAGGGGCTCTTTGCCATGATCAACATCACTGCGGCGCGCTGGGTCGGACCCCTCACGGCTCGGTCGGGATCACCGGCGGCCGGCCGGGTGCCGTTGCCCGAGCCCGAGCACCAGCCGACGCGGCAGCCGCGGCAGCACGGCGGCGGCGACCTTGTACACCGTCCCGGGCACGGACACGACTTTCCCGAGCCGCAGGTCCTTCAGCGCGGCGGCGACCACCGCGTCGGCGTCGAGCCACATCCACGAGGGCAGGCCGGACATGTTCATCTGGGCGCGGTCGTGGAACTCGGTGCGGACGAAGCCCGGCGCGAGCGCCATCACCTGGACGCCGGTCCCCCGCAGCTGCGGCGCCAGGCCCTCGCTGAACGCCGTCACCCACGCCTTCGCCGCGCTGTACGTGCTGCGCGGCACCGAGCCGGCCATCGAGCTGACGTTGACGACGGCGCCCCGTCCGCGCTCGACCATGCCGGGCAGCACGGCGTGCGTCAGCCGCAGCACCGCGCGGACCAGCACGTCGAGCAGGTACTCCTCGTCCGCGACGTCGTTGGTGAGAAACCGGGTCCGCAACGCGAAGCCGGCGTTGTTGACCAGCAGGTCGACCGGGCGCTCCACCGCGCGCAGCCGCTTCTCGACGACGTGGGTGTCGGTGGCGAGGTCGGCCGGCAGCACCTCGGTGGCCACGCCGTAGGCGCCGCGCAGCTCCGCGGCGACGGCCTGCAGCCGGGCCTCGTCGCGGGAGACGAGGACGACGTCGTGACCACGCGCCGCCAGCGCCCGCACGAAGGCCAGCCCGATGCCCGCGGTGGGTCCGGTGACGAGTGCCGTAGCCATAGGGCGACCCTACGCCGACGACCAGCATGCGAGACCCGGCCCCCGATTTCGATACATCGCGACGATCATGGTCACACTTCGGTCATCACGGTCGATAAGGTCATGATTCGTGAGCGATCTTTCTCATCCCGCAGTGGCCGACGCCACCCGCTATTTCGACACGTGGGTCGCGTTCCGGCAGCAGTACGACCGCGTCCCGGGCATCCAGGCGGCCGTCCTCCACGAGGACAAGCTGCTGCTTTCCAGCGCGCACGGGCTGGCCGACGTCGAGCATGGCGTCGCACTGACTCCGCAGCACCTGTTCCGGATCGCGTCGCACTCGAAGACGTTCACGGCCACCGCGGTGCTCCAGCTGGCCGAGCGCGAGCAGCTGCGGCTGGACGACCAGGCGGTCCACTGGTTGCCGTTCCTGCGCGGCACGCCGCTGGCCATGGTGACGGTGCGCGAGCTGCTCGGGCACGGCGGCGGCGTGGTCCGCGACAGCCGCGACGGCGACTTCTGGCAGCTGGCGCACGCGTTCCCCGACGAGGACCGGTTACGCGACATCCTGCTCGACGACGGCGCCGGCGTGCTCCCCGCGAACGAGCGGTTCAAGTACTCCAACATCGGCTACTCGATGCTCGGCATGATCGTCGCGGCGGTGTCTGGCATGCCGTACCACGCCTTCGTGCACGAGTACATCGTCGAGGCGCTGTCGCTGGAGAACACCGGCCCCGAGTACGACCCGGTCCGGGCCGGCGACTACGCCACCGGCTACACCGCGCTGTCCTACGCCGACCGGCGCATCCCGATCGATCACGTCGACACCGCCGCGATGGCCGCCGCCACCGGGTTCTTCAGCACCGCCGAGGACCTCGTGCACTACGTCGCGGCGCACTTCCACGGCGACACCCGGCTGGTGTCGGACGCGTCGAAGCGGCTCATGCAGCGGGCCGAGTGGAAGGTCGAGGGCCGTGGCGACGCGGAGTACGGCCTCGGGTTCGGCCGCTCGGTGATCGGCGACCGGCTGGTGTTCGGGCACGGCGGCGGCTACCCGGGCCACATCACCCGGACGTCGTTCGACCCGGCCGGGCGGCTGGCCGTCTCGGTGCTCACCAACGCTATCGACGGGCCCGCGCAGATGCTGGCCGACGGGCTGATCCGGCTGGTGAACCTCGCCCAGACCGCGAGCCCGCAGCTGGCGCCGTCACCGGCCGACCTGTCCCGGTTCACCGGGCGGTTCGCCAGCATGTGGCGGGTGTTCGACGTGGTCGACCTGGCCGGCCGACTTTACCTGCTGGACCCGACCGACCGGGATCCCACGGACGAGCCGATCCGGCTGGCCGTCGTCGACGACCACACGTTGCGCATCGCCGGCGGCACCGGCTACGCGCCCGTAGGCGAGACCATCCGCTACCACTTCGGCGTCGACGGCGTCGCATCGGTGCAGGCGTTCGCCATGACGGCACATCCGATCGACCGGGTGGCCCGGGCGGTGCGCACGCGCGACCGCGTCTCACCGGGCACGCCGCTGGTCACGAATGGTGCCGGCGACGCTCCCGCGAGATGAGCTCGCAGACGGCCCACAGCAGGGGCAGGGCAAGGACAACGAGGGTCGAGGTCATCTCACTCACCGGATTCAGAACCGCGAGCGCGGTTCGGTACGGGTCACGCCGTGGCTCCACTGGCCGGCCCACGCCGCGGCCGGGCACGGCCAGCTCTCTCCGCACTCGCGGCACGACGACGAGCGGTGCGGCATCCAACGCCGGCCCGGAACGTGGTCACGCAGCAACCGGGAGGCGTAGGCGTCCACCTCGTCAGGGCTCCAGTCGACGAGGCCGTACCCGTGGGCTCGGGCCGTGAAGCGGGCCATCTCTCCTCCGTCGTGCCGGGCCTCTCGAGGGCCCGTGCTCCGGGCTCGTCCACGCCCGTTCGGGGCGGGCTGCGGACCGGGGCCTGGCAACGCTTCGCCACGGCTCGGATCAGCCGAAACGCTGCGCCGTAGCCCTTGGCGAAGTATCGTGCATGATCTGAGCCACCCGCGGGAACAATTCGGCTGTCACGCCCCCCACTTGTGACGCCGCCCGCGACTTTGTGACATCGCCTGGAGATGCCGTGACAGACCATGATCCGGATTCCGCGGCCGCCTTTTTCGGTGGTGAGCTGGCGCGGGCGCGTCACCGTGCCGGTCTCACCCAAGAACAGTTGGCCGAAAAGCTGAACTACTCGCGCGGGGCCGTCGCTAATGTGGAAACTGCGCAGCGGCCTCCGCAGCGAGAGTTCGCGGAACGGTGCGATGAGATCCTGGGAACCGACGGCCTCCTCGTCCGTGCATGGAAGATGGTGAGCCGCGAGTCGGTACCCGCGAAGTATCGAGGGTTCATCGAGGAGGAAGAACGGGCAAAGTCGATCCATACGTACGAGCAGACATTTCCGCCCGGACTCCTGCAGACACAGGCGTATGCACGCGAGCTCCTGGCGGGCGTCAGGATGGCCTATGACAACCACGTCGACACGCAGGTCGAAGCTCGGATGCGGCGGCAAGAGATCCTTCGCCGCGATGATCCACCGAGGCTGCGAGCGGTGATCGACGAGGCCGCGCTCCGCCGGATGATCGGCGGGCCGGACGTCATGAGAGATCAACTTCAACACCTGCTCAAAATGGGCGAGATGCGGCATATCACCATTCAGGTGATGCCATTCGCTGCAGGTGCGCATGCCGCGCTGAACGGACAAATGACGATCTTCGACCGTCTGAACGGGCAGCCGGTGTTGTACTACGAGGGCCCCACAGGGGGTCACCTCATGACGGACAGCGGAGTCGTGGGCGATGCCGTGGACCGGATGGATGTGCTCCGGGCCCAGGCGTTGTCACCAGATGAATCGGCGGATCTGATCCGCCAAGTCATGGAGGAATTATGAGCGAGGTGTCGGAGCTGGCCGGCGCCGTGTGGCGCAAGTCCAGCTACAGCAACGGCGACGGCGGACAGTGCGTCGAGGTCACGCCGCTGCCGAAAGGTGGCATGGCCGTGCGCGACAGCAAGAATCCCAACGGTGGAATTCTCAAGTTCACCGCTGGCGAGTGGTCGGCATTCGTGATGGGCGCGAAGGCCGGCGAGTTCGACTGAGACCGATGGACCTCCGACCGCCCCCGCAGCCGACCGGCCGCGGGGGCGGTCTTACGATGCGGGCATGACCGCCGGACCCGCACCCGCCCGCGGGTCGGCCGGCCGGCTGCGGGTGACGTCCGTTGAGCCGCTGACCCCGGCGATGCTCCGGCTGACCGTCGAGGTCGAGCAGCCGCACCTGCCGCTGGACCCGTCCTGCCCGAACCAAGTGCTGCGGCTCTCACCCGTCGGCGCCGAGGCCGATGCCGGGGCGCTCAGCGGGGCGCGGCCGGCCAGCCGCACGTACACGATCCGCCGCGCCGACCCGGCGTCCGGGCTGATCGACCTCGACGTCGTCCTGCACGGCGACGGGTTGTTCGTCCGCTGGGCCCGGTCCGCCGCACCCGGCGATGCGCTCGATTTCACCGGGCCGCGGCCGCACGCGGTGCCGTCGCTCGCCGCCGATGCCGTGATCATGGCGGCCGACGAGACCGGCCTGCCGGCGCTGGCCGCCGTGGCCGAGGCCGCGCCCGCCGGGCTGCCGGTCCACGCCGTCATCGAGGTGGCCGACGCCGCCGAGGAGCAGCCGCTCGCGTCGTCTGCGGACCTGCGGGTCACCTGGCTGCACCGCGACGGCGCCCCGGCCGGGACGACCGGTGCGCTCGAGCGCGCGGTCCGGTCGCTCCCCTGGCCCGGCGGCGCCGTCGACGTGTGGGTGGCCGGTGAGGCGGGCGAGGTGCGCGCGATCCGCCGGTTCGCCTCGAACGAACGCGGCGTCGAACGCGACCGGCTGCACGCGTTCGGCTACTGGCGCCTCGGCCGGGCCGGCTCCCCCGGCTGAGCGGGGAGCCGGCCGGGCGGCGTCAGGCGGCGGGGCGGACGCTGAGCTTGTCGGCGCCCTCGTCGAGGTCGACGACGACGGTGTCGCCGTCGCGGACCTGGCCGGCCAGGATCTCCTTCGCCAGCTGGTCGCCGATAGCGGTCTGCACCAGCCGGCGCAGCGGCCGAGCGCCGTAGACCGGGTCGTATCCGGTCAGGGCCAGCCACTCCTTCGCGCCGTCGGTGACCCGGAGCACCAGGCGCCGGTCGGCCAGCCGCGCCGCCAGCTTCGTGACCTGCAGGTCGACGATGCGGGCGAGCTCGTCGGTGCCGAGCGGCTCGAACATCACGATGTCGTCGATGCGGTTGAGGAACTCCGGCTTGAACGACGCCCGCACGACCTCCATGACGGCGTCGCGCTTGGCCTTCTCGTCCAGCGCCGGGTCGGCGAGGAACACCGAGCCGAGGTTCGACGTCAGGATGAGGATGACGTTGCGGAAGTCGACCGTGCGGCCCTGGCCGTCGGTCATCCGGCCGTCGTCGAGCACCTGGAGCAGGATGTCGAAGACCTCTGGGTGCGCCTTCTCGACCTCGTCGAGCAGCACGACGGAGTACGGGCGGCGGCGGACCGCCTCGGTCAGCTGGCCGCCCTCCTCGTAGCCGACGTAGCCGGGCGGGGCGCCGACCAGCCGGGCGACGCTGTGCTTCTCGCTGTACTCGCTCATGTCGATGCGGACCATGGCGCGCTCGTCGTCGAAGAGGAACTCCGCGAGCGCCTTGGCCAGCTCGGTCTTGCCGACACCGGTCGGGCCGAGGAAGACGAACGAGCCGGTGGGCCGGTCGGGGTCGGAGATGCCGGCGCGGGACCGGCGGACGGCATCAGAGACGGCAGCCACCGCGGTCCGTTGCCCGACGACCCGGCTGCCCAGCTCGTCCTCCATGCGCAGCAGCTTCTCGGTCTCGCCTTCGAGCAGCCGGCCGGCCGGGATGCCGGTCCAGGCCGCCACGACGTCGGCGACGTCGTCGGGGCCGACCTCCTCCTTGACCAGGAGAGACTCAGCGGTCGCGGTCCGGGTTTCAGCCTCGCTGGCCGCGGCCAGCTCCTTCTCCAGTTCCGGGATGCGGCCGTACAGCAGCTCGCTGGCGCCGGCGAGGTCGCCCTCGCGCTGCGCGCGCTCGGCCTGGCCACGCAGCTCGTCGATCTGCTCCTTCAGCGCGCCGACGCGGTTGAGCCCGGCCTTCTCCTGCTCCCAGCGGGCCTCGAGCCCACGCAGCTCCTCCTCGCGGTCGGCCAGCTCGGCCCGCAGCGACGCGAGCCGCTCGCGCGAGGCGTCGTCGTGCTCCTTGTCGAGGGCCAGCTCCTCCATCTTGAGGCGGTCGACCTGGCGGCGCAGCGTGTCGATCTCGACCGGCGAGGAGTCGATCTCCATGCGCAGCCGGGACGCGGCCTCGTCGACGAGGTCGATGGCCTTGTCGGGCAGCTGGCGGCCGGTGATGTAACGGTGTGAGAGCGCGGCGGCGGCGACCAGCGCGGCGTCGGCGATCTGCACCTTGTGGTGCGCCTCGTACCGCTCGCGCAGGCCACGCAGGATCGCGACGGTGTCCTCGACGCTGGGCTCGCCGACGTACACCTGCTGGAACCGGCGCTCCAGGGCGGCGTCCTTCTCGATGCGCTCGCGGTACTCGTCGAGCGTCGTGGCGCCGACCATGCGCAGCTCGCCGCGGGCCAGCATCGGCTTGAGCATGTTGCCGGCGTCCATGGCGGAGTCGCCGGTGGCGCCCGCACCTACGACGGTGTGCAGCTCGTCGATGAACGTGACGACCTCGCCGTCGCTGGCCTTGATCTCGTCGAGGACGGCCTTCAGCCGCTCCTCGAACTCGCCGCGGTACTTCGCGCCGGCCAGCATGGCGCCCATGTCGAGCGCGACCAGCCGCTTGCCGCGCAGCGACTCGGGCACGTCGCCGGCCACGATGCGCTGGGCCAGGCCCTCGACGACGGCGGTCTTGCCGACGCCGGGCTCGCCGATGAGGACGGGGTTGTTCTTGGTGCGCCGCGACAGCACCTGGACGACGCGGCGGATCTCGGAGTCGCGCCCGATGACGGGGTCGATCTTGCCCTCGCGGGCGCGCTCGGTGAGGTCGACGCCGTACTTGTTCAGGGCGTCGTAGCTGCCTTCGGGGTCCGGGCTGGTGACCCGGGCCGAGCCCCGGACCTCGCCGAACGCCGCGCGCACCTTCTCAGCCGACACGCCGTGCTTGGACAGCAGGTCGCGCACCGGCGACGGCACGTGTGCCAACCCCACGACCAGGTGCTCGGTGGAGACGTACTGGTCGTCCATCTCGCGGGCGACCTCGCCGGCGTGCGACAGCACGGAGTACGTCGTGCGGGCGAGGTTCGGCGACGCGACGGTGGAGCCGGCGGCCTTCGGCAGCCCCTCGAACGCGGCGTCGACATCGCGCCGGACCGCCGCGAGGTCGGCGCCGGCCGCCTCGAGCAGCGGCCCGGTCAGCCCACCGGACTGGATGAGGAGTGCACGCAGCACGTGCACCGGCTCGACGGCCGGGTTCCCTGCGGTCGCGGCGCTGCGCACGGCGACGGACAGCGCCTCCTGGGCCTTGGTGGTGAGCTGGTCGGACATCGATCTCCCCGGATTCCCAGTGTGGTCGGTCTCTTGTCGGAGACAACCGCGACAGAGTTGAGCCTATTCCACTCAACTCTGCATGACGACCCAGATATCTGGAACGATATCGGTGATGCCTCGACCCCTCCCGGCAGCGCTGACCGCCGCCGCCCTCGCCATCGCCGCCCTGACCGGCTGCTCCGTGCTGGGCGACCGCTCGGTGCCCCGCTCGGACCTGGAGGGCGCGGTGCGGCAGCTGATGGAGGAGCAGTCCGGCCAGGAAGTCGAGTCCGTCAGCTGCGACGGCGACCTCGCCGGCGAGGTCGACGCGTCGGTGCACTGCACGGCGACGGTCGACGGCGAGCAGCTCGGCCTGACCGTCACCACCACCGACGTCGACGGCAACGACGTCCGGTACGAGGTGCGCAACGACACCGCGAGCCCGACGCCCACGCCGTCGCCCACTGAGCCCGCGACAACGGCGCCGACCACGGGCTGAGACCATCCGGTCAGCCGGCCTCTGTCAGTGTCCAGCCGGCGACGTTGGCCCGCACTGCGGCGGCGAAGACCGCGGCCGGGTCGCCGGCCCGCGGCGGCATGAACTCGCCCAGCTCGATCGAGACCAGCCCGTGCACGTTGGCCCACAGCGCGGTGGCGATCGACTCCGCCGGCGGCCGCTTCGGGAACGCGCCCGCGCGGACCGCCCGCCGGACCGCGTCGAGCAACGGATCGAACGTCCGCGCGCCGGACCGCGCCGCACGCCGCCCGACGTCGGACGGGCGCAGCTCGCCGCCGAACATGACGCGGTAGCCGTGCGGATCGGCGAGCGCGTTCTCGCGGTAGGCGTGGCCGAGACGGACGATGTCGGCGACCGGGTCGTCGCTGACCCCGACCGCCGCCAGCCGCTCGGCGAACCGGGCGAACACCCGCTCGTACAGCGCCGAGACCAGCCCGGACTTGCCTCCGAACAGCGAGTACACCGCCGCCGTCGACGTGCCGGCCTCGGCCGCCAGCGCGCGCAGGTTCAGCGCCGCGACGCCTTCGGACGACACCGTCGCAGCCGCCCGCTCGAGCAGCCGGTCGCGGAGCGCGTCGTCGTGCAGCCGAGGTCTACCCACTTGACGAGCATAACCTAACGTTGTTTCATAACAGCGTTAGGTTATTCGCGCGCTCAGCACATCGGAGAGGTGCCATCAATGCTCGAACTCAGCTCCGAGGCCACCCGGCTGGCCGGGGTGCTCCTGCTCGCCGCCGTCACCATCGAGTCCGGCGGCTGGTACCTCACCCGGATCGCCCGCGGCAAGGTGCCGGCCACCGACTTCCAGCGCTCGTTCGCCCGGGCGGGGCACGGTCACGCCGGCATGTTCGTCACGCTGGGGCTGATCACGGCGGTGCTCACCGACGCGACGTCGCTGGACGGGTTCGCGGCCTGGGTGGCGCGCAGCGGCGTGCCGATCGCCGCCATCGTCATGCCGGCCGGCTTCTTCCTCTCGTCGATCGGGCCCGGCCGCACGATGCCGAACCGGCTCATCTGGCTGGTGTGGATCGGCGCCGTGATCCTGGCCGCCGGCCTCGCCACTCTGGGCGTCGGCCTGCTGACGGCCTGACGCCCGGGTGGTCAGTCGCCGGTGACGTAGCGGGAGCGGTAGACCGCCAGCGCCGACGTGAACGCCGGCACCGGCAGGTAATCGGCGGGCTCGTGGACCGCGCCGGTGAGCAGCTCGAGCTGCTGGCGCAGCGCGTGCACCTCGGCCTCGAGCGCCAGGATCCGCTTGATGCCGACGAGGTTGACGCCGTCCTCCTGGGACAGCCGCTGCACCTCTCGCAGCAGCTCGACCTCGCGCAGCGAGTAGCGCCGGCCTCCGCCGGGGGTGCGCCGGGGGGACACCAGCCCGAGGCGGTCGTACTGCCGCAGCGTCTGCGGGTGCATGCCGGCCATCTCGGCCGCGACCGAGATGACGTACAGCGGCTCGTCGTCGCTGACCAGCCGGGCGGCGCCGGACATCGCCACGATGAACCGTCCTCCGGCCTCCATGGTCATCCCTCCTTCGCCGCCAGGCTCATCAGTTCGGCCCGGACGTCATCGCCCGACGTGGCCGTCTGGAACTCTTCGAGCGCCTGCTTCGCGTCGCCCTTGAGCGTCGGCGGCACCGTCACCTCGACGGTGACCAGCAGGTCGCCGCGGGTGCCGTCCTTACGGGGCGCGCCACGGCCGCGGACCCGGAAGGTGCGGCCGTTGGGCGTGCCCGGTGGCAGCTTCAGCGTCACCGCGCTGCCGCCCAGCGTAGGTACCTTGATGTCGGCGCCGAGCGCCGCCTCGGGGAACGTCACCGGGACGGTGAGGGTGAGGTGCTCGCCGCGGCGGCCGAACACCGGGTGCGACCCGACGTGGATGATCACGTACAGGTCGCCGGCCGGGCCGCCGCGCTCGCCCGGCACGCCCTTGCCGCGCAGCCGGATGCGCTGGCCGTCGACCACGCCGGCCGGGATGCGCACGTGCATGACCTTGCTCGTGGTGCCACGGCCGGAGCCGCTGCAGACCGGGCACGGGTCGTCGACCACCAGGCCGCGGCCCCGGCAATCCTTGCACGGCTCGGCCATGCCGAAACCGCCCGAGTCGGTGCTGGTGAACCCGGTGCCCGAACAGGTGGGGCAGACCCGAGGGACGGTGCCGGCCCGCGCACCGGTGCCCGCACAGGCCGAACAGGCCGACGAGCTGGTCAGCTTCAGCGGGATGGTCTTGCCTTCGACCGCCTCGCTGAACGAGACGGTCACCTCGCGCTCGACGTCGGCGCCCCGGCGCGCGCCGGTGCTCCGCGGCCGGTTGCGCTGGCCGAAGATGCCACCGAACACGTCGCCGAGACCGCCACCGCCGCTACCCGAGAACAGGTCGCCGAGGTCGAAGTTGAACGACCCGCCGCCCCCGCCGGCCGGCGTGCGGATGCCGCTGCCGAACAGCGTGCGCGCTTCGTCGTACTGCTTGCGCTTGGCGGGGTCGGACAGCACGGAGTACGCCTCGGAGACGTCCTTGAAGCGCTCCTCCGCGGCCTTGTCGTCCGTGTTGCGGTCGGGGTGGAGCTCGCGAGCAAGGGTGCGGTACGCCTTCTTGACCGTGGCCGCGTCGGCGTCCTTCGAGACGCCGAGGATCTTGTAGTAGTCCTTCTCGATCCAGTCCTTGGTGCTCACGGGCTCACCCCTCCTCTCCGTCTACGGAACGTCAGATCTGGTCGTCCTTATTCTCCGCCGAATCGTCCTCGCCGGGCGAGTCCGCGGGCGCCGCCGGCAGCGCCTCGGTGGGCTCGGCCACCGCGACCCGCGCGGGCCGGATGATCCGCTCGCCGATGCGGTACCCCGGCTGCAGGATCTGCGTGCAGGTGGGCACCTCGACGTCGTCGGCGTAGCCGTGCATCAACGCTTCGTGGATCATCGGGTCGAAGGCGTCGCCCGGCTCGCCGAAGCGGACCAGGCCGGCCTTCGCCGTCACCGACTCCAGCGCCTCGCCGACCGACCGGAACGCACCGGTGAGGTCGCCGTGGTCGCGGGCCCGGCCGATGTCGTCGAGCACGCCTAGCAGCTCCGCGAGCACCTCGGCCTTGGCCGCCTCGCGGTTGGCCTCGCGGTCGCGTTCGACCCGGCGGCGGTAGTTGACGTACTCGGCCTGCAGCCGCCGGAGGTCGTCGAGCCGCTCGGCCGCCTCGGCACGCGCGGCGGCCAGCTCCTCGCCGGCCGCCGCCACGCCGTCGGACGCGGGAGCCGCGGCCCCCGCGTCCGGGCCGGACGCGGTGCCGGCGTCGGCGGCCCGCGCCTCACCGGTCTCGGGATCGATGCGGCGCCGGTCGCGGATGACGGGCTTCAGCTCTTCGGGGTCGTCTCCCAGACCCTCGGGTCGCTGCGCATCGGTCACTTGGTGTCCTTCTCGTCGTCGACGATCTCGGCCTCGACGACGTCCTCCTCGGCGTTGTCGCTCGTGGCCGAGGACGCGCCGTCGCCGGCGGCACCCGTGTCGGCACCGGCCTGCGCGCCGTCGCCGTCGCCCGACGGAGCCTGAGCGCTGGCATAGATGGCCGCGCCGAGGGCCTGGAAGGCCGTCTGCAGGCGCTCGGTCGCGGACTTGATGGCCGCGTCGTCGTTGCCCTCGAGCGCCTTCTTGGCGTCGGCGAGGGCGGTGTCGACGTCGTCGCGGACCTCCTGGGAGAGCGTGCCGACCTTCTCGGTGTTGTCGGCCAGGAACTTCTCCGTCTGGTAGACCAGCGACTCGGCCTGGTTGCGGTTCTCGGCGGCCTCGCGGCGCTTGCGGTCCTCCTCGGCGTACTGCTCAGCCTCGCGGACCATGCGGTCGATGTCGTCCTTGGGCAGCGAGGACCCGCCGGTGATGGTCATGGACTGCTCGCGGCCGGTGCCGAGGTCCTTCGCGGACACGTGCACGATGCCGTTGGCGTCGATGTCGAACGTGACCTCGATCTGCGGGACGCCGCGCGGCGCCGGCGGCAGACCGGTGAGGTCGAACGTGCCGAGCTTCTTGTTGTAGGCCGCGATCTCCCGCTCGCCCTGGTAGACTTGAATGCCCACGGTCGGCTGGTTGTCGTCGGCCGTGGTGAAGATCTCGGAGCGCTTCGTCGGGATGGTCGTGTTGCGCTCGATCAGCTTCGTCATGACGCCACCCTTGGTCTCGATGCCGAGGGACAGCGGAGTGACGTCGAGCAGCAGGACGTCCTTGACCTCACCCTTGAGCACGCCGGCCTGCAGGCTGGCGCCGACGGCGACGACCTCGTCCGGGTTGACGCCCTTGTTGGGCTCCTTGCCGCCGGTGAGCTCCTTGACGAGGTCGACGACGGCGGGCATGCGGGTGGAGCCACCGACCAGGACCACGTGGTCGATCTGGTCGACGGAGATGCCGGCGTCGCGGATGACGTTCTGGAACGGCGCCTTGGTGCGGCCCAGCAGGTCGGTGGTCATCTGCTCGAACTGCGCGCGAGAGAGGGTCTCGTCGACGTGCACCGGGTTCTTCTCGGCGTCCTGCGCGATGTAGGGCAGCGAGATGGACGTCCGCGTGCTGGACGACAGCTCGATCTTCGCCCGCTCGGCGGCCTCGCGGACGCGCTGCATGGCGATCCTGTCCTTGGAGAGGTCGAGGCCGTGCGCGGACTTCACCTGGCCGATCAGCCAGTCGACGACCTTCTGGTCCCAGTCGTCGCCACCGAGGTGGTTGTCGCCGCTGGTGGCCTTGACCTCGACGACGCCCTCGCCGATCTCGAGCAGCGACACGTCGAACGTGCCGCCACCCAGGTCGAAGACGAGGATGGTCTGGTCGTGCTCGCCCTTGTCCAGCCCGTAGGCCAGCGCCGCGGCAGTCGGCTCGTTGACGATGCGCAGGACGTTGAGCCCGGCGATCTCGCCGGCCTCCTTGGTGGCCTGGCGCTGGGAGTCGTTGAAGTACGCCGGCGTGGTGATGACGGCGTCGGTGATGGTCTCGCCCAGGTACGCCTCGGCGTCGCGCTTCAGCTTCTGCAGGACGAACGCCGAGATCTGCTGTGGTGTGAAGGTCTTGTCGTCGATCTTCTGCGACCAGTCGGAGCCCATGTGGCGCTTGACCGAGCGGATGGTGCGATCGACGTTGGTGACGGCCTGGCGCTTGGCCACCTCACCGACCAGGACCTCGCCGTTCTTGGCGAAGGCCACCACGGACGGGGTGGTGCGCGACCCCTCGGCGTTGGCGATGACGGTGGGCTCGCCACCCTCCAGGACGGCGACGACGGAGTTCGTCGTGCCCAGGTCGATGCCGACGGCTCGTGCCATGGCAGTTACCTCCAGTGTTCGCTCAGCAGTGTTGAGTCAGTATGGCTCAACTATAACCTTGAGCCGACGTGGCTCAACTTCCGTATCTGGACAACGAGCGACCGGCTCTGAGGATTCCCTCAGATACTGCGCGTACGCTGACCCGCATGTTCCCGGAGTTCCAGGACGACGACGCACCCCGCCGCCCGGACCTGCGCAAGCAGATCACGGCCGCCGTGCTCATCCTCTGCCTGATCGCCGGCGTGGCGCCGTTCCTCGCCGCCCTGATCTTCTAGCCGCCATGGCCGTTCAGGAAGAGGCCCGGCCGGTCGCCGTCCGCAGCCGGCTGCTGGGTGTCGACGCCGCCCGCGGCATCGCGCTGCTGGGCATGATGTCGGTGCACATCCTCCCAGGCATCGGCGAGGACGGCGGGGCCACGGCATCGCGGCTCATCGCCAGCGGACGGTCGTCGGCGCTGTTCGCGCTGCTGGCCGGCGTCGGACTGGCGCTGGCCACCGGCGGGCGCACGCCATTGCGGGGCAGGCCCCTGGCTGCCGCGAGCGTCGGCGTCGCCCTGCGCGCCCTGGTGATCTTCCTCGTCGGCCTGTGCCTCGGCGCGTTCCCGTCCGGCGTCGCGGTCATCCTGGCCTACTACGGGCTGCTGTTCCTGCTGGCCATCCCGTTCTTGGGGCTCGGGCCGCGGATCCTCCTGCCGCTGGGGCTGGTCTGGGCGACCGGCGCGCCGCTGCTGAACCACTACTGGCGCATCGGCGAGCCCCCGGCGTCGTACGACACACCGACGTTCGAGTCGCTCGAGCACACGGGCGACCTGCTGCGCGAGCTGCTGGTCACCGGCTACTACCCGGTGTTCCCCTGGCTGGCCTACCTGCTGGTCGGCCTGGGCATCGGCCGGCTGGCCCTGTCGTCGACCCGGGTCGCGGCGACGCTGCTGGCCGGCGGCGCCACGCTGGCGGTGGCCGCCTGGGTGACGTCGACGGTGCTGCTCGACAACGGCGGACTGGAGCACCTGGTCACCGCCGGGCTCGGCGGGCACCCGGCCAACCCGTTCGACTTCGCCGGCGCGGTGAACAACACGTCCTTCTACGGCACCACGCCGGCCACCAGCTGGTGGTGGCTGATAGTGGCGGCACCACACACCGCGACCCCGTTCGACCTGCTGCACACGATCGGCACCAGCGTGGCCGTGCTCGGGCTGATGCTGCTCATCGCGCCCCGCGCCCGGCCCCTGGTGTGGCCGCTGGCGGCGATCGGCGGCATGACGTTCACGCTGTACACCCTGCACGTCGTGCTGCTGTCCGGGCCGGTCGCGGGCCACGACCTGTCCACCTACCTGGTGCACGTCGCGATCATGTTCGCGATCGCGATGCCTTGGCGGGCGTTCATCGGCCGTGGCCCGCTGGAGGCGGTGGCAGCAGCCCTGGGCCGCTCGGGTCGGGAGCTGGTGCTGTCACCGTCGGCGCGGCGATAGCTCGGCCAAATCCACCGCGTCGGCCATGGCCTGGTAGCCGGCGTCGCCGGGATGCAGGTGGTCGCCGGAGTCGTACTCGGCCCGCATCCGCAGCGGCTCGTCCGGATCGCGCAGGACGGCGTCGAAGTCGATCACCGCGTCGAACGCGCCCGACTCGCGGATCCACTCGTTGACGGCGGCCCGCACGGCCTCGCGCTCCGGCGTCCACGTGCCCCAGCCCTGGAACGGCCCGATGGTCGCGCCGACCACCCGCATGCCCTGGTCGCGGGCGCGCTGGATGATCTGCTCGTACGCCGCGATCAGCCGCTCCGGGTCGTACTGCGAGTTCGGCTGCTGGATGTCGTTGATGCCCTCGAAGACGACGACCGTGCCGGCGCCGGCCTGGGTCAGCACGTCACGGTCGAACCGGGCCAGTGCGTTGTCACCCTGACCGGGGCTGTTGGCGTGCAACAGCAGCCGGTTGCCGCCGATGCCGGCGTTGAGGATCCCGAACTGGAGCGGCCGTGGCTGCGCGAGCATGCGGTCGGCCAGGTAGTCCGGCCAGCGCCGGTTCGCGTCGCGGGTCGAGCCGCTGCCGTCGGTGATGGAGTCGCCCAGGAACACCACCGCGCCGGACGCCACGCCGCGCACGTCCAGCCCGTCGAGGAACCAGAACGAGGTCGTGGTCTGCGGGAACGAGGACACCGACGGCGCGGTGGTCTGGTCGCCGGTGGCGACCCAGCCGGTCGAGTGCGCCGCCGAGTGGTACGTCGCCGGCCCGGTCGGGCCGGGCACGTACAGGCTCACCAGGACGTCGCTGTCGTCGGCGATCGGCAGCCCGACGGGGTCGGAGATCAGCTCGGCGCCGGCCGGGATCGTCACGCTGGCGTCGCCGGAGAACGTCACCGGCCGCAGGGTCGCCGGGTCGACGTCGCCGGGCGCTGCGCCCGGCAGCGCGAGCGTCGCCGCCAGCACGACCAGCGGCTGCGTGCCGTAGACATTGGTCAGTCGCAGCCTCACCTGCGATCCGCCGACCGACACGTGCAGCCGCTGGCGGAGGGTGGTGTCGGTGAAGCCGGCCAGGGCCTGGCCGTTCTGGGGCCGGGCCACCGCGGTGGCCCAGGTGCCGACCCAGTCGCCGGTCGCCGCGGGCACTGTGGCGACCGGTACGTCGACGGCCGTCGGGTTCGGCGGGACGGTGCTCGCGGACGGAGTGGCGGTCGCGGCGGCGGCCACGAGGACCGCGCCCGCGGCGGCCGTGGCCAGCGGCCCGGCCCAGCGTCGAAGGGACGTCGGCAGCGAGCGGGACGGCGGCATCGGCGGCTCCTCGTCGAGTCGGCCGCGCCCGGCGGGGGGAACCGGGCGCGGCACTGGTGACGCTAAGGCCGGCGGCGCCCTTCCCGCCAGGCACGATGCGGCGAACGGCCGGTCCGGTGCGGCAAGCGGTTTCCGGACCGCCGGGGCTGCTGGCCGCCCCGTGGTCCGTCATCGGTTCGCGTACGGCTCGGGCCTACTCCTCGTCAGCGCCGGTACGGCGGGCGCCGAGCTCGGCGTCGAGCCGCAGCAGCCCGGGGCCGTCGTCGCCGATGAGGTGCAGCCGGCCGAGGATCTCCGAGACCGTCGACTCCTCCTCGATCTGCTCCTCGATGAACCAGCTGAGCAGCGGCAGGCTGTCGATGTCGCCTTCGGCCTGGGCCAGTCGGTAGAGGGCGCGGATGGAGTCGGACACCTTCTGCTCGTGCGCCAGCGACGCCTCGAACGCCGCGACCACCGCTGGGCCGGGATCCTTCGGCGCCGAGATGTCGCCGATCTGCGGGCGGTTGCCGCGGTCGGTGACGTGCTGGATGAACTTGGCCGCGTGAACGCGTTCCTCGTGGGACTGGATGCGCATCCACGACGCCATGCCCGGCAGGTTGGCGTCCTCGAGCGCGATGGCCAGCTGCAGGTACGCGATGGACGACTCGATCTCGAGCGTGATCTGCTCGGAGTAGGCTTTGGCAAGCGTGTCGTTGAGCTTCATGCGCCCGACGTTAACGCAGCTCAGAACGCATTTCCACGAAGTCGTGCCTATCCTTGCGAAGGTTCGCCGAACCTCTCCATCAGCGTGACGGCGACCGGGACGGCGACGACGAGCACGACGATCGCCGCGCCGATACCGAGCGCGACGAAACCGCCCGACGCCACCACCAGCCCGGCGACCGGTGCACCGCCTCCGGCGGCCAGGCCCATGGCCACCTCGCCCCGGCCCTCGGCCCGCAGCCGGTCCTGCGGCGGCACGCCCGCCGTCAGGAGTGCGCTCCCGGCCAGCACGCCGGCGTTCCAGCCCAGGCCGAGCAGGCTCACCGAAACGAGCAGCGCGACGCCGTCGTCCGAACCGGCGGCGGCCACGACGCCCGACGCGGCCAGCAGCAGCGCGGCCGCGGTCGTCACGACGGCCGGGCCGACGCGGTCGAGCAGCGGGCCGGACAGGATCGACGGGACGAACATGCACAGCGCGTGCACGCTGACGATGCCGCCGACCAGCGCCGGCCCGTGGCCGTGCGCCACGAGGTGCACCGGTGCCACGGCCATGACCCCGACCATCACCAGGTTGGTGACGGCCAGCAGCACGACGGCCCGCACCGGCACGCCCGTCCCCGCGACCGCCGCGCGGCGCACCGCCGGCCTGGCCGCGGGCCGCTCCGACGCCCGCGTCAAGGCGCCCAGCAGCGCCGCGGCCGTCAGGAAGGAGCCGATGGAGATGAGGTACAGCCCGGTCAGGTGCGGCAGCCCGACGGCGGACGCGAGCGTGCCGCCCGCAGCCAGCAGGTTCGGGCCGGCCACGGCGCCCGCGGCGACCGCGAAGAGCACGATGCCCAGCGCCCGCCCCCGGGTGGCCGGCCCACCGGTCGCGGCCGCGGCGTAGCGGGCCAGGAACACCGACGCGTTGCCGACGCCGAAGACCGCGCTGCCGAGCAACAGCAGGCCGAGGCCGGCCCAGGCGGCCGCCGCCACGACGATCACGGCGCCGGCCGCGCCGAGGAGGTAGCCGAGGGCGAGCCCGGCGGGCCGGCCGTCGCGGGCGCTGACGCGCGAGACCAGGACGGCGCCGACGGCGGAGCCGGCGACGTGCACGCCGATCGGCAGTCCGGCCGTCGCCGGGTCGCCGGTCAGTTCGACGGCCAGCAGCGGTCCGGCGAGGCCGCCGGCGGCCAGGCCGATGCTGCCGACGGCGGTGGCGGTGGCCAGCAACGCCAGCCGGGTTCGGGTGGTCGGCGGTCGCGGGGCCGCGGAAGCGATGATGGTGGTAGTCATGCCCTCCACGATCGGCGCCGTCATCGAAGGGCGTCCAACACCTGTTCGAGCAGAATTGACCGTGCTGTGTTGTCAATCGATAAGGTGTCGGAGTGGCCGTGTCCGACGTCGACACCCGGTTGCTGCGGCACTTCGTGGCCGTGGCCCAAGACCTCCATTTCGGCCGGGCCGCCGCCCGGCTCTACGTCGCCCAGCAGGCGCTCAGCCGCGACGTCGCCCGGCTCGAACGCGAGCTCGGCGTCCGGCTGTTCGTCCGCACCACCCGCAAGGTGACTCTGACACCGTCAGGGGAACGGCTGCTCGCCCGGGCGACCGAATTGCTGGCGCTGCACGACGCCATGCTCGCGGAGCTGCGCGACACCGCCCGGCCGCTGCTCGTCGACGTCATGCACGACCGCTCGACCGCGCTGCGCGTCCTCGAGGCCGCCCGGCCGCTGGCGCCCGACGCCGAACTGGAGGCGCGGTTCCACGGCGGCTGCGACGCCGCGGTACGCGGCCTGCTGGCCCACCGCATCGACGTCGTGTTCGGCCGGCTGAGCGGTATCCGGGTCGCGCTGCCCGGCGACCTCACCCGCCGCCTGGTCCGGCTCGAGCCACTGGGCCTGATGGTGCTCGACGACGACCCGCTCGCGCGCCACGACACCATCCCCATGGCCACGCTCGGCGGCCGCACCATCGACACCAGCGGCGGCAACCCGGAGGCACCGGAGTGGGTCGACCTCGGTGCCGAGCTGGTCGGCGAGCACGGCGGCATCGTCGCGCCGGACCACCATCCCGGCATGGCCGCGGTCGCCGCCGCCCCGCCGGAGGAGACCACCCACCACCTGCGCGCCACCGGCTGGCCGGTGCTCACCAAGCTCGACGCCGCGCCGATCCCCGGCACCGTGGTCCGGCCGCTGACCCACCCGGCCCCGCTGTACCCGTGGACCATGGTCCACCGGACGGCGCTGACGCATCCCGGGATCGACGCCCTCCACCGGGCCCTCGACCGCCTCATCCCGGCCGAGGGCTGGCTCGATCCGCCGGTGGACGCCTGGCTACCGGCCGCCGACCGGCGGCTGCTGGACGCCGCCGGCTGAGACCGGGCGGCCGGCGACCCAGGTGGCGGCGACCAGGGGCACCCCCGGCCGGTAGGCGAGGTGAACGTACGACGGCGCGTCGAGGACGGCGAAGTCGGCCCGCGAGCCGGGCATCAGCCGTCCGTTGTCGGTGCGCCGCAGAGCCGCCGCGCCACCGGCCGTCGCCGCCCAGAGCGCCTCGGCGGGCGTCATGCGCATCTCGCGGACCGCCAGGGCGACGCAGAACGGCATCGACGACGTGTAGCAGGAGCCCGGGTTGCAGTCGGTGGCGAGGGCGACGGTGGCGCCGGCGGCCAGCAGCCGGCGGGCGTCGGGGTACGGCGAGCGGGTGGAGAACTCCACGCCCGGCAGCAGCGTCGCGACGGTGTCCGAGGCGGCCAGCGCGGTGACGTCGGCGTCGTCGAGGAAAGTGCAGTGGTCGGCGCTGGCGGCGCCGAGCTCGCAGGCCAGCTGCACGCCCGGGCCGGGGCCGAGCTGGTTCGCGTGCACCCGTGCGCCCAGCCCGCGGCCGATGCCCGCCGTCAGCACCGCGCGGGCGGCGTCGGCGTCGAACGCGCCGGTCTCGCAGAAGACGTCGACCCAGCGCGCATGCGGGGCGCAGGCGTCGAGCATCGGGCCGGTCACGAGGTCGACGTATCCGGCCGGGTCGTCGGCGTACTCGGCGGGCACGACGTGCGCCCCGAGGTAGGTGGTCTCGTCGGTGTGCTCCGCGGCCAGCGCGAGTGCGCGGGCCTCGTCTGCCACCGTCAGGCCGTAACCGCTCTTGATCTCGACGGTGGTGGTGCCCTGCCGACGCATCTCGCCCACGAGCCGGACGAGGTTGAGGCCGAGCAGTTCGTCGGGGGCGGCCCGGGTGGCCGCCACAGTCGTGCGGATGCCGCCGGCGGCGTATGGCTCACCGGTCATGCGCGCAGCGAACTCCGCCGAGCGGTCGCCGGCGAAGACGAGGTGGGCGTGGCTGTCGACGAAGCCGGGCACGACGCAGCGGCCGTCGAGGTCGATGCGGGTGTCGGCGCTGGGTGCGGCGGGGGCTGGGCCCACCCAGAGGACCCGACCGCCGGAGTCGGCGATCAGGGCGGCGCCGGAGATCTCGCCGAGCGGCGAGCCGTCACCGAGTGTGGGGTCGTTCGTGACCAGCAGTCCGATGCCGTCGAGGAGCGTGGTCGCCACGACGGGAGCCTAGCCGCAGGCTCAGGCGGAGCTGGCGGCCAGGACCCCCCACGCGACGAGCTTCTCGCGCAGTTCGGCCGGCGGGATCTCGTAGAGCAATGCGGCCAGCGAGATGTCCTCGGACCGGATGGTGAGCACCGGGCTGCCGAAGTCGTTGCGCTGCCGCTGGATGGACGCGACGAAGGTGGCGAGCCGCTCGGCCTCGGGCGGCGCGTTGCGCAGTGCGTCGAGGTCGAGGACCACCTTGCCCTCTTGCGTCGGGATCCGGGACCGGGCGCCGTCGGACACCAGGGTGTCGACCGGGACGCCGTAGAACTCGGCGAGCTCGGCGATGCGTCGAATGGACGCCACGCGGTCGCCGCGTTCGTAGGAGCCGACCACGACTGCGCGCAGCCGGCCACCGGACTTCTCCTCGACGGCCTGGAGCGAGAGCCGCCGGCGCTTGCGCAACGCGCGCAACCGTGCGCCCACGACCTTCGCGAAGTCCTCCTCCGTCGAGTTCGGACTGCCGTCGTTCATCGTCGAGCTCCCCAAAGGTGCCTCGTCCTCCGTACTGATCCGCCCGCACCAGCACGCCTGCGCCGCCCCCCTGGCAGGGTCCCGGACAACGCCCGGGACATATCAGAGAATACCGGGCATTTGCGGCCGATTGATCATCGGCCGTCCGCGACTTTGTTCAGCTCGCATGCTAGGAGGTCAGGCCAGGACACGCCAACGACACGTGTTCCACGTCACATCATGCGCAGTGGGACTCCTGGATTCCGCGCCTGTTCCAGCACGACCTGAGCAGGCAGCGGCTTGGACATGAAGAACCCCTGAGCGCGGTAACAGCCGAGGTCGAGCAGCGTCGTGACCGCTGCGGGGTCCTCGACGCCCTCGGCCACCGTGGTCAGGTTGAAGGCCTCGGCGAGCCGGACGATCGCGGCGACGATGGCGCGATCGCCACTGCTCTCGGCCAGCGCCGAGACGAAGCTGCGGTCGATCTTGAGGATGTCGACCGGGAGCTGTTTCAGCTGGGCCAGCGAGCTGTACCCGGTGCCGAAGTCGTCGATGGCGAGTGTGACGCCCAGACCGCGCAGCCCGTTGAGGGTGGCCTGCACGTCGTCGATGTCGCGCATCACCGTGCTCTCGGTGATCTCGATGCCCAGCTCGGCCGGCGCCAGGCCGTACCGGCTCAGCAGGGTGGCGACGAACCCGACGAAGTCGGCGCTGATCAGCTCGCCGGCGGAGATGTTCACCCGGACCAGCGGCGGCGGCACCGGCGACGTGCGCTTCCACGACGCGAGCTGTCGGCAGGCCTCCTCGAGCACCCAGCGGCCGAGCTCCGCGGAGAGGTTGATCTCTTCGACGACGGAGATGAAGGCGTCGGCCGCGAGCAGCCCGCGCTCGGGGTGCTGCCAGCGCACCAGCGCCTCGACGCCGGTCATGCGGCCGTCGCGAAGGTCGAACTCGGGCTGGAAGTACAGCCGCATCTCGTTGTTGCTGATGGCCGAGCGCAGGCGCAGCTCGAGGTCGGCCCGGACGAGGAGTTTGGATCGCAGGTCGTCGTTGAACACCACTACCGAGTCTCCACCGCGCTCCTTGGCCTCGAGCAGCGCGACGTCGGCATTGCCGAGCAGCTCGTCGACCGTGCTGGGCATGTCCCCGTTGACCACGACGCCGATACTGGCGCTGCGGCTGATGGCGTGACCACCCACTTCGAGCGGCTCGGCGACGCGGTCGAGGATGCGCCGGGCGGCCCGCTCGGCGGCGGACGTCGACGCGATCTCGTGCAGCACGATGACGAACTCGTCGCCGGCCAGCCGCGCGACGACGTCGTTCGGCCGGACGGAGTCGCGCAGCCGCTGCGCCACGGCCTGGATGAAGTTGTCGCCGACGGTGTGACCCAGCACGTCGTTGACCGTCTTGAGGCGGTCCATGTCGGCGAAGAGCACCGCGAGCGGAGCCCGGGGATCGACCTCGAGCACCGCGTTGAGGTCCTCGACGAACGCCCGGCGGTTCCACAGCCCGGTCAGCTCGTCGTGGTACGCCTGGTGGTGCAGGCTCTCCTCGGCCGCGACCCGGGCGTCGAGCTGCACCAGCAGCGAGGCGATGGCGCGCAGTGCCCGCACCTCGGCACGGGTCCAGATGCGGTCGCCGAAGTGGATCAGGCCCAGCACGCCCAGCGTGGTGTCGCCGTGGATGAGCGGCACCGTGGCCAGCGAGACCTCGGGCACGCCGGAACCGGCGCGGACCCGCTCCTGGTAGCTCAGCTGGCCGTCGGACGGCCGGATGATGAACGGCTCGCGCTGGTCGCGCACCATCGAGAAGATCGGGTCCTCGGTGTCCCACGGCACGATGCCGAGCGGGTCGGGATCGGGCACGTCCAGCCGCCGCGGCCACTCGTCGACCAGCACGCTGGCCTGCAGCTCGGGGTCGTTGTGCCGGAGGAAGCAGGTGTCGGCGCCGAAGTAGCGGCCCAGCTCGCTGATGACCCGGAACAGCGTCTCGGCGAGGTCGCGGGCGGTGACGCCCATCAGCTCCGCGGCGACGTAGGTGACCAGGGCGTCGAGCCGGCTGTGCTGGTCGGTGATCTCGCCCGCCTCCATCACCGCCGTGCACAGCTGCGCCGACACCGACAGCAGTTCGCGGTCCTTCGCGGAGTACGACCGGCCGTCGAGCCGCACCAGGCAGATGCTGCCCACGAAGTCGCGATAGGCCACCTTGGTCGCGACGATGGTGTACCCGGACGGCGCGGCGTGCTCGATGGGATCATTGCCCGCCTGGCCGGCGACCTCGGCCGTGGCGGTGCGGATGGCATCACGCATGACGGTGATGTCCTTGCCCTTGACGCCGGCCGAGGAGGCGCTCCCCCACGACACCAGCGGCATGCCGCCGTCGACGGCGAGCACGTCGGCCGAGATGGAATCCGTGGCCCGAGCCAGCGCTTCGAGGAGCGGCTGGATCGTCTCCGGGTCCATCTTCATAGGTTGCTCCCTGCCTCCAGGGCGTCCCGAACAGTGCGGTCGGCAGACAGGCGGCGGCTCCGGACGCTGACGCTAGGAGCGTAGCCGATCCGCATGACCAGCGCGACGTACCTCTCCCCAAGCCCGACGATCCCGGCGAAATCGCGACATAGGCCGCGAAGTCGGTCGGCGTAGCGGGGGGACAGCTCCTGGTAGTCGGCGTCGTCGACGCCGAAGATGAACACCGGCGACATCGGATGCACCGCCAACCCCAGCCGCTCGGCCTCGATCCAGACCCGTTCGACCGCCTGTCCACCGCGCACGTAGTCGGCCGGCGACGACCCCGCGACGGAGACCACTGCCAGCCCGGCGGCGGCGTCGACGCGGTCGCGGGTGGACTCGCCGAGCGCCCGCCCGAGGTCCTGCTCGGCCAGGACGGCCATGACGTCGGGCCGGCGAGCGACACCCAGTTTGGCGAGGTCGGACGCATCGAGCTCGAGGGTCCGCACGTCGATGCCCCAGTCGAGTGCGTCGATGCCGGGCCAGCGTAGCTCGCGCATCATCTCGCGGTGCAGGTGCTCGGTGAGGTAGCGCAGCCGGTCGGACTCGCCCAGCAGCTCGGCCAGCTCGTGCAGCCGGTCGCGGCCGGTGACGAGATGGACGTCGGCGTCCTCGGCCGCGGCCGCGGCGCGCAGCACGTCCGCCGTCCGCTCCGGCAGCGGCGTGGGCTCGTTGAAGTGCCGGTTCGACACCCGCCGCAGCATGGCGTCATACAGTCCGGCCAGTTCCGGGTCCGAGCCCGTGCCGAAGCGCAGGCTCGCCACGCGGTCGCCGTCGGGCCGGATCTCGACGTCGCCGAGCAGCCCGTGCCGGGCGGCCGCGATGCGCGCGTTGAACAGCGCCGCGCCGATGGCCACGTGGCTGCCGCGGAACGCGACGTCGAGCGTGGAGGTCTGGCTCGGGTCGAGGTCGATGTCCAGGCCGCCCGGGCCGAGCGTGAACGTCCAGGGCTGCGTGTTGCCGCCCGACGGCGCCAGCCGCGCGGCGTGCGCGACGGCGGCGCGGGGGTCGGCGGGCGGCGGCTCGGGGTCGACGACGAGGTCGGCGGAGAAGTCGGCGTCCGCGGCCGGCGGCGGGTCGGCGAGCTTGGCCAGCATGGAGTCGAGGTCCACACGCACCCGTCCGGACGGCACGGGCGCTCCCAGGCCGAGCTTGCGGACAGCGGCGGCCACCGTCGCGGCGCCCAGGGTGATGTCGCCGCCCAGCTGCGGCCAGGTGTTGAGGCTCTCGTCGACCTCCGCCATCGAGGCGGCCATCGGCGCCGACAGCTCGCTCGGCTCGAGCACCCGCAGCACGTACGGGACCTTGTCGTGCGTCGACAGGCCCATGAGGTCGGCCGGGCGCGCGTCGCCGAGCAGCCCGTGGAACAGCGGCCGGTCGGGCTCGAGGTCGTACCGCTCGACGTCGAGCAGCCCGCGGTCGCTGGTCTCCATGACGACCGGCAGCCGGTGCCGCCGCGCGCCGTCGCGCAGCGCCAGTTTCACATCGAACGAGTCGCACTCTTCGATGACGATGTCCAGCCCGTCGAGGAAGGTGTCGATGGAGTCCAGGGCGAGGCCGGACGGCTCGATGCTGACCTCGAGGTACGGGTCCAGCTCGGCGATGCGGCGGGCGACCACGACGGCCTTGTTCACGCCGAGGTCGAAGACGGTACCGGGGATCCGGTTGAGGTTGGACAGCTCGATCTCGTCGAAGTCGGCCAGCCGGATGTGCCCGCAGCTGCCCTCCAGCGCGAGGGTGTGCGCGATGGCGTGGCCGACGCTGAGGCCGGCGACGCCCACGGAGAGTCGCCGGAGCCGTCGCTGCTCCTCGACGGTGATCTTGTTGCGGTTGCGGTCGGTGCGCAGCGTCTGGAACGCCTCGGGACCCAGCAGGTGGATCAGCGTGCGCCGCCACGGGTAGAAGTACCACCGCGTCGGCTCGTCGGCGATCTCCGGCGGCGGCGCGGAGAGCAGCCGGGCGAGGTCGCGTCGCTGCTGCTCGATGGTGTCGACGACCTGGACCGCGGGGTCGGCGCGCAGTCCGGCCAGCCGATCGGGGTCGTCCACCAGCTCAGGGCGCCAGCCGGCCCCGTTCACGGCATCGGTCATCGTGCGCCCGGAACCTCCGTGCCCGTCGCGGTGCGGCATTCCGCGTCGTACAGCCGGCGCTGCTCCTGCGTGGCCCGCTCCATGGCGGTCTCGGCGTCCCAGGTCAGCACCGTCGTGCGGTAGCGGTCGTCGGGGTAGCGGGCCGGGATGATGCCGGGCAACTCCTCGGCGCCGGAGTTGAACCAGCGCGACGCCGCGTGCTCGGCCGCGGAGCAGTACGCGTAGCGCACATCGAGCATGCGCATGGCGTGCAGGAACGCCCGCGAGGTCAGGTCGGCGAGCGCAGACTTGTGCTCCGACGTGGGGTCGACCCAGGCGCCCTTGAGCTCGATGACGCCCTCGGGCAGGGCCGCCTCGATCCAGTCGCTCACCAGCGAGGCGGACACCGGCTCGCTGACGAACTCACGGGGCGCGTAGGCGTCGCGCATGGAGCGCAGCGGGCCGTTGGCGTACCAGCCTGCCCAGACCCGCCCGCTGTCGTCGGACGTGATGGCGAACACCGGGGTGGTGGACGCCTGTGTCGCGGCGGGCAGGGTGAGGGCCTGTTCGACCCGGTAGCGCTGGTAGCTGGCCTGAGCACCGTTCATGTACGTGGTCCAGTGATCGAACCGCCGGCTCGGCGTGTAGAAGCGCAACGTCATGCCCGAGACCTCGTCCCGGAACCCGTACAACTCGCGGGTGGTGGTGCGCTCGGATGACTTGAGGGGGCTGGTGGTCATGGCATCCACACCTGGCTTCACGGCTCCGTCCGGTCTGTTGTGTCTGTACCGTATGCGCCGTTCACGCTATAGATGCATAATGCCCGACTCGGCGCGAGGGCGACGCCGGAATGGAGAACGCGACGGGTGCCTGCCCCCCAACAGACCCGCCGCGTCTCCACCTTGCGGCGGCAGGACCAGCCCGCGGAAACCTGCCGCCGCCCCGTTTGGGACGTGGTGCGAACGTCCCCGGACGCGCGCACCACGTCCCCTTTTCACGGCACGGCCTGTGCAGGGCGGAGGGCCGTGCCGGTCCAAGGTCACGGCTCGAGGCCGTGAATCGCACCTCCGATGCTCCTGCGACCGCGAGGCGCCACTTTCGTGACATCCCCGTCCCTCACGGCCAATCCAACTTAATGGACTGGAGCACCGAATTGCCGGTGCGGATGATTAGAGAATAGACAGGGGAAACGGATCATGCAACAACTACTTTGCGTAACAAAATGTGACGGAGAGTAGCGAGAACGATCTTGGCCGGAGCGTGACGCTCAGTGATCGAAAACTCACGCTAGGTCACGGGTCAGCAGGTCAGGGCCGTCACACCACGTCACCGAGAGGCCTCGGCGGACCGCTCGGCGTACCGTCGCGGCACCGGACAATGGTGCTCACCGATGCGGCCGGAAAGTGGAACACGCGATTTCCTCACCGATCCGCAACGCTATTCCGATCGGCCGATGCGGGCCCGGCCAATTGCCCGCCGGGCATCGTCGCAACGTACGAGTTAGTCCGGCCGCCCGCCGCCGGGACGTCGTCCACCGGGCACGACGGCGCCTCGGCCGAACCGGGCGCCCCGCACCGCCGTCGCGGGCGCCGAACCTTGATCGACACCTTGCCCGGCGTCATCAGACCGGTAAGACTGCTCCGAAATGTCTGGGTCCCCGGCTTCCTACCGCGACGTCTTCGCCGCCACGGAGTTCCGCTGGCTGTGGCTGGCGCATCTACTCTCCGTGATCGGCGACCAGCTCGCCCGGGTCGCGCTGACGCTGCTGGTGTTCGACCGGACGGAGTCGGCCGGCCTGGCCGCGCTCACGTACGCCCTGACCTATCTGCCCGACCTCGTGGGCGGCGCGGCGCTGGCCGGACTGGCCGACCGCTTCCCGCGCCGCAACGTCATGGTGGTCGCCGATCTCGCCCGGGCGGCGCTGGTGGGGGTGATGGCGGTCCCCGGCGTCCCGCTGGCGGCGCAGGTCTGCCTGCTGGCCGTGGTGCAGCTGCTGACGGCGCCGTTCTCGGCCGCGCGACAGGCGGCCCTGCCGGACATACTCCACGGCGACCGGCTGGCGCTGGGACTCGGCGTCTTCTCCATGACGTACCAGGCCGCGCTCGTCGTCGGCTTCGGCTCCGGCGCGGCCCTCGTCGCCGGACTCGGCGCCCCCACGGCCCTGCTCGTCAACGCTGCGACGTTCGTGGTGTCGGCGCTGCTGATCGCCCGCGGCCTCGGCCCGCACCGCCCCGTAGCGCCGGCCCGGGAGGCCGGCGACCCGGCACCGCCCGGGCAGTGGGCCACCGTCCGCGCAGGCTGGCGGGTCGTCGCCCGCGATCCGCGGCTGCTGACGCTGCTCGCCATCGCCTGCTGTTCCGGGTTCTACGTGGTGCCGGAGGGGCTGGCGGTGCCCTACGCGGCCGAGCTCGACGCGGGCCAGGCCGCGGCCGGCTGGCTGCTCGTCGCCAACCCCGTGGGGACGGTCATCGGGATGCTGGTGCTGGGCCGGCTGCGGCCGGAGCGCCGCCTCGCGCTCATGGGCCCGCTCGCGGTGGCGAGCAGCCTGGTGCTGATCCCCACCGGCTGGCTGCCCGGCCTGGCCGTCTCGGTGCTGCTGTGGACCGTCAGCGGGGCGTGCTCGGCCCACGACATGGTGGTCCAGGCCACCTACGTCGAGTCCGTCCCAGCACACCGCCGAGGTCAGGCGGT
Organism: Jiangella aurantiaca; assembly: GCF_004349105.1. Lineage (GTDB taxonomy): Bacteria > Actinomycetota > Actinomycetes > Jiangellales > Jiangellaceae > Jiangella > Jiangella aurantiaca. The sequence continues at coordinate 61,982 of NZ_SMLB01000030.1, forward strand.
CGGGCTCGCGATCGCCGCCCTCCGGGCGGCGCAAGGTCTCGCCATCGTCGCCGCGGGCGTCCTGGCCCAGCTGTTGTCGCCATCGACGATCATCCTCGTGGCGGCGGTGCTGGGCACCCTGGCGGCCGCGGCCGCATGGCACCGTTGGTCACGATTGGCCCCGCCCCGCGCCCTACCACCACCCCAGGGCGAGGCCGACAACCTTCTCGGCTGACCGGCGTCGCCGGCAGCCGTACTCCACGGACCAGCGCCTCACGACCAGGTGTTGTCACGCATCGCAGTACCTCCTCCGGGGTTCGTCGCGGACCGTCATCGCTGCTCAGGACCAGGTGTTGTCACGCATCGCAGTACCTCCTCCTGGGTTCGTCGCGGACCGTCATCGCTGCTCAGGACCAGGTGTTGTCACGCATCGCAGAACCTCCTCCGGGGTTCGTAGCGGACCGTCATCGCTGCTCAGGACCAGGTGTTGTCACGCATCGCGGTACCTCCTCCGGGTTCGTCACGGACCGTCATCGCTGCTCAGGACCAGGTGTTGTCACGCATCGCCGTCCACTCCTCTCACCATGCGCCCGAGATCCATCGAGTACAGGCTCATTGTCCACTTTTGCTCTAGCGACAGATCCGCCCAATTCGGTTACCATGTGGCCGATCGTTCCCGTCCGCTTGCTCGCTGTCGAAGTGGGGTGCACGGCTTGATCCACCGACCGGCCCCCGTCAAGAGCTGGCCCCTGTGGAAGGTGCCGAAGCCGTTACTGACGCTGATCGTGCTGGTCATCACCGTTGCTGTCGGCGTCAGCACCGCCACCGCGTTCATGATGCCCATCCGGGGCGTCGACCTACTCCGCTTCGCCATCCTGGCCGCCTGCGCCTGGGCCGCCATCGAACTGACTCGGCACATCGAGCGCAAGCGCGAATTCACCCGCAGTAGCGTCACGGCCTACATCGACACGAAAGCGGTGTGGAGCTTCGCCGCGGTCATCGTGCTGCCGCCGGTGTTCGCCTCGATCATGGTCGTGCTCACATACGGACTGGCCTGGCTGCGGGTGCAGCCGCACAACCGGACCGGGCTCCTCTACCGCTGGGTGTTCTCCTGCGCGACCGTGCTGTGCGGAACCCATGCGGCGGTCGCCGTACTGGCGCTGGGCATGTCCGGCTACCCGGGCGCACCCGGCGACGCGTCGCTGGCCGGGCTGGCCGACCTCGGCGTCGTCACGCTGGCGGCCGTGCTGCGCTGGGGCATCAACACCGCGCTCGTCATGGTGGCCATCGCCCTGGCGAACCCGACGGTGCACGTACGCGACCTGTTCTCCAACTTCAGCGAGCAGCTGCTCGAGGCCGGCGCCATGGGGCTGGGACTGGTGGCCGCCGCGGTCGTCGTCGGCAACCCGTTCGTCCTGCCGGGCATCGTCATCGCGATGGTTGCGCTGCATCGCGGCCTGCTCGTCCACCAGTACCAGCGAGCGTCCCGGTTCGACGCCAAGACCGGGCTGGCGTCGGCGGGCTGGTGGCACGAGTTCGCCGAGCAGACGCTCGCGCACGCTCGCGACCACCAGCTGACGATGGGCCTGCTCATCATCGACATCGATCACTTCAAGAGGTTCAACGACACCTACGGCCACACCCATGGCGACCGCGTGCTGCGGGCGGTGGCGCAGGAGATCATCGCCGAGGTCCGCGACCAGGACGCCTGCGGCCGATGGGGCGGCGAGGAGTTCGCCGTCGTGCTGCCCGATGTCGGCGACTCCCGCAACCTGCGCAACGTCGCCGAGCGCATCCGGCGGCGCGTGCAGTCGGTCGTCGTCGAGCCGGCCGACCACGACGGCTCTGCCACCAGCTCCGTCACCGTTTCGCTCGGCGGTGCGATCTACCCGTCCGCCGGCATCAGTGGCCTCGACGAGCTGTTGCTCTCGGCCGACACCGCGCTGTACGCGGCCAAGAACGCCGGGCGCAACACCGTCCGCCTCGGCGGGGTCGAGGCGCCGGCCGCCGAGCCCGAGCGGCGCTCGCTGCCGCAGCAGGCCGAGCCGCCGTCGGCGAGCGCCTGACCCCCCGGACCGGCGTCCGGCGCGGCTCCGGGATGATGGGCGGATGCGCGCTTTCATCGGGGCCGCCACTGCGTCCGGCCAGGGCGGTCCAGCGGCCGGAATCACCGTCGCCGACATCGAGAAGGGCGTGGTCACGCCGGTCGGCGAACCGGCGCTCCGCGACGTCGGCAACCCCATGTACCTGGCGCTGTCGCGGGACGGCCGGGTGCTGTACGCCATCCACGAGGTCGCCGACGGCGCCGTCAGCGCCTGGGCGGTCGACGGCGACGTGCCGCGCCCCCTGGGCGAGCCGCGCTCGACCGGCGGCAGCGGACCGTGCCACCTGTCCGTGCACCCGAGCGGACGGTACCTGCTCACCGCCGACTACGGGTCCGGCTCGCTGAGCGTGCACCCGATCGGCGCGGACGGGTCGCTCGACGACGCCACGCACGTGGTGCGGCACGAGGGCAGCGGCCCGGATCCGCAGCGCCAGGACCGCCCGCACGCGCACATGATCATCACCGATCCGGTCCGCGGGCACGTCCTGGCCGCCGACCTCGGCACCGACACCGTCTACCGATACGTCCTCGACGAGGGCACCGGCCGGCTGTCGCTGGCCGACGAGATCGCGGTCGCGCCCGGCGCCGGGCCTCGGCACCTGGTGGTCAGCGACCGGTACGCCTACGTCGTCACCGAGCTGGCGTCGACCGTCACGGTCATCGACCTCACGGTGCCCGAGGTGGTCGCCGACGTCGCCACGCACGTCGACGACGGGCGCGGGCCCAGCCACCCGTCGGCCATCCGGCTCGGCGCCGACGGCCGGTTCGTCTATGTGGCCAACCGGTTCGTCGACGACATCGCCGTCCTGTCCGTCGACGGGCCGGACGTCGCGCTGGTCGCCACCGTCCCGTGCGGCGGCAGCCACCCGCGCGACATCGAGCTGGACCCTGACGGGCAGTACCTCTACGTGGCCAACCAGTTCTCCGACCAGCTGGTCTCGTTCCGCGTCGACGAGCGCACCGGCGTGCCGGAGCCGACCGGTCAGGTGCTCGGCACGCCGAGCCCGGCCAGCATCCTGTTCGGCTGACCGGGCCTCAGGGAACGAATTCGAAGCGGCCCCCGTCGATGGGCCGAAGCACCTCGAAGTGGCGACGATCCAGCGTGGCGATGGTTCGGGTCGTAAAGCGCTGAGCAAGGACGACGTTCGAGGCGTCGGCCACACCGATGGCCTGGTCAGTACGGCCAGCTCAGTCGAAACACCCATCCGAGTGGCCACGAGACAGTCCAGCCGGCGATCACCTATGGCGAGACGATCAGCGGCTCGCCCGTCGCAAAGATCGCTTCCTCGACCGCACGGCGCTGCGGCTCGGACACACCACGCTGCCGCGCCACCCGCGTGGCCGCCTTGCTCGGGTCTTCCGGCAAGTAGACGGTGATCTTCTCCATGGACGTATGGGTGCCACCGCCGGCACCAGCGGTGGCACCTCAGGACCGCGAGCGCTGCCGCCGCTCGCGCCGTCCGCCCATCGTGGCCGGGCGGGCGGCGCCGGGCACGGTGTCGTGCGTGGCGGCCGGACGGTGCGCCCGGCCGGTCGCGAGCCGGGTCAGGCGGCGACGGCGCCCGGCCGCGGCGGGCTCCGGCACATGCGTCTCGACGACGGCGGGCGGCGGCGCCTCGCCGGTGATCGGCGGGTCGGGCTCCAGGCCGATGATGTGCCGCGGCCGCGCGACGAGGAACATGGCGCCGACGGCGAGGACGGCCATCGCGAACATGACGGCCGCCATCGGCACCGCCGAACCGGTACCGAACGCTCCCACCAGCGGCGCGCTGACGGCGCCGACGGCGAAGTTCATGGCGCCCAGCAACGCGGCCGCCGTCCCCGCCGACCGGCCGTGGCTGGCCAGCGCCAGCACTGGGATGTTCGGCATGGTGAACCCGACCGTGGTGAGGATGACGAACAGCGGCACCGCGATGCCGTAGAAGCCCAGCGCCCCGGTGGCCGCGAACGCCACCATCAGCGCGGCCGCCACCGAGGCGACGACCAGCGCGCCGGCCAGGATCCACTGCGGCCGCACCCGGCGGACCAGCCGCGCGTTCAGCTGCGTCGCCATGATCAGGCCGAGCGAGTTGACGCCGAACACGATGCCGTACGCCTGCTCGGACAGGCCGAAGACGTCCTGGAAGACGAACGACGAGCCGGCGATGTAGCCGAACAGCGCGGCCATCATCAGCCCGCCGGTCAGCATGAGCCCGACGAACGTCCGCTCACGCAGGATCGAACCGTACGTCCGCAGGGTGTCGGCCACCCCGCCGGAGCGGCGGCGGTCCTCCGGCAGCGTCTCCTGCAGGCCGAACACGACGACGGCGACCAGGCCCAGGCCGAGGGCGGCGAGCACCCAGAAGACGCCCCGCCAGTCGGTGAGCTGCAGCACCTGGCCGCCGAGCGTCGGCGCCAGCACCGGCGCGACACCGGTGACCAGCATCAGCCGCGACAGCAGCCGGACCGCCGGCAGGCCGGTGTAGAGGTCACGGACCACGGCCATCGACACGACGGCGCCGGCCGCGGCGGCCATGCCCTGCAGGACCCGGAAGACGCCGAGCACCTCGATGCTGGGTGCGACGGCGCACAGCAGCGACGCCACGACGTGCGTCAGCGTGGCGGCGATGAGCGGACGGCGGCGGCCGACGGCGTCGGACCACGGGCCGAGGATGAGCTGGCCGACGGCGAAGCCCAGCAGCGTGCCGGTGAGCGTCAGCTGGACCTGGGCCTCGGTGGCGCTCAGGTCGCCCGCGATGTCGGGGAACGCGGGCAGGTAGAGGTCGATGGTCAGCGGTCCGAGTGCGGTGAGCGCGCCGAGCACGAGGATCCGGCGGATCATGGTCCTACGGGACAGGCCAGTGGCGCCGTCGGCGCCCGGCATCGCGCGAGTGCGCGCAGACAAGGGCAAACCTCTTCCAGAGGTAGTGCGGGGTGGGGGAGGCAGACGCGGCCCGCGGCGGCTGCGGCGCGGATACCGTCAGTGACAACTGTGCCAGAGGCGCCTGACATTCCGACAGTGAGTTTCGTGTGACGAGCCGTACAGGCATGGCCCGACTTCTGAACAAGACTGCGGCGTCAGCGCAACAGCGGGGCGACGGCCTTCCAGCCCGGGTCGGGGTGGCTCTGGACCGCGGCGGTGCCGTGCGTCCACTGCGCCAGGACCCGGCCGACCGGCGCGGAATCGATCTCGAGGCCGTCGACGTAGATGTGCACGACGATCTTGCCCTCACCGGTGACCCGGCCGACGTGGACGACCTGCGGTCCCTCGCCGCCCAGCTCGGCGATGACCTGCTGGACCAGCCGCTCGGCGTCGTCGAGCAGCCCTTCGTCGGGCGGCATGCCGTCGGGGCCGGGCGCGTAGTCGAGCACGATCGCGACGTGGGTGTCGGCCAGCGGCCGCTCGACGCGGTCCAGCGGGCGCCGCACCAGCGCGACGATGGGGCCCTTGCGGCCGCTGCCGCGCAGCAGCGCCCAGACGTCGTCGGACGGGCGCAGCTGGTCGACCACCGACCCCAGCATGGACACCGGGATCGCGTCGAGCTGCGGGTCTGCGGTGACCTCGACCTCGCCGATCCACCGCTCCGCCTCGTCCTCGCCGAGCGCGGCGTCGAGGCCGTGGAACGCGACCGAGAGCCGGTGCTCCTTGTCCAGCAGCGGGAACAGCGGGTGGTGGATGACGACGTCGAGCCGGCTGCGCTGCGGGTCGACGCGGGTGCCGGCCACCAGCTCACGCAGCTCGATGTCGTAGTCGTCGACCTTCATGACGACGGAGTCGAACAGGGCGGGGTCGGCCCGGCGCACGGGCGCGAACTCGACGTCGAGGTCGTCGGGGGCGGCCAGCACCCAGCGCTCGGCCAGCCCGCGCAGCTCGGCCTTGCCGCCGCTGGAGACCACCAGCATGAACCGCTTCGCCGAGCTCGGCGACACCTCCCAGTTCAGGGACGGGTCGATGGCGGCGACCGGCGGGCGGAGCAGCTCGATGAGGTCGTCGGAGCGCTTCTCCTCGAACGCGGCGAGGACGTCGTCGCGGTGCTCGGACCACCACGCCCAGAACTGGGCGATCGCGGGCCGGGGGTCGTCCGGCACCTTGGTCTTGCGGCGGAAGATCGCCATGTGGAGCTCGTCTCTGCTGCGGCGGCTGATCGCTTCGACGATCAGGGGTCGAGAGGAGCATCATAAGGAGTGCGGGATCGACCCGGTGTCCTCCGAAGGAGGTGGGGGTCATGACCATGCCGACTCCCAACATCGAACAGCACCCCGACGTCGCCGTCATGAGGCGCAGGTACGACCAGATCTCCGAGACTCCGGTAGCCCAATCCGCCGACGGCCTCGCGTTCCTGGCCGGGCTGTACCTGGCGATGTCGCCATGGGTGATCGGTTTCACCAACGAATCTGCGCTCGTCATGACGAACCTGTTCACCGGCATCGCCGTCGCCCTGCTGGCGGCCGGGTTCGTCGCCGCCTACGGCCACTTCCACGGCATGGCCTGGGTCGCGCCGATCCTCGGCATCTGGGCCATCGTGGCGCCGTGGGCCATCGACGGCGAGGCACCCGAGACGACGGCCATCGTGAGCAACATCATCGCCGGCGCCGTCATCGTGCTGTGCGCGCTCGCCATGATGTCCGGCACCATGCGCCGGATCCGTCCGTAGGACCGACCTCGGGCGGCGGCGCACCTTCCCCGATCCCGCACGCCGCCGCCCGGGCACCCGTCGAGCATGATGGCGGCCATGGAGTTCGCCGACGTCGTCACCCGCCGCCGCATGGTCCGCAACTACACCGACGAGCCGGTCGACCCGTCCGTCGTCGACCGCATCCTCGGCAACGCACTGCGCGCGCCCAGCGCCGGGTTCAGCCAGGGCTGGGCGTTCCTGCGCCTGGACACCCCCGGCGACGTCGCCCGCTTCTGGGCCGCCGCCACGCCGCCCGGCGAAGGCACCGACGGGTGGTCGGCAGGGCTGCGCCGGGCGCCGGTGCTCATCGTGCCGCTGTCTTCGAAGGCCGCCTACCTCGACCGGTACGCGGAACCCGACAAGGGCTGGACCGACCGCGACGAGTCGCGCTGGCCGGCGCCGTACTGGGACATCGACACCGGCATGGCCAGCCTGCTCATGCTGCTCACCGTCGTCGACGAGGGCCTGGGCGCCTGCTTCTTCGGTATCCCGCCGGAGCGGGTGGCCGCCTTCCGCGACGCCTTCGGGGTGCCGGCGGACTACAAGCCGATCGGCGTGGTCAGCATCGGCCACCGCGCGCCCGACCGGCGGTCGCCGTCGTTGCGGCGCGGCCGCCGCGACCTCGACGCCGTCGTGCACCGCGGCCGCTGGTGAGCGCCGGCTAACCGGCTAGATCGCGGATGCGGGCCGCCTGCGCGATCCGGAACCGGCAGTCGACCCGCCCGGACAGCGCGCTGCCGAACCGGCCCGCGTCGGTCTCGATGCGCAGCCAGTCCTTCCGGTGGACGGAGATGGCACGGCCACGCGCCCCGGGTTGACGACCGTCCGCTGCGCGTGCTCCTCGGCGGTGAGCCGGCCCGCGGCGAAGTGCTCGCTGAGTAGGTCGAGGGCGGCGTCGCGCTCGCGGGTGCCGATGCGCAGGTGGTCCGGCTCCGCAGGGTCACCCACGGACCTAGCCCTCGCGCATGGGGATCCGCACGCCGCGGTCGGCGGCGATGTCGGCGGCGTGGTCGTAGCCGGCGTCGGCGTGGCGGATGACGCCCATGGCGGGGTCGTTGGAGAGCACCCGGGCGATCTTCTCG
>NZ_SMLB01000031.1 GCF_004349105.1 Jiangella aurantiaca
GGTCCGGGCCGTCTGGGGGCGCCGGCTGTGGCCGCCGCCGGCCCGGGCGTGCGCTCCACCGGTGGTCGTGTCGCCGTCGAGGTCGTGCTCGTCGAGGTCGTCGTCGGCGGGCGACGGCTCGGGCGCGTTCCGGGCCTCGGGCGTGGCGGGGCCTGACGCGGCGGGGCCGAACGCGGCGGCGAAGCCGGGTCCGGGCTCGTAGGCCTTGGTCTCGGTGGCAGTCGCCGGCCTCGGGGTGGGTTCGGGCTCGGCATCGGCCCGGCTCCCGGCGCGACGGCCGCCGGCGGACCTCGACCCGGCCCGTGCCGTGGCCGGCTCCGGCTCGGCGGCACTGGACGGGTCGTCGGGCGACGTGCGGTCGGCGGCCTGGCGGCCGTCGGCGAGCGGGTCCGGTTCGGGTGCGGATCCGAGTCCGAGCGGGTCGTCCGGCTCGATCCTGATCCGCCCCGACGCCGATCGCCGGCCCCGCTGCGGCGGAGGCTCGCCCTCGGGCACCGGATCGATCGGGCGGCTGTGTTCGGCGACTCGGCCGGGCTCCGAACCACGGCTGGCCTCGGACCCGCCGCCCGCAGCGGCCTCCCCTCCCGGCTCCGGATCGGACCACAGCGGCGTCCCCAGAGCGTCGCCGGAAGCGGCAGAATCGGCCGGACCAGTCAGTGGCGACAGCAGCGGCCCGGTCTCGTGCGGTGCCAGGGCGCCGGACTCGAGCCAGGAGGCGATGCCGAGGTCGTCGTCGGTGGCCGCGCCGGAGCCGCCGTCGACCGTGCCCGAGCGCTCGTCCGGAGATTCACCGGTGCCGCGGCCCGCCGCACGGCGGCCGCCGGCGGCGTGCTTGGCGGCGCGAGCGTCGCCTGAGGCTGGTCGGGACATCGTCGCCTATTGAAGCATCCGCCACCGACGGCCCGCCTCAGCCGACCGCGACCTGGACTTCGTTGGACACGACGGAGTCGTCGTCCTCGCGGACGAGGCGGAACGCGTTGGTGCCGCTCTGGCTGGTCGAGGCGTAGGTGGAGAAGGTGCCGTCGGCGCCGGTGACGGGTTGGTTGTTGAGCGGGAACGTCTCCCAGTCGCCGCCGTCGACGCTGCGTTCGAGCCGGAGCTGGACGCCTTCCTCGGGTGGGTCGATGGCGCCGGTGAAATCGATCTGGCCGCCGGGGCTGACCTCCGTCTGCGCGGCGGACAGGGTGAGCGCGCCGTCGCCGGCCGGGGTCTCGGTCTCGCCCGGGGTCTCACCGTCGCCCGGGGTCTCACCGACCGGGGTGGTGTCGTCGGGAGCGGGCGACTCAGACGCGGAGGGCGAATCGCCGCCGGACTGCGAGCCGAAGTAGCCGCCGCCGGCGAAGCCGACGATGGCAGCGGTGATGAGGCAGGCGGCGAGCGCGCCGCCCGAGGCTCGACTGGACATCGGAGACATTCAACCCCGACACCCCGGGGGCGAAGCAAGTCGGCCCCGCTGCGACGTCCGACGTGACCAGGCGTGACGTCGAGTGTGATGACGGCGACAGGTACAGGACGGGCCGAGGCGGGTACCGTGCCGACAGGCCGAGGAGCCGGGAGGGATCGATGAGTGAGATGCCGGACGTCGTGGTGGTCGGTGGTGGGCCGGCCGGCTTGCTGCTCGCCGGTGACCTCGCCGCCGCCGGGATCCCCTGCACCCTGCTCGAGCGGCGCACCGGCCGCTCGCCGCTGACCCGCGCGTTCGCCGTCCATGCCCGCACCCTTGAGATGTTCGACGCCCGCGGCATCGCCGAGCGGGTCATCGACGCCGGGCGGCGGGTGGCCGCGCTCAGCCTGTTCGGCAACATCGAGGTCGACCTGTCCGAGCTACCGACCCGGTTCCCGTTCGTGCTGGTCACGCCGCAGTACAACGTCGAGGACGTGCTGGCGGCGCGGGCCCGCGAGGCCGGCGCCACGCTCGTCGAGGGCGCCGAGGTCACCGGCCTGGTCCAGGACGGCGCCGGCGTCACCGTGCGGGTGTCCGGCGACGGCGGACGGCGCGAGCGGGAACTGCGTGCGGCCTACGTGGTCGGCGCCGACGGCGTGCGCAGCACGGTCCGCGAGGCGCTCGGGCTGCCGTTCCCCGGCGAGGCCGTCGTCCAGTCCGTCATGCTGGCCGACGTCCGATTGGCGCAGCCGCCCGACGAGGTGCTCGTGGCGAACGCCAACGACGACGGGTTCGCGTTCGTCGCCCCGTTCGGCGACGGCTGGTTCCGCATCATCGCGTGGGACCGCAGGATGCAGCGGCCCGACGACGACCCCGTCGACCTGGACGAGATCCGCGACGTCGCGAGGCGCGTGCTCGGCACCGACTACGGCATGCACGACGCCCGCTGGCTGTCGCGGTTCCACAGCGACGAGCGGCTGGTCCCGAGCTACCGCGAGGGCCGGGCGTTCCTGGCCGGTGACGCCGCGCACGTGCACTCGCCGGCAGGCGGCCAGGGCATGAACACCGGCCTGCAGGACTCCGCGAACCTGAGCTGGAAGCTCGCCGCCGAGCTGCACGGCTGGGCGCCGGCCGGGCTGCTCGACACCTACGACACTGAGCGCCGGGCGGTCGGGGCCAGCGTCGTGCAGGGGAGCGGGACGCTGTTGCGGATGGCGCTGACAGGGTCGGCGGCGCTGCGCGCGGTGCGTAACGTCGCCGGCGCCGTCGCCGCCAGCCTCGGCCCGGTGCAGCGCAAGGCCGGCGAGTTCGTGTCCGGCCTGGCCATCGGCTACGGCAGGTCCCGCGGCGACCACCCGCTGGTCGGCCGGCGGGTCCCGGACGTCGCCGTCGTCACCGATGACGGCACGAAGTCCCGGCTCTACGAGGCGCTGCGCACAGGCCGGTTCGTGCTGCTGACCGGCCAGGACCACCACGGACTGGTGGACCCGTGGGCCGGCCGGGTCGACCTCGTCACGACGGTGGACCGCTCGCACGGCCTGACGCTCGTCCGCCCCGACGGCTACGTCGCCTGGGCCACCGACACCCGGCCGATGATCCGCCGCGACGCCGAACTGCGGGCCGCGCTCATCGCCTGGTGCGGCGACCCTGCCCGCTGACCGGGTTCCCGCGCAACCACAACGCCGGCCTGCGGCGCACGTGGGGCGGCCGGCTGCCGGGTCTCGCTCGGTCGACGTGGTGTTCACCGACAGCTGCCCGGGCCCGACCTGCGACTCGCTGTTCGAGCACGACCTCTGGTCGGTGACCGGCTCGCTGCGGTAGCCCGGCTTCCGCCACAGCCGTCCAAGGCTCCATACCATCCGGTATGGTATGGCGTGAGGTGATGAGCATGGTGAGTAGGCGGGACTGGCTGGACGAGGGCCTCGCGGTCCTGGCCGAGGGCGGCGCGCCGGCACTGACCATCGACCGGCTGACCGGCCGGCTCGGCGTCACGAAGGGGTCGTTCTACCACCACTTCCGCGGCCTGGCGGACTTCAAGACGGCGCTGCTCGAGTACTTCGAGGCCGAGTGGACCGAGCGCTACATCGCCGCCGTCGAGGCCAGTCCGGCAGCGCCCAGGGCGAAGCTCGACCACCTGCTCGAGCTCGTGCTCGCCGACGAGTCCGGCCCCGGCACGTCCGACCCCGAAGTCGGCGTTCGAGCCTGGGCGCTGCAGGACCCGCAGGTGCGTGCGGTGCAGGAGCGCGTGGACCGGGCGCGGGCGGAATACCTGCGCGCCCTGTGGCGAGCCGCCGGCGGCACCGATGACGAGGCCCGGCTCATGGGCTGGGTGCTGTATCTCGTGCTGGTCGGCGCCAGTCACGTCGTGCCGCCCGTGCCGGCAGGCGAGCTGCGCGACATCTACCGGCTGCTCCTGCGGCCGGCCGGAGAAGGGGAGGCATGACGATGACCGCACTGCACCGCTGGATCCCACGGTTGATCACCGCCACCGCCGTGCTGCACGTCGGGTTGGCATTCGCGCAGCCCCACGACTGGTCCGGCCTGATGGCGGACGGATTCGTCGGCGCCAACGTCGACACCGGCGCCGCGTCCTACGCCCTGCGCGAGGCGAGCATCTGGTTCATGGCGGCCGGTCTCGCACTGTTCGCGCTGGCGAGCCTGGCCCGCACGGCCGTGCGCGAGACCGGCCGGCTGCCCGCCCAACTCGGCTGGTACCTGCTGGCCATGGGTGTACCGCTCAGCCTGGTCTATTTCCCGGTCGCCGGGAGCTGGGCCCTCGTGGTGATCGGCGTCCTCAGCGTGTATGCGGCTCGCTCGCCGAGCTCGCCGTCGCCGACTCCACGAGCGGGAGGATCCGCGGGGCCACCACCGTCGACAGCGCGATGAGCGTCGAGGTGCGGACGATGTTGTCGTCGCCGACGAGGTCGTCGATGACGCGCTGCAGATCGTCGTTGTCGCGGGCGACGATGCGGCAGAGCAGGTCGCCCTGGCCGGTGATGGTGTGCACCTCGAGCACCTCGGGGATGCGGCTCAGGTGCGCCGCGACGGACTCGCGCGCGCCCTGGCGGATGTCGAGCGAGGCGAACGCCGTCACCCGGAACCCGAGCGCCGCCGGGTCGACCGTCGGCGCGAAGGTGGCGATGACGCCGGTGTCGCGGAGGCGGTCCAGCCGGGCCTGCACCGTGCCGCGGGCCACCTGGAGCCGTCGCGACGCCTCCAGCACGCCGATGCGCGGCTCGCGGGTGAACAGCTCGAGGATGCGCGCATCGAGACCGTCGATCATGCGTCCTCCCCCCCGGCTGGGCAATCTGTACAGCGACTCACCGGTAACGGTGTTCACACCGTACACCATGACCAGAGTGACACGCGCCACTTGCCCACCTCGCGGCGGGCCCGGCAGAGTCCTGACATGACGGCCATCGATCACGCTCTGACCCCCGAAGAACGCGACGCCGACCTCGATCTCGAGCAGCTCAAGCAGCTCGTCGGACTGGTCGAGTACGACGAGAGCAAGGACCCGTTCCCGGTCACGGCGATGGACGCGGTGGTGTTCGTCGCCGGCAACGCCACCCAGGCCGCGCACTTCTACCAGTCGGCCTTCGGCATGGAGCTGGTCGCCTACTCAGGCCCCGAGACCGGCAACCGCGACCACAAGGCGTTCGTGCTGCGCAGCGGCTCGGCGCGGTTCGTCATCAAGGGCGGCGTGGTGCCTGACAGCCCGCTGCTGGACCACCACCGCCGGCACGGCGACGGTGTCGTCGACCTCGCGCTGGAGGTGCCCGACGTCGACAAGTGCGTCGCGCACGCGCGGGCGCAGGGCGCCACCGTCCTGGAGGAGCCCCACGACGTCACCGACGAGCACGGCACCGTCCGCCTCGCCGCCATCGCGACGTACGGCGAGACCCGCCACTCCCTCGTCGACCGGTCTCGTTATTCCGGGCCGTACCTGCCCGGCTACGTCGTCCGCAGCTCCGGCTACGTCAAGCGCGACGGCGCCCCGAAGCGGTTGTTCCAGGCCGTCGACCACTGCGTCGGCAACGTCGAGCTGGGCAAGATGGACTACTGGGTCGACTGGTACCGCAAGGTCATGGGCTTCGTGAACATGGCCGAGTTCGTCGGCGACGACATCGCCACCGAGTACTCCGCGTTGATGTCGAAGGTCGTCGCCAACGGCAACCACCGGGTGAAGTTCCCGCTCAACGAGCCGGCCATCGCGAAGAAGAAGTCGCAGATCGACGAGTACCTGGAGTTCTACGGCGAGGCCGGCTGCCAGCACATCGCCCTGGCCACCAACGACATCCTGCGCACGGTCGACGCGATGCGTGCCGAGGGCGTGGAGTTCCTCGACACCCCGGACGCCTACTACGACGACCCCGAGCTGCGGGCCCGCATCGGCACCGTCCGCGTGCCCGTCGAGGAGCTGAAGAAGCGCGGCATCCTGGTCGACCGCGACGAGGACGGCTATCTGCTGCAGATCTTCACCAAGCCGATCGGCGACCGCCCGACGGTGTTCTACGAGATGATCGAGCGGCACGGCTCGCTCGGCTTCGGCAAGGGCAACTTCAAGGCGCTGTTCGAGTCGATCGAGCGCGAGCAGGAGCGTCGCGGGAACCTCTGATCCCTTCTGCCTTGTGGGCCTCGCTGCCCGCCCGGGACCTCGCGGTCGGCGTGTCTAGGACCGCGGTCGTCTGCACCAGCCCGTGGACGAAGCGGGCCAGCCGCGCCTGGCCGGTGGGCGTCGTGAACGCGAGGTGCCATCGGCTCGGCGCGTCGCCCTCCAGGTGTTTCACGTCGGCGTAGGTCTGCTCGACGTCGCCGATGACGCACGACCACGGCTCGAGGTCGCCGTCCGCCGGCAGCTCGGGGACGGCGCCGCCCCGCTCGCGGGCCAGCCAGCCGTTGACGACGCTGCCCTTCGCGCCGGTCAGCACCTCCCAGCGCAGGTCCGGCCAGAGCGGCAGGTACCAGTGGTACAGCCGGCACGGCAGGTCGCCGATCTTCAGCTCGCTCTCGCCGACCGGCGCGCCGAGCACGATGCGGTACCGGTCCAGCCCGCGCGGCGCCCGGCGCGACCGCTCCAGCGACTGCCAGAACGCGTTCGCCTGCCGCGCGTCTGAGTGGGTCACGCCGAGCCGCTCCCACGCGGCCTCGACCAGCTCCGGCTGGTAGTCCTGCATGCGGCGCAGCAGGACCAGCTGGAACTCGGTGACGCCGAAGCCGCTCAATGCCATCGGACCAGTCTGTCAGCCAGGTCAGACAGCCCGCGGGCCCACGTGATTTCGCGGCGGACCATTCCCATTCGTCGCGATCTCGGGCAGGCTGCGGTGATCACTCGTCATCTACTCCGGGGAGCGTCCTCGATGAGATCTCGTGTCAGGTCCGGCGTCGTCGCGGCGGCCGCCGTGGCGTTGCTGGCAGGTGCCATCGTCCCGGCGGGCGCGGCGGATGGGCAGTCGTCCAGGCCGGCGCCGGGCGGGTCGGGCGCGGGCGACGCGTACTTCCCGTTCGCCGGCAACGGCGGCTACAACGCCGTGCACTACGACCTCGACCTGCGCTACCAGCCGCCGGCGCCGGCGCCCGCCCCGCTGGCCGGGCGGCTGGACGCCGTCGCGACCATCAGCATCGTGCCGACCCGGCACCTCACCAGCTTCAACCTGGACCTGCGCGGGCTGGAGGTGGAGTCCGTCGTCGTCGGGAGCCGGCCGGCGGAGTTCACCCGCGAGGGCGACGAGCTGATCGTCACGCCGAAGACGATCCTCCCGCGCGGCAAGGCGGTCGACGTCGTCGTCACGTACGGCGGAGCCACCGGCCGGCCCACCGACATCGAGGGTGCGCTCTACGGCTGGGTGACGACGCGCGACGGCGCGATGGTGGCGAGCGAGCCGGAGGGCTCGATGACGTGGTACCCGGTCAGCGACCACCCGACCGACAAGGCCACGTACGACGTCGCCGTCGCCGTGCCGGAGGGGCTGGTCGCGGTCGGCAACGGCGACCTCGTCGGGTCCTCGACGGCGAACGGGTGGACGACGTGGGAGTGGTCGTCGCGCGAGCCGATGGCCAGCTACCTGGTGACGGCGTCGGTCGGCAACTACCAGCTGCGGCAGACGACGACGCCGGACGGGCTGCCACTGATCGACGCGATCGACCGCGACCTCGCGCCCGCGGCGTCGGCCGGCCTTGCGCAGACCGCGGAGATGATCGCGTTGTTCGAGAGCGAGTTCGGGCCGTACCCGTTCTCGTCGTACGGCGCGATCGTCGACGACGACAGCGTCGGCTACGCGCTGGAGACGCAGACCCGGCCGATCTACTCGACCCGGGCGAACGAGGGCACCGTGGCGCACGAGCTGGCGCACCAGTGGCTGGGCAACTCCGTGAGCCCGGCGCGCTGGCAGGACATCTGGCTGAACGAGGGCTGGGCCACCTACGCCGAGTGGCTGTGGTCCGAGCACGACGGCCGCACCACCGCCGCGGAGAACTTCGCCGACGTCATGGCGACGCCGGAGACCAGCTCGTTCTGGCAGACGATCGTCGCCGACCCCGGGCCGCTCGGACTGTTCGCCGGCGCCGTCTACGACCGGGGCGCGGCGACGCTGTACGCGCTGCGGCTGGAGATCGGCGAGGAGACGTTCGACGCCTTGTCGCGGGAGTGGCCGACGCGGTACAAGGACTCGACGGCGACGACGGAGGACTTCCAGGCGCTGGCCGAGGAGCTGTCCGGCCAGGACCTGGAGGAGTTCTTCGACGTCTGGGTCTGGACGGCGGGCAAGCCGGCCGTTCCCTGACGGTTCATCGGCGGAGCGCGCTATCATCGTCGTATGACGATGAATCGGGCGTCCGTCGACGCTGCGGCCGTGCAGCTGTTCCACAGCCTCGCCGATCCGGCCCGGCTGGAGATCGTGCGGCTGCTCGGCCACGGCGAGCGGCGGGTGGTCGACCTCACCGCCGAGCTCGGTCTGGCCCAGTCGACGGTCTCCGGTCATCTGTCCAGCCTGCGCAACGCCGGGCTGGTCGAGCCGCATCCGCATGGCCGGTCCACGTTCTACGCGCTGGTCCGGCCCGAGCTGTGGTCGATGCTGGCCGCCGCCGAGGACGTCCTCGCGGCGGCCGGCTCGCCGGCCCAGTTGCGGCCGGACGGCGTGGGCGCCGGCACCGCGCACGGCCCGCACGCTGACGCCGCCGGGCACCGGGCCCGGCCGGACGCCGCCGCTCCCGCCACCAGGCCTGGGCAGGTGCACTGATGGGCGCCGGGCACGGTCACGGGCACGGCCTGTCGCAGGGCGGCACCGCGTCGTACGCGTACCGGCGGCGCATGCAGGCGGTGCTCGCCATCATCGTCGTCGTGCTGGTCGTCGAGGTCGCCGGCGCGCTGATGTCAGGATCGCTCGCGCTGCTCGCCGACGCCGGGCACATGCTGGCCGACGGGCTCGGCGTCGCGCTGGCGCTGCTGGCCACGGCCATCGCGACCAAGCCGGCGAACACCGCGCGGACGTACGGCTGGCAGCGGGCGGAGATTTTGGCGGCGCTGACCAACGGCGTCGTCGTCGGGGTGATCGGGGTGCTGGCGATCGTCGGCGGCGTCCGGCGCCTCGGCGACCCCGGCGAGATCGAGACCGGCATCATGCTGGCCGTCGCCGTCGTCGGCCTGGTCGCGAACGTCGGCGCGCTGCTGCTCCTGCGGTCCGGCCAGCGCGCGAGCCTGAACGTGCGCGGCGCCTACCTCGAGGTGCTCGGCGACACGCTGGGCTCGCTCGCCGTCGTGGCGGCCGCGTTGGTCATCATGGGGACCGGCTGGGTCGAGGCCGACGCGCTCGCGTCGATGCTCATCGGCGTCCTCATCCTGCCGCGCGCCTGGATGCTCCTGCGCGAGGTCTTCGACGTCCTCCTCGAGGCCACCCCCAAGGGCGTCGACCTCGAGGACGTCCGCCGCCACATCCTCGAGATCCCCGGCGTCGTCGACGTGCACGACCTGCACGCCTGGACCATCACCAGCGGCGTGCCGGTGCTGTCCGCGCACGTGGTCATCGCGGCGTCTGCCGAGCCCGGCTGCGGCGCCGACTCCGTCCTCGACGGCCTGCACGCCTGCCTGGCCGGCCACTTCGACATCGAGCACAGCACATTCCAGATGGAGCCCGAAGGCCACGCCGAACACGAGCACGCCGGCCACGCCTGACTTCCCCGTTGACGATCGCGGCGACTGGGTACCCGCCGACCATCAGCACATTTCCGTCGGTGGAGGTGAGCAGGATGGCGCTGCTCAGACGTGGTGACCGCGACGACCAGCTGGACGTCTTCAGCAGGTTCGACCGGATGTTCGACGAATGGACGCGGGCGTTGCCCTTCGGCCGCGCCGGGTCCGGCTGGTGGCCGGGGAGCGAGGACATGATCCGCGTCGACGAGTACAAGGAAGGCGACACGCTCGTGATCCGGGCCGACCTGCCCGGCGTGGACCCGGACCAGGACATCGACCTCGATATCGTCAACGGGATGCTCCGCCTCCGCGCGGAACGGCGCTCGGAGGAGGACCGCGAGTCCGGCGGCTACCTGCGCCGTGAGCTCAGGTACGGCAGCTTCGCCCGCACCCTGCCGCTTCCGGAGGGCGTCACCGAGTCCGACATCTCCGCGTCCTACAAGGACGGCATCCTCGAGATTCGCGTGCCGATGCCGAAGCCCGAGCCAGCGCAGGAGCCGAAGCGGATCTCCATCGCCCGCGGTTGACCCCCGCCCGCCCATGATCATCGGCGATCGACCCCACGATGACGTGGTCGATCGCCGATGATCATGGGGAGGGGGCGATGGCGCCGGTCACCTCGCCGAGCCGCAGCCGCGTGCCGTCGGGGCCCGGCGCCGTCGCGATGATAGAGACGGTGTCGCCGTCCTCGAGGAACGACCGCTGCGACCCGTCGGCCAGGGTCACGGGTTCGGCACCGTTCCACGTCAGCTCGAGGAAGCAGCCGCTCCCGCCCGGACGGGGTCCGCTCACCGTCCCCGACGCGTAGAGGTCGCCGGTGCGCAGCGACGCACCGTTCACCGTCATGTGGGCCAGCTGCTGCGCCGGCGTCCAGTACAGATCGCGCAGCGGCGGCCGCGACACGACCGTCCCGTTCCACGACACCTCGAAGTCGACGTCCAGCCCCCACGGCTCCTCGTCGCGCAGGTAGTCGGCCACGGCGGGCGAGCGCGACGGTGGCGACACCCGGGCGTGCGCCAGCGCGGCGAGCGGCACCACCCACGGCGACACCGACGTCGCGAAGGACTTGCCCAGGAACGGGCCGAGCGGGACGTACTCGAACGACTGGATGTCGCGCGCCGACCAGTCGTTGACCAGCACCATCCCGAACACGTGCTCCTCGAACGCCCCCACCGGCACGCGAGATCCAAGCGGAGACGGCGTCCCCACGACGAACCCCGCCTCGGCCTCGATGTCCAGCCGCAGCGACGGCCCGAACTCAACGTCCGAGCCGGCGCCACCCACCCGGCGCAGCCCGGACGGCCGCACGATCGGCGTCCCGGACGGGACGACGGTGCCGGCCCGGCCGTGGTAGCCGATCGGCAGGTGCCGCCAGGCCGCCGGCAGCGCGGGGGAGTCGGGCCGGAACAGCTGCCCGACGTTCTCGGCGTGGGTCTGCGAGGCATAGAAGTCGACGTAGTCGGCGATCGCGAACGGCAGGTGCAGCTCGACGTCGTGCAGCGGGACGAGGTGCGGCTCGACGGACTCGCGGCGCGGCTCCTCGGCGACCAGCTCCAGCACCCAGCCGCGCACCGCGTCCCAGGCCCGCCACCCGGCCGCGAGGAACGGGTTCAGCGTGCGCTGGGCGAACAGGTGGGCGCCGTCCAGGCCCTCGACGGCGGCCAGCGGCGCGAGGTCGAGCACCCACGACCCGACGGCGACGCCGACCCGCGGCTCCTCGCCGGGGGTGGAGAAGACCCCGTACGGAAGCGTCCAGGCGTCGAACGGCGCGTCGTCGGCAAGATCCAACCAGGTCACCGCGCGACCTTACCGGGATCGGCGACCAGTCCGAGGGCGATCAGCTCGGCCAGCGGCTCGGCGATGCTGCACGACCCATACGACGCGAACCAGCGCCGCACCGACACGGCCGGCAGCTCCGCCACGGTGGCCGCGAGCCGCGCCCCGTCGTCCAGCGCCAGCGCCGCGGCGACGTCCGCCGCCGCGCCGCCGCCCACCGCCGTCCCGGCGGCGACCAGCATGTTGAGGAACCCGTGCTCCGACGGACGCCGGACGGCGTGGTGCAGACCGGCGGTGAACTTGAACGGGATGCCGCGGTCGAGACACCCGACGATGAACGCGGCCACCGCATCGTCCGACGGCACGGCATCGGGGGACGCGCCGCCGGTGCGCAGCTTGGCCCGATACCCGGCGTCGGCGACGACGTCCAGCGCCTGCTCCCACCCCGGCTCACGCGGCACCTCGACGTAGGCCGGCTCGTCGTCGTCCGGGCCGCCCAGCGCGGCGTCCAGCGCCGCCACCGTCCGCCGCGCGTTCTCGCCCAGCGGCGACCCGCGCAGTGGCACCTCGACCCCGCGCAGGACGACGTGCGACTCCTGGGCGACGGTGTCGACGGCGGCCAGCACGCCGGCCGTCCCCGTGTCGACGACGACGGCCACCTCCAGCGGCGACGGCAGCGTGCGGGCCAGCGACGCCAGGGACTCCAGCGACGACGCCGGGCACAGCAGCGGCCCGACCAGCGCGGAGTACCACGCCGACCGGTGCGCCACATGTGCCGGGACGGCGTCGGCCAGCGGCAGGTCGCCCGGCGGGAACACGGCCGCGTCGTCGATCAGCCGTCCGAAGATCGGTGGAATCGTCATCGCCGGTCTGGTTCCTTTTCCCTTGTGGGACTCGCCGCCGTTTGGGGACCTCGCGGTCGGCCTCGATCTGGCATCCCTTGACACCCGTCATACCATCCTCGACGCTGGTCGATATACGGGCAAGCGCGTCCGATATCCGAACAACGCCGAGAAGGTGACGGAGATGTTCTACCGCAGCGTCGGCCAGGTACCGCCGAAGCGGCACACCCAGTTCCGCCGGCCCGACGGCGCCCTCTACTACGAGGAGCTGATGGGCGAGGAGGGCTTCTCCTCCGACTCGTCGCTGCTGTACCACGAGGGCGTCCCGTCGGCGATCGTCGACTCGCGCATCTGGGATCTGCCCGACGCGCGCACCGTCCCCAACCATCCGCTCAAGCCGATGCACCTCAAGCCGCACGACCTCTTCCCGGGCAGGGACTGGAAGGCGCTCGACGTGGTGACGGGCCGGCGGCTGCTGCTCGGCAACGGCGACGTGCGCCTCGCCTACGTCGCGGCCGGCGAGTCGTCGCCGTTGTACCGCAACGCCATCGGCGACGAGTGCGTCTACGTCGAGGACGGCGAGGCGACGCTGGAGACGATGTTCGGCCTGCTCCGGGTGCGCAAGGGCGACTACGCGATCATCCCGCGGGCGACGGTGCACCGCTGGGTCCCGACCGGCGACGGCCCGCTGCGCGCGTACGTGATCGAGGCGAACTCACACATCACGCCGCCGAAGCGGTACCTGTCGCGGTTCGGGCAGTTCCTGGAGCACGCACCGTATTGCGAGCGCGACCTGACGGCGCCGGCCGAGCCGTTCGTCACCGCCGGCACCGACGTCGAGGTGTACACGAAGCACCGCGGCCACGGGCCGTCCGGGCTGGTCGGCAGCATCGTCACCTACCCGACGCACCCGTTCGACGTGGTCGGCTGGGACGGCTGCCTGTACCCATACACGTTCAACGTCGACGACTTCGAGCCGATCACCGGGCGCATCCACCAGCCGCCTCCGGTGCACCAGGTGTTCGAGGGCTACAACTTCGTCATCTGCAACTTCGTGCCCCGCAAGGTCGACTACCACCCGCTGGCCGTGCCGGTGCCGTACTACCACTCCAACGTCGACTCCGACGAGGTCATGTTCTATTGCGGCGGCGACTACGAGGCGCGCAAGGGGTCCGGCATCGGCCAGGGCTCGATCACGCTGCATCCGGGTGGCCATTCGCACGGCCCCCAGCCGGCGGCGATCGAGCGGGCGCTGGGCAAGGACTACTTCGACGAGCTGGCGGTCATGGTCGACACGTTCCGGCCGCTGGAGATCGGCGAGGCCGGGCAGCAGAGCGACGACGGCGCGTACGCGTGGAGCTGGAGCGGCCGCGGCCCGCAGGGCTGAGCCGGCGGCACCTCCCGCGGGGTACAGGTCGCGAGTGGCGGTTCGGCCGCTCGCGACCTGACGATCAATCGCTGCGCCATGGTCTTTCGCCCTTGACGATCAGCGCTTTCCACGCCTATCGTCGGAAAGCGCTTGCCGGAAAACGCTTACCGGGGACTGATCGCAGCACGGCGAACCTGGGAGGACGATCATGGCACGGCCCTTCGACCGTACAATCCTCATCCCGACGACGAGAGGGCCGGCCTGGCGGATCGCCGCGCTGGTCATGGCGCTGGCGCTGGTGCCGTTCCTACTGGCCGGACCGGCCCAGGCCCAGACGGCGCGGACCGCGCCGGCGCCGGCCGACGACGGGGCGCGGTTCAACGTCCTGGTCTTCTCCGGCGTCACGAACTTCTACCACGACTCGATCCCGGCCGGGATCGACACGGTGCGCGAGCTCGGTGCGGAGCACGGGTTCGCCGTCACAGTCACCGACGACGCCAGCATCTTCTCCGACAAGGGGCTGCGGCCGTTCGACGTCGTCATCTTCAACAACACGAACTCGACGCCCGAGCGGGGGAACCTGCTCGACCCCTCCCAGCGGGCGGCATTCCAGCGCTACATCAACGGCGGTGGCGGCTTCGTCGGCTGGCACTCGGCCACGGGTACCGAGCGCGACTGGGACTGGTACGCGGGGCTCGTCGGCGCCGAGTTCCAGAACCACCCGGCGCCGCGCCCCGGTCGCATCGAGGTGCTCGACCACGCCCACCCGTCCACCGAAGGGCTTCCTGAGCTGTGGGAACGCACTGAGGAGTGGTACAACTGGCAGGCCACGCCGAACGGTAACGTGCACGTTCTCACCGAGATCCGCACCACCGACAACCCGCAGGGCCTGAACGAGGGCCCGGAGCACGCCCACGCCTGGTGCCAGGTCTACGACGGCGGGCGCTCCTGGTACACCGCCAGCGGCCACCACGCCGAGACGTTCGACGAGCCGCTGTTCCGCGAGCACATCCTGGGCGGCATCGAGTGGGCCGCCGGGGCCGTACCGGGGGACTGCGGCGCGACGGAGTGGAACAGCTTCCGCAAGGTCCAGCTCGAGGACGACACGAACCTCGCCGATCCGTACGAGATCGCGCCGCTGCCCGACGGCCGGGTCCTCTACATCCAGCGCACCGGCCAGATCAAGCTGATCCACCAGAACGGCGACGAGGCCACCACCACGCTGGCCGGGGACCTGCAGCTGAGTCTGCCGACCACGCGTACCGCCGACGGCCTCACCGGCATCGCGATCGACGAGGACTTCGCCGAGAACGGCTGGCTGTACCTGCTGTACACGGTGCCGCCGGCCGAGCCGCTCTACCGGTTGTCGCGGTTCACCCTGGTGGGCGACACGCTGGACATGGCCAGCGAGGAGGTGGTCCTGGAGTTCCCGATCTGGCGCAACGAGCTGCTGGCGAACGTCCACATGGCCGGCTCGCTCGCGATGGACGACGAGGGCGACCTGTACATCGCCACCGGTGACAACACCGACCCGTTCGTGCAGAGCGGATACACCCCCATCGACGAGCGCGCGGGCCGGCGGGCCGCGGACGCCCAGGCGACGTCGGGGAACACCAACGACCTGCGCGGCAAGATCTTGCGGATCCATCCCGAGGACGACGGCGGCTACACCATCCCCGAGGGCAACCTGTTCCCGGAGTCCGCCGACGCGACCGACCAGACCCGGCCGGAGATCTACGCGATGGGCTTCCGCAACCCGTTCACCATCAGCTACGACGACGCCGGCGACGCGCTGCTCGTGGCCGACTACGGTCCCGACGCGAGCGCACCGAACCCGCTGCGGGGCCCGGCCGGCCTGGTCGAGCAGAACCGCATCCTCGAGGCCGGCAACTACGGCTGGCCGTACTGCATCGGCCCGAACATCCCGTTCGTCGACTTCGACTTCGCGACGGGCACGTCCGGCGAGCCGTTCGACTGCGAGAACCCCGTCAACGACTCGCCCAACAACACGGGGTTGCGGGAGCTGCCGCCCGTGCAGGAGCCGCTGGTCTGGTACGGCAAGCGTGGCGAGCACTCGGGCCTCTTCCCGGAGATCACCGGCGGCGGCGCGCCGATGACCGGGCCGGTGTACGACTACGACAAGGACCTCGACTCGGACACGAAGTTCCCCCAGTACTTCGACGGCAAGTGGTTCGCCTTCGAGTACGGAGCGGACTGGTACAAGACGATCAGCATCATGACGGAGGCGGCGGCCAGCGACCGGTTCACACCCGCCGAGCCCGGCGACCTGCAGTCGATCAACTCGTTCCTGCCCGGTGAGACGTTCAACTCGCCGTTCGACGCCGAGTTCGGGCCTGACGGCTCGCTGTACACGATCGACTTCGGCGGCGGCTCCGGCGTCGGCCGCGGCGACCACAACGACGGGTCGGGCATCTATCGCATCGACTACGTCGGCGGCGAGGACGTCACCGAGCCGCGCGACCGGTGCTTCGGCGGCTACGGCACCGACGTCCCGGTCTGGTTCGGCGAGGGATCGGACTCCGGCGTCCCCAACCGCGATTCCGGCGACGGCTGCACGATCATGGACCTGATCGAGCACGAGCAGCCGTTCACCAACCACGGCGACTTCGTCCGGACGGTGGAGGGCATCACCTCCCAGCTGGTGGCCGACGGCGTCCTCACACAGCGCGAGCGGGCCGCCGTCATCCGCGCGGCGGCCGGCTCCGAGATCGGCAAGGCGCCCAAGCTCGACGGCGACCGCCAGGTGCCCGCCGAGCAGATCGGCGTGGTCGGGTACACGGTCCGGGCGACCATGCCGGCACCGAACACAGAGGCGACGCTCGCGGCGCTGGCCGCCTGCGGCTACCAGAACATCGAGCCGTCAAGCAACCTGTACGGCTACACCGGCGATCAGCTCGGCGAGCTGATCGCCGCGGCCGGCATGCGAGCGCCCTCGGTCGGCCTGGACCTGGGGCAGATCGAGAGGAACATCGAGGGCGTGATCGAGACCGCGAAGGCCCTGGGTGCGGAGTACGTGCGCATCTCCGGCTCGGCCCGCTGGGACGCCGCCGACTACTCCCGGGTCGCCGACATTCTCAACGAGCAGGGTGCCCGGGCCAAGGAGGAGGGCATCACGCTGGCCTACCACAACCACGACTTCGAGTTCCGGACCGAGGACGGGGTGCGCCTGTACGACGTGCTGGTGCGCGAGACCGACCCGAACCTCGTCGACATGGAACTCGACCTCTACTGGGCCGTGGACGCCGGTGTCGACCCGGTCGGCCTGATCCAGCAGTACCCGGGCCGGTTCTCGTTGCTGCACGTGAAGGACCGGGCCGCCGACGGCTCCTTCGCCGACGTCGGTGAGGGCACGATCGACTTCGGCCGGATCTTCGCCCACAGTGAGCTGGCCGGCGTCGACTACTACTTCACCGAGAACGACCAGCCCCGGCCCGACGGCATCTCGTCGGCCTGCGACAGCATGGCCTACCTGCAGACCCTGCGCTACTGACCACGCATGGAAGCATCGACGGCTGGCGACGTCACGGCGTCGCCAGCCGTCGATGCTGGTTGCCGGCGGGCGCGGCTAGAGTGCGGTTGGTCCGATCCGATCCCCGCCGAGGAGCCCCCGTGCGCCGCATCACCGGCTGCCTGCCACTGGCCGCCGCCCTGCTCGTCCTCGCCGGTTGCGGCGACGACTCCGACGACGGCTCGGCGGGGAGCACAGCCGCCCCGTCGGCCGAGGCATCCGACGAGTCCGGACCGGGCGAGGAGACCACCGAGCCGGCCGCGGACGCCACCTGCACCGACGGGCCGCCGGAGGCCGTCGTCACCGACGCCGGCGACGAGCCGCGGACGCTGATGGAGCTGTCGCCCACGGCCGGCGACACCACTGCCGTCGACATGCGCATGACCATGAACACCACGGCAAGCGTCGACGGCGAGGAATCGCCCTCGATGCCGACGCCGCCGATGCTCATGGGCATGGTGCTGACCATCGACGACGTCACCGACGACGAGATCACCATGACGGTGGCCTACGACCGCATCGAGGTCGAGGGCGGTGACCCGTCGCTGCAGAGCCTTCTCGACTCCATGGTCGGCGTCACCGGCACCGTCACGACGACGCGCAGCGGCGCGTTCGTCGACGGCAAGCTGGACACGTCCGGTGTCGATCCCACACTCGCCCCGACCATGCAGCAGCTCGACAGCCAGTTGGCCAACCTCGCCGTGCCGCTGCCCACCGAGCCGGTCGGCATCGGCGCCACCTGGGACGTCGCCACGGCGGTCGACTCGCAGGGATTCACCTTCTGCAACACCTTCAGCTACACGCTGACCTCGTTCGACGGTGACGCATACGAGCTGGGCGTCGAGATGGCGCAACACGCGGAGCCCACCACCATCGAGCAGGGCGGCGCCTCGGTAGAGCTGATCGAGGCGGCCGGCTCGGGCACCGGCACGAGCGCCGGCCGGCTGAGCTTCCCGATCGCCGGCTCCGGCAGCAGCGACACCAGCACGTCCATCGAGATGGCGATCGACGACGGCTCCACCCAGCAGACGCTGGACATGGACATGGACATCCAGCTGGAGCTCAGCCCGCGCGAGTGAGGCCGTGAGGACGAACGGGAGCGGACGTCCCCCGATCGCCCGCTCCCTTGATCATGTTCCCTCGCGGTCGCTCAGGCGCCGCGAGGGAACATGATCACGGGTTCGCGGGTCGCTCGTCAGCCGCACTCGGACTGGACGCTCTCGCCCAGTCGCTGGCTGACCGCGGCGAGGTCGCCCAGCTCCTCCAGCTGTCCCGCCGCCTCCGGGTCGGCGGGGTCGATGTCGGACAGCGCCTCCATGGCGTCGGCCATGGCGGTCCAGTCCGCGGCGACGTCCTCCGGCGCGACGGCGGCGATCTCGCGGTAGGCGTCGACCAGTCCGGCGGCGGCGTCGGGATCGGTGCTGCCGGCGCCGGCCAGGACGTCGTTGCCGAACGACTGCAGCATCTCGCAGTAGTCGCCGTCGCCGGAGGCCTCCTGCTCGGTGTCCTCCTCCGCCGCGTCGGGCGGCGGCTCCGTCATGGTCATCTCAAGATCGGGCTCCGGCGCCGACGGCGGCGGCGCCTCGTCGTCGGATCCGCAGGCGGCGGTCGCGAACAGCAGGGCGATGCCGGCCAGTGGGGCGAGGGCTCGGGTTCGGATCGTCGATTTCACGCACTATCTCCGTACTCAGTGTGATCTGGTTCGGGTGAACCGACGTGACGATCGCAGCCGCCGCTATACGGGCACTACATGGGCGCTGACCGCCGGTCACGCCGGGTGACGAGCGTCACGGCCGCGGCGCAGGACGGCGGGCATCCGCGGGACCGGCGCGCCGAGGAGGTCGCCGGCCTCGTCGCTCGTCAGGCTGCGCATCTCGCGCAGCAGGTCGGTCGAGCGGCTCCAGCTGTGCCGGGCGTCGCCGTCGCGGCCGAGTAGGCGCAGGATGTCGCCGTGCAGCCATCGGGCCAGCGCCTCGTCGACGCTGGAGCCGCACGCCTGGAACGCCTCGATCGCCGGCTCGAGGCAGTCGAGGGCGCGCTCCGGCCGCCCGGCGTCGAGGTGGGCGTCGCCGAGCCTGAACAGCGCGATGCCGGTGAGATGCGGGCTGTTGTCCAGCTGCAGCGCACGCTGCTGGCACGCGACAGCCTCGTCGAGCCGGCCGCTCAGGTGGTGACTGACGCCGAGCCGGGTGAGGGTGACCGCCTGCCCCTTGGCGTCGGCGATCTCGCGCTGCAGCTGCAGCGCCCGGCGGTACTGGACGAACGCCTCGTCGGTCCGGTCCAAATGGTGCAGGACGAAGCCGAGCGCGCTGCGGGCGTCGGCCTCGCTGTGGCGGTCGCCGCCCTCGTGCGCGGCGCGGACCGCTTCGAGACCGTGCTGGTGCGCCTCCGCCAGCCGGTTCAGCATGAAGTAGCCGTCGCTGAGACTCTGGTGGATCTTCGACCGCCACCGGGCCTGCCCGCTGTCGCCGAGCGTCGCGAGCGCGAGCTGACCGATGGCGACGAGGTCCGCCCAGCGGTCCTGGCTGCGCAGCGGGTGGGCCATGGCCGCCGCCAGGCCGGCCAGGATGGCCGGGCCGTCGCCGTCGAGCGCCGCGGCGTGGATCGCGGCGGCGGCGATGTTGTCGGACTCCGCCCGCACCCAGGCCGAGATGGCCGGGCCGTCGGGCAGGTCGGCGGCGGCCCGTCCCGGCTCGGTGGTCTCCGGCCCGATCGCCGCGTGGCGATCGGACCACGCGACGCTCATGCGCGACGCGTGCCGCGCGGTGGCGAGATAGTGGTGGAGAGCCCGGCGGATGGCGTCGTCGCGGGCGGACGGGGTCAGCGTGCGCTCGGCCCGTTCGCGCGCGTAGAGGCGGACGAGGTCGTGCAGCATGAACCGGTCGCCCGGCGCCGCGATCAGCAGCTGGGCCTCCACCAGCTGGTCCAGCGCCCGCCGTGTCGACGCAAGCGGACGACCGGCCAGCGCGGCCGCGGTGTGGACGGTGAAGTCGGCGAAGCCGGCCAGGCCCAGGCCGGTGAAGACCTCCGCCGGCGCGTCCGGCAGCGCGGCGTAGGCGACGTCGCAGCTGGCCCGCACCGCGAGGTCGTCGTGCTCCAGCTCGTCGAGGCGATGCTGCGCGTCGTCCAGGCGGTCGCGCAGCGACGCGAGCGTCCAGTCGGGCCGGGACAGCAGCCGCGCGCCGGCCACCCGGACAGCCAGCGGGAGCAGGCCGCACAGCGCCACGACCTCGGCGGCGACCTCCGGCTCCGCGGCGACGCGCGCCGCACCGGCCAGCGCGGCGAGCAGGTCCACTGCCTCGTCCGGCGGGAGCGTCCCGAGCGCCAGCTGCCGGGCGCCGGCGAACGTCGCGAGCACCCGGCGGCTGGTGACGAGCAGGGCCGGCCCGGCATCCGGGCCGGGCAGCAGCGGCCGGACCTGCGCGGCGGAGTCGGCGTCGTCCAGCACGATCAGCAGCCGCCGCCCGGCGACGGTGGCGCGGAACAGCGTGGCGGCCGCGGACGGGTCGGCGGGGACGTACCGCTCCTCGACGCCGAGCGCGCTGAGCAGCCTGACGAGCACGTCGTGCGGCCGTAGCGGGCGGACGCCCGGCGTCGCGCCGCGCAGGTTCACGTACAGCTGGCCGTCGGGGAACTGCGCGGCGGCCACGTGCGCCGCCCGCAGGGCGAGGGCGGACTTGCCCACGCCGCCGGGCCCGCTGACGGCGACGACGGCGGGCCGGTTGCCGCCCTCCGTCAGCCAGGCGGTGACGCGCCGCACCTCGTCGCGCCGCCCGGTGAAGGCCGGATCGGCGGGCGGCAGCTCGGCCGGGCGGGTCGAGGCCGGGCTGGTCCCCGCCGGGTCGCGGGGCGGTGGCGGGGCGAGCGCCGGGTCCTCGGTCAGGATGGCCCGCTCCAGTTCGCGCAGCTCCGGTCCCGGCTCCAGCCCCAGCTCCTCGACCAGGGCGGCGCGGGCGCGGTGGTAGACGTCGAGCGCGTCGGCCGTGCGCCCGGATCGGTGCAGAGCGAGCATCAGCTGGCGGTACAGCCGCTGCCGCAACGGATTCGCGGCGACCAGCGAGGTCAGCTCGGCGACCAGCAGGTCGTGCCGGCCGCGTTCGAGGTCGGCCTCGAAACGCAGCTCGACCACCGCCAGCCGCAGCTCACCGAGCCGGGCCGCCTCCAGGTCGACGGTGCCGGACTCGGGGACGTCGGCGTAGGCCGACGGTCCGCGCCAGAGCGCCACGGCGTTGTGGAACAGCTCCGCGGCCTGCGCGACGTCGCCGGCCGCGAGGGCGTCGCGACCGTCCGCGGCCAGCCGCTGGAACTCCTCGTCGTCGGCCTCGCCGGGACGTACCTCGAGCTGGTAGCCGGAGCGATGGTGGACGATCCGGGACTCGCCGAGCAGCCGCCGCAGCCGGTGGACGTAGCTCTGCAGGTTCGCCCGCGCCGACCGCGGCGGGCGGCCGTCCCACAGCGCCTCCAGGAGCGTGTCGGCGGAGACCCGGGTGTTGCGGCGGGTCAGCAGGACGGCCAGCAGCTGCCGCTGCTTGGCCGAGGTGACGGGGACGGCCGTGCCGTGGTCGTCGTGGACCGCCAAGGGGCCCAGGACGCCGAACCTCATCGAACCTCCCCGCCGAACGCCGCCGCCGCGCCCCGGTAGCGTACTTCACGGACGAAGTACTTCTTCCGGTTCGCGGCGACGGCGTTCGGCCGCCGCCCGGGGATCAGACGACGTCGCGGCGCCGCATCAGCAGTGCCGCGACGGCGGCGAAGACCACGAGATACGCCGCCACCAGCAGCGTCGCCGGGCCGCCATCGAGCACGGTGAGCACGCCCGGCGCACCGTCGGGGTCACCCTCGGCGCCGGCGCCCAGTGCGCCGGCCACCGACCCTGCCGCCGTCCCCGGCAGCACGTTCGTCACGTACTCGACGCCGCTGAGCAGGTTGCCGACGCCGCGCAGCAGGTTCTCGATCACCAGCGACCACACCAGGCCGAGGCCGACCGCCAGCGCCGGGCTGCGGGTCAGTACGCCGACCAGCACGCCGGCCGCCGCCCACATCCCGAAGATCAACAGCCCGCCGCCGACCGACTCGGCCAGCGCGCCGAGCTCGGGCCAGACGATGCTCTGGCCCTCGACGACGGCGATCAGCGTCGACGCCGCGAAGTCCAGTGCCACCGTCGCCGCGACCACCGCGACCACCGCCACACCCACGGCGGCCAGCGTCCCGCCGAACGCGGACAACCGGCCCGGACCCTGCGTGAGCACGGTCTTCCAGGTGCCCCAGCCGAACCCACTCCCGGCGGCCAGCGCGCCGAGGATGAACATGATCGCGCCGCCGAACATCGGCATGCCGCCGGTGAGGACCGACGGGATCGCCGCGGGCAGCAGCTCCGGCAGCAGGGCCTCCGGCGCGACGCCCTCGTTGGAGAAGCCGGAGGACCCGGTCGCGTACGCGACGTAGTTGAAGAGGTACGCGAAGGTGAGGTTGAGCAGCAGCCACACCGTCGCCAGGACCCAGACCGCGGGCCACTTGCGCAGCCGGAGCAGCTCGGCCCGGGCGCTGGCGAGCAGGCCGCCGAGCGCGGTCGGGACGGCCCGGGTCTCGCCGCGGGCGGCGGGCCGGCCGGTCATCGTCGCGGTGCTCATCGGTTCTCCTCCTGGTCGGTCGTCATCTCGAAGAACACGTCCTCCAGAGACCGCTCCGACGGGCGGATCTCGTGGATGTCGGCGCCGGCCGCGACCAGCGCGCGGGCCAGCTCCGGCGCCCGGTCCTCGGGCAGCTCCAGCCGCACGCCCGCGTCCGTGAGCTGGACGGCGTCGTCGCCGGCCACCTGCATCGACACCGAGAGCGCCAGCTCCACCGGCTGCGCGCGGACCAGCAGCGTGCTGGCGCCGCGCAGCTCGGCGACGGTGCTCTCGGCCAGCAGCCGGCCGTGCGCGATGACGCCGACGCGGTCGCAGATCTCCTGCACCTCGGCCAGCAGGTGGCTGGACAGCAGCACCGTCTGGCCCTGCTCGGCGAGGTCGACGACGAGCTTGCGCATGTCGGCCATACCGCCGGGGTCGAGGCCGTTCGTCGGCTCGTCCAGGACCAGCAGGTCCGGCTCGCCGAGCAGCGCCGACGCGACACCGAGCCGTTGCTTCATGCCCAGCGAGTACGACTTGAACGCGTCGTCACCGCGCTCAGACAGGTCGACCCGGGCGAGTGCGTCTTCCACGGCCTGGTCGGAGACGCCCTGGTAGCGGGCCATGACCCGCAGGTTGTCGCGGCCGGAGAGGTAGGGGTAGAAGCCGGGACCCTCGACCAGCGCGCCGACCCGTGCCGTCGCGCCGGACTCTCCTGGCGCATGGCCCAGGATCGTCGCGGTCCCGCTGGTGGGACGGACCAGGCCGAGCAGCATGCGCAGCGTGGTCGTCTTGCCGGCTCCGTTCGGTCCGAGGAAGCCGTACACCTCACCGCGGCGGACGGTGAGGCTCACGTCGTCGACGGCGAGCCTGTCGCCGTAGCGCTTGGTCAGCCGGTCGGTGACCACGATGGTGTTCGTCATGGCTCCACGCTCTCGCGCGGCCGCCGTCGCTGGCGTCGGCCGCAGAGCGGCATTCCGCGTACGCAGATCCGCGTAGTCCGGTTACGCCGCGGCGCCGACGCCAGTGGTCGCCGCGCGCGTCTATGGTCGAGTCCGTGGAGAGGTTCGCCCGGTTCAAGATGTCGGCGCTCGACGTCGGCATCGCGCTGTTGCTGCTGTTCGTCGGAATCGCGGGCACACACGGTGCCAGCGCCAGCCAGGACGGCGGCCGCGACGCCGACGCGCTCGCGTTCGCGCTGGTGGTCATCGCGACACTGCCGTTCGCCCTGCGGAGCCGGTACCCGCGCACCGTTCTCGTGGTCAGCGGCGCGGCCCTGCTGTCGTACCTCGCGGCCGATTATCCCTACGGGCCGATCATGTTCACCATCCTGGTGATCAGCTTCACCCTCGGTTACCGGCTGCCGCATCGGATCGCGCTGCGCTGGGTCGGCGGCTACTGGGCGCTCGTTGCCCTGGTGTCGGTGTTCCGCCTGCTCGACGATCCCGGCGACTTCTGGCGGCAGGCCACCGCCGGAGCCGTGGGTTCGCTGGCCGCGTTCGCCGCGCCGCTGGCCGTCGGCGCGGCGCTGAAGACGCGGCGCGAGTCGCAGGCCGACGTGCGCGCGGCGCAGGCCCGCCGGGCGGTGTCTGAGGAGCGGCTGCGGATGGCGCAGGAGCTGCACGACTCCGTCGGCCACGGCCTCGCGGTCATCGCGATGCAGGCCGGTGTCGCGCTGCACGTCCTGGACCGCAACCCGGAGAAGGTGCGGGCCGCGCTGGAGGCGATCCGCGACACCAGCAAGGCGTCGCTCGACGGGCTGCGGGCCGAGCTGCAGGTGCTGCGCAGCCCGGTCACCGACGCCGCGCCGCGCCGGCCCGACCTCGGGCTGGCCGAGCTGGACGTGCTGCTCGACCGCATCCGGGCCGGTGGAGTGGAGGTGGACGCCGACGTCGAGGGCCACACCGACCTGCCGCCGGACATCGACGTGGCGGCGTATCGGATCGTGCAGGAGTCGCTGACCAACGTGCTGCGCCACGCCGCCGCCACCCGCGCAGAGGTGCGCATCCGGCGCTCCGGCGACGAGCTGCTGCTGGACGTGAGCGACGACGGCGTGGGCGGGGCGCCGCCGGGGCCGTCGTCGTCGCCGGAGGGGGACGGGTCGGGGACCGGGATCGCCGGTATGCGCGCCCGGGCCGAGGCGCTCGGCGGCCGGCTGCAGGCGGGGCCGCGCGGCGGCGGCGGGTTCGCCGTCCACGCCCGGCTGCCGCTGGTGGACGCGGACCGCGCGCCGGACATGTCAGGATCGACGTCATGACGGATGGCGGGCGTGACGGTGTGATCCGGGTTGCGGTGGTCGACGACCAGGCGCTGGTGCGCATGGGGCTGGCCACACTCCTGGAGACCGAGGACGACACCGAGCTGGCCGGCGAGGCCGCCGACGGCCGGGCCGGGCTGGACCTCGTCCGGCGCACGAAGCCCGACGTCGTGCTGATGGACATCCGCATGCCGGTGCTCGACGGCCTGGCCGCGCTGCGCGAGATCACCGCCGACCCGGAGCTGAGCGGCGTCAAGGTCATCGTGCTCACGACGTTCGAGCTGGACGAGTACGTCTTCGAGGCGCTGCGCGGCGGGGCCAGCGGGTTCGTCCTCAAGGACTCGCTGCCGGCCGAGCTGTTGCACGCCATCCGGGTGGTCGCCGACGGCGCCAGCCTGCTCTCGCCGTCGGTCACGCGCCGGGTCATCGAGCAGTTCAGCGGGCGCGACGCGCCGGCCAGCGCGCCGCACCCGGAGCTGGACCGCCTCACCGAGCGCGAGCGCGAGATCGTCGCCTGGGTCGCGACCGGCCGGTCCAACGACGAGATCGCCGCCGAGCTCGTCGTCAGCCCGGCGACCGTGCGCACCCACGTCAGCCGGGCGATGGTGAAGCTGCACGCCCGCGACCGCGCCCAGCTGGTCGTCTTCGCCGTCCAGTCGGGGCTGACGCTGCCGTGAAGGTCGTCGCGACGGATCTCGACGGCACCCTGCTGCACAGCGACGGGACGGTGTCGCCGCGCAGCCGGGCGGCCCTGGCCCGGGCCGAGGACGCCGGCGCGACCGTCGTCTTCGTGTCCGGCCGGCCGCCGCGCTGGATCGACGTCCTGGCCGAGGAGGTCGGGTCGCACGGGCTGGCGATCTGCGCGAACGGCGCCCTGGTCTACGACGTGCGCACGCGCGAGGTGGTCGAGGAGCACGGCCTGCCCGGCGACGTCGCACTGCAGGTCGCGCAGGCGATCCGGGCGAGCGTGCCGGGCGCGACGTTCGCCATCGAGCGGCGGCTGACGTTCGGCCAGGAGCCGTCCTTCCGTGGAACGTGGCCGGCACCTGACGGGACCGTCGTGGCCGAGCTGGAGGAGCTGCTGGCCGAGCCGGTGTCCAAGCTGGTCGTCACGCATCCGGAGCTGGACGCGCCGGAGTTCATCTCGCGGGCCGCGGCCGTCGTCGGCTCACTGGCCGCCGCGACGTACTCCGGGCACGCGCCCGTGCTGGAGGTCAGCCGCGCCGGCGTCTCCAAGGCGTCCGCGCTGGCCGCGCTGTGCGGCTCGCTCGGCGTCGACGCGCACGACGTCGTGGCGTTCGGCGACATGCCCAACGACGTCCCGATGCTCACCTGGGCCGGCACGTCGTACGCCGTCCGCAACGCCCACCCCGACGCCGTCGCCGCCGCCACGCACCGCTGCCCCTCGAACGACGAGGACGGCGTCGCCCAGGTCCTGGAGCACCTCTTCCCCTGACCCACAACCACCAGGATTACCCGAGCCTCAACACGATTGCAGACGTGTTGAGGCTCGGGTAATCCTGGTGACGGCCCCACGAACGCCCGACACGGGCGGCAGGGGGACGGCCAACGCCGCATCCCCTGCCAACGCCGCACCTGGGGAGGGTCGCCGTCAGACGCGGGCGAGCACCGCGGCCAGTTGGTCGTCGAGGGGCGGGGCGCCGCGGCGGTTGTCGATCTCGGCGTGCGGCGCCGGCGGCGGGACGTCCGGCAGGGTGGCCGCGGTGAACTCGGCGAAGTTCGCCAGCTTCTGCCCGTCGCGGTCGTGGCCACGGCCGGTGATCCGCTCGCGCAGCGTGTCGCCGTCCGAGCGCACCCACAGCAGGTGCACCGGGTCGCCGCCGAGTCGGTCGACGTAGGCCGCCCAGGCGTCGAGGTCGCGGATCTGGCCGGTGAACGGCGCGACCAGGATCGCCGGGCAGCCGGCCGACCGGACCTCCGCGGCGGTGTCGGCGAGGCCGGCGTACTCGTGCACCTTGATGTGCTCGTCGTACCAGGGCCCCTCGCGCTCGCCGAACGGCCGCCCGTGCGTCTCGAGCGTCGCGACCACGAACGGCGCGTAGACGGTGTCCTTGTCCAGCAGCGCGGGGGTGGGGTCGAGGAGCGCGGCCAGCTTGCGGGCGACGGTGGTCTTGCCGGCGCCGGGCGCGCCGGCGATCATCCAGACGGCGGGGGTCACGTCCGATGAGACTACTAAGGCGCGGTCACGCCTAGCAGCAGGCGGTGGTGCCGCGGCCGCTCGATCTCGTCGGCGACGGCCACGGCGAGGTCGGCGTAGGTGATCCGGGCGGCGGCGTCGCCGGGGACGATCCGGTACCCGCCGGCCGGGGTGCCGCCGTGGTCGAAGTCGCCGGCCGGGGCGACGACCAGCCAGTCGACGGCCGTCTCGGCGGTGCGGAACACGTCCATCCCGGCGCCGTGGCCCAGCATGAAGTCGCGGTGGTCCGACGGGTAGCCGGGCGCGTCCATCAGCGGCGTCCCGGTGACGTCGGGCAGCTGCGACGCCAGCCCGACGGCGACCAGCCGCGGCACGCGCGCCCGGGCCAGGCCGGTGAGCAGCGCCGACGCGGCGGCGGGGAAGAACTCGGCGGCCGGGACGGTGAGGGTCGCCGCGGCGTGGACGGCGGCGTCGTGCCCCGCGGCCAGCCGGGCGACGGCGTCCGGGTCGGTCACGTCGCCGGTCGCCAGGGTGACGCTGCCGCCGTCACCGCCCAGATCGGGGTGGCGCGCGGGGTCGCGCACCACCGCCGTCACCTCCCAGCCCCGGCCGGCCGCCTCGGCCAGTACCGCCCGCCCGGCCCGTCCGCCGGCTCCGAAGACCACGATGCTCGTCATGCAGCGCACGCTAGGCGACCGGCTGGTCAGGCCGAGATGACCACGCAGGTCAGTACGCCTGTCGAGGGCCGTGCACACCGGCGACGACTGGGGGCCGGAGGCTCCCACGAGTCGTCGGTCGGCAGCGTGAGACGAACGGAGCGAGGGAGTCCTGCGTGCACGGCCCGAGACGTGAAAGTGTGATCACATGCCGACGCCGCTCGATCCCGACATGTTCGACCCCGTCTGCCCGTCGACGCTGATGCCGCTGCGGTTCTCGGACAAGTGGGCCGGCCTGGTGATCCGGTGCCTCGAGGACGGCCCGCGCCGGTTCTCCGAGCTGCGCGTGCCGCTGCGCTCCGTCAGCGCCCAGTCGCTGACGACCTCGCTGCGGAACCTGCAGCGCGACGGCCTGGTCGTCCGCACCGAGTGGCCCGGACCCGACCGGAGCGTCGAGTACGCGCTGACGCCGCTGGGCCGCAGCATGCTGCCGGTCATCGAGGCGCTGTGCGAGTGGGGCGCGGAGCACTGGGACGAGCTACTGGACGCCCGCGAGGCGTCGACCGCCGCACGTACCGCCTGATCAGCGGACGATCGGCTCGCCCTGCAGCCGGACGCCGACCGCGCGCATGGCCTCCAGCGCCGCCGCCGTCGTCTCCATCGCCACCCCGGCGGTGAGGTCGAGCAGCACCGTCGTCTCCAGGCCGTTGTGGGCCGCGTCGAGGGCGGTCGCCCGGACGCAGTGGTCGGTCGCGATGCCGACGACGTCGACGCTGCCGACCTCGTGGCCGCGCAGCCAGTCCGCCAGCGGGACGCCGTCGTGCGACTTCCCCTCGAAGCCGGAGTAGGCGGCCTGGTACTCGCCCTTGTCGAAGACCGCGTCGAACGGCTGCGGGTCGAGGTTCGGGTGGAACGCGACGCCGTCGGTGCCGGCGACGCAGTGCGGCGGCCAGCTGTCGACGTAGTCGGGGTGGTCGGAGAAGTGGCCTCCCGGATCGATGTGGTGGTCGCGGGTGGCGACGACGTAGTCGTAGCGGCGGTCCCACGGTTCGCCGTCGGTCCAGCGCTTGAGCACCTCGGCGATGCCGAACGCGACGTCCGCGCCGCCCGCGACGGCGAGGCTGCCGCCCTCGCAGAAGTCGTTCTGGACGTCGACGACGATGAGTGTGCGCTTCATGGGCGATCCTCCCAGCGGGTGGGGATGGCGGGCTCACCGCGCGACAGCTTCAGCGCGGTGCGGGGCAGCTCGGCGCGGGACCGTTCGTGGCGTTCGCGGGCGGCGGCCAGCGGCTCGCGGCCGACGATCTCGCCGTCGCGCACGAGCGGGACCAGCAGCGGCCGCTCGGCCAGAAATTCGGCGCCTTCGGCTGAGGAGCGTACCTCGGCGCTGGCATCGACGGGCTCGTGGCCGACGCAGATGACCTCGGCCTCGGCGACCCCGCGGGCGTTGCGGCGGCGCAGCGCGTATTTGCGGCCGCCGTGGCTGATCTTGCCTTCGCTCTTCTTCTCGACCGAGACCATGGTGCCGTCGTCGTCGGCGCGGGCCACCAGCTTGTAGACCATTCCCGCCGTCGGGGAGCCGGCGCCGGTGACCAGCTGGGTGCCGACGCCGTACGCGTCGACCGGTGCGGCGGCCAGCGCGGCGATGGCGTGTTCGTCGAGATCGCTGGTGACGACGATGCGGGTGTCGCGGGCACCCAGGGAGTCCAGCAACGCGCGGACCTCCTTGGCCTGGGGCAGCAGGTCGCCGGAGTCGAGCCGGACGGCGCCCAGCTCCGGCCCGGCGATCTCGACGCCCAGCCGGACCGCCTCCTCGACGTCGTAGGTGTCGACCAGCAAGGTCGTGCCCTTGCCGAGGGAGTCGACCTGCGCGGTGAAGGCGTCGCGCTCGGTGTCGTGCAGCAACGTGAAGGAGTGCGCGCTGGTACCCCGCGTGGGCACGCCATAGCTGCGGCCGGCCTCGAGGTTGCTGGTGGCGGTGAACCCGGCGATGTACGCGGCCCGGGCGGCGGCGACGGCGGCCCGCTCGTGGGCGCGCCGCGAGCCCATCTCGATGCACGGGCGGTCGCCGGCGGCCGTCGTCATACGCGAGGCCGCCGTGGCGACGGCGGAATCGAAGTTGAGCACCGACAGCACCAGCGTCTCGAGCACGACCGCCTCGGCGAACGATGACTCGACGATGAGCAGCGGCGAGTTCGGGAAGTACGCCTCGCCCTCGCCGTAGCCCCACACATCGCCGGTGAACCGGTACCCGGACAGCCAGTCCAGCGTCGGTCCGCCGACGACGGAGTTGTGCTCCAGGAAGGCGAGCTCGTCGTCGTCGAACCGGAACGACTCGAGGTCGTCGAGCAGCCGGCCGGTGCCGCCGACGACGCCGTAACGGCGACCGCCGGGTAAGCGTCTGGCGAACACCTCGAACACCGAGCGCCGTCCGGCGGTGCCCCGGGCCAGCGCCGCTTGGAGCATCGTCAGCTCGTAGTGGTCGGTGAGCAGGGCTGTCGTAGCCGACACAACCACCAGACTATGCGGCTGCGCCACGAATGGCCCGGATCCCGCGCAGACTGGCGAAGGCGTTGCGTGGGGTGGATGATGAGATGTCGGGGACCGGCGGGAACACCGCGGGTCCAGAGCACGGTTGTGCATGTGAGCGCAGGACGGCGCGGGGTGATGGCCGGAAAATGACACCATTGGGGGCCGTGATGACCGCACCCGTGGAGATCGAGCGCCCGGAGGCCGCCGAGGTTCCGTTGGCGGACGTTCCGTGGGTCACCGTGGTGTGGAACGACCCGGTCAACCTCATGTCGTACGTGACCTACGTCTTTCAGGCATACTTCGCGTATCCGAAGACCAAGGCCGAGAAGCTGATGCTCGACGTCCACGAGAAGGGGAAGGCCGTCGTGTCCTCCGGCACGCGCGAAGAGATGGAGCGCGACGTCGAGGCCATGCACTCGTACGGCCTGTGGGCCACGCTGCAGAAGGCGGGGGACAGAGTCTGAGCACCGCGTTCCGTCGAGCCCGCGGGGGCGTCGTCGCCGCGTCGTTCCACGTCGTCGAGGTCGAGCTGCTGCGCTCACTGGTGGGTCAGCTGCTGGAGCTGGTGCGCGACGAACCCGCCGACCTCGCCGCCGGCGACGGCTGGGCCGCCGAACTCGGCCTGGCCGACGACGCGCCGTCCCGCCCCACCGACCCGGTGCTGCTCCGGCTGTTCCCCGACGGCTACCGCGAGGACGCCGAGGCCGCGTCCGACTTCCGCCGCTTCACCGAGCGCGGCCTGCGCGACAGCAAGGCGGCGACGGCGGCGACGGTGCTCGCCTCGCTGGCAACGGCTGACGGCGCCGGGCTGCCGGCGAAGAGCCGCGAGAAGATCCGCATCGAACTGGACTCCGCCGAGTCCGAGGCCTGGCTGCGGACGCTCACCGACCTGCGGCTGGCCCTGGGGACCCGGCTCGGCGTCACCGAGGGCGACGAGGACGACTGGCTCGCGCTCGACGAGAACGACCCCCGGCGCCACGTGCACGACGTGTACGACTGGCTGGGCTGGGTCCAGGAGACGCTGGTCCGCACGCTGTCGTCCGCCCTGGAATAACCGGCGACGGGCCAACCTCCAGCGAACGTCACGGTGGGCGTCACCGCGATCGCAGGCGCAGTGCGACACGGGGGGCATGGCCGGCCCGGCCCACCGGAACCTCGATCAGCTTCCGTATCCTTCAACCGTGCTGACCATCCGCCGTCACCTCGTCGACGCCATCGTGGAGCATGCCCGCAAGGATCACCCGGACGAGGCGTGTGGTGTGATCGCCGGACCGGCCGGCAGCGACCGCCCGGAGCGGTTCGTCCCGATGCTCAACGCGGCCCGGTCGCCCACGTTCTACGAGTTCGACTCGATGGACCTGCTGCACCTCTACCGCGAGATGGACGACAACGACGAGGAGCCGGTCGTCATCTACCACTCGCACACGGCGACCGAGGCCTACCCGTCCCGCACGGACATCGGGCTCGCCAACGAGCCGGGCGCGCACTACGTCCTGGTCTCGACCCGCGACGAGGACACGCACGAGTTCCGCTCGTTCCGGATCGTGGACGGCGAGGTGACCGAGGAAGAGGTCCAGGTCATCGATGGGGAATGATGGGACCCTGCACCGCCGTTGCGGTGAGTGACCAACTTAGCGAGAGTTCACAGGAGCCGTCCGATGGCCGTCGAGGTCCGTATCCCCACGATCCTGCGCCAGTACACCGGTGGCGCCAAGACCGTCGAGGGCACCGGTGACACGCTGGCGGCGCTCATCGACGACCTCGAGTCGCGGCACCCGGGGCTGCGCGACCGGCTGGTCGAGAACGGCTCGCTGCGCCGGTTCGTGAACGTCTACGTCAACGACGAGGACGTCCGCTTCCTCGGCGCGGAGAAGACCCAGCTGAGCGACGGCGACTCCGTCACCGTGCTGCCGGCCGTCGCCGGCGGCAGTCACAGCCGCTGATGCGCTACGACTCCCTGCTCGATTCCCTCGGCCGGACACCGCTGGTCGGGCTGCCGCGGTTGTCGCCGTCGCCCGACGTGCGGTTGTGGGCGAAGCTCGAGGACCGCAACCCGACGGGCTCGGTCAAGGACCGCCCGGCGCTGCGGATGATCGAGGCCGCCGAGGCCGACGGACGGCTGACCCCCGGCGCGACGCTGCTGGAGCCCACGTCGGGCAACACCGGCATCTCGCTGGCCATGGCAGCCAAGCTCAAGGGCTACCGCCTGGTATGCGTGATGCCGGAGAACACTTCCGAGGAACGCCGCCAGCTGCTGCGCATGTGGGGCGCGGAGATCATCGCGTCACCCCCCGCGGGCGGGTCGAA
Source organism: Jiangella aurantiaca (assembly GCF_004349105.1). Taxonomy (GTDB): domain Bacteria; phylum Actinomycetota; class Actinomycetes; order Jiangellales; family Jiangellaceae; genus Jiangella; species Jiangella aurantiaca. The sequence continues at coordinate 32,608 of NZ_SMLB01000031.1, forward strand.
CGAGGCGGTCCGGGTAGCCAAGGAACTCGCGCGACAGAACCCCGACTGGGTCATGCTCTACCAGTACGGCAACCCCGGCAACGCGCTCGCGCACTACGAGACCACCGGCCCTGAGCTGCTGGAGGACCTGCCCGAGATCACCCACTTCGTCGCCGGCCTGGGCACGACGGGAACGCTCATGGGCGTCGGCCGCTACCTGCGCGAGAAGCTGCCCGACGTGCAGATCGTCGCCGCCGAGCCGCGGTACGGCGAGCTGGTCTACGGGCTGCGCAACCTCGACGAGGGGTTCGTGCCGGAGCTGTACGACGAGACGGTGCTCACGTCGCGGTACTCGGTCGGCCCGCGCGACGCCGTCCAGCGGACCCGGCAGCTGCTGGAGCTCGAGGGCATCTTCGCCGGCATCTCCACCGGCGCGGTCCTGCACGCCGCGCTCGGCATCGCCAAGAAGGCGGTCGCCGACGGCAGGCGCGCCGACATCGCGTTCATCGTCGCCGACGGCGGCTGGAAGTACCTGTCGACGGGCGCTTACGAGGGCAGCGTCGACGACGCGGAGGACCGCCTCGACGGCCAGCTCTGGGCCTGAGTACGGTGCTCTGGTGCGCCAGCTGGTCTATTACATCGGTCAGTCCATCGACGGGTTCATCGCCGGCCCGGACGACGAGATCGACTTCTTCCCCGTGCCCGACGAGTACGCGACGTGGATGTTCGCGCAATACGGCGACGCGCTGCCGAGTCACGCCCGGCAGCTGGGCCGCATCGACGACGTCCCGAACTCGCGGTTCGACACCATCGTCATGGGTCGCCGCACCTACCAGCCCGCACTCGACGTCGGCATCACCAGCCCGTACGCCCACCTGCGGCAGTACGTCGTCTCGACGACCATGACGGAGTCGCCGGACCCGGCGGTCACCATCGTCGGCGACGACCCGCTGGAGTTCGTGCGCGGGCTCAAGGCCGAGGACTCGCCGCTGGACGTCTATCTCGCCGGCGGTGCCGGGCTGGCCGGCGCGCTGCTGCCGGCGATCGACCGCATGGTGGTCAAGCAGTACCCGATCGTCGCCGGGGCCGGCGTGCCGCTGTTCACGACCGGGTTCGCGCCGACGGCGTTCGAGCTCGCCGACGTGCAGACGTTCGGCAGCGGCCACGTCGTACTCGACTACCGCCGGGCCTGACACGGCGTGGCGTTCGCCACGTCCGGGCCTCAGCGTCCGCCCGTCGGCGTACGCTCTTGCGACGATGAACGACGCACCGATCGGGATCTTCGACAGCGGAGTGGGCGGTCTGACGGTCGCCCGGGCCGTCCTCGACCAGCTCCCGCACGAACCCGTCATGTACGTCGGCGACACCGCACGCGGCCCATACGGACCGCGGCCCATCGCGCAGGTGCGCGAGTACGCCCTCGACGTCATGGACACCCTCGTCGCCGAGGGGGTGAAGATGCTGGTCATCGCGTGCAACTCGGCCAGCAGCGCGGTCCTGCGCGACGCCCGCGAGCGGTACGACATCCCCGTCGTCGAGGTCATCCAGCCGGCCGTGCGCCGCGCTGTCGCCGCCACCCGCAACGGCCACGTCGGCGTCATCGCGACCCGTGCCACCGTCACGTCGCGCGCCTACGAGGACTCCTTCGCCGCCGCGCCGCACCTGCGCATCACCACGCAGGCCTGCCCGCGGTTCGTCGAGTTCGTCGAGGCCGGCATCACCCACGGGCCGGAGCTGGAGACCGTCGCCCGCGAGTACCTCGAGCCGGTCCGCGCCGCCGGCGTCGACACCCTGGTCCTCGGCTGCACCCACTATCCGCTGCTCACCGGCGTCGTCTCGTACGTCATGGGTGAGGCGGTCACGCTGGTCAGCAGCGCCGAGGAGACCGCGAAGGACGTCTACCGCACGCTCGTCGACCATCGGCTCATGCGCGCCGACACGCTCCCGCCGCCGCGGCACCAGTTCCGGTCCACCGGCGACGCGCGGCCGTTCCGCGAGCTTGGCCGCCGGTTCCTCGGCCCGGAGATCGCGTCGGTCGAGGAGACGTCCGAGCTGCCGGTGGTCGGCCGCAACCTGGCGGTCGGGTCTTGAGGCTCACCGTCCTGGGCTGCTCCGGCTCGATGCCGGGGCCGGACTCGCCCGCGTCCGGCTACCTGGTCGAGGCCGACGGGGTCCGGCTGGTACTGGACCTCGGCAACGGCGCGCTCGGCCCGCTGCAGCGGATGGTCGGCGTCGCCGGGCTGGCCGAGTTGGACGCCGTCGTGCTCAGTCACCTGCATCCGGACCACTGCATGGACGTGTGCGGGCTGTACGTCGCGCTGCGCTACGGCGTGCCGTCGGACCGGCGGGTCCCGGTCTACGGGCCCGACGACACTGCCGAGCGCATGGCCGCGGCGTACGGCAAGGAACCCGACCCGGGGCTGTCCGGCGAGTTCGACTTCCGCACCTATCCGGCCGCCCCGGCCGACGCGTTCGCCGTCGGGCCCCTGACCGTCCGGGTGGCCCGGGTCGAGCACCCGGTCCCGGCGTACGCGATCCGGGTCGAGCACGAGGGCCGGTCGCTCGTCTACTCCGGCGACACCGCGGCCACGCCGGCGCTGGTCGACCTGGCCCGCGACGCCGACCTGTTCCTGTGCGAGGCCGCCTACGCCGACGGCGAAGACAATCCGCCCGGCATCCACCTGACCGGGCGCGAGGCCGGCGAGCACGCCGCGGCCGCCGCAGTCCGTCGACTGGTCGTCACCCACGTGCCACCATGGGGCGATCCGCAGCGCGCGGCCGAGCACGCGAGCGCGGTCTACGACGGCCCGGTGGAGCTCGCCGTGCCGGGTGGACACTGGGAGGTCTGATGACGGAGCACGAGGTCGCGCCCGAGCAGCCGGTGACGGAGCCGTTGCCGGAGCCGCCGCTGCCGATGCCGACGACGCCGCTGGAGCCGCTGCCCGAGGACTGGGACCGGGCGCTGGTCGTCGCCGCGCACCCCGACGACGTCGAGTACGGCGCCGCCGCGGCCATCGCGCGGTGGACCGGGCAGGGCAAACGGGTCGTGTACTGCATGGTCACCAGCGGCGAGGCCGGCATCGACTCCATGCCGCCGGAGCAGACCGGGCCGCTGCGCGAGAAGGAGGAGCGCGACGCCGCCGCCATCGTGGGCGTCGACGAGGTCGAGTTCCTCGGCCACGCCGACGGCGTCGTCGAGTACGGCCTGCCGCTGCGCCGCGACATCGCCCGGGCGATCCGCCGGCACCGTCCCGACATCGTCATCACGGGCAACTTCCACGAGACGTTCGGCGGCGTGATCCTGAACCAGGCCGACCACATCGCCGTCGGGAAGGCCGTGCTCGACGGAGCCCGCGACGCCGGCAACCGGTGGGTGTTCACCGAGCTGCTCGACGAGGGCCTCGAGCCCTGGAACAAGGTGCGCGCCATCTGGGCGGCCGGCTCGCCCGAGGCCAAGCACGGCGCCGACGTCACCGACACGTTCGACCTCGGCGTCCGGTCGCTGGAGGCGCACGCCGGTTACCTCGGCGCGCTGCCGGGGCACCCGGAGCCGCGGGAGTTCCTGGGGATGTTCGCCCGGCAGGCCGGGGACCGGCTCGGCGTCACGTACGGGTCGGTCTTCGAGGTCTACCCGCTGATGCTGTACTGACGGCGCTCAGCCGGTGGCGGTGTCGCGCGGCCGCTCGTCGACCAGCACACCGGTGGCGTACATCCGCTTCTCCGACCCCCACCGCGGCCAGCACGTCGTCAGCGTCAGTCGCGCCTCGGCCGGCTCGGTGCCGGCGGGCTCGCCGGGTACGGGGTCGACGACCCACAGCTCGGTCGCCTCGATGACATTGCCGTCGTTGTCCCCATCGGGCGCGTCGTCCAGCTCGTACCGGAACACGCCGTCGATCGTCTCGATCTCGACGATGTCGCCCTCGCGCAACTCGGCGAACCGGGCGAACGGCTCGCCATGGCCGGACCGGTGCGCGGCGACGGCGAAGTTGCCGAGCTGGCCGGGATCGACGCTGTCGACGTAGTGGCCGGGGCCGTCCCTGAGGTCGTCCGGGTCGGTGCCCTCGATGACGATGCGCTCCCAGCCGTCGCCGAAGCGCGGGATGCGCAGGATGCCGTAGGCGTCGCCGAGCTCGAGCGGCGCCGGCTCGGCACTGGCGTCGTCGCCGCCGTCGGCCTCGGCGCCGGTCGGCTCCTCGCGGCTGAGCAGGTGCTGCTGGAACTCGTCGCGCAGATCGTCCTGGGCGGCTGCGGTCTGCAGCCCGGTGCCCCAGAACGTGTAGACGACGAACAGCAGCACCAGCGCGCCGGCGGTCAGCAGCAGCTCGCCGGCCACCCCGGCGGCCACGAGCGCGGTGCGCCGGCCGGACGACCGCGACCCGGACGCCCGGCGGTGCCTCGGCGCCGCCCTGCGCTGCATGATCTCGAACGTAGCCGGGACGCCGGCCGGTACGCAGGCGATTCGGGTGGTTCGCCGGGGGCCGGCGCTGCGGAGGCGACAGAGGCGATAGCTTGGGCCGCATGACCCGTATCGACGGCCGCAGTGCCGATCAGCTCCGCACCGTCCGGCTCACCCGGGGCTGGCTCGACCACGCCGAGGGCTCGGTGCTCGTCGAGTTCGGCAAGACCCGAGTGCTCTGCGCCGCGTCGGTCACCGAGGGCGTGCCGCGCTGGCGCAAGGGCTCCGGCCTCGGCTGGGTGACGGCGGAGTACGCCATGCTGCCGCGGTCCACGAACACCCGCTCCGACCGCGAGTCGGTGAAGGGGCGCATCGGCGGGCGCACGCACGAGATCTCCCGGCTCATCGGCCGATCGCTGCGCGGCATCATCGACACCGCGGCGCTGGGCGAGAACACGCTGGTCATCGACTGCGACGTGCTCCAGGCCGACGGCGGCACCCGCACGGCGGCGATCACCGGCGCCTACCTCGCGCTGTACGACGCCGTCGAGTGGATGCGCGCGCAGAAGCTCGTGGCGTCGGAGAAGGTGCTGACGGACTCCGTGTCGGCCATCTCGGTGGGTGTCGTCGACGGCGTGCCGATGCTCGACCTCTGCTACGAGGAGGACGTGCGCGCCGAGACTGACATGAACGTCGTCATGACCGGCGACGGCCGGTTCATCGAGGTGCAGGGGACCGCCGAGGGCGCCCCGTTCGACCGCCAGGAGCTGGACTCCCTGCTCGCGCTGGCCGGCACCGGCTGCAAGGAGCTGACCGACCTGCAGAACGCCGCGCTGGTCGGGTGAACATGCCCGAGGTCGTCCTCGCCACCCGCAACGCGCACAAGGTCCCGGAGATCTCCCGCATCCTGGCCTCGGCCGGGGTCCCGGTCGAGCTGGTCGCCGTCACCGAGTTCCCGGGCGTCGAGGACGTCGAGGAGACCGGCCTGACGTTCGCCGAGAACGCGCTGCTCAAGGCCCGCGCGGTGGCCGCGGCGACGGGGTTGCCGGCGCTGGCCGACGACTCCGGCCTGTCCGTCGACGCTCTCGGGGGCATGCCGGGGGTGTTCTCGGCGCGCTGGGCCGGCGTCCACGGCGACGACGGCGCCAACCTGCGGCTGGTGCTCGCCCAGCTGACCACCGTGCCGGACGACCACCGGCACGCCGCGTTCGTCTGCGTCGCGGCGCTGGCGCTGCCTGACGGCACCGCCTGGACCGAGGAGGGCCGGGTCGACGGCGTCGTCGTGCGGGCGCCGCGGGGGAGCAACGGGTTCGGCTACGACCCGATCTTCGTGCCGGACGGGTCCGATCGCACGACGGCCGAGCTGCGGCCGGAGGAGAAGGACGCGATCTCGCACCGCGGCCAGGCCTTCCGGGCGATCGCCCCGCACCTCGCCGCCCTGCCCGCGTTTCGGGGGCCATCATGAGGTTTTCTGGAGCGTCACTATGCCTGCAATCGTGTTGAGGCTCGGGTGATCCTGGTGATGAATAGCGCCCTGGGCCGGCGGGCGCGCGGGTCAAGTCAGCCTCGTCGTCGCGGATCGGGTGGGGAACCTCGTTTCCGGCGGGGAACGGACTCCCGATTCTGAACTTTCGCTGACGATCATGGCGGGCGTTGGGCGGATCGGGCGCGCGCGAGGATGATCGAAGGGTGACTGATTCCGCGACCGCCGCGTCGCCCGCCGCACCGCCGTCCGTGTCGCGCGGGCCGTGGTGGGCGCCGGCGCTGGCCGGAGTCCTGGCGCTGGGCCTCGGGCTGGCGGTCGCCGAGGTGGTGGCCGGTGCACTGGGTCGGGCCGAGACGCCGGTGGTGGCGGTCGGCGAGGAGTTCATCGACCTCACGCCGGGCTGGCTCAAGGATTTCGCCATCGAGGTCTTCGGCACGAACGACAAGACGGCGCTTCTGGTCGGCATGGGGATCGTGCTGACGGTGCTCGGCGCGCTGATCGGCCTGCTCGCCTCCCGCCGCAAGGGCGCCGGCCTGGTCGCCGCCACCGTCCTGCTGGTGATCGCCGGGCTCGCGGTCAACAGCCGGCCGGACACCACGATGGCCGACCTCGTGCCCACCGTCGCCGCGGGGATCGTCGCGCTGCCGACGCTGAGCTGGCTGGTCGGCAAGGCCGCGCCACCCCAGCAGGCCACGAGCACGGCCACGAGACCGGCCCCGAGCCGGCGGTCCTTCCTCACCGCCGCGGGCGTCACCGCGGGCCTGGCCGTCGTCGGGACGGGGCTCGGGCAGCTGCTCGGCGCCCGGCGGGCCGGCGTCGAGACGTCCCGCGACGACCTCGCTGCGAGCCTCGATCTCCCGCGCCCGGACGTCCCCACCGGAACGGACCTCGTCGTCGACGGGGCGGAGCCGTGGCGCACGCCCAACCAGGACTTCTACCGCATCGACACCGCGCTCTCCGAGCCGCTGGTCCGGGCCGAGGACTGGACGCTGCGGGTGCATGGCATGGTCGAGAACGAGGTCGAGCTCGACTACGACCAGCTCGCCGGCATGGGCCTGGTGGACCGCTGGCTGACGCTGAACTGCGTCTCCAACGAGGTCGGCGGCAACCTCATCGGCAATGCGCTGTGGACCGGCGTGCCCATCGCCGACGTCCTCGCGCTCGCCCGCCCACACGCCGACGCCGACGCCGTCCGGTCCCGCTCGCAGGACGGCTGGACCGCCGGCACCCCGCTCGACGTCCTCACCGACGGCCGCGACGCGCTGCTGGCGGTCGGCATGAACGGCGACCCGCTGCCGCTCGCGCACGGGTTCCCCGTCCGGATGATCGTGCCCGGCTTGTACGGCTACGTCAGCGCGACGAAGTGGGTGGTCGAGCTCGAGGTCAGCCGGTTCGACCAGTTCAACGCGTACTGGACGACGCGCGGCTGGGCCGAGCGGGGCCCGGTCAAGGTCGCCTCGCGCATCGACGTCCCGAGCAGCCGCGCGCACGTCAGCGCCGGCACCGTCGCCGTCGCCGGGGTCGCGTGGGCGCAGCACCGCGGCATCGAGGCCGTCGAGGTGCGAGTCGACGAGGGCGACTGGAACGCCGCGCGGCTGGCCGCCGTCCCGAGCACCGACACCTGGCGCCAATGGGTGTGGGAGTGGGACGCGCAGCCGGGCGAGCACCGGCTGCAGGTCCGCGCCACCACGGCCGACGGCGAGGTGCAGACGTCCGAGCAGGCGTCGCCCGCTCCTGACGGCGCCAGCGGCTGGCACACCGTCGACGTGACGGTCGACTGATTCCTTTTCCCTCGTGGGACTCGCCGCCGCCTGGGACCTCGCGGTCGGCCGTGGGGTAGCGCCCCACGTCGCGGGGTACGGTGGCGGGCGACCGCCGCCGACCCGGCCTCGTGGAGGTCAGCCGCCTATGCGTCCCGCATCGCCGTCCCGCCGCCATCCTCGTCTCGCCGCCGCCGTCGCCGTGCTGGCCGTGTTCGCGAGCGCCCTCCCGGCCACCTCCGGCCCGCCGGCCGCCGCGGCCGCGCCGATCGAGGTCTTCCCGGCGCCGCAGCAGGTGGAGCGGCTCGGCGGTGACCTGCGGCTGCCGCCGCGGGTGCGGGTCGAAGCGGCGCCGGACGCCGACCCGGCCGCCGCGGACGCCCTCGCCGCGGTACTCGCCGACGCCGGGCTCACGCCGGTCGACGGCATCGCGCCGGTCACCATCCGGCTGGCCGGCTCCGACGGCGCCGCCGGCACCGCCGACGCGCTCGCCGAGCTCGGCGTCGAGGGCCCGGCCGGGCTGCCGGCGGAGGGTTACGTGCTGGCCGCCGGACGGGCCGGGCGCGGCGTCGAGGTCGTGCTCGCGGGCGCCGACGGCGCCGGCCAGTACTACGCCGTCCAGACGCTGCGCCAGCTGCTCACCGCAGACCGCGGCCGGGTGACCCTGCCCGCCGTCGCCGTCCGTGACCACCCGGCGTTGGAGTGGCGCGGCACCATCGAGGGCTTCTACGGCGAGCCGTGGTCGCACGAGGACCGGCTGCGTCAGCTCGACGCGTACGCCGCGCAGAAGATGAACACCTATGTCTACGCGCCTAAGGACGACCCGTACCATCGCGACCGGTGGCGCGAGCCGTACCCCGCGGCGGAGCTGGATCGGCTGGCCGAGCTGATCGCGCACGGCGCGCAGCAGCACGTCGACGTCGTCTTCACCGTCTCGCCGGGCGTCGACGTCTGCTACTCCGACCCGGCCGACCAGGCCGCGCTCGCCGCCAAGGCGCAGCAGCTGTGGGACGCCGGCGCCCGGACGTTCGGCATCCTGCTCGACGACATCGGCGGCGGCCTGACCTGCGCGTCCGACCAGGAGGCGTTCGGCGGCGACGCCAGCCCGCTCGCCGCTGCCCAGGCGCACCTGCTCAACGCGTTCCAGCGCGACTTCCTCGACACCCACCCGGGCGCCGGCCGGCTGCTCACCGTCCCGACGGAGTACGCCGGCAACCAGACCTCGCCGTACCGCGAGCGGTTCGGCGCCCTGCTCGAGGAGCGGGCCGTGGTGATGTGGACCGGATCGCAGGTGGTCCCGCCGCAGGTGACCGCCGCCGACGCGGACGTCGCGGCGGCCGTCTTCCGGCACGACCTCGTGCTCTGGGACAACTATCCGGTCAACGACTACCTGCCACGCCAGCTCTTCTTCGGCCCGCTCACCGGCCGCTCGCCGGACCTGGCCGAGCACGGCGTCGTCGGCATCACCGCGAACCCGATGCCGCAGGCCGCGCCGTCGCTCGTCGCGCTCGGCACCGTCGCCGACTACGCCTGGAACCCGCCGGCCTACGAGCCGGAGCCGTCGTGGGAGGCGTCGATCCGGCGCCTGGGCGGCGAGGCGGCCGGCGCGCTGCGGACGTTCGCGTCGAACAGCCGCTCGTCCGCCCTCGACAGCACCGAGTCGCCGGAGCTGGTCGCCGCGATCGAGGCGTCGCGGGCCGAACGCGAGGCCGGCGCACCGGGGCCGGCGACGGCCGAGCTCGTCGCGCTGTTCGACGCCATGGCGGCCGCGCCCGGCGAGCTGGAGGCGCGCATGGGCGACCCGGACTTCGTCGAGCAGGCCGGGCCGTGGCTCACGAAGCTGCACCATTACGGGGTCGCCGGCGCGGCGGCGACCCGGGCCCTGGTCGCGGAGGCCGCCGGCGACGGCGCCGAGGCGTGGGCGCAGCGCGTGGTCGCGGCCGATGCCACCGCGGCCGCACGCGAGACCTACGAGACCGTCGCGACGGGCGTCGTGCCGCCGTACCTGAAGGAGGCCGCGGCGGCCAGCCGGGTCGTCACGGCAGGCGCCCCGGATACCGCTGAGGCCGGCGGCGACGTGCCGCTCACCGCCGAGGTCGACGCCGGCGACGTCGCGATCGACCGGGTGGAGTGGTACGCCGGGACCACGCTCGTCGGCTCGGACACGACCGCTCCGTACGAGCTGACCTGGGCCGGCGCGCCGGAAGGGCTGCACCTGGTCACGGCGCGTGCGGTCGCCGCCGACGGGAGCGCCGTCACGTCTCCGGCCGTCCGGCTCACCGCCGGCGACCCGGCGCCCATCCTGCTGCTGGTCGGTGACGACGCGCCGATCCCGGCCGGCGCGGAGCTGAGCACCGGCGACCAGGCCGCGCTGGAACGGCTGGAGCTGCTGGGCCACCCGGTCGAGGTCATGCAGGGCAAGGACGCCGTCACCGCGGACGCCCAGGGCAAGGCCGCCGTCGTCATCACGTCCACGCTCGCGTCGAGCGAGGCCGGCAGCAAGTTCCGCGACGTCGCCGTCCCGGTGCTGACGTGGGAGGCGTTCGTGCTCGACGACATGGGCATGGCGACGGCACCGGGCGAGGCGTTCCGGTCGTTCCAGCTCGAGGTCGACCCGGCCTCGGAGCTGTCCGCCGGGCTGTCCGGCACCGTCGATGTGTACCGCGGCGCCGACCGGCTGCGGTTCGGCACCCCGGCCGCGGGCGCCGACGTCGCCGCCCACCTCCCCGGGGCCCCGCAGCAGGCCGCGCTGTTCGGCTACGCCACCGGCGCCCCGATGGTCGGCCGGACCGCGCCGGCTCCGCGGGTCGCGCTGTTCCTCGGCGACGAGGGCGCCGACCCCGGCGTCCTCACCGACGAGGGACTGGCCCTCTTCGACACGGCGGTTCGCTGGGCGCTGCCACCGTCGGAGTGAGTCACGGGACGACGTCGACGGCGGCCCGCGGCCCGTCCAGCACCGGGACGCCGTCGTCCCACGTCACCTCGGTGAGCCACATCGTCCGGCCGGGCAGCGCGGACCCGACGGACTCCGGCGGCCAGGCGTGGTGCACCATCCATGTGCGCCCGTCCTTCTCGATCAGCACGCAATGCCCCGGCCCGGCGGCGTCCTCGGTCGACGCCAGGATCGGCTCCGTCGACGGCTTCGAGCACGGCCCCAACGGCCCGTCGCAGAGCGCGTACCCGACGGCGTACGCGGCGGAGTCGTAGGCGTTGGCCGAGTAGAACAGGTAGTACGTGCCGTCGCGCAGCCACAGGAACGGCGCCTCGACCAGCGTGCCCTCCCACGGCTGGTCCTGCTTCATCAGCCGCACGGACTCACCGACCAGGGACAGCCCGTCCTCTGACAGCGGCTGGGCGTAGATCCAGGTGTCGACGCCGATCGCGTTGCCGTCGTTCTTCCACAGCAGGTACCGGGTGCCGTCGGCGTCGGTGAACGGGCTCGCGTCGATCGAGCCGCCCTCGTCGGCCTGGCAGATCAGCGGCTCCGCGGAGTCGTCGACGAACGGGCCGGAAGGCGACGACGCCACCGCCCGGCCCACGCACTGCCGCCCCGACGCCGTCCCCAGCGCCGTGTAGTAGAGGACGTACCGGTCCGGCCCGTGCACCGCGATCTCCGGTGCCCAGGTCCGCCCGCCGGTGACCCACGGAGCCAGCACCGGCATCGCGTCGCCGGCCGGCTCCCACGACACCAGGTCGGCCGACGTCATCACCGGCACGTTCCCGAGCCGCGAGTTCGTCGCGTGCGCGAAGTAGGCGCCGTCGGCCTCGATGACGGCCGGGTCGGGGAAGTCGCGGTCCACGACTGGGTTGATGAAGCCCACCTGCTGTTCCTCCTGAGTCGGGACGGGGTCGGGCTCGGCGGGCTCGGTGCCGCCGCTGCAGGCGGCCAGGACGAGGACTGCCCCGGCCGCGGCGAGCAGTCTCATCGAACCTCGTGCAGACGGAACCAGTCGAACGTCGCGACGGTGGCCGGCGTGGCGCCGCCGCCGGCGTACAGCCCGATCTGCGGCGACGTGTGCGCCGGCAGCGTCCACGTCGCGCCCCACCGCCAGGTGACGCCGTCGCGCGACGACGCGGACCGGTACCGGTGCTCGCCCGTCTCCGGGTCGGTGGTGTGGTGGATCCGCAGCCACATCGTCTCGGCCACCGGGCCGCCGAGGTGCGCGCCCCACCGCAGCGCGCCGTTCTCGTCCAGCTCCTTGCCGAACTCGACCTGCCGGGTGCCCCAGATCGCGACGTCGCCCAGCCGCAGCAGGTTGTCGTCGTCGACCCGGACGATCAGCCCGGCCTGCTGGTAGTTGCGGATCGTCCCGGAGCCGAGGTCGAGGTGCAGCTTGGTCTCGGCGATCCAGTCGCCCTCCGGCGGCGTGCGCAGCAGCAGCGGCCCGGTATTGCCGGCGCCGACGACGTCGACGGACTCCAGCGGCCAGCGCAGCATGCCCTCGCCCACGGTCACCGACGACGACGGCCGCACCCACGACCAGCCCTCGGCCAGCGCCGGGTCGTCGAAGTCCTCGCCGAACAGGGCGTCGCCGGCCCGCGGCTCGTCCACCCGCGACGTCACCGGCTCGTGCGCCGCGACGACGGTGAGGTTGTCGACCTGTGCCGCACCACCGGACGCGGCCAGCGTGACGGGGCGCGGCTTGGCCACGCCGCGGGGCAGGTCGACGGCGACCTCGGCGTCGGCGTCGCCGAGCCGGCTCTCCGCCAGCCGCGCCGTCGCCCGGCCGGCCCGCAGCTCGACCGCCAGCGATGTCCACTCACCGGCGTCGAACCGGGCCGGCAGCGGCGCGGCGTCGCGCACCGTCCGCCCGCCGACCCGGCCCTCGACGGTCAGCCGGCCGGCCGCGTCGTCCACGGTGACGCTGACGCCGTCCGCGACCCCCACCGTCAGCCGGCCGCTGGCGGGCACCCGCACGTCGGCCTCCACCCGGGCCTCGCGCGGCGCGGACTCGCGGGTGCGCGCGACGCCGCCGTCCGACAGCACCGCCACGTCGCCGCCGTCACCCGTCGCATCCGTGCCGGCCGTCCAGCCGCCGCGGACGGCGCGCAGCGCGTCGTTTGACGCCGGCGCGAAGGCGTCGACGCCCAGCCCGCTCGCCGTCACCGGCGCCGGCTGCGGGGTGTCCGACGGACCGGCCCCGGCCCGCGCGACCGGCCAGCCGCCGATCCAGTCCAGCCGGTCGATCAGCGTCGGCCGCTGGTTGATCCCGCCGGGCGCGTCCAGCCAGGCGTCGTTGCGATCGATCGCGTGGTAGACGATGTGGTCCTGGCCGGACACGTCGGTGACGATCGTGTGGTGGCCGACGCCGATCCAGCGGTTGCCGTTCTGCGCCAGCACCTGGGTGCCGCCGACCCGCGAGTCGAGCAGCGAGACGCCCTCATGGTCGACGAACGGGCCGAGCGGGCTCTTCGACCGGCCCGCGTAGACGCTGTACCCGGTGACCGGCCCGGCGCAGCAGTTCGCCGACGACGCCGTCAGGTAGTACCAGCCGTCCCGCTCGACCACGAACGAGCCCTCGTACCGGTCGCCGACCGTGACCTGCGTCGGCGACCCGACGGCGCGCAGCCCGGACTCGTCCAGCTCGGTCACCCACAGACCGCCGTGGAAGCCGCCGAAGTAGAGGTACCGCTTGCCGTCCGACGCCGACAGCAGTGCCGGGTCGATGGTGTTGAAGTAGTCGCCGTTGCCGGTCGGCCGCGGCGGGACCACCGGCCCGCCGGTGTCGGTCCACGGCCCGGCCGGGGTCGGCGCCGTCGCGGCCCCGATCGCGAAGTTCCACGCCCCGGGCTCGGCGACGGTGTCGGTGACGGTGTAGTAGAGGACATACTGCCCGTCGACGTAGCGGATGTCCGGCGCCCAGTAGAACGAGGTGTCCGTCGTCCAGGCCGGCCGGTCGTCCTCGTCGAACACCGTCCCGAGGTACTCCCAGTCGACGAAGTCGCGGGACCGGGCGATGTGCATGAGCCCGAACTCGCTCGGCGCCTCGTGTAGTGGGTCGCTGGTCGCGTACAGGTACCACCAGCCGTCCTTGCCGCGCAGCACGGCCGGGTCGGCGTAGGTGTCGGAGAACGAGCCGGAGATCGGGTTCTGCGTGGTGGCGGTGGTGACGGCGTCAGGCGCGGGCGCCGCGGTGGCGACCGGGACCGCGGCTGGCAGCGCCAGCACGGCGGCGGCCAGCAGAGCGACGGATCGGAGCACGGGCGATCATCCCTTCAGTCCGCTGCGCGACACGCCCTCGATGACGTAGCGCTGCGTGAACAGGAACAGGATCAGGACGGGGACGCTGGCGACGAATGCGCCGGCCATGATGACGGGGTAGTCGGTGGTGTAGGCGCCCTGCAGCAGCCGCAGCCCGGCCGGCAGCGTGAGCCGCTCCGGGCTGAACAGGACGTAGATCGGCCAGATGAAGTCGTTCCAGTTGGACAGGAACGACAGCACCGCGAGCGTGGCCAGCGCCGGCTTGGAGTTCGGCAGCACGATGCGGGTGAAGATCTCCCACTGGTTGGCGCCGTCGATCAGCGCCGCCTCCTCCAGCTCGGTGGGCAGCATCGCGAAGAACTGCCGGAGGAAGAACACGCCGAACGCGCCGGCCGCGCCCGGGACGGCCAGCGCCCAGACGGTGTCCAGCCAGCCCAGCTGGTCGATGATCAGGTAGTTCGGGATGAGGAACACGAACCCCGGCACGAACAGCGTCGACACGATCACGACGAACAGCACGCCCCGGCCGCGGAAGTGCAGCCGGGCCAGCGCGTACGCCGCCGTCGACGCGACCGCCAGCACCAGCGCCATGTGCAGCGTCGCCGCCATCAGGCTGTTGAAGAACCAGCGCAGGACGGGATACGAGCCCTCGAGCTGGAGCAGTCCCTCGTAGGCCTCGAAGGTCGGCGACGACGGCAGCAGCGTCGGCGGAACGGAGGTGGCCTCCGGGTTCGTCTTGATGGACGTCAGGAACATCCAGACGATCGGCCCGATGAAGATCACCGTCAGGACCAGGAGGAACAGCCAGAACATGCCCTGCCGGGCGAGGCCGCCCGGCGGACGGCCGGAGCGCTGTGCCGCCGGCGGCGGGTGCGGCGTCGAGCCGGCGGGTGGCCGGGTCAGGACTGCCATCGCGGCCTCCTCTCCCGCATCGCGAGCACCTGGACGATGGAGACGATGCCCAGGAACACCGCCAGCAGGTACGACATCGCCGCGGCGCTGCCCATGCGGAACGACTCCAGGCCCTCGGCGAGCATGACGATCAGCGCCGTCCGCGTGCTGTCGCCGGGTCCGCCGTTGGTGACCAGCAGCGCCTGGCCGAACATGTTGGCCGAGGCCAGGATCGTGATCGTGACGACGAACAGCTGCACCGTCCGCAGCCCGGGCAGCGTCACGTGCCGGAACTGCTGCCACGCCGACGCGCCGTCGACCTTGGCGGCGTCGTAGAGCTCCGACGGTATGTCCTGCAGCCCGGCGAGGTAGATGATCGTGTTGAAGCCGAGCGTCCACCACACCGTCATCGCGACCAGGCTGATCCACGCCCAGGGCTGGGCGGTGATCCACGGGATCGACGTGCCGAGCAGCCCGTTCACGATGCCGATGTTCGGGTCCAGCATGAACCGGAACAGCAGCCCGACGACGGCGACGCCGAGCACGTACGGCATGAAGAAGATCGCCCGGAACACCGTCCGGCCGGGGAAGCGCCGGTTCAGCATGACCGCCAGCGCGAGCGGGATCGCGACCAGGAACGGCACGCTCGCGACGGTGAAGATCGCCGTGGCGCGCATGCCGTTCCAGAACATCTCGAACACCGCGGACGTGGAGTCGAACAGCGCGAGGTAGTTGTCCAGCCCGACGAAGGGCCGGTTCTCGAGCATGAAGTCCCAGTCGTGCAGACTCATCCAGATTCCCAGCAGAGCCGGGGCCAGCACGAACGTCGCGAAGATGACCAGGAACGGCGCCATGAACGCGTACGGCGTCCACGGCGCGTGCCGCCGGATGCGCGGGGTGGTCGTCGCCACGGGACTATCCGCCGTACCGCTCGCGGTTCTCTTCCAGCTTCTTCGACGCACGATCGGCCGCCTCGGACAGCGCGGCCGCCGGCTCCTTGGTGAGCAGGACGGCCTCGTTGACCGCCTGGTTGAAGTCGGCGAACACGTCGCCGATGCCCGGCACCGCCGGCGGGAAGTGCAGGTAGTCGACCTGCTGGGCCAGCGCGGACTGCTCCGGCAGCGCCTGGAACTCCTCCGATTCGCGCACCGAGTTGCGGGCCGGCACCTGGCCGCCCTCGGCCCAGGCGAGCGACTGCTGGCTCACCCAGTTGATGAAGACCCGGGCGGCCTGCTGCTTGTTGTCGTCGGGCGTGCGCTGGCGGGGCAGCACGAAGTTGTGCGAGCCGGCCCAGGCGGCCTCGGTGCCGCCGATGTTCGGCAGTGGCGCCACGCCCCACTCCAGGTCCGGCACCTCCTTGAGCGTGTTGATGTGCCAGATGCCGTTCCAGTTGAACGCCGTCTGGCCGTTCTGCAGCGCGATGGCGTCGGCGTCCTGGCCGACGTCGGTGGGGCTGTGGCCGTTGCGGACCAGGTCGACCGCCCAGGTGAGCGCCTCGACGGCGGGGTCCTCGTGCCAGGTGACCTCGGTGCCGTCCTCGTTGAACAGGTCGCCGCCGAACTGCCAGACCAGCGCCTGGACGGTCAGCACGCCGGTGAACACGTGCGGTGACATCCAATGGCCCTGGATGCCCGCGGCCTTGAGCTGCTCGAGTGCGGCCTCGTAGGACTCGCGATCCGTCGGCGGGCTCTCCGGGTCCAGCCCGGCGGACTCCAGGACGGCCTTGTTGTAGTAGAACCCGAGCGGATGCACGTCGAGCGGGATGCCGAAGCGCTGGCCGTCGTACTCGCCGGCGCTCCAGACGGCCTCGGCGAAGTCGCCCTCTCGCAGGTTCAGTGCCTCGGCGACGTCGTCGAGCGGGACGATGACGTTGCGCGCGGCGTTCGTGGGCAGCGAGTCGATGTGCATGATGGCCACGTCCGGGCCGTTGCCCGACTGGACCGCCGTGGGGATCTTGGCGTAGTAGTCGGCCCACTCCATCACGGTCATCGTCACCGCGATGTTCGCGTGCTCGCTGTTGAACTGGTCCACGAGCTGCTGCATGACCGGGCCGTCGCCGCCGGTGAAGCCGTTCCAGTACGCGAGCTCCACGTTGGGGCCGTCGTAACCGCTGGCGCCGCCGCCGCCCTCGGCCGGCTCGGCGCCAGGGGACTCGGAGCCGCCTCCGCAGGCGGCGAAGACGGCACCGGCACCGGCCAGCCCCGTCGCGGTGAGGAAGCGTCGTCGGGTGAGTGCGTTGTAGGTGTACACGGCTGCTCCTTCGCAGAGTGTCGGGTCAGTGGCCGAGCCGGATCAGGTGCCAGGACGACGGCGGCAGGGTCGCGGTGACCGTCTGGTCGCCGTCGAGGACGGTGCCGGTGACCGGACGCGGGACGACCCGGTCCGGGTGCTCGGCGGTGTTGGTGGCGGATGGGTCGGCGTCGGCGATGGCGAGGTGCTCCAGCAGCCGCAGCGGCCGGCCGTCCTTGTCGAACGCGCGCAGCGAGACGGTGAGCCGGGCCGGCTCCGTGCGGTTCCGATTCGCGGCCAGCAGCGTGAGCGCGCCGGTCTCCGGATCCTGAACGGCGGTCACCCGGGTGGCGGGGACGTCGCCGTGCCGCTGGGTGGCGAGGTCGGGGGTGCGGACGGCCGCGCGCAGCACCGTCCCGCGGGCGTACCGGGCGGTCAGCGCGAACGGGTGGAAGATCGTCTGCCGCCAGGCCGGTCCGCCGGTCTGCGTCAGGATCGGTGCGATCACGTTGACCAGCTGCGCCTGGCAGGCGATCGCCACCCGGTCGCAGTGGTCCAGCAGCGCCATCAGCAGATCGCCGACCACGACCGCGTCGGTGACGTCGAACACGTCCTCGATCAGCGGCGCGTTCTCGTTGACCTCGAGGCCGGCCTGCCCGGAGAAGCGGTGCTGGTACCAGACGTTCCACTCGTCGAAGGAGATGGTCAGCCGCTTGGCGCTGCGCCGGACCGCGCCGACGTGGTCCGCGGTGGCGGCGATCGCGGTGATCATCCGCCGCATGTCCTCGGACGAGGCGAGGAAGCTGTCGACGTCGCCGCCGACCGGCTCGTAGTAGGCGTGCAGCGAGATGTGGTCGACCAGGTCGTAGGTGTGCTCCAGGACGATCCGCTCCCAGCTGCCGAACGTCGGCATGCCGCTGTTGGAGCTGCCGCAGGCGACCAGCTCGAGGTCCTGGTCGGCACGGCGCATCGCCCGGGCCGTTTCCGCGGCCAGCCGCCCGTACTCGTCGGCAGTCTTGTGCCCGACCTGCCACGGGCCGTCCATCTCGTTGCCCAGGCACCAGGTCCGGATCGCGTGCGGGTCCTTGTGCCCGTTGGCGACCCGCCGGTCGGCCAGCGCCGTCATGCCGGGCGCGAAGTTGGTGTACTCCAGCAGGTCGACGGCGGCGTCCACGCCGCGGGTGCCGAGGTTCACCGCCATGATCGGGTCGACGCCGACGCCGCGGGCCCAGCGGCAGAACTCGTCGGTGCCGACGGTGTTCGGCTCCAACGAGCGCCAGGCGAGGTCCAGCCGGCGCGGGCGGTCCGCGACAGGGCCGACGCCGTCCTCCCAGCGGTAGCCGGAGACGAAGTTGCCGCCCGGATATCGAATGACGGTGACCCCCAGCTCGCGGACCAGCTCGGCGACGTCGCCGCGGAAGCCGTACTCGTCGGCGGTCGGGTGGTCGGGCTCGAAGATGCCGCCGTAGACGCACCGGCCCATGTGCTCGACGAACGACCCGTACAGGCGTGGGTCGACGGTGCCCACGGTGAATGCCGGATCCAGTCCGACCTCGACGTCGTACAAGGGTCCCTCCGCTCTCCGGAGTTTTACAACGGATAACCGTGCGGACATTTTTACAACGGATAACCTGGATTGGGAAGAGTGTGGGCCGGGTTGGTCCGGTCCGCGGCGGGCGCCGGAAAACCGGTCGGCCCGGTGCTGGGGCGGTGCCTACACTCGTCAGGTCGTCTTGGGCAGGCGAGAGGGGCAGGCAGGTGGGCACGCGGCTGAAGGACGTGGCGGACCTCGCCGGGGTGTCGTTCAAGACGGTCTCGAATGTGATCAACAACCACCCGAACGTCACCGAGAAGACCCGCGAGAAGGTGCTCAAGGCCATCGCGGAGCTGCGGTATCGCCCCAACGTGTCCGCGCGCAGCCTGCGGCACGGCCGGTCCGGGTTCGTGGCGCTAGCCGTGCCGGAACTGGTCTCGCCGTACTTCGCCGCGCTGGCCTCCGAGATCGGCGCCGTCGCCAAGCGGCAGCACCTCATGGTGCTCATCGAGGAGACGTTCGGCGAGGTCGAGCAGGAGCGCGTCGTGCTCGAGGGGCTCGACACCCGGCTGATCGACGGCGTCATCTTCAGCCCGATGGGCATGACGACGGCCGAGGTCGCCGCACGCTCCGACGCCGCGCGCATGGTGCTGCTCGGCGAGCGCGGCCACCCCGCCGGCTTCGACCACATCGCCATCGACAATGTCCGGGCGGCGCGCGAGGTCACCACCCACCTCATCGCCCTGGGCCGGCGGCACATCGCGGCCATCGGCGCGCAGCGGGCCGGCACCGGTGGCCTGCGCGCCCGCGGCTACCGGGCGGCACTGCGCGACGCCGGCCTGCCGGTCGACCGCCGGCTCGTCGTCTCCGACCTCGACTTCGACCGCGCCAGCGGCGCCCAGGCGATGGCCGGCCTGCTCGACAGCGGCCGCCCCGTCGACGCCGTCTTCTGCTTCAACGACCTCATGGCGCTGGGCGCCCTGCGGACGCTGCACGAGCGCGGCCTGCGGGTGCCCGGCGACGTCGCCGTCGCCGGCTTCGACGACATCGAGGACGGCCGCTACTCGACGCCGTCGCTCACCACCGTCTCACCCGACGTGCCGTTCCTCGCCGCCGAGGCGGTCCGCCTGGTCGTCCGCCGGCTCGCCGACCCCGACGCCAAGGCCGAGCGCATCGACGTCCCGTTCACGCTGGAGATCCGCGAGAGCACCGCCGGCTGACTCAGCGCGCGTCAGGTCGGAGTTTCACCCGCTATAGGGAGGACAACTCCCTCTTGATCAAGAGCGAGGGCGTTGGGTTGTCCACAGATGGCACGGTGGGTATGGCGCGGTGGTTTCCGCGCGACGCGCGCTTGCGTGCGTGTCTCACGTGCGCGCGCTGCACCTGGCCAGGGTGCAGGACGGCCTCATCACTCGAACGCAGGCGCTCGCAGCCGGGCTGACACCGTCGGCGATCGAGCACGCGCTGCGACCTGGAGGACCGTGGCGGTGGGTGGTCCGCGGTGTCTATGCGACCTTCACCGGTCCACTCGCGCCCATCCATCGGTTGCGAGCAGCCTGTCTGCGGGCCGGTGACGGTGCGCTGGTCACAGGGGCGTGGGCGTGCTGGCTGTCCGGGCTGCGATACGCACCGCCGCCGGGCGACGTGGTGGACGTGCTGGTCGGGCGCGAAATCGACCGGTCGAACACAGGCTTCGTCCGGATCCATCAGACATCACGCCTTCCGGAGGGTCAGTTCTGGTTCGGCCTCGACGAGCCGCCGGTTCCGCGCGAGGTGGTGCTCGATTGGATCGCGCCTGCGGCCCGGCCCGGCGTGATTCCCGCAGTGTCCGCCGCGCGCGCCGTCGTCGACGCCATCGTCCTCACGCAGCCGCAGCTGCCCGACTGGATGCCGGTGCACCGGCAGGCGGCGTTGCGGAATGTCCGGGCGCTGATGTGTGAGGCGGTGCAGCGCCGGAAGGCCCAGCTGGACGACCTCAGGGTGGAGGCGCTGGCCGCGCGGAGACGCGGATCGGCGCTGGTCCGGGTCGCTCTCGCGGATATCGAGGCCGGCTGCCGGTCCGCTCCCGAGTGCGAGCTGCGCGACCTGGTGCGCCGCAGCCGGATCCTGCCGGAGCCGCTCTGTAGCCGGCCGCTCGCCGGAGTCCGCGGGATCGTCCCGGACGCGTGCTGGCCGGACCGGCGGCTGATCGTGGAGGTCGACTCCCGCTCGTTCCACGGCTTCGGCGACGCGCCGGAGCGGACCGAGCAGCGGCGCGCCCGGCTGGCCGCGCTCGGCTGGGTGGTGCTGCCGGTGTCGCCGGCCCGGTTACGTGCCGACCCGGCCGGGGTGCTGGCTCAAATCGAGGCCGCCTTACAGGGCGCGCAGCTGATCAGCGCTATCCGTGCACGGCCGCCGGGCGGCGGCGGGAGCGCAGCAGCGCGTGGTCGACGCTGTAGCGGCCGGGGCCGACGGCGGCCGTCAGCAGGGCGGCGGCGCCCAGCGCGAGTACCAGCTCCGCGCCGCCCTCGGTGACGAACATCCCGTTGCCGGCGTGCACGAAGACGTACGCGCCGAGCATGTCGGCCACCAGCAGCAGGCCCACCACCGGCGTCGCGGCGCCGAGGATCAGCGCCGCCCCGCCGATCAGCTCGACCAGCGCCGCGAACCATGCCGACGCTGTGGCCAGCGGGACGTCCATTTGCTCGAACCCGGCCGCGACGCCGTCGATGCCGGTGTCGGCCAGCTTCTGCCAGCCGTGCGCGACGAAGACGGCGCCGATCCCGACGCGGGCGAGGAGGACGACGAGGTCACGGACGGGCGGCGGCACGGTCATAGGACTCCTTCGTTGAGCGTTCACGTTTCAGTCGCCGTTGACCGAATCTTTCTGACGCGTCAACTACTAGCAAGGTGGTCGAGGTTCCCGGCGGCACCGATAGGGTCGGCTCGTGAAAGGGATGCGCTATCGCCAGCTGGGCGAGTCCGGGCTCACCGTCTCCGTCGTCGGCATCGGGTGCAACGCGTTCGGGCGGCGCATCGACGAGGCCGCCGCCACCGCCATCGTGCACGCCGGCCTCGACCAGGGCGTGACTCTGTTCGACACCTCCGACACCTACGGACTGGGCGAGAGCGAGCGGATGCTCGGCACCGCGCTGGCCGGCCGTCGCGACGACGTCGTCATCGCGACCAAGTTCGGCGGCGACATGCAGGGCCTCAACGGCGCCGACTGGGGCGTGCGCGGGTCGCGGCGCTACATCCGGCGCGCCGCCGAGGCCAGCCTCCGCCGCCTCGACACCGACTGGATCGACCTCTACCAGCTGCACTTCCCCGATTCGGTGACGCCGCTGCAGGAGACGCTGGCCGCCCTGGACGAGCTGGTAGCCGAGGGCAAGGTCCGCTACGTCGGCTCCTCGAACCTGGACGGCTGGCAGGTCACCGAGGCGGCCTGGATCGCCAGCACGGAGGGCCTGACGCCGTTCGTCAGCGCCCAGAACCAGTACTCGCTGTACGACCGGTCCGCCGAGGCCGAACTGATCCCCGCCGCCGAGCACGCCGGCATCGGCATCCTGCCGTACGGGCCGCTCGCGTACGGCCTGCTCACCGGCAAGTATCGCCGCGGCCAGCCGGCGCCGGAGGGCTCCCGGCTGTCCGGCCCGGCGCAGGCGCAGCGGCTCGCCGAGGCCGACTTCGACCGCATCGAGGCGCTGGAGCGGTTCGCCGCCGAACGCGGCATCGGCATCCTCGACGTCGCCATCGGCGGGCTGGCCGCCCAGCCCGCCGTCGGCTCCGTCATCGCCGGTGCGGTGTCCGCGGAGCAGGTCGCGGCGAACGTCGCCGCCGGGTCGTGGGAGCCGGGACCGCAGGACCTCGCCGCGCTCGACGAGATCTGATCGTTCAGGGGCGGACCCGCCAGGCGGCTTCCACCAGCGCCGCCAGAGCCGGCTCCACCTGGTCGTACGTGCGCGTCTTCAGTCCGCAGTCGGGGTTCACCCAGAGCCGGTCGCCGGGGATCGCGGCCAGGGCGCGCCGCAGCAGCGCCTCGACCTCGTCGGCGCCCGGCACCCGCGGCGAGTGGATGTCGTAGACGCCGGGGCCGATGCCGCGGGCGAACCCGGACGCGGCCACGTCCGGCACGATCTCCATCCGCGACCGCGCCGCCTCGATGCTCGTGACGTCGGCGTCGAGCCCGTCGATCGCGGCCACGACGTCGCCGAACTCCGAGTAGCACAGGTGCGTGTGCACCTGCGTCGCGTCGCCCACGCCGGACGTCGCCAGGCGGAACGCCGTGACCGACCAGTCCAGATACGCCGCCTGGTCGCGCGAGCGCAACGGCAGCAGCTCGCGCAGCGCCGGCTCGTCCACCTGCACGATTCCGACGCCGGCCGCCTCCAGGTCGACGGTCTCGTCACGGATCGCCAGCGCGACCTGCCGGGCGGTGTCGCCGAGCGGCTGGTCGTCGCGGACGAACGACCACGCGAGGATCGTGACCGGCCCGGTCAGCATGCCCTTCACCGGCCGGTCGGTGAGCGACTGCGCGTAGGTGGCCCACTCGACGGTGATGGGCGCGGGCCGCGAGACGTCGCCGTAGAGGATCGGCGGGCGGACGCAGCGCGAGCCGTACGACTGCACCCAGCCGTGCTCGGTGGTGACGAACCCGGCCAGGTGCTCGGCGAAGTACTGCACCATGTCGTTGCGCTCCGGCTCGCCGTGCACGAGGACGTCCAGCCCGAGCTTCTCCTGCAGCCGGATCACCCGCTCGATCTCGGCGCGCATCCGGGCCGTGTACTCGGCGCCGTCCAGCCGGCCGGCCCGGAACTCCGCCCGGGCCCGCCGGATGTCGCCGGTCTGCGGGAACGAGCCGATGGTCGTGGTCGGCAACGGCGGCAGTCCGAGCCGAGAGCGCTGGGCGGCGGCCCGCTCGGCGTACGGGCCGCGCCTGGCGTCGCCGGGGGTGAGTCCCGCGAGCCGCGAGCGGACGCCGTCGTCGACGACGCGCGGCGCGGCGGCCCGGTCGGCGAGGGCGGCCCGGGCCTCCTCGAAGGCCGCGGACCGGTCCTCGCCGCGCAGCACGGCCGCGAGCGTCACGACCTCGGCGACCTTCTGGTCGGCGAAGGCCAGCCAGGACCGCAGCTGCGGGTCCAGCGCCGTCTCGGCGTCGAGGTCGTACGGGACGTGCAGCAGCGAGCACGAGGTCCCGACGGCGACGGCACCGGCCCGCTGTTCGACGGCGCGCAGCATCGCCAGCGCCGCGTCGAGATCGGTGCGCCAGACGTTGCGGCCGTCGACGACACCGGCGACGACGGTCTTGGTGCCCAGCCCGTCGACACCCTCGGGCGGCAGCCCGCCCGCGACCAGGTCCAGCCCGATCGCCTCCACCGGCGACGACGCCAGCACCGGCAGGGCGTCGCCGGGGTCGCCGAAGTACGCCGACACCAGGATCGCCGGCCGCTCCGCGAGCCCGCCGAGCCGCTCGTACACCCGCCGCAGCGCGTCCACCTCGTCGCCGGTCCGTTCGGCGACGTAGGCCGGCTCGTCCATCTGCACCCACGCCACCCCCTCGGCGGCCAGCGTCGTCAGCAGCAGCTCGTAGACCGCGACGAGGTCGTCGAGCCGGTCCAGCGGCGCGAAGCCGCCCGGCGCACCGTCCGCGGGCTTGGACAGCAGCAGCAGGCTGGCCGGGCCGAGCAGCACCGGCCGGGTCTCGATGCCCAGCGCCAGTGCCTCGCGGTACTCCTGCACCGGCTTGGTGGCGTCGAGGTGGAACCGGGTGGCCGGGCCGATCTCCGGGACCAGGTAGTGGTAGTTGGTGTCGAACCACTTGGTCAGCTCCAGCGGCGCGACGCCACCGGTGCCGCGGGCCATGGCGAAGTAGATGCCGAGGCCGTCGAGGCCGAGCGACGCGAACCGCGGCGGGACGGCGCCGGCCAGCACGACGGCGTCGAGGACCTGGTCGTACAGCGAGAACGTGTTCGACGGGACGGAGTCCAGGCCCAGCGCGGCGAGCCGGCGCCAGGTCCGCTCGCGTTCGGTGCGCGCAGCTGCGTCCAGCTCGTCGCGGCCGGACCTGCCGGCCCAGTACGCCTCGAGGGCGCGCTTGAGCTCCCGGTCCGGGCCGATGCGGGGGTAGCCGGGCACGGTCGCGCCGATGGGCGCGGTCATACGGGTCATGATCAGGTGTCTCCTCGGGAGCGCGGACAAGCGTTACCGGTCGCCGACCGTGAGGTCACAGTCGGTAGCGAGTCCTACAAGGGAAAGGAAGCCAGCCCGGGGCCGGCCGCCCGGGCGATGGCAACCACGCCGGGGGCCTCTTGCGTCGGCCGGCTCGCACCCATCAGGTGCCCGCCGGCCGAACCACCAGTGCTTGCGATCCTAGGAGCGCGCCCGACGACCGCAAGGTGACGTCCCGTCATACGGACCGCTGCGTCTCAGGATTCGGGAAATGAACGGTGTTCCTGCGCTCTTGCGATACGTGCGACTTTGTCGCATCATTCAGAGGACAACGGCGTCTGGGCTTGTCGCGGCAGTTCAGATACAGAATCACGCGCCGTCGCCGAACATTTCGCTCCCGTTCACGAGGAGGACACCCCATGCACGTCCCCGACGGGTTCCTGAACGCTCCCACCTCGGTCGCGACGGGCGCCGTCGCAGCCGCCGGGGTCGCCGTGGCGCTGCGCAAGGCGCACGACGAGCTGGACGAGCGGACCGCTCCGTTGGCCGGGCTCACCGCGGCGTTCGTGTTCGCCGTGCAGATGCTGAACTTCCCGGTCGGCGTCGGCACCAGTGGCCACCTGATGGGCGGGGCGCTCGCGGCCGTGCTGGTCGGCCCGTGGACGGCGGTGCTGTGTCTCTCGGTGGTGCTGCTCGTGCAGGGGCTGTTGTTCGCCGACGGCGGGCTGACCGCGCTCGGCACGAACATCTCGCTCATCGGCATCACGACGGTGGTCGTCGGCTGGGTGGTGACGCGGGCCGTGCTGGCGGTCCTCCCGAAGCGGCCGGCGTCGGTGGTGCCGGCATCGACCGTCGGCGCCCTGGTCTCGGTGCCGGTCGCGGCGCTGGTCTTCGTGCTGCTGTTCGCCGCCGGCGGCGAGGCGTCGCTGTCGTTCGGCACGCTGACGGCGAGCATGCTCGGCTGGCACACGCTGATCGGCATCGGCGAGGCGGTCATCACGGGGCTGACGGTGAGCGCCGTCGTCGCCGTCCGGCCCGACCTCGTCTACGCCGCCCGCGGTACGCGCGCGCCGCTGCAGCTCAAGCGACCCGACGGGACACTGATGCCGGCACCGGCTTCGCCCGAGCCCGAGCCCGCGGCGGCGCGGGCGAGCGTGCGGCCGCTGCTGATCGGCGGCGGACTGGTCGCACTGGCGCTGGCCGGCATCGTCAGCTTCTTCGCCAGCGCGAACCCGGACGGCCTGGAGTACGTCGCCGAGGACAACGGCT
Organism: Jiangella aurantiaca; assembly: GCF_004349105.1. Lineage (GTDB taxonomy): Bacteria > Actinomycetota > Actinomycetes > Jiangellales > Jiangellaceae > Jiangella > Jiangella aurantiaca. The sequence continues at coordinate 58,501 of NZ_SMLB01000031.1, forward strand.
TCCTCGAGACCGCCCGCGACCACGCGTTCGGCGACTTCGCGCTGGCCGACTACGGCGAGGTCGGCGGCATCCCGGTCGGCCTGGCCGGCGTCCTGGGCGTCGCGGTCGTCCTGGCGATCGGGGCCGTCATGTTCTGGCTGGTCCGCAGCCGGTCGGCGGCGCAGGCAGAGCTGGAGGACGTGGTCCGGTGAGCGGCGGCCACGGCCACGCGCTGTACCGGCCGGGCGACTCGGCGGTGCACCGCCTGCCCGCGCACGTGAAGGTCCTGGCGTTGCTGGCGTTCGCGCTGGTGGTGGTCGCGACGCCGCGGGAGCGGTTCTTGGCGTTCGGGGCCTACGCGGTCCTGCTCGGCGTCGTCGCCGCGATCGCCCACGTGCCGGCCCGGGTGATCGTCCGGCGCATGGTGGTCGAGCTCCCGTTCGTCGCGTTCGCGCTGTTGCTGCCGGTCGTGTCGCAGGGGCCTCGGGTCGACGTGCTCGGGCTGTCCCTGAGCGAGCACGGGCTGCTCACCGGCTGGAACATCCTGGCCAAGGGCACGCTCGGCGTGGTCGCGTCGATCCTGCTCGCGGCCACGACGGACGTCCGGTCGCTGCTGGCCGGTCTGCGGCGGTTGAAGGTGCCCGACCGGCTGGTCGAGATCGCGTCGTTCATGATCCGCTACGCCGACGTCGTCACCGGCGACATGCGGCGGATGCGGATCGCCCGCGAGTCGCGCGGCTTCGAGGCCCGGCACCTCGGGCACGCGCGGGTGGTCGCGCAGGGCGCCGGAGCGCTGTTCGTTCGCTCCTACGAGCGGGGCGAGCGGGTGCATCTGGCAATGCTGTCGCGTGGCTACGCTGGATCGATGCCGCTGACCACCAGCGCCGCGAGTCGCGCCGACTGGCTGCGCGGCGCCGCGCTGCCGCTGGCCGCCGCCGTCGTCTTGACGGCGGTGATGCTGTGAGCGGAGATGCATCGCTGGAGGTCAGCGGCCTGGCGTTCGCCTACGCCGACGGCCACCAGGCGCTGTTCGGCGTCGACCTCACCATCGGCCGCGGCGAGCGGGTCGCGCTGCTCGGCCCCAACGGCGCCGGCAAGACCACGCTGGTGCTGCACCTCAACGGCATCCTGTCCGGCGGCATCGGTACGGTGCGCGTAGGCGGGATGGAAGTACGGCCGGGCGACCGCGAGACGCTGCGCGAGATCCGGCGCCGGGTCGGCATCGTCTTCCAGGACCCCGACGACCAGCTGTTCATGCCGACCGTCCGCGACGACGTCGCGTTCGGCCCGGCGAACCTCGGGCTGCGCGGCCCTGAGCTGGACCAGCGCGTCGCCGAGGCACTGGCCGCCGTCGGCATGACGGAGGTCGCCGACCGGCCGCCGCATCACCTCTCGTTCGGCCAGCGCCGGCGGGTCGCCGTCGCGACGGTGCTGGCGATGCGGCCGGAGATCCTGGTGCTGGACGAGCCCACCAGCAACCTCGACCCGGCCAGCCGGCGTGAGCTGTACGAGGTCCTCGACGCGCTCGACGTGACCCAGCTGGTGGTCACCCACGACCTGCCGTTCGCGCTGCAGCTGTGCCCGCGCTCGATCGTGCTGTCCGGCGGGGCGGTGGTGGCCGACGGCGCGACGGGGGACGTATTGGCCGACGAGGCGCTGCTCGCGGCGCACCGGCTGGAGCTGCCGTACGGCTTCGACCCCCGCTCGGTCGCGCCCCGCTGACCGCGCGGGAGATGACGTGGTCATTCGAGGCTCTCCGACCCGTTCCGTGGGTCGGTCCCGTCTGGTGCGCCGGGTGTTCGCCGCGTTGGCCGGGGGTTGGCGCGTTCGCCGTCCCCCTGCGGCCTAAGAACGGGCAGCTATCAGGGGGACGGGGGGAGAGCGGGCACAGCCCGCCCCCGGGGCGTACCGTTCGCCTGATGTCCACGTGGTGAGATTCACCGGTGTTTCGGGGGCCATCACCAGGCGTTCTCCCGCTTCACCAGGTTTGCATGCCTGGTGAAGCGGGAGAACGCCTAGTGTCGTGGGCGATCGCCGATGATCATCGCTGTTCACAGACACCAACGCCGCACCGCACGACGCCAAGACACGTCGAGGTGTGCCCAGACTCACCCCGTCCCCCTGATAGCGCCCAGGGCCGCGGAGCTGCGGGTCAAGCGGTCATCGCCGGCGCGAAGCGCCCAACAGTCCGCTTGACGCGCGCGTTCGCGGCAGGAGAATGGGGCAGCAGGGGGTCGGCGAGCGTCACGATCCCGACGCACGTGAGCCCGGCGAACCGACCGTCAACCGGCCCACGGATCGGGTCGGGGGAGCCTCCGCTACGGCTCGGTGGGCGCGTCGTAGAGGGCGTCGATGGCCTTGAGGAGGCGCTTCTCCGACACCGGCTGCGCGGTGCCGAGCTCCTGGGCGAACAGGCTGACGCGCAGTTCCTCGATCAGCCAGCGGACCGCCTCGTGCTCGGCGGTCGGGCCGTGGCCGGGCGGCAGGGCGGCCAGCGCGGCCTCGTACTCGTCGGTGACCCTCCGGACGGTGTCCATGTGCTGACGGTCGCGCTGCGGGCTGATGGGCAGCTTCTCCAGCCGCCGCTCGATCGCCCGCAGGTAGCGCAGCAGGTCGGGCAGCCGCCTTCGGCCGGTGGACGTGACGAAGCCGGGCGGCAGCAGCCGGGCGAGGTGGTCGCGCGCGTCCACGAGCGACGCCGTCAGCGCCAGGCTGGTTGTGCTCTTCAGCGCCGCCGCGACCCGATGCGACACCTCGAGCACCTTCTCGACGTCGGCGACCACCTCGAAGACGGTCTCGATGAGGTCGGACCGGACCCGCTCGCGCAGCGCCGCGAACGCCGCCTCGTCCCACGCCGGGCCGCCGGCCTGCGCGACCAGCCCGTCGACAGAGGCCGCGGCGACGTCGTCCAGCAGGTCCGCGACCGAGCCGTCAGGGTTCTGGCTGAGCACCAGCTTCGACCGGTTGGCGAGATGGCGCTGCACGAACGCCGTCGGCGACGGGACGCTGAGCAGCAGCAGTCGCCGGTTGCCGGTCCACATCGCCCGGGCCTGGTCGGCCGGCGTCGGCAGCACCTTCAGCGCGACCGTCGTCCCCTCGTCGACCAGCGCCGGATAGCCGGTGACGACGTGCCCGGAGCGGCGCTGCTCGAACGTCCGCGGCACGTCGCCGCCCGGCCACGCCGTCAGCCCGGTGCGCTCGATGCTGCTGGCCGCGGCGGCCATCGTCCTGCGCAGCTCCTGTTTGAGCCGCACCCTCAAGGCATCGAGGTCCTTGCCCTCGGCGGCGAGCTTGCCCTTCTCGTCCAGCACCCGGAACGTCATGCGGAGGTGGTCGGGCACCTTGGTGAGGTCGAAGTCCGACGGCGCCACCGGCACCGCCCGCAGCCGGTGCAGCACCCGGGCGAGCGCGTCGGCGAACGGCTGGCCCGACGGTGACGGCGGCAGCTGCGCGAGCGCCTCGCGGGCGGTGTCGGGCGCCGGCACGAACGAGCGGCGCAACGACTTCGGCAGCGCCTTGATCAGCGCTGTCGTCAGCTCCGCCCGCAGCCCCGGGACCTGCCAGTCGAACCCGTCGGGCTCGACCTGGTTAAGCACCTCGATCGGGATGTGCACCGTGACGCCGTCGGCGCTGGACCCCGGCTCGAACTGGTACGTCAGGCGTAGGTCGAGGTCGTCGACCGGCCAGCTGTCGGGGTAGTCGGCCTGCCTGACGGTGTCGGCGGCGTCGGTGGTCAGCAGGTCGGTGTCGAACCGGAGCAGGTCCGGTTGCGACCGCTGGGCCTTCTTCCACCAGCTGTCGAAGTGCCGGGCCGAGACGACGTCGGCCGGCAGCCGCTGGTCGTAGAACGCGAACAGCGTCTCGTCGTCGACGAGGATGTCGCGGCGCCGGGCGCGGTGCTCCAGCTCCTCGACGTCCTCCAGCAGCTCACGGTTCTCGTGGAAGAACCGGTGGTGCGTCGACCAGTCGCCCTCGACCAGCGCGTGCCGGATGAACAGCTCGCGGCTCAGCTCCGGGTCGACCCGAGAGTACGGGACCTTCCGCCGCGGCACGATGACGACGCCGTAGAGCATGACCTTCTCGTAGCCCATGACGGCGCCGGCCTTGCGCTCCCAGTGCGGCTCGCTGTACGTCCGCTTCACCAGGTGATCGGCCAGCGGCTCGGCCCACGCGGGGTCGATGCGGGCGTTCACCCGGGCCCACAGCCGCGACGTCTCGACCAGCTCGGCCGACATCACCCAGCGCGGCGGCTTCTTGAACAGCGCCGACCCGGGGAAGACGGCGAACTTCGCGCCGCGGGCGCCCTGGTACTCGTTGACCGACTCGTCCTTGACGCCGATGTGCGACAGCAGGCCGGACAGCAGTGACTGGTGGATGTGCTCGGGCGTGCCGTCGCCGGCCGAGGCACTCTTCTCCGCCGAGGACGCCTTTTCCTGGTTGAGCGTGACGCCGAGCGGCTTGACCAGCTGGCGCAGCTGCGACTCGAGGTCTTGCCACTCACGGACCCGCAGGTAGTTGAGGTGCTCGGTGCGGCAGAGCTTGCGGAACTGGTTGGAGGAGAGCTCGTCCTGCTTCTCCTTCAGGTACCGCCACAGGTTGAGGAACGCCAGGAAGTCCGACGACGCGTCGGCGAACCTGGCGTGGAACGCGTCGGCGACCTCTCGCTGTTCCGTGGGCCGCTCGCGCGGGTCCTGGATGGACAGCGCGGCGGCGATGACCAGCACCTCGCGGACGCAGCCGTTGCGGTTCGCCTCGAGAATCATCCGGGCCAGCCGCGGGTCGATCGGCAGCTGCGACAGCGACCGGCCGACATCGGTCAGGCGTTCCTTGTCGTCCCTGGCCGACGGGTCCAGCGCGCCGAGCTCGACCAGCAGGTTGACGCCGTCGGCGATGCTGCGGCGGTCGGGCGGGTCGATGAACGGGAACGCGGCGACCTCGCCCAGCCCGAGCGCCGTCATCTGCAGGATCACCGACGCGAGGTTGGTGCGCAGGATCTCCGGCTCGGTGAACGCCGGCCGCGCCTCGAAGTCCTCTTCCGAGTACAGCCGGATGCAGATGCCGTCGGACAGCCGGCCGCAGCGCCCGGCCCGCTGCCGTGCCGACGCCTGCGACACCGGCTCGATCGGCAGCCGCTGCACCTTGGTGCGGTTGCTGTAGCGGGAGATCCGCGCGGTACCGGGGTCGACCACGTAGCGGATACCGGGCACCGTCAGCGACGTCTCGGCGACGTTCGTGGCGAGCACGATGCGGCGGCCGGTGTGCGGCTGGAAGACGCGGTGCTGTTCGGCGGCGGACAGCCGGGCGTAGAGCGGCAGCACTTCAAGGGTGCCCTGCGGCGCCGACGCGTACCGCCTGCGCAGGGCGTCGGCGGTGTCGCGGATCTCCCGCTCGCCGGACAGGAACACCAGCACGTCGCCGGACGCCTCCAGCGCCAGCTCGTCGCAGGCGTCGACGATGGCCTGGATCTGGTCGCGCGGCTCGGCGCTGTCGTCCTCGTCGTCGGTCTCCGGCTCGAGTGGCCGGTAGCGGACCTCGACCGGGTAGGTGCGGCCGGACACCTCGACGATCGGGGCGTCGTCGAAGTGGGCGGCGAACCGCTCCGGGTCGATGGTCGCCGAGGTGATGATCACCTTGAGATCGGGCCGTCTCGGCAGCAGCTGCTTGAGGTAGCCGAGGATGAAGTCGATGTTCAGGCTGCGCTCGTGCGCCTCGTCGATGATCAGCGTGTCGTAGCGGCGCAGCATCCGGTCCTGCCCGATCTCGGCCAGCAGAATGCCGTCGGTCATCAGCTTGACCAGGGTGTCGTCGCCGGCCTTCGCGGTGAACCGGACCTGGTAGCCGACGGTGTGGCCCAGCTCGGTGCCCAGCTCCTCGGCGACCCGCTCGGCGACGGTGCGCGCGGCCAGGCGGCGCGGCTGAGTGTGCCCGATGGTGCCGCGGACGCCCCGGCCCAGCTCGAGGCAGATCTTCGGCAGCTGCGTCGTCTTCCCGGACCCCGTCTCACCGGCGACGATGACGACCGGGTGGTCGCGGATGGCCGCGGCGATCTCGTCGCGCCGCTGGCTGACCGGCAGCTCCTGCGGGTAGCGGACGGCCGGGACGGCGGCCTTGCGCCGCTGGACGCGGCGTTCCGCGGCCTCGACCTCCTGCGCGATCTCGGCGAGCGCGCTGCCGCGGGCCTCGGGGTCGCGCAACTTGCGCACACCGTCGAGCCTGCGGGCGAGCCGCCGCTCGTCCCGCAGCATCAGCTCGGGTAGGCGGGCACGCAGGTCGGCCTGGGAATCGGTGAGGGGGGAGGTGGGCATACGCCGTCAAGCCTACGGTGCCCGGCAAGGACGAATCACATGGTTATCGGCTTCCAGCTCGTCGGCGACGCGCACCTGGTCGCGGTGGCACCGGAGCGCGCCGGCCGACGCCACGGTCAGCCACCGGGTGACCCGCCGGGGCCGTGCGCGCCACGGCGGACCGGAGCGCGACCCGCCGGCTGCCGCGGCTCGGGCTCGGGCGGGGGCG
>NZ_SMLB01000032.1 GCF_004349105.1 Jiangella aurantiaca
GGGTGGTGGGAGGGGAATGTCAAACGGGCGTTCGATCACCGGGTCGACCAGCTGGGGCGGTCGAGCTCGACGGCCGGCGCGACGACGACGGCCGCGCCGTCGCGGGCGCGCCCCAGCAAGGCGGCCCCGCCGCCCGGCAGTTCGTGGAGGCCGCCGAGGCACCCGCCGGCCGGGTCGTGCTCGACGCACCAGGGGTGGCCATCGGCGGGGTGTGGGGTGCTGATGGGACGAGCCTCCTCGTGCGTGCCGTGCCCCTTTGGGTAGGAGGGTCACATCGGTGTCGTCGCGACGTCAACCGGAGAGCGGGTCCGTTTCGACGGCGCACCCGCCGTGATCGATAGGGTCGAGCCCGTGAAGGGCCATGCACACCGGCGACGACTGGGGCCGAAGGCTCCCACGAGTCGTCGGCCGGGTGCGGAAGGGTCTGCGGAGAGAGTGAGGATGTCGTGCATGGCCTGACACATGGGAGCTGCTAGTGGTCCGTCTCGCCGCTGTCATCGCCGCCCTCGAGCGGCTGTACCCGCCGGAGCTGGCGGAGTCGTGGGACGCCGTCGGGCTGGTGTGCGGCGACCCCGACGCTCCGGTGCGGCGCGTCCTGTTCGCCGTCGACCCCGTCGCCGCCGTCGTGGACGAGGCCTTGGCCTGGGAGGCCGACCTCGTCGTCACGCACCACCCGCTGTTCCTTCGCCCGGTGCACGGCGTGCCGGCCACGACGCCGAAGGGGCGGCTGGTGCACCGGCTGATCACCGGCGGCGTCGCCCTGTACACCGCGCACACCAACGCCGACCGCGCCGCGCCGGGCGTGAACGATGCGCTCGCGTCGGCGCTCGGGCTGGAGGAGACCCGCCCGCTGGTGCCCGCCGACGCTGAAGACCCCGCACTCGGCCTGGGCCGCGTCGGCCGGCTGTCGCGGCCGGAGCCGCTGAGCGCGTTCGTCCGCCGGGTGGCGGCGGCGCTCCCGGTGACGGCGGCCGGCGTGCGCGCCATGGGCCATCCGGACGCCGACGTCGCGACGGTGGCGGTCTGCGGCGGCGCGGGCGACTCCCTGCTCGGAACCGTCCGGGCGGCGGGCGTCGACGCGTACGTGACGGCGGACCTGCGGCACCACCCGTCGTCGGAGGCGGGAGAGGCCGGCGGGCCGGCGCTCGTCGACGTCGCGCACTGGGCCAGCGAGTGGCCGTGGCTGCCCGACGCCGCGGCGCTGCTGACGGCGGAGTTGTCGGGCGCAGGCGCTACGGTGGAGACTCTCGTCTCGACCACTCCGACCGATCCGTGGACACTGCACCGACCCGCCCCGGAATCCGGTACCGACGAAGGAGCTCACGCTGAACGCTGACCCCGCCGTCCAGTTGCGGCTGCTCGACGTCCAGGCGGTCGACCAGCGGCTCGACCAGCTGGCCCACCGCCGCAAGACGCTGCCCGAGGCCGCCGAGCTCGAGACGCTCGCCGCCGAGCACAGCCGGCTGCGCGACGCCGAGGTCGTCGCCGGCACCACCGTCGCCGACCTCGAACGCGAGCAGAAGCGTGCCGACGCCGAGGTCGAGCAGGTCCGGGCGCGCAAGGACCGCGACCAGCGGCGGCTCGACGCCGGCCAGGTGTCGTCGGCGAAGGAGCTCGAGAGCCTGCAGAGCGAGATCGCCTCGCTCAACCGCCGCCAGGGCGTGCTCGAGGACGCCGAGATCGAGATCATGGAGCGGCTCGAGGTGGCGCAGAACGAGGCCGCCGCGCTGGCCGCCGAGCGCGAGAGCGTCGGCAAGACGGCGCAGGAGGTCCAGGCCGCCCGCGACGCCGCGTGGGCGCAGATCGACCAGGACGCCACCGCCGCCCGCGCCGAGCGTCAGGCGCTGGTCGCCGACATCCCGGCCGACCTGCTGGCGCTGTACGAGAAGATCCGCGCCGATCGCGGCGGCATCGGCGCGGCGGCGCTGCGCCAGCGCCGGTGCGAGGGCTGCATGATCCAGCTCGACGCCGCCGAGCTGAGCCGCATCCGCGGCCTCGCGCCCGACGTCGTGGTCCGGCACGAGGAGTGCCGGCGCATCCTGGTCCGCACCCACGAGTCAGGGCTGTGACCGGCCGGCGGCTGATCGTCGAGGCCGACGGCGGGTCGCGGGGCAACCCGGGCCCGGCCGCCTTCGGCGCCGTGGTCCGCGACGCCGAGACCGGCGAGGTGCTCGCCGAGACGGCCGAGGCCATCGGCGTCGCGACGAACAACGTCGCCGAGTACCGCGGCCTGCTGGCCGGGCTGCGCGCCGCCCGCGGCATCGACCCCGACGCCGTCGTGGAGGCCCGGCTCGACTCCAAGCTCGTCGTCGAGCAGCTCTCCGGCCGCTGGCAGATCAAGAACGCCGAGCTGCGGCCGCTGGCCGACGAGGCCGGCCGGGTCTTCCCGCGCGGCCGGGTCAGCTACACCTGGGTGCCGCGCGCGGAGAACGCGCACGCCGACCGGCTGGTCAACCAGGCCCTCGACGGCCGGCCGGTGCCGCTGCCCGCCGACGTCACCGCCCCGGCCGCCAAGCTGACCGCGTGGACCCCAGAGCTCGGTCCGCCCACTACGCTGCACGTCGTCCGGCACGGCCAGACGGCGATGACCGCGGCCCGCCGGTTCAGCGGCGGTGGCGTGCCCGGTCCGAGCCTGGACGACACCGGCCGTGCGCAGGCGGCCCGCGCGGCCGAGCTGCTGAGCACCAGCGGCGCCGTCGCCGTCGTCTGCTCGCCGATGGTGCGCACCCGCGAGACCGCCGAGGCCGTGGCGCACCGCCTCGGCCTGCAAGTCCGTATCGACGAGGCCTGGCGCGAGTGCCACTTCGGCGACTGGGACGGCCTGACGCTGGCGCAGCTCGGCGAGCGGTACCCCGACGCGCTGGCCGCCTGGTACGAGTCGACGGCGGCCCGGCCGCCGGGCGGCGAGTCGCTCGACGACGTCGCCCGGCGCATCGGCGCGGCCCGCGACAAACTCGTTGCCGAGTACCCCGGCCAGCCGGTGATCGTCGTCACCCACTCGATGCCGATGCGGACGCTGACGACGCTCGCGCTCGGCGCGCCGCCCGACGCGCTGTTCCGGCTGCTGCCCGCGCCCGGTTCCGTCACCGAGCTGCAGTACTACGCCGACGGCACCACCGCGGTGCCGTCGTTCGGCCACCGCCCCTGATCAGCGCGCGATTCCGGTCCGCGGTTCTCACCTCACATCACCGTGGGCACGCCTCGCGGTGCCGTGGCGTGCACCTGCCGCCTGTGGACAGCCATGATCATCAAGGATCGCCCGCATCACCAGGATACCTGGAGCCTCACCACGATTGCAGGCGTGATGATGCTCCAGAAAACGTCGTGACGTGCCCCGGATCGCGGCGAAATCTCACCACGTGGACGCCGATCGGGTCCTGACCGGCGGGCTAGGACGTCGGCACCTCGGTCACCACGACGTCGACGGTCGCCGGGCGGCCGGGGCCGGTCGGCGGGGTCAGCTCCGCCGTCCAGCCCAGCCGCGTCAGCACCCGCACCAGCCGGGCGGGCGTCGTCACGCGGGCGCCGTCTTGTAGCAGCCGCCGCACGATGCGGCCCTTCGTCGCCTTGTTGTGGTGGCTGACGACGGTGCGCCTGCCGTCGTGCTCGTGCAGGACCCGGACGACGACGGTGCGGGGGGCGAGGTCTGCCGGCGGCCGCCAGAACCCCGCGTACGTGCTGGACCGCAGGTCGACGATCAGCGCGTCGCCGGCCGCGGCGGGCAGGCTCTTGCCCAGCGGCCGGCGCCAGAACGCGGCCAGCGGGCCGACGCCGGGCAGGCTCACGCCGCCGCCCAGGCGGTACGCCGGGATCACGTCCGATGGCCGCAGCAGCCCCCACAGCCCGCTGGTGATCAGCAGGGACGCGTCGGCCCGCCGGGCCGTGCCGCCGCGCAGCGACCGCAGGCCGAGCGCGTCGTACAGCACGCCGGAGTACACCTCGCGGGCCGGTGCGGCCGGCGCGTGCGGCAGGACGGCGTTGCGCTCGACGTCGGCGGCCTGCGTCGGCCCGAGCCCGAGCGCCTGCGCCGCGGCCTGCGGCGACGTACGGGACAGCCGGACCAGCGCGGCCAGCAGATCGACGCGGTCTCCGGTCAGCTCCGGGAACGACAACGCGTCGAGGTCGACGGCGGCGCCGTCGTCCGGCGTGGTCTTGCCCTCCGACGGCGGCAGCAGGATCAGCACTCCGGACAGCCTACCGACCGGGACCCCTTGATTACGGTGGCGGCATGGCGACGTACACGCACGGCCACCACGAGAGTGTCCTGCGCTCGCACACCTGGCGCACGGTCGCGAACTCGGCGGCGTACCTGCGCGACGGGCTGGTGCCGGGGACGGACGTGCTCGACGTGGGCTGCGGGCCGGGGACCATCACGACGGAGTTCGCGTCGCTGGTGGCGCCCGGCCGGGTGGTCGGGCTGGACGCGTCGGCCGACGTGATCGCCCAGGCAGCGGCGGGTGACGGCGCCGGCGCCGTCGAGTTCGTCACCGGCGACGCCGCCGCGCTGCCGTTCAGTGCCGGCGGCTTCGACGTCGTCCACGCGCACCAGCTGCTGCAGCACGTCGCCGACCCGGTCGCCGTGCTGCGCGAGATGGCCCGGGTGGCCCGGCCCGACGGCGTCGTGGCGGCGCGCGACTCCGACTACGCCGGCATGATCTGGTACCCGCGGCTGCCAGGCCTGTCCGAGTGGCTGGAGCTGTACCGGACGCTGGCCGCCGGCAACGGCGGCGAGCCGGACGCCGGCCGGCGCCTGCTCGCGTGGGCGCACGAGGCCGGGCTGTCCGTCGTCACGGCCACCGCGAGCGTCTGGTGCTTCAGCAGCCCCGAGGACCGGGCGTGGTGGGGCGGCCTGTGGGCCGACCGGGTCACGTCGTCGGCGTTCGCGGAGCAGGCCGTCGGCCGCGGACTGGCGGCGGCCTCGGATCTCGACCGGCTGGCCGCCGCGTGGCGCGAGTGGGCCGGTCACGACGACGGCTGGTTCCTCGTTCCGCACGGTGAGATCGTGGCCCGGGTCACCGGGTTCGAGTTCGTGCCATCGGCCTCGCCCCACTAGGCTTTCCCGGTGCTCACGATGCAGGACGCGCTGCTGGCGCTGACGAAGTACTGGACCGACCGGGGCTGCCTCATGGTGCAGCCGTTCAACACCGAGGTCGGCGCCGGGACTATGAACCCCGCCACCATCCTCCGGGTCCTGGGTCCGGAGCCCTGGCACGTCGCCTACGTCGAGCCCAGTGTCCGGCCCGACGACGCGCGGTACGGAGAGAACCCGAACCGCCTGCAGACGCACACTCAGTTCCAGGTCATCCTCAAGCCCGACCCGGGCGATCCGCAGGAGATCTACCTCGCCAGCCTCGAGGCGCTGGGCATCGACATCCACGCCCACGACATCCGCTTCGTCGAGGACAACTGGGCCTCGCCCGCCCTCGGCGCGTGGGGGCTGGGCTGGGAGGTCTGGCTCGACGGCCTCGAGATCACCCAGTTCACGTACTTCCAGCAGGCCGGCGGGCAGACCCTCGACCCCGTCTCGGTCGAGATCACCTACGGCATCGAGCGCATCATCATGGCGCTGCAGGGCGTCAGCCACTTCAAGGACATCGAGTACGCGCCCGGCATCTCGTACGGCGAGGCGTTCGGCCAGGCCGAGTACGAGATGTCGCGCTACTACCTCGACGACGCCGACATCGAGGCCAACCGCCGGCTGTTCGACACCTACGCCGCCGAGGCCGAGCGCATGATCGCCGAGCGGCTGCCGGTCCCGGCGCACGTCTACGTGCTCAAGTGCTCGCACACGTTCAACGTGCTCGACGCCCGCGGCGCCATCAGCACCACGGAGCGTGCCAAGGCGTTCGCCCGCATGCGCGGCCTGGCGCGCGAGGTGTCGTCGCTGTGGACGGCGCGGCGCGAGGAGCTCGGCCACCCGCTGGGCGTGGTGTCGCGGCCGGGGCTCGACGGCGCCGACGCCGAGCCGCTGCTGCCCGACCACCCGGTGGAGCTGAGCGGCCCGGCGCCGCTGCTGTTCGAGATCGGCACCGAGGAGATGCCGCCGCACGAGGTCACCAACACCGTGGCCGCGGTGCGTGAGGCGGTCGCGACGAAGCTCGGCGCCACGCGGCTCGGGCACGGCGACATCAGCGTCGTCGGCACGCCGCGGCGCGTCATCGTCCAGGTCGACGCCGTCGAGGCGCGCGAGCCCGACGCCGATCGCACCGTCCGCGGCCCGCGCGTCGAGGCCGCCTACGACGCCGACGGCAGCCCGACGAAGGCGCTGCTCGGGTTCGCCCGTGGCCAGGGCGTCGACGTCGCCGACCTCGCGACCGCGGACTTCGGCGGCAATCAGCACGTCGTCGTCCGCGTGGTCGATGCCGGCCGCGGGGCCGTCGAGGTGCTGTCGTCGCTGCTCGCCGACGTCGTGTCCGAGCTGCGGTCGGAGAAGAACATGCGGTGGAGCGACCCCGCTCTGTCCTTCACCCGGCCGATCCGCTGGCTCACCGCGCTGCTGGGCGACACCGTCGTGCCGGTGCGGGTGTCGGCGCTGGTCAGCGGCCGCACGACCCGCGTGCACCGCATCGCGCCGGAGCCCGTCGTCACCGTGCCGTCGGCCGCCGGGTACCTGGAGTTCCTGGCCGGGCACGGCATCGTCGCCGACCCCTCGGTCCGCCGGGCCGCCGTCGTCGAGGCCGCGGCGGAGCTGGCCGCGCAGGTCGGCGGGGTCGTCGACACCGAGGCCGAGGCCGGGCTGATCGACGAGATCACCAACCTGGTCGAGCAGCCCAACGCGCTGCTCGGCGGGTTCGACACCGGGTACCTCGAGCTACCGGAGCAGATCCTCACCACGGTCATGCGCAAGCACCAGCGCTACCTGCCGGTCCGCTCGGCCGACGGCACACTGCTGCCGCACTTCGTGGCGGTCGCCAACGGGGCGTGCGACGCCGACGCGGTGCGGGCCGGCAACGAGGCGGTGCTGCGCGCCCGGTACGAGGACGCCGCGTTCTTCTGGCGGGCCGACCTCGAGGTGCCGCTGGAGCGGTTCAAGGCCGGCCTCACCAAGCTGACGTTCGAGGAGAAGCTGGGTTCGATGGCCGAGCGGGCCGCCCGCATCGAGACCATCGCCGCCGACCTCGCCAAGGGTGTCGAGCTGTCCTCCGACGACACCGCCGCGCTGGAGCGGGCCGCCGCGCTGGCCAAGTTCGACCTGTCGTCGCAGATGGTGGTCGAGCTGTCCAGCCTGGCCGGCGTCATGGCCCGCGAGTACGCCGTCCGCGCGGGGGAGGCGCCCGCCATCGGGCAGGCGCTGTTCGAGATGGAGCTGCCGCGGTCGACGGCCGACGCGCTGCCGTCGTCCACGCCCGGCGCGATCCTCGCGCTGGCCGACCGGTTCGACCTGCTCATGGCCATGTTCGCGCTCGGTGCGAAGCCGACCGGCAGCTCTGACCCGTTCGGGCTGCGGCGTGCCGCGCTCGGCGTCGTGCGGATCCTGCGCGAGACTCCGGCGCTGTCCGGGGTGACGGTCGACGGCGGGCTGGCGGTGGCGGCCGACCGGCTGCGCGCCCAGGGCATCGAGGTGTCCGACGATGCCGTGGCGGCCGCTCGCGAGTTCGTCGTGGCCCGGTTCGCCCAGCAGCTGCGCGACGAGGACGTCCCCGCCGACTTCGTCTCCGCCGTCCTGCCGGGCGCCGACGCGCCCGGCCAGGCCGTCGCGACGCTGTCCGCTCTGCGCTCGCGGGCCGGCGACGAGTCGTTCCGGGCGCTGGTGGCGGCGTTGCAGCGGATCAACCGCATCGTCCCGGCGGGGACGGCGGCGTCCTACGACCCGGCCGTGCTGACCGAGCCGGCCGAGCAGCGGCTGGTCGAGGCCGTGTCCGCGCTGGGCGACCGGTCCGGCCGCCCGGTCGCCGAGTTCGCCGACGCCGCCGGCGCGCTCGTCGACCCGGTGAACGCGTTCTTCGACGACATCCTGGTCATGGCCGAGGACCCGGCGGTGCGCTCGTCCCGGCTGGGCCTGCTGGCGACGATCGGCGCACACAGCCCCCGCACCGTCGACTGGGCCGCGCTCGACACCGCGCTCGGCTGACCGTCCGCCCAACCCAGCCAGCCTTGCCCGGTCGCCAAGCCCAAGTTGATCTTGGAGTAACCGGTGAGTTGCCGGGCGATTCGCCCGATTGATTCCCCGGTTGCTCCAAGATCAACTTGGGCTCGGGGCGGGCTGGGCAGCTCGTCGAGGTAGCGGCGGTCGGCGGCCAGCCGGCGGCGCAGCTCCGCACGGTCGCCCATGTGTCCCTGACCGGGTACGCGCCGACGGTACCGGTCTGCGGCCGCACGGCTGGGGGTCGGTGCCGAACGCCGGGTTAGGCCAGCCTATCCTGTGCTCATGTCCCTTCGTGTCGCGGGCCGCCGGCTCGCCCTCGTCCTGACGGTCCCGCTCCTGCTCCTCGCCGCATGCGGAAGTGGCGACGACGACGGCAGCGCGGCGACCGGGGAGCCGGACGCCTCGGCCGCGGCGGACGACGCGGCGACCGGGGAGTTCCCCGCGTCCGTCGAGCACCGCTACGGCACCACCGAGCTGACCGAGGCGCCGGAGCGGATCGTCACGCTCGGCTTCAGCGACCAGGACGCCGTGCTGGCCTTCGGCATCGCGCCGGTCGCCGTCACCGACTGGTACGGCGAGTACCCGCACGCCACCTGGCCGTGGGCGCAGGACGAGCTGGGCGACGCCGAGCCCGTCGTGCTCAACGAGGGCGCCTTCACCGGCATGCAGGACTTCGACTACGAGGCCATCGCCGAGTTCGAACCCGACCTCATCATCGGCCTCTACACCGGCATGACGCAGGAGGAGTACGACACCCTGTCGGTCATCGCGCCTACCGTCGCGTCGTCACCGGACTACCCCGAGTACGGCATGCCTTGGCAGGAGACCACCCGCATGGTCGGGCAGATCCTCGGCCAGGCCGACCGCGCCGAGGAGCTCATCGCCGAGATCGACCAGCGGTTCGCCGACGCCGCAGCGGCGCACCCGGAGTTCGAGGGCGTCGAGATGGTCGTCGCCGAGCAGTTCGAGCCGGGCTCGTCGTTCGCCCGCAGCGCCACCGACCCGCGCACCGTCTTCATGACGCAGCTCGGCTTCGTGCTGCCCGACGACATCGCGGAGCTGGCCGGCGACCTCGACGGCGCGCCGATCAGCGACGAGCTGATGACCCAGCTCGACCGCGAGCTGCTGATCTGGAACGTCGGCCACGACGACAGCCTGCGCGCCCAGATCGAGGCCAAGCCGCTCTACGACCAGCTGCAGGTCGTGCAGGACGGCCGAGTGCTGTTCATCGAGGACCCGCTGGTGTCCGGCGCCCTGACGTGGTCGACGGTGCTCAGCCTGCCGTACGCGCTGGAGGAGCTGGTGCCGCAGCTGGCGTCCGTCGTCGCCGGAGCCTGAGCCCGCCTGCCCACCGGGCCGGGGCCGGGCGGCAGCAGCCGCCCGGCCCCGGCTGCGATCTGCCTCAGGGCGTCAGCCTGATCGGGAGCGTGCTCGCCCCCGTCGGGCTCACCTCCACATCGGTGCGGGTGTACGTGGCGAACCCACTCTTGCTGGCGGTCACCGCTGGGTCGCGGGGGTGCGGGCCGCGCCGCCGCTCTCGTGGACGTGGTGCGGGTCGTCCTCGCGCGGGTGCTCGCCGTGGGCGTGGTCGGCGTGGAAGAGTGCCTGCTCGAGGAGCTGGCGTACGTGGGTGTCGGCCGCGTGGTAGTAGACGAACGTGCCCTCCCGGCGGCTGCGTACCAGGCCCGAGAGCCGCAGCTTGGCCAGGTGCTGGCTGACGGCGCTGCTGCACCGCGTCCGGCATCTCGGCCACGTCGTCGTGCACGTCAACCCGTCCTACGGCGGCGTCGTCCCGGACGATGTCCACGAGCTGACCGCGCACCACGCGGCGACATGATCACGCGGCGGTGCGGGCCCAGAACAGCTCGTGCCCGCCGTCGCCCTCCGGGACGAACTCCTGCCGCTCGACGGTGAACCCGGCGGCCGCGAGCCACTCCCGGTACGTCGCGGCGTCGGCGTGGCTCCACCA
This sequence comes from Jiangella aurantiaca, assembly GCF_004349105.1. Classification (GTDB taxonomy): domain Bacteria; phylum Actinomycetota; class Actinomycetes; order Jiangellales; family Jiangellaceae; genus Jiangella; species Jiangella aurantiaca. The sequence continues at coordinate 10,056 of NZ_SMLB01000032.1, forward strand.
CATCGTCGCGCCGCCTCCGAGCCAGTCCTCCTCGGTGCCGGTCCAGGCGTCGTGCCCGGTCGTGGCGAGGAACAGGCCGCCGGGCCGTAGCCAGCCGGCGATCCGCCGCAGCAGCGGCGGCTGCTCCTCCAGCGGTATGTGGATCAGCGCGTACAGGCACACGACGGCGTCGAAGCTCGCGGCCGGCAGGTCGACGGTGGTCGCATCGGCGGCGAGGAACGTCGCGTCCGGCACGAGTGCGCGGGCTCGGGCGATCTGCACCTCGCTGAGGTCCACGCCGGTGACGGCGAACCCGGCGGCGGCGAGGTCGCGGGCCACCGGGACGCCGTTGCCGCAGCCCAGGTCGAGGACGCCGGCGTGCGCCGGCAGCCGGCGGGTGAGCTCGGCGATCCACGGCCGGTGGGTGTCCGGATCGGCGTCGTCGGCGCGGTAGTGGAGCGAGGCGGCGTCGTAGCCGCGGCGGACGATCTCCTTGGGGTCGGTGTCACGCTGTTCGGTCACGATCGGTCACGCTACTCCGTCGATCTTCATGAGAATCGCGGCGATTCGGGCGAAAGTGCTTCCGGGGCGACGAAGATCGCGCTAGCGTGCGGGGCTTTGGTTGGGCCGTACCTACGGCCTATGTATCCGAAGTTCCGAAGGGGGGCGACCTTGCGAAAGGTCACCATAGCGATTCTGGCCGGCCTGGCCCTACTGTTCGGCGGCGCGCTGCCGGCCTGGGCAGAGGTCCAGGACCCGGCAACGTGGACCGAGACGACCGAAGAGACCAAGGCACCCGAAGCAACCGACTGCGACGACTACGCACAGCCCTTCGAAGGCGAGGGCTGGTGCGACCCAGCACACGGCGACTACGACTGCGACGAGATCCCGGAGGAGTACCTGCCGGTCCAGCTCGTGCCCGGGTCCGACGATCCGTTCGGTCTTGACGCCGACGGAGACGGCTTCGGCTGCGACAACGGCTCGGGTGGAGGCGGCGACGCGGGCGGTGGGCCGGCCGAGGAACCGCCGGCTGAGGAGCCGGCCGACGAGCCAGGCCCGTGCGCTCACTACGCCGACTCCGCCGAGTGGTGCAGCGACACGCACGGCGACTACAACTGCCCGGACATCGACGACGCCCACAAGCCGATCGAGCTGTTCGACGCCGAGAAGGACCCGTTCCACCTGGACCGGGACTCCGACGCGGTCGGCTGCGAGATCGGTGAGGACGACGACGACAGCACCGACGCCGGCGCCGACGGCAATGCCGACGACGGCGCCGGCGACGACGACGGCGGCGCGGCCGGGGCAGGCGTCGGCGGCGACGGCGAGGAGCTGCCGAACACCGGCTCCGGCGACCTGGGGGCGCTCTGGCTCGCAACCGTGGCCTTCCTGGCCGCCGGTGCGCTGCTGGTGTACCGCCGGACGGCGGCCCAGCGGTAGAACGCGACGGGTGGTCCGGTGCAGCCAGAGCGGTGCCGGACCATCCGCCGTCAGGGCGAGCCGGGACGGTCGAGGTTGTCGCGCAGCCAGTCGCCGCACTCCCGGGTGAAGCCGACCCACGAGGCGGGCGCGCCGGTCACGTCGACGACCAGGAGCTCGTCGTCCGGGTGCATGTGCAGCCAGAGCGAGTCGCGGACCTGGGTGATGCTCATCCTCGTCTCGACCAGCCAGGTCGAGTCGAGACAGTGCCAGTACGCCCCGAACCCCTCGAGCGCGTCGAGGAGACGGTCGTAGCTGTGTCCCGGCGTATTCGCGTCGAAGCTGACCAGCATCATCGCCATGTCCAGCGGCCCTCCACGTGCTCGGGAACGAACTGGCGAAGGCTACTGGGGCGGTCGGACAGAACGGGGACGAGCCGGCCTGTAAGCCGGATTCTGTGGTTCCCGGCGGACCGGGACCGGCGACCATCCATCTACGGCCACCGTTGCCGGTGGTCTCCAGCGGTCTACCCGGGAGCTCGGGCGGGCCGCCCTCGAACGCTCCCTGTCTGACCTTGCTCCGGGTGGGGTTTACCGAGCCGCCCCAGTCACCTGGGGCGCTGGTGGTCTCTTACACCACCGTTTCACCCTTACCGCCCGCGCGAACGCGGGAGGCGGTCTGCTTTCTGTGGCACTGTCCCGCGGGTCACCCCGGGTGGGCGTTACCCACCACCCTGCCCTGTGGAGTCCGGACTTTCCTCGGCGGGACCTGACGGCCCCGACGCGGCCGCCCGGCCGGCTCGTCCTCCAGCTCCAGGATACCGCTTACGCTGCGCGTTCGGCGGCTAGAAGGGCGGCGCCGATGATGCCGCCGTCGTTGCGCAGGCCGGCCGGCACGATCGGCGTGGACAGGTCGAGCAGCGGGAGGAACTTGTCCGCCTTCTTGCTGACGCCGCCGCCGACGACGAACAGGTCGGGGGAGAAGATGAACTCGAGGTGGGAGTAGAACTCCTGCAGCCGCTCGGCCCAGTGCTCCCAGGAGAGCTCCTTCTCCTCGCGGACGGAGGCGGCGGCGAACTTCTCCGCCTCCTTGTGGTGGGCGAGGTAGAGGTGGCCGAACTCGGTGTTCGGCAGCAGCACGCCGTCGTGCAGGACGGCGCTGCCGATGCCGGTGCCGAGCGTCGTGACGATGACGACGCCGTCCTGCTCGGCGGCGGCGCCGAAGCGGTCCTCAGCGACCCCGGCGGCGTCGGCGTCGTTGACGATGGTGACGGGCCGGCCGGCGCGCTCAGCGAGCTCCTTCTCGAGGTCCACGCCGATCCATGACTTGTCGACGTTGGCGGCGGAGTGGATGATGCCGCGTTTGACGATGCCGGGGAACGTGCAGCCGAACGGCCCGTCCCAGCCGAACTGCTGGAGCACGTCGAGCACCACCGCGATGACGTTGTCAGGGGTGGACTCCTCGGGAGTGTCGATGCGGACGCGCTCGGCGGCGAACTCGCCCTTGCCGAGGTCGACCGGTGCCCCTTTGATGCCGCTGCCGCCGATGTCGATGCCGAAACCCTGCGCCGTCGAGGTCACGTCATCAAGCTTCGCTCAAGACGCCCGGCGCGGCCACCCGTGGTGCCGAAGTCAGGGCAGGGTGAGGATCTCGGCGCCGTTCTCGGTCACCAGCAGCGTGTGCTCGAACTGCGCCGATCGCCGGCCGTCGCGCGTGACGACCGTCCAGCCGTCGTCCCACATGGTCCACTCGTGCGTGCCGAGGTTGAGCATCGGCTCGATGGTGAACACCATGCCCGGCTCGATGATCGTCGTCGATCCGGGATCGTCGTAGTGCGGCACGACGAGGCCGGAGTGGAACGCCTCACCGACGCCGTGGCCGGTGAACTCCCGCACGACGCCGTAGTCGAACCGCTTCGCGTACGACTCGATGACCCGCCCGATGACGTTGATGGCGCGGCCCGGCTTCACCGCCTTGATGGCGCGGTTCAGCGCCTCCTGCGTCCGCTCGACCAGCAGCCGCGTCTCCTCGTCGACGTCGCCGGCCAGGAACGTCGCGTTGTTGTCGCCGTGCACGCCGTCGATGTACGCGGTGATGTCGATGTTCACGATGTCGCCGTCCTGGACGACGGTGGAGTCGGGGATACCGTGGCAGATGATCTCGTTGACGCTGGTACACAGCGACTTCGGGAACCCCCGGTACCCGAGCGTCGACGGGTACGCGCCGCGCTCGATGAGGAACTCGTGCCCGATCGCGTCCAGCTCGTCGGTGGTGATGCCCGGCTCGACGTGCTTGCCGACCTCGGCCAGCGCCTGCGCGGCCAGCTGGGCGGCGACGCGGATGCGTTCGATGGTGGCGGCATCCTTGATCTCGGAGCCGCTGAACGGGGTGGGGCGGGCCTTGCCGACGTACTCCGGGCGCGCGATGGACGGCGGGACGGGGCGTTCGGGCGACACGATGCCGGGTACGACGGGCGACATGGTGTGAAAGTCTAGGCTGAGGTGCGCTTCTCCGGCGAAGGGAGTCATCGTGGCCGACGGACCCTGGTACTGGTGCCTGGTGCATTCGACGGTCGAGCCAGTCGATGGTTGTCCCAACGACCGGCGCCTCGGGCCGTACGAGACGCGAGAAGAAGCGCAGGACGCGCTGGCGCGGGCGCACGAGCGGACCGCTCAGCAGGACGCACTCGATCGAGAGTGGAGCGGGGAGGAGTGACCGGTCGCTCCTTGGGTTGAGACGCTGGCTGGATGGCGGGTGGTCTGGTGGTGCCCTGGCCCCACTGATCCACCCGCCATCGATCCCCACACCCGCCCGGCTCTGGCGGCTCATCGAGGAACTGCGCGGTCCGTTCAGTGGTACGTGTGCTCCTCCGCCGGGAACGCACCGCTGACGACGTCGTCGGCGAACGCCTTGGTCGCGTCGGCGAGGGCACCGCGGAGGTCGCCGTACTGCTTGACGAACCGCGGCAGCCGGCCGGCGCGCAAGCCGGCCATGTCCTGCCAGACCAGCACCTGGGCGTCGACGTCGGGACCGGCGCCGATGCCGACGGTCGGGATGGACAGCCGCTTCGTCACCTCGGCCGCGACCGCCGCCGTCACCATCTCGAGCACGACGGCGAACGCTCCGGCCTCCTCGAGTGCCAGCGCGGACTCGATCAGCCGGTCGGCCTCGAGGCCGCGGCCCTGGACGCGGTAGCCGCCCAGCGCGTTGACGCTCTGCGGCGTGAACCCGACGTGCGCCATGACCGGGACGCCGGCCTCGACGATGCGGCGCACCGACTCGACGACCGGGAGACCGCCCTCGAGCTTCACGGCCTGGGCGCCGGTCTCCTTCATGATGCGGATCGACGTGGCCAGCGCCTGCTCGGGCCCCAGCTGGTACGACCCGAACGGCAGGTCGCAGACGACGAGCGCCCGGCTGGTGGACCGCACGACGGCGCGGGCCAGCGGGATCATCTCCTCGACGGTGACCGGGACGGTGTCGGGGTGGGCGTAGACGTTGTTGCCGGCCGAGTCGCCGACCAGCAGCACCGGGATGCCGGCGGCGTCGAAGATCTCGGCGGTGTACATGTCGTACGAGGTGAGCATGGGCCACCGTTCGCCGCGCTCCTTGGCGGTGCGGAGATCGCGGATGGTGACCCGCCGGGAGAGCTGGCCGCCGTACAACGGGACGGTCTCGTGCGTCATCGCAGGACTCCTTGAGTGTGTCTCGAGGCCCGTGTCCGGGTCCCCTAACACCTCCGATTGTCCCACGAACGCGGGTGTCAGTGCGGCGGAGGCGGTGGCGGCAGCTCCCGCCCGGCCCGCTCCGGCGTCTCGGCGGCCGGCGGCTCGACGGCGTCAGCCTGCTGCTCGGCGGTCTCATCGGACGGCTGCGCCTGCGGCTCGACGGGGGCGGGCTCGACCGGCGCCGGCTCGCTCGCCGCCGGACCGGCCTCTGGGATGTCGGCCTTCGGCGCGTCGGCCGGCGTGGACCCCTCGCGCGCGGCCTCGCGCCAGGCGCTGGTGATCGGCACTCGCCGGTCGCGGCCGAAGTTGCGCATGGTGATCTTCGGGCCGGGCGGGTACTGGCGTCGCTTGTACTCGGCGGTGTCGACCATGCGCAGCACCTTGGCGACGAGGTCCGCGTCGAACCCGGCCGCCTGCAACTCCGTCGCGCCGAGGTCCTGCTCGAGGTGCCGGTACAGGACGTCGTCGAGGAGCGGGTAGTCGGGCAGCGAGTCGGAGTCGAGCTGGCCGGGGCGCAGCTCGGCGCTCGGCGGCTTGTCGATGGAACCCTGCGGGATCGGCGGGGTCTCGCCGCGCTCGACGGCGGCCGCGTTGCGCCAGCGGGCCAATTCCCAGGTCAGCGTCTTCGGCACGTCCTTGATCGGGGCGTAGCCGCCGACCGCGTCGCCGTAGATGGTGGAGTAGCCGACCGCCAGCTCGGTCTTGTTGCCGGTGGCGAGCACCAGGTGGCCCTCCTGGTTCGACAGCCCCATCAGTGTCATGCCGCGCACCCTGGCCTGCAGGTTCTCCTCGGCCAGCCCGGTGAGCTCGACGTTGTCGAGGAAGGCGCGGACCATCGGCTCGATCGGGATGGTCCGGAACCGCAGCCCGGTGCGCTCCGCCAGGTCCTGCGCGTCGGACTTCGAGTGCTCCGACGAATACCTGCTCGGCATCGACACGCCGTACACGTGCTCGGCGCCCAGCGCGTCGACCGCCACCGCTGCGACCAGCGCGGAGTCGATGCCGCCCGACAGCGCGATGACCACCGACGAGAAGCCGTTCTTGCGCACGTAGTCGCGCAGCCCCGTGACGAGGGCGGCGTACACCTCGGCGAGGTCGGACAGCCGCGGCGCCAGCGCGCCGGGGTCGGGCGTGTACGCGGGCAGCGGTGCCGTGGTCAGCGTGGTGCGGTGGACGGCGAACCCGGCGATGCGCTCCTGCGTCATGCCCCACGGGCCGGGCGCAGGTGCGACGGCTTCGGGCAGCTGCAGGTCGACGACCAGGCAGCCCTCCTCGAACTGCGGGGCCCGCGCGAGCACCTCGCCGTCGGGGCGGACGACGAGGGAGTCGCCGTCGAACACCAGCTCGTCCTGGCCGCCGACCATGTTCACGTACGCCAGCGTGGCGTGCGAGTCGGCGGCCCGGCGGCGGGCGAGGTCGAGGCGGGTGTCGTCCTTGTTGCGCTCGTACGGCGACCCGTTGACGACCAGCAGCAGCCCGGCCCGAGCCTCTCGCGCGACCGAGACCGGCCCGCCGTCCTGCCAGAGGTCCTCACAGATGGCCAGCGCGATGTCGATGCCATGCAGCCGGAACACGCCGAGATGGTCGCCGGGGACGAAGTAACGGGCCTCGTCGAACACGCCGTAATTGGGCAGGTGGTACTTGGCCTGCCGCGCCACCACGCGCCCGCCGTAGAGGACGGCGACGGCGTTCTGCGGCGACCCCTTGGGCCGGCCCAGCTGGTACTGATGTGCCGTGGCGTCGTCGCGCCCCAGGTACCCGACGACGACCGCGGTGGCGCCCAGCCCCTCGGCGTCGAGCCGGACCGCCAGCTTCTCCAGCGCGGCCCGCGACGCGTCGACGAACGACGTCCTCAGCGCGAGGTCCTCGACCGGGTAGCCGGTGAGCATCATCTCGGGGAACGCGACCAGGTGGGCGTGCTGCGCGGCGGCGTGCTTGGTCATGCGGACGACGAGGTCCGCGTTGGCCTCCAGCGCACCGACGGTCGGGTTCACCTGAGCGAGCGCGATTCTGATCTGCGGCACGGTCCGAGCTTAGTCACGTGAGGACACCGTCCAGCTACCCGGCGGACACGACCGTGGGGCAGACTGGCGGCGTGGAGAAGCAGCAGCAGTTCGTCCTCAGGTCGCTGGAAGAGCGCGACATCCGGTTCGTCCGGCTCTGGTTCACCGACGTGCTCGGGTTCCTGAAGTCGGTCGCGGTCGCCCCCGCCGAGCTGGAGAACGCGTTCTCCGAGGGCATCGGCTTCGACGGCTCGGCCATCGAGGGGTTCGCGCGCGTCTACGAGGCCGACATGCTGGCCAAACCCGACCCGACCACCTTCCAGGTGCTGCCGTGGCGGGGCGGGTCCAACGGCACCGCACGGATGTTCTGCGACATCCTCATGCCCGACGGCTCGCCGTCGTACGCCGACCCGCGGCACGTCCTCAAGCGGGCGCTCGGCCGGGCCGCGGAGCAGGGGTTCACCTTCTACACCCACCCCGAGGTCGAGTTCTTCGTCTTCAAGAACCAGCCCACCGGCGGCGAGGAGCCGATCCCCGTCGACGCCAGCGGCTTCTTCGACCACACCGCGCACGGCATCGCGCAGGACTTCCGCCGCGACACCATCACGATGCTCGAGGACATGGGCATCTCGGTCGAGTTCAGCCACCACGAGGGCGCGCCCGGCCAGCAGGAGATCGACCTGCGCTACGCCGACGCGCTGGCCACGGCCGACAACCTCATGACGTTCCGCGCCGTCGTCCGCGAGGTTGCGTTGTCGCAGGACCTCTACGCGTCGTTCATGCCCAAGCCGTTCACCGCCTGGCCCGGGTCGGGCATGCACACCCACGTGTCGCTGTTCGAGGGCGACCGCAACGTCTTCCACGAGCCCGGCGCCGAGTACCAGCTGTCCAAGGTGGCCCGCTCGTTCATCGCCGGGCTGCTCAGGCACGCGCCCGAGATCACCGCGGTCACCAACCAGTGGGTCAACTCCTACAAGCGGCTGCGCGGCGGCGGCGAGGCGCCGGCCTACATCTGCTGGGGCCACAACAACCGGTCCGCTCTGGTCCGCGTCCCGATGTACAAGCCCGACAAGGGCCAGTCGGCGCGCATCGAGTTCCGCTCGCTCGACTCCGCCTGCAACCCGTACCTCGCTTACGCGATCATCCTCGCGGCCGGGCTCAAGGGCATCGAGGAGGGCTACGAGCTGCCGCCGGGCGCCGAGGACGACGTCTGGGCGCTGACCGACCGCGAGCGCCGGGCCATGGGCATCGACCCGCTGCCGGCCTCGCTCGACGAAGCGATCCAGGCCATGGAGAACTCCGAGCTGGTAGCCGAGACCCTGGGCGAGCACGTCTTCGAGTTCTTCCTGCGCAACAAGCGCTCGGAGTGGAACGAGTACAGCCTGCAGGTCACCGCGTTCGAGCGGGCCAAGATGCTGCCGGTGATGTGACCGGCGTGGCGGAGGTCATCGACGTCGTCGAGCACGAGCCGGGCTGTCCGCTGGACCGCCTCGGCGGCTGGCTGACGGCCGCGGGAGCGGACGTGCGGGTGGTGCGGCCGTACGCCGGCGACCCGCTGCCGACGGTGCCCGGTGCCGGCCTGATCGTGCTCGGCGGGCAGATGAACGCCTACGACGACGGCGTCGCGCCCTGGCTGCCGGCGGTGCGGTCGCTGCTGGCCGCGGCGGCCGATGGCGGGACACCAACGCTGGGGATCTGCCTCGGCGCGCAGCTACTGGCTGTGGCGTGCGGCGGCCGGGTCGAGGTCGGTGCCGCGCCGGGCCGCGAGTCCGGCGTCGTCGACGTGCTCTGGCGCCCGGAGTCCGGCGACGATCCGCTGGTGGGCGGGATGGCCGGCCCGTTCCCCGGGCCCAGCATGCACGCCGACGCCGTCGCGGAGCTGCCGCCGGGCGCCGTCTGGCTGGCGTCGTCGGCGATGTACCCGCACCAGGTCTTCCGGGTCGGAGCGGTTGCCTGGGGTGTGCAGTTCCATCCGGAGGTGTCCCAGCCGACGTTCGCCGGCTGGGCGCACGAGCTGCCCGACGTCGACGCCGGGACGGTGGTGCGCGAGCTGGCCGACCGCGACAGCGAGGTCGTCGCCGCCGGACGCGAGCTGGCCGGCCGCTTCGCCCGCATCGTCGCGACGTCGCCGGCGGTGCGCCGCTAGACTCGATCACGATGGCGGTGGGGCTCGCCGACAACCGCCGTGCCGTCCGGCGCGGCCAACAGTCCCTACCTCGGCTCGATCGACGGTAGGGAGACATATGTCCAGGGTGCGCCGCCATGTGCCCGTGCTCGCGGTCATCGGCGCGGGCGGCGTCCTGGGTTCGCTGGCCCGCCACGGCGCGGCGTCGCTGCAGCCCGCGGCCGACGGCGGCTGGCCATGGGCGATCCTCGTCGTGAACGTGTCGGGCTGCCTCCTGATCGGCGTCCTCATGGCCGTGCTGCTGGATCTCACCGCGCCGCACCGGCTGCTGCGGCCGTTCCTCGGCATCGGCGTGCTCGGCGGGTTCACGACGTTCTCGACCTACGCGGTCGACACGCAGCGGCTGCTGGCGGAGGCGCGCTACGCGGCCGCGGTGACGTATGTCCTGGTGACGCCGGTGCTGGCGCTGCTGGCGGTCTGGTTCGGGACCGCGGCGACGCGGGCCCTTCGAGGGAGGAGACGCGCATGACGCTGCAAGGACCGGCGAAGCGGCTGACCATAGTCGTCGGCGAGAACGACACCTGGCACGGCCGGCCGCTGTACACCGAGATCGTGCACCGCGCGCACGCCGCCGGAATGGCCGGCGCCAGCGTCTTCCGCGGCATCGAGGGGTACGGCGCGTCCAACCACATCCACACCACGCGCATCCTCAGCCTGTCCGAGGACCTGCCGGTCGCGGTCGTGATCGTGGACCGCGCCGAGGCTGTGGCCCGGTTCGTCGACGAGGTCGCGCCGCTGGTGAGCGAGGGCCTCATCACGCTGGCCGACGTCGAGGTGGTCCGGTACGTGGGCCGGGGGAGCAGCGGGAGCGTTGCTTCGTGACGGTGCTGCTGGTGGCGGCCGGCGCCGCGGTCGGCGCGCCGCTGCGCTACGTCGTGGACCGCTGGGTGGGGATCCGGCTGGGCGCCGGGTTCCCGTGGGGCACGCTGGTGGTCAACGTCGTGGGCTCGTTCGTCCTCGGGCTGGTGCTCGGCTCGCCGTCCGTGGGCGCGGAGGCGACCGCGCTGATCGGGACCGGTTTCTGCGGCGCGCTGACCACGTACAGCACGTTCAGCTACGAGACGCTGCGGCTGCTGGAGGACGGCGCGTGGTCGCGCGGGGTCGCGAACGTGCTGGTCAGCGTGGCCGCAGGCCTGGGTGCGGCCGCCCTCGGCTGGACCCTGGCGTCCTAGCGCCGGGCGAGGCGGCCGCGCGGTGGCGCGCCGGGTACGTTTGTTGCATGTCTGTGAACCGGACGGAGGGCCGCGTCGCGTCGTTGGCCAAGGCCGGGTTCGCCGACACCGCCGCCGCCCAGCGCGAGCTGGACGGCCCGCTGCTCAGCGACCTCGCCGCCGGCACCGACCTCGTCGCCGCGCTGGGCATCGTCGCCGACCCCGACCTCGGGCTGCGCGGGCTCGGGCGGTTGCTGGAGTCGCTGGTGACGGACGAGCGGCGGGCCCGCCTGCGCGACGCGCTGGCCGCCGACTCGCCGCACGCGCGCCGGCTACTGGCCGTGCTCGGGTTCAGCTCGGCGCTCGCCGACCACCTGTGCCGGCATCCGGACCACTGGCTCGACCTCGGCGACCTCGACCCGGAGCGGCGGCCCGACGCAGACGCCGTCCGGGCCCGCCTCCTCACGGCCGTAGGCGCCGACCCGGCCGCGCCGGTCCCCGTCGCGGTGGGGGAGCAGCCGGAGCTGCTCGATGCCCTGCGGGTGGCGTACCGGCGGCACGTCACGGCGCTAGCGGCGCTCGATCTCGCCGACCGGCTGGACGTCGCCGCCGTCGCCGCGGAGCTGGCCGACCTCGCCGGCGCGACACTCGAGGCCGCGCTCGCCGTCGCGCGGGCCGCGGTCCCCGACGCGCCGGACTGCCGGCTGGCCGTCATCGCGATGGGCAAGGCCGGCGGCCGCGAGCTGAACTACGCCTCCGACGTCGACGTCGTCTTCGTCGGCGAGCCGCCCGCCGACGATCCCGACGGCGCGACCGACTGGCTGGGCACCGCGACGGCGCTGGCAACAGCGCTGATGCGGGCGTGCTCGGTCTACACCGGCGAGGGGACGATCTGGCCGGTCGACGCGGCGCTGCGGCCCGAGGGCAAGCGGGGGCCGCTGGTGCGCACCGTCGCCAGCCACGTCGCCTACTACCGCGACTGGGCGAAGACGTGGGAGTTCCAGGCCCTGCTCAAGGCCCGCCCGGTGGCCGGCGACCGCGCGCTCGGCCAGCAGTACCTCGACGCCGTCATGCCGATGGTGTGGACCGCGTCCGGCCGCGACGGCTTCGTCGACGACGTGCACGCGATGCGGCGCCGGGTCGAGGACCACATCCGCCCGGCCGAGGCCGACCGTCAGCTCAAGCTCGGCCCTGGCGGGCTGCGCGACGTCGAGTTCGCCGTCCAGCTGCTGCAGCTGGTGCACGGCCGGGCCGACGTCAGCCTGCACGACGGCAACACGCTCGACACGCTCGCGGCGCTGACGGCCGGCGGCTACGTCGGGCGCCTGGACGGTGCCGTGCTCGACGCCGCCTACCGGTTCCTGCGCACGTTCGAGCACCGCATCCAGCTGCGCGGGCTACGCCGCACGCACGTCGTCCCGGACTCCGACGAGCAGTTGCGGATCCTCGCGCGGTCGCTGGCGATGAAGCAGCCGGCCGAGCTGGTCGACGTTTGGCACCAGCAGGCCCGCGAGGTGCGGCGGCTGCACGAGAAGCTGTTCTACCGACCGCTGCTGTCCGCCGTCGCGCGGCTGCCCGGCGACGGCGTCCGGCTCAGCCCGGAGGCCGCGCTGGCCCGGCTGCGGGCGCTCGGATACGCCGACCCGGCCGGCGCACTGCGGCACATCGAGGCGCTGACGACGGGCGTGTCGCGGCGGGCGTCGATCCAGCGGACGCTGCTGCCGGTGCTGCTCGGCTGGTTCGCCGATGCGCCCGAGCCCGACACCGGCCTGGCCGGGTTCCGCAAGGTCAGCGAGGCGCTCGGCACGACGCCGTGGTATCTGCGGCTGCTGCGCGACGACGGCGCGGCGGCCGAGCGGATGGCGCGCGTGCTGGCGTCCGGCCGGTACGCGACCGAGCTGCTGCTGCGGGCGCCCGAGGCGGTCTCGCTGCTCGGTGACGACGACGCGCTGCGGCTGCGTGAGCGGGGGCCACTGGAGAAGGAGGTCCTGGCCGGCGTCCAACGGCACGACGACCCTGTCGACGCGATCGGCGTGGTCCGGGCCATGCGCCGGCGCGAGCTGTTCCGCGTCACCGTCGCCGACCTCGCCGCCGACGCCCCCGTCGAGGACGTCGGCGAGGCGTTGACGGTCATCGCGGAGGCGACGCTGTCCGGCGCGCTGGCCGCCGCCACCCGCGCCGTCGAGGCCGCACGCGGCGGGCCGCTGCCGACCCGGCTGGCGGTCGTCGCGATGGGCCGGCTCGGCGGCCGCGAGATGGGGTACGCGTCCGACGCCGACGTGCTGTTCGTGCACACGCCGTACCCCGACGAGGACGAGACCGAGGCGGCGTCCGCCGCGCTCGCCGTCGCCAACGAGATGACCCGGCTGCTCTCGCTGCCGTCGCCAGAGCCGTCGCTGACCGTCGACGCCGGTCTGCGGCCGGAGGGCAAGCAGGGGCCGCTGGTGCGGACGCTGGCCTCGTACGCCGCGTATTACGACCGGTGGGGCGAGGTGTGGGAGCGGCAGGCGCTGCTGCGGGCGGCGCCGTGCTGCGGCGATCCGGAGCTGCTGCGGCGGTTCTCGGCGCTGATCGACCCGTTGCGCTGGCCCACGGCCGGGTTGTCGGCGACGCAGATCCGCGACGTGCGGCGCATGAAGGCCCGTGTGGAGTCCGAGCGGTTGCCGCGCGGCGCCGACCCGTCGATGCACCTCAAGCTCGGTCCCGGCGGCCTCGCCGACGTGGAGTGGACGGCGCAGCTGCTGCAGCTGCGGCACGCGGCAGGGGTGCCGGAGTTGCGGACGATGTCGACGCCGGGGGCGCTCGCCGCGGCGGTGTCGGCCGGCCTCCTGGCCGCGGAGGACCGAGCCGTGCTCGTGGACGCCTGGCGGCAGGCGGCCCGCATCCGCAACGCGACCGTCCTGGTCACCGGCCGGCCGTCGGACATGCTGCCCAAGGACCCGAAGACGCTGGCGGCGGTGTCGCAGGTGCTGGGCTACGGCGCCGGCGAGAGCACCCTGTTCGTCGACGACTACCACCGCTCCGCCCGCAAGGCTCGCTCCGTCGTCGAACGCCTCTTCTACGACGACGCCCGCTGAGGACGGCCTCAAGAACGCCCGGAGGCGGCTGTCCGCGCGAAGGCGACCGCCTCGGCGAGCAGGACGCGCCACAGCTCCCGATCGGCGGTGGGAATCGCCACCCACTCGCGGAACACCCTGCCGGCGGGGGCGAACTCGTCGCCGGTGCCGGCCCGCACGAGTTCGACCACCCGCTCGCTCGGCAGCTTCAGGACCAGCCGGCCGGCCTTGTCGTCGTAGCACGCGAGGAACCGCCCGGCCAGCCGCACGCACGGGTAGCCCATCATCGTCGCCCGGCCGATCGCGGGATCGTAGAGCAGGTCGTCGGTGAGCTCCTCGTAGAGGTCGCGGGCGGCGTCCCCGCCGGACCGGTCCGGCGGGAACGTGCCCTTCGCGTCTGGCGCCATCAGGCCGCCGGCGGGCTGAAGACCCCGAACTGGTTGCCCGACGGGTCGCGCAGGTAGGCGAACGCCGGGGCACCCGGGCCGGGGTCGAGGTGCTTGCTCACCACCGAGCCGCCGAGCTGCACGGCATCGGCGCAGGTGGCCTCGACGTCGGCGACGAGGATGTAGAACACCGCGTGGTCGGGCGCCTGCCCGCGGGTTCCGAAGATGCCGCCCATCGGCTGGTCGGCTCCGGAGGCCTTGATGTTGCGGTAATCCATGCCCCCGGCCGTCGCCGGACCGTCCGCCTCGAAGGTCCAGTCGAAGAGGCTGCCATAGAACTTCTGGGCACCGTCGGGGTCGCTGGTGGCGACCTCGAACCAGGCCAGGGTGCCGGGAATGGGATCGGGCATGGGTGTCTCCTTCATCGAACGGATCACCCACCAGGGCGGCGGGCTGCACCCACCGTCGCAGGGTCTCGCGACAGCCCTATGTCGGAGTTCGGCAGAAGATCTTCGGGACGCAGCACCCATTCGGGCAACTTGGTGCAGTGGCCGTCGACCACTGGCTCGGGGGCGGCGCGCCGCGGGCGCGGCGGCGTAGGCGTGCGCTCGGCCCGGGTGATGCGATCCATCCGGAACACCCGATCGTCCTGTCGCAGGTGACACCAGGCCGTGAGATAGGAGCCGTTGGGACCGACGACGACGTGCTGCGGCTCGACCTCACGCTCGGTTCCGATGCCGCCGACGTCGACGTAGCCGATGCGCAGCACATGGTTGTCGCGTACGGCCCGCCAGATCGTCTCGGCGATCTCCGCGTCGGGATCGGGCACCGGCTGGACGAGCAGCCGCACCTTCGCGGCGGCCGTGCGGGCCTCCTCGAGTGCGCGCTCAGGCATGGCGGCCACGATCTTCTGGAGCGCGCTGCGGGCGTCGCGCGCGAAGAGCACGTGGTCGCCGCGGCTCAGCGCCACGGCGATGGCCGTGGCCTCGCGTGGCGTGAAGTTGAGCGGCGGCAGGCTCATCGACGGGTCGAGCGTGTAGCCGCCGGTACGTCCCTGCTTGGTCGCGAGCGGGACACCGGCCTGCCCGAGCGCGCTCAGGTCGCGCTCGATGGTCCTGACACTCACCTCGAAGTGCCCGGCCAGCTGCCGGGCCGTACGGCCGCGTGGTCCCGCCGCTCGCAGCTCCTCGACGAGGGCGTACAGACGGTCCATCCGGTTCATGGCGCAAGGCTAGATGCCGGTGGTGACAGTCCCGCGATCCTCGTTCCCGGGCAGGGCCGGGAAAGTGGCCCCTTCCGCTGCTTCATTGGGTCTGGGTCGCGTCCTGGGTCTCAGTCGCGCCTGACCGCCGAATCCGGCCCACCAGCGCGACGCACACCCAGGACGCGACCCAGACCCAGGATGTCGGGCCCAGCGCCGATGGACGACGATCGCCTGGCCGCACCTGTCCCGGAAGCACCTCACCCGCCCCGATGCCCGTGCCGGAAGCCCTTCGTTGACGACTACGATCGCTGCGCCCCGCGTGATCCGCTCCGTCGTCGAAAGGATCTTCCACGATGACGCCCGCTGACGAGTACTCCGCTGACGCCGCCTACCTGGAGCGCTGCGTCGAGCTGGCCGAGGTCGCGCTCGAGGCCGGTGACGACCCGTTCGGGTCGGTGCTGGTGAGTCGTGGCGGCACAGTCCTCGCCGAGGACCGCAACCGCGAGACCACCGCCGCGGACCCGACCGCACACCCGGAGCTGGCGCTGGCCCGATGGGCCGCTCAGCACGTGCCGCCGTCCGAGCGGGCCGGTGCCACGGTCTACACCTCGGGCGAGCACTGCCCGATGTGCGCGGCGGCGCATGGATGGGTCGGCCTGGGACGCATCGTCTACGCCGTGTCGAGTACTCAACTGGCCGCTTGGCGGGCCGAGTGGGGGTTCCCGGCATCCCGCGTGCGCGTCCTGTCGATCAACGACGTCGTGCCCGGTCTCGAGGTGGTGGGGCCGGTGCCGCCGTACGACCGGCGCATGCGCGCCATCCACGAGCGCGCCGTGCGGAGCCGAGCCTAGACGAAGGTCATTCCTTGACCGCTCCGGCCAGCAGGCCCTGGACGAACTTGCGCTGCGCGGCGACGTAGGCGATCAGCACCGGCAGTGCCACGAGCACGGCGGCCGCCGCTGTCGTGCCCGGGTCGCTCTCGCGGCGGTTGCCGGCGAAGAACGACAGCGCCACCGGAGTGGTGCGGGCGTCCGGGTTGTCCGAGAGCAGCACCAGCCCGAGCAGGAACTCGTTCCACGTGTACAGGAACAGCAGCGTGGCGAGCACCCCGACCGCGGGCGCCGCGACCGGCAGCAGAATGTGCCGGAGCACCTGCAGCTTCCCGGCGCCGTCGATCATGCCGGCCTCGCGCAGCGTCGCCGGGATGCTGCCGAAGTAGCCGCGCATCCACACCGTACCGAGGGCCACCGAGAACGCGATCTGCGGCAGGATCACCGCCGGGTACGTGCCGAGCAGTCCCCACTCCTTCATCTGGTGGTAGATGGGGATGACGGTGGCCTCGTACGGCATCACCAGGCCGAGCAGGAACACCCCGACCACGACCTTCGCCAGCGGCAGGTCCAGCACTCCGAGTGCGTAGCCGGCCAGCACCGACAGCAACACAGCGACGACCACCACCGTGCCGGTGATGATCAGGCTGGACACCAGGGCGTCGGAGAAGCCGCCGCGCTCCCACGCGTTGGTGAAGTTGCCGAAGCTTGGGTTCTCCGGTAGCGCGAACCCGGACAGCCGCCGGCCCGGCTCGTTGAGGGCCAGCATCAGGATGGACAGGAACGGATAGAGCGCCACCAGCGAGGCCAGCACGAGCAGGGCGTGGCTGACGACGGCGTCGCGGCGGCGGGTCATCGGGCCTCCCTCTCCCGCAGCGCGGCCATGATGGCGCCGACCACCACGAGGATGAACAGCGTCAGCACGACGGCGACCGCGGCGGCGTCGCCGACCTCGCGGGTCAGGAACGCGCCCTGGTAGACGTACACGCTCGGGACGGTGGTCGACGTGCCCGGGCCGCCCGCCGTCGTGTTCCAGACGATGTCGAAGTTGCGCAGCGCGAAGATGGTGGTGAGTACCAGCGCGATCCGCAGCTCGGTCCGCAGCCCGGGGACGGTGACCACGAAGAACTCGCGGATCGCGCCGGCGCCGTCGATGCGCGCCGACTCGTACAGCTCGCGGGGGATCCGCTGCGCGCCGGCGAGGAACAGCATCATGCACAGCCCGAACTGCACCCACGTGCCGATCAGCCCGACGCTCACCAGTGCGGTGTCGAAGTCGCCCAGCCAGGCCCGGGTCACCCCGCCGAGACCGAGGGCGTCGAGGACGGCGTTCAGGGGCCCGCCGAGGTCGTAGACCCACCGCCACGCCACCGCGATGACCACGGACGACAGGATCTGCGGAATGAACAGCACCGAGCGGAACAGCGCCAGCCCGCGGATCCGGATCCGGGTCATCAGGCCGGCGATCACCAGGCCGACGGCGGTCGGCAGCAGGGCGTAGAAGACCAGGAACACCAGCGAGTGCCCGAGCGTCGACTGCAGGACGCCGGACTCGAACAGCTCGGTGTAGTTGCCGAACCCCACCCACGTGGCGAGCGTCAGGCCGTCCCACTCGAAGAGCGAGGTGTACGCCGTCTCGCCGATCGGCCGCAGCGCGAACGCGACGTAGACCGCCAGCGCCGGCAGCACGAACAGATAACCCCACCAGTCCCGCCGCCGACGTCGCCGGCGACCCAGGGCCGGTGCGGGCACCTCTCGGCCGGGCGCGTGGTCGCGCCCGGCCCGCGGGGTGGTGGTCGACGTCATCAGCGCTCGGCCTGGAAGGCGGCCCAGTCGTCCTGGATCGGTGTGACGAACTCCTGTGGGGTGAGCCGCCCGTCCATCAGCTCCTGGAGGGCGCCGCCCATCGAGGCCATCATCGTGCCGGTGGCCCAGTCGAACGAGTAGGTGTTGCCGCCGTCGGCGAGGATCGTGCCGGAGCCGGCCACGGCGTCGGCGAACAGCGGCTCCGAAGCGTCGATCTGCTGCGCCAGCACCGGCACCCGGCCGAGGTCGGCAAGCTTCTGCGCCCACTCGTCGCTGGTGATGAGGCCGATGAACGCGGCCGCCGCGGGCACCACCTCGGACTCGGTGCTGACGTGCCAGCCCATGCCGAGCGAGCCTGACGCGACGTGTAGGCCGGACTCGCCTGGCGGCATCGGGAAGAACCCGAAGTCGCCGCCGCCGGCCTGGATCGCCGCCATCTGCCAGGTCCCGCCGATGAGGAACACCCCCTCGCCGGCCGCGAACCGGGCGACGGCGTCGTCCTCGGCCAAGCCGTTGTAGCCCTCGCCGAAGTAGCCCTGCTGGGCCCACTCCTGGATCGTCGTCGCGGTGGCGACGTTCTCCGGCGTGTCGAAGGTGGCGCCGTCGGTGCCGCTGATCCAGTCGCGGGTGACGGCCGGGTCGACGTTCTGACCCTGGACCACACCGAAGATGTGCAGGCCGGTGCTCTTGAGCGCGTTGCCGAACATGATCGGCTGCTCGCCCGCCGCCTGGGCGGTCGCCAGCGCCGCCTCGAAGTCCGCGAAGGTATGCGGCAGCTCGAGCCCGAGCGCGTCGAGCTTGGCCTTGTTGTAGTAGACACCGACCATCGAGACGACGGGCGAGATGCCGTAGATGCTGCCGGTGCCGAACCGGGTGCCGTCATCGGACCAGCGGAACTCGCCGAGCGTCGACTCGCCGTACCGGTCGAACCACTCGTACGCCTCGGCGAGGTCGTCCAGCGGCCGGATCAGGCCGGCCTCGACCAGCGCGCCGTCGAGCGCATAGCCCTGAGCGCCCTGCGCGAGGTCTGGCGGGTCGCCGCCGCTGAGCGTGTTGGCCTCGGTGCGCACGATGTCGTCGTAGCTGCGGTACTCCACCTCGACCGTGACGTTCGGGTACAGCTCCTCGTACTCCGGGATCAGCTCGGTGAGCGTGCTCTCCTCGCCGGCGTCGGCGAGGACGCGCAAGGTCACGTCGCCGAGTTCGGCCACCTCGTCCGCGGTCACCGGTGCGGTGATCTCCTCGCCCTCGACGCGGGCCGGCCCGTCGTCCTCCGACGACGAACCCGGTGTGCCGCAGGCGGCGATGGTGAGGACGAGGGCGGCTCCGCCACCGGCGAGCCAACGCGCGGGTGCATTCACGGTCTCTCCTTCGAGCGCATCGTGTGGGCGGAACGCCCGGGCTCGGCGTCCAACGGCCGGATCGGTAAAACCTTTTTCTATGTCCTGACATCGCGACATGTCAAGGCGAGTTGGGAGGGCGCTACGTCAGCGAACGGGCGGGCGGTGCCGGGCGGTCGTGCCGCGCACGACGATGCGCGGGGCCGGCTCGGTGATGACGATGTGCTCGGGCTCGCCGTGGTCGAGCAGGGCGAGCAGCAGCTCGACCGAGCGTTCGCCCAGCGCGCGCAGCGGCAGCTCGACCACCGTCAGGCCGGGCTGCAGATACTGGGCGAAGAAGACGTCGTGGAACCCGACGACGGAGAGGTCGGCGGGGACCTCGAGGCCGCGGTCGCGGGCGGCGGCGACGGCGCCGACCGCGGCCAGCACGCTGGCCACCATGACGGCCGTCGGCCGGTCGGCGCGGTCGAGGACGGTGCCCATCGCCTGCCGGCCGGCCTCCGCGGTGTGCCCGCCGCGGCGGACCCAGGCGGTGTTGACCGGCAGCCCGGCCGCATGCATGGCCGTCTCCCAGCCGCGGGTGCGGGCGAAGCCGCGCTCGGTGTCGCCGTCGAGCTCGAGCAGCCCGATGTCGCGATGACCGAGGCCGATGAGGTGCTCGGTGGCCATCCGGGCGGCCGCCTCGTTGTCGAGGGTGACGCTGGCCAGCGCGTCGGCGGAGTCGTTGACGATGACGGTCGGCACGATGCCGGCGGCCTCCGCGGCCACCTGCCGGTCCGCATCGACACCGGCCGGCAGCAACAGCAACCCGTCGACGATCCCGCTGTTGACCACGCGGCTGAAGGTGGCGGCGTCGCGGGCGAGCTCCGGCACGTCGGCCAGCATGAGCACGTAGCCGTGCCTCGACGCGGCCTGCTGGGCGCCGGCGGTGACGGCGGCGTAGACCGGGTTGCTGACGTCGTGCACTGCCAGCGCCAGGGTGCCCAGCCGCGCCCGCCGCAGGGCGCGGGCGGCGCGGTTGGGCGTGTAGTTGGCGGCCCGGGCGGCGGCGTGGATGCGCTCGCGGGTCTCGGGCCGGACCCGGACGGCGGGGTCGCCGTTGAGCACCCGTGACACCGTGCCGACGGTGACGCCGGCCGCGGCCGCGACATCGACGATCCCTGCCATGGCCCACCTCGTCCGGTTGACATCCTCTGCGGTTCTCCCGCACGATATCGGAGCGTATCAGGCAAACGTTTTACTGAGGAGTCGCATGAGAGGCTTGTCCGGCCGGCGCGCGGTCGTCACGGGGGCGGGCGGCGGCATCGGCCGGGCCGTCGCGGTCCGGCTGGCGGAGGAGGGCGTGGCGACCGCGCTGCTGGACCGCGACGAGGCCGCGCTGTGGCGAACCGCCAGTGAGGTCGAGGACGCCGGCGGCGTGGCCCACCTCGTCCCGCTCGACCTCTCCGACCCCGCGGCCGTCGAGGCCGGTCTCGCCACCGCCGCCGACCGTCTCGGCGGGCTGGACCTCCTGGTCAACAACGCGGCCGTCGCGGTCGCGGGCAGCGTCGAGTCGCTGGGGCTGGACGACTGGCGGACGGCGTTCGACGTCAATCTGCGCGCCGCCTGGTTGACCATGAAGCACGCACTGCCGTGGCTGCGCGCGTCCGACGCGGCCGCCGTCGTGAACGTCTCCAGCCTGCAGGGGATCCGCGGCTTCTCCGGCTGGGCGGCCTACGCCTCCACCAAGGCCGGCCTGATCGGCCTGACCACGCAGGCGGCCGTCGAGTACGCCCGCGACGGCGTCCGCGTGAACGCCGTCGCGCCGGGCACCATCGCGACCCCGATGAACGAGAAGATCCTCGCCGAGTCGGCCGACCCGGATGCCGTCCGGGCCACGTGGAACTCGCTGCACGCGCTCGGGCGCATCGGCCGGCCGGCCGAGGTGGCCGCCGCCGTCGCCTTCCTCGCCTCGGCCGACGCGTCGTTCGTCACCGGCCACGTGCTCGCCGTCGACGGCGGCGCGGCGGTGCTCGGCTCCTCCGGTGTGAGCTCGTGACCACGCTGCGGGTGCTGTGCTGGGACGACCCGCGCTGCCTGGCACCGATGCGGGCGGCGGCGACGGCGTTCGCCGCGGCGCGGCCGGGGGTGCGGGTCGAGGTGGCCGGCCGGCCGCTCGCCGCGTTCAACGACCAGCCCATCGAGGAGGCCGCCGCCGGCCACGACGTCGTCGTCTTCGACTACCCGATGGCGCCGCGCGCGGCCGAGTCCGGCGCGCTGCTGCCGGTGCGCCCGGCCGGCGCGGGCGCCGTGGGTGCCGCGCACGGGTCGTTCGACTGGGACGGCCGGTCGTGGGGGATCCCGGTCGACGCAGCCTGCCAGGTGGCGGTCTCGCGAGCGGACCTGCTGCCCGCGACCGACGTGCCGCGCACCTGGGCCGACGTGCTCGCGTTCGCCCGCGCCCACCCGGGCCGGGTGGCCGTCCCGCTGTTCCACAGCGACGTGCTGTGCGCCCTGCTCAGCATCACAGCCGCCGTCGGCGCGCCGATCGGGCCGGGCGGGTTCGTGGCCGACGACAGCGCCGTCGAGGTGCTGTGCGAGCTGGCCGCGCTGCTCGACGACCAGCTGCTGGACCGCAACCCGCCGGCCGTCCTCGCCGAGCTGGCCACGAGCGACCGCTGGCTCTACAGCCCGCTGCTGTTCGGCTACGCGCGCTGGTCCGCGGGACCCGGCGCGGCGGACGGCGAGCCGGCGCCGTCGCCGACGGGTGCGCGGCTGGCCTGGCACGACGCACCCACCGGGCCCGACGGCGTCATCGGCTCGCTGCTGGGCGGCGCCGGCCTGGGCGTCAGTGCCGCGAGCACGGCGCCGGACCTCGCCGCGGAGTTCGCCGCCTGGTACGGCGGCGCGGACGTGCAGCGGCGGATCGTCGGCCCCTCCGGTGGCCAGCCCGCGGCGGCCGCGGCGTGGGACGACCAGGACCTCGACCGCGCCTTCGGCGGCTTCTACTCCGCCACCCGCCGATCGATGCTGGCCGCCGTCCGCCGGCCGGCACACCCGCGGTGGCCGGCGTTCCAGTACGAGGCCGGCCTGCTGCTGCGCGACGGGCTCGCCGGCCGGGCCCGGCCCGCCGGCCTGGCCGCCGAGCTGCGTGCCATGCAGCGCCGCCACGGCATCCCGACCGCTTCGACCGCTGACGACAAGGTGGTACCCGCGTGAACGACACTCCCGGTGCTCTCGACGGCATCCGCGTCCTCGACTTCAGCCAGATGATGCTCGGCCCGTTCGCCACCCAGCTGCTCGCCGATCTCGGCGCCGACGTGGTCAAGGTGGAGCGGCCGGTGGTGGGGGAGTGGGAGCGCGGCCTCGAGATGGGCGGCCGGCTGCTGAACGGCGTGTCGTCGGCGTTCCTGGCGATGAACCGGAACAAGCGCTCCGTCGCCGTCGACCTGAAGTCGCCGGCGGGCCGCGACGCGATCCTCGAGCTGGCGGCCGGGTTCGACGTCGTGGTCGAGAACTTCCGGCCTGGCGTCATGGACCGGCTGGGCCTGGGCTATGAGGCCTTCGCGGCGGCCCGGCCGGACGTCATCTACTGCTCGGGGTCCGGCTGGGGGCAGGACACGGCCTACGCGCGTGAGAACCGGCCCGGGCAGGACCTGCTGGTCCAGGCGATGAGCGGGCTGGCCGCCAACGCGGGGCGGGCGGGGGAGGCGCCGGTCGTCGCGGGCACCTCCGTCAGCGACGCCGTCGGTGCCCTGACCCTCGGCAACGGCATCCTCGCCGCGCTGGTGGCCCGCGAACGGACCGGCCGCGGCCAGCGGGTCGAGGTCGACCTCTTCCACAGCACGATGGCGATCATGTGCCAGGAGATCGCGGCCACGGTCAACCAGAAGCAGGACTACGAGCGATCGGAGGCCGGCATCGCCCAGCCCTGGCTGTCCGCGCCGTACGGCATCTACGCCGTCGCCGACGGCGCGGTGGCCATCGCGATGGGCGACCTCGACCGGCTCGGCGCGGTGGTGGGTGGCGACTTCACCGGTCTCGACGGCTGGCTGCACCGGGATGAGATCAAGTCCGCGCTCGACGGCCTGGTGGCCGGGCGGTCCGCCGACGAACTGGTGGCCGCGCTGACGGGCGCCGGGCTGTGGGCGGCCCGGGTGCGGACCATGCGCGAGGCCGTCGACGAGCTGCGCGCCGACGGCTCGCCGCTGCTGGTCACGGTCGACCTGCCGGAGAGCGGCGAGGTGGAGCTGGTCGGCTGCCCGATCACTCTCAGCGGCACGCCGTGGACACAGCGTCGTCGTCCCCCGCTGGTCGGCGAGCACACGGACGAGGTGCTCGCCGAGGCACTGCCGCCGTCGGAGATCGCGGCACTGCGAGCGGCCGGGGCGATCCAGTGACCGCCGCCGAGCACCGCATCGACGAGCACCTCGTCGTCCGGCGGGACGGCGCCGTCGTCACCGTGACCGTGGATCGCGAGGACGCCCTCGGCGCGTTGTCGCGCTCGATGCTGGAGGCCCTCGACGGTTACCTGCCCGAGCTGGCCGCCGACGACGGTGTCCGCGCCGTCGTGCTGACCGGCACCGGCCGGGGATTCGTCGCCGGCGCCGACATCGGCGAGTACCACGGCGTCGACCAGCGGCGGTTCGACGACTACCAGCGGCTGGGCAGGCGGGTGCTGGACGCCGTCGAGGCGCTGCCGCAGTACACCGTCGCCGCCGTGAACGGGTACGCCCTAGGCGGCGGTTTCGAGCTGGCCCTGTGCTGCGACGCGATCCTCGCCACCGAGCGGGCGAGGTTCGGCCTGCCCGAGGTGAAGCTGGGCCTGCTGCCCGGCGGGGGCGGCAGCCAGCGGCTGGCCCGGGCGCTCGGCGTGCGGTTCACGCTCCGGCTGATCGCCACCGGCGCGATGGTCCCCGCCGCCGAGTTGTACCGGCGCGGGCTGCTCGAGGAGGTGTACACCGACGCCGCCGCGCTGCGGGCGGGAGCGTCGGAACTCGCCGGCACCGTGGCCGCCGGTGCGCCGCTGGCGGTGCGGGCGGCCAAGCGGCTGGTCCGAGAGGGCCCGGCGCTGCCGCTGCCGGACGCGCTGGGGTTCGAGCAGTCCGTGCTGTCGTCGCTGTTCGCCACCGAGGACGGCCGCGAGGGCGTGGCCGCGTTCGTCGATAAGCGCGACCCGGTCTTCCGCGGCCGCTGACATCGATACCGGAGCGCACTTCGATAGCGCGGGTTCCACCACGTCGCCCGATCGTGCCGATCGGCAGCACTCTCGCTATCGAAGTCGACAGCCGCAAATCGAAGTGCGACGACGTATCCGAGCGGCTCACGCGACCCCGGACACGGGAGGAGCCGTTGACCGCGCCTCGAGGCAGGCGGCCAACGGCTCCCGTCAGGGGTGTGCCCTGCGATCAGATGTCGAAGTAGAGCTCGAACTCGTGCGGGTGGGGGCGCAGGCGGATCGGGTCGATCTCGTTGGTGCGCTTCCAGTCGATCCAGGTCTCTACCAGGTCGTCGGTGAAGACGCCACCCTCGAGCAGGTAGTCGTGGTCGGACTCGAGGGCGTCGAGGGCCTCGCCGAGGGACGACGGGACCGTCGCGATGTTGGCGTGCTCCTCCGGCGGCAGCTCGTAGAGGTCCTTGTCGACCGGCTCCGGCGGCTCGATCTTGTTGCGGATGCCGTCAACGCCGGCCATGAGCATGGCGGAGAAGGCCAGGTAGGGGTTGCTGGACGGGTCCGGGACGCGGAACTCGATGCGCTTGGCCTTCGGCGACGTGCCGGTGACGGGGATGCGGACCGCCGCCGACCGGTTGCGCTGCGAGTAGACCAGGTTGACCGGCGCCTCGAAGCCCGGCACCAGGCGGTGGTAGGAGTTCACCGTCGGGTTGGTCCAGGCCAGCAGAGAGTTGGCGTGCTTGATGAGGCCGCCGATGTACCAGCGGGCGGTGTCGGACAGGCCGCCGTAGCCGAGCTCGTCGTAGAACAGCGGGTCGCCGTTCTTCCAGAGCGACTGGTGGCAGTGCATGCCCGAGCCGTTGTCGCCGAACAGCGGCTTCGGCATGAAGGTGGCCGTCTTGCCGGCCTCCCAGGCGACGTTCTTGATGATGTACTTGAACAGCATCAGGCGGTCGCCGGCGTGCTTGAGGGAGTCGAACTTGTAGTTGATCTCGGCCTGGCCGGCGGTGCCGACCTCGTGGTGGGCCCGCTCGACCGGGATGCCGACCTCGGTCAGCGCCTTCACCATGGTGTCGCGCAGGTCGGCGTAGTGGTCGACCGGCGGGACGGGGAAGTAGCCGCCCTTGTACCGCGTCTTGTAGCCGCGGTTGCCACCCTCCTCGACGCGGCCGGTGTTCCAGGCGCCCTCGATGGAGTCGATGTGGTAGTAGCCGGCGTTCTGCTTGGTCTCGAAACGGACGTCGTCGAAGACGTAGAACTCCGCCTCGGGCCCGAAGTACACGGTGTCGGCGATGCCGGAGCTGGCGAGGTACGCCTCGGCCTTGGCCGCGATGTTGCGCGGGTCGCGGCTGTACGGCTCACCCGTGAAGGGGTCGACGATGGAGAAGTTCAGCGCGAGGGTCTTGGCCTGGCGGAACGGGTCGACGAACGCCGTGGCGGGGTCGGCGATGAGCTTCATGTCAGACTCGTGGATGGCCTGGAAGCCGCGGATCGAGGAGCCGTCGAACATCAGGCCCTCGGCGATCGCGTCGGCGTCGAAGGCCGAAGCCGGGACGTTGAAGTGCTGCATCACGCCTGGCAGGTCGCAGAAGCGGACATCGATGAATTCGACGCCCTCGTCCTTGACGAACTTCAGCAGCTCGTCCGGGTTGGTGAACATCCGCATCTCCTTCGCGCCTGGGCGGCGCAGTCTCCGCATCCGTCGACGGTCGGCGTTGACCGTATTACCCTCGTGGCCCGGACGCTAGATTCCTGGGATTTCCCGGTGGTGTCCCAAGTGTTTCACCAGTGTTACGTGCGGTGTGCGGCGGTGTGCCGATCCGGTCGCCCCCGGTCGCCGGCAAGGGCCTAGGCTCGCAGCGTGAGCTCCGACCGGCCGACCGCCTCCGACCTCCAGTTGCCCGACCACGGTCCCGGCTCGCCCGCGGGGTGGGGACGGCGCTTCGCGGCGCTGCTGCTGGACTGGGTCGCCGGCAACCTCGTCGCATTCATCGTCACCGGCGGGAACTCCGGCGTGTGGGATGCGCAGAGCGGGGTGTTCTGGCTCCCGCTGATCTGCTGGTACCTGCTGGTGGTGGTGTCGACGACGGTGTCAGGCGGCAGCCTCGGCCAGCTGATGCTCGGGCTGCGGGTCGCCCACCTGGGCGGACGGCGCATCGGCCCAGTGATCGCCGCGGTGCGGACGCTGATGATCGCGCTGGTCATCCCGCCGCTGGTGTTCACCCGCGAGGGTCGTGGCCTGCACGACCTCGCGTCCAACACGGTGGTCGTCAACGCCCGCTGAGCCGGCGGGCTCAGCTCAACGACCCGGCAGCTGGGTACCGCGCGGGATGCGGGCGCCCTTGGGCAGCGGGCCCTTCGGGATGCCGATGGGCGTGCTGCCCAGCGCGCGCAGCCGCGCCCGCAGCTCGGTCACCTCGCCGGGCCGGATGTTCTTCGGCAGCTTGTTGAGGTGCCGGGTCAGCCGGGGCAGCGGCACCTGGCCCTCCTCGCGGCCGACGATGACCTCGATGATGGGCGACTCAGGCGAGACGCGGGCGTGCCGCTTGCGCTCGTTCGCGAGCAGCTGCGCGACGCGACCGGCGACGGCGCCCTCACCGATGAGCACGATGCCGGGGCGGCCGACGGCGCGGTGGACGACGTCCTGGTAGCGATTGGCGCCCACCATGGGGGTGGTATCCCAGCCGCGGCGCAGCGTGCCGAGAGCGGCCGCCGCGGCGCCGGGCTGCCCCTCGATCTGCGAGTACGCGGCTCGCTCGGCCCGCCGCCCGAACACGATGGCGGCGGCCAGCAGGGCGATCGGCAGGCCGACGACGATCCACAGCCACAGCGGCCCGACGAAGATGCCGACGACGACCGCGAGCGCGATGACGCCGAGCAGGATGCCCAGGATGATCCAGCCGACCCAGCGATCGGACCGCCGGGCCATCTTGTAGGTCTGCCGGATCTGCGCGATGCGCCCGGTCTTCTCGGGCGTTTCCTGGTCGTCGTTGCGTGCCATGGGGAGAAGAGTACTTCTTCGCCGGCCGTGGTCCGGAACCTGATCCGCCCGGTTCGTCACCGGGCGGCGCGGGCCTCCATGGCCTGCCGGTAGAGGCGTCCGGCGCGGTACGACGAGCGCACCAGCGGCCCGGACATGACGCCGGCGAAGCCGATCTCCTCGGCCTCGGCCTGCAGCTCGATGAACTCCTCGGGCTTGACCCACCGCTCGATCGGGTGGTGCCGCACGGACGGGCGCAGGTACTGCGTGATGGTGATGAGGTCGCAGCCGGCGCCGTGCAGGTCGACGAGGGCCTGGGAAATCTCCTCGCGGGTCTCACCCATGCCGAGGATCAGGTTGGACTTGGTGATCATGCCGGCGGCGCGGGCGATCGAGATGACGTCGAGCGAGCGCTCGTACCGGAACGCGGGCCGGATGCGCTTGAAGATGCGCGGCACGGTCTCGACGTTGTGCGCGAACACCTGCGGCCGCGCGTCGAACACCTGCTGCAGGAGGTCGGCCTTGCCGGTGAAGTCGGGCGTGAGGATCTCGACGCCGGTGTTGGGGTTGATGCGGCGGATCTCGCGGACCGTCTCGGCGTACAGCCAGGCGCCCTCGTCGGGGAGGTCGTCGCGGGTGACGCCGGTGACGGTCGCGTAGCGCAACCCCATGGCCTGGACGGACTCGGCGACCCGGCGCGGCTCGTCGCGGTCGAGCTCGTCGGGCTTGCCGGTGTCGATGAGGCAGAAGTCGCACCGGCGGGTGCAGTGGTCGCCGCCGATGAGGAACGTCGCCTCGCGGTCTTCCCAGCACTCGAAGATGTTGGGACAGCCGGCCTCCTGGCAGACCGTGTGCAGGCCCTCGCGTTTCACCAGCGACTGCAGCTCGCGGTACTCCGGGCCCATGGTCGCCTTCGTCTTGATCCAGGAAGGCTTCTTCTCGATCGGCGTCGCGGCGTTGCGCACCTCGAGGCGCAACAGCCGACGTCCCTCCGGCGCGACAGTCACCCCTCCACCCTACGTCTGCGGCTGCAGCGCGAGGAGGTCGTCGAGGTGACGTTCGACATATGGCAGCACCTCGGCGACGGTGACCCGGCGGCCCAACTCGTGGGACAGCGTCGTGGTGTCGGCGTCGCGGATGCCGCACGCGACGATGCGGTCGTACCAGCCGAGGTCGTTGTCGCAGTTGAGCGCGAACCCGTGCATGGTGACGCCCTTCGCGACCCGCAGCCCGACGGCGCCGATCTTGCGGTCGGGCCGGCCGCCGCCCGGCTGGATCCACACGCCGCTGCGGCCGTCGCTCTCGACCCGGACGGCGTCGACGCCGAGATCGCGGCAGACGTCGAGCATCAGCTGCTCGACCCGGCGCACGTAGCCGACGACGTCGTACGGCTCGGGCAGCTTGAGGATCGGATAGCCGACGATCTGCCCCGGGCCGTGCCAGGTGATCTTGCCGCCGCGGTCGACGTCGATGACCGGAGCGCCGGCGTCCAGCAGTGGCCGTTCCTCGGGCGTCGTGCGTTTGCCCGCGGTGTAGACCGCCTCGTGCTCCAGCAGCACTATGGTGTCCTCGATCTCGCCCGCGACCCGCGCGGCGTGCAGCCGCCGCTGCTCGTCCCAGGCCTCTTGATACGGCACGAACGCGTCGTGCCGGATGATCCGTAGCTCGCCCACGAACGTCGAGCCTACGCCCGCGAGGAAGTCTCGCGGCAACACCGCGGTTGGTGTCTCACGTGGTGACCTTCCGCGGAGTACCTCTCTCTCTGTCCTCGACCTCGCGCCCGTCGTGACCGGGTCGACCCCGTCGGCGGCGCTGCGCAGACGCTGGAGCTGGCCCGGCACGCCGACGACCTGGGCTATCAGCGAGTTGGAGTCGCTGCTGGACCGCGCCGCGGCCGACGAGCTGATGGTCGTGACGACGGTGACCCCGCACGCCGACCGGCCGCGCTCGTACGAGCTGCTCGCGGGCCTGCTGCCGTGACCTACGGAGCCGGCTGCGGGTCCAGCACGGTCTCTTTGGCCTCCCCGCCGGCCGCCTCGACGAGGTAGCCGCGAGCGCCGTCCTTCTCGGCGTAGACGCCGGCCAGCTCCGTCCCGCGGTACAACAGGCCGGCGCCGTCGTCGGTGGCGTACGACGCCGGCAGCTCGCCGTCGGCGACCATGTGGTGCAGGAGCGGGCGGCGCTGCTCCTCGGAGTCGTAGTGGACGCCGTTGCCGTACGGCAGCAGCGCCAGCCCGTCGGTGACGGCGCGCAGCATCGGCCCGAACGAGTCGGTCGGCCCGCCGGCGTGCCAGCAGATCGACCCCGCCGACACGCCGGCCAGCACGACGCCGGCCTCCCACGCCTCGCGCATGACGTCGTCGACGCCGTGCAGCCGCCACATCGCCAGCAGCCCGGCGACCGAGCCGCCGCCTACCCACAGCACGTCCTGCGCCAGCACGTGCGCCCGGATGTCCTCGACGTTCGGCATCGGGAACAGGCTCAGGTGCGACACATCGACCGACCAGCCCGCGAACGCCGCGTACGTGAGCTGGACGTAGTTCACGCTGTCGCCGGAGGCCGTCGGCAGGAAGCACAGCTTCGGCCGGTCGGCGCCGGTGAGCCGCAGCGCGAGCTGCGCCAGCCCGGCCGGGCGGAGGGTGCCGCGGGCGTCGTAGCTGAACCCGCCGCTGGTGGCGAGGACGGTCGGGGTGCGGGTCATCGAGCCTCCTGGTCGGGGACGAGCCGGCGGCGGGCGCGCCGCCGACGGTACCCGACGACCCCGGCCGCCAGCGCCAGCGCCGTGAGCACCACCGCCGCGGCCGCCAGCGGCGACGCCGACGCCACCGTCACGGCGCCCCAGATCACCCCCAGCCCGCCGACGGTCCAGATGACCGCCCACAGCGCGGACCCGACGAGCATCGCCGCCAGATAGCGGCCGAACGGCATGCGAGTGGCGCCGGCGACGGCGTTGACCGCCGTCTGCACGCCGATGGTCAGGAACGACAGCGTGACGGCGGCCGGGCCGTAGCGTGCGACCACGTGCTCGGCCCGGGCCAGCCGGTCGCGGCCGAGGCGGTCGCCCCAGCGGGACCGCGCGATCCCCGTCCCCGCGGCCCGGCCCAGCCAGTAGGTGGCCTGGGCACGTGCCACGACGATGCAGAACATGACGGCGACACCCAGCCAGAGCGGCAGGCCGAACGGGCTCTCCGGGGCGGCGAGCGGCGTGACCCCGTCCATGTCCGGCATCGTAGTCACTGGCCGGCGCGTGGCCGCGCGGGCCGCGTGTTAGCCGCCATTGAAAATGCCGATGATGGCGTCACTGATCACGAGGATCTGGCGGTCACGGGCGAGGTCGTGTGATCGGCGCGGCGACGTCGCCGTCGTACGGCGTCGGCCGCCCCCGCGACGCTGGGCCGGCCCCCGGGCAGGGCACCGATCACAACCGGGCGTGTTGACACCAGCGC
Organism: Jiangella aurantiaca; assembly: GCF_004349105.1. Lineage (GTDB taxonomy): Bacteria > Actinomycetota > Actinomycetes > Jiangellales > Jiangellaceae > Jiangella > Jiangella aurantiaca. Next base: position 40,721 of record NZ_SMLB01000032.1, read on the forward strand.
CAACCGTTGGCGCTCATGTCAACACCTCCGCGGCCATCACCGGCGCCGGCAGGGATGCGAGCCGCCCCGGCGGGCAGCGCCTGGAATGACCTGCCCCCCATGGCCGGCTCACACCCTCCCTCACCGAGTTGATCATGGAGAAGGTCGGGTTTCCCGCGACTCCAAAGGCGACCTTCTCCATGATCAAGCGTGCCGGTCGTCGTCGTCAACGTCAACGACGACCCATCGTCATCGACAACGGCGGCCGGCAGCCGGGGAACGGGGTTCCGAGCAAGCTGTGACACGGCCGATGAGGCATCCGGGGCCGAGGTTTGCAACGATGGGCGGATGCAGGGTCTCGAGACTCCCGCGGGTTACACGATCACCCGGCGGCTCGGCTCCGACGCGTCGGCCATGTACCTCGCGCGAGAGGACGCGACCGGTGCGTCCGTCACCCTGCGGTTCGTCGGCCAGGTGGGCCCCCAGGTGCGCGACCGGCTGCGCATGGCCGCACAGCCCCTGCGCGCCATCGACCACCCGCACGTCATCCCGTTCCTCGACATCGTCGACGCGCCCGGCGGCATCGTCGTCGTCCTGGGGGCGGCCGAGGGCGGCAGCCTGGCCGGCATCATCGGCGCCCGCGGCGTGCTGCCGCCCGGCGAGGTCGTCACGGCCTGCGCGCCGGTCGCCGAAGGGCTGACCGAGATTCACCGCCGCGGCATCGTCCACGGCGACCTCACGCTCGACGACATCGTCTTCAGCCTCGACGGCCGGCCCATGGTCGCCGGAGTCGGGCTGGTGCAGGCCGGCGTCCCGCTGCGGGTCGGTCAGCGCTCCCGTCCGGTTCCGCCCGAGGTCCAGGCCGGTTCGCCGCCTGGACCCCCGGCCGACGTGTACGGGCTCGTCACGGCCGCGGTCGTCGCGCTGACGGGTTACCTGCCGTCGGCGCGGCTGTCGCTGCCCGCCGTCCCGCCGGCCACCCAGGCGCTGCTGGCCAGCGCGCTCGACCCGGTGCCCAACCGGCGGCCGCCGGTCAGCAGCATCGGCAACGTCTTCTTCGCCGTGGCCGACCCCGCGCCCGTCGAACTGGTCCTCGAGGAGAATCACGCGACGACGGGCACCATGCGGCCGGTCCTCGACGCCCCCGTCATGGGCGCCGCCGACGACGTGGCCGCCTTCATGCGCCGCTCGACGTCCACCGGGCGCCGGGCCCGCCGTCGCGCCGAGTCCGGCGACCTGCGCCAAACTCCCGAGGTCGGCACGCCGGGTGCCATCGGCGGCCTGGCGGGCACGGGCGCCGGGGGAGCCGGCGCCGCTGGTGCCCCCGCCGCGCCCGGTGGAGCCGGGGTCAGCCCGACCGGCCCGATCCGCACTCCACGGCGCGGCCGGCGTGGCCGCAGCGAGGAGCCGCCGGCAGGTGCTCCCGGTGGGGGCGCGCGTGGCGGGATCGACGACGGAGTGAACGTGCCCGTCCCCGGCGGCGTCATGCCCGACGAGCGCCGTCCGGACCGCCGTCCCGACCGCCGTGCGGCCGAGTCCGCGGCCGCCGCGCCGGCGGCGAAGGAGTCCCGGCGCGGGCGCGGCGCCCCGCCTCCCGTCCCCGACGAGGACACCGGCGGCCCGAAACGCAAGGACCGGCTCTGGATCGTCAGCACGCTGGTGGCGCTGCTGGTGGTGGCCGGCGTGGCGATCGTGGGCTGGCGCATCTTCGGCGAGGACACCCCGACCGACGGCCCCGGCAGCGGCTCCAGCCCGGGCGACTCCGCCGCCTCGGCCGATCTCTGCGGCGGCCCGCAGCCCGCGCCCACAGCTCCGCCGCCCACCGTCACCGACTGGACCCAGGAGGTGCAGCGGCTGTACTCGCTGCGGGCGCAGGCGTTCGAGGAGAGCAATCCCGAGCTGCTCTGCCAGGTCCACGCCCCGACCAACGGCACCCTCGCCGATGACGCCGAACTGCTCGAGGAGTACGCCGACGCCGACGTCCACACGGAGGGCCTGGTCTTCGAGGTGGTCAACGCCGAGCTCGTGTCCCAGGAGGGCGGCCGCGCGACGGTCAACATCACCCAGCGGACCCCGCCCTACACGCTCGTCAACGAGGATGGCGACGTGGAGCAGGAGATGGACGGCTTCGAGGAGATGACCTGGGAGGCCGACCTCGTCGCGGTCGCCAACCCGGACGGTACGACCTCCTGGCGGTTCGGCTAGTTCGCCTGGTCCTTGATCGTTGGTGGTTCCTCGGGCCCCCCGGGGCGGCCATCACCAGGATTTCTGGAGCGTCGACACGATTACAGGCGTAGTGCGACACGAGTTTTCATGGTGAACGTGATCAACTCCCGCTAGAGAGCGGCCCGAATGATGGCGCGCGCATCCGGGTGATCGAACTCGAACCCCGCCTCGGTGAGCCGCGTGGGGACGACCCGCAGGCTGCCGAGCAGCTCCGACGACGCCTGGCCGATGGCGATCTCCAGGATGAATCCGGGCACGGGAAGCAGCCGCGGCCGGTGCAGCTCGGCCGCGAGTACGCGGCTGAACTCGCCGTTCGTCACCGGCTCCGGCGCCGTCACGTTGTACGGCCCGACGCAGCCGTGCTGCTCGATGAGGAACCGCAGGGCCCGGACGGTGTCGTGCAGGGAGACCGGGCTCCAGAACTGCTCGCCGTTGCCGAAATGGCCACCCAGCCCGAGCCGGAACAGCGGCAGCAGTGGCTTCAGCGCCCCGCCGCCCGGCCCGACCACGAGGCCGAACCGCGCATGGCAGACGGCGATGTCGGCGGCCCGGGCAGGGGCGGCGGCGTGTTCCCAGTCCTGGCACAGGCGCGCGAGAAAACCGTCGCCGGGGCCGGACTCCTCGTCGAGCAGTTCGCGACCGCGGTCGGGGCCGTAAATGCCCATGGCCGAGGCGCACACGAACACCCGCGGCCGTATGGCCAGCCCGGTCAGCGCCGACGCGAGCACCGTCGTCGAGCGGATGCGGCTGTGGTGCAGCTGCTTCTTGACGCGACGGGTCCAGCGGCGCGAACCGACGTTGACGCCGCCCAGGTGCACGACGGCCTCGACACCGGCGAGGTGGGCGAGTGGGACCGCGCCCTGCTCGGGGTCCCACTGCGCCTCGTTCGCTGCCGCCGGAGCGTGCCGGACCAGCCGCACGACGTCGTGGCCGGCGGACTCCAGCCCGGCGACCAGCGCCGTGCCGATGAACCCGCTGGATCCCGCGACGGCGACCCGCACGTCTCCTACAGGCCCAGGTCGGCCTCGAACGCGCCGCCCTCGAGCCGCTTCTTCACCGTCGTCAGGAACCGCGCGGCGTCGGCGCCGTCGACCAGCCGGTGGTCGTAGCTGAGCGCGAAGTACACCATGTGCCGGACGGCGATCGTCTCGCCCAGGTTGGGGTCGTCGATGACCATCGGCCGCTTGACGACGGCGCCGGTGCCGAGGATCGCGACCTGCGGCTGGAAGAAGATCGGCGTGTCGAACAGCGCGCCGCGGCTGCCGGTGTTGGTCAGCGTGAACGTGCCGCCGGTGATCTCGTCGGGCGTCAGCTTGCCGGTGCGCGCCTTCTCGGCCACCTCGGCGATCTTGCGGGCCAGCCCGGCGATGTTGAGGTCGCCGGCGTCCTTGACGACGGGCACCAGCAGGCCGGCCTCGGTGTCGACGGCGATGACGAGGTTCTCGCGGTCGTGGTAGGTGACCTCGCCCTTCTCGACGTCGATCGAGGCGTTGATCTTCGGGTGCTGCTTGAGCGCCTCGACCGCGGCCTTCGCGAAGAACGGCAGGAACGACAGCTTGACGCCCTCGCGCTGGGCGAAGTCGGCCTTCACGCGGTCGCGCAGCCGGGCCAGCGTCGTGATGTCGATCTCGATGACGGTGGTGAGCTGCGCGGTCTCTTGCAGCGACTCGTGGACGCGCTTGGCGATGACCTTGCGCATGCGGGTCAGCTTCTCGGTGGTGCCCCGCAGCGGCGACGGCTCGACCGTCTCGGGCGCGGCGGCCGGCTGAGCCACCGGGGTTGGGGCGGACGGGGCCGGCTGCGCGGCGGCGGCCTTGGCGGCTTCGGCCGCGGCGAGCACGTCCTGCTTGCGAACCCGGCCGCCGATGCCGGTGCCCTCGACGGTACTGAGGTCGACGCCGTGCTCGGCGGCGAGCTTGCGGACCAGCGGGGTGACGTACGGCGTCCCGTTCCCGGACGGCGCCGCGGCGGGCGCCGGCGGTGCCTGAGTGGCGGTCGCCTGCGGGCCGGCGGTCTGCGGTGCCTGCGGGACGGGGCCAGGGGCCGGCGTCGCGGCCGGTGTGGGAGCGGCGGCCGGAGGGGCCTCCTGCGCCGGGACCTCCCGCGCCGGGACCTCCCGCGCCGGGGCCTCCTGCGCCGGGGCCTCCTGCGCCGGTGCCTGCTGGGCCGCCGGCGTGGCGCCCTCGGCGCCGACCAGCGCGAGTACCGCGCCGACCTCCACGGTCTCGTCCTCGGCGACCTTGATCTCGAGCAGCGTGCCGGCGACCGGCGACGGGATCTCGGTGTCGACCTTGTCGGTGGAGATCTCCAGCAGCGGCTCGTCGACGGCGACCGTGTCGCCCGGCTGCTTGAGCCAGCGGGTGACCGTGCCCTCGGTGACACTCTCGCCCAGCGCCGGCAGCGTGACCGGCGTGCTCTCGCCGCCCGCGCCGTTGCCCGACGCCGCCGGCGCTTCTTCGGCAGCCGGGGCGGCCTGCTCGGCCGGCGCCTCGGCAGCCGGGGCGGCCTCCTCGGCAGGCGCCTCCTCAGCAGGCGCCTCCTCGGCAGGCGCCTCCTCAGCAGGCGCCTCCTCAGCAGCCGGCGCGGCCTCCTCGGCGGCCGCCTGGCCGCCGCTGGCGCCGTCACCCGTGGACTCGCCCTCCTGGCCGATGACCGCGAGCTCGGCGCCGACCTCGACGGTCTCGTCCTCGGCGACCTTGATCTCGAGCAGCGTGCCGGCGACCGGCGACGGGATCTCGGTGTCGACCTTGTCGGTGGAGATCTCCAGCAGCGGCTCGTCGACGGCAACCGTGTCACCCGGCTGCTTGAGCCAGCGGGTCACTGTGCCCTCGGTGACGCTCTCGCCGAGTGCGGGCAAGGTGACGGAGGTTGCCATCGTCTGTCCTCTCGAGTGCTACAAACGGTCGTCGCTACAAGGCCGAGGCAAGCTTATGCCCCGGCAGGTCAGCCGTGGACGTGCAACGGCTTGCCGGCCAGCGCGAGGTGCGCCTCGCCCAGCGCCTCGCTCTGGGTGGGGTGCGGGTGGATGAGCTGGGCGACCTCGTGGGGCAGCGCCTCCCAGTTGTAGATGAGCTGCGCCTCGGCGATGAGCTCGCCGACCCGGGCGCCCACGAGGTGCAGCCCGATGACCGGGCCGTCCTTCTCGCGCACCAGCTTGGCGAAGCCCTGTGTCTTGAGGATCTGGCTCTTGCCGTTGCCCGCGAGGTTGTACTCGATCGTCTCGACCTTGTCGTCGCCCAGCCGCTCCTTGGCCTGCGCCTCGGTGAGGCCGACGGAGGCGACCTCGGGGTCGCAGTACGTGACCTTGGGGATGCCGAGGTCGTCGACGGGGACCGGGTTCAGCCCGGCGATGTCCTCGGCGACGAAGATGCCGTGCGCGAAGCCGCGGTGGGCCAGTTGCAGGCCCGGGACGATGTCGCCGACGGCGTAGACGCCGGGCACCCCGGTGCGCAGCCGCTCGTCGGTGACGACGAAGCCGCGGTCGAGCGTGATGCCGTTCTCCTCGTAGCCCAGGCCCTCGGTGACCGGGCCGCGTCCGACGGCGACCAGCAGCACCTCGGCGTCGATGGTCTCGCCGTTCTCCAGCGACACGGTGACGCCGCCGTCGCGCTTCTCGACGCCGGCGAACCGCACGCCGGTCTTGGAGCCGATGCCGCGCTTGCGGAACGTGCGCTCGACCACCTTCGACGACGCCTCGTCCTCGAGCGGGACCAGCCGGGGCAGCGCCTCGACGATGGTGACCTCGGCGCCGAACGAGCGCCACACGCTGGCGAACTCGACGCCGATGACGCCGCCGCCCAGCACCACAGCCGACGCCGGCACGCGGTCCAGCGTCAACGCCTCGTAGCTGCTGACGACCTGGGTGCCGTCGATCTCCAGCCCGGGCAGCGTGCGCGAGCGCGACCCCGTCGCCAGGATGACGTTGCGGCCGTCGTAGCGGGTGCCGCCGACCTCGACGGCGTTGGGCGCGACCAGCCTGCCCTCGCCCTCGATGAGCGTGACCTTGTTCGCCTTGACCAGGCCCTGCAGCCCCTTGTACAGCCGCGCGACGACGCCGTCCTTGTAGGCGTTGACGCCGGCCATGTCGATGCCCTCGAAGGAGGTCTTGACGCCGAACTGCTCGCTCTCGCGGGAGTTGTCGGCGACCTCGGCGGCGTGCAGCAGCGCCTTGGTGGGGATGCAGCCGTAGTGCAGGCAGGTGCCGCCGACCTTGTCCTTCTCGATCAGCGCGACGCTCATGCCCAGTTCGCTGGCGCGGAACGCCGCGGCGTAGCCGCCGCTCCCGCCGCCCAGGATGATGACGTCGAAACCGGCAGTGTCGGCCACGGTGGTGCTCCTCGATGTCGTCGTTGTCCTCGCTACCGCGTCAACAGCATCCTTCCATTCGCTGTTCCGACACCATTCACCGGACCGGGACGTTGCACGGTGAGCAGGTAGTGTCGCGATACGGTCCTGGTTCTCACCAGGCGGACGAACACGGAGGTCGACGATGGGCTTGTTCCGGCGACGGCGGAAGAGCGCCGACGGCAGCTTGGATCGCGCTGCCGATTCCGCCGACGTCAAGCACCTCGAGGAGTTCGCGCGCAGCCGCCGCGGCGTCGAGGCGTTCGTCGAGCCGCCCACGACCATGACGGCCACCACCGTCGTCTTCGTCGCCCACGACGGCGAGTGGACCCGCCGCCGCGTGCGTGACGCCGGCGCGGCGCACGCGCTGGCCCGCAAGCTCGGCATTCCGGCCTACGACGCGCAGGTGGTCGGCTACCCGCAGCGCATGCGCGACTGGAACCGCAAGAACGGCGGCCGCGGCGCCTGACTGCTGCGCCGCGACCGCCGTCCGAAGCGGCCGGCCCTCAGATGACGCCGTCGGCGACGTCCTCGACCAGCCGCACCAGCGTGCGGACGGCCGCGCCGGTGCCGCCCTTCGGGGTGTAGCCGAACGCCTTGTCGCTGAACGCCGGTCCGGCGATGTCGAGGTGCGCCCAGTCGATGCCGTCGGCGACGAACTCCTGGAGGAACAGCCCGGCCTGCAGCGCGCCGCCCCAGCGGTCGCCGATGTTGGCGATGTCGGCGATCTGGGAGTCGAGCTTCTCGCGCAGCTCCGCGGGTAGCGGCAGCGGCCACATCGCCTCGCCGGCCCGGCCCGCGGTGTCGTGGACCTTCGCGCCCAGCTTCTCGTCGTTGGCCATGATGCCGGACACCCGCTTGCCCAGCGCGACGACGGCGGCGCCGGTCAGCGTCGCGACGTCGATGATGAGGTCGGGCTCGTCCTCGCCGGCCCGCACGATGCCGTCGGCCAGCACCAGGCGGCCCTCGGCGTCGGTGTTGAGCACCTCGACGGTCCTGCCGCCGTAGATCGTGATGACGTCGGACGGGCGCTGGGCGCTGCCCGACGGCATGTTCTCGGCCATCGCGGCGTAGGCGGTGACGGCGACCTTGGTGCCCAGCTGGGCGATGGCGTGCACGGCGGCGATGACGGCGGCGGCGCCGCTCATGTCGCTCTTCATCTCCACCATGCTGTCGGCCGGCTTGAGCGACAGGCCGCCGGAGTCGAACGTGATGCCCTTGCCGACGAACGCGACGTGCTTCTTCGCCCGCGACGGCCGGTAGGCGACGCGGACGAGCCGCGGCGGGTTGGCCGAGCCCTGGCCGACGCCGATGAGACCGCCGTAGCCGCCCTTGGCCAGTGCCTTCTCGTCGAGCACCTCGACGTCGAGCTTGGCGCTCTTGGCCAGCTTGGTGGCGGCGTCGGCGAACGTGGCCGGGGTGAGGTCGCGCGGCGGGACGTTGACCCAGTCGCGGGCGCGGTTGACGGCGGCGGAGACGGTCTCGGCGCGGGCGACGGCCTCCTTGACGCCCTTGGCCTTGATGCCGGGGCCGATCAGCGTGACGGACCGGACGGGCGTGGTCGAGTCGCCGCTCTTGTACTGGTCGAACGCGTAGGCGCCGAGGGTGATGCCCTCGACGACGGCGGCGGCGTCGGCCTCGTCGAGGACGGGCAGCGCGACGGCGGCGGACTGCTGACCGGCCAGGGCGCGGGCGGCGGCGCCGGCGGCGCGCCGCAGCGACTCGTGCCGTGCGGGCGTGCCGGCCTCGGCGAGCGGACCGGTCCCGACGGCGACCAGCAGGCCGGCCTTCGCGGCACCCATGGCGGGCAGCTTCGTGACCTCGTCGGCCTTCCCTGTGGCGCCGAGCTGACCCAGCAGCCGCGCCAGCGAGCCCTTCAGGGCCTTGTCGAGGGATTCGCTGCCCGGCAGCAGGACGACGTCGTCGTCACCCGGGGCCACACCCACGACGACGGCGTCGACCTTGAGACCCGTCGGGGCGGCGGAGGACAGGGCAATGCTGGTCACGGTTCTCCTGACGTCGCTCATTCAGTCGATTCCGCCCGATGCTACCGCCGGGTCACCGTCGCTCCACCGGGCGGCCGTCGCGCGGCGCGAACACCGTCAGCGCCTCGGCGTCGGAGTAGACGGTGCGGGCGTACGCGTCCGCCCAGGCCGCCACCCCGGGGTAGGAGCTGGCCGTGACGACGGCGTCGGCGAGCTCGTCCGGGTCGACGGCGGTGTGTCGCAGCGTGACGACGCCGTCGCGCAGCAGCGCCCAGTGCGGGCCGGGCCGTCCGTAGGGCATGCCGACGCTGCCCGGGTTCACCACCAGCCGGCGGTCGACCAGCCGCTGGAACGGCATGTGGGTGTGGCCGCAGACGACGGTGCGCACGTCGTCGGGCACCGTCGACAGCACGTCGGCCCAGCGGTCCAGCGAGCTGTCGACCAGCACGACCTCGTCGTCGTCGCGCGGCGTGCCATGGCAGCACAGCACCGGCCCGAACCCGTCGACGCCGAGCGTCACGGGGTGGGGGAGGCCGTCCAGCAGCTCGACCTGGTCCTGCCGCAGCTGCCGGCCCGCCCAGTCCGACATGTCGATGCCCGACGTCCCGCCCCGCGCGACGGCGACCAGCTCGCGGTCGGCGTTGCCCCGCACCCACACGACCCGCTCGCCCTCGCCGACGAGCCGGTCCAGAGTCTCCACGGGCAGCGGGCCCGCGGCGATGTCGCCGGTCAGCACGATCCGCTCGGCCGCCCGGACGTCGGGCTCGGCCAGCACCGCCTCCAGCGCCGGCAGCGCTCCGTGGATGTCGGACAACACGGCGACGGACGCGACCATGCGTCCGATGCTCTCACCCCCGCGTTGATCTTGGAGTAACCGTGGAATTCATCGGACATTCCGGACCGGATCTCGACAGTTTCTCCAAGATCAACGGACGGGACGCGGGGACGCGGCCGGTCTCGGCGAGGATGGGGCGATGGCCATCGTCGATCCGCGGCCGTTCGTGGGCGCCGCCGTCGCGTGGATGGTGTTGCCGGACGGCGGGGACGCGGCGGCACGGCACCTGGCCGAGCTCGTCACCCGGGAACGGGCTGAGTTCGCCGCCGAGCTGGGCGCGCCGGTGGAGGTCCGCAGGTCCGGGGCCGCGGGTGCCGGGCCGACCATGTTTCTCGACGTGCCGGGCGCTCCGCATCCCGAGCTGGCCGCCTGGCGTCGGCGGACCGGCAGCGTGGCCATGGCTGGTCCCGCGGTCGAGCTCGCCGGCGACGTCGTCGTGGTGACGGCGGGCGACGATGCGGGCGTCGCGCTGAGCCTGCTGCGCACGGCGGTCCGCACCGGCGCGGCAGGCGTGCTGACGCCGCGGCCCGCCCGGACCGCCGCCGAGGCCGCCGACCGGCTGGCCGCCGAGGTGGCCTGGACGTACCCGGCGTTCGCGCTGCGCGGCCTGGACTGGCCGGCGCTGGTGGCGCGGCACCGCGAGGCCGCCGTACACGGCGGACTGGACGCGCTGCAGCGCTGGATCGCCGAGCTGCGCGACCCGCACACGTCGGTCCGGGCGGCGGGGCCGCGGCGGGTGCTGCCGTACACGGCGCGGGGCGGCGGCGGCAGCGTCCGGCTCGCGCACGTGCCGCGGTGGAGCGCGGGCTGGGCGGCCGGCGCCCGGCCCGGCGACCTCCTGGTCGCCGTGGGCGGTGAGCCGGTCGACGCGGCGCGGCTGCGGGCGACCACCGGCGCCGAGGCCCGGACGCTGGAGTCCTTCGCCGGCCGGCGGGCGCTCACGCTGACCGGCGGCGCCGCCGCCGGCGTCGTCGTCCGGTCCGCCGGCGGCCGGGAGCGGAGCTGGCTCGACGACACCGAGCCCCGGCCGGTGAGCTGGTCGCGGCTGCCGTCCGGCACCGGCTACCTGCGGATCCGCGCCTGGTCCGACCCAGAGGCGTTGGACGCCGCCCTCACCGAGCTGGGCCGGTGTGAACGGCTGGTCGTCGACGTCCGCGGCAACTCCGGCGGCGACCTGGTGACGGCGCTGCGGTTCCGGGACCGGTTCCTGGACCGCGCGACCGCCCTGGGCACCGTCCGGTTCAGCACCGGCGACGGCGGCCTCGCCGGCCCGGCGCCCATCACCGGCACCCCGGCGGAGGCCGGCCGCTGGACCCGTCCGACCCGGTTCCTGGTCGACCGGCTGTGCTACTCCGCCACCGAGGACGCGCTGCTCGGGCTGCGCACGATGCGCCACGTCCAGCTGGTCGGCGAGCCCAGCGGCGGCGGCAGCGGCCGGCCGCGGACGGTCGGCCTGCTGGACGGCGTCGTCCTCAGCGTCAGCACCGCGCTGACCTACGAGCCCGGCGGCCGGTGCGTCGAGGGTGCCGGGCTCGCTGTCGACCGCGAGCTGCCGCCGCACCTGCTCGCGACCGGTGCTGCCGTCACCGCCGCCGACACCGGCTGGTGACGCCGTAGGGTGTGGCCGTGACGACCGACGACCTCGCCAGAACCTCACTGTACGACCGCCACGTGGCGCTGGGCGCCAAGTTCGCAGAGTTCGGCGGCTGGTCGATGCCGCTGCAGTACACCGGCGTCGTCGACGAGCACACCGCCGTGCGCGAGCGGGTCGGGCTGTTCGACGTCAGCCACCTGGGCAAGGCGTCGGTCACCGGGCCGGGCGCGCGGGCGTTCGTCGACTCCTGCCTCACCAACGCCCTGGAGAAGATCGGCCCGGGGCAGGCGCAGTACACGCTGTGCTGCGACGAGTCCGGTGGAGTGGTCGACGACCTCATCGTGTATCTGCGCGCCGACGACGACCTGCTGCTGGTGCCGAACGCCGCCAACAACGCCGAGGTGGTCCGCCGTCTCACGGCGGCCGCGCCCGCCGGCGTCGAGGTGCGCGACCGGCACCACGACTTCGCCGTCCTCGCCGTCCAGGGCCCGAACAGCGACGAGGTGCTCACCGCGCTCGGGCTGCCGACCGGGCACCCGTACATGTCGTTCACCGAGACCACGCACGACGACGTCCCGCTCACCGTCTGCCGCACCGGCTACACCGGCGAGCGCGGCTACGAGCTGCTGGTCCCGTGGGCCGACGCCGGGACGGTGTGGGACGCGCTGCTGGCGGCCGGCCGCGAGTACGGCATCGCGCCGGCCGGCCTCGGCGCCCGCGACACCCTGCGCACCGAGATGGGCTACCCACTGCATGGGCAGGACCTCTCGCTGGGCATCTCGCCGGTGCAGGCCCGGGCCGGCTGGGCGGTCGGCTGGTCCAAGCCGGCGTTCTGGGGCCGCGACGCGCTACTGGCGGAGAAGGCGGCCGGCCCGGCCCGGCGGCTGCAGGGCATCAAGGCACGCGGCCGGGGCATCCCGCGCCCGGGCATGACGGTGACGGTCGACGGCGAGCCGGCCGGCACCGTCACGTCGGGGACGTTCTCGCCGACGCTGAAGCAGGGGATCGGCCTCGCGCTGCTGCCGCCGGACGTCGCCGAGGGTGCCGAGGTGTACGTCGACGTGCGCGGCCGGGCCGAGGCCTTCGAGGTGGTGCGGCCGCCGTTCGTGCAGCCGTCGACGAAGGAGGGCTGAGCCGCCGGCCGTCAGCCCTCGGCGACGTCCAGCCGCCGGGGCGCGGAGCGCAGCGGCGAGAGCCAGGCGATGACGGCCGCGACCACGAGCGACAGTTGGCATACCAGCACCGCCTCATGGGTGTCGAGCGCACCGGCCAGCGCGCCGGCGACGACCGCCCCCAGCGGGTAGCCGACGCCGAAGGTGGCCATGCGCCCGGCCGTCATGACGCGGCTCATCAGCGGCTCAGGCGTCACCTGCTGCCGCAGCGTCACCGAGATGGTCGCGATGACCAGATACATCAGCGACCAGCCGGCGATCGCCAGCGCGCCGGACAGCCAGCTCCCCGCCAGCGCGACGGTGATCCCGGCGACGGCTGCGAACGGCAGCACGATCAGCGCGGCCCGCGGCCCGCCGAAGCGTCGCATGAGCCGGGGCATGAGCACGCTGCCCACGACGGCGCCGATCCCCCAGGCGCCGAACAGCATGCCCAGCCGCCAGTCGCCCTCCTGCACGCCGAGGGTGCGGTCGGCCCAGACGACGAGGATGGCCATCAGCGAACCGGCGCTGAACGCCACCAGGACCCCGATGACGATCATCACCCGGATGATCTCGTGCCGAAGGATGAACCGGGTCCCCTCGGCGACGGCGGACAGCCGCAGCGTGCTCTCGCGGTCTCGCGCGCCGGTCAGCGGCCGGACGATGCCACGGATGAGCATCGCCGACGCGACGAACGTCAGCACGTCGATGGCGATGATGGACGCGGGGGAGATGACGACGATGAGCGCGCCGGCGATCATCGGCACCACCGTCTCGGCGACCGTGCTGCCGCCGGCCACCAGTGCATTGGCCGCCGGTAGCCGTTCCCGGCCGACCAGGCTGGGCAGCGCGCCCTGGTTGGCGGCGTCGAAGAAGACGTAGACAGTGCGGACGGCGAACGTCGCGATCAGCACGTGCGTCGCGGTCAGCGACTCGAACCAGAACGCGACCGGCACTGTGGCCAGCGTCAGCGCCGCCAGCAGGTCGGCACCGACCATCATACGGCGCCGATCGACGTGATCGGCCAGCGCGCCGGCCCACAGGCCGAACACGAGGTACGGCACGGCCTCGGCGACGATCACCAGTGACGTCCACGTGGCTGAGGCCGTGATGCCGTAGATGAGGACCGGCATGGCGATGAACGTCACCGCCGAGCCGGTCAGTGAGACGATGCGCGCCGCCACGTACCGGAAGATGTCCGGATCGTCGAGCAGACGCTGGCGCCTTGCGGGCGCTGAACTACCCACGTCGATGAACTCCCGCCCCCCGCGAACTGAACTTTACGCGGAAGGCAACAGCATGACGGGTGTCTTGTCAAGGCGCCCGCGGGCGCGTCGCGGCGCTCGTCAGAACCGCCTGGGGAGGTGGCTTCAGGGCGCGTCGTTGCCGTCCCCTGCGCGGCAACGACGCGCCCTTGTACCCGTCAAGACAGAGCGGCCGCCGATTCATGACGCGGCATTCGATGTGACGTGGGCAACATCGGGGCGGGCGTCGCTCCGCGGCCGGCGGACCGTACTGTCGGGGCGGAGTGACGGCGCTGATCGGGAGGCGAAGATGAGCTGGACGTGGCGGTTCCTGGCAGCGGACGGCGGACCCGTGCCGGGCGTGGACGACGGAGCGGGGCGCCCCGACGCGGGGTTCCCGACCCAGTCCGACGCCGAGAGCTGGCTGGGCGAGCACTGGCGGGAACTGGTCGAGGCCGGCGTCGACTCGGTGGTGCTGATCGAAGACGGCCGCGAGGTCTACGGCCCGATGAGCCTCGCCCCGCCGGACTGACGGCGGACGCGGGCGGCGCGGACGTGCCGCGGCGGGCGGGTCCGGTGTGGTCCGGCCCGCCGCGGGGCTCGCGCTGTCTCCGGTGTCAGTACTTCGGCGACCGCTTGGCCGTCTCGGCCGGATCGCGCACGATGGCGTCGCCGAGGACGTCGTCGATCGCCTTCAGCAGATCCGGCTCGAGCGTGACACCGCTGGCAGCGACGTTCTCGGTGACCTGCTCCGGCCGTGAGGCGCCGACGATGGCGGCCGCGACGTTGGCGTTCTGCAGCACCCACGCGACCGCCAGCTGAGCCAGCGAGAGCCCGGCCTGCTCGGCCAGCGGCTGCAGGTTCTGGACGCGGGTGAGCACGTCGTCGGTGAGCAGGCGCCGGCCGATGTCCGAGCCGCTGCTCGTCAGAGCGCCGCGGGAGCCCTCCGGCGCGGCCTGGCCGGGCCGGTACTTGCCGGTGAGCACGCCTTGGGCGATGGGGGAGAAGACGACCTGCGAGACGCCGATGTCCTCCGACGCCGGGATCACCTCCGACTCGATCACCCGCCACAGCATGGAGTACTCCGGCTGGTTGGAGACGAACGGAATACGCAGCTCGCGGGCGAGCGCGTGGCCCTGCCGGAGCTGGTCGGCAGTCCACTCCGAGACACCGATGTAGAGCGCCTTGCCGGCGCGGACGAGGTCGGCGAAGGCCTCCATCGTCTCCTCCAGCGGCGTGCTCGCGTCGTAGCGGTGCGCCTGGTAGAGGTCGACGTAGTCGACGCCGAGCCGGCGCAGCGAGGCGTCGATCGCCTCGTGGATGTGCTTGCGCGACAGGCCGCGGTCGTTCGGGCCGTCGTGGCCGGCGGGCCAGAACACCTTGGTGAAGATCTCCAGCGACTCGCGCCGCTCACCGGCCAGCGCGCGTCCGAGGACCTCCTCGGCGCGGCCGCCCGCGTAGACGTCGGCGGTGTCGAAGGTCGTGATGCCGGCGTCGAGGGCCGCGCGCACGCAGGCGATCGCGGTGTCGTCCTGCACCTGGGAGCCGTGGGTGATCCAGTTGCCGTACGCGATCTCACTGATCTTGAGGCCGGACCGGCCGAGGGTGCGAAATTCCATGCGCGCGAATCTATCGGGTCCGGCTGGGGCCGCGGCGCCGAGGGCGGCCAGCCCCATGGCCGATCCCGAGGTCCCAGGGGCGCCGAGTCCCAGGAGGAACGAGGAAGCTACGCGTCTGCGGCGAGGTCCTTGGTGAAGTACCGGCTCAGCTCGGCGTCGCTGTAGTAGCCGTACGGCGCGGTGGGGGTGTACCCGCTGGACTGGTACAGCGAGATCGCCTCGGGCTGCTTGAGCCCGGTCTCGAGGACGACGCGGGTGTAGCCGGCCCGTAGCGCCTGGGCCTCGAGCTCGGACAGCAGCCGGCGGGCGTGGCCGCCACCGCGGTGCTCGTGGGCGACGTACATGCGCTTGATCTCGGCGACGCCATCGCCGTGCTTGCGGAAGCCGCCGGTGGCGACCGGCTCATTGCCGACGAAGCCGACGAGGAACAGGCCGTCGGGCGGGGTGAACTCCTCGGGGAGGATCGGGCCCTCGTCGGGGTCGCCGTAGCGCTCGGCGTACTCCAGCTGCAGCTCGCTCTCCAGCGCCCGCACGACGGGGTCGGAGTAGCGCAGCGCACGGATGAACAGGCCGGTGTCGTCGCGGTCGGCCGTGGGCGCCGTGCTCACACGAGCGTCCCGGGCTTGACCTGGGGCTTGGGCAGCCGGAGCCGGCGCAGCTGGCTGGCGCGGGTGATGGCGTACAGCACGTGTCCTTTCCCGGGGTCGTCGGGGAAGCGCTTTCGCACCTCACGCTTCACCCGGACCCCGAGAATCGTCAAGTCGACGATGAGCAGCACCATGACCGCGAGCCAGATGATCGTGGACGCCAACTGGACGACGGGGATCCCGATCAGGCTGGTCAGCAGGATGACCAGGATGAGCGGCAGGAAGAACTCCGCCACCGTGCGCCGGGAGTCGACGTAGTTGCGGACGAACCGCCGCACCTCGCCCTGGTCGCGGGCGAGGTAGTGCTTCTCGTCGCCGGTGTTCATCGCCTCGCGCGTCTTGGCGCGCTCGGCGCGCATGCGCTCACGCTCGCGGCGCATTGCCTCGCGCCGGTTCAGCGCAGGCCGGACCCGCTGTTTGCGGGCCTTCTCGGCCTCGGAGCGCTTCGGCGTGGGACGGCCCTTGCCACCGGCGTGGCCGGGGGCGTCCGCGGCTTCGGCGGCGGGGACGTCAGCGGTCTCGGGAGAAGTTCGGCGACGGAACACGTCTACCAGGGTAGGACAGTATTCACGCCGGCCCTGCCACGCCGAGGCACTACATCTTAAGGTTGGGCCGTAGGGTTGGGTGTAAACACTGTGTGTGGCAGTGCTCACCAGCTCGAGAAAGGGATACCTGGCCTCATGGGGATCCTCCAGCGAATGTCCATGATCTTCCGGGCGAAGGCCGACAAGGCGCTCGACCGCGCCGAGGACCCCCGGGAGACGCTTGACTACTCCTACAAGAAGCAGCTCGAGCTGCTTCAGAAGGTGCGCCGAGGCGTGGCCGACGTCGCCACCAGCCGCAAGCGCATCGAGGTCCAGATGACGCAGCTGCAGGGCCAGTCGGGCAAGCTGCAGGAGCAGGCGCAGAAGGCGCTGTCTCTCGGCCGCGAGGACCTCGCCCGCGAGGCGCTGACCCGCCGGTCCGGGCTGCAGAACCAGATCACCGACCTGCAGACGCAGCACCAGTCGCTGCAGGGCGAGGAGGAGAAGCTCACCCTCGCGGCGCAGCGGCTGCAGGCCAAGGTCGAGTCCTTCCGCACGAAGAAGGAGACCATCAAGGCCAGCTACACCGCGGCCGAGGCGCAGACCCGCATCGGCGAGGCGTTCAGCGGCATCTCCGAGGAGATGAGCGACGTCGGCCTGGCCGTCCAGCGGGCCGAGGACAAGACCGCCAACATGCAGGCGCGGGCCGGCGCCATCGACGAGCTGCTCGCCTCCGGCGCGCTCGAGGACCCCACCGGCACCTCGAAGGACGACATCACCGTCGAGCTCGATCGCCTGGCCTCGACCAGCGACGTCGAGCTGGAGCTGTCGCGCATGAAGCAGGAGCTGACCGGTGGCGCCGAGCCACCGCGGCAGCTCGAGGGCAACGGCGCGGCTCCGGACGCCGAGGCGGCTGAGCCGCAGCGGCAGCGCGAGGAGGGCCAGCTGTGATCGTCCGGATCATGGGTGAGGGCCAGTTCGAGGTCGACGAGACCCACCTCGAGGAGCTCAACCGACTCGACGACGCCCTGGGCGAGGCCATCGACGGCGGCGACGACGACGCGTTCCGCGCGGCGTTGACGGCCCTGCTCGACGAGGTCCGCCGGGCCGGCACCGCGGTCGCCGACGACGTCCTGGTCGACAGCGACCTGGTGCTGCCGTACGACGAGGCGCACATCGACGAGGTGCGCGAGCTGCTCACCGAGGAGGGCCTGGTCCCGTCGGAGCCGCCGGCCAAGTGACCCGGTCGCGGCTGGGTGGGCCCGCCGGGCTCGCCCAGCCGGGCGCGGGAACCGCCGGGCTCGCGACGGCGTTCCCATAGCGGATGGGCTTTCGCCCGTCGCAGGTAGGAGAGGAAGCACGTTGGCTCGCTCGAGGTTCGCCCCGGACCGGGGTCTCTCGTTCCGGATGGGCTTGACGATGGTCGTCCTGGCCCTGCTCTACGTCGTGTTGATCGGCGCCATCTCCTACGGCACGGGCGCCGTCTGGCTCGGTGTGCTCATCGGCCTGGGTGTGCTGTGGGGCCAGTGGTACTTCTCCGACAAGCTGGCGCTGTCGGGCATGGGGGCGCGCGAGGTGTCGCCGGCCGAGGAGCCCGAGCTGCACGCCATGATCGACCGGCTGTGCGCGCTCGCCGACATGCCGAAGCCGCGGGTCGCGGTCGCCGACACCGACCTGCCGAACGCGTTCGCCGCCGGCCGCAGCCCTGAGCGGGCCGTCGTCTGCGTCACCCGGGGCGTCCAGCGCCGGCTCGACGAGCGCGAGCTCGAGGCGGTCCTGTCGCACGAGCTTTCCCACGTCGCGCACCGCGACGTCCTGGTCATGACGGTGGCCTCGGTGGTCGGCGTGCTGGCCGGCTTCCTGACCAAGATGCTGCTCTGGTCCGGTCTGGGCAACAACCGCGGCGGCAACAACAACGCCGCGATCATGGTGCTCGTCGTCACGGTCGTTGCAGCCGTCGTCTACGGCGTCAGCTTCGTGCTGACTCGGCTCCTCTCGCGGTATCGCGAGCTGGCCGCCGATCGCGCCGGCGCCATCCTCACCGGCCAGCCGTCGGCCCTGGCCAGCGCGCTGACCAAGATCTCCGGCGAGATGGCGCAGATCCCGCGCAAGGATCTCCGCGCCGCCGAGCCGTACAACGCGTTCTTCTTCGTGCCGGCCCTCACCGGCAAGATCGACATCGCGTCGTTGTTCGCCTCGCACCCGCCGCTGGAGAAGCGGCTCGAGCAGCTCAGCCGCATCTCCGTCGAGCTGGGCCGGGAGTGAATACGTGGGTCTCCTCGACGCCATCTTCGGTCGATCCAAGCAGGTCCAGCCCAACCTCGACGCCCTGTTTGCGCTGCCCACGGCGGCGCTGACGCTGGAGACGTCGGCGCAGATGCGCCCGACCGGGGTCGGCGCGGTGTGCTTCCGGCAGGCCGAGGGTGGCCCGTTCGCCCGCCTCAAGGCCGACGTCACCACGCTGCTCGGCGGCGCCGAGCCCGAAGAGGTGCACGACGCCTACGGCTACACCTGGCTCGTGGTCCGGCGCGACCCGTCGGCGATGTCCGAGCTGTGCACCGACCTCCACGCGGTGAACTCCACGCTCGAAGAGGCCGGCTTCGGGCCGTCGCTGCTGTGCACCACCATCGGCCTGCACTCCGACAACGGCCGCGGGCTGGCGCTGGTCTACCTCTACAAGCGCGGCACGTTCTATCCGTTCGCGCCGCTCGACGCGCAGCGACAGGACCGCGACAACGCGCTGGAGCTGCAGGTGCGCGCCCTCGTCGGCGGCGACCTCCCGATCGAGCCCGACGTCAGCCGCTGGTTCCCGGTCTGGGGCGCTCCCGGCGTCTGACGCGATCCGGGAGCCCTCACCAGGATCACCCGAGCCTCAACACGCCTGCAATCGTGTTGAGGCTCCCGTAATCCTGGTGATGTGGGCGATCGTCGATGATCATCGCAGCAGAGGGACGGCGAACGCGGCGCGTGCAGAGCCGGGTCAGGCCTTGACGGCGCCGCTGCCGGGCAGCGCGAGCATGCGGTCCAGCGCTACCCGCGCCCAGTGGGCGGTGTCGTCGTCGACCTCGATGCGGTTGACGACGCGGCCCTCGACCAGGTTCTCCAGCGCCCATACCAGGTGCGGGAGGTCGATGCGGTTCATGGTGGCGCAGAAGCAGACCGTCTTCTCCAGGAACACGACCGTCTTGTCGGGGTGCTCGGCGGCCAGGCGCTTGACCAGGTTGAGCTCGGTGCCGACGGCCCAGGCCGAGCCGGCCGGCGCGGCGGCGATGGTCTTGATGATGTATTCCGTCGAGCCGACGTAGTCGGCGCCGAGGACGACCTCGTGCTGGCACTCGGGGTGGACGAGCACGTTGACGCCGGGGATGCGGGCGCGGACGTCGGCCACCGACTCGGCGGTGAACCGGCCGTGCACCGAGCAGTGGCCCTTCCAGAGCAGGATCTTGGCGGCGCGCAGCTCGTCGTCGGTGACCCCGAAGCCCGGCTTGTGCGGGTCGACGACCACGCAGTCGTCCAGCGAGAGGCCCAGCTGCAGGACGGCGGTGTTGCGGCCCAGGTGCTGGTCGGGCAGGAACAGCACCTTCTCGCCCTGCGCGAACGCCCACTCCAGTGCCTGCCGGGCGTTGCTGGACGTGCAGACGGCGCCGCCGTTGCGGCCGCAGAAGGCCTTGATGTCGGCGGACGAGTTCATGTACGTGATCGGGACGGTGCCGGCCGCCACGCCGGCCTCCTCGAGCCGTGTCCAGGCGTCCTCGACCTGCAGGATGCGGGCCATGTCGGCCATCGAGCAGCCGGCGGCGAGGTCGGGCAGCACGACCTGCTGGTGGCCGCCGGTCAGGATGTCGGCGGACTCGGCCATGAAGTGCACGCCGCAGAAGACGATGTACTCCGCCTCGGGGCGGGCTGCGGCGTCGCGGGCCAGCTTGAAGGAGTCGCCCGTGACGTCGGCGAACTGGATGACCTCGTCGCGCTGGTAGTGGTGCCCCAGCACGAACACCCGGTCGCCCAGCGTGGCGCGGGCCTTGCGGGCGCGCTCGACGAGGTCGGGGTCGCTGGCGGCGGGCAGGTCGCCCGGACACTCCACGCCGCGTTCGCTCTGCGGGTCGGCGCCCCGGCCCAGCAGGAGCAGCGGGACGGGTGTCGACTGGGTCTGGGTCACGGTCACGGCTGGCAGCCCTTTCTCCGGCAGTCGGCGCCGACCACGTCGTGCGGCGTGCGACCGCGTCGCCTCGGCACTGGTGAGAACACGTGCCGTACCCACAATCGTCCCATGCTGTTAACCGAAAGCAGTGGACGGAACGTACGGCGCGGGCGGCCGCATGTGGCGTAACGCCAGGTAGGCGTCCAGGTCGAGGCGCAGACCTGCGGCGAGGCCGACGTCGATGGCCCATTCCTGGTCGGATGTGAGATTCCGCACGTTCGTGGGCGACCCGGGCGTGGTCCGTGCCAGCCCCGCCCACAGCAGCCGCTGCGCGACGGCGCGGTTCGTCGCCGCCAGCCGCGCGACGCCGCACTCGGCCACGACCGCGTAGCCGCTGCCGGTGAGCAGGTCGCAGACCAGCAGCGTGCTGTGCGCCATGACGAAGGCGTGGTCGGGCCGGTGGGTGGCCCCGCGCACCCGGCGGTCCACGGAGTCGACGAGGTCGAGGTCGGCCGCGGTGCCGACGCGGACGCCGTCGACGGCGGGCAGCGCGGACCGGTCGACCACGCCGGTGAGCTGCATCGTCGGGTGCAGCGTGAACCCGGCCCGGCGGTAGCGCCGCAGCGCCTGATGGTCCGGCCGCGATGTCAGCATGCCGCGCAGGCAGCCGGCGCCGTAGCCGACGGCGGCGTCGAGCAGCGCGGTGCCGACGCCGCGGTGCTGGTGATCGAGGTGGACGGCGTAGGACGACAGGACCCACAGCAGGTCACGCCGCAGCGCGACCGCCACGCCGACCACCGCCGCGTCCGAGTCGGCGACCCAGCAGCCGCCCGGGTCCGTCGTCAGCAGGTGCCGGATCCGGTCGCACCAGCGGCGCCGCCAGTCGTCGGTCCGGTCGGTGCCGTACGCGAGCGCCGTCAGCCGCTCCGCCGCGGGAACATCCTCGGGTCGCATCGGCCGGATCCGCATGCCCCAACATCACCAGGTCCGGCGCCGGAGCACCAGCCGGCCTCAGCCCGTCGTACCCATCTCCTCGCGGTCGAAGACGATCTCACCACGCACGTAGGTCGTATGGACGCGCAGCTCGGCGTCCAGGACGACGATGTCGGCCATGCGGCCGGGAGTCAGCCGGCCGCGGTCGGCCAGGCCGAGCGACTCGGCGGGCACGGTGGAGGCCATCCGCAGCGCGTCGGAGAGCGCGATGCCGCCGTCGCGGACGACGGTGCGCAGCGCGTCGCCCAGCCGGGTGATGCTGCCGGCGACGGTCCCGTCGAGCGTCCGCGACGCGGTCTCCGTGACCTCGACCTCGGTGCCGTCCCACCGCTGTTGCCGTCCGGGTGGCAGACCGGCGACGTCGCACCCGTCGCTGACCAGCATGAGCCGCTCCCAGCCGGCGACGTCGACGGCGAACCGGAGCATCTCCGGCCCGACGTGGACGCCGTCGCCGATCAGCTCGCAGCGCACCCGCGGGTCGGTGAGCAGCGCCGGTACCGGGCCGGGCGCGCGGTGGTGGATCGGCGGCAGCGCGTTGAACAGGTGCGTGGCGCGGTCCAGCCCGCGCCCGATGGCGGCCTTGGCCTGCTGGAACGAGGCACCCGAGTGGCCTAGCGACGGGTGCACGCCGGCGTCGGCGAGCCGGGCGACCGTGTCCATGCCGTCGGGCAGCTCCGGCGCGAGCGTGACCACCTGGACGGCGCCGTCGCCGGCCTCCAGGAGGGCGTCGACGGCCTCCGCTGACGGCAGCCGCAGGTGTTCCTGGCGGTGGACCCCGTGGTGGGACGGGGCGAGGAACGGCCCCTCGACGTGGATGCCCAGCAGGTCGATGCCCAGCCCACCGGCCAGCCGGCCGCGCAGCGCGGCCAGCCCGGCCAGCGTCCGATGCAGCCGGTCGGCCTCGACGCTCGCGGTGGTCGCCAGGCACGCCGTGACGCCGCCGGCGGCCAGCCAGCGCGAGATGCGGGTGCCGGCCGCGGCGTCGGCGGCCATGAAGTTCGCGCCCAGGCCGCCGTGGACGTGTGTGTCGATGAAACCCGGCGCGACGATGCGGCCGGTGACGTCGTGGACGATGTCGACCCGGACGGCGTCGGTGGGATCGGTGCCGGCGGGGACCTCGCCCGCGGCGATGGTCTGGATGACGCCGTTGGCGAACACCACGGTGCCCGGCGCCAGCCGGCCGTCGGCCCACAGCAGTGTGCCGCCGGTGAGGGCGGTGCGTACCGGGCGGCCCGTTCGCGCGGACCGGTGCTCGGACTCGGGATGGTCGCCGGGCGACGACCCGCCTCCGGCCGCGGCCGTCACGGCGCACCACCGAGCCGCCCGGCGTGTCTGGTGGCGACCACGGTGTCGGCCCCAGACTGCACCAGCGTGATCGCGAGTTCGTAGCCGCTGGTCATGTCGATGACCGGACGATACCCGACATAGTCGCGCGTCTAACCAGCGGGACGGAGCGGATCCCGCCCAACGCCGACCGCGAGGTCCCAGGCGGCAACGGGTCCCACAAGGGAAAAGGAACCAGCGGGTGGGCCGAGACGGCGATACGGCACACTTCTTGGCCATGCGGATCCTGGTTGCACCGGACAAGTTCGCCGGAACGCTCACCGCCGTCGAGGCCGCCGACGCCATCGCCGAGGGGTGGCGGCGCTCCGCACCGGATGACGAGGTCGTCACGGTCCCGATGGCCGACGGCGGGCCCGGCTTCGTCGACGTGCTGCACTCCAGCCTGGGCGGCGAGCTGCTGGCGTCGACGGTCGCCGGGCCGCTCGGCGAGCCGGTCCCGGCGACGTTCCTGCTGGCCGGCGACGTCGGGTACATCGAGTCGGCGCAGGCGTGCGGGCTGGCGTTGCTCCCGCTGGGCGACGACGGCCGCACGCCGGTCCCGGGCGTCGCGGCGCGAGCGTCCACGTACGGCGTCGGCGAGCTGGTCGCGCACGCCGTCGACGCCGGGGCCCGGCGGGTGGTCGTGGGGCTGGGCG
>NZ_SMLB01000033.1 GCF_004349105.1 Jiangella aurantiaca
CTCGGCAAGACCACGCTGGCCCTGCACCTCGGGCACGCGCTGCGCGAGGCGCACCCCGACGGCCAGCTGTTCGCGGAGCTGCGCGGCTCCACCGTCCCCGCCGACCCCGCCGAGGTGCTGGCGGAGTTCCTGCGCGCGCTGGCCACGCCCGAGGAGGACATCCCGGCGACGCTGGACGAGCGGGCCGCGCTGTTCCGGTCCGCGTGCGCGCATCGCCGGCTGCTGGTGGTGCTCGACGACGCCCGCGACGCCGCGCAGGTGACGCCGCTGCTACCGGGCGCCGGCGGCTGCAGCGTGCTGGTGACCAGCCGGCCGCAGCTGAGCATGATCCCGGCCGATGTGCAGATCGACCTCGCGCTGTTCTCCGACGACGACGCCTACGAGCTGCTCGAGTCGATGGTCGGCAGCGATCGCCTGGCCGCGGAGCCCGAGGCGACCGCACTGGTCGTGAGCGCCTGCAAGGGCTCGCCGCTGGCGTTGCGGATCGCCGGTGGGCGGCTGGTCACCCGCCCGGCCTGGCCGATCGACCACTTCGCGGAGCGGCTGCTCGCCAGCCGGCTCGACGAGCTGGAGATGGGCGACCTCAGCGTGCGGTCCATGCTGACCGCGTCGGTGCAGGGCCTCGACCCCGCCATCGCGTTCCGGTTCCGGCTGCTCGCGGCCGTGCCCGGTCCCGCCGTCGACGTCGAGACCGCGGCCGCCACCTGGGACGTCTCCGCCGACGACGCCCGCGGTGTGCTCGAGCACCTGGTCGACGTGCGGCTGATCGACTCCGCCGCGCCCGACGAGTACCGCTGGCACGACCTCGTCGACGACCACCTGCGCGCCGTCGCCGACTCCCACCGCGTCACCGCGGCCCGGCGCCGCCTCGTCCGGTACTACTTGCGCTGCCTGCACAACCTGTGGCCGGTGCTGCGGCCGGGCGGCACGGCGGTCGAGCCCGGGGCCTGGTTCCCGCACGAGGTCACCGGGCGGTCGTTCGCCGACCGCGCCGAGATCCACGCCTGGCTGCACCCGCACACCGCGCTCATGACCTCGCTCGGCCTGGCCGGCCTGCACTCCGACCGGCAGGACGTCGTCGACGAGTCCGCCGCGCTGCTGCTGGCGCTGGCCCGGGCCCGGTACGAGTGCTGCCGCGAGGCGCACACCGAGGACCTCTCGCGCGCGGTCCTCGACGTCCCGCCCAAGCTCGGCGACCCGGTACTGACGGCGCGCGCCTGGCACGCGCTGGCGCTGTCGCTTGGTGCGCAGAGCCGGCGCGACGAGGCGCTGGAGGCCGGCGCCCGCGGCCTGGCGGTCCGCCGCGAGCTGGGCGACCGGTACGGCGAAGTGATCATGCTGCACAACATGGCGGTCTGGCACGAGCTGGACGGACGGTACGACGAGGCCGCCGAGCTGTTCGAGCGGTGTGCCGACTCCGACGACGTCCTCTCGCCGGAGGTCCGGCGACGCTGCCGGCGTAACCTCGCCGACGTGCAGATCAGCCTGGGCCGCTACGACGACGCCCGGCGCAACCTGGAGCTGACCGGCGAGGGGCTCGGTGACGAGCCCGGCATCGAGCTGTTCGACCAGCTGCTGGCACTCGGGCACCTCGCGCTCGAGACCGGTGCCGCGGGCGACGCGGTGGCCGGGTTCGAGCGCGCCGTCGCGGTCGCCGTCGAGCTGGGTTCGGTGCCGCTGCAGGCCACCGGCCTGGTCAAGGAGGCCAACGCGCTGCGCCGCGCCGGTCGCGACGGCGGCGGGCCGGCCGCGCGCGCGGCGGCGCTGGCCCGCGAGGGTCATCTCGCCGACGTCGAGGCCGAGGCGCTGGCCGAGCTCGGCCACAGCCGCTCGGGCGACGGCGACGACGAGACCGCCCGGGCGCACTGGGCGGCGGCGCTGCGCATCTTCGAGTCACTCGGCTCCCCGCGCGCCGACGAGTTGCGTGACCTGGTGGCGGAGCGGCGGTGACCCGCACCCCGGACCTCGACGTCGGGCCGCGCAGCGGTCCGGCCGAGGTCGCGGGGCCGGAGGTGGGGCTGGACGTCCGGCTGCTCGGCGCGGTCGAGGTCCGCCGCGACGGAGTCCCGGTGCCGGTGCCCTCCGGGCGGCCGGCGGTCATCCTGGCCGCTCTGGCGCTGCGTCCCGGCGGCGTCGTCTCGCATGGCACGCTGGCCCGGCTGCTGTGGACCGACGCCCAGCCCGAGCATCCGCGGGCGGCGCTGCAGACCCACGTGGCCCGGGTTCGCGCGGTGCTCGGCCGGTCCGCGGTCGGGTCGACCGCCGACGGCTACCGGCTCGTCCTGCCGCCCGACGTCGTCGACGTCACGCGGTTCCGCGGGCTGTCCGCGGCGGCGCGCGCCATGGACGACCTGCCCGGGCGGCTCACGCTGCTGGACCGGGCGCTGGTCCTGTGGCGGGGCAACCCGCTGGCCGGCCTCTGGCCCGACGTCCTGACCCGCCAGAGCGCGCCGTCCCTGCTCGACGAGGTGCTGACGGTGGCCGAGCGGGCGCACGAGCTCCGGCTGATGCTGCACGGTCCCGGCGACGGCGTGATCCGGGAGCTACGCGAGCTGGTGACGGCGTACCCGGAGCGTGAGGGCGCCGCCGGGCAGCTGATGATCGCCCTCTACCGCGAGGGCCGCCAGGGCGACGCCCTCGGCGTCTTCCACGACACCGTCCGCGCCCTGCGCGCCGCCGGCCGGCGTCCCGGGCCGAAGCTGGCCGCCGTCCACGCCCGCCTGCTCAGCGGCGGTGAGCTCAGCACCGACGACCCCGATGGCGACCCGGCCGCGACGGGCGCGACCGGCACTTTCCCGGCCCCACCCGCGCCCGTCGCAGCGGCCGCCTCGGCCGCACCCGCTGCCGCGGGGCCGGGCACGCGACCCGCGCAGCTGCCGTCCCGGCCGCGGTCCTTCGTGGGGCGGGCCGCGGAGGTCGCGACCCTCACGGCCGCTCTTCGCGACGGCCGCGGGCCCGTGGGCCGCTGCCGGACCGTGCTCGTGTCCGGACCCGGCGGCACCGGCAAGACGACGCTGGCGCTGCGCGTGGCGCACGAGGTCCGCGACCGCTATCCCGACGGCCAGCTCTTCGCCGATCTGCGCACCAGCACCGACGCCGCCGCACAGTCCCATTCCCCTCGTGGGACTCGCCGCCGCCTGGGACCTCGCGGTCAGCCTTGGCACAAGGGCACCGACGCGCTGGCCGGGCTGCTCCGCGCGCTCGGCGTCGGAGGCCCGGACCTGCCGCCGCGCCCGCGGGAACGGGCCGAGCTGTTCCGCCGCCTGTGCACCGGCCGCCGGCTGCTGGTGCTCATGGACGACGCCGATCCGGACACCGTGGCGTCGCTGCTGCCGGCGGAGCCGGAGTGCGCCGTCATCGTCACCAGCCGGCGCCGGATCCCCGGCCCGCCGGTCGACGCACGTGTCGACCTCGGCATGTTCTCCGAGCCGGAGGCCCGCGAGCTGTTGGCGTCCGTCGTCGGCGCGGACCGGCTGGCCGCCGAGCCCGACGCCACCACCGTCGTCCTGGACCGGTGCGCCGGGTCGCCGCTGGCGGTGCGGATCGCCGCCGGGCGGCTGGCCACCCGGCCGGCCTGGCCGATCGGGCACTTCGCCGGGCGGCTGCGCGACGGCGACCGGCTGGGCGAGCTGCGGGCCGGCGGGCTGGCCGTCCACGCGATGCTCGACGCCACCTACGTGAGCCTGCAGCGGGTGCAGGCGCAGCGGTACCGGTTGCTCGCGGCGCTGACCGGCACCACCGTCGACGCCGAGACCGCCGCCGTCGTGTGGGAGGTCGACGTCGACGAGGCGCGGCGGCTGCTGGACCGGCTGGCCGACATCCGGCTGCTCGAGCCGGACGGCGACGGCGGCTTCGGCTGGCACGACCTCGTCGACGACCACATCCGCGCGGTGTGCGACCCGGTGACGGCACGGGCGGCGCGCCGGCGCCTGCTCGGCCACCTGTTGCTGACGCTGCGCAACGCCCGGCTGCGGCTGCGGCCCGTCGACCGCGTGCCCGGCGTGGTGCGGCTGCCGGAGGGCTGTCCGCCCGGGCGGCCGTTCGCCGACCGGGGCGAGATCCACGCCTGGCTGCACCCGCGCCGTACGCAGCTGATCGCGATGGCCCGCGCCGAGCTGGCCACCGGCGAGTACCCGGCCGTGGACCACGCGGCCGGTCTGCTGGTCCTGCTCGACGCCGTCGCACGCGAGTGCTGCGACAGCGGCGACGACGAGGAGACGGCACGGACGGTGCTGGGCGCGGCCACGCCGCCGTCCGAACCCGCCATCAGCGCGGCCGCGTGGACCAACCTCACGCTGACCCTGGCCGCGCAGCACCGGCTCGACGAAGCACTCGTGGCGGCCGATCACGCCGTCGAGCTCCGCCGCGCCCTCGGCGATCGGTACGGCGAGCTGATCATGTTCGAGAACCAGGCCTGCATCCACATCGAGGCCGGCCGGTATCAGGAGGCGGTAGAGGTCATCGCCCCGTGCGTTGCCGACCGTGAGTTCCTGTCGCCGCAGGTCCGCGCCCGGTGCCTGCGGACCCGCGCGCGGGCGTACGCCGGCCTCGGCCGGGCCGCCGCGGCCCGCGCCGACCTCGCCGCCGCGGACGCCGTCGAGACGCCGGCCCCGGTGTCGTACGACGCGCACTACGCGGCCTCGGTGACGGCGGCCGTGCACCGGGCCGCCGGCGACCGGGCCGAGGCGCTGCGCTCCTGCCGTCACGCGGTCGACATCGCCGTCGCGCTCGGCTCGACCTGGATGCGGGCGCTGTCGCTGCTCGACACGGCGCGGACGCTGCGGCATTTCGGTGCCGACGGGAGCGCGGCCGCCGCTGACGCCGTCGCCGTCGCCGTCGAGAACCGGCACGTCCGGCTGGCCGAGGAGGCCCGCTCGGAGCTCACCCTGGCCACGGCCGGACGCTGATCCCGGTCTTTGTCCGGATTTGAACGGACAAGCGTATCTCATCGATTCTTCGGCAGAAATGTTCCCGGAATTCGGCGTGACCACTTGGCGATGGCGCTGTCACGTCGCAGTCGACTTGTGTAACGTGATCTCGCCCGGGTTTCCGCACGTCAGATGCCAGATTCCGGCTGAATGGGTGATTCGGGCAACGCCATGTCAAATGGAGTATTTGGAGAATTTGTGAGCGCAATGCTGCCGCGTCGGCGAAACGCGGCACGGTTCGCCGGGGTGCTCGTCGCCTCGGCCGTGGTGAGCGGGGGCGTCTTCGCCTCCAGCACCGCGGCCCAGGCCGACGAACAGATCCCGGTCACCGTGCCGTCCTTCGCCGCCGACGACTTCATCGAGCTGGCGGCGCAGCTGCCGGCCACTTTGCGGGAGGCGATCGAGCGCGATCTCGGCGTCGCTCCCGAGCAGTACCTGGCCAACGCGGAGCGGGCACGCGCCGCCTCCGACGCTGCCACGGTGCTGCGCGACCAGGGCGTCGAGGTGCTCGGTGCCTCGATCGACGGCCAGGACGTCACCATCAACGTCGCCAGCGAGGCCGACGCCGCCGCTGTCGAGGCCAGCGGCGCCCGTGTCGTCGTCGGCCCGCTGGACGCTCTGAACAGCGAGCGTGAGGTCCAGCCGGCCCGCGACCACAAGGGCGGCTACGGCTACGCCTACCAGATCAGCGAGCCGGACGAGACCGGAGCGTTCGACCTGAGCCGCTGCTCCGTCGGGTTCAGCGGCTACGACCCCGACGGCAACTCGCGCTTTCTGACCGCCGGCCACTGCGGCGTCAGCGAGGAGACCGGCGAGCAGTTCACCTACCCGGTGCACCACATCGAGCTGGATGGCCCGATCTGGGCCACCGAAGACTGGGCGGCGCAGTTCCCCGGCCCCGACCTCGGCGAGTTCGTCCCGGGCTCGTTCCACTACGGCGAGGAGCACGATGGCGGCCTCGTCGACATCACCGACCCGGAGTGGACCGCGGTGCCGCAGGTCGCCGGCTGGGGCGGCGGCGCGGGCGCGCCCGACGACGCCTCCGTCACCATCCGCGGCCCGATCGACGCCGTCGCCGGCGCCCAGGCCTGCAAGTCCGGCGCCACCTCGGGCTGGACCTGCGGCGAGATCCTGGTGCCGGTGCAGAGCACGCCGGTCGGTGAGCAGGCCGTCACCGGCTTCATCTTCAACGCCTGCATGCTCGGCGGCGACAGCGGCGGCTCGGTCGTCGTCGGCAACTACGCGGTGGGCGTGAACTCCGGCTCGACGCACGACGGCCGGACCGACTGCGACAGCTGGAACCCGGCACAGTCGCCCGACACCGGTGACGCCGACTTCAGCATCGGCTACTCGCTGGCGACCGGCCAGTACAACGCGCTGACGCTGCTGGGCAGCGACTGGGAGCTGGCGGTCGCCATCAGCACCCCGGTGGTCACGTCGCCCGAGGACGGCGGCGAGACCGGCCCGCGGCCGACCTTCACCGGCACCGTCGAGGCGGCCCGGTCGACCCACAAGGTCAGCCTGGTCATCGACGGCGAGCAGACCTACGAGGGCACCGTCACCGACGACGGCGCCTTCTCGGTGGCCGTCACCGAGGACCTCGCCCCGGGTGAGCACACCTACGAGATCACCGCGTCGTACGGCCACTTCTCCCGGTCCGCGCCGGCGGAGGGCACCTTCACCTCGACCGAGGTGCAGGCCGAGGAGCTGACGGTCTCGTCGCCCAGCGACGGCCAAACGACCGGCAACGCCCGGCCCAGCTTCACCGGCACCGGCCAGCCCGGCGCCACCGTGACGTTGACCGTCGGCGACGAGGTGCTCGGCGAGGCCACCGTCGGCGACGACGGCAGCTGGACCATCACCCCGTCGGCGGACCTGCCGGTCGGCGAGCGGTTCGACGCCACCGTCATGCAGGAGTTCGAGGGCGACAGCCAGGCCGTCACGGTGGCCGACCTCGGCATCACGGTGCCGCCGGTCACCATCACCGAGCCGGAGGACGGCGCGACCGTCGCCGGTGACGTCGTCTTCGGCGGCACGGTCTACCCGGGCGCCACGCTGACGCTGGCGATCGAGGGCACCGTCACCGAGTCGTCGGAGCGTGTCCAGACCGCCGCCGACGAGTGGCCAGGCGAGCTCGAGATCGCTGAGGACGGCACCTGGACGTTCACCCCCGACGAGGCGCTGGAGAACGGCGAGTACACGCTCACCGCCTCCGCGGCCGTCGAGGGCGGCGACCCGGAGTTGACCGCGTCGGAGACCTCGGTCTCGTTCACCGTCGCCTCCGAGGGTGACGACGACGGCGACGAGCTGCCCGACACCGGTTCGTCGAACGTCTGGATGATCGTGGTCGGCGTCGCGCTGCTCGCCCTGGGCGGCGTTGCGATCGCGATCCGCGCCCGGCGCAACGGCACGACGGCCTGAGGCGCGTCGTACTGGTACTGACACCGGCGGCCCCGGGCCCTGCGATGTTGGCGGGGACCGGGGCCGTTGTCGTGCCCAGACCGGCCGTCTCCGCGCCCTTCGAGTGTCGTCGGGCCGGGCATGGCTCCAGGTATGGTCACCTTGGCTCGGCGCCTTGCACCGACGATGTCGAGGAGACCTCCGGCCCCCTCTCATCGCCGGTCTGCCCGGCCCTCCTAAGTGCTGACCAGCAGTGAATGCGCGATGAAAGCGATCTGAAAGCGGGCCTGCCTAGTGTTTGAGCCAGCGCAGGACACGAGGAAGTCCTCCACCGCCTCGATCCCGCGCTCGCCAACGGGCGCTTCCACGGGGGAGCTGTCCCGGATATAGACCGGCCCCGCAGGTCCGTGCCCGGCCTGCGGGGCCGCCTTATGTCGCTCTTCTGCTGCTTCCGTGGGTACGGCGCCCGGCGACTGGTCGGCGTGACGTCGGTCCGGGCGAGGACGGGCGACGCACCCATCCAGTGTTGATCTTGGACTTGTTCGGCCATCTATCGGACATTTCACCGCACAATCGCCGAACAACTCCAAGATCAACATCGGAAGCCCGGGCCCTCAGCGAACTCACATCATCAGCACCGAACGTCGCAGCGATCTGACACCGTCGCGGCCACGCACCCACGGATGAAGCAGACGTGCCCCAATGTCTACGGCCGGTCCGGGCCGGCTTGTCGGCCTTGGACTAAGAGCCCCGCCGCCGCGTCACTCCGCGCGCTTGGCCGCCTTCTTGGCCTGCTTCAGCGTCATGTCCTTGGTCTCCTCGGGCAGGCGCCACACGTCGATGCCGCCCATGAGGTTGTACGCGAGGATCCTGATGCGCGGCGCGCCCGCCCGGGCCGGCCGCCGGCTGCCCCGCTCGCCCGTGCCGCCCATCAGCGAGAACCCGCCGACGTCGACGTCGATGGTGTCGGGCACGTAGATGTCCATGCCGCCCATGATCGTGATCGCGACGATCGTGGTCTCGTCGGAGTCGAGCTCCGCGTGTCGCAGGTCGATGTCGTGGCCGCCCATCACGGCGACCGCGTTGACCCGTTCCGCCGCCCGCCAGCGGCCGCGCTTCTCCGTCCCGCCCATGAACGCGACGATCCACTTGGTGGCCGAGCGGCGGGCGGCGTTGTCCGGGCGGACGACCGGCCCACCGGCGGCCGGCGCCAGCTCGCTCGACCCCGGCAGGTCCGCCGTCAGCTCGGCGAGGTCGTCGCGGGTGACGGACCGGTACGCCAACCCGATGCGCTCCTCGAGCTCGGCCAGCGTGAGCCGGCCGGTGGTCGCGTGCTCCGACAGCGCCTCGACGACCTGCTCCCGCTCGGCGTCGGACGCGCGGACGCCGGGCATGACATGCGGCTCCCTGGGCTGGTCGGCGGGTTCGGGCGCGGTGGTCATACCGGCCAGGCTAGTGCTGTTCGCCGGGCGGCGTCGTCCACCGCTCAGTTGACCTCGGAGCGGCGCTCCGGCCCGCGCCGTCAGGCCCGCGCGGATGGGCAACCCGCGATCAGCGCCTCCACCACGGTGACATCCGCCGGCAGCCACGGCACACCGGGCCACTCGCCGGGACCGAGCCAGCGCAGCTCGTCGTGGTCCTCCAACGGCGCCGGCACGCCGTCGGCGACGACCGCGAACCACAGCCGCATCGTCAGACCCGGCCCGAGCGCCCACCGTCCGTCGTACGGACCGGTGAGCTCCGCGCCGACCTCGACGGCGATGCCGAGCTCCTCGCGCAGCTCGCGGTGGAGCGCGTCCAGCGGCTGCTCGCCCGGCTCGACCTTGCCGCCGGGGAACTCCCAGCCGCCGGCCAGCTCGGGCGGTTCGCTGCGCCGCGCGGCCAGCAGCCGGGTGGGCAGCGCGAGGTCGTCGACGATCGCGGCCGCGACGACGAGCCGCTCCGGCGGCGCCTGCTGTTCGCTCATGCGAGACATCTTCGCCCACGGTTCGATTCGGTCACTTCTTTCAGATGGGTGTTCACCGGTATGACCTCGGCACTCTCGGTCGATGACCGCCCTTGTTCACAGGTGTCTTCCTTGATCGATGTTTGAGATGGGCGGTTCGTGGACAAAACTGGGCGATGGCTACGGAATGTCGGTTCTCGTGAAATGACCGGGACTCGGTGCGCTGCAGCCGGCCCGGATGGAAAGGATCTGCCCCCGTGAGCTCGAACCTGCCGCGATACAGACAACGGCGTGTCCGAGAGGTGCCACTGCTGGTCCGGGCCGGCCTCGTGCTGCTTGTCGGCTGCCTGGCGGTCGCCGGGCTGGTCCTGGCGATCACGGACGGTCCGCCCGTGCTGCACGCGCGCGCGGAGGGCGGATCGCGGGTCGACGACTTCACGGGCGACGAGACGCCCAGGCCCGAGTCCGGCACGAGCCCGTCCGGCACTCCCACCGAGCCCGCGGAGACGCCGTCGCCATCCGGGTCGGAAAGCCCGTCGCCGGAGGAGTCCGACGACACCGACGGCGAGTCGGGCGGCGGCTTCGGCGGGTCCGACGACGACTCCGGGTCGCACGAGGACGACCTCACCGCCACGACGCCGCCGCGCGAGCCCGACTCGCCGCGGCCGACGGACTCGCCCGAGCCCACCGACGAGCCGTCCGAGCCGTCGGAAGAGCCGACCGACGAGCCGTCGGAGGACCCGTCCGACGAGCCCACCGACCAGCCGACGACCGAGCCGTCGGAGGAGCCGACCGAGGATCCCGATCCGCCGCTGATCGACCTGTTCAGGTCGGAGGAGCAGCTGCTGGAGTCCGCCGACGAGTCGCGTGAGGAGGCCGGCTGCCCGGCGCTGCGGATCGACCCGCGGCTCACCGTCGCCGCCCGCGAGCACAGCGAGGACATGCGCGAGCGGCTCTACTTCTCCCACGTCAACCCCGACGGCGAGACGCCGCAGGACCGCGCGGCCGACGAGGGCTACACCGCGCCGGTCGGCGAGAACCTGTCGCACGGGCTGCGCAACGCCGAGCAAGTCGTCCGCGACTGGAAGGGCGAGGAGCGCGACCGGCTGCTCGACTGCTCGTACACGTCGGCCGGCGTCGGCGTGGAACGTGGTCTGCTCACCTCGTGGTGGACGCTGATGCTGGGCACCGGCTGACGGTGGTCCGGGCGGGTCGCGGCCGCGGAAATTCGCTCGCGGCGCAGTGCGGCGCGCCCTTACGGTGTCCGCCATGAGCACCGTCGACCTCGAGCCGCTCGCGGTCCGGGCCGCGGCGCCGGCCGAACTGCCCGCGCTGCCCGCCGATGCCGGTCTGAGTTGGCGGCCGCTGACGCCCGGCGACGTCCCCGCCTGGTACGCCCTGTGCTCCGTGGTCGACGACCACGACGACGCGATCGAGCGGGTGGCGGAGTATGAGCTGGTCGACCGGTTCAAGGGCACCTGGCGCGACCCGGCTCGCGACAGCATCGCCGGGTTCGACGCCGACGGGAACGTCCGCGCCTACGCCTGGGTCGACTTCCGATCGGTCACCGAGGGCACGCATGCGCCGACGCTGTTCGGCGCGGTGCATCCGGAGTACCGGCGTCGGGGGATCGGACAGGCGCTGCTGGCCTGGTCCGAGGCGCGCGGGCGGCAGCAGCTGGCCGCCACCACGGTGAACCTCCCGGCTCGCATCCGGGTGTACGTCGACGAGCACCACGCCGCGGCGCGCCGGCTGGCCGAGGCCGCGGGGTTCACGGCCATCCGCTGGTTCGTCGTCATGCGGCGCGACCTCGGTGTCGCGCTACCGGCCGGCGACGTGCCCGACGGCCTGCGCATCGAGCCGTACTCGAAGGAGCGCGACGAGGACATCCGCGTCACGCACAACGAGTCGTTCGCCCGCGACCACTGGGGCTCCAGCCCGATCGACGCGGAGGCCTGGGCGCTCAACGTCGTGGGCGGTGAGAAGTTCCGGCCCGACTGGAGCTTCGTGGCCGTCGAGGAGGCCACCGGCCGCGTCGTCGGGTACCTCATGTCCGGGGCGTACGACCAGGACTGGGAGCCGCAGGGCTTCACCGAGGGCTGGACCGACCTCGTCTCCGTCCTGCGCGAGTGGCGTGGCCGCGGGCTTGCGGGCGCCCTGCTCACGGCCGCGATGCGGGCCTACGCCGCCGGTGGCATGCAGTACGCCGGCCTCGACGTCGACACCGACAACCCGACCGGCGCGCTCGGCGTCTACACCCGGCTCGGTTACGAGCGCATGCAGGGCAGCCTCCTGCTGACGAAGGAGATCTGAGCCGCTCGCAGTTCTGAACTGCGAGGCACTGTCAGTTGACCGTCATCGGCGCTACGATCGGCGCTGATGACCGAGCAGATGACGCGCCCGCTGGGCCTGCGCGAGCGCAAGAAGCTCAAGGCGATGCGCCACATCCAGCGGGTGGCGCTGGACCTCTTCGACCGCGACGGGTACGCGCACGTCACGATCGAACGCATCGCCGCCGAGGCCGAGGTGTCGCCGAGCTCGATCTACAGGTATTTCGGCACCAAGGAGATGATCGTCCTCTGGGACGAGTACGACCCGATCATGCTGCAGGCCTTCGACGACCGGCTGGCGGCGCAGGACCCGATCTCAGCGCTGCGCGAGGTGCTCACGGAGGTCGTCACGGCCGCGATGTTCGACCAGGACGAGCAGTTCATCCGGCGGCGCATGACCTACATGATGGAGGAGCCGTCCGTCCGGGCCAGCATGGGCCGGCAGGCCGACGAGACCGCCGTCCAGCTGCGGCAGACCATCGCCAAGCACACCGGCCGCGACCCCGACGGTCTGGAGCTGCGCGTCGTCACCGTCGCGCTGATCTCCGCGTTCATGGAGGCCATCGCCTACTGGCACGACTCCGGGTACCGTGACTCACTGAGAGAGATCGTCGACGGCGCGCTGGACGTCATCGAGCGCGGGCTGCGGGTGGGGTGAACCGTCTCCCCGATTCAGCGGGCCAGCCGGGCGCGCTCGAGGAAGGTGAGCACGGCGGCGTTGAACGCGGCCGGCTGTTCCATCGTCAGCGTGTGGCCGGTCCCGGG
The DNA here is from genome assembly GCF_004349105.1 of Jiangella aurantiaca. Classification (GTDB taxonomy): domain Bacteria; phylum Actinomycetota; class Actinomycetes; order Jiangellales; family Jiangellaceae; genus Jiangella; species Jiangella aurantiaca. The sequence goes on from NZ_SMLB01000033.1 coordinate 12,369, forward strand.
GACGACGGCGCTGGCGGCGAACTGCGCCTCGGCCTCGATGCGGCCGGCCACCGTGTGGATGTCGGACGAGTCGAGGTCGCCGACCAGCACCAGCAGCGGCGTCGTCAGCTCACCGAGCCGTTCCAGCGCGCCAAGCTCGCGCAGCGCCCCCGACCCCGACGCGTGCGCGTCGACGACGTCGCGGGCCATCTGCCGGCAGCGCTCCCGCACCTGCGGGTCGAGCGCGCCTGGCGCCCGCTGCGGGCCGTCGACCCACGCGCGCAAGAAGAACTCCACGTACTCGTCGACATCGCGGGCCTGCGCGGCCTCGGCCTGCTGCCGCATGAGCGCGAGGATGGCCGGGTCGGTGAACTGCATGCCGCTCACACCGGGACTGGCCAGCACCATCATTTCGACGGCGTCCGGGTACGCCAGCGCGAAGTCGATCGCCGTCCGCGCCCCGTACGACAGCCCGACGAGCGACGCCCTGCTCACGTCCAGGCCGGCGAGCAGCTCACGGAGGTCCTCGTACGCCGCGAAGTCCGACTTCGGCGTGGACGATCGGCCGTGCCCGCGGGCGTCGTACCGGATGACCCGGTAGCCGGCGCGGACGAACGGCGCCACCTGGCCCTCCCACATGCGGTGGTCGAGGGACCCGCTGTGCAGCAGGACCAGCGGATGCCCGGCACCCCGCTCGTCGAAGTACAGCTCGCCGTCGCGGACCGGGACTCGGCCACTGGTCATTGCACGCATCTCCCGTTCGGTCGTCGGTGAGCCAAGGCGACCCTGACGCAAGGTATGACACCACGAGACGACCTCGGTAGCGTCGTCCATCTCGTGGGCACCCCACGGCTGCGGCCGGGCTTGCAGGAACAACTGTGTCGGACCGAGCCGCGATGATGGGCGGGATTGCTCGGTTCGGGTGGTCTTTTTCGGGTTGACGAGAGGTGGTCCGTGTTCGCGCACGACGGCGACCGGCAGCGGCCGGTGACAGCTCAGGTCGTGGCCGAGTGGCTGCTCGCTGTGGCCACCGACGGCCTGCGCCGCGGGCCCGACGGTGTCGCCGCCGGCGTCCGCGCGGTGTCGGCCGCCGTCCCGGCCCGTCTGGTGGATGCGGCGGTGGCCCAGGTCCTGCGCGCCCAGGTCGACCGCCTCTGGGCGTCCGGCTGGCTCCCCGTCGATCTCTACGAGGTCACCCGGCGCCAGGCATCGGCGCCTGCCCTTGTTGTCGCCGCCGACGCCATGGCCGACGCCGCGGCCCAGTACCCCGCTGCAGCGACGCATCGGCGCTGGCTGGCGCAGCTGGACGAGGTCGGCGCGGAGCCGTGGTGGGACCGTGCCGCTCCCTATCCCGCGCAATGGGCCGACCACCACGGCATCGAGCGGTCGGCGTTGCTCGAGGCGGCGCTCGAACTGGTGGGTGTTGCCCTTCGGTTGCCGGCACTGCAGCTGATCCTCCCGCCGCCCGGACACGCGACCGCCGCGCCGCCTGATGCCGACGACGCTGCTGCGCGTCTGCGGGCCACCGCCGGGAACGGCGACCCGCATGGGTCGGCCGCCGACACTGGTGGTCCCGACCGTCCGCGCCCGTCGCCCGAGAAGGTGCTCGGCCGGGTGCGCGCCCTGCTGGCCAAGGCCGAGTCGACGCCCTATCCGGAGGAGGCCGAGGCGCTGTCGGCGAAGGCGCAGGAGCTGATGAGCCGCTACTCCATCGAGCAAGCGCTCGCCGACGCCGTCACACCCGAATGCCGCACCACCGTCGCGTCGGCGCGTCGCATCTGGCTGGACGCTCCGTACGTCGGTCCGAAGACGCTGCTGGTCGCCGAGGTCGGCTCGGCCAACCACTGCCGCACTGTCTCCAGCGAGAAGCTCGGCTTCGTCACCGTCCTCGGCACCGACTTCGACCTCGAGGTCGTGGAGGTGCTGTCCACCTCGCTGCTGGTCCAGGCCGCCCGGGCGATGCTGGCGACCGGCTCCCAGTACTCCCGCCTCGGCACGTCGCGTACCCGGTCGTTCCGGCACTCGTTCCTGCTGTCGTACGCCACCCGCATCGGCGAACGGCTCCGCGACGCAGCCGCCCATACCGCCGCAGCCGCCGGAACCGACCTCGTCCCGGTCTTCGCCGACCGCTCCCGAGCCGTCGACACGCTGTTCGACTCGCTGTTCGCCTCCACCACCGTCCGCCGCTCGTTCTCGGCCGGCAATGCGGCGGGCTGGGGCGCCGGCCGAAGCGCCGCCGACCGCGCAGTGCTCACTACGGAGCGCCGCGCGGTCCGGCAGGCTCGCAGGCCCTGACCCGCCGCTTGCCACAAGTTGACGGCGAGCCTCTTGGCCTCGCCCCGGCCGTGGGTCGGAGCCGCGCCGGATCATCTCTGTCCGGCGGTTTCGGCGAGTTCGACCCGGGCGACCAGCCAGCCACCGGCCGCGGCGCGATAGCTGAGGCCGACCTCCAGCACCATGCCGGTGTCGTAGGTCAGCCTGCCGTGCGCCTGCGCCGCCGGGCCGGGGTCGGCCACCTCGATCTCGACGAGTTCGCCGGTGGGGATCGTATCGATGGCGACATCGCGATACTCGGCGGCCTGCTCCGGCGTGAGCCACGACGACATCGCCGCGAACCAGGCATCGCGGCCGACGCTCGTGCGGGTGAACGCGAGTCCGAAGCCGCGCGTCACCTCCGACCATCCAGCCGGTACGCCACCGGCGTCCTTGGATGACGGCGGTGCGCGGTCGCCGGCTCCACCGTCGTCCGCGGCACTACCAGTGCCGTGCTCGCCGTCCGGAGCGCTGCTGCCGCCACCACCGTCGCCATTGGGAGGTGTGCTTGTGATCGGTCCGGTCGGTTGGGCGAGCGGCACGTCGGTGGCCGCCGCTTCCGGTGGCAGGATCGCCTCGGACGACGGGCCGGAGGTCAGGATCGCCGCGATGATTGCCGCGCCGCCCACCGCGACCGCCATCACGAGCAGCCAGAGCATCTGCTCGAGCCGACGGTGTCGCGCGGCCGGGTCGCGGGACGAGCCCAGCGTCGTCCAGGCGCCATCATCCGGTGCGGTCGCCGGGTCAGGCGGCAAGACCCTCCGCGGCGGCCGCACCGGCGCACTGTTCCCCTCTTCCCTTGCGTGGATCCCGGCCGCCTGGGACCTCGCGGTCGGCGGCTGGCTAGGGTGAGGCGCGCCGACGTCAGGAGTGTCGGTCCCGGCCATGTCCGTCACCCTTCCGTCGACGCGCCTCACCTTCTATGGGTGCTTTCGCGAAGCCGAATGTGACAGCGCCGGCGAAATTTCTCTGATCGATTTCCGGGAGCGCTGCGTCAGTCCAGGCCGACGGCGTCGGCGAGGGCGTCCATCTCCAGCGCCAGGACCGCGGCCGGCCGGGTCTGGCATCTGCCGACGGCTCCGGCGGTGTCGACGCGGCGGGTGCACGAGCTGATCGCCGAGGTCACGGGCCGTCCCCTCGCTGTCGACGTGCTGGCCGAGCCGCGGCCGTGGGGACCGTTCGACGACGTGTTCATGGCCGAGTATGCGAAGCTCTTCTACCAGTACCTCGAGCCGCAGGTCATGGACTCGTCGACGTTCGAGCAGGCCTTCGGCGTGCAGCCGACGCCGCTCGCCGCCGCGGTGGCCGAGACCGTCGCCTGGTACCCCGCGACGCTGCGCCCGGCCGCCGGCTGACCCTCGACCTTGTCGGACCCGCGCGCCACAATGCGTCGCATGGTGACGATCGACGACGTGCGGCGGCACGCGCTGTCGCTGCCCCGGACCACCGAGGGACTGGTCCGCGACAGCGTGAAGTTCCGAATCGGCAGCATCGTGTACGCGGCGGTCTCACCCGACGAGACGATCATGGGATTCGGCTACCCCAGAGAGGAGCGGGCCGACCTCGTCGCGTCCGATCCGTCGAAGTTCCTCATGCCGCTGAAGTCGGACGAGCGGTACCAGTGGGTGCGGGTGCGGCTGGCCGCCATCGACGAGGACGAGATGCGCGAGCTGCTCACCGACGCCTGGCGCATGTGTGTGCCGAAGAAGGTGGCGGCCGCCTACGACGAGTTCGGCACGGAGGTCCCGCCGGGCTGACCGGCTAGTCCAGTCACGATCTCGACGCTGGCCTCGCCGGTTGCCTCCAGGGTCGTGATCCCGATGAGCGGCAGGATCGCCGCCTGCTCGGTCGCCTCGGTCCGCACGACGATCGTGCTGCCGTCGACGGTGACCGTGCCGCTGATGCCGGCGGTGGCGAGATGCTCGCGAGCCGCGGCGACCGCCCGGGCCCGGTGGATGCCCGGCGACCCGATCAGCGTCGACCCGTCGATCTCCTGGCCCGCCGCTCTGGCCGCCTCGGCTGCGACAGCATCGGCGCGCTGCTGCGCGGTCAGCTGCCGCCGTCCGTCGTAGACGATGCCGGCCATCGCCAGCAACGCGATGGTCACGACCGCGAAGATCAGAGTGAAGCTGCCGGTCTGGTCGTTCAGGCGGCGCATCGGCTCACCTCTCCCGGTAGGTGTCGACGGGGCTGACGGCGGTCGCCGTGAGCGTGATGGCAGGCACGGCCAGCGGCAGGTCCGCGACCCGCAGTGGGCAACGGACGGTGACGGTGACGCGGCCGCGCTGCCCGGGCGGTGCCCGCAGTCCGGACACGTCCACGTCGATCTCGGTGCGAATGCACGACAGTCCCTGATCGGTCAGAGCGGCGCGAGCGACCTCGGCCGCGGCATCGCGACCGGCCGACGGGGTCCGCTGCAACGAGGCGGCCCGGGCGCCCTCGGCGGCAGCCTGATCGACCGCTCCGTCCGCGATGGCGTGCCGGCCGGCCAGCGCGATCAGCGCGATGAGCAGGAGCAGGCCCGGTGCCAGGATGGCGAGCTCTAGTGTGGCCGAGCCACGGTCCGGCCCACCGGCGGCGCCACGGCTCATGGGGCGGTCCATCGGCGGATCGGGGCGGTCGCCGACTGGCTCACGTCGACGCGCCAGCCGGGAATGAGCGTGGTCGACGAGCCACTGACGGTGACGGTGACGGTGTCGGTGTCGGCCACCTCGTGGATGTCGCCGACCCGCATGACCCTGCCATCCGTCGTCGCGGTAAGGAAGTCCGCCGCTCGCGCCGCGCCACCGGTGCCCCCGGCCATGCTGGCCGCCCGGGCGCCCTCGCGTGCCGCGGAGAGGGCGATGTTGCGGGCGTGGAACCAGAGGCCGGCATGCACGATGCCGAAGATCAGCACGAACACCGCCGGCCAGAGGACGACCGTCTCGAGGGTCGCCGAGCCGCGCTCGGAGCGTCGTCGGGTCATGACGGTCACCCGATCCGCATCGCGACGGGAGCGGCCAGGATCAGCATGAACACGACCGCCGTGGCCGCCAGTGGTGCCGTCGCGCGCTCGGTGCGCGACCCGGCCCGCGCCTGATCGGTGGTCAGCAGCTCGCTGCGCATGGCCGACGCCCGGGCACGGAGCACGTCGTAGACCGTGGCGCCCTCGCGTGCGGACATGCGCATGACGTCGCCGGTGTCGGTGAGCTCGGGCAGCCGGAGCTCGCGCCCGACCGCCCGCAGCGCTTCCCAGGCCGGGACCCCGGCCCAGCGGGCGTGCGCCAGTTCGTCGCGCACCCGCCGGAACGCCCACGACTCGCCGATGCGCGCCGCCGACTCCAGCGACTGCGTGGCGCCGGAGCCGGCCGCTCGTTCGAGGGCGACGAGGTCGACGTAGGTGGCCATGGCTCGCCGGAACTCCGCGCGCTTCGCCCGGGCGAGGTCGGCGACCGTGTACGGCGGCAGGTACGACAGCAGCACTGCCGTGACCAGCCCCGTCACCGCCGGCACGACGAACGGCAGCCACACGCCACCGATCGCGAGCGCAGCCGTGGCCGCCGTCGGCAGCACCAGACCGATGGCCGCCCAGATCGCCCGCTCCCCGAGGAACTGCGCCGCGCTGCGTCGCAACAGGGCGAGGTCGCGGTACGGAACGTGCAGCACCGACGACCCGGCGCTGCGCCGCAGGACCACCCGCCCCACCCGTCCCGCCAGCCCGCCGGCGCCGGCGAGGTCAGTGGCGCCCGCGAGGTCGCCGCTCGGATCGGCCGCCCCGGTGAGCCGCCGCGCCGTGTCAACGGGATGCGGCAGCCGGCACACAGGCCCGACCAGCTCACGGATGATCACCAGAAGCCCCGCACCCCCACCCAGCCCGAGCAGGACCGCCAGTCGCGTCGTCGTCATGGCACACCGTCGGCGACGAGGATCCGCGGTTGCCGTGGCGTGGCCGTGATGCGGCGCATCCACACCAGACAGCCGATGTAGGAGGTCAGCAGGCCGATGAGCAGCAGCTGGCCGGACCCGGCGCGGTACGGATCGGCATACGGGGTCAACAGCATGAGGCCGAGTCCGCCCGCGGTGATCGCCGTGACCAGCCGGGCCGTCGTGCGTCCGCGCGCCTGTTCCGCATCGACGGTGCGCCGGATTCGGACGTCGTCGCGGACCGCCCCGGCCAGACCGTCGAGCACGCTGCTGAGCTGGTCGCCGCGGCGCCGGGCGCCGAGGATCAGCGCCGCGGAGAGCAGGTCGCCGGTCGCGTCGTCGAGGTCGTCGGCGAACGCGCGCAGCGCCGTTTCGGTGTCCCAGCGCGCCTGGAGCCGGGCGACCAGTCGGCCGACCTCAGGCCGGATCGGCTCGGGCGCGGTGAGCATGCTGCGGGCGACGGCCTGCTCGATGCCGACCCCGACGCCCAGCACGGTGGCCAGGTTCTGCGCCCAGTCGCTCATCGCCTCGAGCCGGGCGATGTCGGCCTTCGCCGCCGAGGTCTGCAGCAGCACGGGCAGTCCCCAGACGGCGACGGGGATGAGCACGACGGCGAGCACCCAGCCGGTGAGCAGCCAGACCACGAGCCCGACGGCCGCGGCTGCGCTGACACGACGCCGGGAGCGGCGGGCGGCGGGGGTCGCGCCGCGCAGCGTCCTGACCCAGCGGGCGACGGAGGCACGCTGCGGCGCGGCGGGATCGTCGAGCGCGCCGACCAGGCCGAACCCGGCGGCGGCGAGTCCGCCCACCCCGGCGACCGCGGTGATGGCGGCGACGACCGGTCTCATGACGGACGCCCGGATCGCTTGGTGCTCCTGAGCTGTGCCCCGCGGGCCGGCGGAGTGCCCTGGGCGGTCGCGGTAGGCGGGCCGGCCCTCCAGCCGGCGCTGTCCGGCGGCGAACTGGCCAGCCAGGACGGGACGGAGTCGGCCCCCAACCGCCCATCGGGCCCGAGGCGGAAGACGTCGGTGATGGCCGGCAGCCCGCGCTCGCCCGGCTCGAGCGCGATGATCTCGGTGACCAGCCGGCGGCGCCGTGCGTCGTCAGGGGTGGTACGGCACTCGACATGGATGACGAGGTCGACGTGCTGGGCGATCTGGCGGTAGGCGAACTCGGCGGAGACGTGGTGGCCGGCCTCCATGGCGCAGGTGACCAGGCGTTCGATCGACGCGCGAGCGGAGTGGGCGTGGATGGTCGACAGTGATCCGGCGCCGGCCTGCATGGCCTTGAACATCGGCAGCACTTCGCGGCCGCGCACTTCGCCGACGATGAGGCGGTCGAGGTTCATGCGAAGCGCGTCGTAGACGAGGTCGTCGAGGCTGATCTCGCCGACGCCGCGGCCGTCGGGCCCGCGTTCGCCGCTGCCCGGGCGGGCCTCCCAGGCAATGATGCGCCGGTGCCGCTCGCGCAGGTGGTGCAGGCCGAGCTCGTACTCGGTCTCGATGGTGCCGAGCTTCTCCTCCGGGTCGATCTCGTTGGCCAGCGCGCGGGTCAACGTGGTCTTGCCGGCCCCCATCGACCCGGACACCACGATGCTGCGGCGCGACCGGACCGCCGCCCGGAGGAACGTCGCCGCCTGAGTGGTCAGCGTGCGGCGTTCGACCAGGTCGTCGAGGTCGATGTCGACCAGCCGGTGCCGCCGGATCACCACGACCGGCTGATGCGTCGTCCATCCGGACGCGGCCAGCCGGTGCCCGCCGTGCAGATGCAGATGCAGGCTCGGACTGGCGGTGGAGAACGTGCGCTCGCTGTTGCCGCCGCGCGAGGCGAGGAACGTCAGCATGTCGACCAGTTCGTCGTCGGACTCGACGACCGGTGGCCGCCGGGTGATGCGGCCGTCGCCGTCGATGACGACCACCGGCTCGGCGCCGTAGACCTCGATGTTCTCGACGGCGGGGTCGTCGATCAGGGGCTGCAGCCGGCCGAGGCCGAAGAGCGCGTCGAAGATCGCTTGGGCGAGTGCGGCCTGCTGGTCGACGCCGACGGCGGCGCCGCCGGTGGTGACCGTCTGGCGAACGTGCTCGTCGAGCAGCTGGGCGATGAGCTCGCGGCCGGCGGCGCGGCGGTCGGCCTCGGTGGTGGTCTCGTCGACCTGGTCGGACAGCCGGGCGGCCGCCTGTTGACGGAATTCGCGGACCAGCGCCCAGTCGATGCTCGGTTCGCTGGGCGGTGTGGCCGGCGGGAGCGCGGCGAGCAAATCTCGGACGCTGCGCCGCGGCGTGTCGGTGGCATCGGCCGCGAGGCCGGGCGGCGGCGCGAAGATGGGCAGTCCGGTGATCCGCGCGTCGCTCATCGGACCCCCTTTCCACCGAGCACCGTCGTCTCGAGCGACAGGTCGAGGCGGCGCCGCCGGTCGTCCGCGGCGAGGAGCTCCGCCACCGCGTTGCGCCCGGAGCGGATCAGCCGTGACGACATCAGCCGCGACAGGGTGGTACGTAGGCGTTCGCGGCCGTTGAGGCGCTCGGCGGCGACGGGATCCCAGTCGACGGTGGCCCAGACCGGCAGTGTCGTGGCCTCGGCGGCTTCGCCGGCCCGGTGCGGCCGGGCCTCGCCGACGAGCAGCAGTCCGCGCCGACCGAGCGCGCCATGGCAGCCACCGTCGGGCAGCTGGTCGGCGTTGGCGCGGACGGCGACGAGATCGTCCAACGCGGTGCGGCACACCACGGCGAGCAGATCCGCCGCCTTGAGCAGCGCGTCGGGTCCGTGCCGCATGCCGAACCGGCCGCCGTCGACGATGACGTCGACACCGTGCCGCGTGACGCTGCGCAGCAGGGTGGCGAGCGTGGCCCAGAAGTCGTCGGTGAGGCTGGCGGCCTGCGCCTTCGTGGCCAGGCCGGGGAGCGCGAGCCGCGTGCCGTCCTCGGTGAGGGCGATGGTCTGGCCGCGCAGCGTGCTGAGGCTCAGCGCGCCGTTGCGATGGGCGAGCGCGAGGTTGATGAGGCCGAGCTCGTGGTCGACCTCGCCGCGCAGATGCCCGGCCTTGATGCTGCTGCTCCCGGTGACGTCGGCCTCGACCAGCAGGACCGGACGGGGCCAGGCCAGGGCGGCGACCAGTGCGGTCGTGGTGACGCCAGGAGCGCCCCGGACCGACGTGAACGCGAGCACCGTCATCGGTCGTCACCACCCTGTGCGTCGTCCACAGCGGCGTCGAGCACGATGGCTACCCGTCCGGTGGCCACCTTTGCGACCAGCGTGCCGGCGACGTCCTCGGCCACCACGACGTCGACCACCACGTAACCGGAGTCGAGCACGTCCGAGACGCTGACGACCGTCGCCACGACCGAACGGGGCGGCTCCGACGGTGGCGCGTCGCCCGGGTTCGGGGTGCCGAAGACGCGTACGTGGTCGCCGGGGACGAGTTCGGCCTGCGGCAGTTGCGCCTCGGTGACCGCCACCCCGACGACGCTCTGCCCGGCGACCGGCATGTCGGCCCGCGTGAGCGCGGCCTCGGTGAGCAGGGTGCCAGCGGGCAGGTCGGTCGCGGCCACCTGGCCGACGACGGCGGACAGCTCGCTCGCCGCGACCGGTCGCAGCGCGGGATCGGGCGCCGCCCGCGCCGTGGTCAGCCGCGCGGCGTCGAGGACCTCGCCCCGGTGGACGGTGTCGGTGACCGCCAGGACGGGAACCGTGTCGCCGGACGACTGCGCCAGGTATGCCGCACCAGCGCCGCACGTGGCCAGCAGGCCGACGCCGAGCCCGATGAGTGCCGGCCGGCGTCGGTAGCGCCGCACCGGTGCGCCGGGCGTGCTGAACGGCGGATCGAGCGGCTGGTCGAACGGATCGTCGGTGATCTCTAGCCCAATGGTCTGCGCCATGGTGTCCCCTGGGGGTCGGATCGTCGCGGTCGCTCACCCGTTGATCGACTACCTGGCGAGCCGACAAAGGTTCGTGAGCGGGTCGGAGTTGTCAACGTGGATCGCCTTCTTCCCGAGTGCGGCGTCCGCGGTCAGGCCGCCGTCGTCAGCGCCGGTCCTCGGGCCTGGACGGCGACGGACAGCCGCTGGATGGCCCGGCTGCAGCGCTGCCGGACGGTGGCCGGGCTGAGACCGAGCTCCCGGGCGACGAGGTGTGCGCCGCCGAGCTGGCCGGGTAGCGGGCAGTAGACGCGGACCAGCAGCTCGGCGTCGTCGGCGGTGATGATTCCCTTGCCGATGCCCCAGGTCAGGGTGGCGAACACCTCGACGACGGGTGCCGGAGCGTGGTCGAACACCGGCTCTGCGGTGTCGAGGACCGTGGTGTCGACGAGGTCGGGTGCGTCGTCCTCGAGCGCGAGGTTGAAATGGCGCAGGGCGTCCATGCAGAGGTTCACCGCCACCTTGTGCCGCCGTCTGTCGACCGGATAGGTGGCGATGGCGTGCCAGAGCGCGGCGACGGCGGCCGCTGTGAGCTGCGGGAGGTCGCCGCGGACACCGGTCGCGCCGAACCGGTGCGCACGTCGGGCGAGGTTCACCGCGCGGCCGAGCATGACCTGCAGGACGAGGCGGCCGGCGAGGTGGTCGTCGCGCTCGGTGCGCTGGTCGAGCAGGCCGATCAGCAGGCCGTCGGCGACGGCCGGCTGATGTCGGCGGGTCCGCCCGATGATGTCGGCGGCGTCGGCCAGCACCGCGCACTCGGCGAGGCCCGGCAGCGGCCAGCGTTTCGGGATGGGCCGGGCGCCGAGCCGACGCCATTCGGCGTTGAGCTGATCGGTGACCAGGACGGTCGAGCGGGCGGGGATGGCGAGTGTGTTCACCAGCGGGCTCCCAACGCGGATCGGAGGGTGATGACCCGCAGCAGTCCAGCCCGAGCGGTTAGCCCGGAAGTTAGCCCTCACGCCCGCCGAGCCGGCTCGAGCGGTTGCCCGTTTTTCCGGCGGGTGTCGGATTCCGCGTGCATGACCGTGACATCTCGTGCATTCTGGAAGGCTTTGTCCGTCCCGGCTGTCACATTCGCCGGCCCGAGTGCACCCATAGTCAGCAGACGGGTGTGCTGGAGGGAGTTGCACGTGATCGCTTCGTCGACACCGCGTGCCGTGATGCGTGGCTTGGCGGCGCTGCTCGGCCTCGCCGCCCTGGTTGCCGGTGTGCCGGCGGTGCTGTGGGCCGCCGGCGGGTCACCGCTGCCAGGCGAGTGGCCCTCGCCGGCCGACATCCGCGCCGCCGCCGTCCGTCCCGACGACGGCTCGCTGTTCCTGGCGTTGCTCATCGTGGCCGGCTGGCTGGGCTGGGGCACGTTCGTCCTCAGCCTGGTCGTCGAGGTGCCCGCCGCACTGCGCGGCCGGCCGGCGCCCCGGTTGCCCGGACTCGGTGCGCCGCAACGAATGGTGGCCGGGCTGGTAGCGGCGGTGGCGGCCGTCGGCGCGGGCGGCCAGGTCGCAGCCGCCCCATCGACGTCGCTCGAACCTTGGGAGCCGGCGCCGCCCGTCACCACCGACCTGCTCACTGCGCACCAGCGTGCCGGCATGCACGTCGTCGTCGACGGCGACACCTTGTGGGAGATCGCCGGCGCCCGGCTCGACGACCCGCTCCGTTACCCGGAGATCGTCGCGGCATCGTCGGCGACGGTGCAGCCAGACGGCCGGCGGCTCACCGACCCCGATCTCATCGTGCCCGGCTGGACGCTCACGCTCCCCGGAGCGGACGACGCCGTGAGTGGCCTGCCGGACACCGGCGGACCGCCGGCAGACAGCGCCGGCATGGTGACGAGCCAGGACGACGTGGCGTCCGGTTCGGCCGGCGGCGCGTCGGATTCCGTGGGCGGCGCGCCGGACTCCGAGGGTGCTGACGGCCTGCCAGAGCCCGGCATCGACGACGGCGAGCTGCTGCGAACCGCGGGCGGGGTGGGCGCGGTGCTCGCGGCGGCGCTCGTCGGTGTACTGGCCGGCCGCCGCGCTCGGGAGCAGCGTCGTCGCGGTCCGGGAGACCGGCTCGGCGCGGTCAGCGCGTCCGATCAACGCACCGAGACCGAACTGCGGCAGGCCGCCGACCCCGTCGCCGTGGAGGTGGTCGACCGCGTGCTGCGCGGGCTCGCCGCCCGGCTGGCACGGGCCGGCCGCGGGCTGCCGCCGTTGCGCGCCGTCCGGTTGACCAGACGCACGCTGGAGCTGTACCTCGCGGCGCCGGCCGAGCTGCCGCCGCCGTTCGCCGGCACCGCGCATGGCGGCGTGTGGACGGTGTCGCTCGACGAGGCCATCGACGACGACCCGGGTGTGCCGGCGCCGTACCCGAGTCTCGTCACCCTCGGCCATGACCACGACGACGCGCTGGTGCTGCTCGATCTCGAGCAGGTCGGGACGCTGGTGGTCGATGGTCCGCCGGAGCTGGTGCGCTCGGCGCTGACGGCGGTCGCCGCGGAGCTGGCCACCAGCGCATGGGCCGACGATCTGCGGGTCACGCTGGTCGGCGCGCCGGCGCTGGCCGACCTCGACCTGCTCGACACCGGCCGGGTCCGGCACGTGACCGATGTCGAGCAGTTGCTGGACGAGCTCACGGTGAGGGTCGCCGACGACCGGCTGCTGCTGGCGACGGCGGGCGTCAGCGGCCTCGGCGCGGCGCGCGCCACGCAGGTCGCCGACGCCGCGTGGACGCCGGAGATCGTGGTGATCGCGGAGCCGCTCCCGACCGCCCAGTGGGCTCGGCTCGAGGCCTTGATCGTCACGGCGCCGCGCGTGGCCGTCGCGGCGGTCGTCGGCAGCGGCGATCCGAATGGACTGCCGTCGCGCGGTCACCGGCTGAGGGGCCGCGTGTCGCACTCCGGCGGCGGGACGTGGGTGCTGCGGCTGGACGGTCCGCCGGAGCGGCCGGTAGCGGTTCTCGATCCGCTCGGGGTGCCGATCCGTCCGCAACTCCTCGACGACGAGACGCGCGGCAGATTCCTCGGACTGCTGCGTGCCACCGCCACGGACGAGAGGCCTGACGCGGCAGCGGCCGGCGCTTCCACCCGCCGCGGCTCGGCGCCCAGCGGCGCCGCGAGGCGCCAGGCGGCTGACGGCAGCTCTGCGGAGGCCAGAGTCGCGAATCACCGGGCGGCGGGCCGCGCCTCGTCCGGTGGTGAATCGGGTCGTGAGGTGTCCGGCCGGTCGAGCGCCGGTGTTCGTGGGCCGGAGCGGGTGCTGCCGCGGCTGTTGATGCTCGGCACCGTCGAGGTGCAGAACGCGGCTGAGCTGGGTGAACAGACGAAGCTCGGCCAGCTCACCGAGCTGGCGATGTTCATCGCGCTGAATCCGGGCTGCGACTCGACGGCGATCGACGAGGCGATCTGGCCGGGGTCGGCGGTGACGAAGACGACACGGGGCACGGCGATCTCGAAGCTGCGTCGCTGGCTCGGCACGGACTCGACGGGATCGTCGCTGCTACCACGCAGTGACAGCGGGTACACGTTGCGGCCGGGCGTCCGCAGCGACTGGGACGACTGGTGCGACCTGCTTCCGGACGGTCCGGCGCGGGCCACTACCGCAGACCTGCGCGCGGCGCTCGAACTGGTGCGGGGACGGCCGTTCTCCGGTCGCGGCCGGCGCCGGTACGCGTGGGCCGATCACCTGGCGCAGGAGATGATCGCCAGCATCGTCGACGCCAGTCACGAGCTGGCGCTGCGCGCGCTCGTCGACGGAGACCCGTGGGAGGCGCTGCGCGCGGCGCTGGTCGGACTCTCCGTCGAGCCTGGGGTCGAGCTGTTGTGGCGCGACCGGCTCAAGGCCGAGGCGGTGCTCGGCGATCGTGACCGTCTGCTGGACACCATCGAGAAGCTCCGGGCCACCGCCGCTGACCTCGGGGGCGATCTGGAGGCCGAGACGGAGGAGCTGATCGAGCAGCTCCGCTCCGGCCGGGGTACGGCGGCCGCGGAGTCCGGTGTGCGCGACGACGACGGCGGCGCGCCGGCTGGTCGCGCTGGAACGGCCGGTCGCGGGACGACCGAGCGGCCGGCCGGGCCACATGGGTCGGGCCGATCCCGGTCACCGGCGGGGAGGTGAGCACCGGCATACGCTTCTGGACCCTGTGGAGGACCGTGCATACCGGCGACGACTGGGGGCCGGAGGCTCCCACGAGTCGTCGGTCCGGGGCAGGAGTGGATTGGAGCCAGTGAGTTGAGGTGCATGGCCCGACACGTAAGAGTGGAGCAATGACCGTAGAACGCGGCGTCGAGGCCCTGCGTGACTCGGGGCTGGCCCATCGCATCGTCCGTCATCCGCCGGTGAACAGCCTCGAGGAGGCCGCCGCCGCGCGCGGGGTGGAGCCGGCCGCCGTCATCAAGACGATCGTCGTGCGGCGGGCCGACGACGACTACGTGTTCGTGCTGGTGCCCGGTGACCGCACGATCGCCTGGCCCAAGCTGCGCACCTTGCTCGGCGTCAACCGGCTGTCGATGCCCGACGCCGGGACGGCGCGCGACGTCACCGGGTACGAGCGCGGCACGATCACGCCGTTCGGGTCGACTCGGGCGTGGCCGGTCATCGCGGACGAGCGCGTGCTCGGGCGGACGGTGTCGATCGGCGCCGGCGCGTTCGGGGTGTCGGCGACGGCCGACGGCGACGAACTGGTGAAGACGCTGGACGCGACGGTCGCCGACGTCACGGAATGACGGCTGGGCCGGGGCGACGGCCCGGCGGCGTCAGCGGGCGACGGCTGAGGCGGTCAACACCGAGGCCAGCACGGTGAGGACGGGCGAGCAACCGGCGTCGACCTTGACGGCGGCGAGATCGTCGCCGCGGGTGGTGCCGCGGTTGACGATGATTACCGGCCGGCCGCTCTTGTGCGCGTGCCGGACGAACCGCAGCCCCGACATGACGGTGAGCGACGACCCCGCGACCAGCAGCGCCGCTGCGGAGTCCACCAGCGCGTACGCCGCCTCGACCCGCGGCTTGGGCACGTTCTCGCCGAAGTAGACGATGTCAGGCTTGAGGACGCCACCGCACGCCTCGCAGTCGGCCACCCGGAAATGCGCCGTCGCCTCGATGACGGCGTCGGCGTCGGGCGCGATCTCAGCGTCGGCGACCTCGTCGGCGAAGTCCGGGTTCAGTGCTGTGAGCCGGGCGGCGACGTGGTCGCGCGCCACGACCCGGCGGCAGCCCAGGCAGATGACGCGGTCGTAGCGTCCGTGCAGGTCGATGACGGTCCGGCTGCCGGCGGCGTCGTGCAGGGTGTCGACGTTCTGGGTGATGACGCCGACTGCGGCGCCGCCGGCCTCCATGCGGCTGACGGCGAGGTGGCCGGGGTTGGGCCGGGTGCGGTGGACATGGCGCCAGCCGACGTGGTTACGGGCCCAGTAGTGGCGGCGGCGGTCCGGGTCGCCGACGAACTGCTGGTACGTCATCGGCGTGCGGGGCGGGGAGTCGGGGCCGCGGTAGTCGGGAATGCCGGAATCGGTCGAGATGCCGGCCCCGGTCAGCACGGCGACCGGACGGCCGGACAGCACTGCGGCCGCCTCGCCGACGGCCGGCCAGGCCGGGTGGCCGGGGTCGATGCGGTCGAGCACGCTTCGAGCCTATGTCGACGACGACGGCCGTGTGGTGGTGCGGGCGGTGGGTTCGAGGAACCCGGGCGTGCCGGTGACCTTGCGGTGAAAGTTGCGCGGATCGAGCTCGACCCCCAAACGGCCTCGTAGACGGCGCGCAGCTCGCCGACCGCCACGAACCGGCTGGTGCTGAGCTGGGGCCAGCAGCTGTCCGTGGGCGTGGCGGACGCGACGCTCCGCCTGGTGACCGGATGAGCGTCAGCTGAGGTGGTGCGCCAGCACCTTGCGGTGGGTATCGCGGGCCTCGGCGTGCCGGGAGCGGCCGGCCTCCGTCGCGGTCACGAACAGGGCACGGCGGTCGTCCATGCACAGCGACCGGCCGACGAGGCCGGCCCGCTCGAGCCGCGCGACGGTGCGGGAGAACGCGCTCTGGCTGAGGTACATGCCCTCGGCGAGCTCGTGCATGCGGAGCTTGTCCTGGCCCGACTCGATGAGCCGGTCGAGCGCCTCGAACTCGCTCAGACCCAATCCGTGCTGGTCCTGCAGCTCGCGATCGAGGTCGCAGGCGACGTTGTTGTAGCAGGTCAGGAGGTCGCGCCACTTCGCGACGAGCTCCTGCTCCTCCGAGCCGCTCATGGAGCGCACTCTAACACCGCGCCGCAAACGATGCAAGGGCATTTAATGCTTGTGCATTTGATGCATATGCATGTAACGTCTCGCCCGTGACTGCTACCGCCACACCGCCTGCTTCCTCCACCTCACACGACGACCAGCGCTGGACCCCGCGCCTGTGGGGCGTCCTCGCCGTGCTGTGCCTGGTGATGTTCCTCGACGGCCTCGACGTGTCGATGGTCGGCGTCGCGCTGCCGTCGATCGGCACCGAACTGGGGCTGTCGACCACCTCGCTGCAGTGGATCGTCAACGGGTACGTGCTCGGCTACGGAGCGCTGCTGCTCCTCGGCGGGCGCACGGCCGACCTGCTCGGCCGTCGCCGGGTGTTCCTGATCGCTCTCGCCGTGTTCGCCGCCGCGTCGCTCGTCGGCGGTCTCGTCGACGACGGCACGCTGTTGATCGTCACGCGGTTCGTCAAGGGTGTCGCCGCCGCGTTCACCGCGCCCACGGCGCTGTCCATCCTCACCACCACGTTCCGCGAAGGACCGGCGCGCAACAAGGCGTTGTCGATCTTCGCCGTCTTCGGCGCAAGCGGGTACTCGTCCGGGCTCATCCTAGGTGGCCTGCTGACCAGCGCCGGTTGGCGATGGAACTTCCTCATGCCGGTGCCGCTCGCGATCCTGGCGCTGGTCGCCGGCATCGCGCTGATCCCGCGTGACCGTCCCGCCGACGCCGGCGGTCACGACCTGGCCGGGGCGGCGACGCTCACGGCCGGCATGCTGCTCGCCGTCTATTCCGTCGTCTCCGCGCCGGAGCGGGGCTGGGCCGACCCCGTCACCATCCTGCTGTTCGTGCTGGCGATCGCGCTGCTGGCGGCGTTCGTCGTGATCGAGCAGCGGATCGCGCACCCGCTGGTCCGGCTCGCGATCCTGCGGATCGGCACGATCGTCCGGGCCAACCTCGCGATCATCGTGCTGTTCGGGTCGTACCTGAGCTTCCAGTTCATGCTGACGATCTACTTCCAGGCCGCGCTGGGCTGGTCGCCGCTCCGGATGGCGTTCGCCCTGCTCCCGGCCGGGTTGATCGTGGCGTTCGTCTCGCCGTACATGAGCCGGGTGATCAACCGGTACGGCACGCAGCGGCCGATCATCGCCGCGCTGGTGTCGCTGAGCGTCTCGTACGTGTGGTTCCTCGCGTTCGGCGGGGATCCGACGCCGAACTACGCGGCGGACATCCTGCCCAGCGTGCTGCTGATCGGGGTCGGGTTCACGCTGGCCTTCTCGTCGATCATGTCGCAGGCCACGGCCGGGGTCGAGGACTCCGAGCAGGGGCTGGCGGCCGGCCTGGTCCAGACGTCCGGGCAGATCGGCGGCGCCGTGGTGCTCGCGGTGACGACGGCGCTCGTGACGGCGGGATCGCACTCGGCCGACGGCGCCGCGGTGGCGACGTTCGAGCAGTACCGGCCCGGCCTGATCCTGGTGACGGGGGTCGCTCTCGCCGGTCTGGCCGTGATGCTCCTCGGAGCCGGCCGGCGTCGCCGTGACCCGGAGCCCGAGCCCGTCGAGGACGACGTGCTCGAGCCGGCCGTGCCCTGACGGGCGGAGCGCCCTCCCCGAACGCAGCGATGGGCGAAGAGGTCGACGAGCCTAGGTTTTTGGCCGTCGCTGCGTTCATGGGAGGGTGCGCGCCGTCAGCGGACGCGGGAGAGATTCGGGGTGCGCTGCGCCGGGATGGCCGCGCCGCCCGCGGGGCCGGCATCGCCGTCGGCGGCGTCGTGGGCGTCCTGGATGGCCGCCTGCACGGCGCGCTGCCGCTTGATCCGCTCGATCAGCACCGCGACCCCGAGTCCGGCCACGACCACGGCACCGCCGACGATCGCGTCGACGACGTAGTGGTTGCCGGTGAGGACGATGGTGGCGAACATCAGCAGCGGCATCGTCGCGCCGATGATCCGGACCACCAGGACGCGCGACAGCGCCACCCAGGCGATCCCCAGCAGCAGGATCCAGCCGAAGTGCAGGCTGGGCATCGCGGCGTACTCGTTGACGAACGTGGGCGAGTTCATCTCGCGGTAGGTCGGCGCCTCGAGGGAGATCGTGTCGACGAACCCGTGCCAGGCCAGGAACCGCGGTGGCGCGAGCGGGTAGAACGCGAAGATGACCAGGCTGAACGCGCCGGACGCGAGCAGCGCATTCCGGTAGAACGGGTACGCCACCGGCCGCCGGGCGATCAGCCAGACGAGCGTGAGCACGAACACCGGCCAGTAGCCGTAGATGTAGAAGCCGTTGGCGGCGTCGATCGCCCAGTCGTGGTCGAGGATCAGGCCCTGCAGCTCGGTCTCGACATGGATCCCGAGCGACTTCTCGAACGAGATGACGTCTTCGGCGTTCCGGAACGCGGCGTCGACGCGGTCACTGGTGAGGCCGCGGACCAGCGTGTAGAGGAGGGCGGCCGAGAGGAGGAACGCGATCTCTTTCGCGGCCGTGGCGAGTTGTGAGTGGATGCGGACGCGGCGCAGCGTGGGTGGGCGCCGGGACAAGGTATCCGAGGCCATCGGTCCTCCATGCTGGCGACGTGCGAGGAGCGCCAGCGCCCCCTTGAAGTTGCCTCTACTTGTCGGCCGACAAGTGCTGTGAGTCTCACGCTACGGCCGCACTTGTCGGCCGGCAAGTAGTTAACGTATTGTGTGGCCGCCCTCACTTCCCGATCAGCGAGGCGGCGACGGAGATGAACGACGAGGGGCGTCCCGGCACGGATACGGCCGGAAACATTCGTGAGGTCGCGCTCGACCTGTTCTCTCGGCAGGGCTACGAGCGTTCGACGCTGCGCGAGATCGCCGACGCACTCGGTATCACCAAGGCGGCGGTGTATTACCACTATCGGACGAAGGTGGAGATTCTCGACGACCTGTTGCGGCCGATGATCGACGGCGAGGACTGGATCATCGCCGACGCCGAGTCCGACACCGCGGCGATCGGCAGCCCGGCCTGGCGGCTGACGCTCGTCGAGCGCTACATCGACCTTCTGCTGACGCATCGGCGAGTCGCGACCTACGCGATGAACGACCTCGCCGGCGTCGCGAACTCGACGCTGCTCGACCGCATGCGGGCCAACGACGCGCGGCTGGCGGCGCTGCTGGCCAACGGCGATCTGTCGGTGGAGCAGCGGGTGCGCACGTCGGCCGCGCTCGGCGTGATCGTCGCGATTCTGGCGTTGCCCGATGTCTCGAACGCGGAGCTGCGGCCGCAACTGCTGCGGGTGGTGCGCGACGTGCTGGGACTGACCGAGCAGGCGCGGGACGCCGCCTCGGCCTGACGCGACGACACGTCGCCGGACGCCACCGAGCGGCACCACCCCGGGGGGCGAGAATGGTGCCGCTCTTGATACGAGGCTATGTCCGGCCACCGTCGAACGCGAAGGGAACGAGGAGAAAACTTGGCCAGCTCCGTGACACGTGGGGGAACGGGGAGTTGTGTGCTTGTCGTGACTCTTGCGGTCGCCTTGCCGCTCGCGGGCTGCTCGGGTTCCGGCCCTGATTCGACGGAGACCGGCTCACCCTCCGCCGGGGCTACTCCCGAGGACAGCCGGGCGAACGCCTCTCTGCCGCCGAGTGGGCCGTCGCCTGATTGCGACGGCCCGTGCTACGGCGAGCCGGACACCGTCGGGACCCTGGCGGAGGAGACCGTCGTCGAGGTCAGTGGTATGGCTGCGAGCGTCCGCACACCGGGCCTCTACTACGTCGTCAGCGACGAGCCCGGCACGTCGGAGGTGGCGGTGGTCCGCGAGGACGGCACACCGGTCGCCCGGCTCGAGCTGGCCGGGATGGACGCCGAGAACGCCGAGGCGCTGGCCGTCGGCCCGTGCGACGACGACCCGGACGCGTCCTGCCTGTACGTCGGCGACATCGGCGACCACGTCGGCCGCGACCACGTCACGGTCTACCGGGCGCCGGAGCCGGACCTCGACGACCCGCCGGCATCGGTCGACGCCGACGCGCTGGAGTTCGGCTACGAGGACGGGCCGACCGACGCCGAGGCGTTGTTCGTCGACTCCGACGGCCGGCCCTTGGTCGTCAGCAAGGCGCCGTTCGACCGCGACACCGGCGAGACCGGCGGCACCCGGCTGTACCGCGGTCCGGCGGACGGCGGTGAGCTGGCGCTGCTGGCCGAGATCGAGCTGCCGGAGCCGGAGAACGGGTTCCTCGCGGGGCTGGTCGGCAACGTCGTCACCGACGCGTCCGCCTCTCTCGCGGCCGGGCGAGTCCTGCTGCGCACGTACGACGAGGTGCTGGAGTACCGCGCGCCGGAGCCGGGCGCCGACGTCGCGTCGTTCCCCGACTGGCCGCTGCGCCGCGTCCCGGCCGGCGACGTGCTGCAGGCCGAGAGCGTCGCGTACACCGTCGACGGTTGCGGGTACCTCACGACCTCGGAACTGACCGGCGCTATCGACGCGGTCCGCTGCACCGGCTGACTCAGTCCTGGGGGCGCGGCCGGCGGGTCCCGAGGAGCAGGAGCGCGCCGAGCCCGATCAGCAGTGCGCCGGCCAGCATGGCAACGCCGCCGGATCCGGTGCCGGTGTCCGGCAGCGCCGGATCGGCGGACGGAGCCGGGGTCGCGGACGCCGGTGGCGACGGCGACTCGGGCGGCGACAGCGTAGGCGCGTCTGATGGCGACGCGGTCGGATCCGGCGTGTCCGACCCCGTCGGCGTGGGCGACTCCGTGGGCGACGGCGACTCCGACGGACTCGGCGTGGGCGACTCCGTGGGCGTCGGGGAACCCGGGCTGGTCACCGTGATCCGGTGCGTGGCCGCATCGCTGCGTCCAGCGCCGCCGTCTCGCCGACGACCACCATGCCGAATGCGAGCGCCGTCGACGACACCTCGATCGCCGGCACGCCGGTGCCGGTGAGCGAGACGGTGTACGGCACACCCTCGACCTCAAGCCCCAGCTCGACGATGTCCGCGCCGACCTCAGCAGGTGTGTAGGTGTACCGGAACTCGCAGGTTCGTCCGGCGCCAGCTCCGACCCGTCGCACGTCGTCGATCCGAACGGGCCGCCGCCGTCCGCCAGGCCGCCGCTGACCACCGGCGCCAGCGACCTGTCGGCGATGTTCCGGATGGCCAGCACCTCGGTCCCGGTTTCGCCGACGACCACCGAGCCGAAGCCCATGGTCGTCGAGGTCAGGCCGACGTCGTCCGGACCGGCGAGGGCCGGCGGCGCCACCATCGCGACCGCGCCGATCCCGATGCACAGCGCCCCGACCGGCCGCGTCCACCGCGCCGTCCGCTTCGCGTCCACCGGGCCCATGACGTCCTCCACCCCACCGCGACGTCGCGGTCCCACCTTCGCGGCCCGGGCCGTCCGGGCGCGTCGCCAGCGACCGTAGCGACCCCGATGCGCGCCGATCATGAGACGACGCTGAGATGTTCTTTACGCATTCCGGGCATTCGGTGCGGTCGAGTGTGGGGACGTTCCCACAACGTCGTAACGTTGGTTCCCGGCCCGCCCCGGACGCCGGCGGGCGCGCATCGCAGTCCATCCGACGGAGGCTGGAATCCCGCATGCATGACAACCGCGCCCTGGTCGAGAAGCGCCTGAAGCGAGTCCTCAACCAGCGCATCAAGCCGGCCGTCCACCGCACGGTCGCCCCCTTGTCCCTGACGGTCTGGCACGTCGACGGCGGCCAGGGTGAACCGGTGCGGCCGCAGGTCGCGCTGCCCGGCGGCGAGGCGGTCGCCGACGGCCGGTACGTCCCGGTCGACGTGGGCGAGCGCTGGGGCCCGCCCTGGGGGACGTCGTGGTTCCGGCTCACCGGCGAGGTGCCGGCAGAGGCGGCCGGCCGCCGGGTCGAGCTCTTCATCGACCTGGGCTGGGAGAACCGGTTCGCCGGTTTCCAGGCCGAGGGGCTGGTGTACCGGCCGGACGGGTCGGTGGTGAAGGCGCTGAACCCGCGCAACCTGTGGGTGCCGGTCGCCGACCCGGCCACCGGGGCTGAGCGCATCGACCTCTACGTCGAGGCCGCCGCCAACCCCCGGCTCGAGGGCGACACCCCGTTCGCCATGACCCCGCTGGGCGAGAAGTCGACCGCCGGCAGCGAGCCGCTGTACCGGATCAACCGGGCCGACGTCAGCGTGTTCGAGCGCGATGTCTGGGAGCTCTGGCAGGACCTCGAGACGCTCGGCACGCTCATGCCGGAGCTGCCTGAGGGCGAGCCGCGCCGCTGGCAGATCCTGCGTGCCGTCGAACGCGCACTGGACGCGCTGGACCTGCAGGACCTCGCCGCGACGGCGGCGGTCGCGCGAGAGCAGCTCGCCGACGTGCTGGCGAAGCCGGCGAACGCCAGCGCCCACCTGATCTCCGCCGTCGGGCACGCCCACATCGACTCAGCGTGGCTGTGGCCGGTGCGGGAGACCGTCCGCAAGGTCGCACGGACGACGTCGAACGTGGTGAGCCTGCTCGAGGAGCACCCGGACCTCGTCTACGCGATGTCGTCGGCGCAGCAGTACGCCTGGATCGAGGAGCACCGGCCCGAGGTGTTCGAGAAGGTCGCCGAGCAGGTCAAGGGCGGCCGGTTCGTACCCGTCGGCGGCATGTGGGTCGAGTCCGACACGAACCTGCCCGGCTCGGAGGCGCTGGCTCGTCAGCTGGTGTACGGCAAGCGGTACTTCCTCGAGACGTTCGGCGTCGAGACGCAGGAGGTGTGGCTGCCGGACTCGTTCGGCTACTCGGCGGCGCTGCCGCAGCTGGTGACGCTGTCCGGCTCGCGCTGGTTCCTCACGCAGAAGATCTCGTGGAACAAGCAGAACGCGTTCCCGCACCACACGTTCTGGTGGGAGGGCCTCGACGGTACGCGCGTCTTCACGCACTTCCCGCCGGCCGACACGTACGGCGCGGAGCTGTCCGGCACCGAGCTGGCCCACGCCGTCCGCAACTTCCGCGACAAGGGCGACGCGAACCGCTCGCTGGTGCCGTTCGGCTGGGGTGACGGCGGTGGCGGCCCCACCCGCGAGATGATCGCCCAGGCGCGCCGGACGGCGGACCTGGAGGGCTCGCCGCGGGTCGCCATCGAGAAGCCGTCGGACTTCTTCGCCGCCGCGGAGGCCGAGTATCCCCACGCGCCGGTGTGGGCCGGCGAGCTGTACCTCGAGATCCACCGCGCCACGTATACGTCGCAGGCCAAGACCAAGCAGGGCAACCGGCGCAGCGAACACCTGCTGCAGGAAGCCGAGCTCTGGTCGGCGACGGCGGCCGTGGCGGGACTCGTCGACTACCCGTACGACGACCTGGACCGGATCTGGAAGCTGGTGCTGCTCAACCAGTTCCACGACATCCTGCCCGGCTCGTCGATCGCCTGGGTGCACCGCGAGGCGCGCGACCAGTACGCCCGCATCGGGGCCGAGCTGACCGAGATCATCGAGCGGGCACAGAACGCCCTGGCCGGCGACGGCGACACCACGGTCGCGTTCAATGCCGCGCCGCACAGCCGCCGCGACGTGCCGGCGCTCGCCGCGGCGCCGGTGGCGCTGTCCGAGCCGGCGCAGTCGACCGCCGTCACACCCGCCGAGGGCGGCTACGTCCTCGACAACGGCCTGCTGAGGGTGACCGTCGACGGCCGGGGACTGCTGACGTCGGTGCTCGACCTCGAGGCCGGCCGCGAGGTGCTCGCCGGTCCGGGCAACCTGCTGCAGCTGCACCAGGACCTGCCCAACCAATGGGACGCCTGGGACGTCGACGAGTTCTACCGCCACACCGTCACCGATCTCGTGAACGTCGACGAGCTGAGCGCCGACGGCGGCACCGTCCGGGTCGCACGGGCCTTCGGCGACTCGCACGTCGTCCAGGAGATCAGCCTGGAGCCCGGCGCCAAGCGTGTCGACGTCACCACCGAGGTCGACTGGCACGAGCGGGAGAAGTTCCTCAAGGCGGCGTTCCCGCTGGACGTGCAGACGCAGCGGGCGGCGTACGAGACGCAGTTCGGGCACCACTACCGCCCGACGCACGAGAACACGTCGTGGGACGCGGCGAAGTTCGAGGTGTGCGCGCACCGGTTCGTCCACCTGGAGGAGCCCGGCTACGGCGTCGCGCTGGTCAACGACTCGACCTACGGCCACGACGTGCGCCGCGGCGCCGCACCCGACGGAGGGACGACGACCACCGTGCGGCTGTCGCTGCTGCGGGCGCCGCGGTACCCGGACCCGGAGACCGATCAGGGCGTGCACACGCTGCGGTACTCGCTGGTGCCCGGTGCCACGATCGACGACGCGGTCCGCGAGGGCTACGCGCTCAACCTGCCGGCCCGGGTGGTCGAGGGAGCGGGGAACGAGGTCGAGCCCTTGGTCCGGATGTCGGGCCGGTCCGTGGTCGTGTCGGCGGTCAAGCTGGCCGACGACCGCTCCGGCGACGTCGTCGTCCGGCTCTACGAGGCGCGCGGCGGCCGGGCGACCGCGACGCTGACGCCGTCGTTCGCGGTGTCCGGCGTCGAGGAGACCGACCTGCTGGAGCGGCCGGTCCCGGCGACCGCGCTCACCGGCGCCGATGGCGGCTCCGTCACCCTCCGGCTGCGGCCGTTCCAGATCGTGACGGTTCGCCTCCGCCGCGCCTGATCGGAGGGTGATGGCGCCGGCGTGCCGGCGCCATCACCCGTTCACCCCGTCATGACGTGGGGACGAACTTCACCGCGCTGGTGCGCAGATAGCCGCGGCCGGCGGCGTTGGAGATGGTGACGTCGCCGCCCATTCCGGCCGCGAATTCGTACCGGCCGAGTTGGATCCACTGGTTGCCGCCGGTGGTCTGGTCGATGTCGACGCTGTTCGATCCAGCCTCGTGGGTGACGGTGTACCGAGCGGCGGTGGTGCTGTTGGCGTGGTTGGGGACCCAGGCGTACACGTCGTAGCTGCCGGCCGTCGGCAGGTCCGGCCGCCAGGTGGCGGTCGCCGTCGTGACGTTGGTGGTCCGCGTGCTGGAGCGCAACCAGCCCGGCACGCTCGACCCCGTCCACGTCCCCTGCTCGGAGTATCCGGCGTCCCCGATGCCGATTATGCTCATCGGCAGCGGCGTGACGGAGACGGTGGCCGGCAGCGACTCGTTGCCGGACAGGTCGACGGCGCGGATCTCCAGCTGATGCGCCTGGTTGTTGGCCAGCTCCTCGACCGGGAGGCCCAGACGGGTGAAGCTCGGGTCGGCGATGTGCCCGACCGGTCCCTTGGTGTTGACCAGCTCGCCGGCGGCGTAGACGTTGTAGCCCAGCAGGTCGACCTCGGCGTTCTGCGACCAGTAGAGGATGGCGCGTCCGTTCGCCGCCTCGCCGACCAGCCCGGTGGGTGCGGCGGGTGCCCGGGTGTCGACCGGGATGCGCACCGGTGCCGGCCGGGACGGAGCCGACTCGCGCCCGGCGCTGTCGACGGCGGTCACCGTGATCTCGTAGCGCTGGCCGGCCAGCATCTCCCGCATCCGGAACCACGGACGCACGACCGGCTGCCAGCTCACCCGCTGCCCGTCGAGATAAACGTGGTAGCCGACGACATCCGGCTCGCGGACCTGCTGCCAGTGCCAGGTCAGCACCGCGTCGCCGGTGACCGGAATCGCGTTGACGGTCCCGTTCACCCCGGTCGGGGCCGGCGGCGCGGCGTCGCGGGCCGTGGGCACCGGGACGAACTTCACCGCGTCGGCGCGCAGGAACCCGGTGACGCCGTAGTCCTTGCCCAGCTCGACGTAGCCGCCGGTGCCGGCGGCGAACGAATACCGGCCGAGGTGCGTCCACCGGTCGACGACGCCGTCGGCCGGCACCACCGTGGTCCCGCCGGCGTGCGCGACGGTGAACCGCGCCTTGTCGGTGTTGAGCTCATTGCGGGGAGTCCACGCGTAGACGTCGTACGTGGTGCTCGCGGGCAGGTCGGGCGTCCACCGGGCGGTCGAGCTGGAGCCGCTGGCGTAGCGGGTGCCGGTCCGCAGCCACCCGGTCACCGTCGACGACCCCGCCCACGTCCCGGACTCGGTGTAGCCGGGGTCGGCGTCGTCCACGACCACCGCGGGGGTGAACATGGCCGCGTCGGCGCGGAGGGTGCCGGTGCCGGCCGGATCGCCGGCGACGCGGACCCCGTGGCCGCTGCCCGGGGTCAGCTCGTAGGAGCCGAGGCTGACCCAGCGCTGGCCGGCCGTGCGCTGGCTCACCACGACGTCGGCGCTCCCACCGGCGTGCGTGACGGTGTAGCGGGCGGCCGTGTGCCCGGTGGCGAGGAAGCTGGGGTTCCAGACGAAGACCTCGTACTCGCCGGCTTCGTCGACCTCCGGAGTCCACGCCGCCGTCGCGCCGGACTCCGTCGAGCGGCGGGTCTCGCGGTCCTGGTAGCCGAACGCCTCGCCGGTGTCCTCCCAGGCGCCGGTCTCGGCGTAGCCGGGCTCGCCGTTGTCGACGACGATGCTGCCGGGCGTGCCCCGATTGCCGTCGTCGGTTGGCGCGTAGTAGCGGAAGTAGTCCCACGTGGTGACGCCGGGCAGGTTGCTCTCGTCGACCGGCGCCGTGTAGCCGAGCGTGGTGAGCCAGATGCTCTGCAGCCCGTGCGGGCCGGGGTACGGCTGCACCCGCGCGAGAACCCCGTCGACGTAGTAGCGGATCTCGTTCGGCAGCCACTCGAAGCCGTACGTGTGGTAGCCGTCGGAGCTGTCCGGGCCGACATAGACGCCGCCCTGGTTGCCGATGTGCCCGGGCACAAACCAGTGCGAGTGGTGCTGGATCCGATCCGGCGCGTGCGAGTCGATCTCGAACCCGTCGATCTCGTTCACCCGGTTGTTGGGGCCCTTGTAGAGCGGCGTGTCCGGCATGCTGTCGCCGAGCCCCGTCGTCCACATCGCCGAGTGGAAGCCCTGGTCCCCCCAGAGCTGCGCGCGGGTCTCGTAGTAGCCGTAGCCGAACCACTCCTTGCTGATCACGCCGCCGCAGGTGTACGGCATGCCGTTGCGGTCCTCACGCTTCAACGCGATGTGGAGCAGGCCGCCGGAGACCGTGACGTTGTCCGGGCTGTTGGAGCAGATGACCTTCTCCCCCTCCCGGTAGTACCAGTCGTCGGTGGCCAGGCCGGTGCCGTCGGCGTTGACGCCGTCGAACTCGTCGGCCCAGGCCAGCTCGTATCCGGGCAGTGGGGCGACCGGCCGGCCTGCGGCGTCCGTCGCTGTGGTGTTCGGGGCGGGTTCCGCGGCGGTCGCCGGTCCCGGCGCGGCGGTCAGCGACGCCGCGCTCAGGGCGGCGACGGCGATCCCGGTCAGCGTGGACCAGGCCCGGGCGGACCGGGGCAGGGCGGTGACGATCACGTGATGACCTCCTGGACGAGCTGGATAGGGCTCATTGACGGACGAACTTGACGGCGTCGGCGCGGATGCAGCCGGCGCCGGTCCGCTCGACGCGTACGGTGTAGGGGCGGTCCTCGGTCAGCGTCAGCGCGCCGCCGATCGGCACCCACGCGTTGCCGGCGGGGCCGAAGTCCACCGAAGCGCTGGCAAGCGTCGTGCCGCCGTCGGATACCGTCACCGGCGCGCCGGCCTGCCCGCCGTCGCCGCCGACCCGGTAGAAGTAGGCGCGGTAGCTGCCGGTGGCCGGCGGGCGGACGGTCCAGTGCGCCGACGTGCCCGGGTCGCAGCTGTACCGGCTGGTCAGCCGGCCGAACGCCGGCAGCCCGGACGTGCCCCAGCCGGTGCCGGACTCGGCGTAGCCGCCGGTGGGCGAGTCGTTGTCGCCGTAGGCGTCGCGCTCGTAGAAGCGGAAGTAGTCCCACTGCACCTTGCCCGGCAGTGCGTCGTCGTCGACCCCTGGGCTGCCGTTGCGGCCGATGGCGATGGTCGTCAGCCAGATGTTGAGGAAGTTGTGGACGTACGTGCTCGGCGCGTAGTCCGTTTGCCAGACCTGCGTGCCGTCGACGTAGAACACGACCTTGTCCTCGGTCCACTCGAAGCCGTAGACGTGCCAGTCGGCCGAGCTGTCGAAGCCCAGTGCCCTCAGCTTGCTGCTGAGGTGGCCGCCGTGGTTCCAGGCGATGACGTTGTACATGGCCTGGTCCGGGATGTGCGAGTCGATCTCGAAGCCGTCGATCTCGGTGAACGCGCCAGTGGCTCCGACCTCGGCCGACCAGAACGCCGAGTGCCAGCCGCTGCCGACGTTGGTCCGCACGCGGGTCTCGTAGTAGCCGTAGCGCGGCTTGGCCTTGCTGATCAGCCCGCCGCCGGTGTAGTACGTGGTCGCGCTGGTCGGAGTGCACTCCGGGCCAGATGTTTTCTCAGGGCACAGGTGGATCGTCATGACGCCGCCGCCGACGCTGACGTTCTCGGGCAGCTGCGTGCTCCAGCCGTCCCAGGGTCTGCCGGTGCGGTAGTCCCACCGGGTCGTATCGACGGACGTGGTGTTGAACTCGTCGGCCCAGGACAGCTGGTAGCCCGAAGGGGCGGCGAGGATGCCGAGGCCCGCTGACGTCGCGGCTCGCGCAGCCGCCGGCTCGGATGAGGTTGCCGGCGCCGCCAGCGCCAGAGTGCAGGTGGCGACGGCGAGCGCCGCCGGGATCGACGTCCAGGTGCTGAGTGCTCGGACCCTCATGGCGACCTCCTCGTCGCGGCCACGGGCCTGCTGCTCGTGACGCAGGTTTCCGAAGAATGACCATGAGTGTACGAGTATGTGACCGTAATGTCTACGATATGAATATCAGGTTCACACTGTGCAAGGGCCGGTCGCAGACGCACCCGAGCCCGGGCGCTTTGTGCGCCCGGGCTCGGGTGTCGATCCCGGTATCGGTGTCGTTCAGGTGCGGCGCCGGCCGCTCCGCGGGCCGGCGCTCGGTGCTACTGCCCGATCTGACGGTTGCGCCGGCCGCGCAGGCGGCGACGCTGGGACGGGTCGAGCATGAGGTAGCCGGCGACCGGGATGCCGATCAGCAGCACGACGAACAGCCAGAAGGGCAGCAGCCACAGCGCGAGGATCACCGCGGCTGCACCTCCGACGATCCATCCGGTGTTCTTGCCCATGGCGTGTCCTTTCTCGGGGCGTTGCTCTTCCATTGTCCCCCGGTGAACGGCGTTTCGTCTCCACCCACGGAAGGGCTCGTCCCCTACGGGACCGACCAACACGTGGCGACCTCTGTCGGTCATGGGCGGTCGGCAGGTAACGTCTGCGGCGATGAAGGTCGTCGTCGCCGCCGAAACCCGTGACCATGAGCGCCGGGTTGCGCTGGTCCCTGACCTCGTCGCCCGGCTGACCAGCGCCGGGCTGGACGTCGCGGTCGAATCCGGGGCCGGCCTGGGCGCGCTGCATCCCGACGAGGCCTACAAGGCGGCCGGCGCGACGATCGCGAGCGGCGACGTGCTGGCGGGTGCCGACGTCGTGCTCTCGGTCCAGCCGCTGACGCCGGATCGCATCGCGCGCCTGCGCACCGGCGCCGTCACGGTGTCGCTGCTGCCGGTGAGCCAGGAACTGGACGTCGTCCAGGCCGCCCGCGACGCCGGCGTGACCGCATTCTCGCTGGAGCTGGTGCCGCGCATCTCGCGGGCGCAGTCGATGGACGCGCTGACGTCGCAGGCGCTCGTCGCCGGGTACCGCGCGGTGCTGGTGGCGGCGGAGAAGCTGCCGCGGTTCTTCCCGCTCTCGATGACGGCCGCCGGGACGATCCCGCCGGCCGAGGTGCTGGTGCTCGGCGCCGGCGTGGCCGGGCTGCAGGCCGTCGCGACGGCGCGCCGGCTCGGCGCCCGCGTGCAGGCCTACGACGTCCGCGCGGCGTCGGCCGACGAGGTCCGCAGCCTCGGCGCGCGGTTCGTCGAGCTGGACCTGCCCAGCCTCGAGGGTGCCGGCGGCTACGCCCGAGAGATGACCGAGGAGCGCGCCCAGCTGCAGCGCGACCTGCTGGCGCCGTACGTGTCCGCGTCCGATGTGCTCATCACGACGGCGGCCGTGCCGGGCCGGACAGCGCCGCTGCTGGTCCAGCGGCCGGCGATCGAGGCGATGAAGCCGGGCAGCATCGTCGTCGACCTCGCCGCGGAGTCCGGCGGCAACGTCGAGGGCAGCGTTCCGGGCGAGGAGCTGCAGGTCGGCGGGGCGTTGCTCTGGGGAGCGCGGAACGTCCCGAGTCAGCTGCCGGTGCACGCGAGCCGGCTGTTCGCCGCCAACGTCGTGAACCTCGTGCTGCTGATGACGGTCGACGGCAAGGTCACGCCCGACTTCGCCGACGAGATCGTCGACGGCGCCGCCGTCACCCACGACGGTGTCGTCCGGCACCAGAACGTCCGTGATGCGCTGGGAGAGGGGAGCTGATGGATCCGTCGATCGCCCTGCTCACGGTCTTCGTCCTGGCCATCTTCACCGGCTACGAAGTCGTCTCGAAGGTCTCGTCGACGCTGCACACGCCGTTGATGTCGGGTGCCAATGCCATCCACGGCATCATCCTGGTCGGTGCGGTCGTCGTCACCGGGCACGCCGACGGCGCCGGCGAGGTCACCATCGGCCTGATCGCCGTGGTGCTCGCCACCTTGAATCTGGTCGGCGGCTTCGTCGTGACCGACCGGATGCTCGAGATGTTCAGCGGCAAGCGGCCGCCGGCCGACACCGAGGTCGCGGCCGGGAAGGGCACCGAGTGATCCCCGTCTGGGCGCAGGTGACGTACCTGGGTGCGGCGGCCTGTTTCGTGCTCGCGCTCAAGGGCCTCTCGTCGCCCAAGACCGCGCGCGCCGGCAACCTGCTGGGCGCTGGTGCGGCCCTGGTGGCGATGGTCGTCACGTTCATCGTCTATGAGCTCGACAACCTCGCCCTGATCGTCGCAGCCATCGCGGTCGGCTGCCTGATCGGCGTGCCCGTCGCCAGGCGCGTCGCCATGACGGCGATGCCGCAGCTGGTGGCCCTGTTCAACGGCGTCGGCGGTGGCGCTGCCGGCTTGGTGGCGTACCTGGAGATGTCCAGCGCGCCGACGGTGTTCCCTCTGGCGGCCGCCGTGGCGACGGTCGCGGTCGGGAGTATCGCGTTCAGCGGCTCGGTCGTGACCTTCCTCAAGCTGCAGGAGCTCATGACCACCCGGCCGGTCACCCCGCCTGCAGGCCCCGCCTTGTTCGCGATCTCCCTCGCCGTCACGGTCGCTCTGGGTGCTGCCCTGTATGCCGACGACGGTGCCGGAGTGTGGCTGGGCGCGCTGCTTGGTGCGGTTGGGTTGATCGTCGGGATCTTGTTCGTGCTGCCGGTGGGCGGCGCCGACGTCCCGATCGTCATCTCGCTGCTCAACGCGTTCACCGGATTGGCCGTGGCCGCGAGCGGCTACGTGATCGGGAACGCCCTCCTGCTCATCGGCGGCACGCTGGTCGGCGCGAGCGGCACGATCCTGACCCGGCTGATGGCACAGGCCATGGGCCGCTCGGTCGTCTCGATCCTGTTCGGCGCGTTCAAGGGTGGCTCGACGGCCGGCGGCGGTGCGGCGTCAGCCCGCCCGGTCCGCTCGGCCGGCCCCGATGACGTCGCGATCATGCTGGCGTACGCGAGGCGGGTCATCGTCGTGCCGGGGTACGGGCTGGCGGTCGCGCAGGCGCAGCACACCATCCGCGAGCTGGTCGACCTGCTCGAGAAGCGCGGCGTCGAGGTCGGCTACGCGATCCACCCGGTGGCCGGCCGCATGCCGGGTCACATGAACGTGCTGCTCGCTGAGGCCAACGTGCCGTACGAGCAGCTGCTGGAGATGGACACCGCCAACGGTCAGCTGCGCACGGCGGACGTCGCGCTGGTCGTCGGCGCGAACGACGTGGTCAACCCGGCCGCGCGCACGTCGCCGGGCTCGCCGATCTACGGCATGCCGATCCTCGACGCCGACCACGCCGGCGCGATCGTGTTCCTCAAGCGGTCGATGCGGCCCGGGTTCGCCGGCATCGAGAACGAGCTGCTCTTCGACCCGAAGACGACCCTGCTGTTCGGCGACGCGAAGGCCTCGCTGACGGCCCTGGTGACGGCGCTCAAGTCGCTCTGAGCGAGGCGGGTCAGCCGACCACGCCGTACAGCCGATCGCCGGCGTCACCGAGGCCGGGGACGATGTAGCCCTTTTCGTTCAGCCGCTCGTCGACCGCCGCCGTCACGACCGTGACCGGCACGCCCAGCTCACGCGTCTCGTCGTCGAGGTGCTGCACGCCCTCGGGCGCGGCCAGCAGGCAGACGGCGGTGATGTCGTCGGCGCCGCGGTCGACCAGGAACCGTACGGCCGCCGCCAGCGTGCCGCCGGTGGCCAGCATCGGGTCGAGGACGTAGCACTGCCGCCCGGTGAGGTCGTCGGGCAGCCGGGTGGCGTACGTGGTGGCCTGCAGGGTGTCCTCGTCGCGGATCATGCCGAGGAAGCCGACCTCGGCCGTCGGCACCAGCCGGGCCATGCCGTCGAGCATGCCGAGGCCCGCGCGCAGGATCGGGACGATCAGCGGCTTGGGCGAGCTGAGCTTCACGCCGGTGGTCGGCGCGACCGGCGTCTCGATCTCGACAGTGTCGACGCGCGCCTCGCGGGTGGCCTCGTAGGCCAGCAGCGTGACCAGCTCGTCGGCCAGCCGCCGGAACGTGGGCGAGTCGGTGCGGGCATTGCGCAGCACGGTGAGTTTGTGCGCGACGAGGGGGTGGTCGACGGCCAGCAGACGCATGCGAGGAACTTATATGAATCGTCCGAGGGCCGACCGCAGGGTCCCAGACGGCGGCGAGTCCCACATGGGGACAGTGAATACTGGGCACGCTCTCGACCAGTTGGGTCTGCTGGTGCTAGCGTCCCCCGAGTGTGCAGGGGTTGCGTCTGAAGAACGGAGGCCAGATGCCCGAGGGCGCCATCGCCGAGCCTGTCGGCTCGGGTGCAGACGATCCCCCAGCCCCCAGCGGTGAGCTCGTCACCGACGCCGCACGCCTGCGTCAGCGGGCCGTCTTCCTGCGCGAGCTGGCAGAGGCCCGCGCGCTGCTCGCCCGCTCCACCGCCTGGCACGGCCGGACCGCCGGCCTGCGCCGGCGGCTACGCCAGAGCACGTAGGGGCCGCTCCGTCGTCGAGAGGTTCCGGTGGTGTCCGACGGTGAGGGCGTCGTCGACTTCGTGGTCGTGGCCTACCGCGAGGAAGGACGCTGGCTGGTCGAGACGGTGCCACGCCAGCTCGGACACGACCTCGGCAAGCTCGTCGACCTGCTGCGCCAGCGGCCGGGCGAGAGCGGGTCGCTGGCGTTCGTCTCCGTCGACGAGGACTTCTTCTACGCCGTCCGGCTGATCGGCGGCGAGCTGCGGCTGCTGCTGTCCGACGTCACGGCCGCCACCGACTGGCCGATGGCCCGCGACGTCGTCAAGCGGCTCGAGCTGCCGCTGCCGGACGACGACGACCCGGTCCAGCCGGCCGGTGACCTCACGATCTTCGCCGACCTGGGCGTCGACCCGATGGCGCTGGCCGCCATCTGCGACGACCTCGA
Source organism: Jiangella aurantiaca (assembly GCF_004349105.1). Taxonomy (GTDB): domain Bacteria; phylum Actinomycetota; class Actinomycetes; order Jiangellales; family Jiangellaceae; genus Jiangella; species Jiangella aurantiaca. The sequence goes on from NZ_SMLB01000033.1 coordinate 46,089, forward strand.
CAGCTACCCCGACGAGATGCTCATGCAGATCGCCGCCCGGGCCGGCTTCGGCCCGCAGCTGGACGACGTCCTGCCCTGAGCCGGTGGGCGCGGCGTCAGTCGCGGCCCTGCCAGGTCGCCAGACAGGAGCGGTTCCCGTCGGCGTCGGCCAGCACCCAGAACGACGGCGCATGCGTGTCGTCGACGACCCGGCCTCCGGCAGCGAGGCAGGCCGCGATGCGCCCCTCGACCTGCGCCGGGTCCAGCCATACGTCGAGGTGCCAGCGCTGCCGCGGTTCCTCCGCGCCCGACGGCTGGAACCACAGCGACGGCAGCCGCCCGGCCGGGTCGCGCAGGATCGGGCGACCGGGCCGGTCCTCGTAGGCGAGGAACGCCCGCCAGAACGGCAGCACGCCGTCCGTGGCGGGTGTGTCGAGGGCGAGGTTGATCCGAGCGACGGAGGCGTCGGGGCGGAGCCCGGCGTCGGTCACCAGCCCGGTGATCGTGCGGACGAGCGCGACGTCCTGGTCGGTGACGCCGGGCAGGCCACGGCCGCCCAGCGCGATGTCGACCTGCGTGGTGTGCAGGCTCAGGTCCGGCTGGAGTCCGGTGCGCTCGACGTCCGCGTGGACCACCGCCGCGCCGACCGCGGTCACCAGGGCCAGGCCCGCGGCGAAGTCGGGCGTCGCGACCCGGGTGTACAGCCCGTTGCCCAGATGCGCCCAGCCGTCCAGGCCCTCGGCCGCCACCTCTCGTCCAGTGAGGATCCGCATGCGCAGATCGTCGCACGCGCGTCAGCGGCCACCGCGGCCGCTGCCCTTCAGAGGCCGCCGCGCAGCTCCAGCGCCGCCGCGACGCGGTCGACGGCGAGCGCGTAGGCCGCCTGCCGATAGCTGCAGTGGTGCTCCTCGCTGAACTCCGCGACCTCAGTGAACGTCCGCTCGATGCGGCCGCGCAGCTCCGTCGCGAGACGCATCTCGTCCCACGGCACGCCGGCGACGCCCTGGGCCCACTCGGCGTAGGCGGCGATGGCCGCACCGCCGCCGGCCAGCAGGTCGGGGATGACCCTGACCCCGCGGGCGTCGAGGACGGCGTCGGCCTCCGGGGTGACGGGGTGCGCGGCGCCCTCGACGACGATGCTCGCGCGCACGCCGTCGACGTTGAACGCTGTCAGCACCTCGCCCGTCGCCGCCGGGATCAGCACGTCGCAGTCCAGCGTCAGCAGCTCGTCCGGCGCGATGCGCTGCAAGGGCGCGCCGGAGTCGGCGACGGAGTACCCGGCGGCGGTCGCGCGCAGCAGCTCGCGGACGTCGAGCCCGCGCTCGTTGAGCACAGCGCCGCCCGCGTCGCCGACGGCGACCACCCGCACGCCGCGCACGAACAGTTCGCGCGCCACCCACGAGCCGACGTGGCCGAAACCCTGGATCGCCACCCGCTGGGCCCCGAGATCGAGTCCCCAGCGCCGGGCCGCCGCCTCGAGCACGTACACCAGCGCGCGCCCGGCCGCCGCCTCGCCGCCGGGCACGCCGCCGAGGCTGATCGGCTTGCCCGCGACCACGCCGGGCGCGTGCCCGTGCCGGCTCCCATAGGCGTCGAGGAACCACGCCATCACCCGCGCGTCTGTGTTGAGGTCGGGCGCGGCGATGTCCAGCCGTGGCCCCATGATGTGGCTGACGGCGAGCGCGTAGCGTCGCGTGAGCGCCTCGAGCTCCGTCGTCGAGAAGTCCGCCGGATCGATCAGAAGGCTGCCCTGGGCGCCGCCGAACGGCAAGCCGTGCAGCGCCGAGCGCCACGTCGTGAGCGACGCAAGCGCGCGGGTCTGGTGCAGGTCGGCCCGCGGATGGAAGCGGAGCCCGCCGAGGTAGGGCCCGCGCGCGCCGCTGTGCTGGACGCGGTACCCCTGCACGACGGCGATGCTGCCGTCGTCGCGGCGCAGCGGCAGTTGGACGCCGAGTTCGCGGTCGTGCAGCTTGAGCAGCTCGTTGACGCCCGGACGCAGTTCGAGCAGCTCCGCCGCCCGGTCCACCGAGCCGTTGACGGCGATGTCAGGGGTGAGGCCGCGATCGATCATCGAGAGGGAGGTGAGGGTCATGGAGTCTCCCGTAAAGCGAACGCTCGTTCTTCTTAGTTTCGCACTGGCTGAGTGTCTCGTCAAAGGGTTTCTTGTCATTCCTGTGGCCACGCTGAGAATCTCCGGTCGGCCCGGGCTCGCACCTGTTCGGTCTGGACAGTAGACGTGGGACGCGGGTGCTCTGTGACAGGCGGGCGGCCGGCTCCCGTTAGGGTCGGGGCATGTCCGCGGGACCCGCCGCCCGGCGCTACGAGCCGCTCATGCGTCACGCGCTGGCCGACGCCGAGCTGGCGCCGGCGACCGGCGACGTGCCGATCGGGGCCGTCGTCGTCGATGCGGGCGGCGTGGTGCTGGGCCGCGGGCACAACCGGCGGGAGGCCGACGCCGACCCGACGGCGCATGCCGAGGTACTGGCGCTGCGGTCGGCGGCCGCCGCAGCCGGCTCGTGGCGGCTGGAGGGCTGCACGCTGGTCGTCACGATGGAGCCGTGCCCGATGTGTGCCGGCGCCCTCGTCCTGGCCCGCATCGAACGCCTCGTCTATGGCGCGCCGGACCCCAAGGCCGGCGCCGTCGGCTCACTTTGGGACCTCGTCCGCGATCGGCGGCTCAACCACCGCCCGGAAGTCATTTCGGGCATCCTCGCCGACGAGTGCGGCGCGCTCGTCCGCGACTTCTTCGCCCGCCAGCGCTGACTGCCCGGTCTCAGCCCGGCCGATTTCCTCCAGCACCGGGGGCTCCGGTACCCTCGACGGCGGTAGCGTGTCCGAGCGGCCTAAGGAGCACGCCTCGAAAGCGTGTGTGGGGGCAACTCCACCGTGGGTTCAAATCCCACCGCTACCGCCAGCGTGTCAGAGCCCGCCCCGGCATCGGGGCGGGCTCTGTCGCTCCCACTGTTCGTCGCGCGACCAGGGCCGACCGCGCTCTACGCTCTAGACCTGCCGCGATGCGGCTCGCCGACAGGGGACGGGGGTGCGGCGTGACCGTCGACTCGCTCAACGTCTTCCTGCTCGCCGGTGCCCTGGTGCTCATCACCGCCGTCGTCGCGGTGCGAGTGAGCGTGAAGCTGGGGCTGCCGAGCCTCGTGCTGTACCTCCTGATCGGGGTGGCGATCGGCGAGTCGGGGCTCGGCATCCAGTTCTCCGACCCCGACGTCGCACGGTCGTTCGCCTACGCCGCGCTCATCGTCATCCTGGCCGAGGGCGGTCTGACGACGCAGTGGGACGAGGTGCGGCCGGTGTTCGGCATCGGCTTGTCGCTGGCGACCGTCGGCGTGGTCGTGAGCACCGCGGTCGTGGCGGTCATCGGGCATTATCTGCTCGGCCTGGACTGGCTGCCGGCGATCCTGCTCGGTGCGATCTTCGCGCCGACCGACGCCGCCGCGGTGTTCTCGACGCTGCGGCGGCTGCCGCTGAAACGACGGCTGTCCGGCGCACTCGAGGCGGAGTCCGGCCTCAACGACGCCCCGGCGATCGTGCTGGTGACGATCCTCAGCGTCAGCCACGGTCCCGACGAGGGCTTCCTGATGATCGGGCTGACGGTGGTGTACGAGCTGCTCGGCGGCGCGGCGCTCGGCTACGTCGTGGGACGGGTGGGTGCGGCGATCCTGCGGCGGACCGCGCTGCCGGCGTCCGGGCTCTATCCGCTCGTCGTGCTGACGCTGACCGTTCTCGCGTACGGCGTCGGCGCGTTCGCGCACATGAGCGGGTTCGCGGCGGTGTACATCGCGGCGCTCGTGCTGGGCAACTCGCACCTGCCGCACCGCGCGGCCACGCGGTCGTTCGTCGAGGGGCTGGCCTGGCTGGCGCAGATCGGCCTGTTCGTCATGCTCGGCCTCCTGTCGTCGCCGTCCGACATGCCCGGCGCGTTCGTGACTGCGGTCGTCGCGGGGGCGGTGCTGACGTTCGTCGCCCGGCCGATCTCGGTGTGGGCGGCGACGGCACCGTTCCTGATGTCGGTGCGGGAGAGGGTCTTCCTGTCCTGGGCCGGGCTCCGTGGCGCGGTGCCGGTCGTGTTCGCGACCATCCCGCTGGCCGAGGGCGTCGAACGGGCGGACTGGCTGTTCGCCGTCGTCTTCATCGTCAGCGTGGTGTACACGGTGATCCAGGCGCCCACGCTGCCGTGGCTGGCCACTCGCCTCCGCATGGTGCCGGCCTTTCCCACCCGCGACGCCGACGTCGAGTCCGCGCCGCTGGAACGGCTGGACGCCGACCTCATCCACGTCCGCGTGCCGCCCGGCTCGAAGCTGCACGGCGTCGAGATCGCCGAGCTGCGGGTCCCGCCCGGGGTGGGCGTCGCGCTGATCGTCCGCGGCGACACGTCGATGGTCCCCGGCCCGCGGACCAAGTTGCAGCAGGGCGACGAGATCCTCATCGTCGCGCCACGGGCGCTGCGCCGCGCCACCGAGGCCCGGCTGCGCGCTGTGGGACGTCGCGGCCGCCTCGCCGGCTGGTTCGGTGAACGAGGCGGCGCCGAGCTCGACGAGGACTAGCGCGACGGCGTCAGGGCGCGGCCTCGCAGGGCGGCAGGCCGGCCGCCGGCGTCGCGGGCGGCGCCGCCGGATCGGACAGCGCCTCGAACGCGTCGCCGAGCACGAGGTCGATGGTCGCCTCGGTGCGCTCGTCCGGCACGTACACCGCGCCGGGGACGAGCGTCGCGACCAGCTCGGCGGCGGCCTGGTCGTCGGCCCGGGACCGCACCTCGGCCGTCCCGGTGATGGCGCGGTCGAGCGGGTCGTTGTCGACGTCGACGACGACGAAGCCGCGCTCGCGGACCTGCCGGGCGACGGCGGAGGCCAGCCCGTTGCGCTCGGTGGCGTTGTAGACGTTCACCTGCACGTTGGCCGGTGCTGGCGCGGACGTCGGCGCGCCGGGAGCGCACGGCTCGCCGGTGGGCCCGGACGCGGCGGTCTCGCCGTCGTCGACGACGTTGTCCCAGCTGTACCAGGCGGCCCCGATGACCACGCCGATCAGGACCAGTAGCGTCACCGAGGTACGGATGCGCCGCCAGCGGCGCCGCCGGACAGCCTCCTCCTCGGTCAGCTGCTCATCCTCGAACGCCATGGGTGCTCCGGGGTCGGCGGCGCTGCCGCGCGGACGGGGGTCGTGGTGATCTGGTCAGCCTAGCTGTGAAGCTCCCGTTTCCGCTGGTCATGCCTCGGTGTCGGGGAGCAGCAGGACGCGCGCGTGGATCACCGGCCGCTGCTGCAGCGCCGCGCGGAGTGCCCGGTGCAGCCCGTCCTCGAGGTAGAGCTCGCCGCGCCATTCGACCACGTGGGCGAAGAGGTCGCCGTAGAACGTGGAGTCGTCGGCCAGCAGGGTTTCGAGGTTCAGCGTGCGCTTGGTGGTGACCAGTTCGTCCAGACGGATCTGGCGCGGGGGAAGCTCGGACCACGCCCGCAGACCCGTGTCGTGGTCCGGGTAGGGCTTGCCGTCTCCGACGCGCTTGAAAATCACCTAGCGCAGTCTAAACTGCGGGCGTCGTTTCGCCAGGCATATGCTGCTCCAGGTGCGGAACCAGGGCGACGATCTCGTGTCGGCCGTGCGGCAGGGCTACGCCTTCGACGGCGCCTGCCTCGAGCTGGGAGCGCTCGTGGCCGACGGGGCGCCGCTGGCCGACGTCCAGGTGCGGGTGCCGTTGTCCATGCTCAACCGGCACGGCCTGATCGCGGGCGCTACAGGCACCGGCAAGACCAAGACGCTGCAGGTCATGGCCGAGCAGCTGTCCGCCGCCGGAGTGCCGGTGTTCGCCGCGGACATCAAGGGCGACCTGTCCGGGCTGGCCTCGCCGGGGTCGTCGGACGAGAAGGTCGCGGCCCGCGCCCGGTCCGTCGGACAGGAGTGGACGCCGGCGGCCTTCCCAGTGGAGCTGCTGCGCCTCGGCGACGACGGCGTCGGCGTGCCGGTCCGCGCGTCGGTGACGTCGTTCGGCCCGACGCTGCTGGCGAAGGTCCTGGAGCTGAACGCGACCCAGGAGAGCTCGCTCGGCCTGGTGTTCCACTACGCCGACACCGCCGGACTGCCGCTGGTCGAGTTCGCCGACCTGCGCGCCGTCATCCAGCACCTCACGGCGCCTGAGGGGAAGCACGATCTCGAGGGCCTGGGCGGGCTGTCGAAGCAGACGGCCGGCGTGATCCTGCGCGAGCTGGTCAACTTCTCCGCGTCCGGCGCCGACTCGTTCTTCGGCGAGCCGGAGTTCGAGGTCGGGTCGCTGCTGCGGACCGCCGATGACGGCCGCGGCGTCGTCACGCTGCTGGAGCTGCCGTCGGTGCAGGACCGGCCGGTGCTGTTCTCGACGTTCCTCATGTGGCTGCTGGCCGAGCTGTTCGAGGAGCTGCCCGAGGTGGGCGACCTGGAGAAGCCGAAGCTGGTGTTCTTCTTCGACGAAGCGCACCTGTTGTTCAAGGACGCGTCCAAGGACTTCCTCGCCGCCCTGATCCAGACGGTCCGGCTGGTCCGCTCCAAGGGCGTCGGCGTGTTCTTCGTGACGCAGTCGCCCAAGGACGTGCAGGAGGACGTACTTGCCCAGCTCGGCAGCCGGGTGCAGCACCAACTGCGCGCGTTCACGCCGAACGACGCGGCCGCGCTGCGGGCCGCCGTCCGGACCTACCCGACCTCCGCGTACGACCTGGAGGAGTTGCTGACGACGCTCGGCATCGGCGAGGCGGTCGTCACCGTCATGTCGGAGAAGGGCGCGCCGACGCCGGTCGCGCACACGATGCTCCAGGCGCCGCGGTCGCTGATGGCGCCGTCGTCCCCGGACGTGCTCGCCGGTGTGGTGGCGGCGTCGCCGCTGGCCGCGAAGTACGGCGAGCGGGTCGACCGCGAGTCGGCGTACGAACTGCTCAGCGGGCGGATCGCGGCCGGCCCGGGTGCTCCGGTCGGGTCACCCGAGCCACTGACCAGGGAGGAGGAGATCAAGCGGCTGGAGGCGGAGATCCGCGGCCTCCCGGTGCCCGGCACGGTGCCCACCGGGTCGCCGTCGCCGACATCGTCCTCGCCGGCACGGAAGCCACGGGCACATACGGACAGTCCGCTCGATTCCTTCTTGAAGACGGCCGGGCGCGAGCTGGCCAAGGAGATCGTCCGCGGCGTCTTCGGCACCCGCCGCCGTCGCTGAGTCGGACGCCGTCAGGACGGGTCGACCTCGGCCAGCCGCCGCGCGAGATAGCGCCGCTCGCCGTCGTTGCCGGCCGCCGCCAGCGCCGCGCGATACTCGGCCGCGGCCGCGACCTTGTCGCCGGCCCGACGGAGCAGGTCCGCGCGGGTGGCGGGCAGCAGCCGGAAGTCGTCCAGCTCGCCGGCGACGGCGTCGACCTGCGCGAGCCCCGCGGCCGGACCGTCCGCCATCGCGACCGCGACCGCCCGGTTCAGCCGGACCACCGGCGTCGGCTGGTGGTCGAGCAGCTGGTCGTAGAGCCGGACGATCCGTGGCCAGTCGGTGTCCTCGGGCCGGGCGGCGACCGCGTGACAGGCGGCGATCATCGCTTGCAGCTGGTATGGGCCGGGCCGCTCGTGGGCCAGCGCCCGCCGCAGCAGTCCGACGGCGCCGGCGATGGCCGCGCGGTCCCAGCGGCCGCGGTCCTGCTCCTCCAACGGAACCAGCTCGCCGCCGGGGCCGGTCCGGGTCGCGGCGCGAGCGTCGTGCAGCCGGAGCAGCGCGAGCAGGCCGAGCGGCTCGGGTTCGTCCGGTATCAGCTCCACGACCACCGCGGCCAGGCGGAGCGCCTCGCGCGTGAGGTCCGGACGCATCAGGCCGTCGCCGCTGGTGGCGCCGTAGCCCTCGTTGAACAGCAGGTAGACGACGCCGAGCACCGCGGTCGTCCGCTCGGGCAGCTGGTCCGGCGGCGGCACGCGGTACGGGATCGCGGCGGCGCGGATCTTCCCCTTCGCCCGGACCAGCCGCTTCGCCATGGTCGCCTCGGGGACCAGGAACGCCCGCGCGATCTCCGTCGTCGTCAGGCCGGTCAGTGTGCGCAGCGCCAGCGCGACCTGCGCCTCGAACGCCAGCGCCGGATGGCAGCAGGTGTAGAGGAGGCGGAGCCGGTCGTCGTCCGGCTGCTCGCGCCGCTCGCCGGGCGGCTCGTCCGCCGTCGCCGCGAGCAGCCGCAGTTTCGCCTCGCCGGCTTTCGCCCGCCGCAGCCGGTCGAGCGCCCGGTTGCGCGCCGTCGTGGTCAGCCAGGCGCCGGGGCGGTCCGGGACGCCGTCGCGCGGCCAGGTCTCCAGCGCGGCGGCGAAAGCCTCGGCGGCGGACTCCTCGGCGACGTCCCAGTCGCCGGTGCGGGCGATCAGCGCCGCGACGATCCGGCCCCACTCGTCGCGGAACGCATCAGCGACCGCCGCCTGGACGTCGGTCATCGGACCGGGCGGATCTCGACCTGCCCGAACCGCGCGGCCGGGTGGCCGGCGGCGATCTCGACGGCCTCGTCGATGCCGGAGCACTCGATCAGCGCGAAGCCGCCGATCTGGTCCTTCGTCTCCATGAACGGGCCGTCGGTGCGCAGCACCTCGCCGTCGCGCACCCGCACGGTCGTCGCCGTCCGGCTCGGGTACAGGCCCTCGTGGGCCCGCAGCACCCCGCGTCGCTCCAGGTCGGCCATCCACTCGTGGAAGCGGCGCATGCCCTCGTCGCTGACGACGTCGGGCTCCCGGTCCTCGTCGGCGCTGATCAGCAACATGTATCGGATCGATTGGTCCACGGTGTCCATCGTGCGCCATCCCGTTCGTCGTGGGGTCGACCCTTCGATACACATACTGCGAGGAGCATGATGTTCACCACCACATCCGCCGACGGCACGACGATCGCCTACGACCGTGATGGCTCTGGCTTCCCGATCGTCTTCGTGTCCGGCGCGTTCAACGACCGGCACACGCTGGCGCCGGTCGCGGCCGAGCTGGCGTCGTCCCACACCGTCGTCTGCTACGACCGGCGCGGCCGCGGCGACAGCGGCGACACCGCGCCCTACGCCGTCGAGCGGGAGATCGAAGACCTCTCGGCTGTGTTGTCGGCGGTCGGCGGCTCGGCGGCCGTGTTCGGCTTCTCGTCCGGCGCGAACCTCGGCCTGCTGGCCGCCTCGCGGGGCCTGCCGGTGACGTCGTTAGTGCTGTACGAGGCGCCGTTCGCGCTGGATCCCGAAGACCGGCGCACTGCGGACGACCTGCCCGGGCGGCTGGCGGGGCTGATCGCGGCGGGGCGCCGCGCGGACGCCGTCACGACGTTCCAGCTGGAGGGGATCGGGCTGCCGCCGGAGATGGTGGCCGGGATCCGGCAGTCGCCGTTCTTCCCGCAGCTGGAGGCGATCGCCCCGACGGTCGTCTACGACGCGACCCTCACCTCGCCCCCGTACGACGGCCCGACGCCGGAGCTGCGCGCCGTCGAGGTGCCGGTGCTGGTCCTGACCGGTGCGGAGACCTGGCCGGTGCTGCGGCGGGCGGCCGAGGCGCTGCCGTCCCTGCTCGCCGACGCCCGCTACGTCACCGTGCCTGGCGGCGCGGACCACACCATTCCGGCGAAGGAGGCGGCCGCCGCGATACGGGAGTTCCTTGCCTGAGCAGGTCGACAGCTGTAAAGCGGACGCATGCGCATCGGCATCCGGAGCGTCACGATTCGAACCTACTCGAATTCGTGGCGGCATTGGTGCCCGCCCGGGTCGGATGCTCGACAGGAAGCGCACTGCGAAGGCGGGTCGCCACGAGGAGGACAGAGCAATGACCACACCTATGGGCAAGGTGATCTGCAACATCACGATCTCGGCCGACGGGTACTCGGCCGGGCTCAACCAGACCGAGGAACGCCCGTTCGGCGACGACGGCGGTGACGGCTGGGGCGACAAGCTGCACGCCTGGTTCAGCGAGTCTCCTGAGGAGAACCGGGCCGAGATCGACCAGATGACCGCGGCCAAAGCCTTCATCATGGGGCGCAACATGTTCGGTCCGGTGCGCGGCGAGTGGGATCGGCAGTGGAACGGCTGGTGGGGCGACAATCCGCCGTACCACGCCCCGACCTTCGTGCTCACCCACCACCCGCGCGAGCCGCAGCCGATGGACGGTGGCACCACGTACTACTTCGTCACCGACGGAATCGAGTCGGCACTGGCACAGGCGCGCGCGGCGGCCGGTGACGGCGACGTCGCGATCATGGGCGGCGCGACCACCATCAACCAGTACCTCGCCGCCGGCATGGTCGACGAGGTGCGGTTGCACATCGTGCCGATGACGCTCGGCGCCGGTACGCGGCTGTTCGAGGGCGTCCCGCCGCTGAAACTCGAGCAGGTCAAGTCGCGGCCGGCGAGCCTGGTGACGCACGTGACCTACCGCGTGCTGGCCTGAGCAGGTGGCCGGCGTCCGACGGCGATGAGTCTCGCCGTCGTTCCCAGTCTGTCTCCTCACACCCGATCAGCCGCACTCAAGGAGAGCACCATGACCGCTACCTACACCTTCGACGTCTTTTCCAGCCTCGACGGCTTCGGCGCCGCCAGCGGCAACTGGACCGGCTACTGGGGCAAGCAAGGCCCCGAGCTGCTCGACCGCCGCCTCGCCTTGTACGGCGAGGAGCAGCGGATGGTCTTCGGGGCCAACACGTATCGGGCATTCGCGCAGATGCTGGCCTCGAGCACCGAGGAGTCCGAGGTGCGCGACCCCTGGGTCACCCGGATGAGGAACCTGCCGGCAACGGTGGTGTCGACCACACTCGAAGGACCGCTCGATTGGCCGGACGCGACCGTCGTGGGCGGCGACGCCGTCGACGTCGTCGCCCGGCTCAAGGAGGAGTCCGAGGTGCCGTTGCGCTCACACGGCAGCCTGTCGATCAATCGGGCGCTGATGGCCGCCGGTCTGGTCGACCGCGTCCAGGTGACGCTCTTCCCTGTGATCACCGGCCAGACCGGACTGGACCCGATCTTCCAGGGTGCGGCCGACTTCGACCTCGAGCTGATCGAGAGCCGGACGCTCGACGGCCACATCCAAGAGCTCATCTACCGGCCCACCCTGCATGTCTGAGTCCATCGATGCACCCCCGTCACGGCTTGCTGATCAACTCCTGACTCGCCGGGTCGGTCGACGAGTTCGCCGTTCTCGAGCGCGAGTTCCTCGCCGGCACGGCCGGGGGTGTCACAGTAGGTTCGACCGAGTGTCACCGAACGTTCCACCGGATGAGTCAGGGTCGAGCGAGGTTTCGGGCGATCTGTCCGGAGCTGTCACCGACGAAGAGGAGACCCCCATGTCTCGCACAGCTCGCGTCTTCGGTGCGGTCCTGGTCGCAGCGGTGCCGCTGCTGGCCGCGGCCGGGCCGGCCACGGCGGCCACCGGGCCCGAACCGGATGTCGACGTCATCGCCCACCGAGGCTCGTCGGGCGCCGCACCCGAGAACACGCTCGCGGCCATTCGCCTGGCGATCGCGCACAAGTCGGACGTCGTGGAAAACGACATCCAGCGCACTCGCGACGGAGAGCTGGTGATCATGCACGACCTGACACTGGCCCGGACCACCAACGTCGAGGAGGTCTTCCCGGACCGCGCGCCTTGGAACGTCCGCGACTTCACCCTCGCCGAGATCAAGCAGCTCGACGCGGGTTCGTGGTTCGCTCCGGAGTTCGCGGGTGAGCGTGTGCCCACTCTCGCCGAGTGGGTGAACGCTGTCGGCGACCGCGCCGGGATGCTGCTGGAGCCGAAGTCTCCGGAGCTCTACCCGGGCATCGAGTCCGACCTCGACGCCGAGCTGCGCTCGCTGCCGGCGTTCAACCGGGCTTTGAAGGCCGACCGGGTCGTCGTCCAGTCCTTCAACCACGTGTGGCTGCGCGCGTACAAGGAGCTGGCGTCCGACGTGCCCGTCGGTCTGCTCTTCGGCACCAAGCCGACGACGACCGACATCGCGGCGGCGGCGACCTGGGCGCAGCAGATCAATCCGGCACTCGGCGTGATCGACCAGGCCACGGTCGAGCAGGTCCACGCACACGGCATGGAGATCCACGTGTGGACCGTCAACGCCGGCCAGGACATGCGCCGGGCCATCAACTGGCAGGTCGACGGCATCATCACGAACTACCCGCAGGTGCTCCGCGACATCCTTCGCCGCGGCTGAGTCCTGCCGACGCCGGGCCGGGCGCCGTGGTCGTCGCGGCGCCCGGCCCAGTCCGGATGAGGCCGGTCCGCGTGGCTGCCCGTGAGGGTTGGCGGAGGATAGGGGATTCGAACCCGGCCGCCGCCATGACGACCGGGGCCGGTTGATCAAGGAGAAGGTCGGCTTCGGAGTCGCGGGAAACCCGACCTTCTCCGTGATCAACACGGCGTGGCGCACCCGTGCCGCCCGGCCACCACTTCGCTCGTGATCGTCGGCAGTTTCCGTATCTTGCGGGCACGGCGCGCGGAGCGCGCCGTCTTGATCGTGAAATAGGTCTATCCGGCAACGCGTGATGCCTGGGGCGTCGTCGACAGCGATGGCGGCTCGATATCAGCACGTCACAGACCCGATCCGCCGTGCGGTCGCGGACCATGTCGACGGGCTGCTGTGGGCGGACCAGGACGACGACGAGAAGCCCGTCGACGAGGGCAAATGAGACCGGAACTGAGACCACAAACACCCCGAGGCCGTTCCCTGAGGAGACGGCCCCGAACGTCGGTGCTGGTGAGAGTGGCGGAGGATAGGGGATTCGAACCCCTGAGGGATTGCTCCCAACACGCTTTCCAAGCGTGCGCCCTAGGCCACTAGGCGAATCCTCCGCCGCAGAGGGTATCGGACAAGGGCGCTCCGGCTGAAATCGACAGCGCGTTGTGATGCCGCGCGGCCGACCACGTACACTGGCAGCCGACCCCTCGCGTGGCGGCACCCCGCCTAACTCCCCCAGGGCCGGAAGGCAGCAAGGGTAAGTGGGCTCTACCGGGTGCGCGAGGGGTCCTTTCACGTCCGGATGGGAATCTGTCGGCGGGGGCGACTAGGGTTCGCAAGGTGTCGTCGCTCGCTCTGTATCGCACCTATCGGCCAGGCCGGTTCGCTGACGTGGTGGGGCAGGAGCATGTCACCGTCCCGCTGATGCGAGCGCTGGCCAACGACCGCGTCCACCACGCCTACCTGTTCTCCGGGCCGCGCGGCTGCGGCAAGACGTCGTCGGCCCGCATTCTGGCGCGGTCACTGAACTGCGAGAAGGGACCGACGGACGAGCCGTGCGGGCAGTGCCAGTCCTGCCTCGACCTCGCCCCCAACGGGCCTGGCAACATCGACGTCGTCGAGCTCGACGCCGCCACGCACGGCCTGGTCGACGACGCCCGCGACCTGCGAGAGAAGGCGCACTTCGCGCCGGTGTCGTCGCGGTTCAAGATCTACATCATCGACGAGGCGCACCAGCTCGGCCCGGGCGCGGCGAACGCGCTGCTCAAACTGATCGAAGAGCCGCCGGCGCATCTCAAGTTCATCTTCGCCACCACGGCGCCCGACAAGATCATCGGCACCATCCGGTCGCGCACGCACCACTACCCGTTCCGGCTCATCCCGACGAAGACGTTGCAGCAGAACCTCGGCTGGATCTGCGAGCAGGAAGGCGTGCCCATCGAGCCGGCCGCGCTGGCGCTGGTCGCGCGGGCCGGCGCCGGGTCCGCCCGCGACGCGCAGTCGATCCTCGGGCAGCTCATCGCCGGTGCGGGCGACGACGGCGTGACGTACGACCTCGCGGTGGCGCTGCTGGGGTTCACCGACGCCGCCATGCTCGACCAGGTCGTCGAGGCCATCTCCGCCGGCGACGGGCGATCCGTCTATGCCGCGGTCGACCAGGTCATGGACGCCGGCCACGACCCGCGCCGGTTCCTCACCGACCTGCTCGAGCGGTTCCGCGACCTCATCGTCCTTCGGGCGGCGCCCGATGCCGTCGCCGAGGGGCTGCTGGATCTGCCGCCCGAGCAGGCCGAACGCATGGCCATCCAGGCCGCCCGATTCGGCCCGTCCGACCTCGTGCGGCTCGCCGCCGTGGTCGACGAGGGCATCACCGCCATGAAGGGCGCCACGCCCACGCGGCTGCAGCTGGAGCTGGTGTGCGCGCGGCTGCTGCTGCCCGGCGCCGAGGACACCGTCTCCGGCGTCCAGGCCCGCCTCGACCGTGTCGAGCGACGGCTCACCGGCGGCGAGCCGCTCCCGCCCGCCGCTGCGCCGGTCGCCCAGCCGGCTCCGGCGCCGGTCGCGGAGACTCTGTCAGGCGTGTCCAAGCGGGCGGCCGCGTTCGCACGGGTCAACCCGCCCGCCGACGCCCCGCCGACGGCTCCTGCCGCGACGCCGGCTCCCGAGGCCGCGCCGTCGGTACCCAGCGCCGGCCCGGCACCGGCCGAGCCGTCCGCCGAGGTCGTGCCGCTACGGCCCGAGCCCGTCGACGACGAGCCGGCGTCCATGGTCGAACCTCCCGCCGCGGCCGAACCTCCCGCCGCCCCCGAACCT
>NZ_SMLB01000034.1 GCF_004349105.1 Jiangella aurantiaca
GCCTCCGGCGGGGGCGGGTCAGCCGAGACGAGCACCTGCTCGCCGTCGGTGAGGACGCGGGCGAGGTTGATCGGGGTCAGGTCGGCGTCCGCAGTGGCTCCGCCGGCCGCCTCGATGGCGTCCACCACCCGGGAACCGGCCGGCAGCTCGACCACGCCCGGACGGGCGACCAGCCCGGCCACGTGCACCACGATGGCCGCCGGTGAGCCCGACGGCGGCGGCTCGCCGGACGGTGTCTCGCTGGAGGGAACCTCGTCGGCCGGCGGCTCGGTCCCGGTGGCGATGGGCCGGCCGGTGGCCACGAGCTCGGGCTCGAGGGGCACGACCTCCGGCCTGGCCAGCAGGAACAGCACCGCCGCGCCGATCACGCCGACCAGGACGACGAGCACGATCACCGCGAGGTGGGTGCGCTCCAGCCCGAGCCGCGCCGGGCGGACGGCCACCGGCAACCGGTTCTGCAGTGAGTCCAGCCACTCCTGCGATCGGGCGTCGCCGTCGTGACCCGCCTCGTCCGCGCGGTCGCCGCCCGGCACCGGCTCGTCCCGCGGCGCCGGCGCGCTCTGATCCGTGGCTTCAGCGGGCGCTCCACCGCGCTGGGCGCCGGCCAGGTGCGCCACCCGAGCACGGACGAGCGCCGCCGTCCGGTCGTCAGCGGGGCGGGAACGGAGCGATCGCATGCCAGCGACGCTAGGTCCCACCACCGACCGCGGCGACCGCCGAAACCGGCTGCTGTGGACAACTGAAGGAACTGGTCAGGGCTGTGGACAAGCTGGGACGCGGCTCGCCCGACACTGCCGATGAGCGTGCGGTCGACATGGGAATCGATCCGGGCGCCGCCGCCTTCGACCACAACGCCCGGACCGTTCGTGTCGACGATCGAGCTCAGTCCCGAGCTGGTGCGTTCAGCCTGTGAACCTCTGCAGAGCCGGGAACCACTTCACCGTTGATGAGGAGCTCGGCGGTGAACGCCTCAACGTCGTCGGGCACTTCGAACAGGGCGTAACCAGCGCCGTCCACCGTGTATACGGGCAGGTCCTCGACGTCGGCCGACGTTGTGATGCGCACCGCGGTGACGTCTGGGTGAACCGCCCAGAGCCAGACGAGCGCATCTCCGACGGGGACTCCGCCGTCATTGAAGAGGGCCGGGTTCGCGAGGTACCGCTTGGTGTCGACCCCGCAATCGTCGACGCGCTCGCCGTACTGCTCGCCGACGGTGTTCCACTCACTTCCGAAGAGGTTCTCGCGCTCCTCGACGAGTTCGACGCCCTGTGCCGGCCGATCACACTCGGTTCTGCGGTTCTCCACGAGCAGATAGTCGCTGCCACCCACGTTTCCCTTCGCGATGATCGACTCGGGGGGGATCTGGTCGACGTACTCCGGTCCCGACTGGATGAACGCGGCAGCCGCCAGGGCGAGGGGAACGGCGACGGCTCCGGCGACCAGCCCGATGCGGCGATAGCGGCGGTGCGGCCGCTTGCCGGTGTTACCACCTGGCGCGGCGGACACGTCGGCCGTGACGGTTTCGGCGACCGTCTCGAGGGTGTGTCGCAGGTGCTGGTCCAGCCGAAGGTCGGTGATGGGTTCGTTGGTCATCGCAGTGCCTTTCGCAGCTTGTCGAGGGCTCGACGATGGTCGGAGCGGACCGTCGATTCGGACCGCTCGAGGACCTGGGCGATCTCGACCAAGGGAAGGTCTTCGTAGTAGTGCAGGACCACGACAGCCCGTTGGGGCCATGGCAAGTGCTGGATCAGGGTCCAGGTCTCGTCCACCTCCGGAGGAAGGACGACCGCCTCCGATTGGGCAACCGGAACGAGCGTGGCCAGGCGGTATCGACGTCGTTGTCCGTCCTTCACCAGGTTCAGGACCGACCGTCTCAGGTACGACGCCGGGCTTTGAATCTGGTCCCATCGCGATTGAGCCGACGCGAACGCGCTCTGCACGACGTCCTCACTCGTCTCCCGCGAGCCACAGAGGAGATAGGCGAACCGCAGCAGCGGCAGTCGCTGCTCGCGGTAGGTCTCCTCGAACCCGGCCGAAGCCTTCTCAGTTGGCATCACACCTGCAATGTCGTCCGACGACGGTTCAGCGTTGCACCGAACCAGAGACGTCTGTCGTGTTGGTCGATGTGTTCGCCAAGGACGTTCGCCGCTTCGTCGGCACGCCGGCTCCCACCACAGTGCCCTCGGGCGGTGCGTGCTGAGCGTTCTCGCCGGCAGCTGCCGAATCCCCTCAGGTCACGCAGAACTCGTTGCCCTCCGGGTCCTGAAGGACGGTCCAGGAGTTGCCGTACTGCTCGGTCGTGCCGACCACCGTGGCTCCGGCGGCGACCAGCTCGGCGACCTTGGCATCGATGGCGGCCCGGACGTCGGCCTCCGGCGGCCGGCCGCCGTCGGCGGTGGTGTAGCGCCAGGCGCGGACGTCGAGGTGGACGCGGTTCTTGGCCGTCTTGGGCTCGGGCACCTTCTGGAAGAAGATCCGTGGCAGCGCGCCATCGGGGTCGATGATGGCGCTGGCAGAGTCCCACTGATCCTCTGGGACGTTCCAGGCGGCCAGGGCCTCCTCCCAGGTGGCGAAGCCCTCGGGCGGCGGCTCGAGCCGGTACCCGAGCGCCAGCGCCCAGAACTCTGCCAGCCGGCGCGGCTCGGCGGCGTCGAAGGTGAGGTTGAAGATCTCGGACGCGATCGGCATCCCCCAGATCCTGCCAGCCGCCACCGACAACGTCAGTGCGGGCTGATCACCGCGGCCAGCAGGCCCGGCCCGACGTGGGCACCGATGACGGCACCGACCTCGGTGACCACGACGGAGCCGACGGACGGGAGGCGGTCAGCGAGACGGCCGGCCAGTTCGACGGCACGGGCCGCGTTGTCGAGGTGGTGCACGGCGACGTCGACGCGGCCACCGGCGGCCAGCGCCCGCTCGACGGCGAGGTCCTCCAGGCGCGCCCGGGCCCGCGCCGACGTGCGGACCTTCTCCAGCAGGTCGACCCAGCCGTCGCGCAGGTGGAGCAGCGGCTTGATCGCCAGCGCCGTCCCCACCACGGCCGAGGCCGCGCCCACGCGGCCGCCTCGGCGCAGGTACTCGAGCGTGTCCACGTAGAAGAACGCCGACGACCGGACGGCCCGGTCCAGCGCCAGCGCCGCCACCTCGTCCGCCGTCAGCCCGCGCGCCGCCGCCGACGCCGCCACCAGGACCGCGAACCCGAGCCCCATCCCGAGCGACCGGGAGTCGACCACGTGCACCGGGATCGGCGCGTCGCGGGCGGCGAGCCGGGCCGCGTCCGCCGTCCCGGACAGGCTGCCGGAGATGTGCACCGACACGACGGCGGTGACCCCCGCCGCGGCCGCCGACTCGTACACGTCGAGGAACGTCCGCGGGCTGGGCCGCGACGTCGTCACGGGCACGTGGGCCCGCAGCGCGTCGGCGACCTCCCGCGGCCCGAACCGCCGTTCGGCACCGGGACCGCCGACGCCCGCCCCGGCCCCCAACCGCGGCGACGCGGCCGGCGTCCACTCGTCGACGGCGACACCGTCGACGACCACCTGCAGCGGCACCACCCGGATGCCGTGCGACTCGACGTCGCCGGCGGCCAGGTGCGCCGTCGAGTCGGTGACGACCGCGACCCGCGCCGTCACGCGACGTCAGCCCGGGACGACGTTGACCAGCTTGGGCGCCCGCACGACGACCGTGCGCACGGGCCGGCCGTCCAGCGACCGCCGCACCGCCTCGGACTCCAGCGCCAGCGCCCGCAGCTCGTCCTCGCCGATCGACGGGGGGACCTCCAGGCGGTCGCGGACCTTGCCGGCGACCTGGACGACGCAGGTGACCGTCTCTTCCACCAGGTAGGCGGGGTCGGCCTCGGGGAACGGCTCGTGCACCAGCGACTGCGGGTGCCCCAGCCGCGACCACAGCTCCTCGGCGATGTGCGGCGCGACGGGCGCGAGCATCAGCACCAGCGCCTCAGCCGCCTCACGGGGGACGGTGTCCAACTTGGTCAGGTGGTTGTTCAGCTCGATCATGCGGGCGATGGCGGTGTTGAACCGCATCGCCTCCATGTCGGTACGGACGGCGTCGATGGCGCGGTGCAGGACCCGCCGGGTCTCGTCGTCGGCCGGAGCGGTCGACACGACCGTCTCGCCTGTGTCTTCTGAGACGATGTTCCGCCAGACCCGCTGCAGGAACCGCAGCGACCCGACGACGGCGCGGGTCTCCCACGGCCGGGACAGGTCCAGCGGACCCATCGACATCTCGTACACCCGGAAGGTGTCAGCGCCGTAGTCGCGATACATGTCGTCGGGCGTGACCATGTTCTTCAGGCTCTTGCCCATCTTCCCGTACTCGCGGGTGACCGGGCGGCCCTCGAAGGTGTAGCCGTCCCCGTCCTCGACCACCTGCTCGGCCGGGACGTACTGGCCGCGCTCGTCGACGTAGGCGTAGGCCTGGATGTAGCCCTGGTTGAACAGCTTGTGGAACGGCTCCTCGCTGGACACGTGGCCCAGGTCGAACAGCACCTTGTGCCAGAACCGCGAGTACAGCAGGTGCAGGACGGCGTGCTCGACACCGCCGATGTACAGGTCGACGCCGCCGGCGTCACCGTCGCCCTGCGGGCCCATCCAGTACCGCTCGACCTCGGGGTCGACCAGCCGCTCGGTGTTGGTGGGGTCCAGGTAGCGCAGCTCGTACCAGCACGACCCGGCCCAGTTGGGCATGGTGTTGGTGTCGCGGCGGTACCGCTTCGGGCCGTCGCCCAGGTCCAGCTCGACCTCGACCCACTCCGGGACGCGGGCCAGCGGCGGCTCGGGCATGGTATCTGCAGCGTCGGCGTCATATGTGCGCGGCGAGTAGTCGGGCACCTCGGGCAGGTCGACCGGCAGCTGGTCGTCCGGCACGGCGATGGGCTGGTCGTTCTCGTCGTAGACGATCGGGAACGGCTCGCCCCAGTAGCGCTGCCGGCTGAACAGCCAGTCGCGCAGCCGGTACGTGACGGCGCCCTCGCCGGTCCCCTTCGACTCCAGCCAGGCGATGATCGCGGCCTTCGCCTCGGCGACGCCCATGCCGTTCAGCGAGATCTCGTCGTTGGCGGAGTTGACCGCCGGACCCTCGCCGACGTACGCCTCGCCGTCGAAGCCGTCCGGCGGCTGCACGGTCCGGATGATCGGCAGGTCGAACCGCTCGGCGAACTCCCAGTCGCGCTCGTCCTGGCCGGGCACCGCCATGATGGCGCCGGTGCCGTACCCCATCAGCACGTAGTCGGCGACGAAGACGGGGATGCGCTCCCCGTTGACGGGGTTGACGGCGAACGAGCCGGTGAACACGCCGGTCTTGTCGCGGCCCCCTGAGGACCCAGCCTGACGCTCCGCATCTGTTTTTGTCGCGGCCTGGGCGCGGTAGGCGGCGACGGCGTCGGTGGGCGTCGCGTGCCCGCCGGTCCAGGCGTCCTTCGTCCCCGCGGGCCAGGCCGACGGCGTCAGCGCGTCGACCAGCGGGTGCTCGGGCGCCACCACCATGAACGTCGCGCCGAACATGGTGTCGGGGCGGGTGGTGAAGATCTCCAGGTCGCCGGCGTCGGTCCGGAAGCGCGTGTTCGCGCCGGTGGACCGGCCGATCCAGTTGCGCTGCATCGTCTTGACCTTCTCGGGCCAGTCGATGCGGTCCAGATCGTCGATCAGCCGGTCGGCGTAGGCGGTGATGCGCATCATCCACTGGCGCAGGTTGCGCTTGAACACCGGGAAGTTGCCGCGCTCGCTGCGGCCGTCGGCCGTGACCTCCTCGTTGGCCAGCACCGTCCCCAGCCCGGGGCACCAGTTGACGGGCGACTCGGACACGTAGGCCAGCCGGTAATCGTCGACGATGCGGCGCCGCTCGACGGCGTCCAGCTCACTCCACGCGCGGCCCCCGGGCACAGCGCGCCGGCCGCTCTCGAACTCCTCGATCAGCTCCGCGATCGGCCGCGCGCGCCCGCGTCCGCCGTCGGCGGAGGTGTCGTACCAGGACTCGAAGATCTGCAGGAAGATCCACTGCGTCCAGCGGACGTAACCGGGATCGATGGTCGCGAACGTGCGTCGGTTGTCGTGCGCCAGCCCCAGCCGGCGCAACTGCCGGCGCATGGTCGCGATGTTCTCTTCGGTGGTCTTGCGCGGGTGCTGGCCGGTCTGGACGGCGTACTGCTCGGCCGGCAGCCCGAACGCATCGTAGGCCAGCGCGTGCAGGACGTTGTCGCCGCGCATGCGCCGGTAGCGGCCGAACACGTCGGTGGCGATGTACCCCAGTGGGTGGCCGACGTGCAGCCCCTTCCCGGACGGGTACGGGAACATGTCCATCACGAAGAACTTCTTCGCGGGCAGCTCGGTGCCGGGCTCGGCCAGCGGGCCGGTGGGGTTGGGCGCGTCGAACGTGCCCTCGTGCTCCCAGCGGTCCTGCCAGCGCTGCTCGATCTGGCCGGCCACCTCGGCGGTGTAGCGATACGGCGCGTCGTCGACGGGCGTCGTCGTCGTGCCGGTCTGCGTCTGGCTCATCGGAAATCGTCCCTCATCTGTGGTGTCGGGCCCGGAACGTGAAAAGACCCCTCACGCAGGAGGGGTCAGCCGCGCCGACGTGACGCCGCGAAAAGGGCGTCCGTTGCAGTCAGCGCGGCCCGATAAGGAGCAGCAGGCCTCGCACGTGGTCAGGATAGCGCACTCGCCCGCCCCACGCCCCTCAGGTGTGGCCATGGACGTCCCCGGCTGGGTGTGGACACTGACGGTGGCCGGCCTCGTCGCACTGCTGGCCTTCGACTACGTCTTCCACATCCGCAAGGCGCACGTCCCGACGCTGCGCGAGGCCGCGGTGTGGTCGGCGCTGTACGTCGGGATCGCCGTAGCCTTCGGCATCGGCGTCCTGGTGTTCGGCGGGACCGCGATGGGCACGGAGTACTTCGCCGGCTACCTCACCGAGAAGGCGCTGTCGGTCGACAACCTGTTCGTCTTCCTGGTCATCCCGCACAGTTTCCGGGTGCCGCGCGAGTACCAGCAGAAGTCGCTGCTGTTCGGCATCACGTTCTCGCTGCTCGCCCGGACCGCGCTGATCTTCGTCGGGTCGGCGCTGATCAACACGTTCGCCTGGGTGTTCTACCTGTTCGGGCTGGTGCTGCTGGTGACGGCGGGCAACATGCTCAAGCCCCGCGGCGGCGAGGTCGAGGAGGCCGGCAACATCGCCGTCCGCGCCGCCCGGCGGCTCTTCCACACGACGGACGGCTACGAGGACGGCCGGCTGTTCACCGTGCGCGACGGGCGCCGCGCGATGACGCCGTTGCTGCTGGTGATGGTGGCGCTGGCCGGCACGGACGTGCTGTTCGCGCTGGACTCGATCCCGGCCATCTTCGGGCTGACGCAGAACGTCTATCTGGTCTTCACCGCCGTCGCGTTCTGGCTGCTCGGGCTGCGGCAGCTGTACTTCCTCATCGACGGCCTGCTGGACCGGCTGATCTACCTGGCCTTCGGGCTGGCCACGATCCTGGCCTTCATCGGTGTGCGGCTCATCCTGCACGCGCTGCATGAGAACAACCTGCCGTTCGTCAACAACGGCGAACCGGTCGAGGTGGCCGAGCCCAGCACCGGGCTGTCGCTCGGCGTCATCGTCGTGGTCCTGGTGGTGACGGTGGTCGCGTCGCTGGTCAGCCACACCGGCCGGGCCCAGACGGCGATCGCCGGCGCCCGCCGGCACGCGACCGCCTACCTGGACTCGGAGTACACCGCCGACCCGGCCGAGCGGGAGCGGATCTTCCAGCGCCTGGTCGACGAGAAACAGCAGATCATCGCGCTCGGGCCGAAGTACAAGCAGATGGCCAAGGACGCCGAGGGCCTGCTCGACCTGGTCGACCGGGCCAAGGCCAGCCACGACGCGGCGGTGGCCCGGGGCGAGACCCCCGCCGGCCACCACCACTAGGGTGCGTCGACACGAGTTTCGTGCGGAGTCGGTCGCCACACCGCAAGCGGCCGCCTGACGCTGCTGGTACTGGGGTCGCGGAGACGCGGCCTGCCGAGGCGGCGTCAGAAGACGAGGTACCAGCGGTCCCAGAACTCGATGGTGATGAGGATCGCGATGATGAGGAACCAGACGGTGACGATGAGGCCGCGGCTCTCGACGACGGCACGCCGCAGCCAGGCGGGCGCCTTGAGGTGCCCCTCGGAGAGGTTGTAGCCCGTCGTGTAGACGAAGATCGGGATGGTGACCACCCAGACGACCATGCAGTACGGGCACAGCGCGCCGATGTAGTAGGTGGTCTGGGTGAACAGCCAGGTGACGAACACCGCGCCGCCCAGCGCGCCGGCGTTGAGGCCCAGCCAGAACCAGCGCGGCAGCTTGGCGCCGGTGAGCGCGATGACGCCGGCCGTGACGACGATGGGGAACGCCGCCACGCCGATGACCGGGTTCGGGAAGCCGAACAGCGAGCCCTGCCAGCTCTCCATGACCGTGCCGCAGGTGACGATGGGGTTGAAGCTGCAGGAAGGCGTGTAGTCGGGGTCCTCGAGCAGCCGCACGCGCTCGATGATCAGCATCGCCGACGCGAAGAGGCCGACCGAGCCGCCGACAGCGAGCAGCCAGCCGAGCACCTTGATCGAGGCCCGCGTCTCGGGCAGCTCGAACTCGGTGTCCTCGAGGTGTTCCTTCTCCTGCACGGCCATGACTCACCCAGGGTAGTTCGTAGGGATCCGACGGACCATCAACGTACGCTACCCGCGATTGGTGCCGCACGGGCCGAAGGTCCTTTGGCGATATGCGAGGATTGCCGCAATGCACTGGCTCGAGCGACGTCCCGCCGGCGGGCCACTCGCCGCCGCGGCGGTCGCCGTGGCCGCCCCCGTCGTCGTGCTGGCGCCGGCCACAGGGCCGGTCGACGTCCAGAACCGGAGTGGTTCAGCGGAGCCGACCCCTCCACCGACGTCGAGCCGATCGAGCCGCTGCCCACCAACGAACCCGATAAGGCTCTCCGACCCGATCCGCGGGTCCGGCTCAGCTGCGAGTCGGCGCGCTGTCTCGGTGTGAGGTTGCCTCGAACGCCGCCGTTCGGCCCGGTCAGTGCCGTGCGCAGCGGTCGTCGACCAGTACCTCGACCGAACGGTCCCCTGTCAGCACGCACGACGGCGGCAGGACGAACCAGCGCAGCGCCTCGAACTCGTCCGACAGCCCGGTCGGCCCGTCCTCGACGGTGTCGGGCCGCCCGGCCAGCACCGCGCGGGCGTCGTCGAGGTGCGCGGCCAGCGCCTCCTCGCCGACCCGCTCGTGCCGCTCGGCCCCGACCAGCGCCCCCTGCTCGTCGTAGTGCAGCCCCGTGAGCCGGACCGGCGGCCGCGACGTCCCT
Source organism: Jiangella aurantiaca (assembly GCF_004349105.1). GTDB lineage: Bacteria > Actinomycetota > Actinomycetes > Jiangellales > Jiangellaceae > Jiangella > Jiangella aurantiaca. The sequence continues at coordinate 9,338 of NZ_SMLB01000034.1, forward strand.
TCGCGGTGCCGCCACAGCCCGGTGTGCGGGTCGAAGCCGTAGTCGGGCAGCAGCCGGTAGCCGTCGCGGGCGATCAGCGTCACCGCGTCGACGAGGTAGTCGCGGACGGTGTCGGAGATGAAGTAGTTGAAGTTCAGCCGGGTCCAGCCCGGTTTGATGCCCTCGCAGCCGACGCCGACGACGTCGCGGAACGCCGTCGACTGCGCCGGGCCGACCGACAGCAGCCGATGGCCGTACGGCCCGGCGCACGAACAGCCGCCCCGCGCCTGGATGCCGAAAAGGTCGTTGAGCAGCGCGACCACGAAGTTGTGGTGCAGGAAGCGGTCGCCGTGGCGGATACGGAACGACACGATGGACAGCCGCGGCACGTCGCGGTTGCCGAGCACGTCGATCTGCGGGACGTCCTGCCAGCGACGCAGCGCGTACTTCCAGAGCTGCTCCTCGCGCTCCTGGATGAGGTCGGTGCCGACGGCCTCCTTGAGCCCGAACACCAGTCCGGCCCGGATCGACTCGACGATCGCCGGCGTGCCGCCCTCCTCGCGGGCGACCGGGTCGTCGAGGTAGCGGTGCTCGTCGGGGCTGACGAACTCGACGGTGCCGCCGCCGGGGACGGTCGGGACCTGGTTCTGCACCAGCGCGCGGTCGACCACCAGCACGCCGGGAGTCTGCGGTCCGCCGACGAACTTGTGCGGCGACAAGAAGATCGCGTCTTTGTGGTCGCCGGCGCCGGGCGCGCTCTCGGCCATGCGGATCGGGACGTACGGCCCGGCGGCGGCGTAGTCCCAGAACGACAGCGCGCCGTGCTCGTGCAGAAGCGCGGCGATGCGGTCGGTGTTCGTCAGCACGCCGGTGACGTTGGAGGCGGCGGAGAAGCTGCCGATGCGCAGCGGGCGGTCGGCGTACGCGCGCAGCAGATCGTCGAGCTGGCGCAGGTCGATGTGGCCGTCGGCGTCGGTGTCGACGGCGACGACGTCGGCGATGGTCTCGCGCCACGGCAGCTCATTGGAATGGTGTTCGTACGGACCGACGAACACCGCCGGCCGGTTCTGCGGGACGTCGTAGAGCACGCCGTGCCGCTTCGGCGCGCCGGCCGGCAGCCGCAGCTCGAGGATGCCGACCAGCTTGTTGACCGCCGACGTGGCGCCGGACCCGGTGAACACGACCAGATGGTCGTCCGTGCCGCCGACCGACGACCGGATGGTGCGCCGGGCGTCCTCGCGCAGCAGCGTGGTCTGCAACCCGGTGCCGGAGCTCTCGGTGTGCGTGTTGGCGTAGAGCGGCAGCACCTGCTCGCGGACGAAGTCTTCGATGAAGTCCAGCGACCGGCCCGACGCCGTGTAGTCGGCGTAGGTCATGCGGCGCGCCCCGTACGGCCCGTGCAGCACCTCGCCCTCGCCGATGATGCCGCTGCGGATCCGCTCGATCAGCGACGTCGTGACCATGGCGGCCCCCTCTCCCCGTGGGTCCAGCATGCACCCTCGGGACCCGGTCGGGCACGCGGGAATCCGCCGCCACGCCATTCGTGACTTTTCGGTAGCCAACGGGTGAATGTTTACCTACGCTGTGACACCACGTTCGTGCCACTGGCAAAGGGGGTCGCGCCCATGCCCGATCACGACGACGCACCCGTCCGGCGGTGGCTGCTCCCGCTGCTCGACGCCGATCGCGGTGGCCGCAGCGCCATGACCTGCCGATACCGCTGTGCCGACGCCTGCGCGCACGAACCGGCCAACACCAGCGGCAACGCCTACTTCGGCGACGTGGTCGAGGCCGCGGTCAGCCGCCGCGGCCTGCTCCGCGGCGGCGCCCTGGCGGCCGCCGTCGTCGTCGGATCCAGTGCGGCCGGCACGCTCACCGCCGGCACGCTCGCCACCGCATCGGACGACGTCGCCGGTGCCGCCACGCCGCCCACGCCGGACCACCCGGGTGGCCCCGAGTACGGCCGTCCGGTCGGCTTCCGCCCGGTCGGCGACAACACGCTCGACGCCGTCGTCGTCCCGAACGGCTACGACTGGTCGGTGACCATCGCGTGGGGTGACCCGGTGCTGCGCGGAGCGCCCGAGTTCGACTTCGACGACCAGACAGCCGCCGCCCAGCGCGAGCAGTTCGGCTACAACTGCGACTTCGTCGCCGTGCTGCCGCTGGACCGCCGCTTCGATCGCGCGCTGCTCTGGGTCAACCACGAGTACACCAACGAGGAGCTGATGTTCCGCGGCTGGACCGGCGCGGCCGGCGCGACGCGGCAGCAGCTGCGCATCGCGATGGCCGCGCACGGCGGGTCCATCGTCGAGATCGAGCGGGTCGGCGACACCGGCGAGTGGCGGCCGGCCGGCGGCGGGCGCCGTCACAACCAGCGCATCCACACCGGCACCCGGTTCCGGGTCACCGGCCCGGCCGCCGGCAGCGCTCTGCTGCGCACCGAGGCCGACCCGTCCGGCACGGCCGTCCTCGGCATGCTCAACAACTGCGCCGGCGGCACCACGCCCTGGGGCACCGTGCTGACCGGCGAGGAGAACTTCCACCAGTACTTCGGCGCGTCCGCCGACGTCATCGACTCGACGACGGCCGCGCGGTACGCCCGCTACGGCATCCGCACGACGACCGGCACCGAGCGCGGCTGGGAGCGGGCCGAGCCACGGTTCGACGTCGCGCGTGAGCAGAACGAGCCGAACCGCTTCGGCTGGATCTGCCAGATCGACCCGTACGACCCGCGCTCGACGCCGCAGAAGCTCACCGCGCTGGGCCGGTTCAAGCACGAGGGCGCGACGACGGCACTGACGGCCGACGGGCGGATCGCGGTCTACATGGGCGACGACGAGCGGTTCGAGTACGTCTACAAGTTCGTCTCGTCCGGCCGGTACCGCGCCGGCCGATCGGCGCGCGACCGCCGGCACAACCTCGCCCTGCTCGAGGACGGCGACCTCTACGTCGCCCGGTTCACCGGCGACAGCCCGGCAGCGGAGATCGACGGCTCGGGCCGGCTGCCGTCGGACGGCCTGTTCGACGGCACCGGCGAGTGGCTGGCGCTGGTCGTCGGCGGCGAGAGCCGGGTCGACGGCATGAGCGTCGAAGAGGTGCTGGTGTTCGCCCGGCTGGCCGCCGACGCCGCCGGCGCCACGAAGATGGACCGGCCCGAGGACGTCGAGCCGCACCCCGTCACCGGCACCGTCTTCATGGCGCTGACCAACAACGACCGCCGCACCCCCGCCCAGGCCGACGAGGCCAACCCACGCGCCACCAACCGGTGGGGCCACGTCATCGCGTTGGACGAGGACGGCGGCGACGCGGCGGCGCTCGGTTTCACCTGGCGGATCGTGCTGGTCGCCGGCGACCCGGACGACCCCTCGACCTACTACGCGGGCTTCGACAAGTCGCGGGTCAGCATGATCAGCTGCCCGGACAACATCGCATTCGACCCGTCCGGCCGGCTCTGGCTGGCCACCGACGGCATGCCCGGCTCCGTCGGCGTCAACGACGGCATGTTCGTGCTGCCGCTCGACGGCGACGACGCCGGCCACCTGCGCCGGTTCGCCTCCGTCCCGGTGGGTGCCGAGTGCTGCGGGCCGTGCGTCACGCCCGACGGCCGGACCGCGCTGATCGCTGTCCAGCACCCCGGCGAGGAGGATGGCGCATCGCCCGACGCGCCCGCCTCGACGTTCCCCTACGGCGACCAGCCGCGGCCGTCGGTCGTCACCGTCTGGCGCACCGGCCCGACCGGCGGGCCATACATCGGAGACTGACCATTGCGGTCGGCCGCGAGTCGCCCCATCGGCGACTGACGGCGCCCCAGTGCCCCGGGGTGGGTGGGGCGTGGGCCGGCGTCCCTCGTCCGCGGCGCCGGCCCCGTCCCACCATGATCGGCGATCGGTGCCAACACGCCAGTGATCGCTGGTGATCATGGGAGACGGGCGGGCGGGAGCGGCACGCCGGTCATGCGTGATCACTCTCGGCAAATGCGCTGGTCAGCGGCGTAGCGAAGGCTTGCCTAACTCATGCGCCCTTTACCTTCTGTTCGTCCTGATGTGGTGGCTACCGCTCGCACCTGTTCCTAGGTTCTGGTGAGAACGTGCCGGAGAAGTGACGAAGGGACTCCCATGCCCGAACCCGAAGGCGCCCAGCGCCGCCGCCTGCTGCCCCTCCTGGGTGGCGTTCACGGCGGCCGCAGCGCCATGACGTGCAAGTACCGCTGCGCCGACGCCTGCTTCCACCCGGTGCCGAACGAGAGCGACAACGAGTACTTCGGCGACATGGTGAACAAGGCGATGTCGCGCCGCGGCCTGCTGCGCAGCGGCGCCGTCGCCGCGCTGGTCGTCGGGTCGGGCGTCGGGAGCGGCGCGCTGGCCGCCGCCGCTGCCCCGGCGAGCACGAGGTCGTCGGGCCCCAAGCCGCCGACCCCGAACTTCCCGGACGTGCCCGAGCGCGGCCGCCCGGTCGGCTTCCGCTCGATCGGCGACAACACGCTCGACACCATCGTGGTGCCGAACGGCTACGACTGGTCGGTGACGGTGGCCTGGGGGGACCCGATCCTGCCGGGCGCGCCGGAGTTCGACTTCGACCACCAGTCCGAGGCCGCGCAGCTGAAGCAGTTCGGCTACAACTGCGACTTCGTGGCGATCCTGCCGCTGGACCGCAACTTCACGAAGGCGCTGCTCTGGGTGAACCACGAGTACACCAACGAGGAGCTGATGTTCCGCGGCTGGACCGACGCCGCCGCGGCCACCGTCGAGCAGCTGAAGATCGCGCAGGCCGCGCACGGCGGCTCCGTTGTGGAGATCGAGCGGGTCGGCGAGTCCGGCGAGTGGCTCCCGGTCGGCGGGCGCCGCCGCTACAACCGGCGCATCCACACCAACACCGAGTTCACGGTGACGGGCCCGGCGGCCGGCAGCGACCTGCTGAAGACCAGCGCCGACCGTACCGGCACGAAGATCCTCGGCATGCTCAACAACTGCGCCGGCGGCACCACGCCGTGGGGCACCATCCTCACGGCCGAGGAGAACTTCAACCAGTACTTCGGCGCGTCGGCAGCCGTCACCGACGCGGCCGTGGCGGAGCGCTACCGCCGCTACGGCATCCGCACCACGGCCGGCACCGACCGCGGCTGGGAGAAGACGAACAAGCGCTTCGACGTGGCGCAGGAGCCGAACGAGCCGAACCGCTTCGGCTGGATCATCGAGGTCGACCCGTACGACCCGACCTCCACGCCGCGCAAGCACACCGCGCTGGGCCGGATGAAGCACGAGGGCGCCACCGTCTCCATCGCCGAGGACGGCCGCGTCGTGGCCTACATGGGCGACGACGAGCGCTTCGACTACGTGTACAAGTTCGTCTCGAAGAACAAGTACCGCACCGGCGACAGCAAGCGCGACCGCGACTCGAACATGCGGCTGCTGGAGGAGGGCGACCTCTACGTCGCCAAGTTCACCGGCGACAGCCCGGCCGGCGAGATCGACGGTACCGGCAAGCTACCGGCCGACGGCGCCTTCGACGGCACCGGCCAGTGGATCCCGCTCGTGGTCGGCGGCCAGAGCAAGGTCCAGGGCATGACGGTCCAGGAGGTCCTGACCTTCACGCGCCTCGCCGGCGACAAGGTCGGCGCCACGAAGATGGACCGCCCCGAGGACGTCGAGCGCAACCCCGTCACCGGCACCGTCGTCATCGCCCTGACGAACAACACCGCACGCAACGCGGCACGCGGGGTCGAGGAGCCGAACCCGCGCCTGAACAACAAGTGGGGTCACGTCATCGGCCTCGACGAGGCCGGCAACGACCCCGCCGCGCTCACGTTCACCTGGAAGATCCTGGTGCTCGCGGGCGACCCGAGCGACCCGTCGACCTACTACGACGGCTACGACAAGACGCAGGTCAGCCACATGTCCTGCCCGGACAACGTGGCGTTCGACCCGGCCGGCCGGCTGTGGATCTCCACCGACGGCATGCCCGGCCCGTCCGGCATCCACGACGGCCTGTTCGTCATGCCGGTCGAGGGCCCCGACAAGGGTCACGTGCGCCGGTTCGCCTCGGTCCCGAAGGGTGCGGAGTGCTCCGGCCCGTTCATCACCCCGGACGGCCGCACCGCGACCATCGCGGTGCAGCACCCGGGTGAGGACGACGACGCCTCGCCGGACAACCCGTTCTCGACGTTCCCGTATGGCGACCAGCCGCGGCCGTCCGTCGTCACCGTCTGGCGCAAGAGCCCCACGGGTGGGCCGTTCATCGGCGACTGATCCGCAGGAACCATCCGCAGGCAGAAGGCCCCGGTGCCATCCAGGCGCCGGGGCCCTTTCGCGTCCGGGGTGCCACCGATAGGCTGGGAGAGCGCTTTCCGCACCTGCGGACGAGAAGGACCAGGAGGACGTGGATGAACCTCGGCTGCGTGCACGACGTCGGGAGGTCGGTCACCGTCACCCACGACGGCGCCGAGCTGGTGCGCTACGTCTACGCACCGGACGACCCGCAGCGGGAGGCGCCGCGGCCGTACTTCCACCCGCTGCGAACCCTCGCCGGCGAGCTCGTCACCGTCAACCGCCCGCACGACCACGTATGGCACAAGGGCCTGGCGTGGTCGCTGCCGCACGTGGGCCCGGACAACTTCTGGGGCGGCCGCACCTACTCGCGCGACGAGCAGCGCTACGTCCAGTACCCGAACAACGGGGCGATGCGGCACCAGCGGTTCACCACGCTCGACGCCCAGCCGGGCGGGGTGACGTGGCGGCACGACCTCGCCTGGATCACCGAGGCCGGCCGGCACATCGTCGACGAGGACCGGGCCGTCGCCGTCGCCATGCCGCTCGGCCAGGACGCGTGGACGCTGCGGTTCGACACCGCCATGACGAACCGCACCGACGCCACGCTCATGCTGGGCAGCCCCACCACCGCCGGGCGCGAGAACGCCGGCTACGGCGGGCTGTTCTGGCGCGGCCCGCGCGCGTTCACCGGCGGGACGGTGCTGGCGCCCGGCGTCGCCGGCGGCGACGACCTGCGCGGGCAGCGGGCGCCGTGGATGGGGTTCACCGGCCGGCACGACGAGACCGGCGGCGCGTCGACCGTCGTCATCGTCGACCACGCGGACAACCCGGCGCATCCGCCGCAGTGGTTCGTGCGCACCGAGGCGTTCGCGGCTGTCTGCCCGGCGCCGTTCTTCAGCGAGGAGGTACCGTTCGAGCCGGGCGCCACGCTGCGGTTCTCGTACACCGTCGTGGTGGCCGACGGCGCGAGCGACCCGGACCGCGCGGCGGCGCTGGCCACGCTGGCGCAGCCGGTCGGCACGCGGCTCGAGGAGGTGGCGCGATGACCGCGCCGCGGCCGGGGTTCCCCGGTGGGACGGCGGTCAGCCATCTCACCGTCTACGACTGGCCGACGGCGGACGGGCTGGCCGGCGGGTCGCCGCACCTGCACACCGCCTCCGGCGAGGGCTACGTCGTCGTCGGCGGCAGCGGGCGGCTGCAGACGCTGAGCGGCGACGGCGCCGCCGAGCACCCGCTGGCGCCCGGCTCGGTGCTGTGGTTCACGCCGGGGACGGTGCACCGGCTGGTCAACGACGGCGGGCTGGAGATCGTCGTGGTCATGCAGAACGCCGGGCTGCCCGAGGCCGGCGACGCCGTCTTCACCTTCCCCGACGACGTGCTGGCCGACCCGGACCGCTACGCCGCGGCCGCCGCGCTGCCGGACGACGACGCTGACGAGGACGCGATCGCGGCCGCTGCCCGCCGCCGCCGCGACCTCGCGCTGGAAGGGTTCGCCCAGCTGCGCGACCGCGTCGCCACGGACGGGCCGGCCGCCCTCGACCAGCTGCACGAGCGAGCCGGCGCGCTGGTCGCCGCGAAGGTGCCGGACTGGCGGGCCACCTGGGAGCAGACCGTCAGGGCCGGCGTCGACGACACCGCTCGGGTTCTCGCGAACCTCGCCGGAGGCGACGCCGGCCACCTGCGCGCGGCGTCGGTGCACGTCGGCGAGCGGCGGGAGCGGACCTACCGCTACGGCATGTGCGGCCGGCTGCGCACCTGGGACGTCGCGGCCCTAGCGGAATAGATCCTCCTCAGACAGGCGGGCGAGCCGGGTCGCCGTGAACCCGATCAGCTCGCGGGCGGCGGTCAGGTCGACCGGCGCCTCCCGCCCCGAGAACGCGCGCCGCCGCGGCACGTCCGGGTGGAACGCGGCCAGCAGCTGCTCCGTCGGGTACGGCGTGGAGTTCTCCGGCGCGGCGACGAAGACCGTGTGCGCCCCCGGCCGGGTGGGCCGCAGCGCGAGCTCGGCCGCCCGCGCGGCGTCGCGGGTCTCCAGGTAGAGCCACAGGTCCGGGGCGGCGTGGCCGGGGTCGGCGGCGATCTTCTCCAGGTAGCCCACCAGCCGGTCGTCGCCGACGGCGTCGTCGCCAAACCCGCCGATCATCGGGAACCGCAGCGCGACGACGTCCATGCCGTGGCGGCGGTGCATGGCCTGCGCGGTCAGCTCGTCGACGACCTTCGACAGTGAGTACGGGTCGGCGGCGCGGCTGGGCACCCGTTCGTCCAGCGGCAGGTACTCCGGGTGCGCCGGCTGCTGCCGCCCGTACCGGTAGCCGAGCGCGTTGATGCTGCTGGCGATGACGGCGTTGCGCACGCCCCGCTCCCCCGCGGCGTCGAGGACGGTGAACGTCGCGGCGGTGTTGCCCGCGAAGACGGCCTCGGGCGAGCCGAGCTCCGGCGCCGGGAGCGCCGCCAGGTGCACCACCGCGTCGGCGCCGTCCAGCGCGGCCGTCACGGTGTCGCGGTCGGTGGCGTCGCCCACGACGACGCGATCGGCCGCCAGCCCGCCTGGATCGTCGAGCACCAGCGCGGTGACCCCGTAGCCCGCCTCGGCGAAGTGCCGGCAGGCGGTCCGGCCGATCAGGCCCGCGGCCCCGGTGATGAGTACTCGCCTCACGAGCGCCCATCCTCTCAGGTATCTCCGCAGGACGATGGCGGTGGGACGTCATGACAACTGGTGGTCAGGACCTCGTGCGAGGTCTACCGTCCCGCCTTGAGTGCTCCACCGGCACGACACGAGGGGGTCGTCGATGAGCCGGCACCGGATTCTCGCCCTCTGCGCCGCCATCGCCGTGGCCGCGCCGGCCGCACTGGCCGCCACCGGGCCGGCTGCGAGCGCCCCGAACCCGGTCGCAGCCACGGCCGCGACGACCAGCGCGGACCCACCCGCCGAGAAGGCCGTGCTGTTCGCCGCCGACGGCATGCGGCCCGACCTCGTCGACCGGTACGCCCGCCAAGGAGCGCTGCCGACGATGGCGCAGCTGATGGACGACGGCGTGACCGGGCGCAACGGCTTGCTGCAGGGGTTCCCGCCCAACACCGGCGTCGGCTGGGCGACGCTGGCCACCGGGACGTGGCCAGGCGAGCACGGCTCCACGAACAACACCTTCCACCGCACCGGCGAGGGCAACTTCAACAACTCCACGAGCTTCGCCGCCACCGGCGTCCTGCAGGCCGACCACATCGCCCAGGCGGCCGAGCGGGCCGGCAAGACGGTCGTCTCCGTCGAGTGGGTGGCCGCACGTTCGCTCACTCCCGCACTGCAGGGCCCGGTGGTCGACTTCCGCAGCTTCTTCTCCCGTCGCGGCATCGTCCTCAACTACGACCTGCCCGGCCAGCCCGCCGGCGCGAACGCGTTCGGCGTCGACTACCAGCGCGTCGGCCTCGAGCCGGCCACCGGATGGACGAACGTGCCGGCGTCGTTCAGCCCGGCGCAACAGCAGCAGTTCACGCTCACCACCACGTTCGCCGCCGCCAACCCCACCCGCGTCGTCGACCTCTACATCTATGACAGCACCGACGACGGCCAGCAGAACTACGACCACGTGTTGCTGGTGCCGGCCGAGGCGGGCAGAAATGGTGCTGCGGCGACGGCCGATTTGGCGCAGGGTGACTGGGCCGACGTCAAGGTGTCGCTGATCGGCCCGCGCGCCGGCCAGACCGCCGGGTACTACGTGAAGGCGATCGACATCGCGCCGGACCTGTCGCAGTTCCGGCTGTACTTCACGTCCGTCGCCCGGGTGAACGCCACCTACAACGCGCTCGGCCCGGCCGGGTCGGCGGCCTTCGAGGAGACGCTGGCCAGCCAGTTCCCGACGTCGACGGCGGCGGACTTCGCGCCGCTGGAGGCGGGCATCGTCGACGAGGACACCTACGTCGAGCAGGGCCTGATGTGGAAGGACGCGCACTGGGCCTACCTGGAGCACATCTTCACGACCCTGGACGTGGACCCCGACCTGCTGCTGCTCGGCACGCCGGTGACGGACGAGTTCAGCCACCAGTTCATGGGGCTGGTGACGCGCGACGACATCGACGGCAACCCGAACCCGTTCTTCGACGACGTGACCGACGACGACGTCCCCGACGGGCGGGTCGCCGTGCGCGAAGGCTACATCCGGGCCGCTTACGAGGAGGCCGACGCCACGCTCGGACTCGGGCGTGCCCTCATGGGCGGCGGCGACGTCACCACGTTCGTCACCTCCGACCACGGCTTCGCGCCGCAGTGGTTCGCGGTCAACGTCAGCGCCAAGCTGGTCGAGCTCGGCCTGCAGGGCGCCGAGCAGACCGGCAATTGCCGCAAGGCGGCCAGCGGAGCCACGCTGGCCAAGGAGTGTCACGCTGGCGGTACCTCGCAGATCTACCTCAACCTGGCCGGCCGTGACCCTGCGGCGGGAAACGAGCCGCAGGTGCCGGCCGCCCAGTACGACGCGGTGCGGCAGCGGATCGTCGAGGCGTTCGAGGGCCTCGACGACCCGAATCTGCCGGGCCGGCAGCAGGTCGTCGACGAGGTCTTCCTCAAGGAGGAGCTGCGCGACGTGGCCGGCACCGACGCGCTGCACCCGAACCGCAGCGGCGACGTCGTGGTCGTCTTCCGTCCGCCGTACCAGACCGACGCCGCGACGCCGGGCGAGCTGATCGCGCCGTCGCAGTTCTTCGGCCAGCACGGCTATCTGCCCGACCTGGTCAAGCTGAACCGCAACGTCAACCTGCACGGGACGTTCATCGCGGCCGGGGCCGGCATCGTGGAGGCGAGGAAACCCATCCGCGACGTCCGGGCGATCGACGTGGCGCCGACGCTCGCCTTCCTGCTCGACATCCCGGGCCCGCAGAACGCCCGCGGCCGGATCCTGTACGACATCGTCGAGGGCGGAGACCGGCTGTCCGAGCTGACGCTGCTCGACATCAGCGACTACCACGGCCAGCTCACACCGCTGGCCGAGGCCGCGGACACATTGAGCGGCGGCGGCGCGGCCAACCCGAGCTTCGGGATCGGGGGTGCGGCGTTCCTGAAGCCGTGGTTCGACGTCTACCGGCATGAGGCACGCGATGGCCACCTGACGCTGACGGCGGGCGACGCCGTGGGGGCGACCCCGCCCATCTCGTCGTTCTTCGGCGACAAGCCCACCATCGAGCTGATGAACCTCATGGGCTTCGATCTCGACGGGCTCGGGAACCACAACTTCGACCGGGGTGAGCAGTACCTGCGGCAGGAGCTCATCCCACTGGCCGACTTCGACTACCTGTCGGCCAACATCGTCGACGACGCCGGGCGGACGCCGGACGAATGGCAGCCGTCGACCGTGGTCCGCGTGGGCGGGCTGCGGGTCGGCGTCGTCGGCTTCTCCAACGAGGACATCCCCGAGCTGACCAAGCCCGGCTCACTGGGCCCGTTCCACGTCGAGCCTCGGGTGCCCAGTGTCCAGGCCGAGATCGACCGGCTCCGGGCGACCGAGAAGAATCTCGCCGCCATCGTCGTCATGGGTCACGACGGCGCGACCTCCGGCACGCTGACGAACCCGTCCGGGCCGATCATCGATCTGGCCGACGCGATCGAGGGCGCGGACGTCGTGGTCGGCGACCACACGAACTTCCAAGTGATCTCGCCGCGGCCGAACGGGTCGCTGGTGGTCGAGAACCTGAGCCGTGGCGTCCGCTTCACCCGGGTCCGCGTGGTCATGGACGAAGTCCGGGGCGACCTCGTGTACACCACGGCCGACTTCCACAAGCCGTGGACCATCGGCGTCACCCCCGACCGGCGGATCCAGGCCGAGATCGACGAGCTGAACGCCCAGCTCGCGCCGATCCTCGGCACTGTCATCGCGGAATCGGACGTCTTCGTGCCACGGTCGGACTCCTGCGGACGCGTGGACGGCCGGCTGTGCGAGTCGCTGGTCGGCAACGTGGTCACCGACGCCATGCGCGCCACGTACGGCACGGACGTCGCGATCACCAACTCCGGTGGCCTGCGCGCCGACCTCACCTGCCCGACCGCGGACAACCCGAGCGACTTCTGCCCGCCGTACACACCGCCGCCGTATCCGATCACCCGCGGCCAGGTGCTGGGCGTGCTGCCGTTCGGCAACGTCGTGGTCACGCTCACGGTGACCGGCGCGGAGCTGAAGGCCATGCTGGAGAACGGCGTCTCGGCGATGCCGGCGGCGAACGGCCGGTTCCCGCAGGTGTCCGGGATGTGCGTGACGTACGACGTCTCGGCGCCGGTCGGCAGCCGCGTCACCTCCGTGGTCCGGCAAGCGGCCGACGGCTCGTGCACCGGCGCGCCAGTCGACCTGACGGCGTCGGCCACCTACACGCTGGCCGAGAACGACTTCATGGCCACCGGCGGCGACGGCTATCCGAACTTCGCGGCGCGGGCCACCACCCGCGAGATCATGGACCAGGTGGTCGCCGACCACCTGGCGGCTACGACCCCTATCAGTCCGGACATCCAGGGCCGCATCGTCTGCACCACCAGCGGCGCCACGGCCTGCCCCGTCGTCACGCCGTAGAGCCCGGGCGCTCCGACGTCCGGGACTCGGCTGGACGTCGCGGCCCGGGCCTCTCGGCGGTCGCGGTCACGAGCACGTCGTGCAGCCGGCGCAGCACGTCGCGATCGGACCGGAGGATGCGGCGGTAGGTGGGATTGTCCGCGTGCGAAATCTCCATGGACAGGTCGCCCAGACGGCGGCCCAGATAGTCACACAGTACCTCGGCCTCATCGTCGGACAGGTTGAGCTGCATCGCCGCCTCCTCTTCTGCTCTCAGACCAGCATGCACCCGCACACCGACACTGGCGAGGATGCAGCGCGCGCGCCGTCCCCCGTCCTCGGCGCGAGGACGGGGGACGAGCGACGCGACGGGGTCAGTCCAGCAGGTGCTCCAGCGCCCGGCCGACGACCTCGGCACGGACGGCGGGATCGTCGATGCCCTCGAGGCCGAACCCGGCGTACAGCGTGCCCGGTGTCGCGGTCACCGCGGCCTCCGGGAAGCCTGCCGCCGTCGTGCGGACGAAGTCGTTGGCGTTCGGCGCGCTTCCCGGCGGCGAGCCCGGCACCGCCCAGCCGTCGAGGTCGGTCTCGAAGTCCGTCGTGCCGTCGCCCGTCGACACGGTGATGTCGTCGACGAACACGCCGAGCCCCTGCACCGCCCAGTCGCTGGCGTAGCTGATCGACACCTCGACGTCGCCACCGGCGTACGCGGACAGGTCCACCGTCCACTGCTGCCAGCCGCCGGAGCTGCCGGACGCGGCGTTCCACTCGCCGGTCGTGCCGGTCGGCGTGCAGGTCTCGTCATCGACGACGGTCTGGTAGTGCTCCAGCTGCGGGTGCAGCGCGTTCCAGCCGGCTGGGCAGCTGTCGCCCGTCGCCGTCGTCGTGTGGCCGTTGAGGTCCGGCAGTGTCGTCCAGTCGTCGGTGCCGGCGGGACGCGCCTCGACGAACAGGTGGTCCCAAGCAGCCTCGGTGTCGTACGACGTCCAGAACGACATCGTCGCGCCACCGGCCGGGACGCTGATCGTGTTGGTCAGCCGCTTGAAGGAGACGTCGGCGATCTGCGAGTACACGTAGAACTCGCCGCTGTGCGGGGCGAACGGCCCGCCCTCACGGTCCCAGCGCGCCGCGACCCAGCTCTCGAACTGCGGGAACTCCTCCACCGGCAGGATGCCGCTCGTGACGACCTGCGAGTTGCTGTGGTCCTGGTTCCCCGCACCGTTGAAGCCCCAGGCCAGACCCTCGAATGGGCCCAGCTCGCTGCCGATGACGTCGAGCAGCTCGCCGTCGTCGCCGGTGCCGGCGTCATCGACCACCAGGTACGCACCCAGCCAGTACTGCAGCACGTCGTTGGTGAGGTCGCCGGAGCCGGCCAGCAGCCGGCACCGTTCCAGCGCCTGCCCGCCGGGCGGCGCGCACTGCGCGTTCGCCGCGGTCGGGTCGTACGCCTGCAGCCCGAGGTTCTGCGTGTACTGACTGCCGGCGTACTTGCCGGTGTAGAGCACCTGCCCGCCCTCGTTGAGGAAGTCGCGGACCTCCAGCAACTCGTCCATGGCCAGCCGGGACGCGTTGCCCGGCCCCCAGCCCGGCTCCCGCGTGACGACGTCATCGCCGGTGTACCAGATGACGGCCTCGTAGTGCGACAGCACGCCCAGGGCGTCCGGCGCGATCCGGCCGCGGGCGTCGACGTCGTACACGTCGTAGCCGACGCCGTTGGCCGTCAGCGCCTCCTCGTAGGCGGCCAGGTAGTGCGGCCCGGCGGTCTGCACTGGCGAGGCACCGGTGTAGTCCTCAGCGGACAGGATCAGGACGTCGTTCCCGGTCTCCTCGACAGCGGTGTACGTGAACGACTCGCTGGTGGCGCCGCCGCCCTCGAACCAGACCTCGACGGTGTCGCCGGGCTCCGTCCCGGTGACCAGGCCGCTCATGACGCGGTAGTACACGGCCGTGGTCCCGCCATAACGGTCGCCGCCCTTCCACTCCTCGGTGGGCGCACTGACAGCCGCGCCGCCGTTGATGCTGTACCTCAGCGTCACCTCGCCGAGCTCGCGCTTGGCCAGTACCCGGACCTCCTGCGGGTCGCCGTAGGAGTAGTCGAAGGTGAAGTTCGCCAGCGGCAGCCCGGTCTTGTAGGTGTCCTCGCTCTCCAGGTAGAACGGCTCGGTCGTCAGGCCCAGGTGCGACACCGGGTCGTCCGGGTCGGCCGCCGACATCGCCACGTCCAGCGCGAACGGCAGCGTCTTCTCGAACTCGGCCTGGATGAGCGCCTCGTCGTCGGGGAAGACGAAGCCGCTGCCCGGAACGCCCTCGCCCAGCTCAGGGGTCCAAGCCAGTGTGCCGCGCTGGGCATGGGCGAAGTCGGTGGTCTCGCCGTTGGTCACGTAGAGCACGTCGGACGACAGGCCGGGCTCCCAGCCGGGGATCGCGGGGGTGTCACGGTTGCCGGACAGCGCGAAGTAGATCGGGTCATCGGCGGTCGGCGTGCCGATCTGCCAGCCCTCGGGATAGAGCAGCCACTCCCCCGTCGAGTGCCAGTTCACGTGGAAGGCGAACCGGACTCGGTCGTACAGGTCCATCATGGCCTGGGTCTCCGGCTCCGACGCGGCCGCGGGTCCGCGGTAGGTGTC
Organism: Jiangella aurantiaca; assembly: GCF_004349105.1. Lineage (GTDB taxonomy): Bacteria > Actinomycetota > Actinomycetes > Jiangellales > Jiangellaceae > Jiangella > Jiangella aurantiaca. Next base: position 24,734 of record NZ_SMLB01000034.1, read on the forward strand.
GCTGGAGGACAGCGACGACGAGCCCTCCTCGTCGTACTTGAAGTGCTCGGGGTAGTTGCGGTTCGGGTCGACGCCGTCGAGCTGCGTGATCTCGCCGTCGCCGTCGTTGTCGCGCAGGTTCTTCCGCCAGAGCCGCTCCTCGTCGAACGTGTACTGGTAGCCGTCGGGGTTGGCGACCAGCACGAACCAGTACTCGTTGCGGCGCAGCAGGCTCCGGATCTCCCGGTCGTTGGCCCGCCAGCCGTCGACGAAGTGGTGCAGCAGCCGGCGGTTGACCTCGCCGGAGATCCATTCGCGGGCGTGCTGCAGCGAGCTGTAGAGCACGGCCGGCCGGGTGCCGTCGGCGATGCCGCGGGCGCCCTGGGTCAGCTTCAGCGCGATGATCTCGCGGCCGTTGTACGTCTCGCCGAGGACGACGAGCTTGGCGATCTGCGGGTTGCGCCGGGCCAGGTCGTAGAGTTCGTCGCGCAGTCCGCCCTCCTCGTCCCAGGACCGCCAGACCTGGAATCCGCTGGCGGCCTGGCTCGCCGCCAGCTGGGTCGCGCTGAGCCCGTCCTCGTTGCGCTTGACCCGCAGATCGACGCCCCGGCCGCGCAGGGCCTGGGCCTCGTCCTCGCTGAGCACCAGGTCGACGGTGACGCCGCCTGCGGTGGGCTCGGTGGCGACGACGTCCAGTCCTTCGCCTGCCAGCGCGGCCGCCTCCGCGCCGGTCACCTCCGCGGTGTAGACCTCGAGTGACTGCTCGTCCGGGGCGCCCTCCTGAGCACCGGCGCCGCTGGTGACCAGCAGGGAGAGCCCCAGACCGGTGATGGCGAGAGCGGCGGCGAGCCGCCTGGACGTGGAACGCGCTACAGCCATGATGGACTCCCTTGTCCGCAGGCGACTGACGTCGACGACGAACTCGAGAGCCGCGGCTGGTTGCGGCCCAGGCCGCCCCCCGGGCTCGCCCCCGGGCGGACGCTACCGGTGGCATTGATCTTCGCGCAGCCACTGGTCCGGACCGCGCGTGCGCGTCCGAGGGCCTCCGGCCGACGTGGCATCCAGGATCCGCTACACCACGAGGATTTCTGGTGCTACCGCCAGCCAGAAGTTGACGATCATGGAGAAGGTGCCCTTTCGAGGAGCTCGAAAGGGGCGTTTCTCCGTGATCAACATGACGGTGTGAGTCCGGCACACCGGTCGACTGTCGGTCATCCCAGCCAACGATCACGCCGATGGTGGAAGCGGCCGGCGGCCGGCGAAGCCGAGGTCGGCCCGGTGGTACCAGGCGAGGTCGGCGTCGCCCTCCAGCCAGCACAGCAGCACCGGCTCGCCGTCGAGCACCGACGGGAAGTCCAGCAGCAGCGGCGCGATGCCCTTCACCTCGGGCCCGGCGGCGACGACGGCCGACAGCAGCTCGTCCAGGCGGGCCTGGGCGGCCTTCAGCTCCGGCAGCCCGCCCAGCGGGGTCGCCGGGCCGCCCTGCACCGCGGCGCCCAGTTCGGCGAGGTCGGCGCGGACCTCGATCAGGCCGGCCAGGACCGGGCGCAGCCGTTCGAGCACGGCCCGCGCCTCGGCGGCGGTGTAGACGTCGCTCACTCCTCGATTGTCCCGGAGCGGCAGGGCGGCGCCGTCAGGGCCGCGGCACGAGGACGCGCAGGGTGTCGGCCGGGCCGAGGAACCGGTGGTCGGCGGCGCAGTGGACGGCGACGTGCTCGACCGGACCAGAGGTGCTGGAGAACGTGCCGCGCGGCGTGACGGTGGCCGGCAGCCCGCATTCGGGGCAGTCGTAGAGCATCGTGCGCACTCCTGGCGTGGGACGGGGTTCGCGCCGTCCTCGCCGCGAGTCGCTGCTACGTCCAGAGTGCCCAGTGCCCCGCCGTGATCGCCAGACCGCCGTGAGCACGGTCACATGTGCCGTGGGTCACACCGGTTCGGGCGAAACCCTTGCGGTGTCAGCATTCGCCGACTTTGCTGGGACCAGCAAGCGCGCATCGGGATCCGGACGCCGCCGGCGACTCCTGGATCGCGACCCGAGGAGGTGACAGCGCGCCGCGGTTTGCTCCCGTTGCGCTCTCGGTCGGGCCGGTCGAGGCAGCGCCGGTCCCTGGCGTAGGCGGGAGTCCCATGACCAGAATCAGCATGACCGTCGATGGCGTCCGGTACGACGACGACGTCGAGCCACGCACCCTGCTCGTCCAGCACCTGCGCGACCGTCTCGGCAAGGTCGGCACCGTCGTCGGCTGCGACACCAGCAACTGCGGCGCCTGCACGGTCCTGTTGTCCGGCAAGAGCGTCAAGAGCTGTTCCATCCTGGCCGTGCAGGCGGACAGCGCCGACGTCACCACCATCGAGGGCCTGGCCGGCGACGGCGGCGAGCTGCACCCCGTCCAGGCGGCCTTCCACGAGCAGCACGGCCTGCAGTGCGGCTACTGCACGCCCGGCATGATCATGGCCGCGGTCGACCTGCTGACCGAGAACGCCGAGCCCACCGACGCGGAGATACGCGAGGGGCTCGAGGGCAACCTGTGCCGGTGCACCGGCTACCAGAACATCGTGCGGGCGGTCCGCGCGGCCGCCGAGTCGATGCGGACCAGCGTGCCGTCGACGCCGGAAACCGCCGAGGCCGGCGCCCGCGAGGGGGTGACGACGTGACGGTCACCGAGCAGCGCCCGTCCGGCGAGGTCGGCCGCGACCGCCGCCGCAAGGAGGACGCCCGGCTGATCACCGGCCGGACCACCTGGACCGACAACCTGTCCCTGCCGGGCATGCTGCACCTCGCCATCCTGCGCAGCCCCATGGCTCACGCGCGCATCACCGGCATCGACGTGACCGCCGCCCGCGAGATGACCGCCGTGGTGGACGTCTTCACCGGCCGCGACGTCGCCGACGTCCAGGGCAGCCTGCCATGCGCGTGGACGGTCACTCCGGACCTGAAGCATCCCGACCACCCGCCGCTCGCGGTCGACGAGGTCCGGTTCGCCGGCGAGCCGATCGCCGTCGTCGCCGCCCGCGACTGGGCCAGCGCACTGGACGCGCTCGAAGCGATCGACGTCGACTACGAGCCGCTGCCTGCGGTCTTGGACATGGAGGCGGCTCTCGCCGACGGTGCCCCGCTGGTCCACGACAGCCTGGGCACCAACAAGGCCTTCACCTGGGTCTTCGACTCCGCCGAGGCCGGCACTGGCGGCGACCTGGCGGACGCGCTGGCGCAGGCCGAGGTCGTCGTCCGCCGGCGGTACGTCCAGCAGCGGCTGATCCCGGCGTTCATGGAGCCGCGCAGCGTCGTCGTCGACCCGACCCCCGACCAGATCACGATGTGGTCCTCGACCCAGGTGCCGCACTTCGTCCGGTTCTTCCTGGCCGCCCTGCTGGGGACGCCTGAGCACAAGATCCGGGTGATCGCGCCGGACGTCGGCGGCGGCTTCGGTGGCAAGCTGCAGATCACGGCGGAGGAGTTCATCACGTTCCTGACCGCGCAGCGGCTGCACAAGCCGGTGAAGTACACCGAGTCCCGGTCGGAGTCGATGCTGGCGGCGCACCACGGACGGGACATGATCCAGGAGGTCGAGATCGGCGCCCGCCGCGACGGCACGGTCACCGGCCTGGGCGTCCGGCTGCTCGCGAACATGGGCGGCTACCTGCGGCTCCTCACGCCCGCGACGCCGCTCCTGGGCCGCTACATGTACAACGGCATCTACAAGTTCCCGGCGCACCGGTTCGAGTGCACCGGCGTCTTCACCACCACCACGCCGACGGACGCCTACCGCGGCGCCGGCCGGCCGGAGGCCACGTTCGCCATCGAACGGGCGATGGACGACCTCGCCGCCGAGCTGGGCATGGAGCCGATGGAGCTGCGCCGGCGCAACTGGATCCGGCACGACGAATTCCCGTTCACGACGGTGACCGGGCTGACCTACGACTCGGGCGACTACGAGGCGGCCACCGAGCGAGCGATGGAGCTGTTCCGGTACGACGAGCTGCGCCGCGAGCAGCAGGAGCGCCGGCACCGCGGCGACCGCGTCCAGCTGGGCGTCGGCATCTCCACCTACACCGAGATGTGCGGGCTCGCGCCGAGCCGCTGGCTGGGCTCCCTCGGCTACGCCGCCGGCGGCTGGGAGTCCGCGTCGGTGCGGATGCTGCCCACCGGCAAGGTCGAAGTGCTCACCGGCACCACGCCACACGGCCAGGGGCACGAGACGGTGTGGAGCCAGATCGTCGCCGACCAGCTCGGGGTGCCGTTCGAGGACGTCGAGGTGATGCATGGCGACACCCGCACGTCGCACAAGGGCCTGGACACCTACGGCTCGCGCTCGCTCGCGGTCGGCGGGTACGCGCTGGTCGAGGCGTGCAGGCGGGTGGTCGAGAAGGCCCGGCCGATGGCCGCGCACATGCTCGAGTGCGACCCCGCGGACCTGGAGTTCGTGGACGGGCAGTTCCGGGTGCGCGGTGCGCCGGGCGCGGCGAAGTCCATCACCGAGTGCGCGCTGGCGATCTTCGCCGCACATGACCTGCCCGACGGGGTCGAGCCGTACCTCGACGCGGACGCCAGCTACGACCCCGTCGACTTCTCGTTCCCGCACGGCACCCACCTGTGCGCCGTCGAAGTCGACACCGAGACCGGCATGGCGACGATCCGCTCGTACGTGGCCGTCGACGACGTCGGCCGCGCGGTCAACCCGCTGATCGTCGAGGGGCAGGTGCACGGCGGCGTCGCCCAGGGCATCGCGCAGGCGCTGTTCGAGGAGGCCCGCTACGACGAGGACGGCAACCTCATGACTGGGACGTTCGTCGAGTACACGATCCCGAGCGCGTCGGACCTGCCGGACCTCGTCACCGACCGCACCGAGACGCCGGCGCCCGGGCACCCGCTCGGCGCCAAGGGCGTCGGCGAGGCCGGCACCATCGCCTCGACCCCGGCGGTTGTCAACGCCGTGGTCGACGCGCTGCGACCGCTCGGCGTCACCGACGTGCGCATGCCGTGCACGCCGGAACGGGTGTGGTCGACGATCCAGGCTGCCCGCTCCGCGAACGGAGGTGAGCCCCGATGATCCCCGCGGCGTTCGACTACACCCGGGCGGCCTCGGTCGAGGACGCCGTCACCGTGCTCGCCGGCGCCGGCGACGACGGCAAGGTGCTGGCCGGCGGGCAGAGCCTGCTCCCGATGCTGCGGCTGCGGCTGGCCGCGCCGACGATGGTGGTCGACCTCGGCGGCGTGGCCGAGCTGCGCGGCGTCCGCGACGACGGCGACGCGCTCGTCATCGGCGCCATGACCACGCACGACGACGTGACGAAGCACCCGCTGGTGCGCGAGCACGCGCCGCTCATCGCGCAGGCCGCCGAGACCGTCGGCGACCGCCAGGTCCGGCACATGGGCACGTTCGGCGGGTCGCTCGCGCACGCCGACCCGGCCGGTGACCTGCCCGGCGTGGCGCTGGCGCTGGACGCGGTGATGTCGGTGGCCGGGCCCGACGGCATGCGGGACGTGCCGGCCGGCGACTTCTTCGTCGACTACTTCACGACGGCGCTCGGCGCCAGCGACGTACTGGTGTCGGTGCGGGTGCCGAAGCTGACCGGCTGGAGCACCCACTACGAGAAGTTCCACCAGATGGCGCAGTCGTGGTCGGTCGTCGGCGTGGCCGCGGCGGTGCGCCGGTCCAACGGCAGCATCGCCGAGGCCCGGGTCGCCCTGACCAACATGGGCGTCACCCCGATCCGCGCCCGCGGCGTCGAAGAGGCCCTGACCGGCGCCCCGGCGACGGCGGACACGGTGGCGGCCGCGGCCGCGCGGGCGATGGAAGGCGCGTCGCCGCTCACCGACGGCACCGCGTCAGCGGAGTACCGGACCCAGCTGGCGCCCGTCCTCACCCGGCGCGCCGTCATGGCGGCCGGCGGACTGTAGCCGCGCCCTATACGCCCTTGATCATCAACCTTCCGGGCTGCCATGACGACACCAACGGTTGATGATCACGGGCCGCCGCATCTGCTCACCGGCGCGGGAGCGGCCATGCGTCCGGCGCAGCCTCTAGGATCACCTCCACCGTCGTCTGGAGGCTCCGCATGCCCGACAGCGTGTTCTTCGCCCTGACGCTCGCCTCGGCGGTCTCCGCCGGACTGATGGCCGGCATCTACTTCGCGTTCTCGAGCATGGTGATGCCGGGGCTGCGCCGCCTGCAGCCGGGCGAGGCCGTGCGATCGATGCAGGCGATCAACGTCGCCGTCATCAACCCGTGGTTCCTCGCCGCGTTCCTCGGCTCCGCGGCGCTGGCCCTGGTGTCGTTGATCTTCTCGCTCGTCCGTTGGGGCGAGGAGGAGGCGATCTACCTGCTCATCGGCGGCCTGCTGCTGATCTTCGGCTCCATCGGCCTGACCCGCGGCTACCACATCCCGCGCAACAACGCGCTGGCCCTCGTCGACCCGGACGGGCAGGAGGCGAAGGAGCGCTGGGAGACCTACGACGCCGAGTGGACGTCCTGGAACCACATCCGATCGATCGCCAGCCTCGCCTCGGCCATCCTGTTCGCCGCAGGCCTGGCCGCCGTCGAGTAGGTCCGATCCATACAAGCCGCGCCGGCCGCGGCCGTGCGACGGGCTGCGCGCCGCCGGATGCCACCTCTACGCCGTCGGCGTCTCCGAGACCGACCCAGATCTCGTCGTGGTCAGCGAGCAAAGATCACGAACTCTCTCCAGTCGGCTCACGCATTGGACCGAGGACTCAGGGGACCTCCGGCCCCCCCATCGCCCGTCGGTTTTGCATCACCCTCCCACGGGCACATGTCGAGGGTGGCCTCGGCGTCGACGCGCTCACCGGTGCAGCTGGGCGCCCTTGACGATCTTGTCGACGGCGTTCTTCGGGCCGTGTACGGCGAGCCCGACCAGGTCGAGGTCGGCCCGCTTCACCGCAGCCACGGCGGCCCGGTTGTCGCGGTCATTGCCGGTGCCGAACAGCTCGCGCGTGAAGATCGCCGGGCGGAGCCCGCGGTCCAGCGCCCGGCCGTGCGCGGCGGTCAGGACGGCGGCGTCGCCGGCGAACACCAGCACCGGCTGGCCGAACATCGGCAGGTAGCCGGTGCCGTCGGCGTCCTCGTACGGCTCACCGATCAGCTCCGGGGAGGTCGCGGCCACGCCGCTGACCAGGAACGCCGTCACGTTGAGGCGTTGCCAGACGGCGAGGTCGTCGGCGAGCAGCACAGCGATCTTGGTGGCGAAGCGGATCTCGTCGGTCACCGCTCCAGCATGCGCCGACCGGCCGCCGCGGGTCTTGTACGTTATTAGCCGATGGCCGACCGCGAGGTCCCAAGCGGCGGCGAGTCCCACAGCGGAAAGGGGGATCGCGTGTTCGCCCCCGCCGGCGCGACGGTCCGGGCCTGGCGTCCCGACGTGCCCGGGCTGGTCGAGGTCTTCCACGCCCGGTTCACCCACCACGCCTATCCCGCGCACACCCACACCGCGTGGACGCTGCTCATCGTCGACGACGGCGCCATCCGGTTCGACCTCGACCGGCATCACCACGGCGCCGCCGGGTCCGCCGTCACGCTGCTGCCGCCCCACGTCCCGCACGACGGCCGGGCCGCGACGCCGGCCGGGTTCGGTAAGCGGGTGCTCTACCTCGACCCCGACGTCCTCGGCGAGGAGCTGATCGGCGCCGCCGTCGACCACCCCACGTTCGCCGACCGGCAGCTGCGGCTGCGGGTCCACCAGCTGCACCGGGCGCTGGAGCGGCCCGGCGACGCACTGGAGGCGGAGAGCCGGCTGACGCTGATCGGCGCCCGGATCGCCACCCTGCTGAGGTCCGGCCGGACCGCCGCGGACCCGCCGCGGCCACCGTCCGGCCTGGCCGGCCGGCTGCGCGACCTGCTCGACGCGCACGTCACCGACGGCGTCACGCTGCGGGCCGCGGCCGCGCAGCTGCACGCCCACCCGACCCATCTGGTGCGCTCGTTCACGACGGCGTTCGGCCTGCCGCCGCATCGGTATCTCACCGGCCGCCGCGTCGAGTTGGCCCGCCGGCTGCTGCTGGCCGGGCAGCGTCCGGCCGAGGTCGCCACCGCCGCCGGCTTCTACGACCAGGCGCACCTCACCCGGCAGTTCAGCCGCTACCTCGGCGTCAGTCCGGGCCACTACGCAAGGGCTTGACCTCGACCGCGCTCGAAGTGGCAGCGTGTTCGGCATGACTGTGACGACGCGCACATTGGGCCGCAGCGGCATCGAGGTCAGCGCCCTGGGCATGGGCTGCTGGGCCATCGGCGGGCCGTTCTGGGGCGGGACCCAGCCCTTCGGATGGGGCGAGGTCGACGACGACGAGTCGGTGGCGACGGTCCGCCGGGCGGTCGAGCTCGGGGTGACCCTGTTCGACACATCCGACGCGTACGGCACCGGGCACAGCGAGACGATCCTGGGCCGCGCGCTAGCCGGGCGCCGCGACGAGGTCCTCATCGCGACCAAGTGGGGCAACACCATCGACCCGGCCACGCGGCAGCTCACCGGCAGCGACCCGTCGCCTGAGTACCTGCGCCGGGGGCTCGAGGGGTCGCTGGCGCGGCTGGGCACCGACTACATCGACCTCTACCAGCTGCACCTCAACGACCTGCCGATCCCCGTGGCGAACGAGCTGCTGGGCACGCTGGAGGAGCTGGTCGAGGAGGGCAAGATCCGCTGGTACGGCTGGAGCACCGACCACGCCGACCGCGCCGCCGCGTGGGGCGAGGCCGGCCCGCATTGCACCGCCGTCCAGCACGCCTTCAATGTCCTGCACGACGCCGCCGAGGTGCTGGCCGTGTGCGAGGAGCACGATCTGGCGAGCCTGAACCGCAGTCCACTCGCGATGGGCCTGCTCACCGGCAAGTTCACCGCATCGTCGACACTCGGGCCGGACGACGTCCGCGGCCTCGCGCCGGACTGGCTCTCCTACTTCCGCGACGGCCGGCCGGTGCCGCTGTGGCTGGACCGGGTCGCCGCGATCCGGGAGGTGCTGCGCAGCGGCGGACGGACGCTGGCGCAGGGGTCGCTGGCGTGGATCTGGGCGCGCAGCGGATCGACGATCCCGATCCCCGGCTGCCGGACCGTCGCCCAGGTCGAGGAGAACGCCGGCGCACTGGCCCACGGGCCGCTCACCCCGGCCGAGCTGGCCGAGGTCGAGCGGCTGCTGGCGGACCTGCGCGCCGAACCGGCCGGCGCGATGTGACGCGCGGCCAGGCGGCGTCAGCCGCCGATGACCTGCCGAACCTCCATCGCCCACCGGGAGGCGTCGGGCCAGCGGGCGGCGATGTCGAGCGCCCGTTCCTCCGACGCCACGTCGACGGTGAGGTAGCCGGCGAGGTGCTCCTTGGCCTCCAGGTACGGGCCGTCGGTGACGATCGTGGCGCCGTCACGCACCTTCACCGTCTTCGCCCGCACGGCGTCGACGAGTGCCTCGCCGCCGGCCCACTCCCCCGACTCCTGCAGCTCCTTCATCAGCACGTCGACCTGCCCGAAGATGGCCGACTTCTCATCGTCGGACATCGTCTCGAACGCGGCGGCGTTGTTGTAGATGAGCAGCATGTACTTCACGACGTGACCCTTCGTGCTCCGGCGTCCCCACTGGACACCACTCGTGCGAGACGTCGGAGCCGGCGCCCGCGTCTCGACATCCTCCCCCACCCGTGCCGCGGGTGGGTAACGTCACACGTGACAAGAGAGGGGACCGACATGTTCGAGCAGACGAAGGCCTACAGCGGCTTCTCCGTTGACGACATCCCGCGGGCCAAGCAGTTCTACGCCGAGACGCTCGGCCTCGAGGTCAGCGAGGCGAACGGCATGCTCACGCTGCACATCGCCGGCAGTAACGGGGTGCTCGTCTACCCCAAGGGCGACGCGCACACGCCGGCGTCGTTCACCATCCTCAACTTCCCGGTCGACGACATCGACGCGGCCGTCGACGAGCTCGCCAGCCGCGGCGTCGGGTTCCAGCGGTACGAAGGTATGAAGGCCGACGCGAAGGGCATCCACCGCACAGACGGCCCGCCGATCGCCTGGTTCACCGACCCGGCGGGCAACGTGCTCTCTGTGCTGCAGGAGTGACCCACACACGAAGGATCCGGCTCGCCCCGAGCCGGATCCTTCGTGTCCTGCGGTGACCCGTCCACCCCCGTCACGGGACGAGCGACCCCAGGACGCTGGAGCGCTGCGGCGTCACCTGGCGACCACCACCGCATCCGGATCATCCCCACGCCCGCGCGAGGCGCTCTTCAACCAGCTGAGCGGCCAGCTCTTGCGCGACCTGGTGGGACGCCGCCGCCTGTGCCTGCCCTTCATCGTTCCTCCCTTGTGGGTTGGAATGACCCCCGAGAAGCGGTGACACAGCCGCTCGGGGACCAGTGTCGAGCCGGTCGTCCCGAGCGGGACTCCAGTGTTCTGTTGTGACTCCACTATGACACTCGCTGTTACAGATTTTCAAGAGGAGAAGTAATTTTGTTTGACGCCGCCGGAAGGCTTCTCAAGGCATGATGACAGGTAAATTACTGGCTGTCTTGGCCTAGATCAAGACTGTTGCGGGTCAGTTGCGTGCATTACCGTGGACTCACGGCACTGCCTGCGCCGGAGCACGGCCGGCGTACGAACATCGAGCGGGATGTGAGGCCGATGTCCCCGATCGAAATGACGCGCACGGTGGCCGTGGTCGTGTTCCTGGCAGTGGCCCTGTATTCGGCCGCGCGATTCACGTGGTCGGTGACACGACGCTCGACGAGACCGCGCATCAGCGCGGCCGACGTCCCCGATCTCTCGCACGCGCTCATGGGAGCGGCGATGGCACTGATGGTCAGCCCGGCCGGGCCGGCCGTCCCCGAGCCGCTCGGCATCGCCGCGTTCACGGCGCTCGCCGCCTGGTTCGCCGCCCGCCTCCGCCACGACGGCGTCCTGAGCCGGGCCGCCCTGCCGGCACTCACCGACGGCCGGCACGCCGCCGGGTGCTGTACCCCCAGCCGTCTCGGCGGTCTCGGTCACCGAGACGGGGAGACCGCCGGGCACGGCGGCTACCACCTGCACCACTTCGTGGGCTGCGCGGCGATGGTCGTCATGTACCTGACCGGCCATCGCGCCCTCAGCACTGCAAGCGCGACGACGGCCGCCCTGGCCGGCAGCGGCCCGGCGCCGTCCGACGCGGCCGCCCTGGACGCCCACGGCGCTCTCGGCGCACACGCCGCACTGCCGCCGCTGGCCGCGCTGTGCTGGCTGTTCGGCTTGTACTTCCTGGTGGCCGCCACGTCGTTGGGCTTCCGTGTGGGCGAGTCGGCCGTGCAGCTGACGCACCACACGGCGTCCGGGTTCCCGCCCGCGGCCGCGGCCGCCGCGTCGGCCGCGGCGCCCGCGCCTGCCGCGCGGTTGCTGACCTCGCCGGCCGGCGCCTGCGCCCTCGAGGTCGCCCTCAGCGCCGGCATGGCGGTGGTGTTCTTCAGCGGCCTCTGAGTCTCACCGCGTCCACGTGCCGATACGGTCGACGCCTCCATGACTTACGGTCCCGGCCGTTGTCCCTAACGCCTTGCAGAAAAGTCAATTCCGACATACCTGTACATGACAGGATGATGACTGTATGTTGAGGCATCTCGTCGAACGCGACGAACTGCCTCATCAGGGAGGAATGGGCAATGAGGAGACCCGTCATCCGATCTCTCCTGGCCGGAGCCGCACTCGTGGTGTCCGGTATCGCTGCCACTCCGGCGCTGGCCGGAACGGATGTGACGACGGCGACCACCGGCGGCATCCGGGCGTCCGAGGTCGCGCACCACGAACTGGCGACGACGCGGGCCCAGCAGCGCACCACGGAGGCCTACTGGACGCCCGAGCGCATGCGGGCGGCCATCCCGGCCGACGCCACCCGCGTCGGCACCGCGAGCACTGCCGCGACCACCGCCGCCAAGGCCAAGCCGCGCCCGGCCGCCGTACCGGAGAACCCGCGCCCGCAGCTCGGCAAGGTGTTCTTCACCATCGGCGGCGTCAACTACGTCTGCTCCGGCACCGCCACCAGCAGCGGCAACGGCGACGTCGTCACGACCGCCGGACACTGCCTGCACGAGGGCGACGGCGGCGCGTTCGCCTCGAGATTCACCTTCGTGCCCGCGTACAACAACGGCTCCGCGCCGTACGGCCAGTGGACGGCGTCGGATCTGTTCACGTCCAGCGGCTGGGCGAACAGCGGCGACTTCAACGTCGACGTCGGCTTCGCTGTCATGAACGAGAACTCCTCCGGCCAGAGCCTCACCAGCGTGGTCGGCTCGTACCCAATCGCGTTCAACCTGGCCCGCGGCCTGAGCTACACCTCCTACGGCTACCCGGCGGCCCCGCCGTTCAACGGCCAGCGGCTGTACTCGTGCAGCGGCACCGCGCGCAACGACCCGTCGGGCCTGCAGACCCAGGGCATCCCCTGTGACATGACCGGCGGCTCGTCGGGCGGCGGCTGGATCACGGGTGGCCGGCTGAATTCGGTGAACAGCTACAAGTACAACAACGACCCGAACACGATGTACGGCCCGTACTTCGGCAGCACGGCGCAGTCCATCTACAACGCGGCCGCGGCCGCCTGACGGCCGGCGCACCAAGCCAGCGTCGCTCCACCGGCGAACCCCCGAGCGCCGGTGGAGCGGCGCTGCCATGTGTGCGGACACCCCCGCGGTCCGCACCGACCCGAATGCCGGGTCAGTCCTTCGTGAGGACGGCGCGCAGCTCGGGCAGCGCGGCCAGCTCGGCGTCGACCAGCCGTTCCGCCGTCGTGACGGAGTCGACCAGCGGCTGGCTCGCCAGCGCCGCCACCGCCGCTCGCCGGGAACCGGACCGGGCCGCCGCGATGGTGGCCCTCTCGGTCGCTTTCACCGACGCCACCAGCGCGGCCGCCGCCGGGTCGAGCGCGCCGGCCGCCAGCGGGTGGGCGCCGTTGCTGCCGACGAGGCAAGGCACCTCGACGACGGCGTCTGCGTCGACGCCGGGCAGCGCGGAGCGGTTACGGACGTTGAGCACCAGCGTGGCCCGCTCGTCGGCGGCGATGGCCCGCATGAGCGCGAGCGCGACGCGGTCGTAGCCGCCGCCGTCGAGGTCGGCGGTGTCGCGGTTGCCGACGCCGGCGGCCTCGCGGCTCTCGGCCATGTAGGTGGCCTCGCGCTCGCGCCGCACCTCGTCCCAACGCTCGGCCGCGCCCCCACCGGACGACGACGCGTAGAACCCGGCCTGCTGCTCCAGCAGGAACTCCCCGCGGGTGGCCGGCGCCGCCTGCGCCGACGCGATCGCGTCGCGGGTGAAGTAGTAGTAATAGAGGTACTCGTTCGGGATGGCGCCCAGCGTGCGCAGCCACGGCGCTCCGAACAGCTTGCCCTCCTCGAACGAGCCGAGCGCGTCGTCCGACGCCAGCAGGTCGGGCAGCACGTCGCGTCCGCCCACCAGCACCCGCCGCAGCCAGCCGAGGTGGTTGAGCCCGGCGTAGTCGAACCACGCCGCGCCCATCGGGATGTCCAGCGCGCGGGCGACCCTGCGGAACAGCCCGACCGGGGAGTCGCAGATGCCGATGACGCGGTCGCCGAGCACCGAGCTCATCGCCTCGGTGACCATGCCGGCCGGGTTGGTGAAGTTGATCACCCAGGCGTCCGGCGCCTCCGCGGCGATGGTCGACGCGATGCGCAGCGCCACCGGCACCGTCCGCAGGCCGTACAGCACGCCGCCGGCGCCCGTCGTCTCCTGGCCGAGCACGCCCTGGCCGAGCGCCGTCCGCTCGTCGCAGGACCGGCCCGCCAGCCCGCCGACCCGGATCGCCGAAAAGACGAAGTCGGTGCCGCGCACTGCCGCCGCGAGGTCGCTCTCGACCACCAGCGCCGGGCCGCGGCCACCGGAACGTTCCTCGAGCACCGCCCGCACGGCCTGCACCCGTTCGGCGTCGGTGTCGTGCAGGACGACGGTGTCGACGCCCGACGCCTCGCTCGCCAGGGCGCGGTGCACCAGCGGGACGCGGAAACCGCCGCCCCCGAGGATCGTCAATCTCATACGAGAACCACCTTCACACCGCTCTCCCGAAGTGCGCCGAGAGCCTCGGTGCCCTCGGCCGCATCGGTCACGACGACGTCCAGGGCGTCGGGTCCGCACACGGTGGCGAACCCCGTCCCCGGGAACTTCTCCGCGTCGGCGAGCAGGATGACCTGGTCGGCCGCCGCGATCATGGCCCGGCGCACCGGTACCTCGACCACCGTGGTGTCGACGACGGCGCCGTCGGCGCGCACCCCGCTGGTCCCCATGAACAACTTGCCGGCGCGCAGCTGGCGGACGGCGTCCTCGGTGAGGAAGCCGACCAGCGACTTGTAGTTGCGCCGTACCACGCCGCCGAGCAGGATCAGCTCGATGTCGGGGTCGGGCAGCAGCTCCTCGTACACGGCCATGTTGGCGGTCATCACGGTGACCTTGCGGCCGCGCAGGTGGACGGCTAGGCGGTGCACCGTCGTGCCGATGTCGAGCAGCAGCACATCGCCGTCCTCGACCATCTCCGCCGCGCGCCGGGCGATGGCGTCCTTGGCCTGGTGCGCCTCGGTGGCGACGGCCGCGAACGACGGCTCCAGCGACGGGCTGGCGGCCGCGCCGCCGCGCACCCGGGTGAGCAGTCCCTGCTCCTCCAGCCAGGCGAGGTCGCGCCGGATGGTCGCCTGGCTGACCCCGAGGCGGGTGCCCAGCGTGGTCACCGACACCGGGCCCTCGGCACGGAGGGTCTGCATGATGAGCTCGTATCGGCGCTGCGCAAGCACGGCTGCACCATATCAGTCATCTTCGCTCAATCGAACAGTAGTCGCGCCGAAACGTGAGCAGAACTGAGCGAAATGCCAAGTCCGGGCCAGTGGAGACGCGAGGGATCCATCACAAGCGCTCATATCTTGTCATTTACGCGCAGCCCCACTAGGGTTCGACCCAACCCTGTGGCACACGCATGGGACACAGGGAATGGGGAGGAATGGCCGTGTCCAACATCGCTCGCGACCCGTACCGCGCACCCTCGCGGCACGACCCGCTGGCCGGGCTGCGCCCTGACGGTGGTCCCGAGCTCGACGTCTTCCTCACAGGCACCGTCTTCTTCGACATCATCTTCATCGGCATGGAGGGCCCGCCGAAGCAGGGCACCGAGGTGTGGGCCGACGGCATGGGCTCCAGCCCGGGCGGCGTGGCCAACCTCGCCGTCGCCGCCGCGCGGCTGGGGCTGCGCACCGGCCTGGCCGCGACGTTCGGCGAGGATCTCTACGGCGACTACTGCCGGCAGACGCTCGGCGTCCAGGAGGGCGTCGACCTCACCTACTCGCGCTACGTCACCGGCTGGCACTCGCCGGTCACGGTGTCGATGGTCTACCAGCGCGACCGCGCCATGGTCACGCACGGGCACCGCCCCGAGGCGCTCGACCGCCTGGTCACCCACCCGCCGCAGGCCCGGTCCTGCTTCGTCGACCTGGGTGCCGAGCGGCAGCCGTGGGTCGACTCCGTCACGGCAGCGGGCGGCCGGGTCTTCGCCGACCTCGGCTGGGACCCGGAGGACCGCTGGGACTTCGGCCGGCTGCGCGAGAGCCTGTCCGGCTGCTACGCGTTCTCCCCCAACGCCGTCGAGGCGATGAGCTACACCCGCACCGACAGCCCCGAGGCGGCTGTGGAGAAGCTGGCCGAGCTGGTGCCGCTGGCGGTCGTCACCAACGGCGCCGACGGCGCGCTCGCGTTCGACACGGAGACCGGCCGGCCGGTGAAGGCCGCGGCGGTCCCCGTCGAGGCGCTCGATCCCACAGGTGCCGGGGACGTGTTCGTGGCCGGCCTCATGGTCGGTACGCTGGCCGGCTGGCCGTTGGTGCACAGCCTGCGGCTGGCCAACCTGGGTGCCGCGCTCTCGGTGCGGCACTTCGGCGGGGCGCTGGCCTCGCCGGGCTGGGGCGACATCGCGCTGTGGTACCGCGAGACGGGGTCGAAGGACCCCGCTCTCGCGGGCGACTACGAGTTCCTCAACACGATCGTCCCGGACGACGCCGTCCCGGAGGTGTCGCGGGCCATCGCGACGCTCGGCTTCCGGGCCGGCCGCTGAGGACACCTGGGCACACCGACATTTGCGAAAGGGCCGACTCATGACGCTGTCGATCACGAGGACCAGCACCCGGCACCGCGGAGTGCCGGGCGACACCGATCGGCGACAGGGGGCCGAAGGTCCCCTCGAGCCGTCGGTCCTGACCGTGAGGGGACAGGAGAGCGAGAGCGCTCGTCGCCCGGCGCGACGCTTCCTGTGTATCGGCGCGGCTGCCGCCGTCGCACTGCTGATCGGGGCCTGCGCGCCGGGCGACGACGGTGACGACGCCGACGCGACCGGCGCACCCACCGCGGGCGACGTCGCCACCGATCCGTCCGAGCTGGGCGACGTCACGCTGACGGTGTGGGACCAGGAGGTCCGCGAGGGGCAGACCGAGCAGATCGAGGCGCTCAACGCCGCGTTCGAGGAGGCCTACCCGAACATCACCATCGAGCGGGTGTCGCGCTCCACCGACGACCTGCGCACCACGCTGCGCCTGGCGCTGTCCGGCGAGGACGCGCCTGACGTCGTGCAGGCCAACAACGGCCGCCCCGAGATGGGCCAGTATGTCGCGTCCGGCCTGCTCACGCCGCTCGACGGCTACGCCGAGGGGTACGGCTGGTTCGACCGCTTCCCCGAGTCGGTGCGTGCGCTGGCGTCGTACAGCGAGGATGGTGCGAACTTCGGCGAGGGCGACCTCTACGGTCTGCCGCAGATGGGCGAGATCGTCGGCCTCTACTACAACAAGACCAAGCTCGCCGCGCTCGGCCTCGAGCCACCGGAGACCACCGAGGACTTCGAGGCGGCGCTGCAGGCGGCGCAGGCGGCCGGCGAGGTGCCGATCCAGTTCGGCAACTCCGAGCCGTGGGCCGGCATCCACGAGTTCGGGTTCGTCCAGAACCAGTTCTCCGACGCCGAGACCATCCGCAACCTCGGGTTCGGCCGGCCGGGCTCGTCGTGGACGTCCGACGACAACGTCGCGGCCGCGCAAGCGACCCGCGACTGGGTCGACGCCGGCTATTTCGTCGACGGCTTCAACGGCGTCTCCTATGACAGCGCCTGGCAGGCGTTCGCCCAGGGCACCGGCGTGTTCTTCGTCGGCGGCACCTGGCTGGTCGCCGACCTCACCTCGGCCATGGGCGACGAGGTCGGCTTCGTGCTCCCGCCGGTTGGCGCCAGCGGGCAGCACCTCGTCACCGGCGGCATCAGCATCCCGTGGGCGATCCCGGCCAACAGCGACGCCAAGGAGGCCGCGGCCGCCTACATCGACTTCATCACCAGCTCCGACGCCATGACGGCGGTCACCGAGGCCGGCAACCTCCCGGTCATCGAGGCCGACCAGCAGACCACCACCGGGCTGCAGTCCGAGGTGTTCGCGGCGTGGGCGCAGGCCGGCCAGGAGGACCTGATCGTGCCGTACCTCGACTACGCGACCGAGACGTTCTACGACACCATCACCGTCGCCGTGCAGAACCTCATGGCCGGTCAGAGCGACCCGCAGCAGTTCCTCGACACGCTCGAGGCCGAGTACACCGCGGCTACTGGTAGCTGATGGCGGCTCCGCTGGCGCCCGCCGGGCGGAGGGCACCCGACTCGTTGAGGACGCACAGATCGGCAGTGGTCCGAGGTGGGCGGCCCGGGGAGCCTCGTCGGGTCGCGTACCTCTACATCCTGCCGGCGCTGCTGGTCTTCGGCCTGTTCGTCCTCGTCCCGCTGGTCCGGACGGCGCAGTTCTCGCTCTACGAGTGGAACGGGCTGGGCGCCAGCACGTGGGCCGGGTTGTCGAACTACCGCGACCTGTTCACCGAGCCGCAACTGCGCGGGGCGTTCGTCCACGCGCTCGTGCTGGTCGTGTTCTACGCGGTGATCCCGGTGCTGCTGGGGCTGCTGCTGGCCGCGGCGATGAGCCGGGCGGTGCTGCGCGGCATGGGGTTCTTCCGGGTCGTGCTGTTCCTGCCGCAGGTCATCCCAATGGTCGTGGTGGCCATCGCGTGGCGGCAGATCTACGAGCCGAACGGGCCGCTCAACGACACGCTCCGGTTCGTCGGCCTCGACTCGCTGGCGCGGCCGTGGCTCGGCGACTACACCTGGGCGCTGCCGTCGGTGGGCATCGTCGGCACCTGGGTCGGCACGGGCCTGTGCCTGGTGCTGTTCCTGGCCGGCATGTCACGCATCCCGCGCGAGCTGTACGAGGCGGCCCGGCTCGACGGCGCCGGCGCGCTGCGGGAGTTCCGGGCCATCACGCTGCCGTCGCTGCGCGGTGAACTGGCGGTCGCGCTGACGCTCACCGTCATCGCCGCGCTGAAGACCTTCGACCTCGTCTACGTCATGACCAGCGGCGGGCCGGGCACCGAGACCACCGTGCCGTCGTACCAGGTCTACAACAACGCGTTCCTGCTGGGCCGGGTCGGCATCGCGACGGCGCTGGCCGTCGTGCTGACGCTGGTGGTGTTCGTGGCGACGGTGCTCATCAACCGGGTCGGCGAACGGGGGCAGCGATGATCTCGCGCGGTGAACGGCTGGCGAACTACGCCATGCTGGCGCTGTTCGCGGTGATCGCCGTGTTCCCGGTGCTGCTGATCCTGCAGACGGCGCTGTCGAACGACGGAATAGTTTCGGAGGGTCGTGCCTCTTCTCTTCATTTCGAGAACTTCGCCGACGCCTGGGACCAGGGCCACTTCGGTTCCTACCTGCGCACCAGCGTCGTCGTCGCGATCCTGGTGGTCGGGCTGTCGACGCTGTTCTCCGTGCTGGCCGGCTACGCGTTCGGCACCATGCGGTTCCGCGGTTCAGAGGTGCTGTTCTACGTCATCCTGCTCGGCATCATGGTGCCGGCCGAGGCGCTGGTCATCGCGCTCTATTTCGACATGCGCGAGCTGGGGCTGACGAACACGCTGGTGGCGATCGTCATGCCCCAGGTGGCGCAGTCGACGGCGTTCGGCACGTTCTGGATGCGCGCCTACTTCCGTGGCAGCTCCCGCGAGGTGGTCGAGGCCGCCCGCATCGACGGCGCCGGGCATTGGACCACGCTGTGGCGGATCCTGGTGCCGATGGGCCGGCCGGCGCTGACCACCATGATCGTGCTTGTCTTCATGTGGACGTGGAACGAGTTCCTCATCCCGCTGATCATGGCCACTGACGAAAGCCTGCGCACCGCACCACTGGGCCTGGCGTTCTTCCAGGGCCAGTACACGTCCGGAACGGCGCTGCTGGCCGCCGGCGCGACCCTGGTCGCGCTGCCGGTGATCGTGCTCTACCTGTTCCTGCAGCGTCACTTCATCCGGGGGATGGTCGAGGGCGCCGTCAAGTAGCGCCCGGTTCGTCACAATTCGAGAGGAGTCACCATGCGAGCAGCCATACCCGCTGCTGCAGCCGCCACCGCAGCTCTCCTCGCGGCGACGCTCCCGGCGGTCGCCGCACCGGCCGCATCGGGAACGCCAGCCGCGAGCGCGGACGCCGTCGACCTCGACGTGCTCTATATCGGGGCGCACCCCGACGACGAGGCCGGATCGCTGGCCGCGTTCGGCCAATGGAACGAGTACGACGACATCCAGGCCGGTGTCATCACCGTCACCCGAGGGGAGGGCGGCGGCAACGCCGTCGGCCTCGAGGAGGGGCCGGAGCTGGGCATGCTGCGCGAGGCCGAGGAGCGCCGCGCCGTCGGCAACGCGAGCATCGATAACGTCTACAACCTCGACGAGCTCGACTTCTTCTACAACGCCAGCGCGCCGCTGACCGACCAGGTCTGGGGCGACGACGCGTTGGAGCGAGTGGTGCGCGTGGTCCGATCGACGCGGCCGGAGGTCATCGTCACGATGAACCCGTCGCCGACGTCGGGCAACCACGGCCACCACCAGCAGGCCGCGCGGCTGGCCGTCGAGGCGTACGAGGCGGCCGCCGACTCCGAGGCGTTCCCGGAGCAGCTGTCCGAAGAGGGCCTGTCCACCTGGCGGGTCTCCCGGATCCTCCGCGGCGGCGCCACGGGCACCGGCGTCACCGGTTCGGCCTGCGAGACCACGCCGTACAAGCCGGCCGACCCCACCGACCGCGTGTTCGGCGTCTGGCAGGGCCGGGTGTCCGAGGAGACCGGCGAGCTGTGGGCGCTGCGCGAGCGCAAGTCGCAGTGGGAGTACGTCAGCCAGGGCTGGGCGGTGTTCCCGCCGCCGCCGACCGACCCGCAGCAGAACGGCTGCGACTGGTTCACGCTGATCGCCAGCCGGACGCCATACCCGGCGACCACGGCCGGCCCGACGGCGGCGCTGCAGGGCGCGCTGCTGCCGGCCGAGGGCGGGCTGCCGCTCGGCACCGAGCTGACCATCGACCCGGAGCCGTTCCTCGTGCTGCCGGGAGCGGAGTTCAGCGCGACGGTGCAGGTCAAGGCGCCGGCGAAGCGGCCGCTGGTGCGGCCGTCGCTGTCCGTGACCGGCCCCGAGGGCTGGACGGTGTCGGTTCCGGACGGCGCGCTGCCGCGGCTGATCCGGCCCGGTCAGGAGATCACCGTGGATGTCACGGTGACGCCCCCGGCCGACGCCGCCACGGGCCAGCGGGTGGCACTGAAGGCCGCGCTCGAGGCGGGCGGCGCGTCGGGTTCCAACGAGGCCGCGGTCGAGACCACCCCGGCCGTCCACGCCGAGCTGGCGCAGCGGCCGGAGGCGGAGGTCTTCGCCCAGTGGACCGCCGACCAGGACCTGCCGAAGCTGGAAAGCCTCATCGCGCCGATCGCCTCCGTGGGTGTCGGCCGCACCCAGCCGGTCTCCGTCGACGTCAGCAACGACGGCATGGCGCCCGCGTCCGGCTCCGTCACGCTGGACCTCGCCGACGGCTTCAGCGCGTCGCCGGTGTCCGCGTCGTTCTCGGACCTGGCGCCGGGCGAGTCGACGACGGTGACGTTCTCCGTGACGAACGAGAACACGTCGCTGCCGACGTCCAACCGGGCGCCGAACGGCGGGTACCCGTTCCAGATCGTCACCGAGTCCGGCTCCAGCGCGGACACCTCGAACGCCGTCCTCGAGCTCGTGCCGAGCACGACGATCCCCGACGTGTCCACCGCGCCGGTGGTCGACGGCGTCGCGGGCGAGGGCGAGTACCCGGGCGAGGCCATCGACTCCTCGACGATGTGGGAGGGTCAGGCGGTGCCGCCGGCGGACGCCTCGTCCACGACCCGGCTGAGCTTCACCGACGACGCGCTCTACGTGCTGGTGGAGGTCACCGATGACACCCTGGGCACGGTCCTGCCGCTGGAGGACTGCAAGCGGCACTGGCGCACCGACTCCGTCGAGATCACCGTCGACCCGCGCGGCACATCGTCGAACACGTCGACGACGTTCAAGACCGGCATCTTCCCGACGACGGTCGAAGGCGAAGCGTGCTTCCAGCGCGACGCCGACAACCGTCAGGGCCCGGGAGCCGAGACCGCACCCGGCATGGAGGTCGCCGCGGTGATGGGCGCCGCCCGGACTCAGAACGGCCACACCAGCAGCTGCGGTTCGTGCGGTTGCGCGGCCTGCACCGGCGGCGCGACGGCGGCCGAGGGCTACACGGGGTACACCGTCGAGGCGAAGATCCCGCTCGATGTGCTGCCGGACAACGTCGACCCCGAGCGGATGGGGTTGAACGTACTGGTCTACGACTCCGATACGCAGGACAAGACCGGCCAGACACGGATCGGTTGGTCCACGTTCAACGGGGTGCAGGCCGACCCGTTCCGGTGGGCGCTGGCGACACTGCCTGGGTTGGCCGACGCCGGTTCCGACCCGGTCGCGCCGATCATGCCCGACACCGCCGCGCTGAGCGTCGACTCGCCCCAGAGCATCGCCCAGTCGGCCGTCGACGGCGTCGGTCTGGGCGGCGGTCCGGAGCTGCCGGCGGGCACGGCCGCGATCACGTCGGCTCGCGCGTCCGGCGACGAGGTGGAGGTGCGGCTGCGCACCCGCGAGTCCGGCCGCGCGAACGTCTTCCTCTGGGACGGCGAGAGCGTGGCGGGCTCGGTGTCGGTGGAGGTCGGCTCCGGCCAGACCACCGTCGACGTGCCTGTGACCGGCGGCTCCGGTGAGCTCACCGCGCTGGTCGCATTCATCACCGACGACGGCACGCTGGCCCTGGCCGAGCCGGTCGGCTGACGACCGCTAGTTGATCAGGTTGAGCACCACCAGGATTACCCGAGCCTCAACACGATTGCAGGCGTGTTGAGGCTCGGGTAATCCTCATGACGGCCAACCCCCTCCGCCGCACTCGCGGTCGCCGCCTTCGAACGCGAGGACGCCGCCGTCGTGCTGACCGGCCGCGACACCGTCGACGAGTTCGGCGCCACCGTCACGCCGCGCCGCCAGGACGAACGCCGAACGGACCGCCACTCGGGCCTGCCCCCGGCGAGCGTGGCGAACGTGATCGTCCACGCCGTGACCAGCCGAAACCCCGCACCACGGCGCGTGATCGGCCGCGACGCCCGCGCCGTCGCCGTCCTGACCCGCCTGCTCCCCCACCGCCTGATCTACCGCCTGACAGCCGCCCGCTAACTCCCCCCGGTCGACGCGGAGGCCGACCACCCGCCCCCACGCAACAGCACCCCAGGCTCACGGAGCAGTCAGCGCAAGAGCCGGCGCCAGTCGCGCCGCTCGGACCGCCGGATACAGCCCGGCGAGCGCCCCGATGAGCAGCGTCGCGCCGATCCCACCGCCCATGGCCCACGCTGGCACCACGACGGGCCAACCCTGCGCGGTCGCGTAGCCCGCCGTGACCGCGATGCCGGTCAGCACCCCGCCCACGCCGCCGAGGGCGGACAGGAGCAGCGCCTCGAAGACGAATTGCAGCCGGATCTGCCCGCGGGTGGCGCCGAGCGAGCGCCGCAGCCCGATCTCGGCGCGCCGTTCCAGCACCGAGATGACCATGGTGTTGGCGACGCCGACGCCGCCGACCAGCAGGGCGACGGCGCCGAGGCCGAGCAGCAGCGCGTTCAGGGTGCTGTCGGCGGCGGCCTGGGCGACCAGCGCGTCGGACGGCCGGGCGACGTCGACCTCGTTGGGTGCCTCCGGGTTCGCCGTCGCCGCCAGCACCTGTTGGACCGCGCCGACAGCGTCCTCCATGGCCCGCGCGTACACCGTCGTCGGCAGGCCGTCGAAGCCGAGCAGCGACTCCGCGACCGGCCAGCCGACCAGGGCGGCGGTGTCCAGCTCCGGCGCGAGCGGCACCGGATCGAGCACGCCGACGACGGTGAACCACTGGCCGCCCAGGTAGACCGTCTGCTCCGGCCCGGCCGCGCCCACGCCCAGCCGGTCTGCCGCCGTCGCACCCAGCACGACTGCCGGGTACTGCGCCGTGGCCGTGTCGAGGAACGCGCCACTGGACACCGTCGCCCCGACGGTGTCGAGCAGGCCAAGGTGGGCCGCGAGGACGGCGAGGCTGTTGGTCTCGCCGGGCAGGACGAGGTCGTTGCGGTAGACCGCGGTGTCCGGGACGACCGCGCTCGCCGCCACCGACATCACCGGCCCGATCTGCCCGATCATGCCGACGGACTCGGGCGGCAGCTGCGCGTCGTCGCCGAACAGGTCCTGTCCCGGACCGACCGAGAGGAGGTTGGTCCCGAGCGCGTCGAGCTGACGCTTCAGCTCCTCGCGGCTGGACGTGGAGATGCCGACGACGGCGATCATCGCGGCGATGCCGATGGCGATGCCCAGCGCGGACAGCACCACCCGGGTGGGCCGCGACCGCAGTCCGGCGCCGCCGATGTGGACGACGTCCGCCGGCCGCAGCCGGGCCGGCCGCAGCGTGCCGGCGGCGCTCATGGCGTCACCCGCTCGATCCGCCCGTCGCGCATCTCGACCCGGCGCGGTAGCCCGGCCGCGATCTCCCGGTCGTGGGTGATGATCACGACGGTGGTGCCGGCCGCGTGCAGCTCGCGCAGCAGCGTCATCACCCCGGCGCCCGCGGCCGAGTCGAGGTTGCCGGTCGGCTCGTCGGCCAGCAGCAGCCGCGGCCCGCCGACGACGGCGCGGGCGATGGCGACCCTCTGGCGCTCTCCGCCGGACAGCTCGTGCGGCCGGTGCCGCAGGCGATGCGCGAGCCCGACCCGCTCGAGCGCCTCCTCGGCGCGTCGCCGTCGTCGTGACCTCGGCGCGCCGGCGTACAGCAACCCGTCGGCGACGGTGTCCAGCGCGGCCACGCCCGAGGTCAGGTGGAACTGCTGGAACACGAAGCCGATGGACCGGGCCCGCAACGCGGACAGCTGCCGGTCGCTGAGCCCGGCCACGCGGTGCCCGGCGATGCGCACCTCGCCCGACGTCGGCCGGTCCAGAGTGCCGATGACGTTGAGCATCGTCGACTTCCCGGATCCGGATGGCCCGACGATGCCGACCAGCTGGCCCGCCTCGACGGTCAACGTCACGCCGCGGACCGCGGGCACGCCGCCGGGGTACGTCTTGGCCACGTCGTGCAGTTCGACGATGCTCATACTGGCACCCCCACGACGGTGCCGTCCTCGATCCCGGCCCCGCTGACCTCGACCAGGCCGGACGCGAACATGCCGGTCTCGACCGGGACGAACTCGGTCTGCTCGCCGTCGACCACCTGGACGGCGTAGCCGCCCTCGGCCAGCGCGACCAGCGCGCCCACCGGGACGGCCAGCACGTCCTGCGCCTCGGCCGCGACCAGATCGACGTCCACCGGCGCGGAGTCCAGCGCGCCGGCGGCGGCCGGGTCGGCCAGCGCCACGGTCACGCTGATGGTCGTGGTGCTGGTCTCGGGGTCGCCGGTGTCGACGGCCGTGGCCACGGGGCTGACGGCGGACACCGTCGCGGCCGTGGTGGAGCCGTCGGGCAGCAGCACGGTGGCCGGCGTGCCGGGCGCCACCAGGTGCTGCTGCGCCGGGTCCAGCCCGACGACGACCGCGGGCGTGGTCCCGGTGTACGTGACCACCGACTCGTTGCCGCCCTCGCCGCCGCCGAGCGTGTTGCCGACGGCCAGCGTCTGCAGCGCGATCCGGATGTCGGCCGGCACGACGACGATCTGCTCGACGCCGACGGTCCCGGTCTCCTCGACGCCGAGGTCGTCCTGCCACTCCTCCACCGCGTCCGCCGTCGACCACGTGTACTCGTCGTCGACGGTGAACCCGGTGTAGCCGAGCGCGGCCAGCGCCTCCTCCAGCTGCTGGACATCCGGCCCGGTCACGCCGGGTTCGAGCGGCCGGTACGGCGGCACCGTGCCATGGATCAGCACGACCGGGTCGCCGTCGACCGCGTAGACCGGCTGCCCCTGCCCGACGACGGCGCCGGGCGCCGCGATCCAGGTGAGCGTGCCGCTGTTGGACTTCGCCGGCAACGCGACCGGAGTGCCGTACCCCAGCACGCCCGGCACCTGCACCGTCTGCACGAGGTCGGTGGTGGTGACCGTGGCCGTGGCCGGCGGCAGGCCGTCGGGCGCCGGGCTGCCGGACGGCGAGCCGCCGCCGATCCCGCGGGCGGCCAGGGCGCCCGCGGCGATCACCGCCGCCACGCCGAGGGGCACCAGGACCCGCCGCGGCGTCACTGCCCGCCACCCGCGGGCAGGACGTCCTGGCAGGCCTCGAGCGCGCCTTGGAACGCCGGGCTGGTGCGGTCGATCCCCTCGAACAGGCCCTCGCCGCCGGGCTGCGGGTCCGGGAACTCCGGCAGCCCGTTGTCGCGCATGCACTCGGCGAACGCCTGGTACTGCTCCAGCTCGGCGGAGTCCGGCTCGGCCAGCGCTCCGCCGGGCAGCAGGTCGGCACACGCGTCCATCGCCTCCTGGTAGGCCGGCGAATCCGAGTCGACGCCGTCGCCCACCTGCGGCCGGCCGGTCGTGGGATCGGGGTCCGCCATGTCGATCCCGTGGTCGCGCATGCACTCGGTGAACGCCAGCGGCCCCGGTTCCGCGCTCGGCTCGGTGCCCGCATGGGTGCCCGGCTCGCCGCCGCCGGTCGTGGGTGGCGCGCTGGGCGCGCCGGTCTCCACCGTCGCGACCTCCGGCGCGTCCTCGCCGTCGCTGCAGGCGCTCAGCCCGCCCACGCCGAGCAGCAGGAACGCCAGCGTCATCGTCGTGCGTCGATTCATCGCTCGTCTCCTCCGAAGGGTTCGGCACCGGCCTTCGCCGGCCGGTCGTCCCTCCACTGAAGCGAGCGGCCGGTAACCTCAGCGTGACCACGCTCCCGCTGGTTACGCGGGGGTTATTCACGATGCGTGATGATGAGGTATGCGCATCCTGGTGGTCGAGGACGAGCGGATCCTGGCCGACGCGGTGGCCGAGTGGCTGCGGCGCGAGTCGTTCGCTGTCGACGTCTGCTACGACGGGGACGCCGCGCTCGAGCGGCTCCCCGTGCACGCGTACGACGTCGTCGTGCTCGACCGCGACCTGCCCGGCACGCACGGCGACGACGTGTGCCGGTGCATCCTCTCGTCCGGTGCGGAGTCGCCGCGGATCCTCATGCTGACGGCCGCGGCCGGGGTCCGCGACCGCGTCGGCGGGCTGGGGCTGGGCGCCGATGACTATCTGACCAAGCCGTTCGCGTTCGCGGAGCTGTCCGCTCGGGTGCACGCGCTGCTGCGCCGCGCCCGGCCGGCCGCACCGCCGGTGCTCGAGCGCTCGGGGATCCGGGTCGACCCCGCCCGCCGCGAGGTTTCCCGCGACGGCCGTCCGGTCGCGCTGGCCAACAAGGAGCTGGCCGTGCTGACCGAGCTGCTCCGGGCCGACGGCGCCGTGGTCAGCGCCGAGCAGCTGCTGGAGAAGGCATGGGACGAGAACATCGACCCGTTCACGAACGTCGTGCGGGTGACGATGATGAAGCTGCGGCGCAAACTCGGCGACCCGCCGGTGGTCGAGACGGTGGCCGGCGCGGGATACCGGCTGCCGTGACGCGCTGGACTTTGCGGCTGCGGCTGACGACGCTGTACGGCGGGCTGTTCGTGCTGGCCGGCGCGCTCGTGCTGGCCGTGACGTACCTCCTGGTGCGGCAGAGCCTGGAGTCGATCACCGACCCGGACCGCGAGGAGTCCGACCTCGCCGCCCTGCGGGCATCCGCCGCCGTGACCGGCAACGTCGACGAGGTGATCACGCAGGTGCAGGCCCAGCAGGACGCCCTGCAGGACGCCGCGCTGGACTCGCTGCTCACGCAGGGCGCGCTGGCGCTGCTGGCCGTTGGCATCGTGGCCGCGGCCGCCGGCTGGCTGGTGGCCGGGCGGGCGCTGCGCCCGCTGGTCATCATCACCCGTACCGCACGCCGCATCGCCCGCGGCGGCGGCGTCCGTGGCCTGCACGAGCGCATCGCGCTCAGCGGCCCCGACGACGAGGTGAAGCGGCTCGCCGACACCTTCGACGACATGCTGGAGCAGCTGGACCGCTCCTTCGACGGGCAGCGCCGGTTCGTGGCAAACGCCTCGCACGAGCTGCGCACCCCGCTCGCCCTCAATCGCGCACTGGTCGAGCTGGCGGTGACGCAGCCCGGCGCGGCCGAGGAGACGCAGCGGCTGGGCGCGGCGCTGCTCGCGGTCAACCAGCGGCACGAGCGGCTCATCGACGGCCTGCTCACGCTGGCCGACAGCGAGCACGCGGTGGCCGAGCGGCCCCCGGTCGACCTCGCCGAGGTCGCCGCGCACGCGTGCCGGTCGGCCGGGCCGGATGCCGCGCTGGCCGAGGTGACCCTGCGGGCCGGCCCGCTGAACCCAGCCCCGACGTCCGGCGACCCCGTGCTGCTGGAGCGGCTGGCGCACAACCTGATCGAGAACGCCGTACGGCACAACGTGGCCGGCGGCTGGCTGTCGGTCACGACGGGAACGGCGCCCGACGGGGTCCGGCTCACCGTCGCGAACACCGGCACCGAAGTGCCGGAGTACGAGGTCGAGGCGCTGTTCCAGCCGTTCCGCCGGCTCGGCGACCGGCGCGCCGGCCCGGACCGCGGCTTCGGCCTCGGCCTGTCGATCGTCCGGGCCGTGGCCCGGGCACACGGCGGCGACGCGACCGCCGCCGCCCGGCCGGGTGGAGGCCTGACGGTCACCGTCTTCTTGCCGATGCGCCCCGGCGTTCGTTGAGGTGCTGCGGCGTGGGGA
The DNA here is from genome assembly GCF_004349105.1 of Jiangella aurantiaca. Classification (GTDB taxonomy): domain Bacteria; phylum Actinomycetota; class Actinomycetes; order Jiangellales; family Jiangellaceae; genus Jiangella; species Jiangella aurantiaca. The sequence goes on from NZ_SMLB01000034.1 coordinate 52,802, forward strand.
CGTGTGGTCGTCCTTGCGCGTCCGGTTACGCTCGCGGGCATGGCGCTGGCGTACGAGACCCGCGGCGAGGGACGGCCACTCGTCGTGTTGCCGTGGTTCGGACTGGACCGGAGCTCGGTGGTCGCGGCGTTCGAGCCGATGTTCCGCGGCCGGACCGGGTGGCGGAGGGTCTACGTGGACCTGCCCGGCACCGGCGCGTCGCCGGGCGGTGAACCGACGTCCGACGCGGTGTGTGCGGCCGTCGTGGAGTTGCTGGCGGCGCCGGCAGGACCTCGTCGCCGGGTATGCCGACCAGTTCGCCGCGCTCGAGCGCTATCCGGACGGCGCCTTCGCCGTCGTGCCGGACGCCGGGCACTATCTGCCGTTCGAACAGCCCGCCGTGTTCGCCGACCTCGTTGGGCACTGGCTGGCCAGGCTGCCGTGATCACCGGCCGGCGAGGCGGTCCAGCCACTGTTCGAGCAGGGCGCGCTCGGCACCGGTGAGCACGCCGGCGCCGTCGTCCGCGGTCCGCAGCGCCTCGCGCAGGGCGCCCGCCTGGGTGGCTACCGGGTCAGCGGCCACCGCCGGCGGGTCCGCCGTCCCCGCGACCACGGTACGCAGCACGCTCTCCCTGGCCAGCTCGGACAGCGACAGGTCGCGCTCGGCATCCGGGGCCGCGATGAGGGTCAGCACGACGCCGACGGCGGTGGCGTGGGTGAACTCCGCGGCCCGCTCGACGCTCATGGTGAGCCGGCCGGTGGCGGCGACCCGGCCGAGGAGCCGGCGGAGGATCGCGGTGGCGTCCCGGCCCGCGGGCGAGGCGCCGGCCGCCCGGGCGTTGCCGTACATCAGCACGTAGAACGCCGGCCGCGTGAGGCCGAACTCCACATGCTGGTCCCAGCCGCGACGCAGATCGGCCACGGGGTCGTCGGTCTCGTTCAGGGTCTGCTTGCCGCACAGATACTGCTCGAAGCCGTAGGCCGTCACCGCGTCGAGCAGGCCGGTCATGTCGCCGAAGATCCGGTAGAGCGTGGGCGCCTGCACGCCCGCCGCGGCGCTCACCGCCCGAGTGGACACGGCCTCTCGGCCCTCGCGTTCCAGCAGGCCGGCGGCCGCGCGCACGATGCGGTCGCGGGTGTCGCCACTGTCGGCCGGAGTCATGGAATCAATGATAACAGGCCTGCGTTAGCATCGTTATCGAATCAGTGTTAACGTCAAGTGGTTAGCACTGGAAACACCGTTCACCAAGGAGCCCTCCATGCGCACCACCACACTCGGCAGCACCGGACCCGCCGTCTCCGCTCTCGGCCTCGGCCTCATGGGGATGTCCGACCTGTATGGGCCGGCCGACCGCGACGAGTCCGTCGCCACCATCCACGCCGCCCTGGACGCCGGCGTCACCCTGCTCGACACCGGCGACTTCTACGGCATGGGCGACAACGAGATGCTGCTGCGCGACGCGCTGCGCGACCGGAACCGCGACGACGTCGTCATCAGCGTGAAGTTCGGCGGCCTGCGCGCTCCCGACGGCGCCTGGCTCGGGTTCGACACCCGGCCGGCCGCGGTCAAGAACTTCGCCGCCTACAGCCTGCGCCGGCTCGGCACCGACCACATCGACGTCTACCGGCCGTCGCGGCTGGACCCCGCCGTGCCGATCGAGGAGACCGTCGGCGCCATCGCCGAGCTCGTCCAGGCCGGGTACGTGCGGCACATCGGCCTGTCCGAGGTCGGCGCCGACACGCTGCGCCGCGCTGCCGCCGTCCACGCGATCTCGGACCTGCAGATCGAGTACTCCCTGCTCTCCCGCGGCATCGAGGCGGGCATCCTGCCCACGGCCCGCGAGCTCGGCATCGCCGTGACGGCGTACGGCGTCCTGTCGCGCGGGCTGCTCAGCGGCCACTGGCGGCCGGACCGGGAGCTCGCCGCCGGCGATTTCCGCGCCACCAGCCCGCGGTTCCAGGACGGCAACCTCGAGCGCAACCTCGCCCTGGTCGACGCGCTGCGCGGCATCGCCGACGAGAAAGGCGCGACGGTGGCTCAGGTCGCCATCGCCTGGGTCGCGGCCCAGGGCTCCGACGTGGTCCCGCTGGTCGGAGCGCGCACCCGCGAGCGGCTGGCCGAGTCGCTCGGCGCCGACGACCTGGTGCTCGGCGACGCCGACCTCGCCCGCATCGAGCAGACGGTCCCGGCTGGCGCGGCCGCGGGCAACCGGTACGCCGACTACGCGTACGCCCACCTCGACAGCGAGCGCTGACGGTTCGCTGCGCCGGCCGGCTCCGCCGGGGTGCTCTGGCGTGGGGGCGGGTGGTTCGCCCGGTTCGCGCGGCCCCAGCGGAGCATTCACCCGGCCGCCCAGCGCCGTTCATCGAGGCGCCGTCGGCTCCACGCCGTGGTCTGGCTTCGTGGCGGTTGACGTCTCTGGTCGACCGGCAGGAGCCCGATGTCCCTCACGTCAGCCGCCACCGCGCTGCGCGACCCGCCGCGCGCCACGCTGGTGGCCGGCGCGGCCGCGTCGGCGACGGTCGCGATAGCCGTCACGCGGGCCGGCCCGATCCCGGGGGTCGTCCTGCCCGACGGGCCGCTGGGATTGTGGCGGGCCGCCGACGCCGGCCGGCCCGTCTGGGGCGTCCTGGCGGTCGTCGGCATCACGGCGCTGTCGCTGGCGTTCGTCCGGCTCTACCTGCTGGCCCGCCACCGCATCGTCGACGTCCGGTGCGTCGCGCGGACGGCGGCCGTGTGGACGGCGCCGGTGCTGCTGGCCCAGCCGATCCTCAGCCTGGACGCGTACTCGTACGTCGCGCAGGGCCAGCTGCTGGTGATGGGCATCGACCCGTACGTGACCGGCCCGATCGTGTTCGGCGGCGGTCCGCTGCTGGACCCGGTCGCACCGGTCTGGCGGATGACGCCGGCGCCGTACGGGCCGCTGTCGCTGAGCCTGCTCGGCAGGTCCGCCGACCTCACCGGCGCCGACCACGTGCCGTTCGTGCTGCTGCTGCGCGCACTGGCGATCGTCGCGGTGGTGGTCGGGACGGTGGCAGCGGCGCGGCTGGCCCGGCCGGACGCGCGGGCCACCGCCGTCGCGCTGGTCGCCGCGAACCCGATCGTCGTGTTGCACATGGTCGGGGGCGTGCATCTGGACGTGCTGGTCGGCGCGTTGGCACCGGTCGTGCTCCTGGCGGTGCGCAAGCGGTGGTGGTGGCTGGCGGCGCTGACCGCGACGGCCGCGTTCGCGATCAAGCTGCCCGGCCTGATCCTGGTCGGCTACGTGTTGTGGGCCCGGTTCCGGCAGCCCGGCCGGCGCTGGACCGGAACGGCTGAGGTGCTGGCGGTGACGGCGGCGGTCACGCTGGCCGCGGCGTCGACGGTGCCGGACGGCTGGGGCTGGGTCGCCACGCTCGACACCCCGGGGAGGGTGGAGCTGCTGTACACCGTGCCGGCGGCGGTCGCCGGCGTCGCGTACGGGTTCCTCGGCCTGACGGTGGGCGGCGTCGGGTTCGGCGAGCTGCTGGACTGGTCGCGGTGGCTGTGCGCCGTCGCCGGCGCGGGCCTGATCGGCTGGCTGATCGTACGCGGCGGCGACCCGTCGACACCGGTGCGCCGGGCCGGCGTGCTGGTCGGCAGCGCCCTCGTAGTGCTGGCGCTGGCCGCACCGGTCATCCACGCCTGGTACCTCTCGTGGGCGCTGGCGCTGCTGGCGGCCTGCGCCGGCATCGTCGGGCACCGCTGGCTGATCGGCCTGAGCGTCGCGCTGTGCTTCTCGGCGCTGCCCGACCCGCTGACCCGGTGGCACCACGGGCTACTGCCGCTGACGCTGCTGTTCCTGGTGGTGGCGCTGGCGCTGACCTTCTGGTGGCTGGCCGACGCGCGCACCCCGAGGGCGGCGCGCTCCGACGCAGCGGCCTACGCATCAAGACATCACGGGAGCTATGCTTTGATGCATGAGAACGACGCTGACCCTCGACCCGGACGTCGCGAAGATGATCGAGACGATCCGGCGCGAACAGGGCGCTTCGCTGCGTGACGTCGTCAACGAGGCTCTTCGCAGGGGGCTCACGCAGGCGAAGCCCTCCAGACGCCGCGCGTTCGCCACGCGCACGGTCACCCTAGGCCGGCCCAGCCTGCCCAACGTCGACGACGTCGCCGATGTTCTCGACCAGGTCGAGGGCGGCTCGCACCCGTGATTCTCGTCGACGCCAACATCCTTCTCTATGCGCATGTCGTCGACTATCCGCAACACGAGGCCGCGCGCCGATGGCTCGATACAGCACTCAACGGCGTCAGCCGAGTGGGCCTGCCATGGGAGAGCCTGCTGGCGTTCGTCCGCCTCGTGACCAACCCCAAGCTGTTTCCACGACCGGAGTCGGCCGCCGATGCCTGGCTTCAGGTCGGCGAATGGCTCGACGCCGATCCCTCCTGGGTCCCGGTACCCACCGACCGTCATCGTGAGGTGCTCGACTCCCTGGTGCCGTCGGTGACCAGATCCACGCTGGTCCCCGACGCGCACCTCGCGGCGCTCGCCATCGAGCACGGCCTGGCGCTCGTCTCGACCGACGGCGACTTCGCCAGGTTTCCCGGGCTGCGCTGGGAGAACCCGCTTGCCGAGTGAGTAACCCGGCCGCCGGTCGAGACGAGCGCGTACTCAGCGGCGCGGCTTGACGCCGTTGACCGTCGAGGTGTCGTAGGCGAAGGTCAGCACGGCCGAGCCGATCACGTCGGCGTTGATGTCCAGCGCCTTCGTGTTGACGTTGCCGACGAGGTCGTACTCCGCCTGCAGCGCGTCGTAGATGGCCTCGTCCTGGCCGTCGCCAGTGAGGTTGTCGCAGAACGAGTGGTAGCACGGGTCGAACGAGACGCCGGCCAGGCCGCCGCACGTCGCGGCGAGTACGCCAGCACTGGCGACGGCGGCCGTGCGCCTGGTCGGTCGTCTCGTCATCGGGCAACCTCCTGCACAGGTTTCCTGGATGCCGGCCTGCGGACCGGAAAATGATGACCGAGACACTAGACGGAGCGGCGCCCTTTGCAGAAGACCCCCGCAGTGTCGGATTTATGACGGTTACGCTGGAGCGACGCTGCGGTACGCGTACGCTGGTGCCGTTCGACCGTGGACGACGGCGTCGCGGAGGAGCGGCCGTCGCCGGGCGCCGACGCCGCCGGTGGGAACGGAGCGAACCCGAGACCTCATGACCAGCGTCGTCACCGGGTTCGCCGTCATCGTCTCGATCATCGCGGTCGGCTACGTCCTGGGCCGCACCGAGCTGCTCGGCCCGGCCGGCCCCATGGTCCTCACGCGGCTGGCGTTCTGGGTGGCCAGCCCGGCGCTGATGTTCCACACCGTCGCGGAGGCCGACCTCGGGGTCATCGTCGCCGAGCCGCTGATCGCGACCGGCGGCAGCGTCGTCATCGTGATGGCCGTCTTCGCCGTTGCGGGCTGGTGGCGGCGGTGGGGCGTCTCGTACTCCTCGCTCGGCGTGCTGTGCTCCGGCCTGGTGAACGCCGGGAACCTGGGCATCCCGATCGCGGCGTACGTACTCGGCGACGCGACGCTGGTGGCGCCGATCCTGCTGATGCAGACCATCGTCATCGTGCCGGTGGCGCTGACGGTGCTCGACCTCGCCGGCCGCGGCGCGTCGATGCCGGTGTGGCAGCGGTTCCTCACCCCACTGCAGAGCCCGATCACCGTCGCCTCGCTGGCCGGTGTCGTCGTGGCGGCGACCGGTGTAACCGTCCCGGAGCCGCTGATGGAGCCGTTCGTGCTGGTGGGGGCGATCTCGATCCCGTCGGTGCTGATGGTGTTCGGCATCTCGCTGCGCGGCAGCAGCTGGCCCGGCCGTGGTCCGGATCGGGGGCCGCTGGCGCTGGCGGTCGGTCTGAAGACGGTCGTGCATCCGGCGGTGGCATATCTGCTCGGCCGGGCGCTGGGGCTGTCGGAGCCGGAGCTGCTCGCCGTCGTCGTCCTGTCCGCTCTGCCGACGGCGCAGAACGCGCTGACGTTCGCGCTGCGGTACGGCCATGCGCAGGTGCTGGTGCGTGAGGCGGTGCTGGTGACGACCGCGCTGTCACTGCCGGTGCTGGTCCTGGTGGCGGCGCTGCTCAGATAGCGGGCTCGGTGGTGTCGTCGGCGCCCTCGGTGTCGAGCGTCAGCTGGACCGCCGCGCCGGCCGGCTGCAGGCCGGTGACGGTGATGCCGGCCTTCTCGACGCGGGTTCCCGTCGCCGGCAGCAGCGACCGGATCGCGGCCGCCAGCCGCTCTGCGTCGGCTGTGGGTTCGGCCAGCCGGAGGCGGCCGCGGTGCTCGAGGCCGGTGGCGTAGAGCAGCCCGACCCCGACAGCGGCGCAGGTGAGCCCGGCCTCCCCCAGCCGCCCGGCCAGCTCGTCCGCCAGGCCGTCGACGTCGACGCTGGTACCGCGAGGCAGCACTCGCTGGACGCTGAACGAGCGGCGCAAGCGCTCGGGCCGCACGGTCGCGTCGTCGGAGCCGGCCGCGATGGCGGCCAGGCGGCGGGCCATCAGCGTGCCGGCGATGTCGCGCAGATGCTCCGGATGCACGAGCCCGATGTCGGCGACGGTGCGGATGTTGTGCAGCCGTAGCCGCTCGCGGGTCACCTCGCCGACGCCCCACAGCTCGTCGACCAGTAGGGCCGGGCGCAGGTAGCGTTCCTCGGCCGGCTGGATGACCCGCAGGCCGCGCGGCTTCACCGACCGCGACGCCAGCTTCGCCATCAGCTTCGTCCGCCCGGCGCCGACCGTCACCGGCAGACCGACCTCCTGCCAGACGGCGCGCTGCACCTTCGCCGCCAGCTGGTCGGCCGTCGCCCACGGCGTGGCCCGGGTGTCGAGGAACGCCTCCTCCATCGAGCCGGGCTCGACCCGTGCGGCGAACCGTCCGAACACAGCGAACAGCGCCGCACTGGCGGCCGCGTAGGCGTCGGGCCGCAGCGGGACCACCCGCAGCCGCGGGCACACGGCGACCGCGTCGGTGACGGACATGCCGGCCTGGACGCCCCACTCGCGGGCCTCGTAGCCGGCGCACGCGATCACGATGTCCCCGGCCGCCATCGGGATGCCGCGGAGAGACGGGTCGTCGCGCTGTTCGACCGCCGCGAAGAACGCGTCGGCGTCGACGTGCAGCAGCGGTCCGCCCGGGAGCGCCCGGGCGAACTGGTCTCCCCCGCTCGGCAGCGCGACGAGGGCCTCCGGCTCGGCGTCGATGTCTCCCAGACTAGGCGGAGGGTCTGACGGGTGGCGTGTGCTGCGGCGCGCCGGCGTCCCGAACGTGGCGAAGGGCTGCCCCCGGCGGGGTAGCCCTTCATCTGGTCCAACTCTCCGCATGCGCGGCGGGTTCCCGGCCCGGGCGGCGAATCTACGGGCCCGCAGGCACGCCTGGCGGCGTACCTTGAACCTCAGGTGCAGCACCCGGTCGCCCTGGATGACAACGTGGGGGAGCTTGCGAGCGAGGTCGACCCTTCCTGGACGCTCGTGAACGCACGAAGGCCCACCTGGACTCCAGGTGGGCCTTCGTCCAAACAAGTGTCCGGCGGTGTCCTACTCTCCCACCCCCGCTGGGGGGCAGTACCATCGGCGCTGGTGGGCTTAGCTTCCGGGTTCGGAATGGGTCCGGGCGTTTCCCCGCCGCTATGACCGCCGGCACGTTC
>NZ_SMLB01000035.1 GCF_004349105.1 Jiangella aurantiaca
GAACCCACCCTCGGCCTGCGCCGGCGAATCCGCCTGCACGTTGTCGGTGATGACGTTCCCGACGACGAGGTTGTCGCGCTGCGGGACGAACGCCTCCTGGTAGTCCGACGTCAGCGTGAGCCCGACCCGGTTCCCGGCGAACCGGTTGCCGGTGATCAGCACCCCGCCGGAGGCGTTGGCGTTCTCGAACCCGACGGCGTTCCGCTCGGCCACGTTGCCCGTGACGACGGCGTCGCAGTCCTCGCACTGGCCCAGGTAGAGGCCCGAGTCCGCGCCACCGGACGCGTAGCTGTCCACGATCGCGCCATGCTGGGAATGGAACGCGTAGATGCCGTACAGGCCGTTGTTCGTCGCGGTGACGTTGCGGACCTCGTACCGCTGCAGCAGCTCCTCCTCCGGCGCCTCGCTCGAGTAGCCGTCGCCGGGGACGTTGCCGGACGCGTCGTGCACGCCCGAGATCAGGACGCCGGCCAGCGTGTGGCGGGTCGCGGTGAGGTTCTGCACGCGGACGCCGTCGGCGATGCCGAGGATCCCGATCGCCCGCTCCCCCTCGCCGTCGACGACGACGGCGTTGCGGTCGGCGCCGCGGATGGTGACGTCCGGCTTGTCGACGACGACGGCCTCCGGGTAGGTGCCCGCGTCGACCAGCACCATGCCGCCGTCGGCCACGGCCTCGACGGCCGCGGAGATCGTCGCCGCGTCCGCCGGCACCCGCACCAGCTCCGCGCCGCCGCCGCTCGACGGGCTCGCGTCAGACGAGTCGCCGTCGTTGGAGTCGCCGGAACACCCCGCCACGACGAGGGCGAGGACGAGCAGGGCCGAGTACCGGAATCGTGGTCTCACGGCCGCACCGTAACCAGGCCGTCACGCCGCCCGCCGCGGGTTCGGCCGAAATGTGATCAGTACGCCAGCCGGCGGGTTGTCGTATCGGGCCACCCGCCGTTCGTCTCGTGGGTAGAACGGCCGACAGATCGCAGGAAGGATGACGACATGACCGCGCTACCGATTCCCGACACCTACCGCCGGATCACCCCCTGCCTCGTCGTGCGCGGAGCGGCGCAGGCACTGGAGTTCTACGCCGACGTGTTCGGCGCGACCGAGCGCATGCGCTTCCCCGGGCCGGACGGCACCGTCGCGCACGCCGAGATCGTGATCGGCGACTCGGTGCTCATCGTCGAGGACGCGTCGCCGATGCTGGGCACCGAGCCGCCGCCGGAGGGCGGGCTGCCCGGGTCGCCGGCGTTCCTGTTCCTCTACGTCGAGGACGTCGACGCCGTCGTGGCCCACGCCGTCGAGCGGGGCGCGACGCTGAAGCGGGCGCCGGAGGACCAGTTCTACGGCGACCGCGACGGCTACGTCATCGACCCGTTCGGGCACGGCTGGACCATCGCGACGCACGTCGAGGACGTCTCGCCGGACGAGCTGGGCCGCCGGCTGGCCGCGATGCAGGGATCCTGAGCAGATGAAGTACGTGCTGCTGTTCGTCGACACCGAGCAGTTCTCCGCCGACCTCGAGGCGATGACGCCTGACGACCGCGCTCGCGCGTTCGCCCGGGTGGACGAGTGGATGGCCGAGCACCGTCACCTCATCCGCGGCGGCAGCAAGCTGCAGGACGCCCACACCGCCACCACCGTACGCCTCGACGCCCCGGAACCGATCGTCACCGACGGCCCCTTCGTCGAGGGCAAGGAGGTGGTCAGCGGCTACCTGGAGGTCGACGTCGCCGATCTGGACGAGGCGCTGCGGATGGTGCGAACCTGGCCTGGCTGCCCGGTCGTGGAGATCCGGCCGCTGGAGTCATGACGACCGACCCGGCACACGACCAGCTGGCCCGCGTGGTGCGCGAGCACGCGGGCCGGCTCGCGGCCGCGCTCGTCCGGCTGATCGGCGACTTCTCGGCCGCCGAGGACCTCGTGCAGGACGCCGTCGTCGCGGCGCTGCGGTCCTGGCCGGTCGACGGCATCCCGGACCGGCCGGACGCGTGGCTGTTCACCGTCGCCCGGCGCCGCGGCCTGGACGTGCTACGCCGCGAGACCCGGTACCGCGAGAAGCTGGCCCAGGTGCAGTGGCCGGTTCCGCCGGAGCCGGACGAGCGGCTGCGGCTGATCTTCACCTGCTGCCACCCCGCGCTCCTCCGGTCCGCGCAGGTCGCGCTGACGCTGCGAGTGGTGTGCGGGCTGACGACGGCGCAGATCGGGCGGGCGTTCCTGGTGCCGGAGACAACGGTGGCGCAGCGGATCACCCGGGCGAAGCGGAAGATCGCCGACGCCGGCATCCCGTACCGGATACCGGCCGGCGAGGATCTGCACGGCCGCGTCGGCGAGGTGCTCACCGTCGTGTACCTCATGCTCAACGAGGGCTACCTGTCGACGGCGGACGCGGTGCACTCGCAGCGGCTGGTCGAGGATGCGGAGTGGCTGGCGGCGCTGCTGCACGAGCTGCTGCCCGACGAGCCGGAGGTGGCCGGGCTGCTGGCGCTGATCAGGCTGCACCGGGCCCGCTCGGGCGGCCGGTTCGACGCCGACGGCGGCCTGGTGCTGCTGGCCGATCAGGACCGGTCCCGCTGGGACCACGCGGCCATCGCCGACGCCGTCGCGCTGCTCACCCGCGCCGCGCGGCGGCATCAGCCAGGCCCGTACCAGCTGCAGGCCGCCATCGTCGCCTGTCACGCCGAGGCGGCGCGCTGGGAGGACACCGACTGGGAACAGATCGTGCTGCTCTACGACATGCTGCTGCACCTCGCGCCGTCGCCGGTCACCCGGCTGCACCGGGCCGTCGCGCTGCGCTACACCGCCGGTCCCGCGGCGGCCTTGCGCGAGCTGGACGACCTGGCCGATCGGCTCGACGGCTACCACCTCTTCCACGCGACGCGGGCCGGCCTGCTGCGCGACCTCGGCCGGCCCGATGAAGCCCGCTCCGCCGACCAGCGAGCGCTGCGGCTCACCCGCAACCCCGCCGAGCAGGCGATCCTCCACGAGCGGCTCCAGTGGACGTGAGACTCAGGCCCGGTAGAACTCCGCCAGTCGCGGCGCCAGCAGCGCGGGGTCGGCGACGTGCCCGGCGACCTCCATCACGAGCCGCTGGGCGTGCGGCAGGCTGGCCGCGGCGGCGTCAGCGGCGGCGCCGAAGAAGTCGACCGGCAGCCCGGCCGAGTGCGGGTCGACCGTCGAGCCGGTCGACAGCAGTACCGGCTGCGCGATCATCGCCAGCCGGTCCGCGGGCGGCGGGCCGTCGCCCAGGCAGGCGGCGTCGTAGCGCAGGGTCGGCGCGAGTTCGAGCAGCGCCGGCCAGACCGGCGCCGCCGCCGCACCGGCGATGTCCTCGTCCGACGAGCCGGCCAGCCGCATGAACAGCCGCAGCGCCTGGTCGCGGTCGCCGGCGTCCAGCGCGGCGGTGACGTCGGCGACGTACTGCTGCCACGACCGGACCATCGGGTCGCCGACGAGGTACGGCACCTCGTGGACGGCGATCCGGTCGATCGGCAGCCCGGCAGCGGCGGCCTCCAGCGCCAGCGCACCGCCGGACGACGCGCCGAACAGGTGCGCTCGTCCGCCGGCCGCCTCGATGACGGCGGCGAGGTCCTCGATCTCGCGCTCGACGGCGTACGGCGCGGTATCGCCGCTGTCACCCCGGCCGCGGCGCCGGTAGTTGACGACGGCGAACTCGGTGGCGGCGAGCTTCTCCCCCAGCGGCACACTCTCGCTGCCGTCGTCGAGCCCGCCCCCGACGAGCACCAGGGCCGGGCCGGCGTCGCTCAGGCGGCGCCGCCCGCCTTGTTGATCTTGGAGAAACCGGGGAATCAAACGGACAAATCACCCGGCAATTGCCCACTCTCTCCAAGATCAACTTGGGAGGGGCGGGCGGTCAGCGGGTCAGCAGCCGACGGGTGGTCGCGAGGCCCCAGTCGTCCAGGCCGAGGAGGCGGTCGCTGCTGACGACCGCGCCGCCGACCTGTTCGACGTGGGTGGCCCAGGCCTCGCGGTTCTCGACCTTGGCGCCGACGATGAGGCAGTCGGGGTCGTTGGCGAAGAACACGCCGTTCATGAACTGCCGGCCGTGGGCGCTGAGCATCGCCGCCGCCTGGCTGGGCGAGCACATGTCGCCGTCCTCGGGGGCGAAGCTGTGGCCGGTGTCGGCGCTGACTCGGATGGAGTCGACCAGGCCGACGGACGGGAGCACCGGGGCGCCGCAGCCGAGGATGTGCGCCGACGGCCCGACGGCGTCGCGGATGAGCCGCAGGCCGTCGCGGTAGGCCGTCACCGGATCGGCCCCGGACGCCCGCGAGCCCGGGATCGCCCCCGCCGCGATGAAGTCGATCTTGAAGTAGTCGATGCCCCACTCGGCGAAGGTCGAGAAGACGGTCCGGATCCACTCCGCGGCCGCGGGGTGCGACAGGTCGACGGAGTAGAGGTCCTGGTTCCAGTTGTGCCCGGCGTGCAGCGGCCCGCCGTGCGGGTGCCGGAGCAGCCAGTCGGGGTGCTCGGCGGCCAGCCGGGACCGCGCGCCGGCGAAGAACGGGGCCAGCCAGATGCCGGCCCGGCGGCCCTCGCCGCGGATCGTCTCGACCAGGCCGCGCAGGTCGGCGAAGCCGTCCGACGGGATCAGCCAGTCGCCGATCTCGGCGGAGTAGCCGTCGTCGATCTGGACGACGTCGACCGGCAGGTCCAGCGTCCGCATCGCCTCGAGGTTCTCGACGATGTCCTCGCGGCGCACGTCGCCCCAGTACTCGTACCAGGAGCACCACGCCGTCGGCGCCGGCTTCGGGGCCGCCAGCCCGGCCCCCGAGGCGGCGGACACCGCCCACGACCGCAGCGCTGCCTGCACGTCGTCACCGGGAACGACGGTGACCCGCACCGGCCCGTCCGCGCCGATCACCACCGACGACCCGGACACCGCCGCCTGCACCCGGACCCCCGTCGTGAACGGGTCCGCCGCCGCCACGACATGCACCGAGCCCGCGCCGTCGGCCACGGAGAGGACCCCCTCGCTGAAGTACCCGTCGGGGCCGGGCTGCGAGGACTGCCGGTAGTTGAGCATCCGGTTCCGCTCCGACGTCGGCCGGTGCGGCCGCGTCCCCAGCGGGTAGACGGACGTCGGGCTGAACGACTGCCAGCCGTGCTCGAAGACCTGAGCTCCGTCGGAGGAGACGGTCAGCTCGTGCACGACGTCGAATCCGGGCGAGAGTGTCATGGATCGGAGAGTCTTTCGTCGTAGGGCGGCCGTCAGGCCTTGAGTCCGGACATCGCGATGCCGCGGATGAACTGTTTCTGCAGCAGGACGAAGACCAGCACCATCGGCAGGATCGTCAGCAGCGAGCCCGCCATCAGGACGGGGTAGTCGGTGCCCTGGGCGCCCTGCAGCGTCGCGAGGCCGACGGGCAGCGTCATCCGGTCCGGGATGGTGTTGACGATCAGCGGCCACAGCAGGTCGTTCCAGGAGAACAGGGACGTGAGGATGGTCAGCGCGGCCAGCGCCGGCCGGCACAGCGGCAGGACGATCCGCAGGTAGATCTGCCACGGGTTGGCGCCGTCCATGCGCGCGGCCTCGTCCAGCTCCGGCGGCAGCGTCCGCATGAACTGGTACAGGACGAAGACGCCGAACGCGCTGAACGCGCCGGGCAGCGCCAGGGCCTGGATCGAGTTCAGCCAGCCCATCGTCCGGATCACCTCGTACTGCGGGATCACGAACAGCTGCGGCGGCACCATCAGCACGACGAGGAAGCCGGCCAGCAGCGGCCCGCGGAACCGGAACCGCAGCCGGGCGAACACGTACGCCGCCAGCGACGCCACCAGCAGCTGCCCGACGACCCGCAGCACCAGCGCGAGGACGCTGTTCACCGCCATCGAGCCGACCGGGACGACGTCGAAGAAGGCCGAGTAGTTCGACCACTGCGCCGACTCCGGGAGCACCGTCGGCGGCACCCGGGTCGACTCCCCCAGCGTCTTCAGCGACGTGAGGAACTGCCAGATGAACGGCGACACCATGAGCAGCGCGCCGGCCATGAGCACGACGTGCGTCACCAGGTGCCGCGACGCACGCACCCGCGTCTTACGCATAGGTCACCCACCGTCGCTGCAGGCGGAACTGCACGGCCGTCACCGCGAGCGTCACCACCAGGGTGACCAGCGCGATCACCGCACCGAGCGGCCGGTCGTTGCGCACGAACGCCTCCTCGTAGAACAGGTAGACGATCGTCTTGGAGTCGGCCAGCGCCGGGTTCGTCCGGCCGAGCATGATGAACAGCAGGTCGAACATCTGCAGCGACCCGATCACCGACAGCACCGACACCAGGAAGATCGACGGGGTCAGCAGCGGCACCGTGACGGAGAAGAAGCGGCGCACCGGCCCGGCGCCGTCGAGCATCGCCGCCTCCTCCAGGGTCTGCGGCACCGCCTCGAGCCCGGCGGCCAGGATGATGAGGTTGGTGCCCAGCGCCATCCAGATCCCGACGACGGCGACGGCGTACAGCGCGGTGTCCGGGTCGGCCACCCACGCCCGGGTCGGCCCGCCGACGGCGTCGAGCACCTCGTTGAGCAGCCCGAAGTCGCCGTTGTAGATGTAGCGCCAGACCATCGCGACGGCCACCGGCATGGTCACGACGGGGATGAAGTACAGCGTGCGGTAGAACGACCGGCCGCGCAGCCCACGCTGGTGCAGGAGGGCCGCGACCACCATCGCGATCGGCACGCCGAGCAGCACGATCGCCGCGTACACCAGCGTGTTGACCAGCGCCCGCCAGATGTCGTCGCCGTCGAAGAGCCGCTGCCAGTTCCCGAACCCGGTGATCGTGTACCCGGTGAACGCGGTGCCCTCGGAGAAGCTGAGCAGGACGGTGCGCAGCAGCGGCCACAGGTAGAAGATCACCAGGCCGGCGAACGGCACCGCGAGCAGGACCGCCGCCCACGCGTTGTCCGGGTACCGGTTCGGCCTCATTCCTGCGCCAGCGCCTCGTTCATGGCGTTGGCCAGGTTCCCGGCCGCCTCCTCGACGGTCTGCTCACCGGTCCACGCCGGCGTGAGGAACTCGCCCTCACGGCTGGCCCACGCGTCGGTGTTGCGCGACACCGGCAGCACGACGCCGTTCTCCGCCTGGTCGAGGAAGGCCTGCAGGTTGAACTGCGGGAACGCGTCGACGAACGCCTCCTGCGTGCCCTCGTAGGACCCGATGACGGTGCCGGTCTCGCTGGAGATCCGCGACGCCTCCTCACCGCTGAGGAAGACGGCCAGCCGGGCGGCCTCCTCCGGGTGCTCGGTCGAGGCGAGCGCGACGTTGCCGATGCCGTTGATGATGGTCGCCTCCTGGGCGCCGCCCGGCAGCTCGGTGACGTCGAAGTTCTGCGACGAGTACTCGTCGTTGGCGAACCGGATCGCGTAGAAGGAGCCGGTGGTCAGCATGGCCAGCCGGCCGGACATGAACTGGGCGACGGACTCGGTGTCGGCGAACGACTCCAGCGTCGGCGACACGTGGTGGACGTTGATCATGTCGGTCCAGAACGTGATGCCCTCGATCGCCTCCGGGCTGTCATAGCCCGACGTCGTGCCGTCCTCGGAGATCACCTCACCGCCGGCCTGGTAGATCGTGTTGTAGTACGTGGCCTGCGGGTCCATCGGCGCCCCGATGCCGTACACGCTGCCGTCGGGCTTGGTCAGCGCCTTCGCGGCGGTGATGACGTCGTCCCAGGTCCAGTCCGGGGTCGGGTAGGCCACGCCGGCCTCGTCGAACAGCGCCTTGTTGTACCAGAGCCCGATGGTGTCGAAGTCCTTCGGCAGCGCGTACGTGGTGCCGTCGTCGACGAACAGGTCGACCAGCTGCTCCGGGTACTTCTCGATGTCCAGGCCGGACTCTTCGAACGCGTCGTCCAGCGGCAGCAGCACGCCGCCGTCGATGTACTGGCCGATCTTCGCGCCGAGCATCCAGGCGACGTCCGGGCCGGTGCCGCCGGCGGTCGACGTCTGCAGCGTGCTCCAGTAGTCGGTCCACGGGATGATCTGGATGTCCACCGTGACGCCGGGATTCTCCTCCTCGAACACGTCGAGGATCTGCCGGATGGCCGGCTCCTGGTCGGGGGAGAACGTCGCGAAGGTCAGGTTCACCTCCTCGCCGTCACCGCCGCCGTCCGAGCCGCCGGCCGAGGCGCCGTTGTCGCCGCACGCGGCCAGCGTCAGGACCGCCGCCGCGGCCGCCAGGCCGATCAGGGTCTTCGTCGACTTCATCGTGTACCTCTCTCTACGTTCATCGGGGAGAGCGTGATCCAGGGGTCGATCCAGTCCACGTGCGCGGGCTCGGCACCGGCGGCCGCATCCTGGACGACCAGTCGCAGCCGGGTGACGCCGGTGAGATCCACGTCGAGCTCGTGCGCGGGTTCTCCGGCGGCGACCTCGACGGTGGTCAGGACGCGCCCGTCGCCGACGACGGCGCAGGTCGCCGTCGTGCCGGCCGGGCTCTCGTCGTCGACGCCGACGGACGCGGTGAGCCGCGCCTCGGCGCCGTCGAGCACCCAGGTGACCTCCGACGGGGCACAGACCCCGAGTCCCTTGGGGTGGTGCACACCGGCCACGGACATCGGCCGGCCGTCGGCGGGGTTGCCCTCGCCGTTGGACATGTCCCGCTCGACCGGGCCGCTGCCGTTGGCGGCGGCGACGGGGGTGAGCGCGACGAGCGACGCGGGCTGGGCGCCGAGGGGGCTGACGACGCGCACATGCGCGAGGGTGGAGCGCCGGGCGCCGAGCGGGTCCCCGGCGTGGACGGCCAGGACGGCGACGTGGCCGGGCTCGGTGTCCGCCGGGACGGTGACCGACCAGGCCACGGACCCGTCGGCGGCCCGCGGCCGGGCGAGCCGGGGCGCGTCCCAGCCGGGCGGCACGACGAGGTGCGGCTCGGCGCCGGTCACGACGGCGGCGATCTCGACCGGCTCGCCCGGCCCGCCGCGCAGGATCGCGTCGGCGACGGTGACCGCCGGCTGCGGCGGACGGGGCGGGCGGGTGTATCCGGACGGCACGAGCAGGACGACCGCCCCGCCGTTCGGCCGCAGCGTGAGGTCGACGGTGTCGGCGGCGGTGACCGCTCGGGTCTCCTGAGTGAGCCGGTCGTTGTCGTCGTCGGTGATGACGGTCGCGGCGTACGCGGCGCCGGCGTCCAGGCCGAGCGTGCTGAGGTCGACGCTCACCGTCTTCGGCTCGCCGAGCGCGGAGAGAGCGCCCGCGAACCACTCCGCGCCGGAGCGACGGGCCAGCACGACGTACTCCCCCGGCCGCCCGGCGAGCAGGCGGGTCTCGTCCCAGGCCGCCTGGATCCGCTCGATCGCCGCCTCGGCGATCGGCCGCTTCGCGTACTCGTCGACGTCATCGGCGAAGTTCAGGAGCCCCGACTCCAGCACGACGGCCAGCGCCAGCTCGTGCGCCTCGGTCGTCAGCCGGGCGGCGGCCGAGAACGTCACCGGCGTGTAGTCGGCCGAGCCGACGACGTTGCGGGTGAACGGGACGATCGTGTTGTGCTCCGGCGTCAGCGGCTCGCTGTAGAAGACGTAGTACTCGGCGCCGCGGACCGCCTCGTAGCTCATGACGTGCGGATACGTGCGAGCCCAGCCACGCGGGATGACCGAGCCGTGGAAGTTGATCATCAGGCCGACCCGGGCGCACTCGGCGATGACCTCGTCGTACCAGCGGTACCGCTCCTGCGCCTCGGACTCCATGAAGTCGACCTTGACGCCGGCGATGCCCCACGACGCCCACTCGGCCAGCTTGCGCCGCTGCTCCGGCGTCGCGAGGTGATCCCAGACCACCCAGACGAACACGCCGACGCCGCGCTCGCTGGCCGCGGCGACCAGCTCCGGCATCCAGACGCCGTCCCAGCCGCAGTCGACCAGCACGTACTCCCAGCCGCGGGCGGCGGCGTAGTCGAGCATCCGCAGCTGCTTGGACAGCTGCGCGCCGCTGTAGAAGTCCGACCACCACGACCACGCCGCGCGGCCCGGCCGCGCCCACGCCGGGACGACGCCGCCCTCGACCGGCGGCGCGAGGTCGTCGACCAGATGCGACGCGACGACGGTCGCGAGGTCGCCGAGGATCACCACCCGCCACGGCGTCGCCACGCTCTCACCCGACAGGACGACGTCGCCGGCCAGTGTGACGGCGACGGCGCCGCCACCGGCGTACCGGGCGAACGACCCGCCGTACCGGCCGTCCAAGTCCGCCTCGGTGACCAGCGCGAACGTGTCGTCCGCCAGCTCGACGAGGAACGGGAAGCCGTAGTCGCCGGGCTCCAGCGCGTCCAGCGTGCTGGTGAACCGGGTGGTCTCGTACCAGGGCGTGTAGGTGAGCGGCCAGACCGCAGCCGTCGCCGGCAACCGCAGGTCCACGTCGCCGCCGGTGACGGTGGCGCCGTCGAGGCCGCTGAGCGCGAACCGCAAGGCGACGCCGTCGGGCGCGGCCCGCAGCACGACCGCGACCTCGCCGCCGCCCGCGCAGGCGAACCGGACGGTGCGTTCCCGGTGGTCGACGGTGTGCCGGCCGACGCGCTTGCCGACGACGAGGTCGTACACCTCGGCGACCTCGCGGGTGTCGTCGGACAGGTACGTCGCGCCGGACAGCAGGTCGCGGCCGTCGGCCGTGCGCAGGTGCAGCGGCGCCGGCGGCGTGACCTGCACGCCGCCGGACAGCACCGTCCAGGTGAGCCGGCCGCGGAACCAGGTCAGCGCGACGGTGTTCCGGCCGTGCCGCACGGACCAGGTGGTGGACTCAGACACGACGAACTCCTGGACGACGGCGCACGTCGGCGGCGACGCGCTGGCGGGACGGGAAGACCAACTCCTGGATGGCGACCGCGGCGGCACCGCGGGCCCACTCCTCGAACGGCAGGTCGCGCACGTGGATGGGCACCTGGTGGGCGGCGCCGAACGCCTGCTCCGCGAACGCCTCGCGGATCGCGGTCTCGAACAGGTCGTAACTGGACACGCCCTCGCCGGCGACGATGACCCGCTCCGGGCCGAGCAGGTTGGCCACCGACGCCAGCGCCAGCCCGATCAGCCGGCCGGCCCGGGCGAAGATCGCCCGGACCCGCTCGTCGCCGGACCGGGCCAGCTCGACCGCGGTCTCGATGGTGAGGTCGTCGCGGCCGGTGGCGGCCCTGCAGCTGTCCAGCAGGGCCTTCGTCGACGCCTCGGCCTCGACGCAGCCGTGCGCGCCGCAGTGGCACTGGACGGACGGGTCGCCGAGCGGCAGGTGCCCGATCTCGCCGGCGACGCTGTGCGCGCCGCGGACCAGGCCGCCGTCGACGACGATCGCGCAGCCGATGCCGGTGCCGATCGTGACGACGGCGAAGTTCGTGATGCCGCGGCCGAGCCCGAACCACTGCTCGGCGACGGTGAGCGCCTTGACGTCGTTCTCGACGACGACGGGAGCGCCGATGGCCCGCGACACGGCGGCGCCCAGGTCGACGTCGCGCCAGCCGAGGAACGGCGAGTAGCGCACGTAGCCGGTGTCGTGGTCGATGTCGCCGGAGAGGCTGAGCCCGAGGTCGTGCGGCGCGACGACGAAGCCGGCCTCGTCGGCGCGGGCGACCAGCTCGCGGTAGAACGCGGCGATGGCGGCGACCGCGGCGTCGACGGTGTTTTCGGCCAGCGGGCGCCGCTCGGACACCCGCGGCGCACCGGCGAGGTCGCACACCACGCCGATCAGCTCGTCGCGCCTGACGATGATGCCGAACGAGCCGGTCTGCCGCGCGTGCACCCGCAGCGGGCTGCTCGGCCGGCCCATCCGGGTCTCGTCACTCGTGGCCGGCTGGTCCGGCGCGTACTCGAGGTAGCCCTCGTCGATGAGCAGCTTCGCCACCCGGGTGACGGCCGCCGACGACAGCCCTGTCTCGCGGGCGATGTCGACGCGGGCGATCGGCCCGGCGGTGAGCGCGGTGAGGAAGACGGCGCCCTCGGCCGGAGTTCCCTCGACCGGGCCGCCTCGTTGGATCGGCACGGGAGTGACGCTACGAAGACTTAATAAACTTTGTCAAGTATGTAACTCGTGCCATACTCGGAGCCGTGCCAGCCCGCGACGGTCTTCGCCCACAGCGGCTGTATGCCGTCCCGCGGCGCCAGGTCACCGCGGCGCTGACGGCGCCGGTCACCCGGCGACTGGTGGTCACCGACGCCGGCTACTCCCCCGCACCCGCGCGGTTCGAGGTTTCGCGGCCGGCCGGGTCGCGGCAGACCGTCGTCATCTGCGCCGGCGGCAGCGGCTGGGCGGACGTCGGCGGGAACCGGCACCGCATCGGGGCGGGCGCGGCGCTGGTCATCCCGGCCGGGACGCCGCACGCGTACGGCGGGTCGCCGTCGTCGCCGTGGACGGTGTGGTGGTGCCATCTGCGCGGCAGCGACGTGCCGGAGCTGGTCGAGGCGCTGGGCGCCCCGGTGGTGCCGATCCGGAACCTGGACCGCGCGGTCGCGCTGGCCGACGAGATCGTAGCGCGGCTCGCCCGCGACGAGGACTCGCCCGGCCGGCTGGTAGGCGTCTCCGGCGCTGCCTGGAAGCTGCTGACCCAGCTGATCGCGGACCGGGCGTCGGCGCCGTCACCGGCCGAGGACCCGCTGGAGCGGGCGATGGACTACCTGGCCTCCCGGCTGGACGGGACGGTTCGGGTGCCGGAGCTGGCCGCGCTGGTCGGCGTGTCGCCGTCGCACCTGACGACGCTGTTCCGCCGGGCCACCGGCGGCGGGGTCCACGCGTACCAGACGACGCTGCGGATGGAGCGGGCCCGGCTGCTGCTGACGACGACCGAGGCGACGGTCAGCGAGATCGCCCGCGACGTCGGCTACGGCGACCCGTTCCACTTCTCGCGGCAGTTCCGCCAGCTGCACGCGATGAGCCCGACCGACTACCGCCGCACCACCCCACCAAAGTTGATCTTGGAGTAATCGGCGGGTTGCGAGGCGAATTGCCCGATCAATACCCCGGATACTCCAAGATCAACGTGGGTGGGGAGCCCTCGCCGCGTGGACCGGACGAGGACTCCCCGGGTAGATCAGTTCGTGACGGTGATCCGGTCGATGTCGGGCGCCGGGCCGGATCCGCCGGCGACGGTGAACGTGTTGCTCGCGCCGGCGTTGAGGCCGAGGCCGGCGGTGACCGTCGCGGTCGCCGCCGCGCCGCCCGTCGACGGGAACTCGACGGTGACCGGCGCGCCGCCGTTGACGCTGACCTGCGCCGTGCTGTCGGCGGTCGCGGCGTAGTCGATGCGGACCGTGTGGTTGCCGGCCACGGTCGCCGTGACGCCGTTGACCGTCACCGACCCGCCGCCGCCGAGCCCCGTCACCTTCGAGCCGCCGGAGCAGCCGCCGCACGCGGCCACTGTCGCGCCACCGGCCAGCGTGTTGCCGGCCGCCTCCGCCTCGGTGCGCCGCGAGACGATGAGCGCGTCGATGTCCGGCCCGTACGCCGACGGGTTCGAGAACCGGATCGTGTTCGCCCCGGCGTTGAGCGGCACGTCGATGGTCCACTTGTTGACGAACTCCCAGCCGCCGGAGTCCTTCAGCGCCTCGGTGCTGATGACCGAGCCGTTGACCTCGATCTGGATCGACCGCGGGTCGCCGGACGTGTAGGTGAACGTCAGCTCGTGGGTGCCGGTGGCGCCGGCCATGACGTTGTTGAACTGCACCGCGCCGCCGTTGCCGAGGAACCCGACCTTGGCGCCCTTCGAACAGCCCTTGCAGTTGTCGACCAGCGCGCCGCCGGAGATGGTGTTGCCGGCTGCCTCGGCCTCATACCGCACGTCGCCGCCGCCGATCTGCGCCAGCGGGGTCTTCGACAGGTGCACGGCCACGCCGCCAGTGGCGATCATCGGCAGCGACAGCGTCGACGCGCTGGTCACCGTCTGCGTCGTCACTCCGGACACCCGCCCGTTCGCGTCGTCGCCGAAGATCGTCGCGGTGTACGTCCCGGAGCCCAGGAACGACAGCGGCACGGTCGCCGTCCGGGCCGGGTCGGTCATCGCGCCGATGAACCAGTCGTCGCCACTGCGCCGGGCCATCGTCACGTGGTCGCCGGGGAAGCCCTCGACGACGCGCGTCTCGTCCCACACCGTCGGGATCGCCCGCATGAGGTGCCGGCCCGGCCACTGCTCGTACGCGGCGGCGGAGTCGGAGTAGTTGACCATCGCCGACGTGAACACGATCGACTGCGCCAGCGTGTGCGCCTGGGTGAGGATCGAGCCGTTCAGCGAGATCATCGTCGGCGTGTAGTCCATGCCGCCGATCGGGTTGCGCACGAACGGGAACGTCGCGTCCAGCCGGGCCGTCGTCGGCGGCGGGTAGAGGTAGTGCTCGGTGCCGGCGACCGCCTCCGACGTGATTACCCATGGCCAGGTGCGGTTCTCGCCGCCCGGCTTGGTGCTGCCGTGGAAGTTCAGCATCAACTCGTGCTCGCCGGCTGCGTCACCGATCGACTGGTACCAGCCCATGACCTCCTGCGAGTCGTTGAGGAAGAAGTCGACCTTGAGCCCGACGACGCCGTACGCCTTGTGCTCGGCGACCAGCGCGTCGGCCTGGGCGGGCGTGGCGAACGGCTCGGCGGTGACCCAGGCGAAGATGTCGACGTTCCGTTGCGCGGCGTACTGCGAGATCGCCGGCAGGTCGACGTCGGGGTCGTAGCAGCAGTCGACCGTCACGTACTCGAAGCCCATCGACGCGGCGAAGTCGACCATCTGCTTCTGCTTGTCCAGGTCGGCGGCGCTGTCGCCGTCGCTGAACCACGACCACGCGGCCCGGCCCGGCTTCACCCAGTCGGCGTTCGTGCCGGCCGGCGGGTTCAGGTGCTGCACGAGGTCCGAGTTGACCAGCACGTTCAGGTCCTCGGCGATGATCGCGGCCCGCCACGGCGTCTGGAACGGGTACGTGCTGCTGATCGGGAACGCCTGATCCGGCGTCCGCTCCACGTTCAGCAGGCCGTCGTTCGCCTGGCTGCCCTTCAGCAGCGACGGCGCGTAGCCGGCGTTCGCGTTGTAGACGTTCGCCTCGGAGATCACGGTGAAATAGGCGTTGTCGTCGATGGACGCCAGCAGCGGCATGGTCAGCTCGGTGCCGTCGTTGAGCCCGGAGGCCGAGCGGTAGACGTAGTCCTGCTCGTAGTTGCCGTTCCACACCGCGGCCCAGCCACCAGTCGGCGCCGGCAGCCGGAACCCGCTCATCTCGTCCGTGATCGAGACGGCACCGCCGCCGCCCGGCAGCACGTAGCGGTAGGCGACGCCGTCGTCGTAGGCGCGCACCACCAGCTGCATCGTCTGGCCGCCCTTGGTGTAGCTGAGCACCAGCTGGTTGGCGTGGTCGCGGTACGACGGCTTGGTGCCAGCCGGCAGCGTGTAGGTCTGGTCGATGGTCGTGCGGCTCTGCGACGCGTACGTCAGGCCGCTGGAGAAGTCGACGGCGCTGGTCGCGATGCCCAGCGGCGACTCCTCGAAGATCGTCGTGGTGCCGGCGGTGACCTCGTAGGTCAGCGCGCCGGAGGGCTGCTCGTGGACGGCGAAGGTGATCTGGCCGTCGGGGGACGCCACGGTGTGCGTGGCCAGCGCCTGGGCCGGGACCACTCCGATGTCCGTCACCGTCAGCGATGCGACGACGGACGCGGTGACGGCGACGGCGGCGGCCAGGCCGGTTGATCGGCGGCGTTTCTTGGAGCCTGCGAACACGGCACTCCTCCTCGAGGTGCTGCGGTCTGCGTACGGGGGCGGGGCGCGATCCCCCGCCGCGTGACGCTAGCCGTGACTCCAGGTCGGCCGGAATGACGAAAACGCGCCCGCACCTGGAGAAAGCGATGATCTTGATCGAAAGGCGGGTACGCGCGGAAACGAGGACGGAGCGGACGGTGAACTCTCCCCCGGCGACCGGTTGCGGACTGGCCTCCACCGCCGCGTCCACTGGCGCACGCCGCCGGCTTCGCCGACGGGGACGAGGTGCAGCTGCAGTGCCTCATCACCGGCCGGGCGGCGTGACTATTCGACGAGCTTGCCCTCGGTGGAGACGTCCTGGATGTGACCGGCGATCTCGGCGGGCACCGGCGGGATCTCCTCACGGACGACGCCCGCGGCGGGCGACCACACGAGGTTGACGCGCAGCGCGGGATCGAGCTCGGGATAGTCGCTGCGGTTGTGGCAGCCGCGCGTCTCGCGGCGCTCGAGCGCGGCCTCGAGCGTCGCCCGGGCGGCCAGCGCGGACGCCTTCAGGTCGAAGGCGTGGGCGAGGTCCTGGAACCCGGCGATGTCGGGGTGGATGCCGACGTCGCTCATCCGCGCCTCGATCCGGTCGAGCTCGGCGAGCCCCGCCTTGAGGCCGGCCTCGTCGCGGACGACGCCGGCGTGCTCGGTCATGGTGTCGCGGATCGCCCGCTGCAGCGCGCGCACGTTCTCGGGGCCGTCGGCCGCCAGGAGGTCATCGATCTCGGCGCGGGCCAGCGCCACCGCCTCGGCCGAGCGGCGCTGGGCGTCGAGGCCGGCGGAGTGCGCGACGGCGGCCCGGCCCACGAGGCGGCCGAAGACGAGCAGCTCGATGAGGGAGTTGCCGCCGAGCCGGTTGGCGCCGTGCAGCCCGCTGGAGGCCTCGCCGATCGCGTACAGGCCGTCGACGTCGGTGCCGTGGTCCTCGGGCCGGACCCACACGCCGCCCATCGAGTAGTGCGCGGTCGGCGCGACCTCGATCGGGTCGGTGGTGATGTCGAGCATCTGGACCTCGAGCATCGTCTGGTAGACGCGCGGCAGCCGGGTCATGATCGTCTCGCGCGGCAGGTGTGACACGTCGAGCCAGACGCCGCCCTTCTCGGTGCCGCGTCCCTCCTTGATCTCGGTGTACGCGGCGAGTGCGACGCGGTCGCGGGTCGACAGTTCCATGCGCTCGGGGTCGTACTTCTCCATGAACCGCTCGCCGAGGGCGTTGCGCAGGATGCCGCCCTCGCCGCGGGCGGCCTCGGAGATGAGCGTCCCGGCCGCGTTCTCGGGCTCGATGATGCCGGAGGGGTGGAACTGGACGAGCTCGGGATCGCGCAGCCGCGCGCCCGCCTCGACCGCGAGCCGGAACGAGTCGCCGGTGTTCTCGTCGCGGCGCGAGGAGGTGCGGCGCCAGATCCGGTTGTGGCCGCCGGCCGCGAGGATCACGGCATCGGCGTGGATGAGGTACCGGGTGCCGTCGCGCAGGTCGAAGCCGTAGGCGCCGAAGACGACGTGGTCGCGCACGAGGATGCGGGTGACGTACACGGTGTCGAGGATCGGGATGTCCAGCTGCTCGGTGCGGCGCACCAGCGTGCGCTGGATCTCCAGCCCCGTGTAGTCGCCGGCGAACGCGGTGCGCCGGTAGGTGTGCGCCCCGAAGAAGCGCTGCGAGATGCGCCCGTCGGTCTCGCGGGCGAACTCCATCCCGTACCGCTCGAGGTCGCGGATGCCGCGCTCGGCACCCCGCGTGACGATCTCGACCGTGTGCGGGTTGGCGAGGAAGTAGCTCTCCTTGATCGTGTCGGCGGCGTGCTGCTGCCAGCTGTCGTCGGCGTCGATGGTGCCGAGCGCGGCGTTGATGCCGCCGGCCGCGAGCGCGGTATGGGCGTCCTGGCGCGGCCGCTTGCCGACGGCGAGCACGTCGACGCCCTGCTCGGCGACCTCGATGGCCGCCCGCAGGCCCGACCCTCCCGTGCCGATGACGAGCACCGTGGTGGACAGCTGCCGTTCGCCTGTCGATCCGTTCATATCTCCACGCTAGGTGGGCTCGTGCAATGACGCCAATGCATTGTTCGAGTGATTTCGATGTGCTTAGGCTATGGTCATGAACCTCGAGCAACTGCGCGGCTTCGTCGAGGTCGCCCGGCTCGGCCACTTCACGCGGGCCGCGGAGCACCTGCACCTGGCGCAGCCATCGCTCAGCCGGCAGATCGCGTCGCTGGAGCACGAGCTCGGCGCCGAGCTGTTCCACCGCGCCCGCGGCCACATCTCGCTCACCGCGGCCGGCGAGGCGCTGCTGCCGCTGGCCCGGCGCATGCTGGCCGACGCCGACTCCGTCCGCCGCGAGATGGCCGAGCTCGCCGGGTTGCGGCGCGGACGGGTCCGGCTGGGCGCCACACCCACGCTGTGCATCAGCCTGGTCGCCGAGGCGCTCAGCGCCTTCCACGGCGCCCATCCGGGCATCGAGCTGCACCTCACGGAGGGCGGCTCGCGCAGCCTGATCGACGAGCTGGCCGAAGGTGCGCTCGACCTCGCGCTCATCACCGCGTCCGAGGGACGGCCGGGCGGCGGCGCGAGCCTCACCCGCACTCCCCTGCTCACCGAGGAGCTGGTGGTCATCTCGTCCGCCGCGCGGCCGCCCGTCACCGCGGAGAAGGCGATCGGCCTGGAGCAGCTGGCGCGGCTCCCCCAGATCGTCTTCCACGAGAGCTACGACCTGCGGGTCACGACCGAGGCGGCCTTCCGCGCCGCCGGGCTCACGCCGTCGGTGGTGCTCGAAGGGGCCGAGATGGACGCGGTGCTGCGGTTCGTCGAGCGCGGCCTGGGCGTCGCCGTCGTTCCCGCGATGGTGCTGCTCGACCGCCCGGGGCTCCGCTCCGTGCGCCTCACGAAACCGCGGCTGACCCGCACCGTCAGCCTGGCCCACCGATCCGACGTCACCCCGACCCGAGCGGCCGAGGCGATGCAGCACGTGATCGTCGCCACCGCCGACGCGCTGGCAGCCGGCAGCGCGCTGATCAGTCCGGCGCGGGCTCCGGGTCGGGGCCGCCGGTCCACACCCAGCGGGTGAACGTCGGCCCGGTCAGCGCCTCCCACCAGGCCAGCGCGCGCTCCGGACGCAGCTCCCAGAGCCGGTTCGGCGCGTCCATGTCCAGCCGGTAGGCGTGGCCGTCGGGCGTGACGTATTTGGCCGCCATGGCGGCGTCGATCCGCGACCGCACCGCGTCGTCGTCGACCCGCACCGTCGTCCCCTCGACCACCAGCACGTCGTGCCCGCCGTCGAGGTGGACGGAGGCCCGCGGCTCGGCGGTGAGGTTGCGGCCCTTCACCGAGGCCGGGTCGGTGCTGAAGTACAGGCGGCCGTCCTGCCAGACGCCCCACAGCGGCACCACGTGCGGGCGGCCGTCGGGACGGGTGGTACACAGCCAGTAGTCGGTGGCGCGTTCCAGGCGGCGGCGATGCAGCGGCCACGGGACGCGATGGGTGGCGGTCATGGACGCACCCTCTCATCCCGCGCCGACAGCGTGGCCGGCACGGGAGGAGGGCGCCGGCGTCAGTCGGTGCCGGACTCCATGGCCGCGCGGTCGAGCATGGCGTCGGCGTCGACCTCGCCGCGGGACGCGATGGCCTCGGCGCCGCCCTCCGGCAGCTCACCGACCAGGCGCGTCGCGCCGATCAGCTCCGCGTGCGCGCCGCCGACCAGGCCGAGGCCGGCGTACTGCTCCAGCTTGGCCCGCGAGTCGGCGATGTCGAGGTTGCGCATGGTCAGCTGGCCGATGCGGTCCACCGGGCCGAACGCGGAGTCCTCGGTGCGCTCCATCGAGAGCTTGTCCGGGTGGTAGCTCAGCGCCGGGCCGGTGGTGTCGAGGATGGAGTAGTCCTCGCCGCGCCGCAGCCGCAGCGTCACCTCGCCGGTGACGGCCGAGCCGACCCACCGCTGCAGCGACTCGCGCAGCATGAGCGCCTGCGGGTCGAGCCAGCGACCCTCGTACATGAGCCGGCCGAGCCGGCGGCCCTCGTTGTGGTAGTTGGCGACGGTGTCCTCGTTGTGGATCGCGTTGACCAGTCGCTCGTAGGCCGCGTGCAGCAGCGCCATGCCGGGCGCCTCGTAGATGCCGCGGCTCTTCGCCTCGATGATGCGGTTCTCGATCTGGTCGGACATGCCCAGCCCGTGCCGCCCGCCGATGGCGTTGACCTCCAGCACGAGCTCGACGGCGTTCGCGAACTCGCGCCCGTTGACGGTGACCGGCCGGCCGCGGTCGAAGCCGATGGTGACGTCCTCGGCGGCGATCTCGACCTCGGGGTCCCAGAACCGGACGCCCATGATCGGGTCGACGGTCTCGATGCCGTTGTCGAGGTGCTCCAGCGTCTTCGCCTCGTGCGTCGCACCCCAGATGTTCGCGTCGGTCGAGTACGCCTTCTCGGTGCTGTCGCGATAGGGGAGGTCGTGCTCGCGCAGCCACTCGCTCATCTCGCGCCGGCCGCCCAGCTCCCCCACGAACGCGGCGTCGAGCCACGGCTTGTAGATGCGCAGGTTCGGGTTGGCGAGCAGCCCATAGCGGTAGAACCGCTCGATGTCGTTCCCCTTGAACGTCGACCCGTCGCCCCAGATCTGCACGTCGTCCTCGAGCATGGCCCGGACGAGCAGCGTGCCGGTGACGGCGCGGCCCAGCGGCGTCGTGTTGAAGTAGCTGCGTCCGCCGGAGCGGATGTGGAACGCGCCGCACGTCAGCGCGGCCAGCCCCTCCTCCACCAGCGCGGCGCGGCAGTCGACCAGCCGGGAGATCTCGGCGCCGTACAGCTTCGCCCGCCCCGGGACGGAGTCGATGTCGTCCTCGTCGTACTGCCCGAGGTCGGCGGTGTACGTGCACGGCACCGCCCCCTTGTCGCGCATCCACGCCACCGCCACGGAGGTGTCGAGACCGCCGGAGAACGCAATGCCGACCCGCTCGCCGGCGGGCAGGGAGGTGAGCACCTTGGACACGAGCAAAAGTATGCAGGCTTACGCATGATTATGCAAGCGGGAGCCCCCGTGATCTGCCGCACCCCACTCCCGGCCGCCGCTCGCGCCCGGGCTCACGGTGGGCCGGCGGCTCGGTTGGCCGGGCGGCGTGCGTATGGCGTTCGTCGGCGGACGCGTCGGGGTCGTACCGTTCGCCGTCGCCTCGGCTTGCCGTTGCCCAGCGGTGAACGCCTTGATCATGTTCCCTCGCGGTCGCCGACACGCCGCCAGGGAACATGATCAAGGAAACGGCAGCCAACAGCCGACGTCGCAGACCTCGGCGAGTGCGCCTACTCCTCCGGGTCGGGCAGCGCCGGGTGCTCCGTCGGGTACAACCCCGCCACGAAGCCGAAGACGGTCTCGCCCGAACGCGGGATGATGCTGAACTCGCGCACCAACTCCAGCACCTTCTCCCAGAACTCCATCGCCCGATCCCGCGGAATGCGGGCGTGCCGATGGATGCTCATCAGCACGTCCGCCTCGTACGCCGCCCGCGCCTCGGCCGCTGCGACGGAGAGGTCGTTCTCCCAGATCACCGGGTGGTCGATTTTTCCGATGCGGAACAGCCGCGCCGTGCGACCGTAGTAACGCTCGTCGATCGCCCGCACGCGCCGGGTCCGTACTACCCGCAGCAGACCGGCGTCGACCAGCACGCCGACATGGTGGGCGACGGTGCTCTTGGGACGGCCGATCGCCGTGGCCAGCTCGGACACCGTCGCGGCCCGCTCGAGGACCAGATCGAGGATGGTCGATCGCAGCGGATCGGACATCGCGCGCAGCTGGGCGGGCGCCGTCACGACGGCCTGGTCGTCCAGCTCGTAGTCGGGCATCGCGCGATCGATCGACATTTCCGGTCCGTTCCACTAGTTTGGATTGATCCGCACTTCTGGATCATACAGGCCACACCCGAGAGGCGACCGACCATGCACATCGTTCTGATCCCCGGGCTCTGGCTCGACGGCTCGTCGTGGGACCAGGTGGTCCCCATCCTCGAGCAGGCCGGGCACACGACGCACCCGCTCACTCTCCCCGGCATGGAGTCCAAGGACGCCGACCGCTCGGCCGTCACGCTGCAGGACCACGTCGACGCGGTCGTGGCGGCGATCGACGCGGTACCGGAGGACGAGGGCAAGGTGCTGGTGGTCGGGCACTCGCTCGGCTCGGCGCTGGCCTACGCCGCCGCCGACGCGCGGCCGGACCGCGTCGCCCGCACCGTCTACATCGGCGGGTTCCCGGCGAAGGACGGCGAGCCGCTCGGCGCGTTCGCCGCCGAGAACGGCGAGATCCCGCTGCCCAGCTGGGAGGACATCGGCGAGGACGACCTGAAGGACCTCGACGACGCCGCCCGCGCCGACTTCCGCTCCCGGGCGATCCCGTCGCCCGAGCAGGTCACCACCGACCCGGTCCGGCTCACCGACGACCGCCGTTACGACGTCCCGGCCACCGTCATCTGCCCGGAGTTCTCCGCCGGCCAGCTGCGCGCCTGGATCGACGCCGGCGAGCCGCCCGTGCAGGAGTTCACCAGGCTCCGCGACGTCGAGTACGTCGACCTGCCGACCGGGCACTGGCCGCAGTTCAGCCGGCCCGAGAACCTCGGCCGGGCCATCAACGACGCCGCGGCGCGATGACGGTCACCGACGAGCACGGCCGGCCGGAGCCGCCGGTCGACGGCGACGAGCTCGCGACGCTGACCGGCTTCCTCGACTACCAGCGCGCGACGCTGGCGTGGAAGTGCCGCGGCCTCGACAGCGCGGGGCTGAACGCCACCGTCGGCGCGTCCACGATGACGCTCGGCGGGCTGCTCAAGCACCTCGCCTTCGTCGAGGACGACTGGTTCACCCGCAGTCTGTTCGACCGCGAGCGCAGCGCCCCATGGAACGACGTCGACTGGGCCGCCGACAACGACTGGGACTGGCACTCCGCCACCGACGACACGCCGGAGCACCTGTTCGCGCTCTGGGAGGAGGCGGTCGCGCGGTCCCGGACGAACCTCGCCGAAGCGCTCACGTACGGCGGCCTCGACCAGCCGGCGAAGCGCACCTGGCCCGACGGCCGTGCCCCCAGCGTGCGCTGGATCCTCACCCACATGATCGAGGAGTACGCGCGGCACAACGGCCACGCCGACCTCCTCCGCGAATCCGTCGACGGCAGTACCGGAGAGTGACATGGCCACACCCATCACCGCACGCGCGTTCCACGAGGACGAGACCACCCAGGACTGGCGGGTCGTCGGCGACGGCGCCTGCGCGGTCTTCCGCACCGGCTCCTTCGCCGACGGCGCCCGGCTCGCCCAGGCCCTCGCCGCGGCCGTCCCCGACGCCGGGCCGCACCATCCCGACGTCGACCTGCAGCGTGACACCGTCACCGTCCGGCTGATCACCGTCACCGACCATTACACGGGCCTCACCGACCGCGACCTCGATCTGGCGCGGCGGATCTCCGCGGTCGCCCGCGAGCAGGGGCTCGCCGCCGAGCCGGCCCTGGTCCAGACGGTCCAGCTGACCATCGACGCGCTGGTCAGCGCGGACGTGATGCCGTTCTGGGCGGCTGTGCTCGGCTACGAGCGGCGCGCCGACAACCCCGACGAGGACCTCGTCGACCCGCGCTGGCGCGGCGCGTCGATCTGGTTCCAGGACATGGACGCGCCCCGCCCGCAGCGCAACCGCATCCACGTCGACGTCTGGGTGCCGCCGGAGCTCGCCGAGGAGCGCGTCGCGGCGGCGCTGGCCGCCGGCGGCACGCTGATCCGCGACAAGTCACCCACCTGGTGGACGCTCGCCGACGCCGAGGGCAACGAGGTCGACGTCGCCACGGTCGCCGGGCGCGACTGACGGGGGTCCGGCGCCGCGCATCCGCCCGGAGTGCGCGGCGCCGGACCCGGCCTTGGAGCGGGGTCAGCGCTGCAGGTCCGCCGTCTCGTCGACGTCGTCGACCTCGTAGACGGGACCGGCGTCGCGCTCGGCCTGCGCCCGCAGCTGCGCCGTCCGCGGCTCCTGGAACTCGACGGTGACGCCGGGCCGGCCGGCCTCGACCAGGAACTCCGCCGCCGTCCGCACCGTCGCGCCGTCCGGCTGCCAGACGGTGTCGACCAGCCGCAAGGAGCTGAGCATCCGCTCCGGCGTCACGTCGCAGACGACGTAGCCGCGCTGGTTGTCGAAGTACTTCCAGTGCGGGCTCTCCTCGGCGATCGGCCGGTAGGTGTTCTGGAACGCGACCGGGTCGGAGTTGCCGCCGGACGAGATCGAGGTGCCGGTGATCTCCGCGCCCACGACCGGCGACGACGGGTCGTCGAAGTCGGGGTGGAGGTCGGCGACCCAGGTGCAGTGCCGGTCCCCCGTCAGCACGACCGGGTTGTTCACCGCGTCGCTGCCGAACACCTCCAGCAACCGGCGGCGCTGCACGCGGTAGCCGTCCCAGTTGTCGAGGTCGAACGTGTCGACCTCGCCGGCGGTGCGGTCGTTCTGCGCCCACATCACCTGGTTGGCCAGCAGGTTCCAGCGCGTCCCGCGGTCGGTGAGGCCGTCGACCAGCCAGCGCTCCTGCTCCTCGCCGGTCATCGTCAGCGGTGCGGTCTCGGCCTGCTCCAGCGTCGACGGCTGGTCCGAGCGAAACTGCCGGGTGTCGAGGACGTGCAGGTCGACGAGGTCGCCGAACCGCAGCCGGCGGTACAGCTGCAGGTCGAGACCGCGCGGCCGGGAGCCGCTGCGCAGCGGCATGTGCTCGTAGTAGGCCTGGAACGCGGCCTGCCGCCGGGCCCGGAACGCCTCGGGCGTCTGCAGGTCGGGATCCTGCGGGATCTCGTCGGCCCAGTTGTTGTCGACCTCGTGGTCGTCCCAGGTGACGATCCACGGGAAGCTCGCGTGCGCCGCCTGCAGGTTCGGGTCGGACCGGTACTGGGCGTGCCGGTTGCGGTACTCCACCAGCGTCATCGGCTCGCCGGTGCCCTCATGGGTGCGGACAGTGGTCGTGCGCGGCACCGACTCGTAGATGTAGTCGCCGAGGAACGCGACGAAGTCCAGGTTCTCACCGGCCAAGTGGTGATAGGCGGTGAAGTAGCCGTCCTGCCAGTTCTGGCAGCTGGCGAACGCGAACCGGACGGCGACGACGGAGCCCGCGGGCGCCGTCTTGGTGCGGCCGATCGGCGAGAGCTGGCCGCCGGCGCGGAAGCGGTAGACGTACTCCGCGCCCGGCCGCAGGCCGTCGACCTCTGCGTGGACGCTGTGGCCGTGCTGCGGGAGCGCGACGGTCCGGCCGCGGCGGACGACCCGGGCAAAGGTGTCGTCCTCGGCGACCTCCCATTCGACGGGGTACGGGCGGTCCGGCATGCCGCCGCCGTCGAGCGGGTCCGGCGCGAGCCGGGTCCACAGGACGACGCCGCTGGGCAGCGGGTCGCCTGAGGCGACGCCGAGTGAGAAGACACCGTCCGGCAGCGTGCCGCCGGTACCGGGCGCCGCGGCGTATGCGCCGTCGACGCGGATGAGGGACGGGACGGTAGCGGCCGCGGCGGCGGCCGCGCCGAGGCCGGTGACGAAGAGACGCCGGGACAGGGGACGCTGGGGGGAGACATCCATGCGCACACGCTTCCCGTGCGGGTTGACGAGCAGTACGACGGAAGGTGACCGTCCGCTGAACGTCCCGCCGGATCACTCGTGCGGCGCGTCGAGGGCGGCCAGCAGCGGGCCGGCCAGATCGTCGGTCTGCTCCACCAGCTGCCGGCTGCTCGCCTGGATGTCCTGCACACCGCCTGCCTCCCCCGCGGTGTCACTGCGCCGCAGCGTACCGCCGGGACCTCGGGGTCCGGGATCTCGTCCTCGGGGACAGCGATCCGGCACCTCAGGTGGAGGCCCGCCACCCGCCCCGATTCCTAGCGTGCTGGACATGACGATCCTCCTGTCCGACCCGCGAGTCGCAGCGATCCCCGTCGAGGACGAGGGCGAGCCGCTGGTCGAGCTCACCGCCCCCTTCGGCCCGGCCCGCGCACGGGTGCGGGTCTCGCTCGCCCAGCGGCTGCTGCTGGCCCGCGACCGCCTTCCCGCCGGTATCGAGCTGCGGGTGGTCGAGGGACACCGCAGCGTCGCCGACCAGCGCGCCATCATCGCCAGCTACGCCGCCGAGCTGTCCGCCGTCCACCCCGGCGTCGACCGCGACCCCGCCGAGCTGGACCGCCTCACGAGCCGGTTCGTCGCACCGGTCGCGGTCGCGCCGCACGTGGCCGGCGCCGCGGTCGACCTCACGCTGGTCGA
Organism: Jiangella aurantiaca; assembly: GCF_004349105.1. Taxonomy (GTDB): domain Bacteria; phylum Actinomycetota; class Actinomycetes; order Jiangellales; family Jiangellaceae; genus Jiangella; species Jiangella aurantiaca. The sequence continues at coordinate 25,928 of NZ_SMLB01000035.1, forward strand.
CGGCGACGGGCGGGAGCTGGACCTCGGCACGCCGATCGACGCCACGCCGGAGCAGAGCGACGGCGCCTGCTACTTCGCCGCGCGCAACATCTCGGCCACCGCCCGCGTCCACCGGGCGCTACTGGCCGACGTGCTGACGTCCGTCGGGCTGGTCAACTACCCGACCGAGTGGTGGCACTGGAGCTACGGCGACCGCTACTGGGCCCTGACGGTCGGCGCGCCGGCCGCCCTGTACGGCCCGATCGGCGCCCACCTGGTGGCGGCATGAGCCGCCCGACCAATGTCATGAACGCAGCCGTCGCCACGCGCTCGCAAGCAGCCGCCGTCGTGACCAGCCGGCCCACACTCACCGCCGACCTCACCGCCGTCGCCGCCAACACCCGCACGATCGCCACCCGCGCTCCCGGCGCGGCGCTGATGGCGGTCGTCAAGGCGGACGGGTTCGGGCACGGCGCCGCCGACGTCGCCCGGACGGCGCTCGCCGCGGGCGCGACCCGGCTCGGCGTCACCAGCGTCGACGAGGCTCTGGAACTTCGAGCGGCCAGGATCGGCGCTCCGATCCTGAGCTGGCTGAACCCCGTCGACGCGGACTTCGGCGCGGCCGTCGCCGCCGGCGTCGACCTCGCCGTCGCCAGCCGCCCGCACCTGGACGCCGTCGTCGCGGCGGCGCCGGGCACCGGGCCGGCCCGCGTGCACCTGCACCTCGACACCGGCATGGCCCGCGACGGCGCGCCGCCGGCCGAGTGGGCGCAGCTGTGCCGCGCCGCCCGGCTGGCCGAGCAGCGCGGGCAGCTCCGGGTCGACGGCGTCATGGGCCATCTTGCCTGCGCGGACGTCCCCGCCGACCGGTCCAACGCGATCGGCCGGACTCGGTTCGCCTGGGGCCTCGAGGTCGCCCGCTCGCTGGGGCTGCGGCCGGCGCACCGGCACCTCGCGGCGACCGCCGCGACCCTCACCGACCCGCGCACGCACCATACGCTGGTCCGGATCGGCGCCGGGCTGTTCGGCATCGACCCGTCGCGGACGGTGCGGCTGCGGCCCGCGCTGACGCTGACGGCGCCGGTGGTCTCGGTCCGCCGGGTCCGGGCCGGCACGCCGGTCGCCTACGGGCACACCTGGACCGCGCCCGCCGCGACGCACCTGGGGCTGCTGCCGCTCGGCTACGCCGACGGCCTGCCGCGGGCCGCGTCCGGACGGGCGGAGGTGCAGGTCCGCGGCCGGCGCCGCCCGATCGTCGGGCTGCTGTCGATGGACCAGGCGGTCGTCGACCTCGGCGACGACGACCCGGTCGAGCCCGGCGAGGTCGCGACGGTGTTCGGTCCCGGCGACGACGGCGAACCGACGGCCGCCGAGTGGGCGACCTGGGCCGGGACGATCGAGCACGAGATCGTCACCGGCATCGGCGCGCGGGTGGCGCGCCGATGCCGGACCGCCGCGACGGAACTCTGGAGCGTCCGATGACCGGCCGCGCGGCGACGTCCGCCGCCTGGGTCGCGGTCATCGGCGGCGGCCAGAACTGCGAGCACGACGTGTCGCTGGCCTCGGCGGCCGCGGTCGCCGGCGCGCTGGAGGACGCCGGGTACGCCGTCGTCCGCCTGACCATCGATCGCGACGGCAGCTGGCGGCACGGCGTCGACGGCTGTCCCGTCGACCTCGCCGACGCGATCCACGTCCTGCGGACCTGCGACGTCGCCGTCCCAGTGCTGCACGGGCCGCGCGGTGAGGACGGCACGCTCGCCGCGCTGTGCGAGCTGGCCGGCGTCGCGTACGTGGGGTCCGGCGTGCTGGCCGGCGCCTTGGCGATGGACAAGTGGGCGACGAAGCTGGTCGCGGCCGACCTCGCGATCGCCACGGCGCCCGGCGTGCTGCTGACCCCGTCGACAGCGCCCGGCTACCGCTGGACCCGTCCGGTCGTCGTCAAGCCGGTTGCCGCGGGGTCGAGCCAGGGCGTGTCGCTGGTCGCGTCCGCGCCCGGGCTCGCCCCCGCCCTGGACGCCGCGTTCGCGCTGGACCGCCGCGTGCTCGTCGAGGACGTCGTCACCGGCCGCGAGATCGACGTCGCCGTCCTGGGCCGCCCGGACGGGTCGCGCACGGTCGCGCCAGCGCTGGAGATCGTCGTCGACGGGCTGTTCGACTTCGCGACGAAGTACGGCGGCGGCGCCGACTTCCGCGTCCCGGCCGAGCTCGCCGACGCCGAGCGCAAGGAGCTGGAGGAGGCCGCCGTCGCGATGTTCGACGCGCTCGGCTGCGCGGGCGTCGCCCGCGTCGACTTCTTCCTGACGGCGGACGGGCCGGTGCTCAACGAGGTCAACACGATGCCGGGGTTCACCGAGCAGTCGCAGGTGCCGAAGATGTTCGCCTCGGCGGGCGTCTCGTACGCGGAGCTGCTCGACGTGCTCGTCCGCGACGTCCTCGGATGAGCCGGCCGCCTCGCGCCGCCGTCGTCGCCGCACTGACCGGCCTCGAGGTGCTCGGCGTGGTTCCATTACAGGGACACGCGCTCGTGTATCTCGCCGGAGGCCCGACCACATGACGACGGACTGGCGGGCGTGGGTCCCCGACATCGCCGCGGCGACGATCGTGGCCTTCCTCGGGCTGTACGAGGCGGCGACGGCGTGGGTTCTGCCGACGTCGCGGATCGAGCTGGTGTTCGTCGCGATCGGGACCGCCGTCGCGGTCGGGCTCAGCCGCCGGTTGCCGGCCGCCGCACTCGGCCTGGTGTGGGCGGTGTGCGGGCTGCAAGTGCTCCTCGGCATCGACCTCATGCTCGTGCAGCTGACCATCGCCGCGGTGGCGTTCGGCACGGCTCGCTGGGGCAGCGCCGCGACGGTGTGGCTGAGCGCGCTGTCCATCCCGGTCGCCGCGATGATCGTCACCGTCTTCGTGAACTCCCGCGGCCTGGGTGGGCTGGCCGACCTCGCCGGCAACGAGAGCCTCGTCGACACCGTCCGCGAGCTCAGCACGACATGGCAGCTCACCGGGGCCATCATCGGGATGGCGGCGCTCGGCGCGCCGTGGCTGGCCGGGTTGGCGCTGCGGTTCGGCGACCGCGCCCGGGTCTCGAAGGCGTCGCAGGAGGCGGCCGAGGAGGACGCCGCGCGCGCCGTCCGCGAGACCGAGCAGGCCCGCGAGATCGCCCGGTTACGCGAGGAGCAGGCCCGGCTGGCCAACGACGTGCATGATGTGGTCGGGCACTCGCTGGCGGTGATCCTGGCCCAGGCCGAGTCCGCCCAGTACCTCGACGACACCGACCCGAAGGCGCTGAAGGAGACGATGGCGAAGATCGCGACGTCGGCGCGGACCTCGCTGCGCGATGTCCGGCAGGTGCTGGCCGACACCCGGCAGCCGGCGGCGCAGCCGGGCGGACTCGGCACCCTGATCGACGGCATCCGCGCGAGCGGGCACGAGGTGGTGTCGACCGAGATCGGGACGCCACGGCCGCTGCCGCCGGAGCTCGACGTGGTCGCGTTCCGGGTGCTGCAGGAGATGCTGACCAACGCGATCAAGCACGGCCGCCGCGACTCGCCGGTGTACGTCGAACAGCACTGGGAGGGCGAGCTGCGCATCGAGGTCCGCAACGTCGTCGCGCCGTCGCCGTTCGCGCCGGCGTCAGGGGGCGGCGGCGCCGGGCTGGACGGCATGCGACGCCGCCTGGAGTCCGTCGGCGGCCGCCTCGACGTCCGCCGCCGCGACGAGGAGGGCGGCACGACCTTCACGGCGACGGCGTGGGTGCCCGTCCGGGCGAGCGGCGCATGACCGGTGACATCCGGGTGCTCCTGGTCGACGACCAGGAGCTGTTCCGCGAGGGCGTCCGGGTCATCGTCGACGCCCAGGACGGCATGACGGTGGTCGGCTCGGCCGGCGACGGGCTCGAGGCGATCCGCCTGGTCGACCAGCTCGCACCTGACGTCGTCCTCATGGACATCCGGATGCCCGACATGGACGGCGTCGAGGCGACCCGGCAGATCTTCCTGCCCGACCGGGTCGCGCGGCGGGAGCGGCCGGTGCGCGTCGTCGTCCTGACGACGTTCAACCTCGGCGACCGCGCGGCGACGGCGATCCGGTACGGCGCCAGCGGGTTCCTGCTCAAGGACACCACGCCACTGCAGCTGCGCGACGCGATCCGGACGGTGTACGCGGGCAACGCGGTGCTGGCGCCGCAGGACCTCGCGACGCTCCTGGACGGGCAGTTCCGGTCCCGCTCCCCCGCGCCGGCGGCGTACTTGTCGCTGACGGACAAGGAGCGCGAGGTGTTCACCGCCGTGGCGCGCGGCCTGTCCAACACCGAGATCGCCGGCCTGGTGTTCGCCAGCGAGTCGACCGTGAAGACGCACGTGGGCGCTATCCTCCGCAAGCTGGCGCTGCGCGACCGCGTCCAGATCGTCGTCTTCGCCCACGAGCACGGCCTGCTCGACCAATCGTGAGGGCCGCAGGACGCGCCGCGCCTCGCGCCGGCGCCCGCCTCGGCAAGGCTCACCGCCGCCCAGAATCGGACATTCCGCCCGCTGAGCGACGACCAGCCCAGCCCAGGGGATGGTCAACCCCAGCCAACGAGACGCCCGCGCGGGCCGGGTGGATTGCGGCTAGAGTCCGCTCGTGACCGCGGATCGCTCGGCCGAGTCCGGCCTCGCCGCGTGCGGCACTGCGGACGAGACATGCGCACCGTCGGCGTCGACCTGAGCGCAGAACCGGCCGGAACCGCCGTCGCGACGGTGGAGTGGGCCGGCGGCGGCGTCGTCGTGACCGGGCTGGCTGAGCGGGCCGGCGACGACGTCGTCATCGAGGCGGTCGCGGGAGCGGCGAAGAGCGGCATCGACTGCCCGTTCGGCTGGCCGCTGCCGTTCGTCGAGTTCGTGTCCGGGCACCGCGACGGGCACGTGTCGGGCCACCCGACCCTCGTGGGGCGCGACTGGCGGCGCGAGCTGGCCAACCGCACGACCGACGAGGTCGTCCGGAGCGACACCGGGCTCATCCCGCTCAGCGTCGCCGCCGACCGGATCGGGCACGCGGCCCTCCGCTGCGCCTGGCTGCTCGCCCAGCTCAGCCGGCGCGGACTCGACGTCCACCGCGCGGGTACCGGCGCCGTCGTAGAGGTGTATCCCGCCGCGTCGCTGAAGGTCTGGGGCCTGCGCCACCGCGGCTACAAGGGCGGCCCGAACCGGACGGCGCGCGACGACCTGGTGACGGCCCTGCGCGACGCCGCGCCCTGGCTGGACCTCGGCCCGTACGACGACGTCTGCCGTCGCTCCGACCACGCGCTCGACGCCGTCGTCGCCGCCCTGAGCGCCCGCGCGGCCGCACTCGGCCTGGTGACCGTGCCGGCCGGCGACCAGATCGAGAAGGCCCGCGTCGAGGGCTGGATCGCCGTCCCGACGTGCGGCCTCGCGGACCTGCCCGGCGGGCGGCCGGCTGACGGTGTTCATCGCGGCGGGGCCGGCGGCTAGCCTGAGCCCGTGACGACGCAGCCGCCGATCCCGGACCCGGCACTGGTGGTGCTGGTCGGCGCCTCCGGCGCGGGCAAGTCGGTGTGGGCGCAGGCCCGCTACCGGGCGCAGGAGATCGTGTCCTCCGACGACCTGCGCGGCGTGGTCGGCAGCGGCCGGCACGACCTCGACGCGACCGACGACGCGTTCGCGCTGCTCGACCGCATCGTCGCCGCGCGCGCCGGCCGCGGGCTCACCGTCGTCGTCGACACGCTGGGCCTGGACGCCGACCGCCGCCGCGGCTACCTGGCCGTCGCCCGCGACGCCGGGCTGCCCGCCGTCGCCGTCCTGTTCGACACGCCCGCCGAGCTGTGCCGGGCCCGCAACGCCGCCCGCGACCGGCCGGTGCCGGCGCCGGCGCTGGCCGGCCAGCTGCGCCGCGCCGGCCAGGTCGGGGCCGAGCTGGACGGCGAGGGCTGGGACCTCGTCGTCACGGTCGACGCCGACGCCTCGCCCGCCGACACCGCCGTGACGCCCGTGTCCGCCGTCACCCCGGCTGCGACCGACCGGCAGGTGATCCTGCAGGTCTCCCGGTTCCCATGGGGCGACGACCCGGCCGGCTGGCTGAAGGAGGTCGCGCTGGCCGCGGACGAGGCGGGATTCGCGGGCCTGGCGCTGATGGACCACCTGATCCAGATCCCGCAGGTCGGGCGCGCGTGGGACCCGATCCCGGATTCGTTCACGACGCTCGGCATGCTGGCCGGTCTCGGCACCGGGCTGCGGCTCGGCCCGCTGTGCACGCCGGTGACGTTCCGGCCGGGCGGGGTGATCGCGAAGGCGGTCGCCACGCTCGACGTGCTGAGCGGCGGGCGGGCGTTCGTCGGCATCGGCGCCGGCTGGTTCGGCCGCGAGCACGACGTGCACGGGCTGGCCTTCCCCGGACCGAAGGAGCGGCTGGACGAGCTGGAGCGCGCCATCGAGATCATGCGCGCGCTGTGGGCGTCGGGCACCAAGGCGTACTCCGGCACCAGGGTGCAACTGCCGGAGACGACGTCCTACCCGCGGCCGGTCGGCCGGCCGGAGATCGTCGTCGGCGGGTCCGGCAACCGGTCGCTGCGCATCGCCGCCGAGCTCGGCGACGCCTGCAACCTGCGCACCGACGACGGTCTCGACGAGCGGCTGGCGGTGTTCGAGAAGCACCGCGACCGCACGGGCCGCGACGTCGCCGTCACCGTTCTCGACCTGCCGATCGTCGGCCGCGACCGAGACGACGTCTGGCGGCGGGTCGAGCGGGCGCGCGGCAACGCCACCGCGGCCGCCTACGCCCGCAAACACCACGCCACGACGGTGGAACAGACGGCCGAGCGGTACCGGTCGCTGTTCTCGCGCGGCGTCCGCACCATCTTCGTCGCCGTCCAGGATCTCGCCTCGCCCGACGACGTCCGCGCGCTGGCACCGATCGCCGCGCCCTGACGCCGTCACCGGAAGTCGCGCTCCAGCCAGGACGTCGGCGGCTCGTCCCGTACCAGCAGCACGAAGATCGCCAGCAGCACCAGCAGCGCCGCGAGCGCGATCCAGTCGTCCCGGCTCCAGCGCATCACGGCACCAGCCCCAGCGTGCGTTCGAGCAGGTCGCACCAGGCCGTGATCCCCGCGGGCGACGGATGCACCCCGTCGGACAGCCAGTCCTCGGCGAGCGTCCCCGCCCAGTCGACGACGACGAGGTTCGGGTGCTCGGCGGCGAGCGCCCGCAGCTGGTCGTTGATCCAGTCTGAGTTGTGCCGGTCCGCCGAGCGCTGCTCGGCGTCCCCGCTCCAGCGGTCGACGTGGACGGTGAGCCAGTACACCGGCCGGCCGTCGGCGGCGGCCAGCACCCGCTCGACCTGCCGCCACCAGCCCAGCGGCGCGAAGATGTCGTTCGCGCCGCTCACCACGACGATGCCGCGGTCCGGGATCAGCCCGGCGTGGTCGACGATCCAGTCCGCCGCCGGCGCTGTCGGCCGGCCCGGGTGCGCGTTGACGGCGACCGGCACGCCGTACGCCGCACCGAGCCGGGTGGCCAGCGCGTCCGCCGTCGCCCGCGCGATGGAGTCGCCGACGACGAGGACGCCGTCGGCGTCGACGACCGCCCGGAACTGGTCCGGGTCGCTGATCCGCGGCGTGTTGCCGCGCCACTCGCCGAGCGAGCCGGAGCCCGGCACCGTCCGGTTCTCGGTGAGTGCCGGCGGCAGGGCGCGGGCCGACGGGCTCGGCGGTAGCTCCCGCGCGGGTTCCGCGGCCGGCGGCGCGGGCTCGGCCGCCAGCGGCGACGGTGCCGCGAGCAGGGCGACGTCGCGCGGTCCCGCGCACGCGGCCAGAGCCAGGACGAGGGCGCACGCGGGCAGGGTGAACCGGGGCATGGTGGTGCCCTTCCGGGAGCCGGTGCCGCCGCAGCGCGCACCGTGACGGGAGTTCTGGCGGCGTCATGCCGCGCGGCCGCTCGGGCGGCCGTGGTTCGGGCCGTGCGCTCAGCCGGGCCCGTCGCGCCCCTTCGCCATCGCCGACCCCCCGATCCGGGCGGGTGCTGCCGCCTCACTCAGGAGACGTAGCGAAGCGGCGCGAACGTTGCATTGGTGGTATTCAAGCGGCCATGCAGTGCATCGCCGCGGCCATGCGTCCTCGGTTGTGAGAGCGTGATCGCGGCAAGGGAGGGCAGCGTGGACTCGCAGGACGAAGAGCACTTCCGGCGCTTCGTGGAGGGCCGGTCGCTCGCGCTGCTCCGGACGGCGTACGCGCTGTGCGGCGATCGGTACGCGCCGGAGGACCTGGTCCAGGGAGCGCTGGCCAAGCATCGCGATCCGGGCGACCCACGCGCTGCGGTGGGAGTCGCCCACCACCGTCGTGATCGACGCCTACGACGAGTCCGATTCCGCCCTGGTCCGGTGCTCCGTCGGCGGCGACTGCGAACTGGCCACCGCGCCCCGTCAGATCGACGACGACCCGGGCACGTTCGACAGCCCGTACGTCCTCGGCTGACCACGCGGCTCAACGGTTCCGGCCGCCGGCGCGTGTTACCAGTGTGAGCACGATGGCCGAGGACTTCGCCGACTGGTACCTCGCGCTGCGGCCGCGGGTCCTGCGTGCCGTCACCGTGGCCGTCGGCGATCGCGACCTGGCCGAGGAGGCCACCGCCGAGGCGTTCGCCCGGGCGCTGGCCCGCTGGCCGGCCGGTGCGGCGCTGGACTCGCCGGTCACCTGGCTGCTCAAGGTTGCCCTCAACGAGGTCCGGTCGCGGTGGCGGCGCTCCCGGCTGGAGCGCCGGCACCTGCAGCGCCTCGCCGCGGAGCCGGAGCGGCACGCCCCGGCCGCCGAGCCGCGCGACGACGCGTTGTGGGCGGCGGTCGCCGCCCTGCCGGAGCGTGGCCGCCAGGTCGTCGCCATGCGGTACGTCCTCGACCTCACCGAGCCCGAGATCGCCGCCGCCTTGGGCATCACCCGCGGCACGGTGGCGTCCACGCTGAGCCGGGCGCGGCAGCAGCTCGCGACCGCACTCACCCGGGAGGAGACCCCATGACCGCGTTCGACGACGAGCTGGCCCGTGCGCTGCGCGACGTCCCGGTCGGCGGGTACGCGCCCATCGAGGAGCTGCAGGACCGTGCCCGGCAGCTGCACACCCGCCGCCGGCTGGCCGGCGCAGGCCTCGCGGTGGCCGCGGCCGTCCTGGTCGCGGTTTCCTCGGCCCTCGCCCTCACCGGCGGCGACGGCGACACGGTCACCCCCGCGCCCCCGGTGGGCACCGCCCCGAGCTCCACGCCGGAGCCCACGACCGCCCCACCCGCCGGCCCGGACTGCCCCGGCACCTGGTCCGAGCGGTTCGACGCGACCCAGCCGCGGAGCATGGCCACGCCGGTGGCGGGGCCCGGCGACCTGCCCGACGAGGTCCGGCTGCTCTGGGCCGCCGACGCCGCGCCCGACCCGGACCAGGCGTACGCCATGGACAACAGCTCCGTCCTGGGCCAGGTCGGCGCCGCGTTCGAGCGGTGCCCGCAGCCGCAGCCGGACCGGAGCGTCGTCGTCGTGCAGCTCGACGGCGACGTCGTCCAGCGCAGCGCCGTGATCTCCGAGGCCGGGAGCTGGCTCCGGGTGGATCCGGCCACCGCCCGCACCCTCGACGCCGACGGCGTCCCGGTCCTCGTCGAGAACCCGGACGCCAGCGCCGACGACGGCGTCCGGGCCGAGTGGGAGGCCGGAGGCCTGGCCTGGGAGGTCCAGTCGGAGGACCTGAGCGACGCGGAGCTGATCGAGCTCGTGCGCACCATGCGCCTCGACGGTGACAGCATCGACTTGAGCGCCTGGTCGGTCGCCACCGGGGCCGAGCGGTTCGTGACCGGCGCGGGCGTCGACGTCGAGCCCGGCCGCGCGGACCTCACCGTCGTGGCCGACGGCCTGCAGCTGACCGTCACCGACGAGGACCGCGACCCCTGGCGAACCGCCACACCCGGCAGCCGCGAAGTCGCGGTCGCCGGCGGCACCGGCGTCCTACGCGAGGTCGCCGACGGCGTCGCCATGCTCACCTGGCAGCCGACGCCGCGGACCACCGCCACGCTGACCGGCGATCTGGACGGCGAGGAGCTGCTCGCGATCGCCAGGACCGTCGCCCCCGTGCCGGCCGACGACCAGCGCCTCACCGAGGTGTGGTCGGCCGGTGCGGAGCAGTGAGGCCCGTCAGCGACGCAACGCCAGGTACTCGGCCCGGGCGGCGAAGATGCCGCGCATCTCGGCGGTCACCCCGACCATGAACTCGTCGCGGTAGGTGGAGTCGGTGAGGATGGAGATGGCGTAGTAGAGCCCGGTGAACGCCGCCATCCCGCCGGCCACCCGCAGCAGCGTCTCCGTCAGCCGGACGGGGTGGCCGAGCAGAGTGAACGGGTACTCCCAGGAGCCGGCGGTCCCGGCCCAGTCCACTCCGACGTCCGGGGTCAGCGCGAACAGCCCGAACGCGATGAAGAACGCGCCCACACCGGCGGCGACGACGCAGACCTGCAGCGCCTGGCTCACCACCAGCGTCAGGCCGACGTTGAGGCGCTGGCGGCGGGTCAGCGGCCGGGCGCCGTCGTTCAGGTCCGCCTCGAGCTGGTGCACCAGCCCCGGCGCCCGCACGGCCAGGAACACCAGGCCGAGGCCGAACAGCAGCCCCGTCACGACCAGCACGAACGGCCGCGGCATCGTGCCGAACATCTGCCACATCTCGGCGTTGACGAACAGCACCAGCGAGAAGATCAGCAGCAGCGGCAGTGTCCGGACCAGCCGGCCCAGCGACGCCGCCAGCTCGTCGGCCATCCGGCTGAGCGCCCAGAACACCGTGGCGATCAGCCCATACCCCACCACCAGGTACACCAGCAGCAGGAACAGCGAATTGCCCACGACGATGCCGAAGAACTGCCGCCACTGGCCGCCGAAGATCACCGGCAGCAGCGCCGGCACCAGCACGAACGCGGCCAGCTCGGGTCGGCCGACCTCGCGCGGCAGCTCCATGAACCCGCGGCCGCGGACCCGGTTGAGCATCCCGAACGCGACGATCAGGATGGCCAGCCCGCCGAGCGCCGCCGCCAGGTTGAGCAGGAACGGCCACTCCAGCTCCGTCGCGGCGAGCATCTCGCCCAGGAACACCAGCGCGAGCCACGGCGCCGCGCGCGTGAAGATGTCCTCGCTCGCGCTGTAGTCCTCGATGAACAGCGGCAGCCCGCTGCGCCGGAACCGGCGCTCGTAGTCGGCGAGGTCGTCCTGTTCAGCCACTAGCCGTTCCCCACGTGTCGGGCCTTGCACGACGTCCTCGCAATCCCTGCGTGCCTTCCGCTCCGGACCGACTCGTGGGGACCTTCGGCTCCCAGTCGCCGTCGGTGTGCAAGGCTCTCCACAGGCCGGACTCTACCGACCCGGGTACGACCGGAACCGACCGTTCCACCAGCGGATGGTTCCCGCGTCGTCCGGGTACCATCCGGGTCTGTCGCGGTTCGCCGTGACGTCGTCGGCCCATGAGGAGGAGCGGTGACCGAGCAGCGCTACCGGAGGGACGAGGACCAGGCCGACCGCTACGACCGGCACTGGAACGAGCTGCTCCAGGAACTGCGGATCGCCCAGACCGGCGTGCAGATCCTGTTCGCCTTCCTGCTGACCATCGCGTTCACTTCGCCGTTCCGCGACTCCGACGAGTTCACCCACGACGTGTTCGCGGTGACGATCGTCGTCGCGGCGATGTCCATGGCGCTGCTGATCGCGCCCGTGTCGTTCCACCGGATCGTGTTCCGGAAGCGGATCCGCGACAAAATGATCCCGATGGCTTCCAAGATGACCGCCGGTGGTCTGTTCCTGCTGATGCTCGCCGTGTGCGGCGGGCTGCTCCTCGCGCTCGACGTCGTGCTGGCCCGCTGGCTGGCGATCGTCGTCAGCGGAACCGCGCTGCTGTGGTTCGTCACGTTCTGGTACGTCATCCCGGGCCGGGTGCGGGCGCGGAGCACGTCTTGACCCTCGTCCACCACCGGCACGACGGCGACGGCTGGGTCGACTGCGCCTGCGGGCAGCGGCACTGGGGCCGGTTCGGCGCGGCCGGGTTGCTGGTGGTCGACGACGAGCGCGGCGTGCTGCTGCAGCACCGGGCGCACTGGAGCCACCACGGCGGCACCTGGGGCATGCCTGGCGGCGCGCGATCGTCGGCGGAGACGGCCGTCGATGCGGCGCTGCGCGAGGCCGCCGAGGAGGCCGCCGTCCCGCCCGACGCCGTCCGGCCCAGCCACGCCTGGGTCGAGGACCACGGCACGTGGTCCTACACCACGATCGTCGCGCGCCCCGTCCGGCCGGTGGTCGCCCGGGCCGCCGACCCGGAGAGCCTGGACATCACCTGGATCGCCCTCGACGAGGTCGCGTCGCTGCCGCTGCTGCCGGCATTCGGCGCGCTGTGGCCGCGCATCCACGCGGCGGCGCCGTCCGACCTGGTGCTGGTGGTCGACGCCGCCAACGTGGTGGGCTCGCGCCCGGACGGCTGGTGGCGCGACCGCGCCGGCGCGACCGTCCGGCTCCGCGACGAACTGGGCCTGCTGGCGCCGGTTCCCGCGACGTCGCTCGGGCTGCCGGCGACGCAGTGGTGGCCGCGGATCGTGCTGGTCACGGAGGGCCGGGCACGCGGCATCACCTCGCTGGACGGCGTCACGGTGATCGACGCTCCCGGCAGCGGCGACGACGCCGTCGCGGCGGCCGTCGCGGCCGCGGTGACCGATCGGCCGCAGGACTACGTCGTCGCGGTGACGGCGGACCGGGAGCTGCGGTCCCGCGTCGACGCCGCCGGCGGCCGGAACCTGGGCCCGTCAGCGCTGTTCGAGATCACCCACCGCGGCGACTGACGGCGCCGGCCGGGCCGTGGCTCAGGCGGACTTGCGCTTCGCGGCGGTCTTCTTCGCCGTCTTCTTCGCGGGAGCCGGCTTCTCCTCGGCCTTGCCCGCCGCTCGGTTCTGCTTGGCCTCCTCGACGCTGCGGCGCAGGGCGTCCATGAGGTCGACGACCTTGCCCTCGGCCGGCTCGGCCTCCGGCGGCGTGACCACCTCGGCGCCTTCGGCCTTCGCGTTGACGACCTCGAGCAGTGCCTCGCGGTACTCGTCGTGGTACTCGTCGGGGTCGAAGTCGCCGGACAGGGTGTCGATGTAGGACTCGGCCATCGCCATCTCCTGCTTGCGGACCTCGATGTCCTCGCCCAGGAAGTCGAACTCGGGCTTGCGGATCTCGTCGGGCCACAGCATGGTCTGCACGATCAGCACGCCCTCGAACGAGCGCAGCACCGCCAGCCGCTCCTTGTTGCGCAGCGCCACCTTGACGACGCCGACCCGGCCGGACCGCTCCAGCGAGTCGCGCAGCAGCGCGTACGGCTTGGTGTCGCCGGTGGGCTCGGCGTAGTAGGCGCGGTTCAGCGACGTGGGATCGATCTGCGAGAACGGCACGAACCCGAGCACCTCGACCGCCCGCGACGAGGTGATGGGGAGGTCCTCGAAGTCCTCGTCGGTGAGCACGACCATCTGGCCGCCGGGCAGCTCATAGCCCTTGGCGATGTCGGCGTAGGCCACCTCGTGCCCGCCGGCCTCGCACACGCGCTTGTACCGGATGCGCCCGCCGTCGGCGGCGTGCACCTGCCGGAAGCTGACGTCCTTCTCCTGGGTGGCCGACACCAGCCGGACCGGGATCGACACCAGCCCGAACGAGATCGAGCCCTTCCAGACCGTCTGCACAGGCATGTTCCACTCCGTCCGCCGGCACCTCGTCGTCGTGCCCGTTCCAAGCCTAGTGTGGCTCGTCACCGCCCCGGCGCGCCTCCTGGGCCCCGCCCTGCTCGCGTGTCACCCTCGAAACATGAGGGCAAGACGAGATCTCAACGTCGCGGCGCCCGAGCTGCTCATCGGCTCCCTCACGGCCTGGTGCGGCGAGTGCGACGCGGAGACCGAGTTCGACAAGGTCCCCGGCGGGATGGGCGTGGAGTACGCGTGCCGGGACTGCTCGGCGGCCGTGTTCAACGGCGACCTGCCGCTGATCGAGTCGATCTTCCAGCCGGTCGCCGTCTAGCGCGCGTCCCGGCTACGCGCCGGCGACGGTGAAGCTGAACATCATGCCACTGTGCATGTGTTCGGGGATGTGGCAGTGCGCCATCCACAGCCCCGGATTCGTCACGTCGAACAGGATGTCGACGACCTGACCCGTGCGGACCAGCACGGTGTCCTTCCAGACGAGGTTGGGCTCGGCCACCTCGTCGCGGGCCAGGACGAGGAACCGGCCGGCGCCGTGCAGGTGGAACGGGTGGTGCATGGGGTGGTCGGAGTCCATCTCGTTGACCAGCCGGATCTTCACCCGGTCGCCGACGCGGAACCGCCAGTCGACGGTGTCGGCGTCGGTCCCCGCGGTTCGGTCGACGAACATCCAGTGCATGGTCTCGGCGGTGCTGCTCCGGTTCATCTCCGCCATCTCGTCTTCCCACTCGATGCCGTCGGAGACGGCGTGCCCGCCGGCACCGCCGTGGTCGCCGTGGCCGCCGTCATCGCCCTGCCCGTGATGGCCGTGGTGATCGTGATGGCCGGCCGTGTGGTCCATCCGGGCGACCAGGGCGAGCACCTTGTCCGGCGGCGCGGTGAGCCACGGTCCCAGCGTCTCGCGCTCGGCGGTCAGCTCGGGGTCGCGGCGCAGCACCTCGAACGCCTCCCCCGCCACGGACGCCACCGGCTCACCCACCACCGCCACCGTGGCCAGCGGGTACGTGTGGTCGGGGGTGCGGTGCTCCAGGGTCAGCTCGCCGGGCTCGTCGGCCAGCACGTCCACGACCGCCCGCTCCGACGGCGCCAGTAGCACCTGTGTCACGAACTCGTCGTGCTCGACCCGGCCGCTGTCGCCGCCGACGAGCTTCATCCGGGCGCCGGGGAGGCGCAGGTCGAACACCCGGGCGCCGGCGGTGTTCGTCAGCCACAGCCGGACCACCTCCCCGGGCCGGGCTGCCAGCCGTGGGTGCGGCTCGCCACTGGTCAGGAAGACGTTGCCGAACCGGCCCATGGCCGCGTGGTTGGTCTCGCCCCGGCTGAACGGCACGACCCGGCCGTCGTCGCCGAGCAGCAGGTCGTCCACGGTGAGGACGAGGTCGCGATCGGCCGGCGGCCAGTAGTCCGCCTCCGCCGGGACGACCACGATGTTGCCGTACAGGCCCAGCTCCTGGGCGTAGTCCTCGCGGACGTGCGGGTGGTACCAGTACAGGCCGGGGTCGGGGAACTGGATGCGGTACGTGAAGCTGCCGCCGACGGGCACCGGCTCCTGCGTCTCGTGCGGCACGCCGTCGTAGCGGTTCTCCAGCCGCAGGCCGTGCCAGTGCACCGTGGTCTCGAGGTCGCCGTGGTTCGTGACGTTCACGACCAGCTCGCTGCCCTGCACGACCCGCAGCGTGGGGCCCGGAATCGAGCCGTTGTAGCCCAGCATCCGGACCGTTGCCTCGCCGAGACGCTTGGCCACCGGGGCGATCGTGAGGTCCAGCGTGTCGCCATCGGCGAGCTCCAGGAGCGCCGGCCGTCCCGCCTCCGGCAGCCCCGAAGGATCGGCCGGGAACTCACCGGACTGGTCGTGATGGTGGTGGTGATGCGTGTTCATGGTGCGCCGCCCGTCAGCCGGTGATGGCCACGACGATCATAGCCGCGGCGAGGAGGGTGTCGAGGACCACGCAGAACTCGGCCAGCGAGCGCACGACGACCCGGTTCGTGCGGTGGTGCCACACGTCCCACGCCGCGTGCCCGAGCAGCCCCACGGCCACGAGGTAGGCGCCGGCATCGCCGCCGACGAGCACGGTGACGGCAGCGGCCGCGCCGAACCCGGCCATGGCGAGCGACTGGAGGGGCAGCCCGTGGGCCGGCGTCGCGCGGCGGCGAAGCAGCCCGTACGCGGCGAGCGGGACGGCGGCGCCGAGCAGCACCCAGGTCCCGTCCACGCCGCCGGCGCCGGTGACGCCGGCCAGGATCTCGGCCGCGGTGATGACCGCGAAGGTGCCGAGGAACAACGGCCACGCCGACGCCGCCCGTCCGAGGGCGGCGGCGCCCAGGTAGACGATGCCGGAGGCGGCCAGGATCGGCGCGAGGTCGGCGCCGAAGGACAGGTCCGACGCCACGAACGCGGCCAGGGCGAGACCGGCGGCGGCCGGCCAGCGGCGCACGACGCCGCGGAGCGAGCGAGCGACGGGTCGCGGGCGGGCGACCGGAACGGTGGTGGTCATGAGAAGCCTCCTCGGGTGGCGGGTGCTGACCAGCGTTCAGTGGTGGGTGTGCGTCAGGTACTCGTCGCGGCGGCGGAGCATGACCGCCAGCATCAGCGGGAACATCGCGACGTGCTCCACGATCATCGCCGTGCCGGCGCTGATGACGTTCAGCAGGACCAGCGCGGTCGCGATGAGCGCGGGGACGAGCATCGCGGCGCTCATCTCCACCGTGGCCGCCCAGCCGTGACGGCGGACGCGCATCCACGCGGCCATGGAGACCGTCATGGTCAGCCCCATCTCGACGAGGACGACCTCGGGGTAGCGGTCGATGGAGTAGGCGACGCCGCCGGCGGCGAGGGCCGCGCGCAGCGCGCCGCCGAGGACGAACATGCCGGCCAGCATCGCGACGACCATCTCCACGTAGTGGCCGGCGAAGCGGGTCCAGCGACGGGTGGCCGGGCGACGCAGCCCGGCGGTCTCGGTCATGACAGGCGACATCTCGTCCTCCCGGTGGTGTGTGCTGACGTCGACGAGTCTGCTTTGACCTGCGACGACGCAACCAGTGCGCGCGGTCACGACCTGAGGGTGGGAGCTGCACCCGGTGGACGTGCATACTGCACATCTCGAACCGGGACCCCGGAGGGTTATGCAAAACCGACGGGCGATGGGGGCCGAAGGTCCCCCTGAGCCCTCGGTCCAGGGCGGATGTCGACTGGAGAGTTCGTGATCTTTGCATCACCCGACTCTGATTA
This sequence comes from Jiangella aurantiaca, assembly GCF_004349105.1. Classification (GTDB taxonomy): domain Bacteria; phylum Actinomycetota; class Actinomycetes; order Jiangellales; family Jiangellaceae; genus Jiangella; species Jiangella aurantiaca. The sequence goes on from NZ_SMLB01000035.1 coordinate 42,843, forward strand.
GGCTCTGCATGGAGGCCGCCGATGGACGCTGGTGGGCGCATCGCGCTGACACCTGGGCTGGCCGCCGCGTTCCCGGTGGCGTTCCTCCTCCTGACCCTGCTCACGCGGCTCGGCAACGCGGTGTACTGGAGCGGGCCCGGCGGCGGCGTGGTGCTGACCGGGCTGTTCGTCCTGCCGCTGCTGTACACCATGCCGTGGGGCCGGGCGCTGTGGGCACGCCACCGCGGCCCGCTGCTGGCGGTGCAGGCGGCCCTGACGTACGCGCCGCTGCTGGTCTTCGGCCAGGACTGGATCACCATCGCACCCGCTCTGCTCGCCGGGCTGCTGCTCCTGACGGTGGCGGCGCCGGCCTCGTGGCTGCTGTTCGGCGGCGTGATCGCGCTCGAGGCGGTGCGCGTGGCCGTCCTGGGCGTCCCGTGGCCCGGGAACGACGCCGCGATCGTCATCTGGATGCTGGTCGCACCTGCCAACAGCGGGGTGGCGTTCTTCGGCCTGGTCCGGCTGGCCGACCTGGTCACGGCGTTGCACGCGGCGCGGACGGAGCTGGCCGTGCTGGCGGTCGGCGAGGAGCGGCGCCGCTCCACCGAGCTGCTGCGCGCGGCGGTCGGCGACCATCTCGAGAGGGTCGCCGGCCGGGCTCGCGACGCCCTGGGCGCGCTCGCCCGCAGCCCCGACGTGGCGCGCGAGCAGCTCGCCGCCGCCGGACGCAGCGCGCGCCGCGCGCTGGAGCAGGTGCGGACGGCGGTGGCCGCCGACCGGCGCGGTCCACCGGCCGACGACGCCGGCGGGGAGGTCGACCAGCACCGGCACGGCGTCGACGTCGCACCGCGCCTGGCCCGGCTGACGCTGGCGGTGGTGCTCGCCGCCTACGCCGCGATTCTGATGACGAACGTCCTGGTCAGCGGCGGCCGGACGGTGGCGATCGGCGCGGCGGCGGCCTCCATCGCCCTGGTGGCGGCGCTGCAGCTGCACCACTCGTTCCGGTGGCGGGCGGGACAGCCGCCGCGCGGCTGGCGCTGGACGCTCGCCGTCCAGACGCTGCTGCCGTTCGCGTGGTTCCCGGCCTACGACTGGAACGTCCTCACGCTGGCCGGGCCGGCCGCCGGCTCGGCGCTGCTGCTGCTCCCCCGCCGGTGGGCGTGGACGGCGGCCGCGGCGATCCTGGCCGGCGTCGCCGTCGCGTGGAGCCTGCCGGTGCTCGACCTGTACTACGGCGCCGGCAACCGCGCCGTCTACGTCGTGGCCACGGACAACGCCACCGTCCTCTACCAGCTGGGCGCGGCGGCGACGGGCGCCATTGTCGTCTACGGGCTCTCCCGCCTCCCCGACCTCGCCGAGCAGGTCGCCGCCGCCCGGCGCGAGCTGGCCCGGGCCGCCGTCGAGCGCGAACGGCAGCGGGTCGCCCAGGACACCCACGACCTGCTCGGGCTGGGTCTGTCCGCGGTCGCGCTCAAGAGCGACCTGGCCGGGCGGCTCGTCGGCCGCGACGAGGACCGGGCCCGCGCCGAGCTGGACGCGCTGCTGCGGCTCACGGCCCGCGCCCGCGCCGACATCCGGGCCGTCACCACCGGTGAGGGTGACCTGTCCGTGTCCGCCGAGCTGGCGGCCGCCCGCGACGTGCTCGCCTCCGCCGGCGTCGCCACCGAGCTGCGCGGGACGGCGGCCGGTGCCGCCCTGCCGCCGCCGGTCGACGGCGTGCTGGCCACCGTGCTGCGGGAAGGCGTCACGAACGTGCTGCGCCACAGCGCAGCGACGCGGTGCGTCATCGAGCTGACCACCGACGGTGGCAGCGTCGGGCTGAGGGTGCGCAACGACGGCGTCCGCGCCAACCCGCCCGAGCCCACGGGAAGGCAGCGGCCCGGCGGGAACGGCCTGCCCAACCTGTCCGCCCGGGTCGCCGCGCTCGGCGGCCGGTTGACCACGCACGCGGACGGCGGACACTTCGAGCTGGCCGCCACGGTGCCGCTGGCGGACGCCTCAGACGTGCGGCGTGGCGAAGACCCGCCCGCCGCGGGCGACCGTGCGCACAGCCTCGACGAGGTCGTCGGCGGGACCGTCCTTGACCAGGAACCCTGACACGCCCGCGGCCCGCGCCCGGTCGAGGCCGTCCGGCCGGACCAGGCCGGTGAGGATCAGCACTCGGCACGCGGGCAGCCGCTCGTGCAGCTCGGCGGCCGCGGTGAGACCGTCGACGCCGGGCAGGTCGACGTCGAGCAGCGCCACGTCGGGCCGGCAGTCCAGCGCGGCGGGCACGATCCGGTCGCCGGCGGCCACCGCGGCGGCGACGGCCAGATCGTCCTCCAGCTGCAGGAGGGCGACCAGCGTGTCGCGGAGGATGTCGACGTCCTCGGCGACCAGGACCCGGATGAGCATGGTCACATTCCCATTCATTGGTCGGGTCATGCAAAGATCACGAACGCTCTCCAGTCGACATTCGCCCTGGACCGAAGACTCAGGGGGACCTTCGGCCCCCCATCGTCCGTCGGTTTTGCATGACCCTCCCAGGCTCGGCCGGGCGCCGTCACCCCGGCCAGTGCCGCCGGCACGACCTCACCGTGCAGAATGCACGTCGATCCAGGCCGGTCAGAGCCAGCCGGCCTCGCGGGCGATGCGGGCGGCGTCCACCCGGTTGCGCGCCCCCAGCTTGGTGACCGCCGACGCCAGGTAGTTCCGGACCGTGCCGTAGGACAGGTACATCTCCGCGGCGATCTCGGCCGCCGAGGCGCCGGCCGCGTGCCGCTCCAGCACCTCGGCCTCGCGGGGCGAGAGCGGGTTCTCCGTCGCCTCCAACGCCGCCAGCGCCACCGCGGGGTCGACCACCCGCTCCCCCACGGCCACCCGCCGGACCGCGTCGACCAGCTCCGGCGCCGGCGCGTCCTTGACCATGAACCCGGACGCGTGGGCGGCGAGCGCGCGGCGCAGGACGCCCGGACGGCCCAGGCCGGTCAGGATCAGCGTCTGGCACTCCGGCAGCCGCTCGTGCAGCTCGGCGGCCGCGGTGATCCCGTCGACGCCGGGTAGATCGATGTCCAGCACCGCGACGTCCGGGCGGTGCTCGAGGGCGGCCGGCACGATCTCGTCACCGGCACCTACCTGGGCGACGACCTCGAGGTCGTCCTCCAGGTCCAGCAGCGCCACCAGGGTGTCGCGCAGGATCCGCATGTCCTCGGCCACCAGAATCCGGACCATCGGTGCCTCCAGCCGGCGGCGTTAGGCGGCTTCGGCGGCGCTGACGACGCGGCCGTCGCGCAGCTCGAGCGTCCGGTCGGCCTGCTCCATCAACGCGGGGTCGTGGGTCGCGACGACCGCCGTCATGCCGCGCCGGCGCACGAGGTCGTGGATCAGCTCCATCACCGAGGCTCCGGTGCGGGTGTCCAGCTGCGCCGTCGGCTCGTCGGCGATCAGCACGTCCGGGTCGCCGGCGAGGGCGCGGGCGATGCCGACCCGCTGCTGCTGGCCGCCGGACAGCTCGTACGGCCGCTGCCCGGTGTGGCCCTCCAGCCCGACCAGCGCCAGCAGCTCCACGACCCGCGCCGCCCGGGCGACCGGGTCGAGCTCCTGCAGCCTCAGCGGTATCTCGACGTTCTCGGCGGCGGTGAGGATCGGGATCAGCCCGAACGACTGGAACACGTAGCCGATCTGGTGCCGGCGGACGGGGACGAGCTCCTTCTCGCTCATCGCGGACACCTCGAGGTCGCCCACGAACACCTGGCCGCCGGTCGGCCGGTCCAGCGCGCCGAGCAGGTTCAGCAGAGTCGTCTTGCCCGACCCAGACGGCCCCTTCACCACCAGCAGCTCGCCGGGGTGCGCCTCGAGGTCGACGGAGCGGCAGGCGTGCACCTCGCGCGCGCCGCTGCCGAACACCCGGCTGACGGCGACCGCGCGGACGGCGTGGTTGTCACTCACCGGCGACCCTTTCTCCACGACGCTCCCGTTCGTCCGGCCACACGCCGATGTGGTCCGGTTCCAGCGCCAGCCGGACGCGATCCTGCAGCCGCAGCGCGCCGACGAAGTCGTCGGGGAGCTGCAGCCGGCCGGCGCGGTCCAGGACGGCGAACTCCTCGGCGATGTGCTGCTCCCGGCCGTGCTCGTCCAGCTCGGTGCGCCGCAGGATCTCCGTCGCCGTGCGGCCGTCGCGGATCTGCACCGTCCGCCCCACGTGCCCGGCGACGGCCTGGTCGTGCGTCACCACCAGCACCGTCACGCCGAACTCGGTGTTCGCGTGCCGGATCGCCTCGAACACGTCCGCCGACGTCGCCTCGTCGAGCTCGCCGGTGGGCTCGTCGGCCAGCAGCACGCGCGGCTCGTTGACCATCGCGACCGCGATGGCGACCCGCTGTTGCTCGCCGCCGGACATCTCCGCGGGCCGGCGGTCGCGGCAGTGCGCCACGCCCATCGTCTCCAGCAGCATGTCGACCCGCTCGGCCCGCGCCCGGCCGCGCCGCCGCGCGATGGCGGCCGGTACGGCGACGTTCTCGGCGGCTGTCAGGTAGGGCAGCAGGTTGCGCGACGTCTGCTGCCATACGAACCCGACGGTGTGCCGCTGGTAGCGGACCCGCTCGCGGCCCTTCATCGTCAGCATGTCGTGCCCGGCCACCTTCGCCACGCCCGCCGTCGGGGTGTCCAGCCCGGACAGGATGTTCAGTAGCGTCGACTTGCCCGACCCGGAGGCGCCGACGACGGCGACCACCTCGCCCGCGTCGACCCGCAGGTTGAGGCCCTGCAGCGCCTGCACCTCGACGCCCTCGGCGGTGTAGATGCGCACGAGGTCCTCGCACACGATGTCGCGGCGCTCGGCCGCCAGCAGCTCCGTCACGTCTCGTCACCCATTCGTAGCATCCCCGCCGGCGTCAGCCGCCGTCCCGTCAGCACCGACACCACCACCGCCACGCCGACCACCAGCACGAACCCCAGCGTCACCGCACCCAGCAGGCCGAGCGGCAGGTGCACCGCCGGCTGCTCGCCGCCGCCGGTCAGCGACCGCAGGTCGACGCCGGACAGCACCGCCCACGGCAGCACCGCGCCCAGCAGCAGCCCGGTGACCAGCGACACCGCCGCCACCGGCGCGGCCTCCCAGACGACCAGGCCCTCGCCCTGCCGGCCGGACAGCCCCAGCGTGCGCAGCTGCGAGAGCAGCCGGCCCCGTGACGGCGCGCCCACCACCATGGTGAGCACGACGGCGGCAGCGCACAACAACCCGGTGAGCGCGATAGCGCCGACGATGGCCCGCGCGGTGCCGTCGTTCACCGGCCCGCGAAGGTCCGCGATCGCCGACGCGGGCGTCGTCACCGTCCGCTCACCCAGCTCGGCGGCGACGGCGGACGCGCTGCCGCCGGAGCCGAGGTCGACCAGGGTGAGCCGCGGCGGGATGATGGTGACGCCGGCGTCTTCGAGCACACCGCGGTCGGCCAGCATCCACTGGCTGCCCGACGTGAGCCCCGGGATCGAGTCGGCCGTCCCGGCCACCACGGCGTCCAGCCGCTCACTCAGCGACAGCGTGCCGGTGGCGCCCTCGTCGACGACCCCGTCCGCGACCAGCAGCGGGATCGCGCCGTCCGGCCCCGGCGTGGTCAGGCCGGACGGCAGCGGGTCCAGCGCGGACCCGCCGGCGCGCACCTGGTCGAGCGCGGCGACGTCGACGACGTAGAGGGGGACGCGGTTGTCGATGGGGCCGACCTTGAACAGCGTCGGCCCGGGCGTGACGACGGCCGCGACGGCGTCGACGCCCGGTACGTCCCGGACGGCGGCCAGCTCGGCCTCGGTGAGTGGCGCGCCGGACACCCGGACGTCAGCACCGACCTGCCGCCACGCGGTCTGCTCGATGCCCCGCTCGGTGGTGGACCACACGACGGTCGAGAACGCGGCGATCGACATGCCGACGACCAGCGCGAGCATCGGGACGAACCCGGCGACGGGATCGCGCACCGCCCGGGCGGTCCCGAGATAGGCGACGGTGCCGCGGCGGCCGCCGAGCACCCGGCCCAGCGTCGCCATCGGCCGCGGGTACAGCCGCATGACCAGCACACTCACGGCCAGCGCGAGCAGCAGCGGCGTCGCGGCGGTGAGCGGGTCGATCCCGGCGCCGCCGGCGTCCAGGCCGCGGGCGTTGAGCGCGAGGCCGGCCGCTGCGGCCGCGCCGACGGCCAGCCCCTCGACCAGCTTGCGGGCCCGCGACGGGCGGCCCAGCCCGAGGTCGCGGCGGACGGCGCGCAGCCCTTTCGGGCGCGCGGCCAGCGGCAGCAGCACCGCCGGCGCCAGCCCCACCACCAGCGGCAGCAGCAGGCCGGCGGCCCCGCCGGCGCCGTCGGCGAACCGGCCGACGACGACCGTGGCCAGCGCGGCGGCCGGCAGCCCGAGCAGCACACCCTCGGTGGCCGTCAGCAGCCGCAGCTGCAGCGGCGACGCGCCCCGGGCTCCGATGAGCGCCAGCGCGGACCGGCGCCGCTCGACCATCAGCCGGGCCGCCAGCGCCAGCACCGCCAGGGCGACGCCGAGCGGCCCGGCCGCGACGATCGCCATGACCGCCTGCGCGCTGTCGTGCCGCTCGGCCACCCGGTCCAGGACGTCGATGGAGCCGGTGGTGAGGATCGGGCTGAACGGCAGCTGCCCGGGGTCCGCGTCGATCACCGGGGCGGCCGCGACGAACCGGCTCAGCGCGTCGCGCAGCGGCACCGCGACGTCCGCCCGCGCCGCCGAGACGTCGACCGGGTACCAGAGCCGGGTCTCCATCGGCGACCCGAGCGCCGGCGCCAGCGCCGCCCAGGAGTCGGGATCCACGTACGCCGCGACCGTGAGCACCCGGCCGAGGTTCCAGTCGTCGAAGACCTCCGGCTGGAGCGCGGCCCGGTGGTGCGCCCAGACCGGCGCGGCGGCGTCCAGCGGCTCATACACGCCGGACAGCCGGTACACCAGGTCCGGCCCGGTGGCCGGCACGCCCGCCGGCGACTCCGGGGCGGTGACGTCGCCGACCGCCCAGCCGAGCTCCTCGGCCGACGTCCGCGCCAGCATCACGTCGACGACGAGCGGCTCCCCCGGCGCCGCGGGCTCGGTCGCCGGCGCCGGCGACTCACCCTCGACGACACGGACGGTCTCGGCCCAGTACGGGTCGGCGGTCGGCAGCAGGTCGGTCGCGCTCTCCGTCGCGCGCACGTCGACCCTGGCCGGCGGCGCGGTGACGACGAACCGGCCCGGCCCGGTCGCGTCCCGCACGGCCGCCGGCGCGTCGTCGCGGATCGACGCGAGCGCCTGGTCGAACGGCCCCCAGACGTCGCCGTCGGCGCCCATCGGCGGCGGCTGACCGGCCACCGACGTCACGTCCCGCAGCGTCGCCGGCATGCGTGCCATCTCCGCGTGCAGGTCGTCGGTGAACACCTGCTCGGCCAGCCGCGGCAGCGCTGCCGCCACCAGCGCCAGCACGAACACCACGCCGACGACGACCAGCGCCGCGGCGCGGTCGGCGAGGAACTGCCGGCGGAACAGCCGCCCGGTCCCCAACCCCCGGCTCACCGTCGCTCTGCCTTCCCGGTCGCGCTCCGAGGCTCGTTCGCTCCGCGGGAGCCTCCACCCGGCTCGGCGCAGCCGAACCGGGTGGAGGCGACCACTCCGCTCACTCGCCTCATCGCCGCTCCTCTCCGGGCACCGCTACTGCCGCGTCATGCCCGGCCCGCGACGCGTGCAGCAGCGCGACCGCGGCGACCACCCCGGCCAGCACCACCCCGAACACCGCCAGAGCGCCGCGGCTGGCGCCGCCGACCGGGTCCAGCGCCTGCGGCACCCCGGAGGTCGCGGCCCGGGCCAGCACCGTCACCGTCAGGGCAGCGACCACCAGCCCGCCCACCGCGCCCGCCACCATCGCCAGCAGCCCCATTCCGGCCTGCTCGATCCGCCGCGACCGGGCTTGCTCCGATGGCGCCACGCCGACGACCCGCAGGACGGCCAGCTCGCCGCGCCGCTGCCGCTGCAGCGTCGCCGCCGACGCGACCGCGCCGATCGCCGTCAGCACGACCGCCGCCGCGGCCACCGACCAGAACGCCGGCACCACGTGCCGCGCCAGCCCGTGGTCCAGTAATCCGGACCGGACCGTCTCGCGGTCGGTCACCTGGGCCGCGCCGGCCAGCCCGGCCTTCTCGACGGCCGCGGCCAGCCCGGCGGTGTCACCGCCGTCCGCGCTCAGCCACACCTCGGTGATGCGCTGCGGCCGGTCCGCGACGCGCAGCAGCGTCGCGGTGACGCTCGGCAGGTCGGCGACGAATGCGACCGGGTCGGCCACGCCCGGCAGCACCGGCACCGTGTCGACCACCCGGGCGTCCACCCGGGCGCCGACGACGTGCAGGCTGACCGGGTCGCCGACCTGCAGACCGAAGTGGTCCAGCGCGGCCTGTGAGGCGACGACGGGGACCGGCTCGTCCGCGGCGTCCGGCGGGGTCAGCCGTACGGTCGCGCCGGACGCGGCCGCGACGACCGCCGCCGACAGCGGCGACGCCGTGCCGGGTTCGGCGGCCTCGATCCGGTAGCCGGCCTCGGCCTGCGGCGTCCACGGCGCGACGTCGCCCAGCGGCAGGTCGGTCGTGGCGCCGGACCCGTCGATGGCATGCAGCGCCGTCACGGCCGCCTCGGACGGCCCGGCCACCGCGACGCTGAGGTCGGCGGCGACGACGGTGCCGAACCCGGCCGGCACGGAGGCGACGCCGTCGTCGACGACGGCCTGTGCCAGCACGCCGTCGGCGTCGGCGACCAGCAGCGTGACCGCGGAGACGCCGGTCGCGTCGACCTCGAGCCGCTCGGTGCCTTCGGGCAGCTCCAGGCCGGTCAACGCCGGCCGCTCCGGCGCCACGTCGTCGGCCACCCGGCCGGCGGGGAACACGTCGTCGCGGGCCTCGATCATGCCGCGCAGCCCATCGGCGGGCATGGCCAGCAGCGCGGTGCTCTCATCGCCGATGCGGGCGCCGGTGGACAGAACGCCGACGGCATCGCTCGCGCCCTCGATGTCGTTGTACGGCCCGGCGGACTCCGCCGGGCGGGCCGGGGTGAGCGGCCCGGCGCGATCGAACGTCACCCGCACGTCGGCGCCGGAGTGGACGTCCGCGAGGTCCTCCTGCAGGCCGGTCCAGGTCGCCGAGTACGACGCCGCGAGCACCCCAGCGCCCGCCGTCACCACCACCAATACGACCACCGACGCGTACACCGGCAGCCGGCGAGTCACCTGCCAGGCCGGCAGCAGCAGCCCGAGCCGGCGGCGGCCGGCCAGCGCCCGCTCGGCCAGCGCCAGTGGGAACGGGACGGCGAGCAACGCAAGTGCGGCGCAGGCCAGCAGCGCCAGCGCCGGCCCTGGTGTGGCAAGAAGGTCCGCACTGCTGTTTCCGGAGGCGCCGTCGCCTGCCCCGTAGCGGCGCAGCTGCCAGATCGCGACAGCGGCGGCGATCAGCGCGACGGCGGCGAAGGTCCAGCCGATCGCCCCGGTGGCGCGGCGGCTGGTGAACGCGACGGTGTCCTCGACCCGGCGGCGGGCGGTCGCGGCGGCGCCTACGACCAGCAGCGCGAGCGTGCCGGCGGCGACACCCGCGGCGCACCACGCGGCCACCCCGGCGTCGACGGCCGGGCCGCCGCCCGCGCGCAGCGCGAGCAGCGTCGCCGCGCCACCGAGCGCCGCAGCCGGCACGACCACGGCCACCGACTCCAGGACCGACCACCACACCAGCTGCCCGCCGGACAGCCCGCGCGAGCGCAGCAGCGTCGTCTCGACCTCGCGGACGACGCCGAGCAGCCGGGCCACCTGGGCGCCGGTGACGATCGCGACGGCCACCAGCACGACCAGCGGGACCGCGGAGACGCTGGTGCCGCGGGCGACGTCGGCGTCCAGCGAGGCGGCGGTGGCGGCGAGCTCGCCGCTGGTCGCGACGCCGCGGACGTCGATCCGCTCGTCGCCCTCCAGCGCGCCGGGCAGTCCCGGCAGCGCATCGGCCAGCGCGGCGACCTGCCCGGGGGTGATCTCACCGACCTGCGGCATGATCCGCCAGCGCACCCGCGGCGACGCCTCGACGGCGGTCAGCGCGTCCTCGGTGACCACGAACGGGCCGTACGCGGAGCCGTCGACGCCGGCCACCTCGATCGGCTCGCCGAACCAGAACGGGTCGGCCGGGTCGGCGGGCAGCCAAGTGCCGGTGACCAGCACCCGGGTCTCGCCGACGGTGATCTCGTCGCCGGCGGAGAGGCCCAGCGCCTCGGCAGCGGTGGCGTGCAGCGCCGCCTCGGCGACGGCATCCGTGCCGCCTGCGGCCGGCCAGGCGCCGCCGGTCAGCTCCGCGTGCTCCTCCAGGCGCTCATAGGCGGTGAGGACGCCGCGGGCCTCCTCGTCGCTGCCGGGCACGGTCAGGGCGTCCTCGCCGCCGGCCAGGCTGCGGTACACCTCCAGCGGCGCGCCGCCGGACCGCGCGGCGACCTCCTCGCGGACGGCGCGGTGCTGGGCCTCGGGGTCAGGGCCGAGCCGCGTGACGGCCTGCACGGCGGCCTCCGCCGGCGGCGCGTCGCGCAGCGCCTCACGGACGCCGTCCTGGCTGGCTACGACCAGGTAGCCGACCAGCCCGGTGGCGACGGCGGCCACCACGAACACCCACGCGGCCACCGTCGCGACGACGGCGGCATGGGCACGCGCGCGCTTGACCCGCATCAGCCGCGTCCGCCGGCTCGGTAACCGTTTCCCCCACGCATGATCGGCACAGATTACCTTTAGCCTCAGATGTCGGGCCATACAAAGATCACGAACGCTCTCCGGTCGACTTACGCACTGGACCGGGGACTCAGGGGACCTCCGGCCCCCCATCGCCCGCCGGTTCTGCATGGCCCTCCGGGGGACGACGCAGGGCGTAACAGGCCACGGCGGTCGCCGCGGCCACGTTGAGCGAGTCGACCCCGCCCTGCATGGGGATGCGCACCCGCCGGTCCGCAGCCGCCATCCAGCGCGCGGACAGTCCGTGCCCCTCGCCGCCGACCAGCAGCGCCGTCCGCTCCGCGGGCTCCACCTCGGCGAGGTCGACGGCGTCGTCGGCCGGGGTGAGCGCCAGCGTCTCGAAGCCGGCGGCGGCCAGCGCCGCGGGCGCGTCGTACCACACGTCGACCCGGGTGTACGGGACGGTGAACACGGTGCCCATCGAGACCTTGACGGCGCGCCGGTAGAGCGGGTCGGCACAGCGCGGCCCGAGCAGGACGGCGTCCCAGCCCAGCGCCGCCGCGCAGCGGAAGATCGCGCCGACGTTGGTGTGGTCGACGAGGTCCTCCAGCACGACCACCCGCCGGGCCGTCGCCAGTAGCGCGTCCATCGGCGGCAGCGGCCGGCGCTGCAGCGAGGCCAGCGCGCCGCGGTGGACGTGGAAGCCGGTGACGCCCTCGATCACCGGCTCCGGCGCGACGTAGACGGGGACGTCCCCGGCCGCGGCGAGCACGTCGGACAGCGCCTCGACCCAGCGCGGCGCCATGAGGAACGAGCGCGGCCGGTAGCCCGCGGCGATCGCCCGGCGGACCACCTTCTCGCCCTCGGCCAGGAACAGCCCGTGCTCGGCCTCCAGCGACGTGCGCAGCTGCACGTCGCGCAGCGCGACGTAGTCGGCCAGCCGGGGGTCGTCGACGCCCTCGACCTCGAGCAGGCGCGGCCCCGCGTCGCCCGTCATCACAGCACCAACAGGACGACGGCGACCACGCCGACCACGACGACGACCACGCGCAGCACCAGCGGCGGCAGCCGCCGGCCCACGCGGGCACCGACCAGCCCGCCGGCCGCGGAGCCGAGCGCGATCAGCCCGGCCGCCGCCCAGTCGACGTCGCCGACGACCATGAAGACCAGCCCCGCGACCAGGTTCACCAGCCCGGCCTGCACGTTCTTGACGGCGTTCAGCCGCTGCAGCGTGTCGGACAGCGCCAGGCCCATGACAGCGAGCAGCAGCACGCCCTGCGCGGCGCCGAAGTAGCCGCCGTAGACCGCCGTCAGCAGCACCAGCAGCCAGACCCCCGGGCCACCGTGCTCCCGGTGGGCCGGCCGCTCCTTCAGCCGCCGCGCGATCCACGGCTGCGCGGCCACCAGCACGCAGGCCAGGATGATCAGCACCGGCACGATCGCCTCGAACGCACCGGGCGGCAGCGCCAGCAGCAGCACCGCGCCGGCGGCGCCGCCGACGAGCGCGGCCAGCCCGAACCGGAGCACCCGGTTGCGCTGGCCGCGCAGTTCCTCGCGATAGCCCCAGGCACCGACGAGCGAGCCCGGCACCAGTCCGACGGTGTTCGACACGTTGGCCACCACGGGTGGGTAGCCCAGCGCCAGCAGTGTCGGGAACGTGATCATCGTTCCGGAGCCGACGACGACGTTGATCGCGCCCGCCGCGAACCCGGCCGCGACGATCGCGACGACGTCGAGCAGGCTCACCCCGCCGGGGGCGCGGGCGGAGCGGGCGGCGACGGCGGCCGGTCGGAGTCGGTGCCGGGCTCGTCACCGGGGTCGGCGGCCAGGTCGCGGCCCAAGGCCGGACCGGCCTCGTCCTCGTCGCGGGATGCGTCGGACGCACCCTCGCCAGCCTCGCCGGCGGAGGCGCCGTCGTCCGCGCCCGCAGACGACAGCGGCGCCGACGGGTCGGATGCGGCCTGGGCGGCCTGCAGCGCGCGCCGGACCTCGTCCTGTGCGGCGGCGACGGCGGTCTCGCCCTCGGCGGCGGCCTGCTGGGCGGCGGCCTCGACCTCCTCGGCGGCGCCGTCGTCGGCCGGGATGGCGCCCGGCGCGAAGCCCGAGCCGAACCGGCCGACGGCGTCGCCCAGGCCCTCCAGCGCCTTGCCGAACTCGCTCGGCACGATCCAGACCTTGTTGGAGTCGCCCTTCGCGATCTCGGGCATCATCTGCAGATACTGGTAGGCCAGCAGCTTCTGGTCCGGATTGCCGCGGTGGATGGCGTCGAAGACGGCTCCGATGGCCTTCGCCTCACCGTCGGCGCGCAGGATCTGGGCCTGCTTCTCCGCCTCGGCCCGCAGGATCTGCGACTGCTTGTCGCCTTCGGCCGTGAGGATGGCCGACTGCTTCTGGCCCTCGGCGGTGAGGATCTGAGACTGCCGCACACCCTCGGCGTTGAGGATCGCCGCGCGCTTGTCGCGGTCGGCGCGCATCTGCTTCTCCATGGAGTCCTGGATGGAGGGCGGCGGGTCGATGGCCTTCAGCTCGACGCGGTTGACCCGGATACCCCACTTGCCGGTGGCGTCGTCGAGGACGCCGCGCAGCGCGTTGTTGATCTCTTCTCGGCTGGTCAGCGTGCGCTCGAGGTCCATGCCACCGATGACGTTACGCAGCGTGGTGACGGTCAGCTGCTCGATGCCCTGGATGTAGTTGGCGATCTCGTAGGTGGCCGCCTTGGGGTCGTTCACCTGGTAGTAGATGACGGTGTCGATGGACACGACCAGGTTGTCCTGCGTGATCACCGGCTGCGGCGGGAACGACACAACCTGCTCGCGCAGGTCCAGCAGCGGCAGCACGCGGTCGATGAACGGCACGACCACCGTCAGTCCGGGGTCGAGCGTGCGCTGGTACCGGCCCAGCCGCTCGACGATGCCGGCCCGCGCCTGCGGCACGATGCGCACCGACTTGGCCAGCGTCACCAGCACGAAGATGGCCAGGAGGATGACGACGAGGAGGACGAATATCTGACCGGCTTCCATGGAGACCTTCCGCTGCGTTCGTGAGGGCCAGGCGAGTCTGCGACAACCTATCAGTCAGGCGTCTAGCGGGGGTCGGCGTCGAACACGAGCGCCGTCGCGCCCTGGATCTCGATGACGTCGACGTCGCGGCCGGCCTCGATGACGGAGGTGCCGTCGTAGCTGCGGGCGGTCCAGATCTCGCCGGCCAGCTTGATCAGACCGCCCTCGGAGTCGACCGTCTCGACGACGACGCCCTTGCGGCCGACCAGCGCCGCGGCGCCGGTGCGGGTGCTGCCGCTGGTGCGCAGGTGCCGCTTGGCCACCGGCCGGACGAACCCGAGCAACCCGACGCTGACGACGGCGGCGACGAGGAGCTGCAGCCACAGCGCGTCGACGCCGACGGCCGCGGCCAGCGCGCCGGCCAGCGCGCCGCCCGCCAGCATGAGGAAGATGAGGTCGAGCGTGGTGGTCTCGACGATGCCGAGGACGAACGCCAGCCCCAGCCAGGCGACCCACTCGTGATCGCCGAGCCAGTCCAGGAAGTCCTGCATGGTCTCAGTCTAGGGGGCGGAGACGGTGTCGCGCGCCCCCGCGACGGCCCGCGCCGACCACCGTCCGTCCTCGTGCTGGACGCGCAGCGGAAGCCCGAACGCGGTGCTCAGGTGTTCGTCGATGAGCGTCGCGCCGATCGGCCCCGCGGCCACCACCCGGCCGCCGGACAGCAGCAGCGCGTGGGTGAACCCGGGCGGGATCTCCTCGACGTGGTGGGTCACCAGGACGGTGGCCGGCGAGGCGGGGTCGGCGGCGATCTCGCCGAGCGCGGCGACCAGCGTCTCGCGGCCGCCGAGGTCGAGGCCCGCGGTCGGCTCGTCGAGCAGCAGCAGCTCGGGGTCGGCCATCAACGCGCGGGCCAGCTGGGTGCGCTTGCGCTCGCCCTCGGACAGCGTGCCGAACGTGCGATCGGCGAGGTGCCCGATGCCCATGCGGTCCAGCAGCCAGCGGGCGCGGTCGTCGTCGAGGTTCTCGTACGACTCGCGCCAGCGGCCGAGCATTCCGTACGCGGCCGTGCGCACGACGTCGAGCACGGACTCCTGCCGCGGGATCCGCTCGGCAAGCGCGGCGCTGGTGATGCCGATGCGCGGCCGCAGCTCGAACACGTCGACCGCGCCCATCATCTCGCCGAGCACGGCGGCGTAGCCACTGGTCGGGTGCATCTGGGCAGCGGCGATCTGCAGCAGAGTGGTCTTGCCGGCGCCGTTGGGCCCGAGGATCACCCAGCGCTCGCCGTCGGCCACCGCCCAGGTGACCTCGTCGAGCAGGCGGCTACCCGAGCGCACGAGCGTGACGTCGGCAAGTTCCAGCACATCGGACATCGCGTGGACCGGCTCCCTCGGCAACGACTGAAGAGGCCCGTGACGGTGCTCGCCCCAGAACCCCCGCCCGACTCTATCGGGCGGGTCGTAGGCTCTGAGGTCATGGTCACCCTCCCCCGCTCCGCCCGCCTCGCGGCATGGGGCACGGCCTGGCTGCGGAACGAGGCGAGCCTCGACGACGTCGTCGACCGCGTCCGCGCCGACGACGAGCCGCACGACGCCGTCGACGTCCCGGGTAGCGCGACGGCCACCGGGTTGTCCGAGGCGCTGCGGGCGCTGCGCGGCGCCGGCGCCACGGCGTTCCGGGTCGCGCTGCCGGCGCCGGGCGATCCCAGCGGCCTGAGCGGCCCGGCCGACCTCAACGGCTACGCGGTCGACGCCGGCGAGGCGGTCATCGTCGACGGTGCGCCGTACGCGCTGGTGCCCGACGTCCGCACGTTCGGCCCACCGGGCGACCAGGGGCACATGGTCACCTGGATGGTCCGCCCCGCGCAGCCGGCGCCGTCCGGCCCGGCGCTGGCTGACGCCGACCGGGAGCTGACGGCAGCGCTGCTGGCGGCCGGGTCGATCCTCACCGACCTCGACGTGCCGTCGTGGCGGCCGGAGGTCGAGGCGCTGCTCGGCGACATCCGCGCCAACCGCGAGTCCGACCCGCTGCCGCGTGTTTTCCCGCCGCAGGCGCAGGCCGTGGCGGCGCGGGCGGCCCGGCTGCTCGCCGTCGTCCGGTTCGCGCTCGACGACGATGGCGGCGCCGTGACGGTGACGGAGGCGACCTCGCGGCGGGCGGCCCTGACGCCGCTGGAGCGCGCGTCGCGATCGGCATTGGCCACCGCGTGCAACGCACTGGCGTCGCGATAGCGTTGCGGCTTGCGATGAGTCTGCCACCGGAACCCCCCGCCACCACCCTGCTGGTCACCCTCACCGGGCGCGACCGGCCTGGCCTGACCGCCCAGTTGTTCGCGGCCCTGTCCGCCCACGACGTCGAGGTGCTCGACGTCGAGCAGGTCACCGTCCGCGGCCGCCTGGTGCTGGCGGTGCTGCTGAACCCGGCGTCCGCCGACGAGGCCGCCCTGCGCCGCACCCTGGCCGACCTCGCCGGCCTGCTCGACATCGAGATCGAGGTCTCGGCGGGTCACGGCGACCGCCGCCGTCCGCCGGGGCGCGCGCACATCACCGTCCTCGGCTTCCCGCTCCGGCCCGGCGCCGTTGCCGCGCTCACCGACGCCGTCGCGAAGGCCGGCGCGAACATCGACCGCATCGTGCGGCTGGCGTCGTACCCGGTCACGTCCATCGAGTTCGAGGTGTCCGGCGCCGACCCCGCCCGGCTGCGGGCCGACATCGCCGCCGTCGCGCTGGCCGAGGGCGCCGACGTCGCCGTCCAGCCGTCCGGGCTGCTGCGCCGGGCCAAGCGGCTGGTCGTCATGGACGTCGACTCCACGCTCGTGCAGGGCGAGGTCATCGAGATGCTGGCCGAGAAGGCCGGAGTCCTCGACCAGGTCGCCTCCGTCACGGAGCGGGCGATGCGGGGCGAGCTGGACTTCGCGGCGTCGCTGCGCGAGCGGGTCCGGCTGCTCGCCGGACTGCCCGCGTCCGCCGTCGCCGAGGTGCGCGCCGCGGTGCAGCTGACGCCCGGCGCGCGGACGCTGGTGCGCACGCTGAAGCGGCTGGACTACAAGTGCGCGATCGTCAGCGGCGGGTTCTCGCAGATCACCGACCCGCTGGCCGACGAGCTCGGCATCGACTACGCCGCCGCCAACACGCTGGAGATCGCCGACGGTGTGTTGACGGGCGGGCTGGTCGGGCCGATCCTGGACCGCCCCGGCAAGGCGGCCGCGCTGGCGCGGTTCGCCGCGGCCGAGGGGATCCCGCTGTCGCAGACCATCGCGGTAGGCGACGGCGCCAACGACCTCGACATGATCGCCGCCGCCGGCCTCGGCGTCGCGTTCAACGCCAAGCCGATCGTCCGCAGCGCCGCCGACACCGCCGTCAACGTCCCGTACCTCGACGCGATCCTCTACCTGCTCGGCATCAGCCGCGACGACATCGAGGCCGCCGACGCCGCCGAGAAGAAGGCCTGACGGCCGGACCAGTA
>NZ_SMLB01000036.1 GCF_004349105.1 Jiangella aurantiaca
GGTCGGGGACGAACGATGGCGGCGCCGGCCTGCTCGCGGCGCTCGGCGCGGTGGCGAAGCCGGACGGCGCGCTGACCGGTGGGCCCGACGCCCTGGCCGGACTGACCGCGCTGGACCTCGCGCCGGCGAAGGCCCGGCTCACCGGCGTCGAGCTGGTCGCCGCGTCCGACGTCGACAACCCGCTGCTCGGGCTGCGCGGCGCCACCAACGTGTTCGGGGCGCAGAAGGGCCTCGTCGACGACGGCGCCAAGCTCGCCGCCGACGCCGCGTTGACGACGTTCGCCGAGCTGGCCGACCGGCGGGTCGCCGACCACCGGGGCGCGGGCGCGGCGGGCGGGCTCGGGTACGGGGTGCTGCTGCTCGGCGGAGTCCGCGAGCCCGGCTTCGACACCGTCGCGCACGCCGTCGGCCTGCCCGGCCTCGTCGCCGGCGTCGACCTCGTCATCACGGGGGAGGGGAAGCTCGACTGGCAGTCGATGAGCGGCAAGGTGGTGTCCGGGCTGGCCGCGCTGGCCGGGCCGGCGCTGCGCCCGTGCATCGCGTTCGCCGGCGCGGTGCAGGTCGGCAACCGTGAGCTGCGCGCCAACGGCATCGAAGCCGCGTATGCCATGGTCGACGTGGTCGGCACCGAGGAGTCGTTCGGCCGGCCGCGGGAGAGCCTGGCCGCGGTCGCCGAGCGGGTGGCCAAGACCTGGAGTCGCTGATACTGCTCTCCAGGTAAGGAATGTCCTTTCACTGAGACGCGTTGTAGCGTTGAGATGTAGTCCGACCTCGGAGCAGGAGAACGAGATGACGGTTCAGGAACAGGTCACCGACGGTGTCGTGCTGACGGAAGGCGCGGCATCCAAGGTCAAGGCGCTGCTCGATCAGGAGGGCCGCGACGACCTGGCTCTGCGCATCGCCGTTCAGCCCGGCGGCTGCTCGGGGCTGCGCTACCAGCTGTTCTTCGACGAGCGGTCCCTCGACGGCGACGTCGTGAAGGACTTCGGCGGCGTCAATGTCGTCGTCGACCGCATGAGCGCTCCGTACCTCGGCGGCGCCACGATCGACTTCGTCGACAGCATCGAGAAGCAGGGCTTCACCATCGACAACCCCAACGCCAGCGGGTCCTGCGCCTGCGGCGACTCCTTCCACTGAGCTCTCAGCGCTCCCGCGACGGGGTGCCGGCCCGACAGCCGGCACCCCGTCGGCGTTTCAGCGGCGGTCCCCGCGGTGGTCGGCCCACCCCCTCCACCGGGGTGGGCCGATACTGGCGGGCGTGGATGTCTCTATCGCGCGATGGCGAATGCGCAACCAACGTCTCACCGAGCCACCTGCCCGCACCGCGGCGGAGGTGATCGACACGCTCCTGGCCGTGCAGGCGGAGAACCCGGCCCAGTCCGCATGGGCGGTGGCCGCCCGGACCGCCGCACCGGACGGGAGCGATCTGGCCGCCCTGCTCGAGTCCGGCGAGGTCATCCGTACTCACGTCCTCCGTCCGACATGGCACTACGTCGCGCGCAACGACATCGACTGGCTGCTGGCGCTGACCGGGCCTCGCGTCGCCAAAGTCACCGCCACCCAGCTCCACGGTGATCTCGAGCTCACGGTTCCGGACCTGGACCGGCTCACCACGGCGCTGCTGGACACGCTCACGACGACGCCGGACCGTACCCGCGACGAGCTGGCCACCGCCGTACGTGACCGCGTGCCGGCGCTGGCCGAGCGCGTGACCGGCCGGCTGATGATGCTGGTCCTGGCGCACCTCGAGCTCGATCGCCTGGTCTGTAGTGGCCGATCGCGAGACGGGGACCACACGTACGCGCTGTACCGAGACCGCGTCGGTTCACGTGAGGACCCGGCGGCGTTCGACCGGGACGAGGCGCTGGCCCGGCTCGCCCGGCGCTACTTCACCGGTCATGGTCCGGCGACCGTCAAGGACCTGGCGTACTGGGCCACCCTCACGGTCACCGACGTCCGCCGCGGGCTGGCCGCGGTCGGCGACGAGCTGGAGTCCTTCGAGCACGACGGGCGCACGTTCTGGCACGCGCCGGGGGACGCACCCACCGGGCCGGGCCGGCCGGACGGTCATCTCCTGCAGCTGCTCGACGAGATCTACCGCGGCTACCAAGACTCACGCTGGGTCCTCGACGCCGAGGGAGCCGTCCCGCGTGCGCGGGAGGCGACGATCGGCATCGCGCTGGTGGACGGCCAGTTGGTGGCCGGGATGAAGCGCACCGTCACCCCGTCGTCGGTACGCTTCGACCTGACGCCGCACCGCCCGCTGTCGGCCGCGGAACGCCAGGCGCTGACCGACGCAGCCGCCCGGTACGGCGACTTCCTGGGGCGGCCGGCCGTGCTCACCGGTACGGGCTGAGCGGCGGTTCCGGGGCGCCCGGAGGTGTGCGGGAGGCTCAGGGCGTGCCGCGGCGACCGTGGGTGCGCGGAGGGTCGTAGCCGCCTTCCGGCGGGATCATCTCGGCCCGCACGCCGAGCAGCCGGATCGGCCGGTCGTCGTCGAGACCGTGCAGGAGGTCGAGCGCGGTCTGGGCGATGACCGTCGGGTCGACGGTCGGATCCGGCAGTTTGCGGACCCGCGTGAACGTGAAGAACGGCGCGAACCGCACCTTGAGGTGGACCCGGGCGCACGCCCGGCCCTCCCTGCCGATGTCTGCCACCACCTGATCGGCGAGGGTGCGCAGCGCGACCGCGACCTCCTCCGGCGTGGTGAGGTCGCGCTGGTAGGTCGTCTCCCGGCCATGAGCTCGGGCGATCCACGGGGTGTCGTCGACGATGGAGGCACTGACTCCACGGCCGAGCCGCCCGATGTACGGACCGGTCGTGGGCCCGAACTCCTCGACGAGCGGCTCGTCCGGCGTCTCGGCGAGTTCACGCACCGTGGTGATGCCGAGCGCTGCCAGCCGGGCTCCGATGCGGTTGCCGACGCCCCACAACGCCGTCGTCGGGCGGTCGCCCATGACGTCCATCCACGTGTGCCGGGTCAGTCGGAAGACGCCGCGTGGTTTGCCGAACGCGGTGGCGGTCTTGGCCCTGACCTTCGTGTCGCCGACGCCGATGGAGCAGTGCAGCCGGGTGGACTCGAGGACGGCGGCCTGCAGCGCCCGCGCGGTCGCCTCGGGGTCGTCGGTGTCGATGCCGACGAACGCCTCGTCCCAGCCCAGGACCTCGACCACCGCGCCGGGGAACGCCCGGAGCGTCTCCATCACCTGTGCGGATACGGCCTCGTAGTGCGGGAAGTCGACGGGCAGGAAGACGGCGTCCGGGCACCGTCGCGCGGCGGTCTTCAGCGGCATCCCGGACCGGACCCCGAACTCCCGCGCCTCGTACGACGCCGTCGAGACCACGGCACGCTCGGCCGGGTCGCCGCGTCCGCCGACGATCACGGGCCGTCCCGCGAGCTCGGGACGGCGCAGGACCTCGACCGCCGCGAGGAACTGGTCCATGTCGACGTGCAGCACCCAGCCCGTCATGTGCCCATCATGGCGGGCCACACCCGGCTCGGGGTCGTCAGTGGCGGCGGCGGACGAGGTACGACGGCGCGCCTCCGACATCCTCGCCGGTGCCGGCGTACTCGTGGCCGCGCATGCGGCACCACGCCGGCACGTCCGACGCCGCCGCGGGGTCGTCGGCGAGCACCGTCACCACCTCGCCCACGGCGACGTCGCCGATGCGCCTGGCCAGCTCGATGATCGGCAGCGGGCAGCGCATCCCGCGGCAGTCGAGCACGAGTGCGGAGTCCGTCACAGCTCCTCCAGTCCGGCCCGCAGCCGGGTGACGACGTCGACCACCGCGGCGAGGAAGCGGTCGACGTCGGCGCGGGTGGCGTCGCGGGTCAGCGAGACCCGCACGTTGCCGTGCGTCAGCGCCCCCATCGCCGCGAGCACGTGGCTGGGCCGCAGCGTACTGGACGTGCAGGACGAGCCGCTGGAGATGGCGAACCCGGCCCGGTCCAACTCCGTCACCAGGGCCTCGCCGTCGAGGTAGAGGCACGAGAACGTCACCAGGTGCGGCAGCCGCAGAGTCGGGTGACCGACGACGTCGACGTCGTCCAGCAGCTCGGGGACCCGGGCGCGGATGTGGTCGACCAGCTCGCGCTGCCGGGCGGCGACGGCGTCGGCCTCCTCCCAACGGGCCCGCAGCGCCGCCGCGGCCGCGAGCGCGCCGGGCACGTTCTCGAACCCCGGCACCCGGCCGCCGCCGCGCTCGTCGTCGGGCAGCGGGGAGCGCCAGCGCACGTCGCGGCGGATCGCCAGCACGCCCACGCCGGCCGGGCCGCCCCACTTGTGCGCGCTGGCCGTCAGCACCGACCAACCGGCCGGCAGCGGCACCCGTCCGGCCGCCTGAGCGGCGTCGACCAGCAGCGGGACGCCGCGCGCCGCGCAGTGCCCGGCCACCTCGTCGACCGGCTGGACGGTGCCCACCTCGTGGTTGGCTGCCTGCAGGCAGGCCAGCGCGGTGTCGTCGCCCACCGCGGCCGCGAACTCGGCCGCGTCGACCCTGCCGTCGCGGCCGACGCCCACCTCGGTCGTGGTGGTGCCCTCGTGCCTGGCCAGGTGGGCGGCGGACTGCAGCACGGCGGAGTGCTCGACGGCGGAGACGGCGACACTCCGTGGGCCGGCACCCTGACGCCGCCGGGCCGCGACCGTCCCCAGCATGCCCAGCTGGATCGCCTGCGTCCCGCTGGCCGTGAATGTCACCTCGTCCGGCCGCGCACCGACCACCGCGGCGACGATCTCGCGCGCGTTGTCGAGCAGCATCCGGGCCCGCCGCGCCGAGCCGTACAGGCGGGCCGGATCGGCCCAGCCCTCGTCCGCCGCGGCCAGCAGGACGTCGCGGGCGGCGGGGTGCAGAGGCTCGGTCGACGCCGCGTCGAAGTAGCCCGGTGGCGCGGCCCCGAGCGGGGGCGACACAGGTGCGTCCGACGGCGCCGACACGCCGCGCGTGCTCATCGAGTACCTCCCGGAATGACGGCGAAGGGCAACCGCTAGGGTTGGGCGCGACAGGAGAAGTTTGCTCTCGCCACGGTGCCGGTTGCCAATCCGCCCGGCCTGGCGAGCGGGTCGAAAGAGAAGGGCGCCTCGTGAGTCAGTCTGGCAGGGTCCGACCGGCGCGTCGCCGGGCCGCGACCGCCGCCGTTCTCCTCCTCGGCACGGTGCTCGTGCTGGGTGGTTGCTCGGCAGAGCAGCGCGACGAGTGGTCGCGCCTGGCGCTTCCCGAGCCGGCCACGGAGGAGACGCCGCTGATCGGCAACCTGTGGATCGGCGCCTGGATCGCCGCGTTCGCGGTCGGCGTGCTGGTGTGGGGCCTGATCATCTGGGCGGTCATCGCCTACCGCCGCCGTGGCGACGAGCTGCCGAAGCAGACGCGGTTCAACATCCCGATCGAGTTCCTGTACACGGTCGCGCCGCTGTTCGTGCTGGTCCCGCTCTTCTACTTCACGGCCGACCACCAGGAGCAGCTCACCGACACGTCGCAGGAGCCCGACCTCGTCGTCGGCGTCATCGGCCAGCAGTGGTCGTGGACGTTCAACTACCTCGACGAGGAGGTCCACGAGATCGGCACCATCAACGACCGGCCGACGCTGTACCTGCCGGTCGGCCAGACCGTGCGCTTCGAGCTCGAGTCGCCCGACGTCATCCACTCGTTCTGGGTCCCGGCGTTCTACATGAAGATGGACGTCATCCCGGGCCACCCGAACTCCTTCCAGGTGACGCCCGACCGCGAGGGCAGCTACGCCGGCCGCTGTGCCGAGCTGTGCGGCGCCTACCACCAATCCATGCTGTTCAATGTCGAGGTCGTCTCCGAGCAGGAGTACCAGGACCACGTCGACGGCCTGCGCGAGGCCGGCCAGGAGGGCATCATCGAGCCGCCGATCCGGGGTGCCTACGACGACGAGGTGCTGAGCGAGGAGAACACGGGGGGTGACCACGAGTGACGACGTATCTGGAGCGGACCGCCGCCGCCGGCGCCATCGTCCGGCCCAAGCGGAAGGGCAACGTGGTCGTCCGGTGGATCACGTCCACCGACCACAAGATCATCGGGTACATGTACCTGATCGCGTCGTTCGGGTTCTTCCTGTTCGGCGGCGTGCTGGCGCTGTTCATCCGGGCCGAGCTGTTCTCTCCCGGCCGCCAGGTGGTCAGCGACGAGATGTACAACCAGCTGTTCACCATGCACGGCACCATCATGCTGCTGCTGTTCGCGACGCCGCTGTTCATCGGCTTCGGCAACATCATCGTGCCGCTGCAGATCGGCGCGCCCGACGTCGCGTTCCCGCGGCTGAACATGTTCAGCTTCTACCTGTTCGTGTTCGGCGGGCTGATCGTCTGCGCCGGCTTCATCACACCGGGCGGCGCGGCCGACTTCGGCTGGTTCGCCTACGCGCCGCTGCACAACACCGTCTACAGCCCGAACGTCGGTGGTGACCTCTGGGTCGCCGGCCTGGCGATGAGCGGTTTCGGCACCATCTTCGGCGCCGTCAACTTCATCACGACGACCGTGTGCATGCGGGCGCCCGGCATCACGATGTTTCGGATGCCGATCTTCACGTGGAACATCCTCATCACCAGCATCCTGGTGCTGATCGCGTTCCCGCTGCTGGCCGCCGCGCTGTTCGCGATGTTCGCCGACCGGAACCTCGGCAGCCACATCTACGACCCCACCGCTGGTGGCGCCGTCCTGTGGCAACACCTGTTCTGGTTCTTCGGCCATCCCGAGGTCTACATCATCGCGTTGCCGTTCTTCGGCATCATCACTGAAGTCATACCGGTGTTCAGCCGCAAACCGCTGTTCGGCTACAAGGGCCTGGTGTTCGCGACGCTGTCCATCGCGGGCCTGTCCGTCGCGGTGTGGGCGCACCACATGTTCGTCACCGGAGCCGTCAACCTGCCGTTCTTCGCGGCCATGACCATGCTCATCGCCATCCCGACGGGCCTGAAGTTCTTCGCCTGGATCGGCACCATGTGGCGCGGATCGATCACGTTCGAGACACCGATGCTGTTCGCCATCGGCTTCCTCGTGACGTTCCTGTTCGGCGGCCTGACCGGCATCATCCTGGCCTCGCCGCCGCTGGACTTCCACGTGTCCGACACCTACTTCGTGGTGGCGCACTTCCACTACGTCGTCTTCGGCACGGTCGTGTTCGCGATGTTCTCCGGGTTCTACTTCTGGTGGCCCAAGTTCACCGGCCGGATGCTCGACGAACGCCTGGGGAAGGTGCACTTCTGGCTGCTGTTCATCGGCTTCCACGGCACCTTCATGGTCCAGCACTGGCTGGGCGTCGAGGGCTTCCCGCGTCGCTACTCCGACTACGACGCCGCCGACGGGTTCACCTTCCTCAACCAGTTCTCGTCGGTGTTCGCCTTCGTGCTGGCCGCGTCGACGCTGCCGTTCCTGTGGAACGTCTGGCAGAGCCGGCTGGCGCCCAAGGTCCAGGCCGACGACCCGTGGGGCTTCGGCAACTCGCTCGAGTGGGCCACGTCCTGCCCGCCGCCGCGGCACAACTTCACGTCGCTGCCGCGGGTGCGCAGCGAGCGGCCCGCGTTCGATCTCAAGTACCCCGAGCTCGCGGGTATGACGGAGAAGAAACCGGCGCACGCCGGACCGCTCACTGAGATACTCGGCCCGCCGGACGTGCAGGAGGACAGCAAGTGAAGATCGAAGGCATGATCTTCGCCATCGTGACGGTCTTCTTCGCGGTGGTCACCCCGGTGTACTGGTTCATGTCCGAGGACCCCACCGGCACGACGGCGCTGGTGCTGACGTTCGGCCTCGGCGCGATGGTGGCGTTCTACTTCCTGCTGCTGTCGCGGCGCATCGCCCCCCGTCCCGAGGACCGCGACGGCGAGGTCGAGGAGCTGGCCGGCGAGTACGGCTTCTACAGCCCGCACTCGTGGTGGCCGCTGGCCGCCGCCAGCGCGGTGGCGGTGGTCTTCATCGGGCTGGTGTTCGCCTGGTTCATCTTCATCATCGGCGCCGCGCTGGCCGCCATGGCCGCCGTCGGCTGGGTGTTCGAGTACTACCGGGGCGAGTACGCCCACTGAGGCCGGGTCTTTCAGGCGCCGTCCGCGGGTCATGTGCACCGCGGGCGGCGCTGTTTTTCGTGGCCTCCGGTCGCGCCGATCAGGTTTCGCTGTGGCCGTGCCGGGTTACCTCTGATGGTGTAGGTTCTCGACATCCCCTCGGAGGAGGTCGTGATGATGTTGACTCAACCTCTGACGGCGAAGATCCGCCGCGTGGACGACAACCTGCGCACGCTGGTGGAGCGGCGCGGCCACCTCGACGACCCGGCCGACGTCCTCCGGGCCACCGAGTCCATCGACCACTGGCTCGACGAACGCCTCGTCCTCATGAAGACCCGCGACGGCGAGTCGGAGCTCGCCACCACCGCCAACCGCCGCCGCTGACCTCCGTCCCCTGTTGGCCGGGTCCGCCCCGCCGCCGGTCCCCGTTGCCCTTGGCCTCCTCGGCGGTGCCGGCCGGCCGCCGAGTCAGGGCTCCGCGACCGGCCGCGCGATGTCGTCACACGTGACATCCAGCGCCTCGCGCTGTTGAGCTCCGTCGCCCCTCACCCGTTCCGTCGCCGGGACCGTCGGTACCGCGGCCGGCCCGCGCTCCTTGTCCTTCGACGTGGCGAGAACCGAGCCGAGGAGGATGAGGCCGAACCCGATCCCGGTGAACACGGTGACCCGCTCGTCCAGCACCGCCACGCCGAGCAGCAGCGCCACGGCCGGGTTCACGTACGTGATGACGGTGGCCCGGCTCGGCCCGACCTCCGCCACCAGCGCGAAGAACACCAGGAACGCCGCCACCGTGCACACGACGCCGAGACCGGTCACGCTGAGCCAGACCTCACCCGACAGCGGCTCGCCCGGCCACTGCGTCAGTCCGACGGGCAGGTACAGCACGGCCGACGCCGTCAGCGACGCTGCCATCACGCCGAGGCCAGGCAGGTGCGACAGCCAGCGCGCCAGGATGATCGGCCCGACGGCGTAGCAGACGGCCGTTCCCGCGACCGCGACGACCGGCGCCGGGCTGCTCGCCTCGACGTCGAAGCCGACCAGAGCGGCGACGCCGGCGAACCCGACCAGCAGCCCCACAAGCCGCCGTCCGCCCGGCCGCTCGGTGCCCATCACCCACACCAGCACGGCCCCGACCAGCGGCACGGCGGCGACGAGCAGACCGGTCAACGAGCTGGACAGCTCCTGCTCGGCGTACCCGAGCAGGTACCACGGGATGCAGACCTCGACGAGGGTGAAGGCCAGCAGCGGCCGCCAGTGGGGGAGCAGCGGGCGCAGGTAGCCGCGCCGAGCCGCCAGGGGCAGCAGCAGCGCCGCGCCGATGGCCGTCCGGGCCAGCACGATCGAGGCGGGCGACAGTTCCT
This sequence comes from Jiangella aurantiaca, assembly GCF_004349105.1. Classification (GTDB taxonomy): domain Bacteria; phylum Actinomycetota; class Actinomycetes; order Jiangellales; family Jiangellaceae; genus Jiangella; species Jiangella aurantiaca. The sequence goes on from NZ_SMLB01000036.1 coordinate 9,383, forward strand.
CGACGGCGACCTTGATGAGCATGTAGGGGATGCCCCAGATGATCCCCAGCGCCACGAAGAGCATCCACCCTCGACGGGACACACCGGCCTCCTCGACCATCGGGCGCCCCACCGGACGCGTCGTCCACAGCGAAAACTGGCGGCGGCAGTCGTCCACATTTCGGCGATCGGCGGTTGAGCCGGACGGCCGCGCGGGGGAGTGTCGCCTCCATGAAGATACGCGAACACCTCAACGGCACGGCGACGGCAGCCGACCCAGGCGATCTCCTGGCTGCGATACCGCACCTCATGGGCTTTCATCCCCAGTCCAGCGTCGTGGTCGTGCACGTCGACCTCGAGGAGCGGCGCACCGGCACGCTGCTGCGGCTCGATCTGCCCGCCGCCGACGACTACGAGAGCTACGCTGCGCAGCTCGCCACGCGCATCGAGTACGGGCAACCCGACGGCGTCATCCTCGTCTGTTACGGGGACGACGGGGCGCCGCCGGGCGGAGGCGGACCGCCGCCGGGCGCTCTGGCGGCGGAACCGAGCCATCCGCCCGACGCTGTACCCGGCGGGCCACAGGCGGCCGGTACGGCCGCCACGCCCGGCGTGGCGCGGGGCGAGCTGCCGCATCAGGCGCTCATCGAGCTCGTCCTCGGCGAGCTGACCGACGGCCCGGTCGCGGTGCTGGGGACGGCGTACGTCGACGGCGGGCGGTGGTGGACATACGACTGCGACCACCCGGGCTGCTGCCCTGCTGAGGGCGTGCCGCTCCCCGAACCCGGCCTAGGCGCCGCGGCCGACGTGGCGGCACGGGCGGCGTTGGCCGGTCGCCGGACGCTGTCGTCGCGGCGGGAGCTCGAGGACAGCCTGCGCGGTCCGTCCGGCGCGGACGAGAAGGCAATGGCCGGCGTCTTCGAACGGGTCGACCGCGAGCTGGCGGCCGAGGCGCTCACCGACGGCGTCGAGGTCCTGCGGGGCCGCACCCTGGCGCTCGCGCGGCTGTTGCTGGCCCGGTCCGCCGAGGGCCGGCTGGAGCTGTCCGACGACGACGTCGCGCGGCTGAGCCTCGGTGCGGCGGACCTGCTGGTGCGCGACCGTTTCATCGCGTTCGACGGCGCCGATCCGGCGGCCTGGCTGGGCCTGCTGACCGCGCTGGCCCGGCGCACGCCCGACGCCCGGGCGGCGGCCATCTGCAGTGTCGTGGCATGGGTCGCCTACCAGCAGGGCGACGGCGCTGTCGCGAACGTCGCGCTCGACCGCGTCCTGTCCATCGACCCCCGGCACACCATGGCCGTGCTGCTGCGCGACTGCCTCGACGGTCAGGTGAGCCCCGGGCACATCACCGCGCTGACCCGTGAGGCCGTCCGCGCCGCGGAGCGGGCACGGAAGGAGGTGAGCGCGGCTGGGGCCGCCTAGGTGTGTCGCCCAAGTCCGTGGACTACTGCGCGACGTCGCTGCGGCCGCCTGGCGATAGCCGATGATCATGGAGAACCTCCCCTTCCGAGTGCTCCGAGAGGGGGATTTCTCCATGATCGACACGGGCCGAGGTGCGCCGATAGGGTCGGGACCGTGGGACCACGGCGCTACGTGTTCGGCTCCAGGTGGCGGGTGGCCGCGCCGCTCGACGAGACGTGGACGTTCCTGACCTCGCCGGGGCAGCGCTGGGTGGACTGGTGGCCCAGTCTCGAGACCGCCGACGTCCGGCGGACGGCCGAACTCGTGGGGAGCGCGGCCCGGTGCACCTGGCGCAGCCCGGCCGGGTACCGCCTGACGTTCGGGCTCACCCTGACCGAGGTCGAGCCGAGCCGCCTGGTCGTCCTGGCCGCCGACGGCGACCTGACCGGCACCAGCACCGTGCTGTTCGCCGCCGAGCCTGAGGGGACCCGACTGGACATCGAGCTGCGGGTCACCACGACCCGGGCCTGGATGAACGCCGCCGGGCCGGTGCTCGGTCCGCTCTTCCGGTACGGCCACCGCGCCGTCATGCGCCACGGTGAACGAGGACTCCGGCGCGTCCTCGCCGGATCGGACGTGCGCGATCAACGCAGTGCGCCCGGGCCGTCCACGGTGGACGACCCGGGCGCGCCGGTGAAGCGGGAGAACTACTGCTGACCGCTGGTCAGCTCGTCGCGTTGAGCGGCCTCGGCGCCGTGGCCGTCGTGGTGGGCGGACTCGAGCTCCTCACGGGTCGGCTTCTGCACGACGTCGCCGAAGTAGAAGCGGGAGAGCCGCGCCTGCGCCCGCTTGCTGCGGTAGTTCGGGTTCGGGATGCCGTTGGCGTCCGTCGCCGGGCCGGGGTCGGAGGGCAGCTGCCGCTCGTGCCAGGTGAGCTCGTACGCCTGGGACCGGGTCAGCGGAGCGTGCAGCTCCGAGAACTCGCCGTCGGGGCTCACCATGACGATGCCGGTCTCGCGGCCGTGCATGACCTTGTCGCGGTCGCGGCGCTGCAGGCCCAGGCAGATCCGCTTCGTGACGAAGAACGCCAGCGGTGGCAACACGAAGATGCCGATGCGGATGAACCAGGTGATCCAGTTGACCGGGATCTCGAGGATCGTGGCGAAGAAGTCGTTACCACCGGCGATCCACAGCAGGACGTAGAACACGATGAACGCCACACCGATGCCGGTCCGCACTGGCACGTTGCGCGGCCGGTCGAGCAGGTGGTGCTCCCGGGTGTCGCCGGTCGCCCTCTGCTCGATCCACGGGTACAGCGCCAGCGGCGTCAGGATGATGCCGGGCAGCAGGATCGCCGGGATCAGCACGCTCATCGTGATGGGGTGATCGAAGACGTAGAACTCCCACGCCGGCATCACGCGCAGAGCACCGTCGAGGAAGCCGACGTACCAGTCGGGCTGGGTACCGGCCGACACCACGGACGGGTCGTATGGTCCCCACAGCCAGACCGGGTTGATCTGGATAGTGGCGGCCAGCAGGACGATGACGCCCATGACGATGAACTGGAAGCCGCCGGCCTTGGCCACGTAGATCGGGAAGAACGGCGCGCCCGCGACGTTGGTGTTGGTCTTGCCCGGGCCGCCCCAGTGGGTGTGCTTCTGGTACCAGAGGATCATCAGGTGCGCGGCGACCAGCGCCAGGATGAGCCCCGGGATCAGCAGGATGTGCATGGGGTAGAGCCGGGCGATGATGTCGTCGCCGGGGTACTCGCCGCCGAACAGGAACGACGACAGGTAGGTGCCGACGATCGGGATGGCGAGCATGCCGCCCTCGATGATCCGCAGGCCGGTGCCCGACAGCAGGTCGTCGGGCAGCGAATAGCCGGTGAAGCCGGCCGCCACGCCCAGGACCAGCAGGATGACGCCGATCAGCCAGTTGATCTCGCGCGGCTTCCGGAACGCGCCGGTGAAGAAGATCCGCAGCATGTGCGCCGACATCGCGGCCAGGAAGATCAGGGCGCCCCAGTGGTGGACCTGGCGCATCAACAGGCCGCCGCGCACCTCGAAGGAGATCTCGAGCGTCGACGCGTACGCCTCGGACATGCCGACGTCGCGCATCGGGACGTAGGCGCCCTCGTACATGATGTGTGCCATCGTCGGCTTGAACCAGAGCGTCAGGAACACGCCGGACAGCAGGATCATGATGAAGCTGAACAGCGCGATCTCCCCCAGCAGGAACGACCAGTGGTCGGGGAAGACCTTGCGGATGTTGCGCTTCAGCCAGTTGGACGCGGTGATCCGCTGGTCGACGAAGTCGACGACCTTGCCTGCACCGTTGACGATGGCGCTCATCGCGTGCGCTCCCAGTAGCTCGGCCCCACGGGCTCGGTGAAGTCGCTCTGCGCGATCAGGTAGCCCTCCGAGTCTACGGCGATCGGCAGCTGCGGGAGGCTCCGCGTCGCCGGGCCGAAGATCACCTTGCCGTTGTCCGAGAGGTCGAACGTGGACTGGTGGCACGGGCAGAGCATGTGGTGCGTGGTCTGCTCGTAGAGGCTGATCGGGCAGCCGACGTGCGTGCAGATCTTGGAGTACGCGAGGATGCCGTCGACGCCCCAGTTCTCGCGGCCCGGCGCGACGTGGACGTCCTCGGGCAGCATGCGCACCAGCATGACCGGCGACTTGGCCCGCTCGTTGATGCGCTCCGGCCCGTGTTCGGGCAGGTCCTCGAACGTCGCGGGCATGGCGTTGACCAACTGGCCGATCTCGAGGTCGGCGGCCCTGATGGGCATGAACGTGACGTCGGTGAGGACGCGGACGCCCTCGGCCCAGATGGTGTGCTGCTTGCGTTCGCCGGGCGACTCGCCGGTGTTGGGGCCGAGGTCGCGCAGCAGGATCACCGCGGGCAGCGGCAGCAGCGCCAGCGCACCGAGCAGCGAGTTGCGGATCAGCTTGCGCCGGCCGAAGCCGGTCTCCTCGGTGCCCGTCTCGAAGTCGGCCAGTGCGGCGGCGCGGGTCTCGTCGTCGCTGCGCAGCGGGTGGCGCTCGTGCACGACCTCGGGGGAGGACATCAGCGACCGCGCCCACTGGACCGCGCCGGCGCCGACGAGGAACAGTGCCAGACCCAGCGTGAGGCCGAGCGTCAGGTTCGACACCTGCACGTCGCCGATGTTCACGCCGTCTTCGGGATCGTCCGGGTGGATGCCGACGATCACGTAGAAGACGATGAACGCGACGGTGAGCAGCGAGGCCAGCGCGAACATGCCGGCGACCTGCCGCTCGGCGCGCCGCTCGGCCTTCTTGTCGACGTCGGTGAGCCGTTCGTCGTAGTAATGCAGTCCGGGGTCGGCGATCGGGTCGGCCGGGACCACGGCGTGTTCGCCGTGGGGGACGACGGCGTGCTCGTCACCGTTGGGGTTCACGTTGTGGGTGCTCATGCCTTCGACGACCTCGTCACGATCCAGGTGGCCATGCCGATCAGCAGGCCGATACCGACCAGCCACGCCCAGAGACCCTCGGCGACCGGGCCCGCGCGGCCGATGGCGAGGCCACCGGGGTCGGGCTCGTTCTGCACGCTCTCGAGGAACGCGATGATGTCGCGCTTGTCCTCAGGGGTGACGGTCTGGTCGCTGAACACCGGCATCGCCTGCGGGCCGGTGATCATGGCCTCGTAGATGTGCCGCGGCTCGACGCCGGTGAGGTTCGGCGCGAACTGGCCCATCGTCAGCGCACCGCCCTGCCCGGTCGTGTTGTGGCACTGCGAGCAGTTGGTGCGGAACAGCTCGCCGCCGCGGGCGACGTTGCCCTCCGCGGTGTCGAGGTACTGCTCGTCAGGCACCTCGGGCCCGGGGGCCAGCGAGGCGACGAACGCCGCCATGGCGTCGATCTGCTCCTGGTTGTACGACACCGGCTTCCGCTCGGCCTGCGCCGACGGGGCGGCCAGGGGCATGCGGCCGGTGCCGACCTGGAAGTCGACCGCGGCGGCGCCGACGCCGATGAGCGACGGGCCGAGGACGTCGCCGTTGTCGTTGACCTGGCCCTCGCCGTTCAGCCCGTGGCAGGAGGAGCAGCCGATGGCGAACAGCTGCCGGCCCTCGTCGATCTGCGTGGAGGAGGCGGCCTGGACGTTCTGCGACGTCGACGGCGCCAGCGCGGCGTACGCGCCGCCGGCGGTGAACAGGACGGCCACGAGCACGGCGATGGCCGCGAGCGGGTGTCGCCGCCGGGTCGAGAGCAAGCGCCCGATGGAGGCGCCGCCGTTGAGGCCCGAGAACAACTGTCCGATCCGCGAGCCGCGGGACCGGCCGGGCAACGATCTGGGCACGTCTCTCCTCGTCACTTGACGACGTAGATGGTGAGGAACAGGGCGATCCAGACGACGTCGACGAAGTGCCAGTAGTAGGACACGACGATCGTGCTGGTGGCCTGCTCGTGGGTGAACCGGCGCGTCATGAAGGTGCGGCCCAGCAGGAACAGGAACGCGATGAGGCCGAGAGTGACGTGCAGGCCGTGGAATCCGGTGGCCAGGTAGAAGATCGAGCCGTACGGGTCGCTGGACAGTGTCAGGCCCTCGTGCGTCGCCAGCTCGGCGTACTCGAACACCTGGCCGCCGATGAAGAAGGCGCCCATGACGAACGTCAGCACGAACCACTCGCGCATGCCCCACTTGCCGACCTGCAGCAGGCTGCCCAGGCGGCCCACCTGGCCGCGCTCGGCCCGCAGCACGCCCAGCTGGCAGGTGACCGAAGACAGCACCAGAACGGTGGTGTTCAGCAGCGAGAAGGGAACGTTGAGCAGCTCGGACTGCTGTTCCCAGAGGGCGGGGGCGTTGGACCGGAGCGTGAAGTAGATCGCGAACAGCGCCGCGAAGAACATCAGCTCACTGGACAGCCACACGATCACCCCGACGGCGACGAGATTCGGTCGCTCGGGTTGCCGCGTGTGGGCAGCGTCGACGGCGGTTGCAGAAGCCACGCCCGTCATTATGTCGGTCGCACTTCGCGAGCACGACAGGGCCCCGGGGTAGAGACGTCCCGGCGTGTCCTCATCGTTCCCGGCAGGGCCCCGCCGTGGGACCGCGCCGCCGTTCCAGCCAATACTGCGCGGCCGCTCAAAGTAAAGCAAGGCTTACCTCAGTAGTTGGGCGGCGAGACGGTCGTCGCCGGTCTCCGGGCGCGCACCGGTACCATCGTCTCGACCAGCCAGCCAGCCCGAGAGATCCCAGCGAGGACGCGCAGGATGAGCAGCACCGAGCCGACCATGACGATCCTCGTCTACAGCGACGACCGCACCACGCGCGAGCAGGTGCGGCTGGCCGTCGGCCGGCGTCCCGCGGCGGACCTGCCGAAGGTGGAGTTCGTCGAGGTCGCCACGCACGCGGCCGTCATCCGCCGGCTCGACGCCGGTGGCATCGACGTCGCCGTGCTCGACGGCGAGGCGGTCCCGTCCGGCGGGATGGGCCTGGCCCGCACCATCAAGGAGGAGATCTACAACGCTCCGCCGGTGCTGGTGCTGATCGGCCGGCCGCAGGACGCCTGGCTGGCGACGTGGTCGCGCGCCGAGTCGGTCGTGTCGCACCCGCTCGACCCCATCGCCGTCGCGTCGGCCGTGGCCGACCTCATGCGGCGCCGGTCCGCCGGCGTCGCCGCCACGTCATGAGCGAGACGCAGCAGACCTGGCCCCCCGTCCTGACGGCACTCGTCAACGGCGAGGACCTCACCACCGAGGCGGCCGCCTGGGCGATGGGCGAGATCATGCGCGGCGAGGCGACGCCGGTGCAGATCGCCGGCTTCGCGGTCGCGCTGCGTGCCAAGGGTGAGACGGTCACCGAGCTCGAGGGCCTGGTCCAGGCCATGTACGACGTCGCCACGCCGTTCCCCGACCCCGGCCCCGCGCTTGACATCGTCGGCACCGGCGGCGACCGCGCGCACACCGTCAACATCTCCACCATGGCGGCCATCGCCGCGGCAGGGGCGGGCGCCCGGGTCGTCAAGCACGGCAACCGCGCGGCGTCGTCGCTGTGCGGGTCGGCCGACCTGCTCGAAGGGCTCGGCATCCGCCTGGACCTCCCGGCCGCGCGGGTGGCCGAGATCGCCGTCGAGGCCGGCATCACGTTCTGCTTCGCCCCGGCGTTCCACCCGTCGTTGCGGCACGCGTCGACGGCGCGCAGCGAGCTGGGCATCCAGACGACGTTCAACATGCTCGGCCCGATGGCCAACCCGGCCCGGCCCAGCGCCCAGGCCGTCGGCGTCGCCGACGCGCGGGTGGCGGCGCTGATCGCCGGCGTGCTGGCCGGACGCGGCACGTCCGCCCTGGTCTTCCGCGGCGACGACGGCCTCGACGAGCTCACCACCACGACGACGTCGCGGGTCTGGGTCGTGCGCGACGGCGAGGTGAGGGAGGAGCGGTTCGACCCCGCGTCGCTCGGCATCGCGCCGGTGCCGGCCGAGGCGCTGCGTGGCGGCGACGTCGCGTACAACGTCGGAGTGGCCCGGCGGTTCGTCGGCGGCGAGAAGGGCCCGGTGCGCGACGCGGTGCTGCTCAACGCCGCGGCAGGCCTGGCCGCGTACGACGCCCTCGAGGCGCCGCTGGCCGACCGGCTGGCCGCCGGCCTGGAGAAGGCGACCGCCGCCGTTGACTCCGGCGCGGCCGAGCAGGTGCTGGAGCGCTGGGTGGCGGCCGTCTCCGCCTGACGGCCCCTGCCGCCTGGGCGGCTCAGTCCTCGGCGCCGAGGGCGAACGCGGCCTCGAGGTCGTGTTTGGAGTACGCACGGAACGCGATGTGCGTCTCGGTGTTGAGCACGCCGTCGACCTTGTTGAGGCGGTCGGCGACGACCTCGGCGATCGCGTCGTGCGTCCGGACCCGGACCATCGCGACGAGGTCGATGTCGCCGGTGACCGAGTAGACCTCGCTCACGCCGTCGAGGGCGGCGATCTCCGTCGCGACCTCCGGAATGCGAGCGACGTCGGCCTGGATGAACACGATCGCAGTGATCACGTGATGTCTCCTCGGGGTGTACCGGTTCGGCGCCGACATTACCCGGCTGAGCCGGGGCCGACCGCGAGGTCCCATACGGCGGTGAGTCCCAGAAGGTAAAAGGGGACTAGTGCAGCGGCCGCAGGGGACGGCGGTCGGCGAACGGGCGGGCCGCACGCTGGTCGTCGTCGCGGGCGTCGGCGACGGCGGTGTAGCCGGCCGCGCTGGGCCACGGGAGCGTCCAGACGCCGTCGACGCGGACCAGCCGGGTGCCGGGGGTCTCGAGCCAGCGCAGCACGCACTCGGTCTCTTCGGCGGTGGCGGCCGGCAGCGGCTCCGGCGCCGGGCGCACGGTCTCGGCCGTCGCGACGAGAGCCTCGACGGCCGGGCGTGGGTCGACGCCGGGCGGGGTGACCTCGGCGCCGGCCAGCCGGCCGTGCCGGATGACGTGCAGCTCCCACCCGCCCACCTCACGGCGCCGCGCCGCCACCAGCTGCGGCACCGACGCCAGCGACGCCAGGCGCTGCGACCGGATCAGCGACCGGACGAGCGTGGCCAGCCGGTCGCGCCGGACGGCCGCCTCCTCGTAACGCTCCTGGCCGGCCAGCGCCGTGATGCGCTCCAGCAGCCGGTGCACCAGCGGGCCGGGGTCGCTCGTGAACGCCCGCCGCACCTGGTCGACGTGGACCGCGTACTCCGTGGCTGACTCCGCGCCGGTGCAGGGCGCGCCGCAGCGGCCCATGTCGGCCAGGATGCACGCCGACGCCGACGGCGACGCGGACAGCCGCTGCGTGCACTGACGGATCGGGACCGCCTCGTGGATGGCCGTCATGGCCGCATCGGCGATGCGCCGCGACCCGAACGGCCCGAGGTAGGCCGAGCCGTCGTCGCGGACCTGCCGGACGAGCGACAGCCGCGGGAACGCCTCGACGGTGAGCTTGAGCCAGCTGCCGCGCTCGGGGAACCGCGAGCGCCGGTTGTACCGGGGCTTGCGCTCGGCGATCAATCGCAGCTCGCGGACCTCGGCCTCCAGCGGCGTGGCGCACTGGATGCCGGTGACGCCGGTGGCGATGGAGACCATCTCGGTCATCCGCGGCCGGGTCTCGGACGCGGTGAAATATGTGCGCACCCGGGTGCGCATGTCCTTGCTCTTGCCGACGTAGAGCGTCTCGCCGTCGGGCGCGGTGAACATGTACACGCCAGGGGCGTGTGGCAGCTGCTCGGACAGATGCCGCTTCTGCCGCTGTGCCGCGGTGACCTTGCTCTGCCAGAGCGCGAGTTCCTCGACGGTGTGCACGCCGACGTTGCCCAGCCGCTCGAACAGCCCGTGCAGTACGTCGACCGTGGCCCGGGCGTCGGCGAGCGCCCGGTGGTTGGGCGTGGTGGAGGCGCGGAACAGCCGGGCCAGCGTGGACAGCTTGCAGTCGCGGGCCTCGTCGCGCGAGAGCACGCGGCGGGCCAGCCGGGCGGTGTCGAGCACCTGGAACGTCGGCCAGCGGGCGCCGGTGACCTCGCATGCGGCCTTCAGGAACCCGACGTCGAACGGCGCGTTGTGGGCGACGATGACGCTGCCGCGGGCGAACTCGAGGAACGCCGGCAGCACCGACTGGATGCGCGGCGCGCTGGCCACCATGAGGTCGGTGATGCCTGTCAGCACCGCGATGAACGGCGGGATGGCCGACGCCGGGCGGACCAGTGTGTCGAACTCGCCGACGACCTCGCCGCCGCGGACCTTCACCGCGCCGATCTCGGTGATCTCGTTGCCGTCGGGTGCCCCGCCGGTGGTCTCGAGGTCGACGACGACGAACGTGGTGGAGACCAGCGGCATGCCGATCTCGTCGAGCGTGCCCTGGATGGCCACGGCCGTCATGTCCCACCCCTCTCGGTCACTCGGCCACCTGATCGCACAGTAGGGACCGCCACTGACAATCTCCGGCCACGACCCGCCGTCCCTCTTCCCTTGTGGGACTCCTGGCCGCGCTGGACATCGCGGTCGGCGTCCACGCCGTCCACGGCCTACGCTGGGCGGGAACACGTCCCACGCACCGACGCCGAGGAGGAGCCCATGCCCGTTCCCCAGCCGTCCGAGACCACTCGGTGGCGCTGCGCGCAGTGCGGCAACCTCACCCGGTTCGACGTCGTGCGGTCCAGCCGCGTGCGCGAGTTCGTCCACGTCGACCTCGCGGGCGAGCCGAAGGTCGAGGAGACGGACGTCCTGGCGGAGTCCGTCGAGCGGGTGGTCTGCCGCTGGTGCGGTGGTGAGGGAACGGTGGAGCTCGTCGCCCGGCCAGACTCCGCGTGAGCACGCTGCCCGAGGCGGTGCGGGCGCGGCTGGTCGCCCTGGGCTCGGACGTGCTCGGCGCGCTGCCCGCGGACGACGTCCCGGGCGTCCTGCGGCCGATCGCGAAGTTCGCGGCCGCCAAACGTGCCCGCCTCGGCGCCAGTGCCATCGCGTCGGCGCTCGACACCGAGCCGGGGTTCCGGCGCCGCGTCCTCGACGCCGCGTCCGCCGCCGATCCCGCGCTCGCGAAGGCGCTCGAGTCGGGGACGGCGCCGCCCGCCGCCGACCCCGTCGACGTCGCCGTCGTCGCCTACCTCCTGCGTCCGGACGGGTGGGAGACCATGGTCGAGACCGCGGCCGCCTCCGTCCGCCGCGGCGACGACGCGGCCCGGCTCACCCGCGAAGCGGCCGCCGCCGAGCGGCTGCGCGAGCAGCTCGAGGCCGCCCGTGCCTCCACGCGGGAGATGCGCACGACGATGCGCGCGGAGATCGACCGCCTCAAGGCCGAGAACACGATGCTGCGGCGGCGGGTCCAGGAAACGCGGGAGAGGCTGAGCGAGGCGCGGCAGCAGGAGGAGGACGAGCAGGAGCAGGCCGGCCGCGAACTCGCCGATGCCCGCGCCGCCCTGCGCGCCGCCGAGACCGAGGCCCGCCGTCTCCGGGCGCGGCTGGCGGACGCGGAGGCCGCGTTGGAGGCGGCCCGCCGCAGCGGCCGGGCCGAACGCGGCCTCGGCACGGCGCGGCTGGCGCTGCTGCTCGACACCCTCGGCGACGCCGCCGCCGGGCTCCGTCGCGAACTGGCCCTACCCGCCTCGACCCTCTCTCCGGCCGACACCGTCGAGGCGGCCGTCCCGGGCGGCCCCCTGGACGGCGGCGCGGTCGGCCGCGCCCGCGCCGCCGACGAGCCCGGGTATCTGGACGAGCTCCTGTCACTGCCCCGGGTCCATCTGATCGTCGACGGCTACAACGTCACCAAGACCGCCTGGCCGACCATGCCGCTGGACGCCCAGCGGTCGCGGCTCGCGCAGGGGCTGGCGGCCGTGTCGGCCCGGACAGGTGCCGAGGTCACGCTGGTCTTCGACGGCGCCGACGTGACGGTGCCGCCGCCGGTCCCGGGGTCGGGCATCCGGGTCCGGTTCAGCCCGACGGGGCAGACGGCGGACGAGCTCATCCGGCGCATGGTGCGGGCCGAGCCCCAGGGTCGTCCGGTGGTCGTGGTGTCCTCGGACCGCGAGGTCGCCGAAGGCGTTCGTCGCCCAGGAGTGCGCAGCGTGGAGTCGGTCGCGTTGATCGGATTGGTCGGTCGGTAAGCGTCCACGGCCAGTCTGGGGAGTCCCACGAGGATCTCTGGAGCGTCGACACGATTACAGGCGTAGTGCGACACGAATTCTCGTGGTGGACGTGATCATGCCGGTCCGGCGGTGGCCGTCGGGCTAGGTGTTCGTCACACCAATCACTCTGTTACCAGCGGTGACTCCTGTCTCGTGGAGACCTTGTCGGACCCTGCCCTTAACGTCGTTGATCAGCGGGGAGGAGAGCTCGTCGCGGAAGGCGTGAGAGGGAGGGATGGTCATGCACATCGACTGCGATCGCTGCGAGATGCGCGGCCTGGCGTGTTCTGACTGCGTGGTCTCGGTGCTCCTGGGGCCCATCGACAGCGAGTTGGGTGGTGAGGAGCGGCAGGCGCTCGGTGTGCTCGCCGAGGCGGGCCTGGTGCCGCCGCTGCGTCTGGTCGTCACAGACGGTGACGCCGTGGCGAGAAAATCGGCCGAAACTCGCGCGGGGGATTTGCGGGAGGCACGTGAGGCTGGCTAGGCTCCCCGCCCAGGTGCCTGTATCCCGCCCCGAAGGAAGGACCAGAGTGCCTGAGCCAGGTGGTCACCCCCGCCGTCCGCGCCGCGCGCTTGTCGCGTTGTGCACTGCCGCAGTCAGCGTCACCGGGGGAATGACCCTCATCACCCAGAGCAGCGCAGACCCACAGCCGACCATTTCCGAGGTCAGGGAGCAGGTCGATTCCCTGTACCACCAGGCAGAGCAGGCGACGGAGCGGTACAACGCCGCAACCGACGAGCTCGCCGAGGTGAAGCGCCGCATCGAGCGGGCGCAGGCGTCGGTGGAGCGGCAACAGGATGCGGTCGACGCCGTCAGGGCGCAGATCGGCGCCTTCGCCGCGGCCAGCTACCGGTCCGGCGGCACAGTCGACCCGACGCTGCAGACGCTGCTGGCCGAGAGCCCCGAGGACTTCCTCGCGCAGTCGTCGGTCATGAACGCGTTCGCGGGGCAGCAGGCCGAGAGCCTGGCCAGTGCCGCCGAGATCAGCCGCAGCTACGAACAGGCGCGCCTGATGGCCGACGAGGAGCTGACCCGCCAGCAGGCCATCGAGGCCACGCTCGAGACGGAGAAGGCGACGGTCGAGCAGCTGCTCGCCGACGCGCAGGAGATCCTCGACCAGCTGGAGGCCGAAGAGCTGGAGCAGCTCGAGGAAGACCGCGAGGAGAACGCCGAGACCCCCGACCGCGGCGAGGACGACGAGGCCGAAGAGGACGAGGAGACCCCGGTCGACCCGCCGCCGGTGTCCGGACGGGCGGGCGTCGCCGTGGAATTCGCGTTGGCGCAGGTCGGCGAACCCTACGCCTGGGGCGGCAACGGGCCCGGCAGCTGGGACTGCTCGGGTCTCACGTCCGCCGCCTGGGCCGAGGCCGGGGTGAGCCTGCCGCGCTCGTCCGGCTCGCAGATCGGCGTCGGCACCCGCGTCTCGAAGAGCCAACTCGAGCCAGGTGACCTGGTGTTCTACTACAGCCCCATCAGCCACGTCGGCATCTACATCGGCGACGGCAAGATCGTGCACGCCACCCACCCGGGTGACGTCGTGAGCGTCGACGACGTCGACCTCATGCCGTTCTCGGGCGCCACGCGGCCGGGCTGACCCACCCAGACAGCACGAGAGCCGGGCGCCCACGGGCGTCCGGCTCCTTCTATTCCTCCGGTGACAAGTACCGGACGAGCCACCCGTGACACCGTTGTCACGGGCGCTCGCTCCACCGGTTGCTCTCGCGGTGCAACCGCTGATCGGTGCGACGTCAGCCGACGCTGATGGCGTGTGCCAACTGCCAGCTGATGAACCACGTGCCGGCCAGGATCACTGCGAACACGGCCAGCCGCATCAGAGCGCTCTCGATGCGCAGAGAACTTCGTTGCCGTAGTACGTCACGCATGGTCGATCACCCCCGGACTTCTCAACCTCATACCGGCAGGTCAAATGCCGGCCTACACCAAGGATGAGGTCAGATGAGTTCGGGGTCGATGGAGCGAGCGTCTACTTACGTATCGACCGAACGGAGGACGTCCGTCACATTCGGTGACGGCGCGTCACGCAGTGTCACAGGAACTGCCTCGATGTCACGGAAGCACGTCCTGGTGTCACATTACCCCGGTTGCGCCTCTTCACCATGGCTCAACAGCCCGGCTCGTACCGCGGCCATGATCGCCTGGGCCCGGTTGGAGGCGTTCAGCTTGTCGTAGAGCTTCGAGACGTGCGTCTTCGTGGTCGACTCGCTGATGTACAGCTTGCGGGCGATGCTCGACACGCCGAGGCCGTCGGCGAGCAGGTCGAGCACCTCGCGCTCGCGCCGCGTGAGCTGCGGCCCGGTGGGGTGCAGGCGCCGCTGCATGGCCTCGGCCAGGCCGTCGGCGACGAACGCGGACGGGGTGGCGGCGGCGTGGCGGGCGGCGGCGACGACGTCGTCGCTGGGGGAGCTCTTCGGCACGAACGCCGACGCGCCGGCGTCCAGCGCGCCGAACAGGTGGTCGTCGCCGGCGTACATGGTGAGGATGACCAGGCCGATGTCGCCGCGGTTCTGCCGGAGTCTTTGCGCCAGCTCCAGGCCGCTGCCGTCGGGAAGCCGGATGTCGATGACCGCCACCGTGGGCTGGGTCGCCTCGGCGAGCTTGTGCGCCTCGGCGACGGTGGCGGCCTCGCCGACCACGGTGAATCCCGCGTCTCGCTCGAAGGCGCGGCGCAGGCCTTGGCGGATGAGCTCGTGGTCGTCCACGAGCATGACCGACATGGGCACGGTTGTTACCCCTCTCCCTGAACGTTGCCGAGGGATACGTCGACGACCGTACCGCTCTCGGCCCTGTCTTTGATGACGAGTGTGGCGCCCACTCGCCGGGCACGCTCGGCCATGATCTCCAGACCGTAGCGGCCCCGTGGCTGCTCCCGCATGCCCATGCCGTCATCCACCACGCGAATCTGCGCATTGGGCGGGCTGACGGCGACGGTGACCCACAGGTTCTTCGCCTTCGCGTGCTTGCGCACGTTGGTGATGGCCTCCTGGCCGATGCGCAGCAGCTCCGCCTCGACCTCCGGGCGCAGGCGGTCGTGCTCCTCCTGGTGCACGAGATGCACCTTGAGGCCGGCCTGCGCGCCCACCTGGCGGGCGTAGGCCGACAGCGACGTGCCGAGGCCGCCGTCGTGGTCGAGGTCGCTGCGCAGGTCGAAGATGGAGTGCCGCAGGTTCGACAGGATGCGGGTCAGTTCCTGCCGGAGTGTGGTCGACAGCGACTTGGCGTCGGCGTCGGTGGTGCGGGCGATGAGGTCGTCGACGAGGTAGCCCAGCGAGGTCAGCTCCTGGGCGATGCCGTCGTGGATCTCGCGGGCCAGCCGGCGCCGCTCCTCGCGGGTGGCCAGTTCGCGGACCTCGTCGAAGAGCAGTGCGGTCTCCAGCCGCAGCGCGCCCTCGTCGGTGGAGCCGACGAGCAGTTGCAGCTCCTCGGACGACACCTGGTCGGGCACGTCGGCGACGATGACGCCCATGGTGCGCGACCCGACCCGCAACGGCAGCACGACGCGGTAGCCGCGCCGCCCGTTCGGGGTCCAGGCGGGTGTCTCGCTGCTCCACGCCTCGAGGACGACGGGGTCGCGCTCGGCGCCGAGCAGCCAGCCGTCGTCCTCGCCGCGGTGGGCCAGCGGGAACAGGTTGCCGCCTTCGCGCCGCACCAGCAGTGCGGCCCGGCGGACGGCGAGCGGCCCGGCGACGTTGTCGAGCAGGCCCTCCGCGAGCGTGCCGGGGTCGAGGCCGACGGAGAGCCGGCGCGACACCACCCGCAGCTCCGACAGCAGCCGGTACGCGGCGGCGTAGCGTCCGCCGTCTGCGATCTGGATGCTGTCGAGGCGCAGCACCCACGCCCCGATGGCGCCGGTGGCGAAGATGATGACGACCCAGACCGAGACGCTGCCGAAGGTGGGCAGCTCGATCAGGTTGCCACCGGCGAGGATGTTGCCGATGACCAGGCCGACCGCGCCGGTGAGCGTGGTGACGGCCGTGCCCATGATGCTGCCGGCGAGGCCTGCGGCGAACGCCGGCACCAGCAGGTACGGGAGTGCGAGGTAGGCCTCGGGCAGTCCGAGCCCGACGATGATCGACGCGAGCGCCATCTCCGCGGCCACCCGGACGCGGGTGCGCGGGAGGATCCGCTCCGAGATGGCGGCCGCCAGCGCGACGAGGGCCAGCGCCCCGAGCCACCACCAGTCGGTGACGACGCTGCGGGCCGACCCGGTCAGGGCGATGACGAGTGCGAGCATGCCGGGCCGCGCAACGGCCACGCCATGCCAATGACGCTGGACGGAATCGGGTGCCCACACACTCACAGGCGGCAGTTTGCCGTAAAACATCGATCCGCGAGTTCCGAATCGCGGCATGTGCCCGTACTTCGAGACACCAATTGGATCATGGAAACATGATCTGGGCCACAGAATCGGCCGTTACTCGCAGTAACGGCTCGGAAACTGACTGTGACGCTGTGACACCGTCTCCGCTTCGAGTCGCGCGATGGCCGGAAGTACGTTATAGGCCCGATTCGGGCGGTGCCATTCCGCCGCCGAAACGGACATCGCGGGATCAGCCGCGAGGATCGGCGACGGTGCCGAGGAAGAGGATCGTCCCGGTCTCGCTGTCGGAGATCGTGAACGCGAACGGCCGATCCACCCGGAACGGCCAGCCCGCCGAGACGTCCATCATCCCGCCGGTGACGGCGGCGGCCTCGGTGCCGGCCTCGTCGACACGGATGTAGGTCTTCTGCGCGACGACGCTGAGAGACGGGTTCACCGGTGACATCGGGGTGAAGTCGCCGCCGCCGAACGCCCTGTCCATGCCGAGGGCGATGAGCGCGTCGTTGAGCTCCGCCTCCCACTCCAGCTCGAACCGCGGCAGCGCCAACTCGTCGATCTTCGTGGGCTCGAGCGCGGCGACGGCGGCGGCCCATTCCGTCGCGTCGAGCGACGCGAGCAGCTGCGGCAACCCGAAGCCGTCGTCGGGTAGCAGGATCTCCATGGCGTACCGCTCGTCCTCGCCGTAGGGGAGCCGCAGCATCTGGTAGCCGTCGCGCTGGGCGAGCGGCAGGTAGGTCGTGGGGAGATGCATGATCGGCACCGTCGACGTGGTGCCGTCGGTCAGCCGGAAGCCGCCGTCGCGGGTGTCGCCCGGGTCGAACGGGGTGGTCCATGCGCCGAGGAAGTAGACGGCGTTCGCCAGCACCAGCACGGCCCTCGGATCCGGGAGCCGGAGTTCCTCGGCGATGCCGTCGATGCGGTCATCGGTCTGGTCCCGCACCCAGGCGTCGATCTCGTCGGCCGTCTCCTGCGCGCCGAGGTCGGCCTCGGCGACGGTGGCGCCGAAGGAGTCGCGCGTGAACGCGAGATAGTCGTCCTCGAACGGCACGCCCGGCTGGGCCCACAGCGCGTTGGCGGTGGAGAGGGTGACGTCGTCGGTGTCGGCCAGTTCGCGTAACAGGGCGCCGACGCGGACGTCGCGGGAGTCCTCGAGATGCAGCACGGCGGCCATCTCGTCGGCCGTCTGCCCGCCGGCTCCGGCCAGCACCATCGCCAGCAGCGCCGCCGCCGACACCGGCGACGTGACGGTGTTCTCCGTCCCGTCGGTCAGCTGACCGAGCAGCTCGAAGCCGAACTCGTTGACCGACGTCCCGACGGCGTCTGCGTCGCCTGGCGCGACGTCGGTCACCAGCTCCATCCTGGCCGCGGCCGCTGCGCCGTCACCCGACGGGTTCTCGGGCGACGCGTTCGTTCCACAGGCCGCGACCAGCAGCCCGCCGGCCAGGATGCCGGCGATCAGGCGGGTGTAGGACATGTCGGCCCCCTCGACGACAGTGGGTCAGCCGCGCGGATCGGTCACGGTGCCGAGGAACAGGATCGTGCCGGTCTGGCTGTCGGAGATGGTGAACGCGAACGGCCGATCCACCCGGAAGCTGTTGCCGCCGGCCGACTCCGCCATGACCCCGCCGGTGACGGCGGCCGCCTCGGTGCCGGCCTCGTCGACCCGGATGTAGGTCTTCTGCACGACGGTTGCCAGGAACGGGTTCTCCGGCGACATCGGCGTGAAGTCGCCGCCGCCGAACGCGCTGTCCATGCCGAGGCTGCGGAGCGGCTTGGTGAGCTCCGCCTTCCACTCCAGCTCGAATCGTGGCAGCGCCAGCTCCCTCAGGTGTTGCTCCTGCAGCTCGCCGACGGCGGCCGCCCACTCGGCGGCGTCGAGCGATGCGAGCAGCTGCGGCACTCCGGAGCCGTCGTCCGGGAGCAGGATCTCCATGGCGTACCGCTCGTCCTCACCGTACGGGAGCCGCAGCATGCGGTAGCCGTCGCGCTGGGCGACCGGGAGGTCGACCTCGGTGCGGTGCATGAGCGGGACGTCGGCCGTGCTGTCGTCGGCCAGCCGGAACGGCTCGTCCCTGGTCTCGTTGGGGTCGAACTGGGTGGTCCACGTGCCGAGGAAGTAGACCGCGTTCAGCAGCACCAGGACGGCGTCGCCGCTGGGCAGCCCAAGGTCCGCTGCGATGCCGTCGATGCGGTCCTCCGTCTGGTCCCGGACCCAGGCGTCGATCTCGTCGGCCGTCTCCTGCGACCCGAGATCGGCATTGTCGATCGTGGCGCCGAAGGAGTCGCGGGCGAAGGCCAGGTAGTTCTCCTCGAACGGGTAGCCCTGCTGGGCCCACAGCGCGTTGGCGACGGACAGCGTGACGTCGTCGGTGTCGGCAAGCTCGCGCAGCAGCGCCCCGACCCGGACATCCCGCGAGTCGTCGAGGTGCAGGACGGTGGCCATCTCGTCCGCCGTCTGGCCGCCGGCCCCGGCGAGCACCATGGCCAGCAGCGCGGCCGCGGAGACCGGCGACGTGACGGTGTTCTGCGTCCCGTCGGTCAACTGGCCGAGCAGATCGAAGCCGAACTCGTTCACCGACGAGCCGACAGCGCCGGCGTCGGCCGGATCGAGGTCGGCGACCAGCTGCAAGGGCGCGGCGCTGCCAGCGGACCCCGAGCCGGGCGACTCGGCCGTTCCGCAGGCCGTGGCGATCAGCCCGCCGGCGACGATGCCGGCGATCAAGCGGGTGTACGACATGTCTGCCCCCAAGGGTGTGCCTCAGCCGCGCGGGTCGGTCACCGCCCCGAGGAAGACGATGGTGCCCGTCTGGCTGTCGGAGATGGTGAACGCGAACGGCCGGTCGACGCGGAAGCTCTCGCCGGTCACCGCCGTCGACCGCATGGCACCGCCGGTGACCGCCGCGGCCTCGGTGCCGGCCTCGTCGACGCGGATGTAGGTCTTCTGCACGACGCTGTCGAGCACCGGGTTCGACGGCGACATCGGCCGGAAGTCGCCGCCCGCGAACGCCGTGCCCATGCCGAGCGCCGTCAGGGCGTCGGTCAGCTCGCCCTTCCACTCCAGTTCGAACTTCGGGACGGCGACGGTGCTCTGCTCGGTGGGGGTGAGGGCGGCGACCGCGGCAGCCCACTCGGTCGCGTCGAGCGTCGACAGCAGGTGCGGCAGGCTCGAGTCGGTGTCGGGAAGCATGATCTCCATGCCGTACCGGCCGTCGTCGCCGTAGGGGAGCCGCAGCATCCGGTATCCGTCGCGCTGCGTCACCGGGAACGTCTGGTCGCGCAGGTGCATGAGTGGCACGTCGGCGGTGCCGCCGTCGGCCAAGGTGAACGGCTCGTCGCGGGTGTCGGCGGGGTCGAACTGGGTGGTCCAGGTACCGAGGAAGTAGACGGCGTTGAGCAGGACCAGGCCGGCTTCGGGGTCGGGCAGGCCGAGGTCGGTGGCGATGCCGTCGATGCGGTCCTCGGTGTGCTCGCGGACCCACGCGTCGATCGCGTCGGCGGACTCGGGCGACCCGAGATCGGCCTTCTCGGCGGTCGCCCCGAAGGTGTCGCGCACGAAGGTGAGGTAGTCGCCCTCGATCTCGAAGCCCTCGTCCGCCCACAGCGCGTTGGCCGGCGCGAGCGTGACGTCGTCGGTGTCGGCGAGCTGTCGCAGCAATGCCCCGACCCGCACGTCGCGGGCGTCCTCCAGGTGCAGGGTTCCGGCCATCGCCGCGGCGGTGTCTCCGCCGGCGCCGGCCAGCACCATGGCCAGCAGGGCCGCGGCCGAGACCGGCGAGGTCACGGTGTTCTCGTCGCCGGCGGCGAGCCGGCCGAGCAGGTCGAAGCCGAACTGGTTGACGGATGCGCCAACGGTGCCGGCGTCGGCCGGCGCGAGGTCGGCGACGACGTCGATGCGCGGCGCCGGCCCCGGTTCGGCGGTCGGCGACGTGGCGGCCTCGCCCGCGCCCGAGCCCGGCGCGCCGCTGCCGTCGTCCTCACCGGCCGGGCCGGAGCCGCAGCCGGCGACCAGTAATGCACCGGCGAGCACCGCCGTGAGCACGCGGGGCAGGGACATGGACGCACCTCCGGGACGACAGTCCAGCTCAGCCTTCTTGAGAACTCGGGGTCATGCAACGACCTCTCACGCTCTCCAGCCGACTTACGCACTGGACCGAGGACTCAGGGGGACCTTCGGGCCCCCATCACCCGTCGGTGTTGCAGAACCCCTCATTGCTCCTTTACTTGGACGCCGCCGGAGACGGGTCGGTTGCCGGGGAGATCGGCGAAGTAGAAATGAGACGCCAGAGCGCGCCGCCGGTCGGCGCGGTAGTGCGGGTTCGGGATGCCCTGCGCGTCGGCCGGTGCGCCGGCCCCGGCGGGCACCAGCGCCGCGCGCGGCGCCCGCCGCTCCGCCTCCTGTGGAGTGAGCGGCCGGTGCAGCTCGCTGAACCCGCCCTCGGGACTGACGACGACGATCCCGGTCGCGTGCCCGTGGCGCAGCTCCTCCAGGTCGCGCATCCGCAGGCCCAGGCAGATCCGCTTCGTCGCCCAGAACACCAGCGGCGGTGCGACGACGACGGCGGCCTGCAGGAACCGGACCAGCGGCTCGAGCGGGACGTGCAGCAGCGTGGCGACGACGTCGGTGGCGCCGGCGATCCACAGCACCAGGTAGAACGCGACGAACGCGGCCACCAGGGCGGTGCGGACCGGCATGTCCCGGGGCCGGTCGAGGACGTCAGGGTCGCGGCGGTCGCCAGTGGCCCACTGCTCGAACCACGGGTACAGCGCGAGTGACGCCAGGAGCACGCCGGGCAGCACCATGACAGGGACGACGACGCTCAGCGTCAGCGTGTAGCCGAACACGTCGAGCTCCCACGGTGGCATCAACCGCACGGCGCCGTCGAGGAACCCGAGGTACCACGGCGGCCGGCTGCCGGCCGGCGCCTGCGCTGCGTCGAACGGCCCCCACAGCCAGACCGGGTTGACCTGGACGGCCGCCGCCATCGCGACGATAGCGCCCGAGATCAGCAGCGCCAGTCCGCCCATCCGCGCGGCGTACCGCGGGAGCGGATCGCCGGCCGGCTCCTCCTCCGCCTGCCACCGCCGGTAGGCGAGCACCAGCCAGACGGCGGCCAGGCCGATGATCAGCGCCGGCAGTATCCACACGTGCAACGTGGTCAGCCGGCCGATGATCTGGTCGCCCGGGAACTCGTCGCCGAACACCAGCCACGACAGCCAGGTCCCGATCACCGGCGTGGCCAGCAGGTAGCCCTCGGTGACCCGCAGCCCGGTCCCGGACTGCATGTCGTCGGGCAGCGAGTGGCCGAGGTACGCCTCGGCGATGCCCAGCACCAGCAGCGCCAGCAGGATCAGCCAGCCGATCCGCCGGTACCCGCGGAACGCGCCGGCGAGGAACACCCGCAGCAGGTGCGCCGACAGCGCGGCGATGAACACCAGCGACGCCCAGTGGTGGACCTGGCGGACGAGCAGCCCGCCCGGCACCTCCAGCGAGATGCGCACCGTCGACGCGTAGGCCTCGGACATCGTCACGCCGCGCAGGGGGCCGTAGTCGCCGGCGTACACGACTTGCCGCATGGACGGCTCGAACCAGAACGCCAGCAGTACGCCGGACACCAGCACCAGCAGGAAGCTGATGATCGCCAGCGGGGCGAACAGGTCGGTCCACCGCTGCGGCACCGGCAGCCGGCGCCGGGTCATCGGGCCGTGCCGGTCGGCCAGGCCGACCACCGCGGTGACCATCGGGTGTTTCGTCGGGTCGGGCATGCCGCACTCCTCGCGATTCGCTCCTACCACTAGGACTTGTGCGGGGCCGGGATTGTGACATGACGTCGATCACGTCCGTAGTCTGCGGTGATGCCGCCGACCGCGAGGTTCCAGGATGCGGCGAGCCCCTCGACGGAATGGGAGACCGCATGGCGTCGGCGATCGATCTCATGGACGACACGTTCGTGGTGGCTGATCGGGCCGAGCTGGCGGCGTACGTCCGCGACCCGGCGGTCTGGCGGGAGTGGTGGCCGCAACTGACCCTCGCCGTCCGCCAGGACCGCGGCCTGGAGGGCATGCGCTGGACCGTCACCGGTGAGCTGACCGGCAGCACGGAGCTGTGGCTGGAGCGGTGGGGCGACGGCGTCCTCGTCCACTGGTTCCTGCGCGCCGACCCGGCGTCGCCACGGGCCCGGCCGGACCGGCTGGCCCGCCGGTACACCGTCGCGTTCAAGGCGCGCATCCAGGAGCTGAAGGACCGCCTAGAGCAGGGACGACCGGCCGGCGTGCCGCGCCTGCCGCCGGCTCGATAGTCTGCGATCTCCGCCGGTGCGGAGGGCCGCAAGCCACTACAGAAGTCGGGTTATGCAATGATCACGAACTCTCTCCTGCCACTTTCCGGCCTGGACCGAGGACTCTGGGGGACCTTCGGCCCCCCGTCGCCCGTCGGTATTGCATAACCCTCCAAGGGCAGATGGGACACTTCACACATGGCTGCGCAGACCACGTCGAGCATCGTCGTCGCGGCGACGCCTGACCGCATCATGGCCGTCATCGCCGACCTCGAGGCGTACCCGGAGTGGACCGCCTCGGTCCGCGAGGTCGAGGTGCTGACGGTCTACGAGGACAGCGGGCGGCCGGGCGAGGCGAAGTTCGTCCTCGACGCCGGGCCGATCAAGGACCGCTACACGCTCTCCTACGAGTGGGACGGCGACGACGAGGTCCGGTGGAGCCTGGTCGAGGGCGGGCTGATCAAGGAGCTCGACGGCTCCTACGCGCTGGCTGCGGTCGACGACTCGAGCACCGAGGTGACGTACCAGCTGACGGTCGACGTCGCGATCCCGATGCTCGGGCTGATGAAACGCAAGGCGGAGAAGGTCATCATCGACACGGCTCTGAAAGAGCTGAAGAAGCGCGTCGAGGACGGAGTGGACGAGTGAGCCTCACCATCGGGGTCGACGTCGGCGGCACCAAGATCGCGGCCGGCGTCGTGGACGAGAAGGGCGTTATCGGGGCGCGGGCGCGGCGCGAGACGCCGTCGCACGATCCCGCGGCGATCGTCGAGACGATCATCGAGGTCACCAAGGAGCTGGCCGACCGGCACGACGTCGAGGCCGTGGGCGTCGGCTCGGCCGGCTTCATCGACTCCGCCCGCTCGCGGGTGCTGTTCGCGCCGAACCTCGCCTGGCGCGACGTCCCGGTCCGCGACCAGGTCGCCGAGGCCACCGGCCTGCCCACCGTCGTCGAGAACGACGCCAACGCCGCCGCCTGGGGCGAGTTCCGGTTCGGCGCCGCCGAGGACGTCGACGACATGATCCTGCTGACCATCGGCACCGGCGTCGGCGGCGGCGTGGTGCTCGACGGCCAGATCTACCGGGGCGCGCACGGCGTGGCGGCCGAGCTCGGCCACATGCGGGTGGTGCCGGACGGGCACCTGTGCGGCTGCGGGCTGCGCGGCTGCCTCGAGGCCTACGCCAGCGGCACCGCCCTCGTGCGTGAGGCGCGCGAGGCGGCCAGCCTGCCGTCGGCCGAGCGGCTGCTCGAGCTGGCCGGCGGCGACGCGCAGCGCATCACCGGCCCCATGGTCACCGAACTCGCCAACGCCGGCGACGAGCTGGCCATCGTGCTCATCGCGGAGGTCGGGCGCTGGCTCGGCGAGGCGATGGGCTCGTTCACGGCGGTGTTCGACCCGGCGGCGTTCGTCATCGGCGGTGGCGTCTCCGCGGCCGGCGACCTGCTGCTGCGTCCCGCCGAGGAGGCGCTGCGCAAGCACACCACCGGCGCCGGCCACCGGCCGGAGCCGGAGGTGCGGGTGGCGACGCTCGGCAACGACGCCGGCGTCATCGGCGCGGCCGACCTCGCCCGGGTGTGACGGCCTCGGAACCGGCCGGCACGCTCCGGGTCGTCAGCTACAACGTCCACGGGCTGCGCGACGATGGCGCCGCCGTCGCCCGGGTGCTGCGCGAGCTCGACCCGGACGTCGTGTTCGTCCAAGAGCTGCCCAAGGTCCTGCTGTGGCGCGGCCGGGCGGCGTCGTTCGCCCGGCGCGCCGACCTGCTGTACGCGGCCGGCGGCGGCACGACCGGCGGGACGGCGCTGTTCATGGCGGTCCGGGTCGACCTGCGCGAGGCGCAGGAGCATCGGCTGCGGCGCACGCCCGGGCTGACCCGGCGCGGCCTGGTACTGGCCCGGCTGGAGAAGGACGGCGTCGCGTTCGCGGCCGGCTCGCTGCACCTGGGCCTGGACGCCGGCGAGCGGGCCCGGCACCTGACAGACCTCACCGGCCTGGTGAACCGGCTCGGCGTGGCGACGACGGTGCTCGGCGGCGACCTCAACGAGCCGCCGACGGCGCCGACGTGGACCCGGCTGGCCTCGCAGTACGCCGACGCCGGCGCCGCCGACCCCACGCCGACGTACTCGGTGGCCCACCCGCGGCAGCGCGTCGACGGCGTCTTCGTCCGGGGCGCCGAGGTCACGTCCTACCGCGTCGTCGACACCCCGGACGTCCGAGCGGCCAGCGACCACTTCCCGGTCGTGGCGGAGCTGACGCTCCCGCGCTAGGGTCGCTGGCGCTAGATGACCGCGCCGTCGTCGGGGTCGTTGGGGTGGTGGCCACGCATGCGGGCGACCAGTGTCACGAAGCCGGCCACGAAGGCGACCACGGCGAACAAGACGATCTCGTCGGACGGCCGCCACGACATGATCGCGACGATGATCAGCGCGATCGGCGGAGCGATGACGGCGGCCCAGGCCAGCCGCTGGATGCGGTCGCCGCGGGGGATGGGGGCCGGGACCGGCGGGACGAAGTGGTTGGCGGCCTCCTCGGCGGCGGCGTCGTCGATGCCGCCGGAGGCGGGGGCCTCTACAGGCGGGTCGGGGGCGGCGCCGCGCTCCGTCAGCGACCCCAGCGTCACCGAGGCGTCGCGGAAGTCGTCGGGACGGACGCCCTCCTCGAGGCCGTCGTCCGGCCCGAGCTCCTCGGCCGCGGGCCAGGGCTGGTCGCCGTCGGAGGGGGCGGCGTGGAACGAGTCGATCAGCTCGGCCCAGGTCTGGTCGTCGTCTCGGCTCATCGCGGCAGGCCTCGGTTCCTCTTCGTGGTGACTCGTTCGACGAACGCCGTGGAGCCCGAGAAGATTTCCGGGGCGTCGTAGTCGAGGGTGGCGACGTGGTAGCTGCGCCGCAGAACGACCTCAGCGGCGTCAGGGGAGGAGACGCCGGAGAGGATGACCGGTGCGCTGGTCGCGTCGACGACGTGGTCGCTCGCGCTGCGATAGAGCAGCAGCGGCTGAGTGATCATGGCGAGGTCGCGGCGGACCAGCTGCCACAACTTGGTCTGCGACCACAGCGCCCGCAGCGGGGTGCGGTCGTAGGCGCGCTCGTCCTGGCCGGGCAGCGCGATGTCGCCGGACAGCCCGGCCGCCGACGGGCGCAGCAGCCGCAGCACCGGAAGCGCCAGCAGCCGCTTGTCGGCGCTGGTGACGACCGGGTTGACGAGCACCAGGCCCTGTACGAGCGGGCCGTGCTCCTGGGCCAGCCGCAGCGCCAGGCAGCCGCCCATCGAGAGGCCGGCGACGACCACCTGCTGGCACCGCTCGGCGAGGTCGAGCAGCGACCGCTCGACCCGGCGGTACCAGTCGGGCCAGCCGGTGACGTTGAGGTCCTGCCAGGTGGTGCCGTGCCCGGGCAGTCGCGGCAGCTCGACGCTGTACCCGCGGCCGGCCAGGTGCTCGGCCCAGGGACGCAAGGAGGCCGGCGAGCCGGTGAAGCCGTGGCAGAGCAGCACCCCGACGGGGCCGCCGTCGTACCGGTACGGTTCGATCGAGTCGACCGCCTCGCCCTCTGAGAGCATCGCGTCCCCTCCCGTTCCCGCGCCGGCACTCGCACCAGCATGGTCGCATGCGCCCGATCCGTCCGCGCGGGCGAGGCCCGTCGTCCGCTGCGTCGGCGGCGCTCATTGGCGGTAGTGTTCCGACGTGTTCTATTGGCTGATGAAGAGCGTCTTCCTCGGGCCGATCCTGCGGTTGATCTATCGGCCCTGGGCCGAGGGTGTGGAGCACGTCCCCGCCAAGGGCGGCGCGATCCTCGCGGGCAACCACCTCACCGTCGTCGACTCCTTCTTCATGCCGCTCGTTCTCGACCGTAAGGTCAGTTTCCTCGCCAAGAGCGACTATTTCACCCAGCGTGGTGTCAAAGGTTGGTTGAAGCGCGTCTTCTTCGGCGGGACGGGCAATGTGCCGGTCGACCGCTCCGGCGGCCGGGCCAGCGAGGCGGCGCTGCGTACGGCCGTGCAGATCCTCGAGACCGGCGATCTGCTCGGCATCTACCCCGAGGGCACGCGCTCGCCGGACGGCCGGCTCTACCGCGGCAAGACCGGCGTCGCCCGCATGGCGCTGGAGGCCCGCGTCCCTGTCGTCCCGGTAGCGATGATCGGCACGGCGGAGATGCAGCCGGCCGGGCGGATCATCCCGAAGCTGATGCGGCCCGGCATCCGGTTCGGCGCTCCGCTCGACTTCAGCCGCTACTACGGCATGGAGACCGACCGCCACGTGCTGCGGTCGGTCACCGACGAGATCATGTACGCGCTCATGGAGCTGTCCGGCCAGGAGTACGTCGACGTCTACGCGGCGTCGGTGAAGGCGAAGGCCGCCGAGCCCAAGGACGGCTGACGGCCGTCAGTGCCGGCCCGGGTAGCGGTCGGGCTCCGGCTCGGCCGGCTGCACGCTGTGGCTGGGGAAGTCCTCGAGCGAGCCGGTCGGGCGGTCGTCCCACTCGCTGAACGTCAGCGGGCTGGAGAGGTACGCGGTCAGCAGTTCGGCCGTGCGCCGGATGCCGTCGAGGTGGGTCCGCTCGTGCCCATGGCTGGAGTCGACGCCGAAGCCGATGAGCGCCGTCCGGCACTCCAGCCCGGACTCCACGGCGGGCGCGGCGTCGGACCGGTAAAAGCGGTACACGTCGCGGCGGAACGGCAGTTCGTTGCTCTCGCACAGGCCGATGAGCCGCCGGGTCAGGTGGTAGTCGAACGGGCCGGTGGAGTCGAGCATGCCGATGTTGACGGTGTCCTCCCGCGACTCCTGCCCCTCGCTGACGACGGCGTTGTCGACAGCGACCAGCTCGGCCACGTACTCGTCCAGCCCGTGGGTGGCGCCGACGCCGACCTCCTCGCCGATGGTCACCAGCAGGTGCGTCGTGACCGGGCGGCTGCGGCCGTCGTCGACCAGGGCCTTGACGGCGGCCAGGCAGGCCGCGACGCCGGCCTTGTCGTCCAGGTGCCGCGACTTCACGTAGCCGTTCGGGGTGATCTGCGGCGCGGCGTCGAGCGCCACGAAGTCGCCGATCGAGATACCGAGGTCGAGGAGGTCCTGCCGGCTCTCGACCGGCTCGTCCAGCCGCACCTCGACCTGGTGCCAGCCGACGCCCTGGGTGTCGACGGCGTCGCCGAAGTTGTGCCCGCTGGACATCAGCGGCAGCACGGTGCCGGTGTGCAGCCGGCTGAGGTCGTCGGTGAAGACGGTGACGTGCGCGCCCTCGGCGAACCGGGCGCTGTGCGTGCCGACCGGGACGACCTCGAGCCGGCCGTTCTCCTTGAGCCTTTTCACCATGCAGCCGATGGTGTCGGCGTGCACGACGATCGCCCGGCTCGCCCCGCCGGGCGCCCCCTCGCCGGGGAGCGTGGCCCGCAGAACGCCGCGCCGGGTCAGCCGGATCCGTACGCCCAGCTCGGTCAGGCGGTCGCCGACGATCTGCATGACGGCGTCGGTGCGGCCGGACGGACTCGGCGTGCGCAGCAGCTCGAGCAGGACGTCACGCAGGTACTCCTCGTCGATCGGCACGCTCTTCATGCCTCTACCCTGACATGCCGCGCCGGTAGCCTGCCGGAGTGCCCGCGAACGACGTGACCCAGGTGGCCGACGACTACCTCCGCGACCTCGCGGACCTCGATCCGGACGCCGCGCAGGCCCTGGGCCGGACGCCGTCGGCGCTGATCCAAGACCTGTCGCCGGACGCGTTCGCGCGGCGGCACGCGGTGACGGCGCGGGCGGCGGCGCGACTGGCCGCGGTCGGACCGGAGCCGGCCGGGTTCCGCGCCCGGGTGCTGTACGTCGCGCTGTCCGAGCGGCTGGCCAGCGACGTCGCGCTGTACGAGGCCGGCTTCACGACGGCGTTGCTGGCACCGCTGGCCACACCGGTGCATTGGGTCCGGCGCACGTTCGACGACCTGCCGGCGGCGACGGCGGATGATTGGGCGGTCATCGGCCGGGAACTGGCGCGGGTGCCGGCGGCGCTGCGGGAGTACGCGGCGACGCTGACGGCGTCGGCGGATCGCGGGCAGGTGGTCGCCCGGCGGCAGGTGCTCGCCGTCGCCGCCCAGTGCGACGGCTGGGTGGCGGACCGGTTCTACCCGGCGCTGGTCGAGCCGGCCGGGTCGCCGTCGCTGGCCGGTCTAGCCGGAGCGGCGGCAGAGGCGACCGCGGCGTTCGCGACCTTCCTGCGCGAGGAGTTGCTGCCGCGCGCGGGCGAGCGGGACGGCGTCGGCCGCGAGGTGTACGAGGTGACGTCGGCGGCGTTCCTGGGCGCGCCCATCGACGTCGAGGAGACCTACGCCTGGGGCTGGGACGAGCTGGCCGCGCTGATGGCGCGGGCGCGGGCGGTCGCGGCGGAGATCGTCCCGTCCGGCGGCGTCGACGACGCGGTGCGGGCGCTGGACGCCGACGCGGCCGGCGCGATCGACGGCGTCCCGGCACTGGAGGCGTGGCTGCAGCGGCGGGTCGACGAAACCGTGGAGGCCGTCGCCGGCACCCACTTCGACGTCCCCGACCGCACCCGCCGCGTGGAGTGCCGCGTGACGCCATCCGCGTCTGGCGTCATGTACTACGTGCCGGCCGATCCCGGGCTGACCCGGCCGGGACGGGTCTGGTGGACACTGCCCGACGGCGTCACGCGCGCGCACGTCTGGCGGGAGGTGTCGACTCTGCACCACGAGGGCGCGCCCGGTCACCACCTGCAGCACGCCGTGACGCTGGGGCTGACGGGGCTGCACCCGTGGCAGCGCTCGCTGTGCCACGTCCACGGGTACGCCGAGGGCTGGGCGCACTACGCCGAGGAGCTGGCCGACGAGCTGGGGCTGGTCCGGACGCCGGGGGAGCGGCTCGGGATGATCTTCGCGCAGCTCTGGCGCGCCGTGCGCGTCGTCGTCGACCTCGGGCTGCACCTGGACCTGCCGATCCCGCACGGGCATGGGTTGGTCGACGCCGACCGGTGGACGCCGGCGCTGGGCGCCCGGATGCTGGCCGACGTCGCGCGCGTGGACCCGCAGACGGCCGCGTTCGAGGTCGATCGCTATCTCGGCTGGCCCGGTCAGGCGCTGGCGTTCCGGGTGGGCGCACGGCTGTGGCGCGAGGCCCGTTCGGCGGCGTCGGCGCGGGCGGGCGCGGCGTTCGACCTGCGCCGGTTCCACGCCGACGCGCTGCGGGGAAGTGCGGGCACAGCCCGCCGGGTGCACCGTTCGCTGGTGTCCACCTGGTGAAATTTGGCGGCGTTTCGGGGGCCATCATGAGGTTTTCTGGTGCACCAACACGATCGCAGGCGTGTTGAGGCTCGGGTAATCCTGGTGATGGCCTCCGAAACGGGTCGACCAGCCTGACCCATTTGGGGTCACTGCGGCGCGGACGGCGGCTGCCAGGCCTGCGGCGTGGTGCGGGTCGCGGGGAACAACAGATCGACGAACCTCGCGGCGGTGGGCTGCGGCTCGTGGTTGGCCAGCCCGGGGCGCTCGTTCGCCTCGATCAGCACGTACTGCTCCTCCGCCGGACTCGGGACGATCAGATCCAACCCGGTCACCGGGATGTCGATCGCCTCGCTGGCCGTCACCGCGGCCGCCGCGAGCGCCGGGTGCAGCGACGCCGTCACGTCGTGGATCGTCCCGCCGGTGTGCAGGTTGGCGGTGCGCCGGACCCGCAGCGCGTCGCCGTCGGGCAGCACGTCGTCCATCTCCCACCCGGCGGCCCGGACGGTCTCGACCGTGGTGTCGTCCATCGGCACCCGGGACTCGCCCCCGGTCGCGGCGGCGCGGCGGCGGCTGTGCGCGTCGATC
Organism: Jiangella aurantiaca; assembly: GCF_004349105.1. Lineage (GTDB taxonomy): Bacteria > Actinomycetota > Actinomycetes > Jiangellales > Jiangellaceae > Jiangella > Jiangella aurantiaca. The sequence goes on from NZ_SMLB01000036.1 coordinate 39,760, forward strand.
AGCTCGGCGACGGTTTGCCGGCCGTTGCCGTACACCGTGGCCGGGCGGCGGACGGCAGCGGCGACGACCTCGTGGCCGATGACGACGATGCGCAGGTCCTCGCCCTCGACGCACTCCTCGATGAGGACGTCGGGGCAGAACGTGCGGGCCAGCGTCACCGCCGCCTCCAACGCCTCCGGCGACGACACCCCGACGGTGATGCCGCGCCCCTGCTCGCCGCGGACCGGCTTGACGACCACCTCGCCGACCTCGCCCAGGAACGCCGCGTCGGCCTCCGGCGTCGAAGCCGCCACGCCGCGCGGCACCGACAGCCCGGCCCGCTGGAAGATCCGCCGGGTGTGCTGCTTGTCGTCGCAGCGGCTCAGCGCGACCGCCGTCGTCAGCTCGGACAGCGACTCGCGGGTGACGATGCGCCGCCCGCCGTGCGACAGGCGCAGCTCGCCGCTCTCGGCGTCGGTGATCTCGACCAGGATGCCGCGCCGCCGCGCCTCGTCGGCGATGATCTTCGCGTACGGGTTCAGTTCGGTGGACTCCGCCGGGCCGGCGACGTAAAGCGGCTCGTTGATCGGGTTCTTCCGCTTCACCGCGAACACCGGCACCCGCTGGAACCCGAGCTTGGTGTACAGCCGGATCGCCGGGTCGTTGTCGTGCAGGACGGACAGGTCGAGGTGGTCGCGGCCGCGGCCGATGTACCGCTCGGCCAGCATCCGGACCAGCGCCTCGCCGACGCCGGGGATGGTGCACTGCGGGTCGACGGCGAGGCTCCACAGGCTGGCGCCGTTGTCGGGGTCATCGAACGCGCGGACGTGGTCGACGCCCGTGACGGTGCCGACGATCGCGCCGGAGCGCTCGTCCTGCGCGACCAGGTAGGTGAACGTCGGCGTGCGCTGGTTGGCCCACATCAGCTCGGTGTCGCCGGTGACCATGCCGCGCGCCGCGTACAGCCGGTTGATCTCCTCGGCGTCGGCCAGCTCGCTCACCTTGCGGACGAACACGCCGGCGACCGGGTTGCGTCGCGGCCGGTAGCGGTGCAGCTCCAGCCGGTAGGTCAGCGACGGGTCGATGAACAGCTCGCCGGGCGCGTGCGACACCAGCACGTGCGGGTCGGCGACGTACATGGCGATGTCGCGGCGGCCCTCCTCCTCGGCCCGTAGCAGGTCGATGACGTGCCGCGGCTCGTCGAAGGTCTGCGCGAACACCAGCCGGCCCCAGGCGAGGTCGACGACGACGTCGCGCTTCATGTCCCGGACGAGGTGCTCCGGAGCCTCCTTCCACGGCCGGCTCCACAGCGACTGGCCGCCACCCCTGCCGCGGCGGGCGTCGCTCACCGTACCGTGCCCTCTCCGGGCAGCTGCGTCTGCAGCCACAGCTCCAGCAGACCGAGCTGCCAGAGCCGGTTCCCGCGCAGGGGAGTGAGGTCGGCGTTGGGATCCGAGCGCAGCCGGTCGACGTACTCGGGCCGGAACAGTCCGCGGTCCCGCGCGGCGGCGGAGTGCAGCGCGTCCTCGACCAGCTCGAGGTACGGGCCCTGCAGGTACTTCAGCGCCGGCACCGGGAAATAGCCCTTCGGCCGGTCGATCACCTCGTGCGGGATGACCCGGCGGGCGGCCTCCTTGAGCACGCCCTTGCCCTCCTGGGCCAGCTTCAGCTCCGGCGGGCACTGGGCGGCCAGCTCGACCAGCTTGTGGTCGAGGAACGGCACGCGCGCTTCCAGTCCCCACGCCATCGTCATGTTGTCGACCCGCTTGACCGGGTCGTCGGTCAGCATGATCTGGGTGTCCAGCCGCAGCGCCGCGTCGACCGCCGTCTCGGCGCCGTCCTTGGTGAAGTGGTCGCGGACGAAGTCGAGGCTGACGGCGCCGTCGGTCAGGTGGGCAGGCGCGACGACCTCGGCCATCGCGGCGTGGTCGCGGTCGAAGAACGCCTTCGCGTAGGTGGCGACGGCGTCGGCGCGGCCGACGCCGGCCAGCGGCGGGTACCAGTGGTAGCCGGCGAACACCTCGTCGGCGCCCTGCCCGGACTGCACGACCTTGACGTGCCGGCTGACCTCCTTACTGAGGAGGTAGAAGCCGACGGCGTCGTGACTGACCATCGGCTCGCTCATCGCGGCGACGGCGTCGCGCAGCGACGGCAGCAGGTCGGCGCCGACCCGGATGCGGTGGTGGTCGGTGCCGAACTCGCGGGCGATGACGTCGGAGTACTTGAACTCGTCGCCCTCCTCGCCGCCGACCGCGTCGAATCCGATGCTGAACGTGTTGAGGCCGGTCTGACCCTCCTGGGCGAGCAGCCCGACGACCAGGCTGGAGTCGAGGCCGCCGGAGAGCAGCACGCCCACCGGGACGTCGGCGACCAGCCGCCGGCGCACGGCCACCCGCAGCGACTCGAGGATCGCCTCCTCCCAGTCGGTGGCCGACCAGCCGGCCTTCGCCGGGTCGCGGGTGAACGACGGGTCCCAGTAGACGCGCTCGCGGCTGGTGCCGTCGGGCTCGACGACCCGGACGGTGGCCGGCGGCAGCTTGCGCACGCCGGCGAGGATCGTGTGCGGTGCAGGGACGACGGCGTGCCAGGTCAGGTAGTGGTGCAGCGCGACCGGGTCGATGGAGGTGTCGACGCCGCCGCCCCGGACCAGCGCCGGCAGCGTGCTGGCGAACCGCAGCCGGTCCGGCGTCTCGGCGAGGTACAGCGGCTTGATGCCGAGGCGGTCGCGGGCCAGCACCAGCCGGCCGGTGTCGCGCTCGTGGATCGCCAGCGCGAACATGCCGACGAGGTGGTCGACGAAGTCCTCGCCCCAGCGGTGGTACCCCTTGGCGATGACCTCGGTGTCGGACGTGGAGAAGAACCGGTAGCCGTACCCGCTGAGCTCGTCGCGCAGCTCGCGGTAGTTGTAGATGCAGCCGTTGAAGACGACGGCCAGGCCCAGCTCGGCGTCGACCATCGGCTGGTGGCCGTGTGGTGAGAGGTCGATGATGGACAGCCGGCGGTGGCCCAGCGCCAGCGACCCGTGCGCGTAGGCACCGGAGTCGTCAGGCCCCCGAGCCACCATCGCGTCGCACATGAGGCCGACCGAGGAGAGGTCGGCGGGGCGGTTGTCGAACCTGAATTCTCCGGTGAGACCGCACATGTGTTTCGAGCCTACCCACCCTTTGGCTGCCGGTCGCGGCGAACCGGTACCGCCGGCGCGCCTTCTGCGGACCTCTACCCGCAGCTGACGACCCGAAACACGTTCGGCGGTGGCGCATCCGTGAGATGCGCCACCGCCGAACGGTGGAACGTGTGCTACTTACTCAGATATCGGCTCAGAGGTTCGAGCCGGTCACCCGGCGGCGCGCCGCGAAGGCCGCACCGGCGCCACCGGCGGCCAGCAGCAGGGCCAGGCCGATCATGGTGGTGGTGTTCGAACCGGTGTCGGGCAGCTCCTCGCCGTCGCCGTCGTCGTCGCCCGGGTCCTCGGTGGGCGTCGGGGTCGGCTCCGAGGTGGGCTCCTCGGTCGGCGTCGGGGTCGGGGTCGGCTCCTCGGCCTCGTTGACCGTGATGGTCACGGTGGCCGGGATGCCGTCGGTGCTGCCGTCGTTGGCGAGGTACAGGAAGGTGTCCTCACCGGTGAAGCCCTCGGCCGGGGTGTAGACCAGCGTGGTGAGGGTCTCGTCGTCGGTGGTCAGCGTGCCGACCTCGGGCTGGCTCACCTTGAACGACACCTCGTCGCCCTCGGCGTCGTCGGCCGTCAGCGTGATCTCGACCGGCTCGCCGGCGGTGGTCTCGATCTGGACGTCGGCGACCTCGGCCGGCGTGTTCTCACCGGAGGCGACCGCCGCGATGCTGTCGCTGACGGCGCTCAGCTGGGTGTAGACACCCGGGATGCCCGGACGGGCGCAGCCCTCGCCCCAGCTCACGACGCCGACCTGGAGGTACTCGCCGTTCTCCTCGACGAGCAGCGGGCCGCCGGAGTCGCCCTGGCAGGAGTCGACGCCACCCTGCTCGAGGTCGCCGGCGCACAGCTCGACGTCGGGGCTGGTCTGGATATCGATGGCCTCGTAGGCGGCGACGCAGTCCTCGTCGCTGACGCCCGGCACGTCCACCTCGAGCAGGACGTCGCTCGCCTCGCCGCCCTCGGCGGTGGCGCCCCAGCCGATGACCCGGAAGGTCTCCGACGCGTCGAACGAGTCGTCGGTAACGACGTCGACCGGGGTCGCGACCTCGGCCGGAACCGGCTCGCTCAGCTTGACCAGCGCCCAGTCGTTCGGGATGCCGGAGATGTTGCCCGAGTACACGTACTCGGAGGTGAAGGTCTGAAGGTCGGGGCTGTTCAGGTCGACGGACCCGAAGTGCGCCACGATGCCGTCCGTCGGGCCGGTGCCGTTGACGCAGTGGGCTGCGGTGAGGATCAGGTCGGGCGCGTACAGCGAGCCGCCACAGGCGAACTTCTCGTCGATGACGAGGTAGGTGACGAACGGGTACTCGCCCTCGGGGGCCGGCGCACCGCCGACGATCTTGGTTTCGAAGTCGGCCGGAGAGCTCTGGATGATGAGGGACTCCTGCGGAATCTCCTCGGCCGCGGCTGCGGTGCCGGCGGCGCTGATGAGCGTGGCACCCGTTACCAGGGCCACGGCCAGCGCGCCCGCAGCGCGGACGCGCGCGCGGAAGGTAGTCACACTGTCTCCAATTCACATGAATGTCAGTTCAGCATCGAGCCCCCCGCTACCACGCGTGCCCGTGGACGCAGGAGGGCCCGAAATGCTGGGAATGCTACACGAGGCGCGGACCTGCGGGAACCAACAGGGTATGAATCGCGTCTAACGCGTTCTCGACCCCCGGAGGCCCCTGCCGATCAGTGCCACGCAGGGCCGGATCACGCACCATCGCCGCTCTGTTCGGGCAGGTCAGCGGCGTGGTTTGGGCCGGACGGGTCGGTATGCCGACTCGACCGGCAGGAGAAGGATGTCATGAATTGCCGCCATGCCGGGCGTGTCGCGCCGAACCCCTGCGGAGAATCCACGGATGGCGCCCGGGTGTCGAAGCTAGGCTCGGCGAGGTGACCGACACCTCCCGCACCCATCCCGCGATCCCGGCCCGGCCCACCGTCGACGGGCTGGACGAGGTATGGGTGACGCGCTGGGAGCGCGACGGTGTCTACCGGTTCGACCGCTCCCGCCCGCGCGCAGAGGTGTACTCCATCGACACCCCGCCGCCGACGGTGAGCGGCTCGCTGCACGTCGGGCACGTCTTCTCCTACACGCACACCGACGTCGTCGCGCGGTACCAGCGCATGCGCGGCAAGGCCGTCTTCTACCCGATGGGCTGGGACGACAACGGCCTGCCCACCGAGCGGCGGGTGCAGAACCACTTCGGCGTGCGCTGCGACCCGTCACTGCCGTACGACTCGAGCTTCGAGCCGCCGGCCGGCGGCCGCTCCGCCAAGGACCAGCTGCCGGTGTCGCGGCGCAACTTCATCGAGCTGTGCGAGCGGCTGACGGCCGAGGACGAGCGCGCGTTCGAGGAGCTGTGGCGCCGGCTCGGCCTGTCGGTCGACTGGTCGCACGGCTACCAGACCATCGACACGACGGCCCGGCGGGTGTCGCAGCGGGCGTTCCTGCGCAACCTCGCCCGCGGTGAGGCGTATCTGGCCGAGGCGCCCACGCTGTGGGACGTCACGTTCCGGACGGCGGTCGCCCAGGCGGAGCTGGAGGACCGCGAGCGGCCGGGTGCCTACCACGACCTGGTGTTCTCGCGGGTCGACGGCGGCGAACCGCTGCTCATCTCGACCACCCGGCCGGAGCTGCTGCCGGCCTGCGTCGCCGTCGTCGTGCACCCCGACGACCCGCGGTACGCCGCACTCGTCGGGTCGAGCGTCCGCACGCCGCTGTTCGGCGTGGACGTCCCGGTGGTCGCGCACTGCCTCGCCGACCCCGAGAAGGGCACCGGCGCGGCGATGATCTGCACGTTCGGCGATACCACAGACGTCACCTGGTGGCGCGAGCTGACGCTGCCCACCCGCCCGGTGGTCGGCCGCGACGGCCGGCTGCTGCGCGACGTGCCGCCGTGGCTGGACGACCCCGCGGGCCGGGCGGCGTACGGGCAGCTGGCCGGCGCGACGGTGCACACCGCCCGGCAGCGGGTGACCGAGCTGCTGCGCGAGTCCGGCGACCTGGCCGGCGAGCCGCGGCCCATCACCCACCCGGTGAAGTTCTACGAGAAGGGCGACCGCCCGCTCGAGATCGTCACCACGCGGCAGTGGTACGTCCGCAACGGCGGGCGCGACGAGGAGCTGCGGGCGGCGCTGCTCGAGCGCGGCCGCGAGCTCCAGTGGCATCCGGAGCACATGCGGGTCCGGTACGAGAACTGGGTCGGCGGGCTCAACGGCGACTGGCTGATCAGCCGCCAGCGGTTCTTCGGCGTGCCGATCCCGCTCTGGTATCCGCTGGACGAGGCCGGGGCGCCGGTGTACGACACGCCGATCGTCCCGGACGAGGCCGCGCTGCCGGTGGACCCGTCGTCCGAGGCCCCGCCTGGATACAACGAGGCGCAGCGCGGCGCGCCCGGCGGCTTCGCCGGCGACCCCGACGTCATGGACACCTGGGCGACGTCGTCGCTCACGCCGCAGATCGCCGGCGGCTGGGGGAGCGACGACGACCTGTTCGCGCGGGTGTTCCCGATGGACCTGCGGCCGCAGGCGCACGAGATCATCCGCACCTGGCTGTTCGCCAGCGTCGTCCGCGCGCACTTGGAGCACGGCGTGCTGCCGTGGCGGCACGCGGCCATCTCCGGCTGGATCCTCGACCCCGACCGCAAGAAGATGTCCAAGTCGGCCGGCAACGTCGTCACGCCGCTGGACCTGCTCGAGCAGTACGGGTCCGACGGCGTCCGCTACTGGGCCGCGAGCGGGCGGCCCGGCGCCGACACCGCGTTCGACCCCGGCCAGATGAAGATCGGCCGCCGGCTGGCGATGAAGATCCTCAACGTCAGCCGGTTCGTCCTGGGTTCGGGGCCGGTGGCCGACGACGCCGAGGTCACCGCGCCGCTCGACCGCGCCGTCCTGGCGGCGCTCGACCAGACCGTCGCCGCCGCGACCCGCGCGCTGGACGACTACGACCACACCCGCGCGCTCGAGGTCGCCGAGCGGTTCTTCTGGGACTTCTGCGACGACTATGTCGAACTGGTGAAGGCCCGCGCCTACGGCGACGCCGGCGACGACGCGGGCGCGGCGTCGGCCCGGGCGGCGCTGAGGCGGGCGCTGTCGGTGCAGCTGCGGCTGTTCGCGCCGTTCCTGCCGTTCGTCACCGAGGAGGTCTGGTCCTGGTGGCGCGACGGGTCCGTGCACCTGGCGCCGTGGCCGGGGGCGGAGGGCGTGGCCGCGGCCGAGGCGGAGCTGTTCGCGACGGCGTCGGCGCTGATCGGGGCGGTGCGCAAGGCCAAGACGGAGGCGCAGCTGTCGCTGCGGACCGACGTGGCGCGGGCGGTCGCGCGGGTTCGCCCGGACGCCGCCGCGGCGGCCGGAGTGCTGTTGGACGACGTGCGGGCGGCCGGCCGGGTCGCCGTTCTGGACGTCGAGCCGGACGACGCCGCCGACGGGGTCACCGTCACCCTGGGCTGAGCGGCTACGGACGCGGCAGCCGCACGGTGAGGTCCAGGCCGCCCTCCACGCGCGCCACCGTGGTGAGCTCGCCGCCGTGTGCCTCGACCACGGCCGCGGCGATGGACAGCCCCAGGCCGAGGCCGTCGTCGGCACCGCGGTCGCCGCCGAGCCGCTGGAACGGTTCGTAGAGCGCCGGCACCGCGTCGGCCCGGACGACCGGACCGCTGTTGACCACCCGCAGCGTCGCGCCGTCCGCGGAGGCCGCCGTCGACGCCCGGACCCAGCCGCCGGGCACGTTGTGCCGCACGGCGTTGTCCAGGAGGTTGCGGACCAGGCGTTCGGCCAGTTCGGCGTCGCCCGAGGCCGGCGCCGGGTCGAGCGCGGCGTCGATCTCCACCCCGCGGGCCGCCGCCTCCGCCGTCAGCTCGCGAACGACCGCGCGGACCGGCACCGCGAGGTCGAGCGGCTGCTGGTCGAGCAGCCCCGGCTGGCTGCGGGCGAGGGTCAGCAGCGCGTCGATGATGCGCTCCTGCCGCTGCCCGGCGGCCCGCACCCGGTCCAGTGCGGCCCGCAGCGTCGTGGCGGACGCATCCGGGTCGGCCAGGGTGACGTCCACGACGGCGCGCTGAAGCGTGAGCGGAGTGCGCAGCTCGTGTGAGGCGTGCGCGACGAACCGGCGCTGGGCGGCGAACGCCGACTCCAGCCGGGCGAGCAGGTCGTCGAACGTGCCGGCCAGCTCGGTGAGCTCGTCGTCCGGCCCCGTGGCGGCCAGCCGCTGGTCGAGCGCGTCGGCGGAGATGCGGCGCACCTTCGCGGTCATGGCACCCAGCGGACGCAGCACCCGGCCGGCGACGACCCAGCCGAGCAGCAGCGAGCCGCCGGTCAGCGCCGTCAGGGCGATCGATGACGCCGTGAGCAACCGGCGCAGGTCCGCGGCGCGCTGCCGCTCCGCCTGCTCGCGCAGCTCGCCGGCGAGTTCCGGCGGTGGGACGGCCCCGCCCGTGAGCCCATCGGCCGCCGGTGGGTCGGGCTCCGGTGGCGAGCCGAGCAGCGGACCTTGCGCGACCAGCACGTACACGAGCCCGATCAGCGCCGCCCCAGTCGCCAGGAACAGTCCGGCGTAGAGCAGTGTCAGCCGCAGCCGGACGGTCGGCCGCCGCCAGGCCGGTCGCCGCCCGGTCACGACGGCGCCGCGATCCGGTAGCCGGCCTGCGGCACGGTCTCGATCAGCGGCGGGTCGCCCAGCTTCCGCCGCAGCCGGCTGATGGTCACCTTCACCGTCTGAGTGAACGGGTCGGCCGCCTCGTCCCAGGCGCGCTCCAGCAGCTGTTCGGCCGAGACGACGGTGCCGCCGGCGGCGAGCAGGATCTCCAGGACGGCCAGCTCCTTGGGTGTGAGATCGAGCCGGCGCCCGTCCCGCGACGCGGTGCGCCGGGCCGGGTCCAGTCGCAGCCCGCCGTGCACCAAGGCCGGTGGGATCGCCGTCGCCGGCCGCCGGGCCAGCGCCCGGATCCGCATCACCAGCTCGTCGAACGCGAACGGCTTGGGCAGGTAGTCGTCGGCGCCGTGCTCGAACCCGGCGACCCGGTCGGCCACTGAGCCGGCCGCCGTCAACATCAGGACCCGGCCGGGGTAGCCGCGCCCGGCCAGCGACCGGCACACCTCGTCGCCGCGAACGCCGGGCAGATCGCGGTCGAGCACCACGACGTCGTACCCGTGGACGGACGTGCGGTACAGCGCCTCGTCGCCGTCCAGGGCGAGGTCGACGGCCATGCCCTCCCGCCGCAGTCCCGTGGCGACGGTCTCGGCGAGATCTCGGTGGTCTTCGACGATCAGTACACGCATCGGCAGCTCCGGCGTCCAGGGTGCCCGGAACGGGGTTACAGCGAGGTGACAGCGGCTGTTCCGCTCCCGCAACCGTCCGCTCGCGAGGCTGGTGTCGTCAGTGCACACCACGATCGTCTGGAGGACGACATGAAACGAACATCGATCATCGCAGCCGCCGCTGTGGCTGCGATCCTACCGACCGGACCGGCCGCGGCGACGGCGTTCGGCTCGGCCGACGAGTCGGCGACGGAGTTCAGCCAGTGCATGCGCGAGCGTGGGCTGGAGGACTTCCCCGACGCGTACCTGTCCGAGGATGGGACGGTGCGGCTCGACGGCACCGGCTGGGTGGATCCGTTCTCGGCCGAGTACCTGGCCGCCCTCGATGCGTGCGAAGCGCTGCTGCCGGCGGGCACCGCGCTGCCCGGCGCCGTCGAGCCGCCCGCGCCGCAGGCGCCGCCGTCGCCGGCGGACCTGGAGACGCCGGCGCCGCCCGAAGCACCGCCGACGCCGTCGGGTCCGGAAGTCCCGGAGATCCCGACGACTTGACGGAATACCCCCAGGGGGTATCGTGTTGGCATGGTCTGACCCGACGAGAGGTGAGTGACCATGGACCAGCACGATCACGCCGTCGCGACGGAGCATCAGCACGCGGCGGCTGACCACGCCGCGCACGGCGTGGCGCACGGACCGGGACATGCTGCCGGACACGAGGTGGCCCATGCCGGGCACGACAAGCACGCCGGGCACGGCGACGGCAGCATGTTCCGGGACAAGTTCTGGGTGAGCCTGGTCCTGGCAATCCCGGTGGTCGGGTTCAGCACGATGTTCGCCGACCTGATCGGCTACGAGGTGCCGGACTGGGGGACGTGGATCCCGCCGGTCGTCGGCACGTTCCTGTTCTTCTACGGCGGCTGGCCGTTCCTCGCCGGCGCGAAGGCGGAGCTGGCCGACCGGCTGCCCGGCATGATGACGCTGATCTCGCTGGCCATCACCGTGGCGTTCGTCGCGAGCGGGCTGACCTCGCTCGAGATCGGCGGCCTGGACCTGGACTTCTGGTGGGAGCTGGCGCTCCTGATCGTCGTCATGCTGCTCGGCCACTGGCTGGAGATGCGGGCGCTCGGGCAGGCGTCGGGCGCCCTGCAGGCGCTGGCCGAGCTGCTGCCGGACACCGCCGAACGGGTCGGCCCGGACGGGTCGGTCACCGAGGTGCCGCTGGCCGAGCTGGCGGTCGGCGATGTCGTCTTGGTGCGCTCCGGCGGGCGGGTCCCGGCCGACGGCGTCGTCGCCGAGGGCACCGCGGAGGTCGACGAGTCCACCGTCACCGGTGAGTCGAAGACCGTCAGCCGCGGGCCGGGCGACCGCGTGGTCGCCGGCACCGTCGCCACCGACACCGCGATCCGGATCGAGGTCACGGCCGTCGGCGAGGACACCGCGCTGGCCGGCATCCAGCGGCTGGTGGCCGACGCACAGGCGTCCAGCTCACGGGCGCAGGCGCTGGCCGACCGCGCCGCCGCGTGGCTGTTCTGGTTCGCGCTCGGCGTCGGCGCGCTGACGTTCGTGGTCTGGGTGCTGCTCGGCGAGGCCTCGGCGGCGGTCGAACGGACCGTGACGGTGCTGGTCATCGCCTGCCCCCACGCCCTCGGGCTGGCCATCCCGCTGGTGATCGCGATCTCGACGGCGATGTCGGCGCGGGCCGGCATCCTGGTCAAGGACCGGCTGGCGCTGGAGCGCATGCGGCAGGTCGACGCCGTCCTGTTCGACAAGACCGGCACGCTGACCGTGGGCCGGCCCGCGGTGGCGGGCGTCGCCCCGGCCGGGTCGCTCACCGAGGACGAGCTGGTGGCGCTGGCCGCGGCGGCCGAGCGCGACTCCGAGCACCCGCTGGCCACGGCCGTCGTCGCTGCGGCGTCGTCGCGCGGGCCGGTCCCGGCGGCGACGGAGTTCCGCTCGCTCACCGGCAAGGGCGTGCGCGCGGTCGTCGACGGCGCCCAGGTCGCGGTCGGCGGGCCCGGCCTGCTGCGCGACCTCGGCGTGGAGGCGCCGGCGGAGATCGCGTCGGCGGTCGGCGAGTGGGCCGGCGCCGGCTCGACCGTCCTCTACGTCGTCCGCGACGGCGCCGTGCTGGGCGCGCTCTCGCTGGCCGACGAGATCCGGCCGGAGTCGCGCGAGGCGGTCGGGCTGCTGCGGGCCCAGAACGTGCACACGGTGATGATCACCGGCGACGCCCGCAACGTCGCCGAGTCGGTGGCAGCGAAGGTCGGCATCGACGAGGTCTTCGCCGAGGTGCTGCCGGAGGACAAGGACGCCGCGGTCACGTCGCTGCAGGAGCGCGGTCTGTCGGTCGCGATGGTCGGCGACGGCGTCAACGACGCGCCCGCGCTGGCCCGCGCCGACGTCGGCGTCGCGATCGGCGCCGGCACCGACGTCGCGGTCGAGTCCGCCGGCGTCGTGCTGGCCTCCGACGACCCGCGCGGCGTGGTCTCGGCCCGGCGGCTGTCCTCGGCCAGCTACCGGAAGATGGTGCAGAACCTGGTGTGGGCGACGGGGTACAACCTGCTGTCCGTGCCGCTCGCGGCCGGCGTGCTCGCGCCGATCGGGTTCGTCCTCCCGCCGGCGGCCGCGGCGGTCGCGATGACAGCGTCGACGATCATCGTCGCGGCCAACGCCCAGCTGCTGCGCCGGCTGAACCTGCGCCCGGACCGCCTGTCCCGCTGACCGTGGTCGCGGCGCGCTTGTCGCTCCTCACTCGCCAGCGGTGCCGGATGCCGCCGGTGCCGGGCGGAGGTGCGGTCCTCCGGCGGGTGAGGTGCTTCCCGGGCGGGCGCGGTGGCGGCGGACGGCCTGGCGGTTGGCGCACCGGGTCGAGCAGTAGCGCTGCCGCCCGTTGCGGGTGACGTCGGCGAAGGCGATCGTGCAGTCGTCGGCGGCGCAGCGGGCCAGCCGGTGCAGCCCGCGCTGGGTGAGGAACCACGCCAGCCCGAACGCCGTGATCGCCGCGAACTGCCGCTCCGGTGGGACGTCGTCGGGGCGGAAGTGCACGTGCGGCGGGCCGTTGTGCAGGCTGATCCGCGGGTGCGACGTGCCGCGGGCGAGCAGCCGGTTCAGCGCCTCGATCCGCTCGCCGACGGTCGGCGCGTCGACCACGCCGGCCAGCGCGGTCCGCCAGCGCCGCAGCCCGGCCGCGTCCTCCGCGGTCGGTGGCCGCTCCAGCAGCACGTCGTGCTCGGCGGCCAGCCGGGCGACGTCGGCGGGGGAGTCGATGCGGGCGTTCACCACCGCCGCGGCCAGTAGCGCGCCCTCGTCGCTGTAATGGTTGAAATGCACAATGCCATTACAGCACGGTGGAGTCATGAGCGAGCGACTCCTCGAAGTGGTCCGGGCCTGCGGCCGGTGCGGTGCCGCCGTGCGGCCGGACCACGTGACGTCATGGCACCGCACCGGTGACGGCTTCGTCGGCTACGCGAGGTGCTCCTGCGGCGGCCTCGTCGTCGTCCGCCCGGGCTAGAGCCGCAGCACGTCGACGGCGGCGCGGGCGGCCCGGCCGATCGCGCGGTCGGCCTCCGGCTGCGACCGGGCGGCGACGGTCGACGCGGTGAGTGCCGCGACGGCGATGCGGTCGCCCGTCGACGTCGTCACCATGCCGGCCTCGTGGCGCAGATTGAGGAACGTGCCGGTCTTGGTGCTGACGGCGACGGAGTCGGCGGCCAGCTCCGACGTCATCCGGTTGCGGTTGACCTGGTAGCCCAGCAGCTCGCGTAGCCGTGCCGTCGCGGCCGGCACGCTGACGTCGTCGGTCCAGATCCGTTCGACCAGTGACACCAGGCCGGCGGCGGTGCCACTGGTGGCCGCCGCGACGTCCAGCGTCGGCAGCACGTGCCCGCCGCCGTCGGTGGTGGCGCGCACGGCCAGTTCCAGCGCCAGCACCGGGTCGTCCGGCGCGACCGCCGCCGCGGCCTCGTAGAGCAGGCGCATCGGGTGCCGCACGACGATCCCCTCACACCCCCAGCCCTGCAGGGTGGCCGTCACCCGCTCCGGCGGGACCAGCGCGAAGACGGCGTCCGCGGCGGCGTTGTCGCTGACGGACAGCATGAGCAGCAGCAGGTCCTCCAGCGCGATGCGGCTCGGGTGCCGGAACAGCGCGGCGCCGGTCGGCCCTGGCGTGGTCGTCCCGGGGACGAGGGCGACCGGCTGTGCCGGGTCCAGCTCACCGGCGGCGATGAGGTCGAGCACGACGAGCGCGAGTGGCAGCTTGCTCACCGACGCCAGCGCGTACGGGACGTGCACGTCGAAGCCGAGGTCCTCGCCGGTGTCGACATTGCGGGCGTACAGCCCGCCCCGCAACCCGGTGCGGGCCCAGTCGGAGCGGATGTCGTGCGCCGTGCGCACCGCCTCGCCGGAGAAGCCGAACGCGTCGGACGTGGTCATCGCGGCTCCTCCGGGTCGGTGACCAGCCCGGCCGCCCGGGCCAGCGCCGGCAGCACAGCGTCGACCAGCTCGCGCGCGACCCGCGGCCGGCCGGCGACGGCGTACGTGCGGCGCAGCGCGACGTCGCCGAACGGTCGCCAGCGCAGCCGGTGCGCCGCCGCCCACGCGGGCGTGCACAGGATCGCGTCGCCGTATTCGAGGGCGCAGGTCAGCGCCTCGGTGTCGGACGTGCCGACGCGCAGCTGGCCGTCCAGCAGGCCGGCCAGCCGGGCCGCGCGGCGGACCGGGTCGCGGACCCAGGGCACGTCGTCCTCGGCGGCGAGGTGCAGTGCCCGCGGCCGGCCGTCGTCGCCGCCGGAGCGGCGCAACTGGTCCAGGTGCAACCGGCGGCCGCGCAGGTCGTCGGTGGTGGTGGCCGCGCCGAGCTCCGCGCCGGCCTCCTCCTCGTCCGGTGGACAGGGCAGCAGCGCGACGTCGAGCCGGCCGCGGCGGACGAGGGCGGCCCGCTCGGCGGCCGGGTGCTCGGCGAAGGTCAGCGTGATGCCGGCCGCGGCGGCCGCGCGGCGGGCCGCGACCAACGCGCGCGGGTCCGGGCCGGCCGGGATGCCGGCACTGAGGCCCGCGGCGCGCGCGGCGGCGGCCAGCTCGCGGAAGTGCCCGGCCCGGGCGACGAGGTCGGCGGCGTGGGGGAGCAGCGTGCGGCCGGCGTCGGTGAGCTCGACCTGCCGGGACGTGCGGCGCAGCAGCGTGGTGCCGAGGTCGCGCTCCAGCGCCGCGACGCGCCGGCTGACCACCGGCTGCGGCGTGCCGCAGAGGTCGGCGCCGCGGGTGAAGCTGCGCGCCTCGGCCACCGCGACGAACGCCTCGAGGTGCCGCAGCAGGTCCACGGGCAGTAACGATACCCATTCGGCATGGATCGGTGGCGGTTGCGTCTTGGACATCGGCGCGGCCGCCTTGCGACGGTGAGCGGGCTCGTCCGTGCGACCCGAGGAGGAACCCGATGGACCGTCCGCAGCCCAGCCGCCGCACCCTGCTACGCCTCGGCCTGGCCGTCCCGCTGGCCGCGTCGGCCGGCGTGCTCGGCAGCGGCGCCGCAGGCGCCACGAGCCGGGCCCTGGATCCGGCGGTCCGCGAGCTGGAGCGCGCCCACGACGTCACGCTCGGCGTCAGCGCGCGCAACCTCGCGACCGGGGCGTGGCTCGCGCACCGGGCCGGCGGCCGGTTCCCGATCCTGTCGGTGTTCAAGTCCATCGCGGCGGCCGCCGTGCTGCGCGACCTCGACGAGACGCGCCTGGACCACCGGGTCTGGTACCCTCCGGCCGACATCCTGCTGAACTCGGCGGTGACGGCCGAGCACCTCGACACCGGCATGACCGTCGCCGAACTGTGCGACGCCGCGATCCGGTACAGCGACAACGCCGCCGGGAACCTGCTCCTGCGCGAGATCGGCGGGCCGCGCGGGCTGACCGCGTTCGCCCGCTCCATCGGCGACGGCGCCACCCGGCTGGACCGCTGGGAGATCGAGCTGAACTCCGCCGAGCCGGGCGACGAGCGCGACACGTCGACGCCCGCGGCGCTGGCCCGGACATTCGCCGGACTGCTCACCGGCGACCTGCTGCGACCGGCGGACCGGCGCCGGCTGCTGAACTGGATGTTGGCCAACACGACGTCCGGGACGCGGTTCCGGGCCGGGCTGCCGGACGGCTGGCGGCTGGCCGACAAGACCGGCGCCGGCGACTACGGCACCAACAACGACGCCGGCGTCGCATGGAACCCGGCCGGCGAGCCGATCGTCATCGTTGCCATGAGCCGCCGTGCGGAACGGGACGCCGAACGCGTCGACGCCGCGCTGGCCGACGTGGCGCGGCTGGTGGCGCGGCGACTCGGCTGACGGCGCGGTACTGCATTGGCGCTAGGGTGTGCGGGAACGACGCGCAGGAACGGGGAGCGATGATCAGGAAGAACGCGCCGCGGCGGACCCTCGCGGCGGTGGCCGCGGGCTTACTGATGGCGACGGCGGCGGGCTGCAGCAACGACCCGCCCGACGCGGCGCCCGTCGCCGAGCAGTTGGCTCAGGCGGTGGCCTCCGGCGACTTAGCCGGCGTCCCGCTCGGCGGCACCAGCGCCGAGGACGCCACGGCCGCCGTCGAGGCGATGGTCGAGGGCATGGGCGCGGCCACCCGCACGGTCACCGTCGCCGACATCGAGCAGACCGATGACGAGGACACCCGGGAGGTCACCCTCGACGTCGGCTGGGATCTCGACGGCTCCGGCGCGGCGGCCGCGCCCGGCACGGAGACCGCCACCGGCACAGCCACGCCCACGGCGTCGGCCACCTCGGCCGCGAGCGGCACGCCCGACACGCCGGACTGGACCTACCAGACCACCGCGACCATGCGAGTCGCCGAGGACACCGAGGCCGGCTGGACCGTCGACTGGTCGCCGTCGCTCCTGCACCCGCAGCTCACCGACGGCGCCGCCCTGCGGCTGTCGCGGACACAGGCGCAGCGGGCGGACATCCTGGGCGCCGGCGGCGAGGTCATCGTCACCGAGCGGCCGGTCTACCGGGTCGGCATCGACAAGACCCGCGTCGACGCCGCGCTCGCGCCGGAGTCCGCCACCGCGCTGGCCGAGGTGGTCGGCGTCGACGCCGCCGGGCTGGCCGAGCGGGTCCAGAACGCGGGGGAGCGGGCGTTCGTCGAGGCCATCACGCTGCGCGAGGCCGACGCCGCGCCGCTGCTGGACCAGATCGCGGCGATCGAGGGCGCTGTCGCCATCGACGACACGCTGGCGCTGGCGCCGACCCGCGAGTTCGCCCGGCCGCTCCTCGGCACCGTCGGCGAGGCCACGGCCGAACTGGTCGAGGAGTCCGGCGGGCGCATCGTCGCCGGCGACGTCGTCGGGCTGTCCGGGCTGCAGGCGCAGTACGACACGCTGCTCGGCGGCACGCCCGGGCTCGCCGTCGAGCTGGTGCCGCCGGAGCCGTCGGCCGACGCCACGGCCGACCCCAGCGCCTCGCCGGCCGCGGAGGAGCCCGCTCCCGCCGAGCCGGAGGTGCTGTTCGAGCGCGAGCCGGTCGCCGGCACCCCGCTGACCACGACGCTGGACATCGACCTGCAGACCCGGGCCGAGAGCATCCTCGCCGACGTCGGGCCGGCCAGCGCGATCGTCGCGGTCCAGCCGTCCACCGGCGCGGTCCTGGCCGCCGCCAGCGGGCCGGGCGGCGAGGGCTACTCGACCGCGACGCTGGGCCAGTACGCGCCCGGCTCGACGTTCAAGGTGGTGACGTCGCTGGCGCTGCTGCGCGCCGGGCTGACTTCCGACTCCGTCGTCGAGTGCACCCCCGCGGCCTCCGTCGACGGCCGCGCGTTCGAGAACTACAGCGACTACCCGTCCGGCGCGATCGGCGACATCACGCTGCGCGAAGCGGTGGCGAACTCCTGCAACACCGCCTTCATCAACCAGAACGAGGTCGCCGACCAGGCGTCGCTGGCGCAGGCGGCGGCCTCGCTCGGGCTCGGTGCCGAGAACGTGAGCGGCGCACCGGCCTTCCTCGGCGAGGTCCCGGCCGAGGCCGATGGCACCGCGCACGCCGCGTCGATGATCGGGCAGGGCGAGGTGCTGGCGTCGCCGCTGGCCATGGCGACGGTGGCCGCGTCGGTCGCCGCCGGGCACACCGTCGCGCCGACGATGGTGGAGCCGGCGGCCGCCGCACCGGAGAGCACGCTGACCGCCGACGAGGCCGCGGTGCTGCAGGACCTCATGCGCGCGGTCGTCGAGGAGGGGAGCGGCGAGTTCCTCGGCGACGTCCCCGGCGATCCGGTCGGCGCCAAGACCGGCACCGCCGAGTACGGCACCGAGACGCCGCCGCGCACGCACGCCTGGATGATCGCCACGCAGGGCGACCTCGCCGTCGCGGTGTTCGTCGAGGACGGCGAGTCCGGCTCGCGCACCGCCGGGCCGCTGCTGGAGGAGTTCCTAGGCGGCTGAGCGCCGGGCGGCGAGGTACGGCCGCAGCTGGGCGTCCAGGTGTGAGGCGAGGCTGCGGGCGTAGGTCGCGGTGAGGTGGTGGTCGTCGCGCCAGACCACTACGTTGCCGATGACCGCCGGGCACTCGTCGGTCGGGCAGATCGCCCGGGTGAGGTCGACGAGGTCGACGCCGCCCAGCTCGCGCGCGGCGACCTGCTGCTCGTCGCCGGCCTTCTCGACGGCGTCGGCGCGTGGCTGGGCGCACTCGGTCAAGCGGTCCGGGTGCGCGCTGACGCACTCGGCCGGGTCCTGGCCGAGCCACGGCGTGTTCTCCAGTACGACCAGCTCGACGCCGGCTGCCCGCACCGCCTCCCAGCTCTCCCGCAGCCCGTCGGCCAGCAGGTCGGCGCTGGCGTCGTCGCCCAGCTCGCGGCCGTCCTCCCACACGCGGTACGAGTTGCTGCCCGAGGTCACCACCAGGTCCGGCTTGTCCGGCCCGGTCAGGCGGTCCAGCAGCGCGTCGTTCCACTCGCGGCACGACGTGTACGGCACGCCGGCCGCGGTGGTGATCTCGGCGGAGAAGAACCCGCAGGACGACTTCGTGTAGGTCTCGATCCGCCAGCCGTACCGCTCGCCCAGTACGTCCAGCGCCGGCTGCCACTGCGCGGCGTGGGAGTCGCCGGCCAGCGCGATGACGCGGTCGGCGTCGAGGTCGCCGTACGCACAGCTGGCGAGGTCGGCGTCCTCGGCGTTCTGCTGGCAGCCGTCCGGGTAGATGTCCGGGTTGTCCTCGGGGACGTCGATCGGGTCCGGGGTCATCGCCGGCACCTGGTCGACGGGCTCGCCGTCGGGATCGCCGGTCGGGTCCGGTGCGAGGACGGCGGCACCTGGCGCGGCGTCGGCGGTCGCGTACTCGGGCACCGCCTTGACGGTGACCAGCGCGGCCAGCAGTGCCGTCGCGGTCGCCGCCACCCCGACGGCGACCGCCCGGCCGGGCCGGACGGCGAGCACGCGAGCATGGTGGATGGGCGCCTCGACCAGCCGGTGGGTGAGCCAGGCCGGGACGAACGCCGCCGCGACCACCAGCGTGCCCTGCGCCGGCGACAGCGTGCCCCACACCGCGCTGGCCGCCATCAGCAACGGCCAGTGCCACAGGTACAGCGAGTACGACAGCCCACCCACCCAC
>NZ_SMLB01000037.1 GCF_004349105.1 Jiangella aurantiaca
CGGCCGGGGTGGGGCCCGGGTCGGGAGTCGTGGGGTTGCTCATCGTTTCGTCCTCCTCACGACAACCGGATGCGCGGATCGAGGAACGCGTATGCGATGTCGGCCAGCATGTTGAACAGCACCGCGGCAGTGCCGGCGATCAGGAAGAACCCCATGACCGGGTTCGGGTCGACGCGCGCCAGGGAGTCGACGAAGAGCTTGCCCAGGCCGGTCCAGCCGAACACGTTCTCGGTGATGACGGCGCCGCTGAGCACGCCGGCGAAGTCGAAGGCCATGAGCGTCGTGATCGGGATCATCGCGTTGCGGAACGCGTGCTTGACGATGACGCCACGCTCGGCGAGGCCCTTGGACCGGGCCGTGCGCACGTAGTCCTGGTTCAGCACCTCGAGCATGCTCGAGCGCGTGTACCGGGTGTAGGTGGCGAACGAGATCAGCACGATCGCGATGGTGGGCAGGATCAGGTGGGTGGCGCGATCCAGGCCCTGCTCCCAGAACGTGCCCTCGAAGTTCGGGGTGCGCGCGCCGATGGTGGCGATGACGCGGCCGCCGACCCGGTCAGAATAGGTGTCCCAGGCGCCGAGCAGCCGGTCGAGGAAGAGCAGCGCGCCGGTGCCGAGGCCGGTGAGAACGGCGGCCTGCATGGCCTGCCGGCGCTGCAGCCCGCCCAGGCCGTAGCCGAGGCCCAGGCCGACGGCGATGGTGAGCAGCGCGAGCAGGACGATGGTCAGTCCGCTGGGGTCGTCGAGGACCGAGTTCAGCGCGAAGTGGCAGACGATGCCGACTCCGGCCGACGCCAGGGCCGCGTAGAGCACGTTGCGGTAGGTGAACCCGGCCACCACCGCGGTGGTCAGGAACGCCAGCCCGGCGGCCGTGACCGTGATGACGACGATGCCGAGCCCGGGGTCGGCGAACCACTGGGTCTCCGACAGCAGCCACAGCGCGCCCGCGGAGGCCACGAACGCCGCGGCGAAGGTCGTGAGGCGTCTGGTGCGGTCGCCGGAGATGACGATCATCCAGAACAGCCCGCTGACGATCCCGAGGACCACCGCCACTCCGAGGGGGATGGACGGATCGGCCAGCCAGTCGTTGAACCGGATCGCACCGTACTCCTTGAGCAGCACCGCGACCCAGAAGATCGGCAGCGAGAAGAAGAGGAAGGCGCTGAACGTGACGCTGTAGTCCAGGCCGCTGTACTGGCGCAGCGCGGTGACGATGCCGACGGTGATGCCCAGCACCATCGCCAGCACGGTGGCGGCGATGACCAGCTGCAGGGTCTGCGTGAACGCGACGCTGAGCAGCGCACTGACGTCCTGGCCCTGGATGCTCTGGCCGAGGTCGCACTCGAAGACGAACGGCGCCAGGCAACCGGCGGCGCCCTTGAGCCAGATGAAGTACCGCAGCGGCGCCGGCGTGTCCAGGTTGAGCAGCCGGATACGGGCCTCGATGAGCGCGTCGCGGTTCGGCGCCCGCGACTCCTGCAGGTCCTGCAGCGGATTACCGGCGTTCGCGGTGAGCATGTACATCACGAACGTCGCGGCCAGCAGGATGAAGAACGAGACGATCACCCTGCGCACGATGAAGACCAGCATGGTTACACCAGCCCGTCGACAGTCATCAGATCAGAACCAACCCTCGTCAGGTCCGCACCATCGCCCGTCAGGGTACGACGGGAACGCGGTGCAAGGGTCGGGCCAGGGGCGACGAAGCCCCTGGCCCGCACCATCGGGCCGGTCCGGCCGGGGTTCCCGGCCGGACCGGCGAAACGGTCAGGACGTGCGCGTCCACTCTTCCATGTTGAACGACACCTGGGTCTGGGCGGCGTTCTGCTGGACACCCTCGATGGCGGGGTTGTGGGCGGTGACGCCCGGGTGCGCGTACAGCGGGATGCTGAACAGGTCGTTCCAGAGCTCGGTCTCGATCGTGGTCAGCAGCTCGGTCTGCCGGGCCTCGTCGACCGTGACGATCAGCTCGGTCCAGGCCTCGTCGACCGTCGCGTTCGAGTACCCGTACGGGTTCTGGCCCTCGTTGGTGCGGTAGAGCGAGGCCCCGGAGGTCATGACACCGGAACCGGCCCAGGCGAACAGCGCGACGTCGTAGCTGGTCACGTCGACGATACCGGCGCCGAGGTCCTGCGTCGGGGTGTCGATGATCTCGAAGCCGGCCTGGTCGCAGGAGGCCTTGATGGCCGCGACCGTGTCGGCGCGCCGCGGGTTCGGGTCGGATCGCAGGATGCGGACCTGGGTACCGGTGAGGCCGGCCGCCTCGATCAGCGCCGCCGCGCCCTCGATGTCGGGCTCGTCGTACTCGCCGCCGTAGGCCTCGCCCACGACCTGGTCGTACTCGGGGTCCCACGGGAAGAACTCGCGCAGGTTCATGACGACCGCTTCGGGGTTCGCCGGCTTGATCAGGTTGTCGACGATCTGCTGGCGCGGCACGCACATCGCGAACGCCTGGCGCAGGTTCGGGTCGGAGAAGAGCGCGCCCTCGGTCTGGTTGAAGTCGAGGTGCTCCCACGTCATCTCGTCACCGGTGATGACCGTGACCTGGTCGCCGAGCTGTTCCAGTGACGCCACGAGGTCCACGTTCACCTGCGGGGCGATGACGTCCACCTCGCCGTTGGCCAGCGCCTGGACCTGCTGGTCCTGCTGGATGAACCGGATGACGATGGTGTCGGTGGCCGGCGGGTCGCCGTAGTAGTTCTCGTTGGCGACCAGCGTCAGCGACTGGCCGGCCTCCCAGCTGTCGATCACGTACGGGCCCGACGACGGGATCAGGGCCTGGTCGAGCAGCGCGCCCGGCTCCATGTCCCAGCCGCTGTTCCAGAACTCCGCGACCGGGGCCAGCGCCGCCATGTCGTCGTTCTGGATCGCGGCGACAAGGTCCTCCGGCGTCATGCCGGCCTGCTCGGCCACGACGTGCGCGGGCAGGTAACCGCTGGTGACGACCTCCCAGTCGGCGAACGGCTCGGAGTAGACGAAGTCGAACTCCTTGTCGCCCGGCTGGCACTCCGGCTTGGCCACGAGGTCGTAACCGGTGGTGCCTGGGACCGCGAACAGCGGGATCGGCTGGCCGTCCTCGCCGACCTGGTCGGTGATGTACTGACCGGACTGGGTCGCCCACTCGAGCAGGGCGTCGTCACAGTCGATCGGCGTGCCGTCCGACCACGTGGCGTTCTCGGCGAACGTGTAGTGCACCGTGAGGGGGTCCTCAGAGGTCACCTCGTAGGTGCCGAAGGCCTCGTTGCGGATGATCTCGCCCTGCGGGCCGAAGTCCCACCAGCCGTCGACGACACCGTTCATGACGAACGTGTTCCACGTGCCGTTGCCGGTCTCGGAGTTGAGGTTGTAGGACGTGAACTCCGCGTCGGACGCGACCGTGATGGGGCCGCCCGACGAGCCGCCCGGGGACTCGGTTTCGCCGCTCCCGGAGCCGTTGTTGTCGTCGTCGCCGCCACATGCAGAGAGCGCCAGCGCCCCTGCCGTGAGCACGGCGAATACCGCCATACCCCTGCGCTTGGTGGTCAAGGTCTGACTCCTCGTGTGTCGGATCGCAAGGATCGCAGAATGAGAGTGTGGCTAAGACCATCACCGCTACTGACGTACACACAAGGCGGCAGGGCGCGCTGTTACTGACCTGCAACCCAACTAGGGCGGCAGGCTACGAAATCACAACGGATCGGACACGAACGTTCCCGGAAATTCTCCTGTCTAATCCTTCTTGGACAGGACGGAAAGCGGCCGGCTCACTCCCAGTCCCGCAGCGGCGATGCCGATTCCGCCGACAATGAATGGCAGCCGCAGGTCGACGGCGCCGAGCAGGCCGCCGGCGAACGTGCCGACCGGCATCAGCCCCCAGCCGAGAGTGCGCCACGCCCCGTGCACGCGGCCGAGCAGCCGGCTCGGCACCAGTTCCTGACGGATGGTGACGCTGACGACATTCCACGCCGAGACGCTGGCGCCGACGGTGACCATGGCGACACTGGCAGCCACGGCGTGCGGCACGAACCCGCACAGCGCGTACGACGCACCCGTGACCAGTACGGAGGCGACCATCACCGGGCCGCGGCCGAACCGCCGGACCGGCCGGGGCACGATCAACGCGCCGAGCAGCGCACCCAACGCCGCGGCCATGGCGAACACGCCGTACACGGCGTCGGGCAGGCCGAGCTGGTCCAGTACATAGAGGACGAAGACCGCCTGGGCCAGCGCGTTGAACACCGCGAGAACGACGTTGACGGCCCACAGCCGGCGCAGCACCGGGTGGCCGGCGAGGAACCGGATCCCCTCGGCCAGCGACCGCCGCGTCAGCGGCTCCTTCGGCTCACCGTCGGCTCGCGGCGGCCGGGCGGCGCTGAGCGGCAGCGTCAGGACGAGGACGGCGGCGAGCACATAGCCGGCGGAGTGCACGATGAACGGCAGCGCCGCCGCCACCGCGAACAGCACGCCGGCCAAAGGCGCGGCGACGAAGTTCTGCGCGACGACCTCGGTGGCCTGGAACCGGCTGTTCGCCCGGACCAGCCGGTCGCGCCCGGCCACCGACGGCACCATCGCCTGCAACGCCCCGTCGGCCATCGTCTCGAACACGCCGAACACGAACACCGCGGCGATGAGCACCGCGATGACCATCGCGTCGGCGGCGACGAGCAGGCACACCACGGCGGCGACCACCGCCCGGACACCACAGGCGACCGCCGCCACCCTGCGCCGGTCGAACCGGTCGACGACGCTGCCGGACAGCACGCCGAACAGCAGCCACGGCAGGAACTGCGCCACGCCGACCAGAGAGATGACGACGGGATCGCGGGTCAGCGCGGCCGCCAGCAGCGGGGCGGCCGTCGCGGCGACGCCGTCTGACAGGTTGCTGCCGCCAGCGGCGCCCCACAGCCGGGTGAACGCCGGGCCGAGCCCGCGTGCCGGCGGCGCGGCGACCGTCACGGCACGTCCTGGGCGGCGACCGGGAAGGTGTGGATCTGCACCTCGACGATGCGGGCGTCGTCGGCGCCGGGCTCGCGGCTGTCGACCCGCTCGTGCCAGGCGTCGAGAACGGCGGTCAGCTCGGCGCCGAGGCTGGCCAGCTCGTCGGGCAGCAGCCGCAGGTGCGCCGTCGAGTTGATGGTGGCCTGGCCCCACTCGCGCGGGACCTGGAGGTAGCCGACGGACAGCCAGTGCTCGAGCCGGGCCGACTGCGCCCGCTGGAGCTCGCCGACGACCAGGCTGGCGGCCTCGCCGCTGCCGCCCTCGGCCAGCTCGTAGCTGTCGAGCTGGCTGCCGCCGGGATAGGCGCGCCAGTACCGCTCGCGGCCGGCGCCGCGCCCGGGGTCCTCCTCGACGAAACCGTGCTTGGCGAGCTGGCGCAGGTGGTAGCTGGTCGACCCGGTGCTCTCGCCGAACCGCCCGGCCAGCATGGTCGCCGTGGCCGGGCCGAACGTGACCAGCGCGTCATAGAGCTGGACGCGCAACGGGTGCGCGAGACCACGCAGCGTGGTCGCGTCGATGTGGCGTCGCGGAGCCTCCGGCATGCCCGCACCGTAACGCGTACCAACACTTCTTTGCAACCATCCCTTTGCATGGCGGATGCTATTTTGAAAACGAGATCGTCCGGAAAATCAAGGGTGCGGCCGTGTGATGTTCATCCCATCGCAGGCAACCCCTGGATTCGCGGACGCTCCCGTGCCAGGCTGCGGCCTATCGCGACCGCCGACGCTCGCGGGAGGCAGTGATGGGAGTATCCGAGAGCCGGGCCGCAGTGGCCGAGGCCGTGTCCGCGCTCGACGCGGCGGTGGCCGCCCTGCGCCTCCATTACGGCGACACCCTCGGCGTCCGGCGGCTGGTCAGCGACGTGGCCCGGCTCGGCGACGACCTCGCCGAACTCGGCGAACCCCAGCCAGGCCATCGGCCGCATCAGGTCCGGCAGCTGGAGATCGTGCCCGACGAGCCGTACGACCCGAGCATGTGGGCCGGCGCCGAGGACGAGGGCCTCGGCGCCCCGGACCGGCGGGCTCCATGACCGGTCCCTCCGCCGCCACGTGAGGCCGCTTCCGTCCCCGTCCCCCGTTCTTTGAAGCGATGGCAGCCGACCGCAAGGTCTGACGCCAGTCCCCGATGAAATGAGCATTCAGAAGAGATGGCCGCCCCTACCGGAATCAAGTCTCCGACCCGGGCCCGCATCGCAGCCCGCACCCTGCGGACGGACCGCTGGTGGCTGTACCCCACGTTCACCGCGCTGGTGCTGCTCGCCTTCGTGGTCTACGCCACCTATCGGGCCTTCGTCGGCGAGCACTACTTCGCCGAGCCGTACCTGACGCCGTTCTACTCGCCGTGCGTCACCACCGAGTGCGTGGAGGGCTCCAGTCACCTGGGCACCTGGGTGGGCGACTGGTGGGCTCTGTCGCCGGCGGTGCTGATCCTGATCATCCCGCTGAGCCTGCGGCTGACCTGCTACTACTACCGCAAGGCGTACTACCGCTCGTTCTGGATGTCGCCGCCGGCCTGCGCCGTCGGTGAGCCGCACCGCCGCTACACCGGTGAGGCCCGGTTCCCGCTGATTCTGCAGAACATCCACCGCTACGCCCTCTACCTGGCGCTGGCGTACAACGTGCTGCTGACCTACGACGCGGTGATGGCGTTCAAATCGCCCGAGGGCGAATGGGGCCACATGGGTCTGGGCACGTTGATCCTCGTGGTCAATGCGGTGCTGCTGGGGCTGTACAGCCTGTCGTGCCACTCGTGCCGGCACATCATCGGCGGCCGCCTGCGCAACTTCTCCAAGCACCCGGTGCGGTACCGCGCCTGGGGGATGGTGTCGCTGCTCAACGGCCGGCATGCGCAGCTGGCGTGGGTGTCCCTGGTCTGGGTGGCCTTCACCGACTTCTACATCTGGATGGTCGCGTCCGGCACCTGGTCCGACCCGCGGTTCTTCTGAGGAGCAGAGCGACACCATGGCTGAAATCGAACGCCACAGCTTCGACGTGCTCGTGGTCGGCGCCGGCGGCGCCGGGCTGCGGGCGGCCATCGCGGCCCACGACGCGGGCGCGAAGGTCGGCATCGTCTGCAAGTCGCTGCTGGGCAAGGCGCACACCGTCATGGCCGAGGGCGGCATCGCCGCCGCCATGGCGAACGTGTGGAAAGAGGACAACTGGAAGGTGCACTTCCGTGACACCATGCGTGGCGGGAAGATGCTCAACCACTGGCGGATGGCGCAGCTGCACGCGCAGGAGGCGCCCGACCGCGTCCGCGAGCTCGAGGAGTGGGGCGCGCTGTTCGACCGCACCCCCGACGGCCTGATCTCCCAGCGCGACTTCGGTGGCCACCGGTACGCGCGGCTGGCGCACGTCGGCGACCGCACCGGCCTCGAGCTCATCCGCACGCTGCAGCAGCGCGCCGTGGCTCTCGGCATCGAGGTGTTCATGGAGTGCACGATCACCAAGCTCTTCACCTCCACATCTGCGGCCTCAACTGAGAAGCGTGTTTCGGCCGGCGCCGGCCGCATCAGCGGAGCGTTCGGCTACTGGCGCGAGTCCGGCCGGTTCATCGCGTTCGAGGCGCCGTCGGTCGTGCTGGCCACCGGCGGCATCGGCAAGTCGTACAAGGTGACGTCGAACTCGTGGGAGTACACCGGTGACGGCCACGCACTGGCGCTGGAGGCCGGCGCGAGCCTGGTGAACATGGAGTTCGTCCAGTTCCACCCGACCGGCATGGTCTGGCCGCCGTCGGTGAAGGGGATCCTGGTCACCGAGTCGGTCCGCGGCGACGGCGGCGTGCTGCGCAACAGCGAGGGCCGCCGGTTCATGTTCGACTACATCCCCGAGTTCTTCAAGGCCGAGACGGCGGACTCCGAGGAGGAGGCCGACCGCTGGTACGAGGACAAGACGAACAACCGCCGGCCACCGGAGCTGCTCCCCCGCGACGAGGTCGCCCGGGCCATCAACGCCGAGGTCAAGGCCGGTCGCGGGTCACCGCACGGCGGCGTGTTCCTCGACATCGCCTCGCGCCGCACGCCCGAGTACATCCGCCGCCGGCTGCCCTCGATGTACCACCAGTTCAAGGAGCTGGCCGACGTCGACATCACGGCGGAGCCGATGGAGGTCGGCCCGACCTGCCACTACGTCATGGGCGGCGTGGCGGTCGACCCCGACACCGGCGAGTCGGCCGTCCCGGGCCTGTACGCCGCCGGCGAGGTGGCCGGCGGCATGCACGGCGCCAACCGCCTGGGCGGCAACTCGCTGTCCGACCTGCTGGTCTTCGGCCGGCGGACGGGGCTCAACGCGGCTTACGCGGCGGGCCGGCGAGGCGAGCGGCCGACGATCGGCGACGAGGAGATCCGCGCGGCCTCCGAGCACGCGCTGGCGCCGTTCGGCATCGAGGGCGGCGAGAACCCGTACACCGTCCAGCAAGACCTGCAGGAGGTCATGCACAACCTCGTCGGCATCATCCGGACCGCCGACGAGATGAAGCAGGCGCTGACGGACCTGGCCGCGCTGCGCGAGCGGATCACCCGGCTCAGCGTCGAGGGGCACCGGCAGTACAACCCGGGCTGGCACCTGGCACTGGACCTGCACAACATGCTGCGCGTCAGCGAGTGCATCGCGCGGGCGGCGCTGGAGAGAACGGAGAGCCGCGGCGGGCACACGCGCGACGACTACCCCGCCACCGACGACTCCTGGGGCAAGGTCAACCTGCACTGCCGCCTCGACGGCGACGGCGTCGGCATCACCCGCGAGCCGCTCCCCCAGATGCCCGACGACCTGCGCGAGCTCTTCAACTAGAGATGTGACCGCCGAGGAGGCGTGAAGTGGGATACGACCTGAAGATGAAGGTGTGGCGCGGCGATGCCACCGGCGGGGACCTGGTGGACTACACCGTCCCCGTCGAAGAGGGCGAGGTGGTCCTCGACGCGCTGCACCGCATCCAGGCGACGCAGTCCGGCGACCTCGCGGTGCGGTGGAACTGCAAGGCCGGCAAGTGCGGCTCGTGCAGCACCGAGATCAACGGCAAGCCGCGGCTGGCCTGCATGACCCGGCTCTCGACGTTCGAGCCGGGCGAGACGGTGACGGTGACGCCGCTGCGCACCTTCCCGGTGGTTCGCGACCTCGTCACCGACGTGTCGTACAACTACCGCGTCGCCGAGACGGTCCCGGCGTTCGCGCCGGAGCCGCGGCCGGCCGACGGCCAGTACCGCATGCAGCAGGTCGACGTCGAGCGCGGCCAGGAGTTCCGCAAGTGCATCGAGTGCTTCTTGTGCCAGAACGTGTGTCACGTCATCCGTGATCACGAGGAGAACAAGCCGGCCTTCTCCGGCCCGCGGTTCTTCCTGCGCTACGCAGAGCTCGAGATGCACCCGCTGGACACCAACGACCGCCGGGCGCTCGCCCGCGAGCAGGCCGGCATCGGGCTGTGCAACATCACCAAGTGCTGCACCGAGGTGTGCCCGGAGGGCATCCACATCACCGACAACGCGATCATCCCGATGAAGGAGCGCGTCGTCGACCGGTCCTTCGACCCGGTCACCTGGCTGGGCCGGAAGATCTTCCGCCGCGACCAACTGCCGGAGGCGCAGGTGCCGCAGGGGCGGGCGGAATGAAATGATGCTCTCCGACCCGATCCGTGGGCCCGTGGGGTCGGTCGTGGTCGAGGCGCGCGTTCGTGGCAAGAGAATGGCGGCTCACACTGAAAGCGCCCTTGGCCGTCGGCGTGCGGGTCAAGCCGATCCCCGTCGGGGCGAAGCGCCCGTTGGTCGGCTCATTGAAACTGCCGATGATGGCGTCACTGATCATGAGGATCTGGCGGTCACGGGCGAGGTCGGGTGATCGGCACGGCGACATCGCCGTCGTCACGGCGTCGGCCGCGCCCGCGGGCCTGGCCGACCCGGCCAGGGCACCGAACACGACCCGGGCGTGTTGACACCAGCGCCAACAGTTGGCGCTCATGTCAACACCTCCGCGGCCATCACCGGCCCCCGGGCACGGACGCCCGGCCGCCGCAGCGGGCAGCGCCTGGATGCGCTGCCCCATGGCGGCTCACTCCGCCGCCACCGAGTCGATCACGGAGAAGGGTCGGGTTTCCCGCGACTGCAGAGCCGACCTTCTCCATGATCAAGTCGTACCCGGTCTGAGGCGCGGGTCCGCGGCCGAGACGATCGGGCGGCAGGGGGACGGCCCACCACGCCGGCACCAGCACGCCGCCAACCCGCGACACCCCGATCGTCGTCATCCACCGCGGCGACCCACAGGTGAGAAGGACCACGGATCGGTCGGGGAGCCTGAAATGATCAGGCTAGGCAGGCGACTCACCGCTTCCCCAGGAGTGCATGCTTGGTGAAGCGGGAACACACCAACTTGACGTGATCATTTCGCCGGAGGTGGATCGATGACTTTGCTCGGTGACGACGGCGTCCGGGCGGCCCTGGCGGAGCTGCCCGGCTGGTCCGGCGACGCCTCGGCCATCACGCGCGGCGTCAAGGCGCCGGACTTTCCCACCGGGATCCGGATCGTCGACGACGTGGCGGAGGCGGCCGAGGCGGCCGACCACCACCCGGACATCGACATCCGCTGGCGCTCGCTGACGTTCACGCTGGCCACGCACTCCGAGGGCGGCGTGACCCAGAAGGACGTCGACCTCGCGGGCAGGATCGACGAGATCGCCGCCCGGCACGGCGCCCGCTGACCGGCACTCAGGTCCGGGCGTCGTCGCCGGCCACGAGGACCTTCACGCCGGCCTCCTCGAGCGCCCGGCCAAGCGCCGGCGGCGGGACGGCGTCGGTGATGAGGTAGTCGGCCCGGCTCAGCTCGGCCACCCGGGCGAACAGCCGCCGGCCGAACTTGGAGGAGTCGGCCAGCACCGCGACCCGTGAGGCGCGGTCCATCATCTCGGCCATCATCGTGGCCTCGCCGAGGTTGCTGGTCGTGTAGCCGCTGCCGGCGTCGACCGCGCCGACGGCCACCAGCGCGAGGTCGCACTGGATCTGCAGGTCGTCACCGGGTGACATGCGCTGGAAGCTGACCGGGCCGACAGTGGCCTGCGCGCTGAACCTGACCTGGCCGCCGAACACGTAGAGGTCGCGGACGACCTCCGGGGAGATCTCCGCCGGCAGCTGCAGGCTGTTCGTCGCGATGGTGAGGTCGCGCTGGTCGCGCAGGTGCCGCACGACGGCGAGCGTGGTGGTGCCGGCGTTGATGATGACCGCGGCGCCGTCGGTGATCAGCCCGGCGGCCACCGCGCCGATCTGCTCCTTCGCCGACGCCTGCATGCGCATGCGCACGTCGAGGCCGGTGTCGGGCCGCGGGATGGCGGACGGGCTGACGGCGCCGCCGTGCGTGCGGATGAGCACGCCCTCGGAGTCGAGCTGGTCGAGGTCGCGCCGGATGGTATCGAGGGAGACGTCGAAGCGCTCGGCCAGCTGCGCGACCGTGACCTGCCCGACCTCGGACACGTAGGACGCCAGCGCGGCCTTGCGCCCGGCGGGCAGTCGGCGGGGCTGGCCGGTCGCGTCGGCTCCGGTGGGTGTCTGCGCGGCCATGCGAGATTTCTAGCACAGAACCGCAAAACGCGCGAGATGCAGCATGATCACGCACATATACGTTGCGCCAGACTCGCCAGGCACGCCCTTGACGTGCGACGCTGTCGGAGCTAGTGTCCCGACACCAGCAGAAACCTGCAGTAAGTCGCACTATCTCGCATACAGAACTCGAAGGAGAGTGACGAGATGAGCAACGGCGCCATCGCGAGACGGCGGGTCTTCGCCGTCCTCGGTGCATCGGCCATCGCGCTGACCGCAGCGTGCGGTGGCGGTGGCGACTCCGGCGACGACGAGGCCGGCGGCGAGGTCACCCTGGAGTTCAGCCAGTGGTGGGAGCCCGAGCTGCCCGACGGGTCGCTGCGCGCGCTCATGGACCGGTTCGAGGAGGAGAACCCCGGCATCCGGGTCGAGCTGCTCAGCGGGCCGTACGCGTCGACGAAGGAGCAGGTCGTCGCCGGCGCCGCCGCCGGCACCATGTCCGACGTCGTCGGCCTGGACGGCGCCTGGGTGAGCGACTTCGTCGACCAGGGCTCGATCGCCAGTCTTACCGATCTCATGGACGAGGCCGGCTACGACGACAGCGCGCTGGCCTCGCAGGTCCAACTCGAGGGCGCGACGTACATGATCCCGGTGGTCAACTTCGTCTACCCGCTCTTCACCAACAACGACCTGCTCGCGCAGGCCGGCATCACCGCCCCGCCCACCAACCGCACCGAGTTCCAGGCCGCCGCCACGGCGCTGTCCGGGCTGGGCGACAACGTCAGCGGCTGGGCGCTCCCGCTCTCGTTGGAGACGCCGAACGGGGTCCAGAACGACGTCATGTCGTGGGTCTGGGCCTCCGGTGGCAGCATGCTCGCCGACGGCCAGCCCGACCTCACCAACGACGACGTCAAGAGCGCGGTCGAGTACGTCGAGGGGCTGTGGGACGACGGCGCCATCGCGCCGGGCGCGTTCACGATGAAGGAGCAGGACAAGGTCGAGGAGTTCACCAACGGCCGGGTCGGCATGGTGATCAGCTCGCTCGCGCACGTCAACACGATCCGCGAGGCGAACCCGGACCTGGACTTCAGCATCTCCGCCATCCCGGCCGAGGACTCCTACACCGGCGAGCGGGGCATCCCCTACGCGTCGTGGGGCATCGGCGTCGCCGAGAACAGCGAGCACAAGGAGGAGGCCTGGAAGCTGGTCGAGTTCCTGCTCTCCGAGGACGTCAACGCGGAGCTGTCGACGCTGGCCAACGCGTTCCCCGGCAACACCGCGTCGGTGCCTGACTTCGTTGAGGGCGACGAGCTGTTCACCGCGGCCTTCGACATCTACCAGAGCGGCTACCCGGCCAACGAGTTCACCGGCCTCCCGGTCGCCGAGGAGCTGATGCGCATGTTCGGCGAGGAGCTGCAGCGGACGCTGGATGGCGATCAGTCGGTCGACGACGCCCTCGAGACGGCGCAGAGCCGCTGGCAAGAAGAGTTCTGACGCCACGTTCCAGGTCACGCCGGACCTGACGCCCCCGGTCCGGCGTGGCCGCACCCCAGGAGACGGTTGCCTTGTCCCAGCTGACCCTTCGACCGGCCGAGACCGGCGACGGCGGGCGCGACGCCCGCCGTCCCGGCCCTCGGCCCGGGCGCCTGCGGCGGTCGCTGACGCCCTATCTGTACCTGCTGCCGACCGTGCTGCTGCTGGTCGCGCTGATGGTGCTGCCGATCGTCATGGTCATCGGCTACTCGCTGATGGACAACGTCATCACCACCAGGAACTCGGAGTCCGTCGGGCTGGACAACTACGTCGAGGTCGTCACGGACCCGGTGTTCCACACGGCGATCCGCAACACGCTGTACTTCACCGGCGTCAGCGTGCTCGCCCACCTCGTCCTGGGGCTGGCGTTCGCGCTGCTGCTCAACAGTGCGTTCGTCGGACGCTGGGCCAAGGCGCTGTTCCGGATGATCTACGTGCTGCCGTGGCTGTTCACGATCGCCATCGTGGCCGTGCTCTGGCGGCTGCTGCTCAACCCCAACGGCGTCGTGAACTACCTCCTGGACGTCGCCGGCTTCATCGACGGCAACGTCGAGTGGCTGGCCGACCCCGACACCGCCCTGCATGCCGTCACGTTCATCAACATCTGGTGCGGCTACCCGTTCTTCATGATCAGCCTGCTGGCCGGGCTGCAAGGTATCCCGAAGGACCTCTACGAGGCGGCCCGGGTCGACGGCGCCAGTGCGGTGAAGCAGTTCTGGCACGTCACCATTCCGCAGCTCAAGCCGATCATCATCAGCATGGCGCTGCTCGACTTCATCTGGACGACGCAGCAGTTCGCGCTGATCTGGATGACCACCGGCGGCGGGCCGATCAACGTCACCGAGATGCTCAGCACCTTCACCTACAAGCTGGCATTCAGCAAGTACGAGTTCTCGATGGCCTCCACCAGCGCGGTCATCATCCTCGTCCTGTCGATGGTGCTGGCCTTCTTCTACGTCAGGCATCAGAGAGTGCGGGATTGACATGGACCTGCCCAACGTCCGCCGCCGCGGCCTCAAGCGGACCGGCGTCTACGCCGGCCTCGTGCTCGGCGCGCTGTTCGCCGGGCTGCCGGTGCTCTGGATGGCGCTGAGCTCGTTCAAGTCGAACAGCGAGATCTTCGAGTACCCGCCGCGGCTCATCACCGACAACTTCTCGCTGGACGCGTACACGACGATCCTCACCGATCCGGCCAAGCTGCGCTTCTTCCTCAACAGCTACGTCATCGGCCTGTCGGTCGTGGTGCTGACGCTGGTGGTGGCGATCTTCGCCGCGTACGCGTTCAGCCGGTACGACTTCCCGCTCAAGCGGGTGCTCAACGTCGTCGTCATCAGCGTGCAGGCGGTGCCGCCGATCACCCTGCTGATCCCCTATTTCGGGCTCATGGTGACGCTCGGCCTCTACAACACCTATCCGGGGCTGATCCTCACCTATCTGGTGTTCACGCTGCCCTACGCGATCATCATGATGACCGGCTATTTCAACACGCTGCCGAAGGAACTGGACGAGGCCGTCAAGGTCGACGGCGCGGGGCCGCTGACGGCGTTGTGGCGCATTCTCGTGCCGATCTCAGTGCCCGGCCTGGTGTCGGTGGGGCTCTACACCTTCATGATCGCGTGGAACGAGTTCCTGTTCGCGTTGACGCTGACCCGCACCGAGGACATGCGCACCGTTCCCATCGGCATCCAGCTGCTCATGGGTCAGCACTCGTACGAGTGGAACGAGATGATGGCGATGAGCGTCCTCGGCTGCGTTCCCATCCTGCTGCTCTTCCTCTTCTTCCAACGGTTCTTCATCGGAGGTATGAGTGCCGGCGCCGTGAAGATCTGACCCCCTTTCCGACGAGAACGCACACCACCGAGAACGACCCGAGGAGAACTTGAACATGCTGGTGAATGGCCGAGACCTGCTCGCCGTGGCGCACGACAACGACTTCGCCGTGCCCGCGTTCAACATCAGTGACTACGCGATGTTCAACGGCATCGTCGAGATCAGCGAGGAGAAGCAGGCGCCGCTCATCGTCGCGATCCACCCGGACGAGCTGCGGCACACCGGCGTCGACATCATGGAATCGATCACCGCCCGGGCACACCGGTCGACCGTCCCGGTGGCGATCCACTTCGACCACGGCACCACGTACGAGCAGATCCTGCTGGCGATCCGGACCGGGTTCACGTCGGTGATGATCGACGGCTCGACGCTGCCCTTCGAGTTGAACATCGCCATCACCAAGCGGGCTGTCGAGGCCGCGCACGCGCTCGGCATCTCGGTGGAGGGCGAGCTGGGCACGATCGGCAAGACCGACGCCGAGGCCGAGGACGGCACCGACTCCATCATCTACACGGACCCCGACGACGCCGTCACGTTCGTCGCCGAGACCGGCGTGGACTCGCTGGCAGTCGCGATCGGCACCAGCCACGGCATCTACCCGGCGCACATGAAGCCCGAGCTCAAGCTGGACCTGCTCCAGGACATCGCCGCGAAGATCGACGTGCCGCTGGTGCTGCACGGCGGCTCCGGCAATCCCGACGACGAAATCGCGCAGTCGGTCAAGCTGGGCATCAACAAGATCAACATCTCGTCGGACATCAAGGTCGCCTACCACGAGAAGCTGCGCGAGGTGCTGGCGGACACCGCACTGCGCGAGCCGAACACGATCCAGCCGCCGGCCATCGACGCGATGAAGGTGGTCGCCGCGCAGAAGATCGACCTGTTCGACGCCGCCGGCAAGGCCGCGCTCTACTGAGGCCACTGTTCATGACCGAACGGCTGGTGCTCGGCCTGGGCGGGACCGTCGACTACGAGATCGCCTGGGACGCCGCCACCATCGAGCGGCTGGTCGTCGAGCACGACATCCGCGCCGCGGAGCTGTCCACCGCGATCCCGGTGGACAGCGAGCGGTCGCTGCTGGTCACGCTGCTGGCGTTCGTCCGCGATGGTACCGGCGGGGAGCGCTTCGTCGCCTCGTCCGACATCGTCACCGGCCTGGCCGCCCGGTTCGACACCCGGATCACGCTGGGCGGGACCTGCGTGCGTGCCGCGCTGGGGCTGGCGGCGGTCGGCATCGGCAGCACGGTGCACCTGGTCAGCATCGACGACCACGTGCGCCGACTGCTGCCGCCGTCCGTCGACTACCTGTGCAGCGCCGACGCCGACTCGCTCGACCCGCACCTGATCGTCCAGTACCCGGCCGGCTCCCGGGTCCGGGCCGGCGACCTGGATCTGCACGCCCCGCACGCGAACCGGCTCATCTACGTGCACGACCCGCCGAACCGGGAGCTGCGGCTGCACCCGGGCCTCGGCGACGCGCTGAGCCGGGCCGACGTGTTCCTGATCTCCGGGCTCAACTCGATCCAGGACCCGGCGGTGCTGGACGACCGGCTGGGCGAGCTGCGCGCGGCGACCGAGCGGCTGCCGGCCGGCGCGCTGACGTTCTACGAGGATGCCGGCTACCACGTGACGGAGATCGCGGCGGCCGCCCGGGCCGGCGTGCTGGAGCTGGCCGACGTGTACTCGATGAACGAGGACGAGCTGGGCGAGCGCCTCGGGCATGCCGTCGACCTGCTCGATCCGTCCGCGGTGGTGGACGCGCTGCGGGCGCTCACGGGGGTCGTGCCCGCACCGGTCGTCGTCGTGCACACGAGGTACTGGTCGGTAGCGCTCGGCGCCGACGCGAGCCGCTTCGAGGGCGCGCTGCGCGGCGGAATCACGCTGGCCAGCGCCCGCTACCTGGCCGGCGACGTGCTGACGGCGGCCGACCACCGTGCGGTCGCGGCGCACCCGGCGCACCCGGGCGGCGTGGCGGTGGTCGAGGCGGTACGGACGGCGTTCGGCTCGGCGGCCGCCGGGGTGCCGGCGTACGTGCTGGACACGTCCGCCCCGACCAGCATCGGCCTGGGCGACACGTTCGTCGGCGGCTTCCTCGCCGCGCTGGCCGACCGGGCCGCCGCGTCCGGCGCGCCCGCCGTGCCGGTGGTGCTGCCGGCCAACCAGCCGGCCGAGCGGTTCTACCGCGGCGGGGCGCGGATCGCCCGGTTCCGAGGCACTCCGCCGGGTGCGGGCCGCGAGCCGGAGGACTGGGTCGCGTCGACGACGTCGGTGCACGGTCAGGGCGAGGCCGGGCTGACCCGGTTGCCGGACGGCCGGCTGCTGGCCAACGCCGTCGCGGCCGACCCCGAGTGGTGGCTCGGGCCGAAGCACGTCGCCACGTACGGCGCGGACACCGCGGTGCTGGTCAAGCTGCTCGACGCCGGGGAGCGGCTGCCGGTGCACGTGCACCCGGACGCCCCGTTCGCCCGCGAGCACTTGCACACC
This sequence comes from Jiangella aurantiaca, assembly GCF_004349105.1. Classification (GTDB taxonomy): domain Bacteria; phylum Actinomycetota; class Actinomycetes; order Jiangellales; family Jiangellaceae; genus Jiangella; species Jiangella aurantiaca. The sequence continues at coordinate 17,341 of NZ_SMLB01000037.1, forward strand.
GGCCACGGCAAGACCGAGGCGTGGGTGATGCTGGAGCCGGCCGAGGTCCGGCTGGGCTGGAGCCGCGACGTGGGCGCCGACGAGCTGGCCGGCTGGGTGGAGCGCCAGGACGCCGACGCGATGCTAGCCGCGATGCACGTCCTGCGGCTGGAGCGCGGCGACGCGGTGCTCGTGCCGGCCGGGCAGCCGCACGCCATCGGCGCGGGGGCCTTCCTCGTCGAGCTGCAGGAGCCGGCCGACCTGTCCATCCTGCTGGAGTGGGACGGCTATGCGATCGACGGTCCCGGCACGGGGCATCTGAGCTTGGGCTATCCGGCGGCGCTCGCCGCGGTCGACCATCGCGGGCTGACCCGGGCCGAGGCCGATGCGCTCCGGACGGCCGACGCCGGCACCGTCGGCGACCTCCTGCCGGGGGCGGCCGGGTTCTTCCGGGCCGAGCGGTACCGCGGCGACGTCGCGTGGGACGCCGGTTTCGCCGTCCTGGTGGTCGTGGCCGGCACGGCCGAGCTGGTGACCGGCGGCGGTGCGCGGCTGCCGGTGAGCGCCGGCACCACGGTGCTGGTGCCGTACGCCGCGGGGCCGGCCCGGCTGGAGCGGGCCGCCGGGCTGGAGGTGCTGCTCTGCCGCCCGCCGGCCTGACCGGCCGTGCCCAACCACCCGGCTCACGGCCGGTCATCGTTGCGGCGTGGCGACACCAGCGCCGACAGCGCTGGTGTCAAGGTCCCGGTTCGGACTCGGCACTCCGACCGGTCAGCGGTGTCGCAGCACGCTGACCGCGAAGTCGGCGTCGTCGTGCCAGGCGCGCAGGTCCCAGGTGGCGAACCGGTGCTCCAGCCGCAGCCCGGCCTCCTCGGCGTACCGGTCGAAGTCGGCCAGCGCGAGGTTCCGGTTCACGTGGAAGCCCGCGACGACGAAGCCGTCCGGCACGACGTGCGCGCCCACCCGCCGCAGCACCTCGGTCTCCGTCCCCGGCGCGACGAACACCATGACGTTGCCGGCCAGCACTGCGGCGTCGAACGCCTCGCCGAGGTCCAGCTCGCTCAGGTCGCCGACGAGGTACCGCGGCCCCGGATGGTCCGTCCGGGCGGCCTCGATCAGCGCCGGGTCGACGTCGACGCCGACGACGGTGTGCCCGCGTTCGTGCAGGGCCGCCGCGATGCGGCCGGTGCCGCAGCCGGCGTCGAGCACCCGGGCGCCGCGCGGCAGCATCGCGTCGACCAGACGGGCCTCACCGGTGAGGTCGGCGCCGTCGGCCGCGAGCTTGCGGAACCGCTGGATGTACCACTGCGAGTGGCCCTCTTTGGTCTCGGAAAGCCACCGCGTCGGCTTGGCCATGGAGCCACTGTATGCGGCGCGGTCCGGCCGGAGGCAGCCGCGGCCAGACATCTGACTAATCTCCGTTCTGGGGCTCGACCAGCGAGAACCCTGCTGCTGCGGGCAAGCGCTTACATCCTCGCCTTCGGGAGGCCATGCCAGCTCGGTACGGCGCGATTGAAACGTTATTGACACCCTTCGCGGCACCCTGGCAAGGTGAGCGTCACACGTCCGATCTTTCGCCCCATGCGTGAGCCAGGCACTGCACCGGAGGAAGCAACGATGCTCTCGACTCGACCCGGCCGGCGTCGTGCGGCCATGGCGGCAGTGGCCGCGCTCCTGACCGTCACGGCCGCCTGCGGCGGCGACAGCACCAGCGGCGGCGAGGACGAGGACGTCACGCTGCACTTCACCTGGTGGGGCAACGCCGACCGCGCGGAGCTGACCGAGCAGGCCATCGACCTGTTCGAGGAGGAGCACCCGGGCATCACCATCGAGACGTCGTTCTCGGAGTTCGACGCCTACTGGGAGCGGATGGCCACGCAGATCGCCGGCGGCAGCGCACCGGACATCCTGCAGATGGACTACCGCTACGTGCGGGAGTACGCCGAGCGCAACGTCCTGCGCGAGTTCGGCGACGACGACGTCGACACCTCGGCCATGGCGCCGGGCCTGCTCAGCGCCGGCGAGATCGACGGCGTCAGCTACGCCATCCCGATGAGCCAGAACACCCAGGCACTGCTCTACGACCCGGCGGCCTGGGCGGCGGCCGGCGAGCAGGCCCCCGGACCGGACTGGACGTGGGCCGACCTCGAGGCGGGCGGCCGGGTGGTCGCCGAGGCCACCGGCATCAGCGCCATCAGCGACTTCGGCCAGATCGAGGACTGGTTCGAGGTGTGGCTGCGGCAACGCGGCAAGACCCTCTACACCGACGACGGCGAGCTCGGCTACACCGCCGAGGACGTCGCTGAGTACTGGACGTTCACCAACGGGCTGCGCGAGGCCGGCATCGTCACGCCGGCCGACGAGACCGCCACGATGGACGGCTCCCAGGCCAACTCCCCGCTGGCCAAGCAGACCAGCGCGGCGGAGTTCAACTACGACAGCGGCCTGACGGCGGAGTCGTGGGAGATCTACGGACGCGAGCTCGCCCTGGCGCCGTTCCCGTCCGACAGCGGCGAGCTCGGCCAGTACGCCAAGCCGTCCATGCTCATCTGCATCTCGCAGCGCTCCGAGCACCCAGAGGAGGCGGCGCAGTTCATCGACTTCCTGCTCAACGACCCGGAAGTCGGCGAGCTGCTCGGTACGTCGCGCGGCATGCCCGCCAACGCCGACATCCGGGAGGCCGTCGGTGGGGCTCTCACCGGACCGCCGCAGCTGGCCTTCGAGTTCGAGCAGGCCGTCCTGCCCGAGCTCGCCGACGCACCGCCGCCGCCACCGCGCGGCGCCGGCTCGGTCAAGGCCGCGTTCCAGCGGATCTACGACGACGTCATCTTCGGTTCGACGACGCCCGAGGAGGCCGCGGAGCGGTTCATGAGCGAGGCCGAGCAGGCCCTGGCGCAATGAGCGTCGACGTCGGCCGGCCGCGGGAAGCCCCGGCGGCCGGCCCACCGGCGGGTCGGCAGCGACCCCGGCGCCGGCAGCCGTACGGCGAGCGCGCCGGCTTCGGCTACCTGTTCCTGAGCCCATGGGTGGCCGGTGCGCTGCTGCTGACCGTCGGTCCGATGGCGTACTCGCTGTACCTGTCGTTCACCGAGTACGACCTGTTCACCGCGCCCGAGTGGATCGGCCTGGGCAACTACCGGCGGATGTTCACCGAGGACGACCGGTTCCTCACCTCGGTCTGGGTCACGGTGAAGTACGTCGTCATCTCCACGCCGCTCAAGCTGGCCGCCGCCCTCGCGGTGGCCTTGCTGCTGAACCGGGCCAGCCGCGCGCAGAGCTTCTACCGCGCCGCGTTCTATGCGCCCTCGCTGCTCGGCGCCAGCGTCGCGGTCGCCCTGGTGTGGCGGGTGATCTTCGATAACGGCGGCCCGGTCAGCCAGGTCACGTCGGCCTTCGGCTGGGAGACCGGCGGCTGGACCACCGACCCCCAGTACGCGCTGATGGCCATCGTCCTGCTCGCCGTGTGGCAGTTCGGCGCGCCTATGGTGATCTTCCTGGCCGGCCTCAAGCAGATCCCGTCGACGCTGTACGACGCGGCCGCCGTCGACGGTGCCGGCTGGTGGCGCACGTTCGTATCGGTGACGGTGCCGATGCTCTCACCGGTCATCCTGTTCAACCTGGTGCTCGAGACGATCAACGCGTTCCAGGCGTTCACCTCGGCGTTCATCGTCAGCGGCGGACGCGGCGGACCCAGCGACTCCACCCTCTTCTACACGCTCTACCTGTACCAGCGCGGGTTCGTGGACTTCCAGATGGGCTACGCCTCCGCGATGGCCTGGCTGCTGGTGGTGGCCATCGCGATCGTGACGGCGATCCTGTTCCGGACGTCGCGGTCCTGGGTCTTCTACGCGGGGGACGGCCGATGAGCACGACGGCGGTGACGGTGCGGCCCGGCCCTCGACGGGAGCGGTCGCGGAGGATGCGGCGGCTGACCTGGCATCTGGTCTGCCTGGCACTGCTGGCGGTGCTCCTCTACCCGGTGCTGTGGCTGCTGTCGATGTCGTTCAAGCCGGCGAGCGAGATCGTGTCCAGCCTGAGCCTTCTGCCGGAGACGTTCATCCTCAGCAACTACACCGAGGCGTTGGAGGGCTCCGCCGGGATCGGCGTCTGGCGGTTCTTCGCCAATTCGCTGATCGTCGCCGGACTGTGCGTGGCCGGCAACGTGGTGTCGTGCGCGCTGGCGGCGTACGCGTTCGCGCGGCTGCGGTTCCCGCTGCGCGGGCCGTTGTTCGCGTTCATGATCGCGACCCTGATGCTGCCGACGCACGTGGTGCTCATCCCGCAGTACACGATCTTCAACGAGCTGAACATGATCGACACGTTCTGGCCGCTCGTACTGCCGAAGTTCCTGGCGACCGAGGCGTTCTTCGTCTTCCTGATGGTGCAGTTCATGCGCAACCTGCCGGAGGAGCTGGGCCAGGCCGCGCGCATCGACGGATGCGGGCCGATCCGCGCGTTCCTGCACGTCTTCCTCCCGCTGTCCAAGCCGGCGCTGGTCACGACCGCCATCTTCAGCTTCATCTGGACCTGGAACGACTTCCTCTCCCAGCTGATCTACCTGAACAGCCCGGAGAACTACACGTTGCCGCTGGCGCTGCGCCTGTTCGTCGACCAGACCAGCGAGAGCTCGTACGGACCGATGTTCGCCATGTCGGTGCTCACCCTGCTGCCCGTCGTGCTGTTCTTCCTCGCGTTCCAGCGGCTGCTGGTCGAGGGCGTCAGCACGTCGGGACTGGGCGGATCGTGAGCACGCCTCGCCCGGCTGCGCTGACCGGCGGCCGGCTCGGGCTGTTCGCCGACTGCCTACTGGCCGGAATCCTGGCGACCGTGGCGATGGCCGGGGTCCTCACCGCCTATCCGGGCTTCGTCGCCGCGTGTGCGACCATCCGCCGGCGGGTGGAGCAGGACCGGTCCGTGGGGCCGGTCACGTTCTGGCGGACTTTCCGCGAGGTCGCGCGCAGCGGGCCGCTCGGGTTCGTCGTCCCACCGGCCGTCGCCGGGGTCCTGGGCCTGGACGCGGTCGCGGTCGCCGCGGGCGTCCCTGGTGCCGCGGCTCTGCTGGTCGTGCTCGTGGCCTGCACGGCCGCGGCGGCCGTGCTCGGGCTGCGAGCGGCGGCGGGGTGGCGGCCGGGACGCGCGTGGCCCGCAGTCGGTGCCGAGGCCGCCCGGCGCGCGGCCGGTGGCATCGGCGGGGACCTGCTGTTGCTGCTGGCGGCCGGCTGCGCGGCCGGCATCGCCGCCGCCGTGCCGGTCACCGCGCTCCTGGTGCTGGGTCCGCTCGCCGTCGCCGCCGTGGCGGTCGAGGCGCACGGCCGGTGACGCCGCCGTCAGTCGAGCTCGAGCCGGATGGCGTCGTAGGCGGCCTGGGTGGCTACCTCGTCGGGGGCGTTCTCGTTGAGCCGCAGGACGATCTCGTTGCCCTCCGGATGGAGCAGGGCGGCGTCGAACCGGAACTCGCGGCGGAACGTCCGGCCACCGCACGAGCTGCGATACGTCGCGCCACGGGTGTCGTCGGGCTGGAAGACCCACACGAACGGCTCGCCGTTGACCCGGATGGTGAGGTTGCTGGGATACGGCGGGATGTCGCGGGCGGTGTCCATGGCCCACGCGGCCAGCGCCACCGTCAGCGTGGCCGTCGAGCCGGCGCGCGGCGCGTCGTCGAGGTCGAACACGATCCGCCACGGCGCCTGGTCCACGCCGTCGATCCGGTCGAACTGGAGGTAGTTCCAGTCCTCGTCGGTGCTGCGTCCCGCCGTGTAGACGACGCCGTCCGGGAAGTCGCCGGCGAAGAAGCTCCAGGTGCCGTACTGCCGGTACTCCTGGCCGCGCCGGAACTCCACCGACGTGCGGTTCGGCGTACCGATCTGGAACACCGTCCGGCCGTTGTGGCGCGGGATCCAGGTCAGCCGGCCGAGGTCGAGGTCGCGGCGGGCGCCGACCACGACCCCGTCGCGGACGTACTCGCCCCAGACGCCGGGCCGGTAGACCGTCAGCCGGTAGGTGCCGGGGCGCACGTGCCGCAGCGTGAAGGAGCCGCCGGCGTCGGTGTCGGCCCAGTAGTTGTACCCGAGCGCGCTGTCCTGGACGTCCACGCCGTCGTCGGAGAGCACCGCGACCGCTCCGTCCATCCGGCCCGTGCCGGGTATCCGCACCGTGCCACGGACCGTCGAGCGCCGGCTCGTCGGCTCCCAGCCGGGCAGCGCCACCCGGTCGTAGAACCCCGCATGCACGTCGACGTCGGCGTAGCGCAGGGCGTCGGCCCGGGCCTGAGCGGGGTCGTTGCCCTCGCTGAAGTAGACGAAGTACGGGCCGTAGGTCTTCTGCCAGGTATCGCCGGCCGCGACGCGCACCGGCGGCGAACCGTAGTGGGTGGCGTGTGGCTCGACCAGGAGCACCGGCCGGCTCGTCGTCTGGTGCAGCGTGAGGTCCTGACGCACCGGGCCGCCGCTGAACGCCTCGAGGTTCGGGGTGACGGCCCAGATGCCGTGCGTCGCGCCGTACCAGCCGTGCACGACGTGGTCCTTCATGTACGTCGCCCAGTCGTACTTGGTGTAGTAGCGACGCGCGTAGCCCGTCGCCACCCCGGCGAGGTCGTGGGTGGCATCCATCACGACGGGACCGGCCGCCAGCTCTTCCGGGGTCGGCTGGAGGGCGGCGTCTGCGCGCCAAGCGTCGCCGATCGGGTCGTCCTCGACGCTCACGTGCGTGAACAGCTGCGGGTCGAGGTAGAACACGTAGCGGTGCTGGGCGGAGCGGAACCCATGCAGGTCGGCGGTGTGGTCGAACACCGTCGCGAGGTGGATGCCCGGCTCACCGGCCCGGACGATGTGGTGCCGCTCGAGCCAGAACGGCCCGCCGTCGGTCGGGCTGTACCGGAACGCGATGTCGACGAAGTCGGCGCCGCGCCGGATCTCGTACCTGTTCTGCGCCGGCGGCAGCGGCCCCGGATCGCCCTCGCGGGAGTTGTTCATGTCGAAGTTGCCGCGGCCGCCGCCGAGCAGGTCCTGGCCGTTGAACGTGAGCGCGACCAGCCGGCCCGGCGAGGTCTTGCTCACGGTGAGCTGCACCGGCCCGTTGTCGACGCTGATGCCGCTCTCGGTCTCCTCGACGGTGAGCGTCGCCGCCGAGCCGGTCGACGCGGACGCCGTCACGGCGCCGGCCACCGCCCCGACGGACGTGCCGGCGGCAACGGACGTACCGGCGGCGGCTTTGAGGAAGTCCCTGCGCTTGAGCATGCCGTCAACTCCTCGCCGAGCGGGCGAAACGTTTCAAAAGGGTACGGCGAGCCTAGCGATCGCAGCCCTGCCCGGTCAATGATTCAGCCGATCTTTACCGCCGATTCTCTGGCGAGTGCCCCCTGTTTCAGCGGCTGCCAGGCGACATACATCCGATGACTAGCCGTGGATCTGCACCAGCGAGACTAGGTCCGGGCTGAACCGGACGCCGGTGGAGTCGACGTGTTTGTCGACGACGGTGAACCGGACGGTGTGCCGGCCGCGGCCCAGCTCGACGCGGCCGACCCGCTCGGTTTTGAACGACCGCACCGACAGCGTCGACGTGTCGATCGGCCCGCCGAGTCGCGCCCCGTCGACGTCGATCACCACGACACCGCAGTTCGCCTGGTGCCGGAACCGGATGTACAGGTCGTACTCCCCGCCGCGGGTGATCTCGACGGTCGCCTCGAGGTACTGACCGTAGTCGGTGGCGCGGACCTCGACCACGCTGCCGCCGCTGGCGGCCGGGTCCGCCGTCCGGACCACCGTGAGGCCGGGGGACGTCGCCGCCGGCAGGTCCTCCACCTCGAAGGAGTGCCGCGTCGCCGGGCCGCGGCGGCCGGTGTCGGCGCCGCCGGTCAGCCAGGCGAGATCGAACGTCGCGAACACCACGTCGCGCGAGAAGCTGGTGGTGACGCCGGGCTGGTGCTCGCGGCCGTAGAGCACGCCGATCCGGCCGTCCGGCAGCGCGACGATGTCGGAGTACGACGCCGGCCCCGCGGTGAGCGCGCGGCTGTACGGCCAGCTCATGCCCTCGTCGTAGGAGATGGAGACGGTCATGTTCCGCCGGGTCGGCGAGTCGGTGCGCGAGAACACGATCCGGCTGTCCTCGCGCTCGCCGAGCCCGGTGAGGCGGATGACGCCGGTGTCGATCGCGTTGACCGGCCGAGCCGAGGCGTCCAGCACCGGCGGCGACCATGTGGCGCCGCGGTCGGTGCTGACCGAGGCGATCCGCGGGTGGGTGCCGCCGGACGCGTACCGGCCCAGCACCACCAGCGCGCCGTCCGGCCGCTCGATCAGCCGGGCCTCGTTCAGCGGGTAGGCGCCGTCCAGCGGCACGCCGCCGCCGGCCTGCCAGGTCGCGCCGCCGTCGTCGCTGTGGATGACGGTGACGCCGTAGCGGCGTTCGGCGACCGGAAAGGCTATCGCCCTGCGGTGCCAGACCTGCAGCATCAGCCTGCCGTCGGCGAGCTGCAGGCCGTGCCCGGGGCCGGGCATGTGCAGCGTCTGCCCGTTCGGGTCGCCGTCGAACAGCTGGGTCAGCTCGGTCGGTTCGGACCACGTCCCGCCGTCGTCGTCGCTGGACACGACGTACAGGCGGGAGCCGTCCGGCGAGCCGCCGGTGTTGCCCGGGTCGCGGAAGCACTCGGCGTGGAACAGGAAGATTCGGCCGGACGCGCGATCGACCAGCGGCGTCGGGTTGACGAACGACTGGACGCCGTCGGAGCGGCGCACGTAGCGCAGCGGCTCCCAGGTGCGGCCGCCGTCGCGGCTGCGGCGGACGGCGAGGTGGTGCGGGTCGGCGTCGTGCTGGGTGAGGCGAGCCTCGGCGAACGCGAGCACCGAACCGGCCACCGTCGTCGTCAGGCCGAAGACGTGGAAGACGGCCAGCCCGTCGTCGCCGGCGCGGAACACCAGCGACTCGTGGACGTCGCCGGTCGCCGTCGCGGCCGCGGCGGGCGAGGCCGACGCCAGGGCACCGATGGCGGCGGTACCGGCCGCGGCGCCGAGGACGAGGGTGCGGCGGCTGATCGGGGTGCTTTCCACGGCGCTCTCCTTCGAGGCGGGGTCAACGGGGCGTGATCAGGTGCGCGTCGAGCGGCGCGACCAGGTCGAGCAGGGCGGCCCGCTCGTCGGGGGTGACCGGGACGAGCGGCGCGGCGACGTGCGGTGGGCAGAGCCCGCGGGAGTCGAGGACGGCCTTGACGGCGGGCACGCCCGGCCGGATGGTGTGCAGCGTGATCAGCCGATCGACGGTTTCCTGGGCGGCGTCGGCCTCGGCCAGCCGGCCGGACCGGAACGCCTCGTACAGCTCGACGCACAGCACCGGCGCGACGTTCGCGATGCCGGGCACGATGCCATCGGTGCCCGCCTCCAGCCCGGCGACCAGCTGCGACTCCGACCCCTGGCTGACGCCGACGTCGTCGCGGCGGCGGGCGGCGGCGATCAGCTGGCCGAACAGCGCGAGGTCGCCGGAGCTGTCCTTGATGCCGGCGACGTGCGGCATCGCCAGGACCTCGTCGAGGACCGCCGGCGTCATCGGCACGCTGTAGCGCGGGATGTTGTACGCGACGACCGGCACGCCCGCGCCGGCGAACGCGGCGAAGTGTGCGACCACCTCGTCGTCGCGGTGCCGGTAGTAGATCGGCGGGCTGACGACGACGGCGTCCGGCTCGGCCAGGCGGACGGCCGCGGCCCGCTCCAGCGCCTCCGCGGTCCCGGCGGCCGTGACGTTGACCAGCACCGGGCCGCCGTCGGTGAGCTGCCGCCACCGCGCCGCGACGCCGGCCGCGAACTCCGTCAGCGCCGAGGCCGGCAGCAGCGGGCCCTCGCCGTTGCTGCCGAACAGCATGAGGCTGCGTGCCCCGGCCCGGGCGAGTGCGTCCAGCAGGCCGTACGCCGCGGCGGCGGACGGCTCGCCCGGCGCGCTCATCGGCGTCACCAGCGGCACCATGACTCCACTGAGGAGAGCGCGACCGTCCATCAGTATCCCTTCACCTCCGGCCAGGCCAGCTCGACGCCGTCAGCGGTCAACTCGTCCTGGAAGGCGGCCAGCCGGGCACCGTTCTCGTGCACCTGGCCCGGCTCCAGTCCGCCGGCCAGACAGTGCGCCGCCAGCGCGCCGGCCACCTCGCCGACGTTCCACTCCACAGGATGCAGCCGGTAGCAGCCGTTGGTGATGTGCGTGGTGCCGATGTTCTTGCCGGCCGGGAGCAGGTTGCGCAGCCGCACCGGCAGCAGCGCGCCGAGCGGGATCTGGAAAGGGCTGCTGGCAACGTCGATGTAGGTGTCGCCACCGGTCGAGGGGTGCAGGTCGATGCGATACATGCCGACGCCGACGGAGTCGGGGTACTGGACCGCTCCGGCCGAGCCGCGCACGGCCAGCGACAGGTCCTGCTCGACGACCCGGCGGCGAGCCACGATGCGCCGCGACTCACGGATGTACGGCGCCTTCGCCAGCCCGTCCGTCGTGCCCATGACGTCGCCGCGCAGCCGCAGGCCGGGCCAGCCGGTGCCGCCGTCGGGCCGCGGCGCCTCGGTCTGCAGCCAGTACAGCATCGACATGGACAGCTCGCGGGCGCCGGCCAGGTGCTTCGCGCGCTCCTCGTCGCTGACGCCGATCAGCGGCCCGGGCAGGTAGTCGATCATCGGCCAGTTGACGACCGTGACGTCGCTCTCGGCGAAACCGGGCCGGAACACCGACCGCGCGACGATGCGCCGGAACGCCCACAGCTCGCGGTCGCCGGGGTCCTTGCTCTGGTCGGCCACGACCGGGCCGGTGTCGCCGTTGGGCAGGAACGCCCGCTCGAACGTCTCCAGCGTCCGCGGGTCCGGCCCGCTGAGGCTGATCAGCGGGTTCGGCCACTTCGGCGGCTGGTAGGCGCGCCAGGCGGCGTACCCGGCCGGCCGGTCGATGGTGTGGTCCTCGCCCGCGCGATGATCGACCGCGAACACCCACGAGAACGCCTGCATGTTGTCGGGCTGTGCCTCGTCCGGCGCGCTCGGCTCGCCGGTGTCGTGCCGCGACTCGAACCCGGTGACGTGCTCGGTGCCGGTGAGCGGCAGCAGGTCGCCCAGCTCAGTGGCGTCCAGGACGTACGGCGCGCCGACCTCCAGCCGGTCGCCGTCCGGGCCCTCCAGCACCACGGCGGTGACGCGGTCGCCGTCGACGCTCGCGGCCACCGGGCGATGCCGGTACAGGACGCGCAGCCGGCCCGCCGCGATCCACGGCCCCACCATCGCCTCCAGCACGGCGGCGCCGACCCGCGGCTCGTGGCAGAGCCGGCTGACCTTCCCCTGGCCGGGGTTGAGGGTGCGGTCCACGCGGGCCCAGTCGGCCAGCGGGTACCAGGTGCGGTAGTAGGCGCGGATGTTCTCGCGCAGCTCGCGGTAGCTGCGGGTGCTGCCGAACTGCTCGATCCACGCGTGCTCGTCCGGCGGGACGCCCTGGCTGGTCAGCTGGCCGCCGATCCAGTCGGTCTCCTCGGTGAGCACAACCTCCCGGCCGCGCCGCAGTGCCGCGAGGGCCGCGGCGACGCCGCCCAGCCCGCCGCCCACCACGAGAATGTCGGTCGTCGTTGCCGTCTCACTGCTCACGCGGGGGATCCCTCTCTGACGAACCGGACGTGCCGGGTGCCGCCGTCGACGGTGACGGCTTCCGGCTCGCCGTGGTTGCTGCCCGGCGGGGCGACGAAAACGTCGCCCGTGCCGGTGACGGTGGCGCTGACGGCGTCTGCGGTGCGCCGGTAGCCGGTGACGACGACACCCGGCGCGGCGTCCAGCAGGACGGCGCCGTCGAGCGTGACGACCAGCCGGGCGCCCGCGGTCACCGTCAGCCGGCCGTCGCCGAGCGGCAGGTTGCGCAGCTCCGCGGGTGCACCGGGATGAGCGAACCGCCAGCCGTCCGCGCGTGCCTCGGCCAGCTCGCCGAACGCGAGGTGCGCCAGCAGCCCACCCCACGCCATCAGCCCGTCCGACCGCTGCTGGAAGCCGGTGAGGTCCTCGCCGTCGAAGGCCGGGTAGTTCTCTCGGACAGCGCTGTGCGTCTCCCACTCGGCGAGGAACAGCTCCAGCAGCGCGCCGCTCACGTGCCGGCTGTGCGCGCGCAGGTCATAGCGGCGCAGGCCCTGGACCGCGAGGTAGGCCATCGGCGCCCAGATGCGGCCGCGCCAGTAGGTGGCGGCGAAACCGGGGTCGTTGCGGGCGACGCTGGGCAGCGGCCGGTCGCCGCCGAGCACCTCGGGCGCGAGCAGGGCGTCAGCGATGTCCTGCGCGGTCTCCGCGGACGGGAAGCCGCCGAGCAGCGGGTAGAGCAGCGTCGGTGAGACGTGCGGGTCGTGGCTGCCGTCGGCGCGCAGGTTCCGGTACTGCCGGGCGTCGTCGTCCCAGAACAGCGTCGCCGCGGTGGTGCGCGCCTGGTGCGCCTCGGCGGTGAGCCGGCGGGCTGTTGTGTCGTCGCCGAGGATGCTCGCGATGGTGGCCAAGGCCTCGGCATCGGCGACGTGCAGCGCGTTGAGGCCTGCGTCGGCGAGGTCCATCGTGTGCGTCGCCGGATCGTAGGTGGCCTCGTCATACATCGGGGAGTCGTCCAGGCCGGACTCGCGCTTGGTGCGGTCCAGCGTGGCCGACTCCGGGTCTCCCTCGATGGGATCGGACCCCCACGCCAGCAGCCCGTGCGGGCCGCGACGGTGCGCCGGCCACCAGTCGTGCCAGGCCAGCAGGCCGGGGAAGGTCTCCTCCAGCAGGCGCCGGTCGCGGTTGTCGTCGGACAGCCCGCCGGCCAGGTACGCCGAGAACACCGTCAGCGCGCCCACAGGCGGCTGCGACCGGTCCCAGGTGGTGCCGCGCTCGTCGCTGACCCGGTTCGGGACCATCCCGGCGGCGTCGGCGAACGGCAGGATCTGGCCCAGGATGCCGCGCGCGTAGTCGCGGTCGACGACGCTCGCGACCAGCCCGGTGAAGAAGGTGTCCCACGCGTGCAGGGCCCAGCTGCCGTAGAACCCCTGGCGCTCGACGGAGACGAAGTCGCGCGACGTCGGGGTGAGAACGCGGTCCAGGTCCGGCGCCTGGATGGTGTTCCAGGTGACGGCGCGGGTCAGCGCGTCGGCGGCGTCGCGGTACCAGCCGCCGGATCTGGGCCGGACGGCGTCGGCGGCGGCCCGGCGCTCCTCGATCACGGCGCCGACGCCGCCGACCGTCGCCGCCGAATCGCGCGGGACGATGAGGAAGTCGTCGCCGGAGCGGTCCAGCCGCCACTCCCCCGGGTCCGGACCGGGCCAAGGCAGCGGCGTCGCGTCGCGGCCGGTGGCGACGTCGGCGACGACCGTCCCGGCGGACTCGGCGCGCACGTACAGCTCGCCGCGGGGTCCACCGGCCATCGTCAGGCGCAGCTCGATGCCGTCGACCTCCACCGTGACCTCGGCGAACGAGCCGTCGACCGTGTGGTGCCCGAGCCGGACCAGCCGGTGCCGCCAGGTGAAGCCGTCGAGCACGGGCGTTCCGGCGGCGTCGAGCAGGCCGAACCGGACCCGCAGCCCGGACGGCAGGTGAGTCATGCCGGTGTGCGTGCGGACGTCCCAGGTGTTCCAGCCTTGGGGCGCGGGGACGGTCATGCCGTCACCGCCGGAGGGCTGGGCCCGCTGGGGCCGGCCCGATGGAGTCGCCGGGGACGAACGTGCACGGGATGATGGTCTGGCGCGAGGCCGGCTGGGCGTCGCCGAGCAGGTCGACCAGCATCCGCACCGCCTCGCGGCCCATCTCTGCACGCGGGAGCGAGAACCGGGTCCAGTCGCGCAGTTCCGGAGTCCACGACGGCGGCTCGCCGAGCAGCGCGATCGAGCAGTCGTCTGGGAAGCGCACCCGCTCGCTGTCGGTCATCGCCGTCAGCGCGTCGACCAGCCGGTTGTCCTCGGTCGGCTCGACCAGGACCGCGGTGACGCCGTAGCCGCCGATCCAGTGCAGCACGTGCTCGACGGACAGGTCGGCGGGGTCGGCCAGACCCTGGATCAGCCGCTCGTCGACCTCGAGTCCGGCGGATGCCAGGCCCTCGCGGTAGCCCTGCTCGCGGTCGCGGGTCGGCTCGGTGTCGTCGATGGCGCGCAGGTACAGGATGCGTTCGTGGCCCTGCCGGTGCAGCTCCGCGACCACGGCGCTGGTGGCGCCGACGTAGTCGGCCCCGACGTAGCTGACCTCGCCGTCCTCGACCTCGCGGCGGCCGATGAAGACGAACGGGAAGTCCTCCTGGACCAGCGCGTTCAGCTCCTCGCGCCGGACGTTGCGACCGAGCAGGATGCAGCCGTCGGCGAGCTTGAGACGGTTGGCGCCGCCGGCGTAGATGGACCGGTCGGCGGCGGACGTCACGGAGCTGAACAGCAGCAGGTCGTAGCCCTGCGCCGCGGTCTCCTCCTCGACGCCGAGCAGGAACGGGTAGTAGAAGTCGCGCTGGTCGGTCGGGAACACCGGCTCGAACGTGTAGAGGCCGAGCAGGTGGCTGCGGCCGCCCTTGAGGCTGCGCGCCGCCACGTTGGCCGAATAGCCCAGCTCCGCGGCCGCGGCGAGCACGGCCTGCCGCGTCGACTCGGCGATCTGGTCGCTGGCCGCGCCGCCGCTGATGACCAGCGAGACGGTGGCCTGCGAGACTCCGGCGCGGCGCGCGATGTCGACCTGGGTCGGCCGGCGTCGTCGCCCCTGGGGTGGCACGGTTCGGTTTCTCCTAGTTCATACGTATTAGATGCGGTGTCGACGACACTACGCGGAGATTTCGCGAGCCGTCAAGACGTGGCCACCCTCGACTGATGCGAGACGATTCGCCATCATGCAGCGCGGTGGAGCCATGGCCGGACGAGGGTCGCGGCGGCACGCTGGAGGCCGGCCCCCGGTTCCCGTGGGCGCTCGTCGTTCCGCCGTCACGCCGTCGCATGGAGGTTGCCGTGACCGTCACACCCGCCGCACCCGTGACCCCGCCCGCCGTCGACGTCTCGGCGCCCGGTATCCTGGAGGACCGCTACGACCAGGACGGATTCGTCATCCTTCGCGACGTGCTGAGCCGCGCCAAGCTCGACGCGCTGCTCGCCGAGACGGCCCGCATCTGCCGCGGCGAGCTGGGCGAGATCGACGGCGCCGTCGCGTCGGCGCCTGACGAGACCGACGACGAGGTCATCCGCCGGTTCCTCTGCATCCACTACCCGCACAAGCTGTCGTCGCTGATGCTCGACACGATGCGCCATCCGGCGATCGTCGGGCCGCTCACCCGGATCATCGGGCCGAACGTCAAGGCGATGCAGTCGATGCTGTTCGTGAAGGCCGAGGGGAAGCCCGGCCAGGCCTGGCACCAGGACGAGATGTTCATCCCGACCCGCGACCGCTCGCTCACCGCCGCGTGGATCGCCCTCGACGACGCCACCGTCGAGAACGGCTGCCTCTGGGTGCTGCCCGGCTCGCACCGCGACGGCGTCATCTACCCCAACCGCGAGCACGACGACCCGCGCTACGACTGCACCGTCGAGTCCTACGACTTCCCCTGGACCGACGACGACGCCGTCCCGGTCGAGCTGACCGCCGGGTCGGTACTGCTGTTCAACGGCTACCTGCTGCACAAGTCGCTGCCGAACACCGGCCGGCACGGCTACCGGCGGGCGCTGGCCAACCACTACATGAGTGCCGAGTCTCTGCTGCCGTGGGCGCTGCCGTACGAGGGCCAGAGCATGGCGCAGGCCGACTTCCGCGACGTCCTCCTGGTGGCCGGGCGCGACCCGTACGCCTACAAGGGCGTCGAGCAGCTGCGCCGGCCGCGGATCCGGCCCGATCGCGATGGTGGCTGTGACCGCTGAACTCGCTCTGTCGTCGGCGGCGCTCCAGGTGGGGCTGGTGCCCCGCCTCGGGCCGGCCGTCGCCGACTACCCGCCCGGCTCCACGTTCGGGCCCCGCGACGCCCGCACCTTCGAGTTCGTCTGGCTGCTGTCCGGCAGCGCGACATGGTGCTGGGACGACCTGCGGGTGCGGCTGACGCCAGGGACGCTGCTGCTGGTCCGGCCGGGCATGCGCGACTGCTTCCACTGGGACCCGCGCCGTCCCACGCGGCACGCATACGTGCACTTCACCGTAACCGGCGACGCCGTCGGCGGCGGCGCGGGCTGGCCGATCGCGCGCGACCTCGGCGGCCGGCCGGACCCGATGGGCGCGCTGTGCAAGTACCTGCTCTGGCTCGGCTCGACGTGCCCGCCGGGGTGGCGCGAGCAGGCGGCCGAGACGCTGCGGCTGCTGGTGCTGACGTTCCTCGCTCCGCCGCCGGCGTCCTCGGACGACGCGTCCGGCGGGCTGCCCGAGCCGATCGTCGCCGCGATGTCCGCCGTCCGCTCCGCCTGGTCCGACGGCGTCGCCCGGCCGGTCGCCCTGGACCGCCTGGCCGCCGCGGCCGGGGTATCGGTGTCGACGCTGTGCCGCGCGTTCCAGCGCCGGTTCGGGCTCGGGCCGGTGGCCGCGCTGGAGCGGCTGCGGCTGGCCCGTGCCGAGCCGCTGCTGTGGATGAGCAACCTGTCGCTGCAGGCCATCGCCGTGCAGTGCGGCTTCGCCGACGCGTACCACTTCTCCCGCCGCTTCCGCGCGGTGTACGGCCTCGCGCCGAGCGCCTTTCGTGCCACCCCGCCGCAGGCCGCTCCCCCGTCGCCGCTGGAAGCCGCCGGTCTCGCCGCGCTCGAGCCGCTCACCCCACAAGCCTGACCGGGCCACATCCGCGGCGACGGCTGCTCAGGATTCCACGGGCACGGCCTCGTGGTTGGGCTTGATCTCCTCGTTGAGGTAGGCGCCCATGCTGTCGGCCTGCATCATCGCCTCGACGTCCAGCGGGTCGACGTCGAGGTAGCGGTAGACCACGCCGGAGGCCCACTCGACCTCCAGCGTCCACGTCTGCGGGTCGTACCCGACGGACCGCAGCGCGGACGACGACACCGGCCACCGTCTGAGCTTTCCCATCGAGTCGATCGTCGGCGCCACGGCCGGGCCGGTCAAGAGGGTGGCCGCGAAATGCATTGCCACTGTGTGCCGGGCGCGGGCTGTCCCCCTTGCCGTTGTGGGACTCACCGCCGCGCATCCTCGCGTTCGGCCTTTGCTAGGTTCCGTGTCTTGTGCGGCGCCTTCCCGATCCGGATCCCGGCGAGCCGAGCCGCCTGACTCCCGGCCACTATCTTCTCTGGCTCGCCCGCACCCAGCTGGCCGTCGTCCTGCTCGGCGGGTTCTACGGCGTCCTCTGGCCGACCGCGCAGGCGCTCATGCCGTACGCCGTCGGGCGGGCCATCGATGGCGGGCTGACCGGGCGCGACCGCGGCGACCTGCTGCTGTGGGCCGGCGTCGTGCTGGCGCTCGGCGTCGTCCAGGCGGCCACCGGCATCCTGCAGGACCGGTGCGCGCTGGGCAATGCGCTCGGGGCGCGATACCGGACGTTGCAGCTGGTCACGCGGCAGGCGACCCGGCTCGGCGCGACGCTGCCGCGGAAGACGTCGGCCGGCGAGGTGATGAGCGTAGGCGTCGCCGACGTCATGCAGATCGGGCGGGCGCTGGACTACAGCTCGCGGACGATCGGGTCGGTGGCCTCGATCGTCGTGGTCGCGGCGATCATGCTGGCGACGTCGTGGCGGCTCGGGCTGGTCGTGCTGGTGGGCGTGCCGCTCATGGTGTGGGCGGTCGCGCTGCTGCTGCGGCCTCTGCACGACCGGCAGGCGCGGCTGCGCGTCCAGCAGGCCGAGCTCACCGCGCACGCCGTCGACATCGTCGGCGGGCTGCGCGTGCTGCGCGGCATCGGCGGCGAGGAGCTGTTCGGCCGGCGCTACCAGGCCGAGTCGCAGCGGGTCCGGCACGCCGGCGTGCACCTCGCCCGCGCCGAGGGCGCCCTGGAGGCGGCTCGCATGCTGCTCCCCGGCCTGCTGGTCGCGCTGATCGTGTTCCTCGGGGCGCGGCAGGTGCTGGCCGGCGACCTCACCGGCGGCCAGTTGGTCGCGTTCTACGGATACGCGGTGTTCCTGGCGACGCCGGTGCGGCGGCTGAGCATCGGCGCGAGCGCCATCATGAAGGCCTACGTCGCGGCCAAGCGGGTGGTGTCGCTGCTGGCGCTGGAGCCGGAGATCGCGCCGGTCGGGTCGGCGCGGCTGTACGGTGACGGCGCCGGCGCCGCGCGGGGCGGCGAGCTCGCCGACCCGGAGGCCGGGCTGGTCGCCAATGGCGGCCGGTTCACGGCCGTGGCCTGCACGGATCCTGGCGCAGCCGCCGTCCTGGCCGACCGGCTGGGACGCTACCGCGAGTCGGGCGTCACGTACGGCGGCCGCCCGCTGCGCGACGCCGACATCGGTGAGGTGCGGCGGCGCATCCTGGTCGCGGGCAACGAGGCGCGGCTGTTCGCGGGGCCGCTGCGCGAGGAGCTGGCGGTGGACGGACCGCTCGATGACGCACGCGTGCTCGCCGCGCTGGAGGTCGCGTCGGCCGGCGACATTCTGGAGGCGCTGCCCGACGGCCTCGACACCGTCGTCGGCCCGGGCGGCAAGGAGTTCTCCGGCGGCCAGCTGCAGCGACTCCGGCTGGCCCGGGCGGTGCTGGCCGAGCCCGACGTGCTCGTGCTGGTCGAGCCGACCAGCGCCGTCGACGCGCATACAGAGTCCCGCATCGCCGCCCGGCTGGCCGCCACCCGGGCCGGCCGGACCACGGTCGTCTTCGCGACCAGCCCGATCCTGCTGGACCACGCCGACCACGTCGCGCTCGTCGACGGCGGCACCGTCGTCGCCACCGGCACGCATGCGTCCCTGCTGGGCGATCCGCGCTATCGGGCGCTGGTCGCCCGCGAGGAGGGGGCGGCATGAGCCGCTCGGCTGACGGGCTCCCCGTCGCGTCGGTGCGGGAGGTGCGCCGGCACGCCCGGCGGCTGGCGCTGCGGCATCGCCGCGAGGTCGCCGGCGCCGTCGCGCTGCACGCGCTCGGCGCGGCGTCCGGGCTGGCCGGCCCCTGGTTGCTCGGCCGGCTGGTCGAGGACGTCAACGACGGCGTCGACCACGTCACCCGGGTGACGCTGCTGATCTGCCTGTTCGTCGCGCTGCAGGCGGCGCTGACCGCGCTGGCGATGTTCGTGTCGGCGCGGCTCGGCGAGAAGGTGCTGGCCCAGCTGCGCGAGGAGTTCGTCGACGGCGTGCTGGCGCTGCCGATCGGGACCGTCGAGGAGGCCGGCACCGGCGACCTCATCACCCGCACCACCCGCGACGTCGACCTGCTGGCCCGCGCGGTGCGGTACGCGATCCCGGACACGCTGATCAGCTCGGTCACCATCGTCCTGACGCTTGGCGGGCTGGTGCTGCTCGGGCCGCTGCTGGCGTTGCCGGCGCTGGTCGGAGTCCCGGTGCTGTGGGTGGCGTCGCGCTGGTACCTGCGCCGGGCGCGCGCCGCCTACCTGCGCGAGAACGCGTCGTACTCGCAGCTGGCCGAGGGCCTCGCCGAGACCGTCGACGGCGCCCGGACGGTGGAGGCGCTGCGGCTGGGCGACCGGCGGTTCGCGCGGGTGAACCGGGACATCGCGACCTCGTACGCGGCGGAGCGCGCGACGTTGCGGCTGCGCACGGTGTACCTGCCCACGATCGACGTGGCGTTCGTGCTGCCCGTCTTCGCGACGCTGGTGATCGGCGGGCTGCTGTACCTCGACGGCATGGTGTCGCTCGCCGCCGTGACGGCCGCGACGCTCTACACGCAGCAACTGCTGGTGCCGGTCGACACGCTGCTGTTCTGGCTGAACGAACTGCAGATCGGCGGGGCGGCGATGGCACGGTTGCGGGGAGTACGACGCGATCCGGCTGTCTTCGAGGGTTCGAGGTCAGCGCCTCGCTCGGATATCGATGCCGTCAATACCGGAGGGTTCGAGGTCCACGGGTTGAGCCATGCCTACCGGCCCGGCCACGACGTCCTCCACGACGTCGACCTCAGCATCGCGCCGGGCGAGCGGCTGGCCGTCGTCGGGCCGTCCGGGGCGGGGAAGTCGACGCTCGGGAAGCTGCTCGCCGGCATTCACCAGCCGCGGACCGGCACGATCACCGTCGGCGGCGTCGCGGTGTCCGACCTGCCGCTGGACCGGCTGCGCACCGAGGTCGCGCTGGTCACGCAGGAGCACCACGTCTTCCGCGGCACGTTGCGCGACAACGTCGTCCTCGGCCGCCCGTCGGCCGACGACGCCGCGGTCGAGGCCGCGTTGCGGGCGGTCGACGCGTGGGACTGGGCAGGGGCGCTCGGGCTGTCGGCCGCGGTCGGATCCGGCGGGGCGGAGTTGTCGCCGGCGCAAGCGCAGCAGCTCGCGCTGGCCCGGCTGGTCCTGGCCGACCCGCACACGCTGATCCTCGACGAGGCGACGTCTCTGCTCGACCCGAGCGCGGCCCGGCACCTGGAGCGGTCGCTGGCCGCGGTGCTGGCCGGGCGGACCGTCGTCGCGATCGCCCACCGGCTGCACACGGCGCACGACGCCGACCGGATCGCCGTCATGGAGGCCGGCCGCATCGTCGAGCTCGGCTCGCACGATGCGCTGGTCGCGGCGGGCGGTGCGTACGCGGCGCTCTGGCGCTCCTGGCACGGCCGGACCGGCTGAGCAGGGCTACGCCGATCGCCCTGCCCACGGGTTCAGCAGCTCGAGCCCGAGCGAGGCGAAGTCTTTGGTGTTCCGAGTGACCAGACCCAGGCCATGGTGCAACGCCGTGGCCGCAATGAACGCGTCTCGTTCTGGCCGCGGATCGGGGATGTGCAGGCCGGCGGCGCGACGCATGACATCGACGTCGAGGGTGATCACCCGCCCGCGGAACTCATGGCTCACCGGGCCGTCGAGCCAGGCCCGGAGCACGCGTCCCTGATCCGCGTCGCGTCGCTCGATCCGCCGAACACCCAACTCGAGCTCATAGATCGTCACGACGGACACGAAGTCCAGGCCGGCTGGCCTGGATCGGGCCCAGGCGGCGAAGGAGCTGGCGACCTCACGGCCGGCTGACGCCTTGCGCAGTTCACTGACGACATTCGTGTCGAGTAGCCACATCAGAGTTCGGGGATCTTCGCCTCGAAGTCGAGAACCGCCGGTTCGAAGTCGGCAGACTCAGGCAACGCGAGCGATTCGGCAAGGCTGCGATCGGCCCCGATGAGTGTGCGGTACTCGTCCACGCTCAGGAGGACGTGCGACGGTCTGCCCCGATCGGTGATGAAGACCGGCGCGTGTTCGGCTGCCCGCTTGGCCGAGCTGACGTCATGGTTGAACTCACGCGCGGACATCGTCACCATCGTCAGCCTCCTCGTTGTAGGTACATACCTACTGTAGCTCAGCCGCGGTGACGTCACCCAAGCAGCCGGTTCTCGGCCTCGAGCGCGGTGCGCTTCAGCTTCTCGACGTAGTCGGACCACCACTGCGCGTCGTGGTCGGGAAGGTTGGAGACATCCTTGCGCAGGCCGATCTCGCCGTCGACGGTCTCGCGCACGATGTCGGCGTGGCCGGCGTGCCGGGCGGTCTCGGCGATCATGTGGACGAGGATCTGGTGCAGCGTGACCGGGTTCCGCTCGGCCGGCCACCACGGCACGGTGCCGGTGTCGTCCAGGTCGAGCGCGTCGATGGTGGCGTCGGCGTGCGCGATGGCGCGGCGGTAGAAGTCGACCACCCATTCGCGGGACTGGTCGGCCGTCGCCCAGAGGTCGGCGTTGTCCTCGGCGTCGTCGTCCAGCCACGGCATCGGCTCGGGCACGGGACGGTCGAAGACCCGGCCGAAGTAGTCGTACTCCATGCTGGCGACGTGTTTGACCAGCCCGAGCAGGTTGGTGCCCGTCGGCGTCATCGGCCAGCGAGCGTCGCGCTCACTCAACCCGTCCAGCTTCCACAGCAGGGCGTCGCGGTGACTCTGCAGGTAGCGCTTGAGGGTGTCCTTCTCGTCGAGCATGGGCGCGACGCTACCCCGCGGCTCCGACAGCGTGGCCGTCAGTGTCGCCGTCACCCCGCGGGCGGCGGCACGGCGGCGACGGCCTCGATCTCGACGAGGGCTCCCGGGACCGCGAGGCCGGCGACGAACGCCGACGTGATGGCCGGCGGGTTCGGGCGCTGGCCCCAGACCTCGCCGAACGCGGCGAAGCCGTCCTGCAGCGATGCCCCCTCACGGATGAGGATCGTCCACTTGACGACGTCCTCGGGACGGGCGCCGGCCGCCTCGAGGACGGTCAGCAGGTTCCTGAGTGCCTGCCGGGTCTGGCTCGCGATGTCCGGCCCGACGACCTGACCGCTCTCGTCGACGCCGTTCTGGCCGCCGATGAAGACGAGGTCGGCGCCGGCGGGGACCCGCACGGCCCAGGTGAACGCCGGATTCGCGTGCATGGATTCGGGGTTGATGTGCGTGAGTGTCATGGATCACACCGTAACCGGTTATAGTGGTGTCATGCAACGCCGCGAGGATCTCCCTCTCTCCGTCCGGGTGCGGTTCCTCACCGGACGCGTCTCGCTCGACTTCACGCACACCGGCGGCGAGGGCGAGTCCGCGAGGTGGGAGATCGTCCACACGCCCGGCGACTTGGCCCACTGGCTCGGCGTCATCCTGTCCGTCGACGGGTTGTCCGCCGGGCCGGCCGACATGGAGGCGATGCGCCCACTGCGCACGGCGATCACGAACGCGGCGCGGTCGCTCGCCGTGGGCGGCGCGGTTCGCGTCGACGACATCGCGACGATCAACGCCGCGGCGGCCGTGCCCCCGCTGGTGCCGCAGTTGGGCGCCGTCGGCGCCGGTGCCGGATTTGCCGCACCGACGACGGCCGCCGCGCTGTCGACGATCGCTCGGGACGCGATCGACCTGTTCGGTGGCCCTCTGGCCGAGCGGATCCGCGTCTGCGCCTCTGAGACCTGCGGCCTGCTGCTCGTCGACACGTCTCGCCCTGGGAAGCGGCGCTGGTGCTCGATGCAGCGGTGCGGCAACCTCGCGAAGGTCCGCGGCCACCGGGAGCGGTCGGCGCTGTCGTCCTGACGCCGTTCGCGGCCCTGCTCAGCCGGGCAGCGGCCGGGCCCAGTCGAGCAACCGGCCCGCCTCAGCGGGGCAGCGGCCCGGTGTACCTGACCCGAGCGGCCTCGACCGCGGGCATCCGCGCCGCGGACCACTCGCCGAGCGCGGCGAAGACCGGCTGCAGACTCCGTCCCTGCTCGGTGATCTCGTACTCCGCCCGCGGCGGCACCTCGGCGTGATAGCGCCGCAGGACCGAGCCGTCGCGTTCGAGCCAAGGCACCGATCAGGGCTCCTCGGTGATCGTGCCCTGGTGGTAGAGAACGTGCCAGCCCTCGGGCTCCGCCCAGCGCCAGATGGTGGCCCGCAGCGACGCCGACCCTGCCCGTTCAGCCGGTACATCACCAGGACGGCTGCGCATCTCGGGCGCGGCACGGCGCGCGCCTCCGGGGGCCTCGCCCATGCCGCCCGTACGCTCGGAGCGTGCCGTCTCGCCGCCGCGCCGCGATCTACGCCCGGCGCCGCCAGCGCCGGATGGCGAAGGTCGAGCACGACCTGTCCGACGCCCAGTGGGCGGCGCTGGTCGCGGCCTGGGCTGGCTGCGCCTACTGCGGCGCCGGCGATGCTCAGCTGCAGAAGGACTGCATGCTGCCCATCTCCCGCGGCGGACGCTACACGCTGACCAACGTGGTGCCGGCGTGCCGCTCGTGCAACGCGAGCAAGTGCAACTCCGAGGTCACGACGTGGATGCGCCGCAAGAAGCTGGACGAGCAGGCGTTCCTCGTCCGGCAGGCAGAGATCGCCCGCTCGGCCGCGGATGCCGTCACACGTTGAAGCGGAACTCGACGACGTCGCCGTCGGCCATGACATAGTCCTTGCCCTCCATGCGGACCAGGCCCTTCGACCGGGCCTCCGCCATGGAGCCGGTCGCGACCAGGTCGTCGAAGGAGACGACCTCGGCCTTGATGAAGCCCTTCTGGAAGTCGGTGTGGATGACGCCGGCCGCCTCAGGAGCGGTGGCGCCCTTGCGGATGGTCCACGCGCGCGCCTCCTTCGGGCCCGCCGTGAGGTACGTCTGCAGCCCCAGGGTGTCGAAGCCGACCCGGGCGAGCATGTCGAGACCGGACTCCTCCTGACCCATCGACTGCAGCAGCTCCAGCGCCTCGGCATCGTCCAGTTCCGACAGCTCGGCCTCGATCTGGGCGTCGAGGAAGATCGCCTCGGCGGGCGCGACCAGGGCGCTCAGCTCGGCCTTGAGGCCGTCGTCGGAGAGCTCCTCGTCGTCCATGTTGAAGACGTAGAGGAACGGCTTGGCGGTGAGGAGGTGCAGGTCGCGCAGCGGCTCGGGGTCGAGGCGCGCCGCGAAGACGGTCTGCCCGCCGTCGAGGACCGCCTTGGCCTGCTCGACGGCGGCGACGATCTCCTGCTTCTCCTTGGCCATCCGCGCCTCCTTGACCAGGCGCGGGAGGGCATTCTCGGTGGTCTGGAGGTCGGCGAGGATCAATTCGGTCTCGATGACCTCTATGTCAGACTTTGGCGCGACTCGTCCGTCGACGTGGACGACGTCGGGGTCGTTGAAGACGCGGATGACCTGGCAGATCGCGTCGGCCTCACGGATGTTGGCGAGGAACTTGTTACCCAGGCCCTGCCCCTCGGAGGCGCCCTTCACGATGCCTGCGATGTCGACGAAGCTGACGGTGGCCGGCACCTGGCGAGCGGAGTCGAAGATCTCGGCCAGCTTCGCGAGCCGCGAGTCGGGCACGCCGACGACGCCGACGTTGGGCTCGATGGTGGCGAACGGGTAGTTCGCGGCCAGCACGTCGTTCTTCGTCAGGGCGTTGAACAGCGTGGACTTGCCGACATTGGGCAGGCCGACGATGCCGATGGTGAGACTCACAGGTGCCAAGGGTACGTGGCCCGGCCGCCGGCGACGAAGCGGATCTTGAACTGGCACGAAACGCCTGTTCCGGACCGGTTCTCGCCGCGCCTCCCGGACTTTGTCGGAGGTCCCCGGCAAAGTAGCCCCCATGAACGTCTCCAGCGTCCTCGTCGCCCTCGTCGCCCTCCTCCTCGGCGGCGTGGTTGGCGCGCTGCTCGTCCGCGTCCGCACGGCCGGCGCCGCCGCCACGGTGGCTGCCGAGCGCGATGCCGCGCGGGCCGAGCTCGACACCGTCCGGCGCGAGAGGCAAGAGCTGCAGGCCGAGCGCGAGGTCGACCGCGAGCGCATGCTCGACGCCCAGGCCGAGCAGACCCGGCTGGAGACCGAGCTCGCCCACGCCCGCGCCAGCGGCGAGGAGAAGCTGGCCATGCTGCGCGCCGAGCAGGAGCGGCTGACGCAGGAGTTCCAGCGGCTGTCCGTCGACGCCCTGCGGCAGAACCGCGCCGAGTTCCTCGAACTGGCCACCGAGCAGTTCAAGGGTTCCGAGGAGCGCGTCAAAACTGAGCTCGAGCACCGCCGCCTGGCCGTCGAGGCCATGGTCAAGCCGCTGAACGACCAGCTCCAGAAGGTCACCGACCACGCCCACCAGCTGGAGAAGGCCCGCGCCACCGCCTACGGCGAGCTGCGCACGCAGCTCGAGACCATGGGCAAGAGCTCCGAGCAGCTGCGGCTCGAGACCCAACAGCTGGTGACGGCGTTGCGCGCGCCGCAGGTGCGCGGCCGGTGGGGCGAGCTGCAGCTGCGCCGGGTCGTCGAGGCCGCCGGCATGGTCGAGCACGTCGACTTCGCCGAGCAGGCCAGCGCCGACACCGCCGACGGCAAGCTCCGTCCCGACCTCGTGGTCAACCTCGCCGGCGGCAAGAAGGTCGTCGTCGACGCGAAGGTGTCGTTCAACGGCTACCTCGAGGCGCAGGAGGCCCGCGACGAGGCCACGCGCGACAAGCGGCTGGCGGCGCACGCCCGGCACCTCAAGACCCATATCGAGTCGCTGGCCGGCAAGCAGTACTGGGAGCAGTTCACGCCCACGCCCGAGTTCGTCGTCATGTTCGTGCCGTCCGATGTGTTCCTCAACGCCGCCATGGAGCAGGACCCCACGTTGTACGAGTACGCCTTCGAGCGCAACGTCGTCATCGCGACGCCGTCGACGCTGGTCGCGCTGTTGCGGACGGTCGGCTACGCCTGGCGGCAGGAGGCGTTGGCGCAGAACGCGCAAGAGGTGCTGAGCCTCGGCCGCGAGCTGCACTCCCGCCTCGCCACCATGGGCGGTCACCTCGCCCGGCTCGGCCGTCAGCTCGACGGCGCGGTCAAGGCGTACAACGACGGCGTCAGCTCGCTGGAGAGCCGGGTGCTGGTCACCGCGCGCAAGATGGCCGACCTCAAGGTGGTCGACGAGGAGATCGAGGCGCCGCCGCAGGTCGAGCGGGCCGCGCGGCAGCTCCAAGCGCCCGAGATGGTCGACGACGCGCTGATCGCGCTGGAGGACATCCAGATCGATCCGCGATTCGGCCTCGGCCCGGCCACCGGCAAGGGGTCACGGTCGCGCCGCCGCAGCGGCACCGACGGCTGACAGAATGCCGCGCAGACGGCCGGCGCCCACCCGGCCGCAGCCGGCGAGTGGAGGACCCCGGCATGGGTGAGGTGGCGCTGATACTGCTCGGCGTGGTCCTCGGGATCGCCGGCGACGAGGCCTACTCGTCTGTCAAGTCCCGGGTCGCCGCCCGCCGGATGGACCGACGCCGCCGGCGACTCGAGCAGTCGGCCGACCCCGTCCGGCACGCCACCCACCTGTTGGAGATCTTCCGAACGAACGGGCTGACGGACCGGCTCGTCCGCACGACGACGACACTCGAACCGGCGCTCCTGCCGATGGTCCACGACCAGGACGATCGGCTCGTCGGCGACCTCACGCCGGAGTCGGACGCCCCGCTGCGGCTGCTTCAGCCCGACCGGGTCGAGCTGCCGTACCGGAGCGGCGTCATCGAGCGCAAACAGCATGGCGGCGTCACGTTGTGGGACGGCTCGCTGCTCTACGCGCTCGGCGAGCCGGTCGGTGACGACGGGCTGGCAGCGGGTGTCTGCAACTACTACGCGTACGTCGACCTCAGCGACCGCATCCTGCACGAGTCCGACGAGCCGGACGGCGCCAAACCACTGCTCCTCGGCACCTTCCGCAGCTTCGACGACGCGATCAGCGGCTCGCTGCGTCCCATCGTGATCTCCGCGGCGGCGACCTGCGTCTTCGAGGGCGCGGACGGCCGCCGCCAGGTCACGCTCCAACGCCGCTCCGACCGCGTGGTCACCTCGCGCGGCATGTACGCCGTCGCACCCGTCTTCGGGCTGGAGCCGAACGTGCTCGGCACATCGCGCAGCCGGTTCGGCCTGGTCACGTACAACGTGCTCAAGGAGATCCTTGAGGAGTTCTTCGACGAGGAGGAGTTGTCGCGGGCCGCAGACCAGCCCGGCGCGGCTCACCCCGACTGGATCTTCCGCAGCGAGCACGGCCGCCGCCTCGTCGCGGAGCTGGACGTGGGCCGGTTGCGCCTGCGCTGCACGGGCGCGGCCATCGACATCAGCGACGGCAGCGTCATCCTGGCCGTCCTTGCGCACTTCACCTCGCCGGCCTACGCCGACGAGCTCAAGCTGACCGCGCGCGGCAGCTGGGAGTCGGCCACCACCGGCGGGCCGCGCATCGAGTTCGCAGCGTTCGACGGACCGGAGCTGACGGCACTGATGACGGCCGGCACCATGACCGCGTCGAGCATCTTCGCGCTCGACCGGGCCCGCGCGGAGTTGGGCGCCGGGCCGAGCCGCTGAACCGCCCGCCGCCGGCGTCGCGACGGATAGCGGCCTCCCCGCCGGTGATGGGTGAGCCTCCGGTGGGCCGCGAGGCTCACCCATCGCCGGGCCTGGAATCAGCCGGTCCCGAGATAGGCGCCCAGTGTGTTCGCGAACTGGTAGCCGTCGTCGCGTCCAGTTGACCGACCAGGTCATCGCACCGCCGATCGGACCCCACGGATCGGATGGGACGAAGCCGCCGCATTGTGTCGCGGTCGCGGCGGTCGAGGTCGGCGTGACGGCACGCGCCGGGCTGCTCGCGGCTGGGAGGCTGCACGGAGCGGCCCACGTGGCGGGACGTACGGGCCGCGTCAGAGCGCAGCCGGGCGGTTGAGGCGCCGCCCGCGGACGATCTCGGGCCGGATCCGGATGTAGTGCGGCCGGTCCCCCAGCGCCCACGGCGTCAGCCCGAGCGTCGCGAGCCGCGTCCGCTCGGCCGCGTCGGCGACCGCCTCGGCCCGCCCGACCAGCACCACCGACCAGCCGGTCAGGGCGTCCTCGTCGTACTGATCCCCTTCGAACGCGACGACGGCGGACCGGGTCGCGGCCGCCAGCTTCGACCCCATGCCGGTCTGGATGATCACGTCCTCGCCGTCGAGGACGAAGTTCACCGGCTGGATCGCCGGCAGCGCCGCCTCGGTGAACACGATGCGGCCGATCGGCACCGTCCGCAGCAGCGCGAAGCAGTCGGACCGGCCGAGGTTCTCGAGGCCGGCGGAATCGGCAGGAGCGATCGCGTCCACACCTCCAGCGTCCACACCCGGCGCCGCGAGAACCAGGGACCAAGGTCCCGCCGCAGGGGCCCGGAAGTCCGCCGGGCCACGCCCGCGCGGCCGGGCGTTCCACGTGACCGGTCCGGCGCGGCGCCGGTCGTATCCTTGCTCGGACACGCGAAGGGAGAAGGCCGGGATGAGCGATCTGCCCGCGCGGCGGCCTGAGCAGAGGGCGAGCGACGCCGACCGGGAGCTCGTCGCCGACGACCTGCGCGACGCCTTCGGCGAGGGACGGCTCGACAACGACGAGTACGAGCGCCGCATCCAGGCAGTGTGGGAGTCGCGCACCTACGGCGAGCTGGACCGCCTCACCGCCGACCTGCCGCAGCCGCTGCACCGTGAGCGGCGCCGGGCCGAGGAGGAGCAGCAGCAGGCCGTCGCGGAGCGGAAGAAGCGTGCGCTGCGCGAGTACCTCGACGAGTGGCAGGCGTGGGCCGGCGCCGCCGTCATCATGATCGGCATCTGGGGCATCAGCAGCATCGCGGCCGGCGAGCTGCGGAACTTCTGGCCCATGTGGCCCATCGGCATCTGGGGCCTGATCCTGCTGGTCAGCGGCCTCGGCAAGCAGGACAAGGGCAAAGATGAGGGCGCCTGACGGACGGTCAGTCCGACGCCGCCGATGCCTTGAGGTCGCGGCGCAGCTCGCGCGGCAGCGAGAAGATCAGCGACTCCTCGGTGGTGCGGTGCTCGTCGACGGTGGGGAAGCCGCGCTCCCCCAGCCACGCGACGACGCCGGCCACCAGCTCCTCGGGCACCGACGCGCCACTGGTGACGCCCACCGTCGAGACTCCGGCGAGCCAGGCCTCGTCGATCTCGGACGCGTTGTCGATGCGGTACGCCGCGTCGGCGCCGGCCTCGAGGGCGACCTCGACCAGCCGCACCGAGTTGGACGAGTTGGCCGAGCCGACCACCAGCACCAGCTCCGCCTCGGCGGCGATCTCCTTCACCGCGACCTGGCGGTTCTGCGTGGCGTAGCAGATGTCGTCGCTCGGCGGGCTGATCAGCGCCGGGAACCGCTCGCGCAGCCGGCTGACGGTCTCGTACGTCTCGTCGACCGACAACGTGGTCTGCGACAGCCACACCACGCGGGACGGGTCGCGGACCTCGACCTTGTCGACGTCGGCCGGGCTCTCGACCAGCTGGATGTGCTCGGGCGCCTCGCCGGAGGTGCCCTCGACCTCCTCGTGCCCGGCGTGGCCGATCAGGACGATGTCGAGGTCGTCCTTGGCGAACCGGCGCGCCTCGTTGTGCACCTTGGTGACCAGCGGGCACGTGGCGTCGATGGTCCGCAACCCGCGCTCGGCAGCCTCGGCGTGCACCATGGGTGACACGCCGTGCGCGGAGAACACCACCAGCGCGCCCTCGGGCACCTCGGACAGCTCTTCGACGAAGATCGCGCCGCGCTGCTCGAGCGTCTCGACGACGTGCTTGTTGTGCACGATCTGCTTGCGGACGTAGACCGGTGGGCCGTAGTGGTCCAGCGCCTTCTCGACGGTGACCACGGCGCGGTCGACGCCCGCGCAGTAGCCCCGGGGTGCGGCCAGGAGCACTCGGCCCGAATCAGTCATGTCTCCCATGGTAGGTGCCCGGACCGTCGGTCCGAGCGGCCGCTGCCTACCGGCGAGGTCCATGGGGGAATCGGAGACAGGAGGTACGGTGCCCATCGTGGCCTTGGACACGTCCCCGGAGAAGCCCGCGCCCGTCCGGGTCATCTCGCAGCTGATCGGCCAGTGGGTGGCCCGGCTCGGCCCGGTCTGGGTCGAGGGCCAGGTGGCCCAGTACTCCCGCCGTCCGGGCACGTCGACGGCGTTCCTCACCCTCCGCGACCCGCACGCCGAGGTGTCGCTGACGGTCACCTGCCCGGTCGGGCTGCTCGACGCCCTCGAGGTGCCGCTGGCCGACGGCGCCCGCGTCGTCGTGCACGCGAAGCCGTCCTGGTACTTCACCCGCGGGACGCTCTCGCTGGCCGCCGACCAGCTGCGCACCGTCGGGCTGGGCGACCTGCTGGCCCGCATCGAGCGGCTGCGCAAGATCCTGGCGACGGAGGGGGTCTTCGCCGACGCGCGCAAGCGCCCGCTGCCGTTCCTGCCGCGGGTCGTCGGGCTGATCTGCGGCCGCGACTCCAAGGCGGAGCACGACGTGCTCGAGAACGCGCGGCGACGCTGGCCCGGCGTGCGGTTCCGGGTCGAGCCGGTCGCCGTGCAGGGGCTGAACGCCGTCGGCCAGGTCATGGACGCGCTGCGGGTGCTCGACCGCGATCCCGAGGTCGACGTCGTCATCATCGCCCGCGGCGGCGGGTCGGTCGAGGACCTGCTGCCGTTCTCCGACGAGGCGCTGGTGCGCGCCGTCGCCGCGGCCACGACGCCGGTGGTCAGCGCGATCGGGCACGAGGCCGACACCCCGCTGCTCGACCTGGTCGCCGACGTCCGGGCGTCGACGCCGACGGACGCGGCCAAGCGCGTGGTGCCCGACGTCGCCGAGGAGGCCGACCGGGTGGCCCGGGCGCGCGAGCGCATCCGGTCCGCCGTCCGGCACCGGCTCGACCGCGAGCGGCACGGCCTGGACTCATTGCGCTCCCGCCCGGCGCTGGCCGACCCGCATCACGGCCTGCGGCTGCGCGGCCAGGAGGTCGACGCGCTGGTGCAGCGGGCCCGGCGCACCGTGCGGCACGCGCTCGAGCGCGCCGCCGTCGAGGTCGACCACACCCGGGCCCGGATCCGGGCGCTGTCTCCTGCCGCGACGTTGGAGCGCGGCTACGCGGTGGTGCAGAAGGACGACGGCACCGTCGTGCGGCAGCCCGCGGACGTCGCGGCCGGCGACCACGTGCGGCTGCTGGTCGCGGGCGGCGAGATCGGCGCGACGATCGACGCCACCGGCGAGCGGGCGGCGCCGTAGCGCTGGTAGGTTGGCTGCCCATGCAGGCCGCCGAACCCACCTACGAACAGGCCCGCGACGAGCTGATCCAGATCGTCGCGAAGCTCGAGGCCGGCGGCACCACGCTGGAGGAGTCGCTGGCCCTGTGGCAGCGCGGCGAAGAGCTGGCCGCGCTGTGCGAGCGGTACCTCGACGGTGCCCGCGCCAAGCTCGACGCCGCGAGCGGCGCGGACGGCACCCCCGACGCTGAGGGCTGATCAGGCCTCGCGGTCGCACCCCGTCCGCTTCGAAGCTGTCCTTGTCTCAGCGCAGCAGCGTCACGAACTCCTCGAGCCCCTCGTATGAGACGGTGCCCCGTACGATCGTCAGCGCGCCGCCGTCGACGCGGACGAGGGCGCGGTCGGGTTGGTCGTCCTCCTCGAGGAGGCGCTCCCACGTGACGCCGTCGATGGTGCTCTCACCGTCGGGCTGGAAGTCCGCCAGCCGGTCGTCGCGGTAGCTCTCGATCTCACCGTCGGTCTGCTCCAGGCCGACGAACTGCTCGCCGTCGATGAGGAAGCCGAGCCGCCAGCGGTCGCCGCTGGCCTCCTGC
Organism: Jiangella aurantiaca; assembly: GCF_004349105.1. GTDB lineage: Bacteria > Actinomycetota > Actinomycetes > Jiangellales > Jiangellaceae > Jiangella > Jiangella aurantiaca. The sequence continues at coordinate 49,296 of NZ_SMLB01000037.1, forward strand.
GCGAAGTCGACACTGGTGGCGCGCCAGCCGTCCGGGACCGGCTCCGGCGCGAGCACGTCGTAGCCGTACTCGGCGCGGGCCACCTCGAGCGCCGGCTGGTAGTCGACGGGGTCGGGCAGCCGCGGCTCGGGGTCGTTGAGCAGGTTGAACACGATCGCGAACGCCGCGATGACGCCGGCCAGGACGCCGACGCTGCGCAGGATGTCGCCCAGCGAAGGGTTGCCGCGGGTCGAGGTTGCCACGTACAGCATCGTCCCAGGTCGCCGCCCGCGACGATGCGGCGGGCCACCCACGCGGCCACCCGCGGACGGCCGTGGCGTTTCCGATCGATGTACTCAAGTTACGCAACGGTGACATGTCGATGTGGGCTGGCTCACACTCGGGCGTCAAACGACCGCCTCCCGAGAGGAGCCGCACGTGTCCGTCATCGACCGGCCGACACCGCCGCCGCCCACGGACGTCGACAAGGCGTTCCTCGGCCATGCCACCTACCGCAGCCTCGGCGAGCAGCAGCTGAGCCCCGTCGAGGAACGCTTCGAGCGCGGCCGCCGCACCGCCGGGCTGTTCCTCGCGCCGTTGGTCACCATCACCGCGTTGCTGCTGCCGCTGGGCCTGGACGACGAGCAGCACACGCTGGCGGCGATCCTGCTCGGCGTCATCGTCCTCTGGGTCACCGAACCGGTTCCGATCCCGGTCGGCGGGTTCATCGGCATCGGCGCGATCGTCCTGCTCGGCGTGGTGCCGGCGGCGGAGGCGCTGGCGCCGTTCGGCTCGCCGACGGTGTTCACGTTCATCGGCGCGTTCATCCTGGCGCAGGCGATGCTCAAGCACGGCCTGGCCAAGCGGTTCGCGATGTGGATGCTCAACCTGCCCGGCGTCGGCTCCTCCACCACCCGGGTCGTCATCGTGTTCGGACTGATCACCTGCCTGCTGTCGGCGTTCGTCTCGAACACCGCGACGGTGGCCATGCTGCTGCCGACGGCGATCGGCATCCTCACCGTCATCGCCAAGCTGCTGCAGGCCAAGGGGCTGGTCGCGCGTGACTTCGACCCGCTGCGGCTACGGGTCGGCGCCGCGCTGATGCTGATGCTCGCCTACGGCGCCAGTGTCGGCGGGTTGCTGACGCCGGTCGGGTCGCCGCCGAACCTCATCGGCCGTGGGCTGATCGAGGAGGCGACCGGCGAGACGATCTCGTTCCTGGACTGGATGCTGCTCGCACTGCCGATCTGCGCGCTGATGTTCGTCGCGCTCGCCGTCGTCCTGCTGCTGCTCAACCGCCCGGAGATCAAGCACCTGGAGGGCGTGTCGGAGTGGGTGGCGACGGAGAAGGCGGCGCTCGGCCGGTTCTCGCGGGCCGAGAAGAACACGCTGATCGCGTTCGCCGTCACCGTCAGCCTGTGGATCTTCCCCGGCGTCATCGCGGTCGTCGCCGGCACCGAGTCCGAGCTCTACACCAGCGTCAGCGGCCGGCTCAACGAGGGCGTGGTCGCCGTGGTGGGCGCGGCACTGCTGTTCCTGCTGCCCACCGACTGGAAACGGCGTGAGTACACGCTGCGCTGGAGCGACGCGGCCCGCATCGACTGGGGCACCGTGGTGCTGTTCGGCACCGGCATCATCTTCGGCTCGCTTCTGGAGTCGACCGGTCTGGCCGAGACGATCGGCACCGGCGCCTTCGACTCCCTCGGCCTGACCAGCACGTTCGCCATCACCGCGTTCGCCGTGCTGCTCGCCATCGTCATCTCGGAGACCACCAGCAACACCGCCGCTGCCGCCGTCGTCGTCCCGATCATCATCCCGATCGCGGTCGCCGCGGGCGTCAACCCGTTCGTCCCGGCGCTGGCCGCCACGTTCGGCGCCTCGTTCGGGTTCATGCTGCCGGTCTCGACGCCGCAGAACGCGATCGTCTACGGCTCGGGCGTCGTGCCGATCACCAAGATGATCCGGTCCGGCGTCTCGTTCGACGTGCTCGGCGCGATCCTGATCCTGCTCATGCTGCCCGTGATGGTGAGCGTGCTCGGGCTGGGCGGGTGACGGCGATGGCGGGGACGATCGCGGTGATCCCGGGCGACGGGATCGGCCCCGAGGTGATCGAGTCGGCCCGCACGGTGCTGGACGCGCTGGACCGGCGGTACGGCCTGGACCTCGCCTACGAGACGTTCGACTGGTCCTGCCGCCGCTACACCGAGACCGGCGCGATGATGCCCGCCGACGGGCTGGAGACGCTGGCCCGGTTCGACGCGATCCTGCTCGGCGCCGTCGGCTGGCCCGGCGTCCCGGACCACGTGTCGCTGTGGGGACTGCTGATCCCGATCCGGCGCGTGTTCCGGCAATTCGTCAACCTGCGGCCGATCCGGGTGTTCGACGGCGTCGGCAGCCCGCTGCGCACGGCCGGCCCGGGCGCCGTCGACCTCGTCGTCGTCCGTGAGAACGTCGAGGGCGAGTACAGCGAGATCGGCGGGCGGCTGAACCGTGGCTTCCCGGACGAGTTCGCGGTCCAGGAGTCGGTGTTCACCCGCGCGGGCGTCAGCCGGATCGCCGACTATGCGTTCGAGCTGGCCCGCGGACGCCGCGGCTACGTCACGTCCGCGACGAAGAGCAACGGGATCGTGCACACGCTGCCGTTCTGGGACGAGATCGTGGCCGAGCGCGCGGAGCGGTTCCCCGACGTGCGCTGGGACCAGGAGCACATCGACGCGCTGGCGGCGAAGTTCGTCCTGCAGCCCGAGCGGTTCGACGTCGTCGTCGCGTCGAACCTGTTCGGCGACATCCTCAGCGACCTCGCGGCGGCCGTCGCGGGCAGCATCGGCATCGCACCGTCGGCCAACATCGACCCCACCGGCACCCACCCGTCGATGTTCGAGCCGGTGCACGGATCCGCGCCGGACATCGCCGGACGGGGCCTGGCCAACCCGGTCGGCGCGTTGTGGTCGTGCGTGCTGATGCTGGAGCGGCTCGGGCACGAGAAGGTCGCGGCCGAGCTGATGACGGCGATCACCACGACGCTGCGCTCGCCGGAGACGCGCACTCCTGACGTCGGCGGCAGCGCTGACACCGCCGACGTGACGGCCGCCGTCGCCGCGCTGGTGGCCGGCAACCGGTGACGGAGGCGGCGCACGTGCCGCAGACTGACGTGATGGGATCGCTCACGAGGCCGTGGCGACGGTGGAGCCTGGTGCGCAGCACGGTCGTCATCCAGCTGACGGTGGTGCTGGGCATTGTCGCGGTCGTGACGGCGATGGTGGCCGTGAACGCTCAGCGCGAGGCCCGCGAAGCGGCCGGCGACCGGTCGATGTCGGTCGCACAGGCCGTCGCCGCGGCGCCGTCGGTCATCGCCGCGTTCGGCTCCGACGACCCCAGCGCGCACCTGCAGCCGTATGCCGAACGCGTCCGGTCCGGCGGCGACGTCGACTTCATCACGATCATGTCGCCGGACCGGGTCCGCTACACCCACCCCGACCCCGAGCAGATCGGCGGGACGTTCCTCGGCAACGTGGGCGACGCGCCGTCCGGCGGCACGTTGCGCGAGACGTTCACCGGCACGCTCGGCCCGTCGGTCCGCGCCGTCGTGCCGGTGCGGTCCGGCCCCGACGGCGGCGCGGTCGTCGGGCTGGTCGCCGTCGGCGTCACCATCGAGAACGTCGGCGAGCGGGTGGCCGAGCAGGTGCCGTGGATCGTGCTGACGGCGCTGGCCGCGGCCGTGCTCGGCGTCGCCGGGTCGGTGGTGGTGGGACGGCGGCTGCACCGGGTCACCGGCGGCATGGGCCCGGCCGAGGTCACCCGCACGCTCGCCTACTACGCGTCGGTGCTGCACGCGATCCGCGAGGGGCTGCTCATCCTGGACGAGCACGGCCGGGTCGTGCTGGCCAACGACGAGGCGATCCGGCTGCTCGGCCTGCCCGGCCCGCTGCCGCCGGGCGTCACCCTCGACGACGTCGACCTGCCGCCCGCCGTCGTGCGCGCGCTGACCAGCGAGGGCAGCACCATCGACGAGATCGTGCTCACCGAGGAGCGGGTCATCGTGGTCAGCCGGATGCCGGCCCGCACCGACGACTCCGCCGCGGGCCAGGGCCGCAGCGGGGCGGTGGTGACAATGCGCGACCACACCGAACTGGAGCGACTGGCCCGCGAGCTGGACACCGCGACCAGCTTCTCCGACGCGCTGCGGGCGCACGCCCATGAGTCGGCGAACCGGCTGCACGCCGTCGTGTCGCTGCTCGAGCTCGGCCGGTCCGGCGCCGCCCTCGAGCTCGCGACCACCGAGCTGGCCACCACGCAGGCGCTGGCCGACCGGGTGGTGTCGGCGATCGACGAGCCGGTGCTGGCGGCGCTGCTGCTCGGAAAGACCGCGCAGGCCGACGAGCGCGGCGTCGCGCTGACCATCGAATCGGCCGGCTCGGCGCAGGAGGCCGGGCTGGCGACCCGCGACCTGGTGACGGTGGTCGGCAACCTGGTCGACAACGCCGTCGACGCCGCCGGGGCCGGGTCGCCGCCGCGCTGGGTGCACGTCGCGATCGACGCGACGGAGGGGCTGGTGGTCGAGGTGAGCGACTCGGGCGACGGGGTCGCCGCGGGCGACCGCGACCGCGTCTTCGACCGCGGCTGGTCCACCAAGAACGGCGCCGGCGCGCACCAGGGCTTGGGACTGGCGCTGGTCACGCAGGTGGTGCGCCGGCTGGATGGCGAGATCGAGCTGACAGAGAGCGGCGGGGCGACGCTGTTCCGGGTGACGCTGCCGGCCGCCCCGGTCGTGGTGGAGCCGGCATGACCCGCACGCTGCGCACCCTCGTGGTCGAGGACGAGCCGATCGTCGCCGCCGCCCACGCGACCTACGTCGAACGCGTGCCGGGCTTCGAGCTGGCCGGTACGGTGCACTCCGGCCGCGAGGCGCTGGCCGTGCTGGCCCGCGACCGGATCGACCTGGTGCTGCTGGACATGAACCTGCCGGACCTGCACGGGCTGGACGTCTGCCGCAAGCTCCGCGCCGCCGGCCTGAGCACGGACATCATGGCGCTGACGGCCGCCCGCGACCTCGCCATGGTGCGCGCCGCGGTGTCGCTGGGCATCGTCCAGTACGTCATCAAGCCGTTCACGTTCGCGATGCTGGCCGACCGGCTCACCCGCTACGCCGCCTACCGGGCGCGGACCAGCGCGGAGTCCGAGGCGACCAGCCAGCACGAGATCGACCGGCTGCTCGGCGCGCTGCGCGCGCCCGACCTGTCCCGGCTCCCGAAAGGCCTGGCCGAGGAGACCCTCGACCACGTGGTCGCCGTGCTGCGGGAGCAGGACGGCGCGTCGGCCCGCGAGGTGGCGGCCGCACTATCGGTGTCGCGGGTCACGGCTCGCCGGTACCTGGAGCATCTGCACGACCTCGGCCGGGTCGAACGCGAGGCGCGGCACGGCGGCGCCGGCCGGCCGGAGCTGAGCTACCGGCTCACGCCGGATAGACGCTGATCTCGGTGGCCTTCACCGACGCCCACACCTCGCCGCCAGGCTCCAGGCCGAGGTCGGCGACGGCCAGCGGCGTGACGTCCGCGAGCACGGGCACCGCGCCGTCGGCCGTCACCCGGACGAGGTCGCCGTGCGCCTCGAGGTCGGCGATGACCAGCGGCCACGCGTTGCGGGCCGAGCCCTCCGGCCGGCGCGGGCTGAGCGTGACGGCGACCGGCGGGAACGCGATGTGCACCGGGCCGGTGGCGTCGTGGGCCAGGGTGACGACGGCCCCGGTCGGCAGCTCGGCGGTGCGGCCCGACGCCGTCCCCGTCAGCAGGTTCAGGCCGACGAGGCGGGCGACGTAGTCGGTGCGCGGCCGGCGCGCGACCTCGGCCGGCGGGCCCTGCTGGACGACGCTGCCGCGCTCCAGCACGACGACGCGGTCGCCGAGCACCATGGCCTCGAGCGGATCGTGGGTGACGACGAGCGTGCAGCCGTCGTAGCCCGCGAGGTGCCGGCGCAGCTCGGCCCGGACCGCGGGCCGGGTGCCGGCGTCGAGCGCGGCCAGCGGCTCGTCGAGCAGCAGCAGCCGCGGTGCGACGATCAGCGCGCGGGCCAACGCGACCCGCTGCGCCTGGCCGCCGGAGAGCTCGCCCGGACGCCGTCGCTCGTACCCGGCCAGCCCCATGCGGCCGAGCCATTCGCGAGCCTCGGCGCGGGCCCGGTCGCGGGGCATGCCGCGCGAGCGCAGCCCGAACGCGACGTTCTCCAGCACGCTCATCCGCGGGAACAGCAGGTAGTCCTGGACGACCATGCCGACCCGCCGGTCGCGCGGCCGGACGTGCACCCCGGCGGCGGGGTCGTCGAGCGTGACGCCGTCCAGCTCGACCCGCCCGGCGTCCAGCGGCAGGATCCCGGCCAGCAGCTGCAGCGCGGTCGACTTGCCCGCGCCGTTCGGCCCGAGCAGTGCCACGACCTCGCCGGGCGCGACCGCGAGCGCGGCCCGCAGCTCGAGGTCGCCGCGGCGCAGCGCGAGGTCGGCGTGCAGGCTCATGCGGTGCCGATCCAGCGTTCGCGCAGCCCGACCAGGATGGTCACCGACACGGCGATCATGAGCAGGCTGAGCACGATGGCGACGTCGCTGTCGCCGGAGTTGATCGCGACGTACGCCTCCAGCGGCAGCGTGCGGGTGGTGCCGGGGAAGCTGCCGGCGAAGGTCACCGTCGCGCCGAACTCGCCGAGCGCCCGGGCCCAGCACAGCACCGCCCCGGCCAGCACGCCCGGCGTGACGGCGGGCAGCGTGACGCGGCGGAACGTCGTCCAGGAGGTGGCGCCGAGCGTGGCCGCGACGTCGTCGTACCGGCGGTCGGCCGTGCGCAGTGCCCCCTCGACCGCGACGACGAGGAACGGCATCGCGACGAACACCTGCGCCAGCACGACCGCCTCGGTGGTGAACGGCAGGCTGATGCCGAACGTGTCATACAGCCAGCCGCCGACCAGCCCGCGCCGGCCGAACACCATGAGCAGCGCGACGCCGCCGACCACCGGCGGCAGCACCAGCGGCACCGTCACCAGGCCGCGCAGAACGGACCGGCCGGGCAGCGTCGTCCGGGCCAGCAGCCACGCGATCGGGACCCCGCACGCGAGCGCGGCCGCGGTCGCCACCGTCGCCGTGACCAGCGACAAGCGCAGCGCCGTCAGGACCTCGTCGGAGGCGAGGATGGACGGGAGGTCGCTCCACGGCGCGCGCACGACCAGGCCCGCCATCGGCAGGACCAGGATCGCGACGCCGAGTGCCGCCGGGATCAGCAGCCCGGCCGGGACCCGCAGATCCTCCGTCCGACGGGTTGGGTTCACGGCTCCAGGAAACCCGCCTCGCCGAGGATGACCCGGCCCGGCTCGCCGGTGATCGCGTCGACGACCGCCCGCGCGCCCTCCGGGTTCGGGGCGTCGGCGAGGACTGCGACCGGGTAGTCGCTGACCACGTCCTCGGCATCAGGCACGTCGACGGTCTCGACCGCGTCGCCCTCGGCCGCCGCGTCGGTCAGGTAGATCAGTGCCGCGTCCGCCTCGCCGAGCGCGACCAGCGACGCCGCCTCCTTGACGTCCGTGGTCAGCGTGTCCGGCGCTGCGGTGACGCCGGCGGCGTCGAGGAGACGCTGGGCCGCACCGCCGCACGGGACCTGTGGCTCGCAGATCGCGACGCGCAGGTCTTCGTTCGCCAGGTCGGCCAGGCCAGTGACGTTGCCGGGGTTGCCGGCCGGGACCGCCAGCGCCAGCGTGTTGCGGGCGAAGATCCGCGGCTCGCCGTCGACCACCCCGCCGGCGACCGCCTCGTCCATCGTCGTGGTGTCGGCCGTGGCCAGGACGTCGGCGGGCGCACCGGACAGCAGCTGCTCGACCAGGCCGGAGCTGGAGCCGAACGAGTAGACGATCTCCAGGTCCGGGTGGGTCGTCTGGAGCTCGTCGGCGAGGTGCTCGAACGACTCCGTCAACGACGCCGCCGCCAGCACCGTCACCCTCCCGCTCGGCACCTGGCTCGCCTCGCCCGGGTCCGCGGCGGCCGCGCTGTCGCCGTCGTCGCCCCCGCAGGCGACGGTGAGCAGAGCGGCCACCGTGACCGTGAGCGCGAGCCGTGCCCGCGTCATGCCCGGCCCGCCGGGAGATCGACGACGACATTGGTGGCCTTGACCGACGCGATGGCCGCCACGCCGACCTCCAGCCCGAGCTCGTCGGCGGCCTCGCGGCTCATCAACGACACGACGCGGTGCGGGCCGGCCTGGATCTCCACCTGCGCCATCACGCCGTCCTTCTTCACCGAGATGACGATGCCGGGGAAGTGGTTGCGCGCGGACTCCCGCGGCACGGGCAGGGCGGCCTCGTCGGGGACGATCTCGCGGGCCACCCGGGCCAGCTCCACGCCGTCGACGACCATGCGCCCGGCGTCGTCGCGGTCGAGCCGCAACCGCCCGGCCTCGGCCCATCGTCGCAACGAGTCGTCGCTCACCCCCAGGAGGCGGGCTGCGTCAGCGATCCGAAACTGCGGCACAATCGACAGTATAGACCCGCAACTGCGGACTATTCCCGACACTTCGGTTCCTCACCGCATGTGTCGCCGGCGTGTGGACTTCTGTACCGCCACTGGCAGTGCTCCCTGACGAAGGCGCGTCCGCTGCCCCCGCTAGGACGCAGTCAGCCAGCGCACCAGCAGCGGCGGGTCGAGGTCTGAGGCGGGACGACATGGTCGGCAGGCTGTTGCCGACGATGCGCGAGCCTTCGTGGTCTGCGCCGTGAGTTCGTCGGGGGGTCATGCGGCCGGCCGGCTCGCGTCATGTCCTGTGGACCATGGGGATGCGGTCGGCTGGGACGACGCCCGGTGGGCGCGTCGCCGCCGCCGGCGCACACCCCGATGATCCGCGGCGCTCCGCCGTCGCCGTGCCGCCGCCTCCTGATCAACCCCAAGGTGGTCCGGGCGGTCGACAGCGGGCCGGGTGATCGTGCGGCTGGCGCGAGAACGTCGCTCGACCACGATGCGCCTCACCCGGTTCAGCGCCGCATGAGGGCAGATCACGGCTCACATACGGTCCCGAGACGAGTGAGGCGCACCAGAAGCGAGCGGCCACCTCTGCCCCCGGCCAGCAGGAACGGCCGCCCAGCACAACCGTTGTTCGTCCAGGACCGCCCAGGCGATGTGCAGTTCTCACGCCGGTTCCCGGCTACATCACGAGGGTTGATGATCAACGCTGTCCACAGCACCAATGCCACACCGAACCACGCCAACCCCGGCCCCGGGCCAGCCCACACCTTCCC